>CAWEJR010000038.1:0-26769 GCA_963809365.1 uncultured delta proteobacterium | reverse complement strand
AGCGTGGCACCCCTCGAAATTCGCAGAAACAGACAAGAACGGTCTCTCACTCGTCAAGCGCTTTAATACAATAAGAATCCGCTACGCCCGCGAGCGATCCGACAGCTTCCGGATCCGCGGCCCTCTGCACAAAGATCTCTCCGGAAACAGTTTTGAAACAGGTCAGATCCCAATCTTGCCATTACTCTCGGCCGATTACTTTCCATTTGTCTGTGGTTGGTGGTACCCCTCACATTAAAGCCCTCGAGATGTTGACCGCCCACACGCTCGCGATTACACTTCTTTCCAGAAATTAACTTGAGAAGATGAAAGGTCTTAATTTAACCGGAGAGTGGGTAAGAAGATGGGCAGCCCTTTGAAGGAGGGAAAAAATGAGCCATGAAAACGAAAGGCATGAGATTTCACGGGAGACTCTGTGAACCTCATAGGATTGAGCGAACGGTTTTCACGGCGTGAGTTTCTTCTTATAAGCGGAGTCATGGTTGTGGCGGTTTCCGCTTTGAAGGCTTGGGGAGCAAATGAGACGCCTCTCATTATTATGGATCAGGCAAAAGGCGTCATCATAGCAGATGCGACGAAGTGCGGGGGCTGTCGGCGCTGTGAGTTGGCATGCACCGAATTCAATGACGGCAAAGCTTCTCCGACAATTGCGAGAATCAAGATTGGTCGAAATCTTAATTTTGGATCGAAGGGCATCCAGGCCGGGCAGCGGGGTGAAGGTACGTGGGGAAACGGGTTGGTCATCCAGGATGTTTGTAAACAATGTGCTCATCCTGTGCCCTGCGCAGACGCCTGTCCGAATGACGCCATCATTGTGAAGCCGCCGGCCAATGCGCGCGTCGTGGATCCCAACAAGTGTGTTGGTTGCAAAATGTGTCAAAGGGCTTGTCCCTGGGAAATGATGTCCTTTGACCCAGATACGAATAAGGCTACCAAATGTTCTCTTTGCGACGGGAATCCTAAATGTGTTGAGGCCTGCCCGGCCGGCGCACTGAGCTACATAGCATGGCGTGATCTGACCAACGAGATACCACCCCGAGCATTACCCGCAGCAGCGGTCTTCCCTGAAAAAGCTCAGACCTGCAACGATTGCCACAAGAAGTGACGCACAGGAGATAAGGAAAAATGCCTAAGCCTGGAGGATGGGCAGGAAAAGTTCTTAGGGTTGATTTATCAACCGGGAGAATCTCAACCGAAGATACCATACAGAAATACACAGATTATTTGGGGGGGACGGGAATAGGATACTCAGTGATCTGGGACGAGGTCCCAGCGGGTACCAAACCTTTTGACTCGGCCAATAAGATTATCTTTGCCGTAGGCCCTTTGGCCGGGACGGGAGCCCCATGTAACGGAAGGACAGCCGTAACAACTCTGTGGCCTACCTGTTGGCCGAAATCTCTAGTAGCAAGCGGTCACATGGGCGGCCATTTTGCGGCGGAACTCAAGTATGCCGGTTTTGATGCCATCATCATCGAAGGCAGGGCCGATCGTCCGGTATGGCTCCAGATTGCGGATGGTAAAGCTGAAATTCAAGATGCCAGCCATCTTTGGGGGCAGGGTATACGGCGGACTGCGGTTGAAATCAACCAGCAGATGGGACCGGAGGCTTCGGTTGCTGCAATCGGTCAGGCAGGAGAAAAATTGGTTCCCATGTCCGTGGTGATAAACTCGTATTCACATTCCGCCGGCGGTATTGGCGGCGTGATGGGCTCAAAGAATCTGAAGGCCATTGGTGTCCGCGGGACCGGGAGCGTGCGTATTGCCGGAAGTAAAGAAGAATGGGAGAAGATCGTCAAATTGCACCTTTCGCTCTTAGGAGCCAACAATCAACACGTCGTTCCTAATACCCCACAGCCGTGGGCCGAATACTATAGTGCCGGTTCGCGTTGGGTTGCTTCCAAGGGCAGGAAATGGGGCGCGGCAGAACCGAATATCGAGACGGGAGCCTGTGATCCGCGCAACTTGAACAAGATTGCTTACCGGACCAACAATGCAGCTTTCTTCCTCGGAGACAACGCCTGGAAATACACCGTGAGAGGAAACGGCTGTGCGAGCTGTCCCATTCGCTGCCATACTGTGCTCAATGTCCCCGCGGTTTCCACTAAATACGGTATTCCGGCCGTGGGACAGAATACATGCACGGGACTGATGTTTGGCAAAGGTTTCTTCAAGACATTTCCCGATGGTCCCAGGGGTGATACAGCCATTGAAGCGTGCATGGTAGGCATGCACCTGGCCGACGACCTTGGAATTTGGGAAAATTACGGTCAAATGCAACGCGATTTCCAAGAGCTTTACTACAATGGTACGATAAGAAACAAAATCGGTGAGGACGAATTCAAGAGCTATTCATGGGACAAGTATGAGAAGGGCGATCCAACTTTCCTCTTCGAACTTCTTCCGAGAATAGCGGAGAAAGACGGTGAACTGGCAACTGTGCTCGGGTTGGGGACAGGTTATCTTTTGGAGCGCTGGGGTATTCCAGAGCAGGAGTGGCAGAAGGATCTTAAGGTAGCATACTGGAAACTGGGTCATCCCAAACATCATGCCAACGAGGACGCCGGACAATGCGGAGTGATCATCAACACCCAATACAATCGTGACGCCCAATGCCATTCCCACGCCAATTTTACTCGGAACGGATTGCCGATAGAGATTCAGAAGCGATTGGCTGCTGAGATCTGGGGCTCATCCGACGCAGTAGATGCAATCGCGGCTTATACGCCGATGAACGTGTACAAGGCCAAGATGGCGAAATGGTCTCTTCTGAGAAAAGAGTTACATGATTCTCTATCGCTCTGTAATTGGATGGGGCCGTGGATTGCTTCCCCTTTAAAGGAGCGGGATTATCGAGGTGACGACTCCATCGAATCGTTGCTCTACAGCCTGGCTACCGGCGACAAAAAATCTCGCGAAGAATTGGATAAAGTCGCAGAGCGGATTTTTACGCTCCATCGAGCACTTACTATTCGCGACATGGGAACCAAAGAAATGCGGACCAGACATGACACCATACCGGATTGGGTATTCACGGATGCGACGGACAAGGAACCCTTGGGTAAAGGAACCATTCTCATGGATAGGGAAGACATCAAGTTGGCGATGGACATGTACTACCAAGAAATGGGTTGGGATACGAAGACCGGATCTCCGACAGCTGTAACCTATCGAAGACTTGGGCTTGGAAATGTGGCTGACCACCTGACCAAGAAGGGCCTTCTGCCCTAGGAGGGAAACGTGGAGCAATGCGAAAAGATCAGTCTGGCAATAGTGAAAATAATTCGCGAGAAGAGCGAAACCGGGCAGCTCGTGCAACTAGAGGAGATGTTGAAGAAACTGGCTGAGCACGGTCTACCAAAATCAGAGACTTCTGGCCACGGGGCTAATCTTGAAGTCATCCTCACAGAGTTGGTAAAGGAAAATGAAGACCTCAAGGAAGTTTCAGGCAAAAATGGGGTCCCCCACTTTTATTCTTCGCTGAGCTTGAGCGACACATACGCGGGTATCCTTATACGGAAAGAAGAAAATTCGCTTATAGCGGAGATCGTTCGAGAGAATTCCAAAATCTATCCACGGCCTGTTCCTATCAATATCTTCAGGGAATCGCCATTTGACCTCGCCCAGGACGAGATTTTGGAGTCTATGAGAAGAATGGGTCAAGACCCAGAATATCAGGACATCGCGCAGACGATCACCTCCATCGGCACAATATTTCTCTTCTCCAGTCGGCATTTAGATCCAGTTTACGCATCCACACTGGCTGAATGGGTAGACGTTGGCCAGGTCAGCAATCCTTGAACAAAAGAACGAGGCGCATGACATAGGAACTACAATGAGTTCTGAATCCCGTTAGTGACCTATCAGGGAAAAATCCACTAAATCCGGCAGGGATCTGACAAAGCCTCCCGCGAGGCGCGGGATGGCATCCAGGGCCCAATATCGACCGGATGTTGGGTGCCACTGACCTGTGCGCCACCTTGGGCGCCAGGTCAGTGCCAGTTTCACCGCCAAACGATTCTCGCTGTTTGAGACCAGACTTGTATTATGCGATAATCCATCGAGCCTTCGGAACCAAAGAGGGTCCGGTGCTTCGATGGCTTCTCTCAGTACTTCAAAGGATGTTAAATTTGGATACTCTTAAGCGAGCCGTTGACAAGGATCCTGCCCAATCCCGGGAGCGTCTTTTTGAATGCAAGGTCTATTATGAGGACACGGACTGTATGGCCGTAGTCTATCATGCCAACTACTTGAAATACCTTGAAAGAGCGCGCACCGAATACTTGGCGGATCGATTAGCCGGCGTAGTGGAATACCACAATCAGGGATACTCATTCATGGTCCACAAGATAGAGATGGTCTTCCATGCGCCCGCGAAGTTGGGGGATGAGCTTGTAGTACGAACTTGGATTGAGAGCACCACCCGATTCCGAATAGTCGTGAAGCAAATTATCATCAAAAAAGGCGAACCCAAGGATTACCTCGTTACCGCCACCATTACCCTAGTCGCGGTAGGTGATGACGGGCAGTTGAGACAGGTCCCTGGGGAATTCCACGATCTGTGAGCGCGATCCTGCCATCCGGCCCAACCTTCGGGCGACTCTGAGGCGGAGCCATGCGTGGGACGCGTAAGCCCCAGGAAGGAATCGAGATCAAGCGGCGTTCGCAGAGGATGTAGGAAGAGAACAAGGAAAGGGCACCATGGTGATACGCAAAAGACCAGACAAATTCACCATACCCAAAGCATGGAGGAGCGGACCAGTCTGTGCGGTCAAATCAGGGCAGACACTCGGATCTGCCCCTACCCCCAGCTTGCACCATTGTCGGCTAAAGCTCCTCGTTCAGCGCGTGTTTTATGTACTTGATGGTAGCCTTTCTTTTAATAACTGTATGCCACGCCCCATCTAGCGCACAAGGGACGGACGCTGATTCGCTCACAAACAAGGCGCTAAAGTTGTCCGGAGTGACCGGCCCGTTGGAGAAACTGGGCGGGGCGATTCTCTCGGCAATACCCGGAGATGCATTTCCCGATGCGAAAATGAGAAATGAGGTGGCCGCATATGTAAAAAAGGAAGCCGGCAAAGAGGCGTTGCTGTCTATAGTCCGCGCCGCGGTCAGGGAAGATTTTGACAAAGAGAGTATTGAAAAAGTGATCGGCTTTTACGATTCCAAAGTTGGGAGAAAAATCGGTCATCTCCAAGAGGCTTCGCTCGACCCAACGCTGCTCAAGAGCATTAGGGAGGGACGCAAGATAGCGTCTTCCTTGGAAGAACCCAGGTTGAGCCTTTTGCGAAGAATTATGAAGGCTGAAGGGGTCTCGGATTTCAACGGCACATTGTTGAGAAGCGCAATACGGGGGTTGGTCGACGGCTCGCCGGCTGAAGGCCCGGGGCTTGCCACATCCGCGGAAGCGGTTCAAGAAAAGATGAATATTATGGAAAACGCGATTCGGTCGAGTCAGAATCGCACGGAAGACGTTGCCTTGGTTGCGTTTGCCTACACGTTTCGTTCCGTTGACGATAAGGAACTAGAAGCGCTGGCCTCATACCATGAGACCCCTCATGCCGCCTGGTTTCGGAGTGCAGTCCAGAAGGGGTTCGATCGAGCGGTTTACCAGACAGCAAGGTCGCTGGGGGAAGCGGTGACACGATGGCGGAAGTTGCCCCCGCAGGGCGGCCCAGTTAGCGTCCCGTCAGACCAAGAACCGAAGACGCAGGGCGGTGGCAATGGCTAGCAAGACTTCCCAAAGAAAGGCCGTAAGGCCATGATAGGAAGATTGTTGAGAATCCTGATTTCTCTGCTGCTTGGTTCCTTGCAGGTGGGCATCCTGACGGCGAGCGCTCTTGCTGCGGACAGCGGTTTTACGCGGTACACCGACCCGGAACAACGATTCTCGTTCGATTATCCTTCGACCATGAAAGTCCGGGCAGCCGGCAACGATGAAGTTAAAGTCACCCATCCGGGCGCCACTCTGCGCATCACGGTTCTTGTTGAAAAGCGGCGGCGCACGGCCAGTGCAAGCGCTGAACTCCTGCTGGACGCATTCAAGAAGACGCTGAAAGCCGAGATGAAAGATGCCGCGGTGCTGGAAGAGGGTAAGCTGGCGGGCCTTGAAGGCTCTCAGGGGTACATAGTCTGTTCTTTCAAGGACCTACGAGGAATTCAGCTTGTCCAATTAGTGCAGTATTACGTAACCGAAGACCGTGTGCTGCAAATGACCATCTCGGACCGACCCGAAGGGTTCAAGAACCTTGAAAAGGTAGTGCGCAAGATTCACCAGTCCCTCAAGATATTGAACCCAAAGTTAAAATAGGGTCATCATTCACCGCGGAGATCGCAGAGAACGCAGAGCATTTTGTATTCTCTTCATTTCTCTCCGCTGAGGCGCAGCGCAGACGGTCCGTGAAAGTTGGGACAACACTAGCCGGACTGGGTGGCTCCAGTGGCCTATATGACGACGTTAATCCATGTGTTTGTCTCTGCGTTCTCGGCGCTCTCTGCGGTGAATCCATCTTCTCCGGCGAACGAAATTTAATCGCCACTTGAAAGTGATCAAGTATGTCCTTGTTTCGATTAGTTTCGGATTTTTCTCCACGTGGAGACCAACCTGCGGCAATTGATGAGCTGGCCAAGGGAGTCGAAGAGGGTCTCGAGCATCAGGTGCTGCTGGGTGTAACCGGTTCCGGAAAAACGTACACCATGGCCAACGTGATCGCCCGTACCGGCAAGACCAGCCTCGTGCTAGCGCCAAACAAGACCCTCGCCGCGCAACTATTCAATGAGTTCAAATCCTTGTTTCCGGAAAACGCCGTCGAGTACTTCGTCTCGTACTACGACTATTATCAGCCGGAAGCCTATATTCCACAAACGGATACGTTCATAGAAAAGGATTCCAGTATCAACGAGACTATCGACAAGATGCGGCATTCCGCGACTCGCTCACTGCTGGAAAGACGCGATGTCATCATCATAGCCTCGGTATCGTGCATCTACGGCCTGGGCTCCCCGGAAGCATACCAGAACATGCTCGTGCATCTGATCCAGAAAGAGGACACCGACAGGGATCAGGTGCTAAGGAAGCTGGTAGAAATCCAATACAGTCGAAACGACATGGATTTTCATAGAGGCACGTTCAGGGTCCGTGGCGACGTTGTCGAAGTCTTCCCGGCGTACGAGGAGGCCCTGGCAGTAAGGATCGAATTTTTTGGAGACACGGTCGAAGGCATTTTCGAAATCGATCCCTTACGGGGCAAAATCCTAAGATCTCTCGACAGAGTGGCAATCTATCCCGCCAGCCACTATGTGACTGAAAGATCAAGGCTTCTTGAATCCGCTGACCTTATCCTCGAAGAGATGAAAGAGCGTGTCGAGTATTACAGGCAAAGCAACCGCTTAATAGAGGCCCAGCGGATCGAAGAGCGAACGCGATTTGACGTGGAGATGCTCAAAGAAATGGGGTACTGCAACGGCATCGAAAACTATTCGAGATACCTGACCGGGCGCAACGCCGGCGAGCCTCCTCCCACGTTACTTGAGTATTTTCCAAAGGATTCACTCTTTTTCATCGACGAATCCCACGTGAGTATCCCTCAGGTGGGCGGCATGTTTAAGGGTGACCGTTCCAGAAAGCAGACGCTGGTGGAATACGGCTTTCGTTTGCCGAGTGCCCTGGATAATAGGCCGCTGAGGTTTAACGAATTCGAGTCTCACGTATCCCAGGCAATATATGTCTCTGCCACTCCTGGCCCATACGAACTTGAGAAAGGCCGGGATCAAGTGGTTCAACAGGTAATTCGGCCGACCGGTTTGACGGACCCGGTCATCGAACTTCGGCCTGCGTCGGATCAGGTGGACGACCTGCTCGAAGAAATACGGAAACGGGTTGATAAGGGGCAGAGGGTGCTGGTAACGACGCTTACCAAGAAAATGGCCGAAGATCTGACGGAGTACTATGGAAGTCTCGGCGTGGAAGTAAGATACCTCCACTCGGAGATCCGCACCATAGAGAGAATGGAGATAATCAGGGACCTGAGGCTCGGCGAGTTCGACGTCCTAATCGGGATCAATCTCCTTCGGGAGGGGTTGGACATTCCCGAGGTAGCGATGGTGGCGATTTTGGATGCAGACAAAGAAGGTTTCCTTCGTTCGGAACGTTCACTCATCCAGACGGCAGGGAGAGCAGCGCGCAACGTCGAGGGGACGGTCATTTTTTACGCGGACCGTGTTACGAACTCTATCCGGAAGGCTCTGGATGAGACGAATCGGCGACGAAGCATTCAAGTGGAATTCAACCGGGAAAACAACATCACGCCGGAGTCGATCCGCAAAAATATTACGGACGTTTCTGTCGTCTCTCGCCGAACAGGATTATGTTACGGTGGAAGTGGAGCGGGAGGATGAATTTCCTGACATCCCGCTGGACCAGGTCCCCAAAATTATTGAGGACCTCACCCGAGAGATGTTCGAGGCCGCGCGTGACCTTGAATTCGAAAAGGCCGCAGATCTGCGGGACCGCATCCGAAAACTCGAAAACCTCCGTGTGCGCTACGGAGAGCCCTGATGCGGCGGGTCGGCTAGGAATGCTTCCGTTACGCGGGAAAAATCCCCCCTGCCCCCCTTTAGAAAAGGGGGGATGAAGAGGTGGCTTTCTCCCCCTTTTCTAAAGGGGGAGAAAGGGGGATTTTGAACCAATTGGAAAAGACACCCCACTAAGGACTTGCTATTTCCCTACCGAATCCCGACTGATTGCGCCGGTTCCACTTTTTGGCTGGAGAACTGCGCCGGTTTTGTGTAATAATATCAGGCTTGGCAATCGGCTGTTTCAGCTTGTCATCTTCACGATTAACGAGGTAGTTCAGAATGCACGTAGGTGTTATAGGGACCGGCTATGTGGGGCTGGTAACAGGGGTCTGCTTCGCCGAGATGGGCAACGACGTCACGCTGATGGACATCGACGAGGCCAAGATCCAAAGCCTCATGGACGGGAGGGTCCCGATCTACGAACCGGGCCTCCAGCCGATGATAGCTCGAAATACCGCGGAAAAGCGTCTTCATTTCACCACAGATCTGGAAGCGACCATAGATCGTTCCCTTATCAACTTTATAGCTGTCGGGACTCCGCCGCATCATGATGGAAACGCGGATCTTAGCCAGGTCTTCACGGTTGCCCGGGCCATCGGTCAGGCCATTAAGACATACAAGATCTTTGTAACCAAGAGCACGGTGCCGGTGGGCACGACGCATAAAGTCCGCGAAATCATCGCCTCAGAAACGACTCACCCCTTTGACGTCGCATCTAATCCGGAGTTCCTGAAGGAGGGCAACGCAATTGATGATTGCATGAAGCCGGACAGAATAGTGATCGGGGTGGACGACATCCGTGTCGGCGAGATCCTCAAAGAGCTGTACGCCCCCTTTGTCCGGACTGGCAAGCCCATTCTGGTGATGGACACTCTTTCGTCGGAAATGACCAAATACGCAGCCAACGGCCTTCTGGCCACCAAGATCTCCTTTGTGAACGAGCTTTCCAAGCTGTGCGAAAAGGTCGGGGCGGACATCGAAATGGTCCGAAGCGGTATAGGCTCGGACCCTCGTATCGGCACTCAATTCCTCTTTGCCGGGATAGGATACGGTGGGTCGTGCTTTCCCAAGGACGTTGATGCCTTGACCAGGACAGGGATGGAATACGGCGTCAAGCTGAAGATTTTGGAAGCGGTTCAAGAGGTGAACAAGGAGCAGCGGGCTCATTTTGTGAACAGGATTCTAGCTCATTACCAAGGGCAGTCTCTGGAAGGTAAGCGTTTCGCTCTCTGGGGTCTGAGTTTCAAGCCCCGCACGGATGACATTAGAGATGCCCCGTCTTTAGAGGTGATTCGCATGCTGCTTGAAAAAGGCGCTCGTGTTACGGTCTTTGATCCCGTCGCTATGGAGAACTGCGGGCGGATTCTAGGCGATACGATAGACTATGCTCCAGGGAACTACGAGTGCCTCGAAGAAGCTCATGCTCTGATCATTGTCACCGAGTGGAATGAGTTTCGTTACCCCGATTTTGAGAAGATCAAACAACTACTGTTGGAACCTGTTATCTTTGATGGCAGAAACCTCTATGATCCCAGAAAGATGGCCGAGCGGGGATTTACATATTATAGCATAGGAAGGTAAGTAGATCGGGCCGCAAGCATCCCTCTACTCAGTCACGGTACCCAAGGCCGTGCCCCAAGAAGAGGAACCACTGCATCTTCTGGTCGGGCACTGTTGATCTCAAAAGCTACGCCGGCGGAATCTCAAATGGCACAGCGAACTGTAAAAGCTAAAGAGATAGTCCAAGACATCAGATCTGGCATGGACAGGGCTGCCTTGTTGGAGAAGTACCAAATCTCCGCTGAATGGCTTGCCGTCTTGTTGAAAAAGTTGGTTGAACTAAAAGCGCTCACCCCATCTGAGGTGGAAGGAATTGAGTCGCCGGCAGGCGGAGCGCCCGCCCATGTTTTCGAGTGTCCCGAGTGCGGCACAACGGATGCTGCAGATTTGGACGAATGTCCAAACTGCGGGGCAATAGTAGCGAAGATCGAAGCCGAGATGATGGAGGAGGAAGTAACAGCTCCAGATCGCCAGATCGTAGGACAACCAGCCGGTCCTGACGAAAAGAAACTAGCAGTAGGCTCGCAGGAAATCCTCGCTCCGGCTCTTTTTCGGGCTGACTTACAACGCACCGGCTTCTACCACTCCAAAGGCGTCTCAACGCTGACAGAATTGAAATGGAAGTTCAGGACTGACGGATGGGTTTCTTCCTCGCCTGCGATAGCCTCCAAAGTAATCTATTTCGGGAGTTGGGACGGTAGCCTTTATGCCGTGGACATGGAAACGGGCGTGGAGAAGTGGAGGTACAAGACTGAAGGCCCAGTGTCTTCTTCTCCTGCCATTGCAAGCGGTCGGGTGTATTTTGGCACATCTGGCGGACAGTTGTATGCCCTGGACATGGAAACCGGAAAACCCCTCTGGAATTTCAGCACAGGAGGACCGCTCTCGTCGTCACCGGCCATTACGGATACAATGATCTATTTTGGCGGCTCGGACGCCAACCTTTATGCCGTCGAAATCAAATCCGTATCGACAAAATGGAAATTCAAGGCACGCGGGCTGATTTCTTCCTCACCTGCGCTGGCGAGCGGTCTGATCTGTTTCGGAAGTTACGACGGTAGGCTTTACGCAGTCGATAGTGTTTCCGGCAAAGCCCAGTGGGATTTTAGGACCGGCGGCCCAGTCTCGGCTTCTCCTGTCGTAGCTGAGGGAATGGTCTACTTCGGGAGTTGGGATGGAACTCTCTACGCTCTCGATTTGGAAAGCGGCCAGGAACGGTGGAATTTCAAGTCAGGATCGAAGGTGGCAGGCTGTGCTGCTGTGGGTTATGGCAATATCTTTTTCGGGAATGCGGGGGCGAAGGTCTACGGCGTAGACATCAGGACGGGGCAGGAACGCTGGAGAACTGAGGTTGGCGGCCCGATCTCGTCATCTCCCACTTTGACAGATTCGCACCTATTGTACATTGGGAGCGCAGACCGATGCCTATACGTGCTTGATGTGGAATCAGGTGTGGAACGATGGAAGTTCAAGACGGAGGGGGCAGTGAATTCAGCGGCTGTGGTGCATGGCGAGGTAGTTTTCTTTGGGAGCGACGACGGCCACCTGTATGCGGTAGCCTAGTCTTGTCGCCACTTATTCTGTATTTTCAGCTATAGGTTCGATATTGGGCAGCGGGGGAAGGGAAGCAAGGTCGTTAAGCCCAAACACTTCGAGAAAACGCCGAGAGGTCCCATAAAGAAGAGGACGACCCGGCACGTCTTTACGCCCCACCACAGTAATCAGCTCCCGTTCAATCAGATGTTTCAGGGTACCTGCGCTTTCCACTCCCCGAATCTGCTCTATTTGGCTTCTGGCGATGGGCTGATTGTAGGCGATAATGCTGAGGGTTTCCAGTGAAGCTCGGCTGAGCCGGGAAGGTGGCCTGCTTTGTTTCATCTCGCTTATCCAGGGCTGGATGGTCTGCAAGGTTCGGAACTGATATCCGCCTGCCACTTTTTCCAGGATAAAACCCCGGGACCTCTTTCTGTACTCATGTTCCAACTCATCTAAAACCGATTTAATATCTTGAGGAGGGGCTTCGTGCAGGACTCGGACTATTACGTCGAGGCTCAAGGGATCATTATGAGCGAAAATCATCCCCTCCACAATGGACTTCAGAGTCTCTTTGTTCAATGTCTTTGACCTCGATGTAGGGTGCGCGCCGCCTGGCCCGAACAATCGCCCTCGCCCATAGGGCACGGATGCGGTCGCATTGGGCGAATCCCTCATATCATGACAGGAACGCGGGATCAATTCGGAAAGCTGATCCGGTCTGATTCAGAAATGCGGACTAGTCTGTCGTACGGATTCTGAGACGGCCGCGTCCGTCATAGCGAGGAGTGAAATCCCGCGTTCTGCGCGGGACGCGGGATTGCCGGCCATTCGTCACAACGGACTACGATCCGGGGTCCAGGAAATGGCGGGCAGGGACGCCCGCCGCTACCAAATCGCAGGCACCGGCGTCCCTGCCGGTGGTGGATTCCCGGTGGGACAGGCATCCTGCCTGTCAGTCGAGGACGGGCAAGATGCCCATCCCCACCGCGGCACGCCCATCCCAATGGCGATTGCTTCACTTCACTCGCAATGACAACCTCTGCCCCCCGATACAGAGTCCATCCGCCGTCAGGTTTGACGCGCGGGCCATTTGTGATAATATGTGCTGTAGTATAAGGATCACTGTATCCGCTTTTTGTCTCAGATCAGGGTATTCTATATGAAGGCTATTGTTATTGAAGACAATCCCGGTGGTGTCACTCAATCTGACATTGTAGTGGGCATACCCTCATACAATGAAGCCCCCTCGATATCTGTGCCGACTCAGCAGGCGGATAAAGGACTTTCCAAGTACTATGGTGAGCGCTCCGCGGTGATTATCAATTGTGACAATCATTCCCCCGACAATACACGCCAGGCCTTCATGCAAACCGCCACCAAGACGCCGAAGATATATCTGTCCACCGAAGAGGGGACCAAGGGGAAAGGAAACAACCTGCGGAATTTATTTAGTAAAGCAGTGGAGCTGTCAGCCAAGGCGGTCATAGTGGTAGACGCTGATCTTAGGAGTATTACGCCGCTATGGATACGGAACCTGGGGGAGCCACTCTTTGATGAGTATCATTTTGTATCTCCTCTGTACGTCCGCCACAAGTACGACGGCATGATAACGAACAACGTCGCCTATCCACTTACTCGCGCGTTATACGGCCGCCGAGTCCGTCAGCCTATTGGAGGGGATTACGGGTTTTCGGGGGAACTCGCTCGCATTTATGCAGAAGAGGACGCCTGGGATGACTCTGTGGGCCAGTTTGGGATCGATATATGGATGACCACCACGGCCTTGAGGAATCGAATGGCCGTCATCCAGTCGTTTATGGGAAGACCGAAAATTCATAAACCGAAAGATCCTGTGGCTGTGGTCGATGATTTGTTTCCTGATGTGGTCATTACTATATTTGAACTCATGTGCCGCTACGAGAGCTTCTGGAAGGAGGTCAAGTGGAGCCGGCCCACAGCCGTATTCGGGTTCGGAATGGGCGAACTTGAGGTTCCTCCTCCAGTGGAGGCCGACATAAACGTTCTGTCGACCAAATTCGGTGAAGGACTCTCCCAGCACTGGGACATCTACAAAGCTGTTTTAGATAGTCAGAATATTAACAAGGTGGAAGAGGTCGCGAGCTTACCGTCTGAATGTTTCGAATTTCCAACGGGTCTGTGGGCCAAGGTGCTTTACGATTTCGCCGTAGCCTACAAAACTCGGGAAATTCCTCGGGACTACCTGGTTGCCGGGCTGGCCGCTCTGTATTACGGGAAAACACTCTCATTTGTGTTGGAAACCCAGGCCATGAACACTCAGCAGGTCGAGGAGTTTATCGAGGACCAGTGCGTCCAATTCGAGAAAACCAAATCCTATTTGCTGGAACGCTGGTTTTCTGTATGACGTGGTGGAAATTGCCAGACATCTCCAAAGGAGCCTGAAATGGCAAAAATACTGATAGTTGATGATGAAGAAGGAATCCGAATGCTCTATGCCATGGAATTGCAGGATGAGGGATACGAGGTCATAACTCTCCCGGACGGCAAAGACCTTTTGGACGTCGTCGAAACGCAAGAACCGGACTGCATCGTGCTCGATATAAAGATGCGGGAATACAACGGCCTGGATCTGCTTCAACAGATCCGAAGAAAACACGATGATCTGCCCGTGATTCTGAATTCCGCCTATTCAAGCTTCAAAGTGGACCTGAAAGCTGTTGCGGCTGACTATTATGTTGTGAAAAGCTCTGACCTGGGCGAACTTAAAGAGAAGTTGAAGGTAGCACTCGAAACCCGCATACCGCAGAAATAAGAATAGATCCCCGCAAAAGTCCTAGAAAAGGCCGGGTCCGAGCGCCCGGTTTTTTTACCTGACCGGCCTCCGAACGTAACAATTCATCAGCCTAGGGGCAGAGAATGAAATACCGAACAGAGATCGACAGCATGGGGGAAGTAATGGTCCCTGAAGATGTTTATTACGGGGCCCAAACTCAACGCGCTGTGGAGAACTTCTCTATCAGCGGCCTGCGTTTTCCCCGATCTTTCATCGGTGCTCTCGGCGTCATCAAGAAGAGCGCAGCGCAAGCAAATCTGGATCTGGGGCTGCTTGACGCAGAATTGGCAGAGGCGATCATCACGGCTGCACGACAAGTCGCGGAAGGCAAACTGGACGATCAATTTGTGGTGGATGTCTTCCAGACCGGTTCCGGGACATCCACCAATATGAATGCAAACGAGGTGATTGCAGGGCGTGCAAATGAGATCCTAACCGGTGTGAGAGGAGGAAAATCTCCGGTTCACCCGAACGATCACGTCAACAAATGTCAATCGAGCAACGACGTCATCCCGTCAGCTATCCACGTTGCAGCCCTGACAGAGATCGAGAGCGGGCTTCTTCCTGCTATGGAGACGCTTCAAGCGTCTCTGAAGCGAAAGGCAGCCGAATTTTCCTCTGTGAGGAAAATTGGCCGGACGCATTTGCAGGACGCGGTCCCCATGACGCTGGGCGAAGAGTTCAGCGGGTATGCCAGGCAAGTGGAACTCAGCATCGCGAGAATTAAAGGGATCGAGGGTGCCCTGTCAGAGCTTGCCCTTGGAGGGACGGCAGTCGGTAACGGGTTGCACGCTCATCCTGAATTCGCTCGACGTGCCATAGAATTGATATCCGAACAGTCCGGCTGCTCGTTCAGAGAGGCTGTCAACCATTTTGAGGCCCAGGCCGCTCGGGATGCCGCCGTTGAAGCCCACGGAGCCCTGAAAACCTTCGCGGTGAGTCTTGTCAAAATAGCAAATGATATCAGATGGCTGGCCTCAGGCCCCAGGTGCGGTATCGGAGAGATCAATATACCTTCACTTCAACCAGGGTCGTCAATCATGCCGGGCAAGGTCAATCCTGTTATACCCGAGTCAGTTATCCAGGTGGCTGCTCAAGTGATAGCGAATGATGCGGCCGTCACACTCGGAGGCCAAGGTGGTTTTTTCGAGATCAACCTCATGCAGCCGTTGATCGCCTATAATTTGCTGCAGTCGATACATCTGCTTGAAAGAGCGGCTGCCGCTCTTGCGGTGAAGTGCATTGAGGGTATCACGGCGAACAGGGAAAAATGCCACGTCAATATAGAGCAGAGCTTGGCAATGAGTACCGCGCTCGCGCCGATAATAGGGTACGAGAAGGCCGCGGCTGTTGCCAAGGAAGCCTTCGAGGAAGGAAAAACCGTCAGAGAGATTGCTTTGCGAAATAAAGTCTTGCCTGAAGAAGATATCCACAGATTAATGGATGAACTGGTCCACGGCGTTTCTTGACAGCAACGCTTCCTCAAGTTCGTGCACTTTCCTCAAAACATCCATATTTCCGAATTCCCACCAAGTCGCGCTTGATTCGCGCCGTTCTCATAAACGCGATGAATATTACTGATGTAAAGGGCCTCACACTCTTAAACCGCGAGATCGACCACCGCGCATTGTTGAATGTTTCCGCGATTGACACAATAATTTCTTGACTCGCCGCGAACGGGATGATAGGAGCCCTCCACGAAGGAGAGGGACTCCTTCAAGAGCGCCGCGGGCCACGTGGAACGAGGGCGTGTCGATCTGTTGGTCATCATTCAAGGGCCGGTTGTTTATTCCCCCGATTGATATTTACAAAATTCCTGTGTGAAAAGGAGTGCCACATGAATCAGAGTGCGTCCCACGCCTCCGCCGGAACTTTCCTGGATTCCTACGACTTCAATCAGAACTACCATTACTTGAAGAAGCTTATCCAGGATCTGAAAGTGGAAAATAGCACCTCTGTAAGGAAGGAAATCTTTGGGGAGGATGAACGCGAGTGTAATTTGACGAAGCAGCAGATGAAACAACTCTTCCGCTTTCTCAGGAAAATTGAACATCATTACGAAGAATGCTGTTCGCCCCCGATTCCGGAAGAGCTTGAAAATTCGATAAGAGATCGAGACAGTTCCGACTGGCTCCCCTGGGAGCTGGAGGCCATTGAAAAGGTGGATGCGTGGCGCGGAGAACTCGAAGAAAGAAGGCGAAACGCCCGGCAGATGCTTCACAGTGCTCTCGAAAAAGTGCGCAGGGGAGAGGAGATCCCCGGTGACGGCCCAGCGAAAAAGGGGACTCGCCTGCATTGAGGCAAGTGAGCCGGCCGCGCGTGCGCTGCTTTACGGTCGGATGCAGAATTGATGTAAAACGCCGGTGGCACATTTTCTCGGCAACCTGTTCATGAACTCATTCGTTGTAGACTGTCATACCCCCGGTCAACTCAGGCCGGGGGTTTTTTGTTCTGCTTATTACCTGATTTCCAAAGTTCGGCGGCGTATTTCGGGCAGCTTTGGTGGGACAGGCATCTCGCCTGTCATTTCTTGATAGACAGGCGAGATGCCTGTCCCACCAATACCGTGGCCTGGGATCGTCTTTCATCGTCTCCAGTTCAAGAATACGTCATCCGAATCACGCATTGGACCACTTAGCCCAAACTTAGGAAGGGAGTTGCACATGCTGCAATTGGTACTATTCTTATTACAAGCGAATCAAAAGAGCCCGAGCTGCATCTTATGTTTAGAAGTTTTGTACGGGGAAACCCTTGGGACAGCACCCAAAATTCTTGAATTCATGAGGGTGCCAGGGGGGATTTGCAGCACGAACACGAGAGGATACGAGCCATGCAAACTTTCCCAAGAAATCACACACAATTTGCGGGAATCGTTTCGTCAGCGACCGCATCAGGAACTGCGGGACTGCTGTTATCTGAGCGGTCGGCCGCAGGTACAAGGAGCGGAGGCGTACCATGATAACCAGACAATCATCAGTCCGCCAGATCTCCACAGGGGTCTTGGTGGCTCTTTTTATAGCTGGTTGGGCTCTGCCGGATGTGTTTGCGGCCGGGTTAGGTTCCGGTGGGAAGAAGGGAGGTTCGAGTTCGTCCTCCTCCTCAACGGACCGAGGAGCCGGCAGCCCGATAATATCGGAGAAATCATCTCCTGGCCAGTCGAGTTCCCCTTCTAGTCCGACAAGTTCGGGGCAATCATCCACCACCCCGTTGTCAACACCAAGTGATTCACAAACGAGTTACAAAACATATTCTCAGCCCGATTCCGTGGAGACCTCCACATCACCCGAGGGATCGGTAGGTATGGAAGCCAGCGCCCCGGGGAGTAAGAAGAAAAAGGCTACCGGAGGAGGATTCCCACCTGCTGACACTACGACCGTGACGGCCACTGAAGGCGATACCGCCATTGCGATCCGCGGGAAGCCCGCCCACTCGGAAGATGCCCCTACAAAGGGATCTGAAGTCGCTGGAGGCGGCTCATCTAAAGAATCAGGAGGCCCGTCGGATCTTGAAAAGATTGGCCGCAAGGCTGGGGACGTTGTCCAAGAAGGCGCGGAAGGTGTGAAAGGCGCGTGGGACAAGGTCAAGAAAAGCGATGAGTACGAGGGCCTTGCTCATGACATGATTTGGTCTCATCCCGGAAAACCCGGTATTGGTCGCGAAGGCCGGCAGGTCTTAGAGCAATTTAAGGATGCTGACAAGAATATTCGCAATGAGACAGGGCGAGCGCCTCAGAACATCCAGGATTTCTTTTCCGGGAAGAACGTAAGTGACAAGCAGCTTCGTGAGAACATCGATGCCGGTGCCAAGGAAGCCGGAAGACAGCTTGAACAAGGCGCGGAGAGTGCCAAAGTGCTGTGGGACTTGCTCAGAGGCCATGATGACGGAATGAACCCCTTCTGGGAAGGTGTCAAGGGAGAAGAGAAGTGGTTTAGAGACACAGGGGCCAAGATCGACAGTTCCTACAAAGGCAGCGACATCTACAAGGGAGCCAAAGACATTTTCAATGAGGGGAAGCGTTTGCCTGGGAACATAGAGAAGAACATACAGAAGGTTGAAGAAGCTGGAAAGAAGGCGGGCCAATGGTTGGACAAAGCCGCGGATGAAACCGGTGGCGACATTCGCAGAGGTGCGAAACAGCTTGAAGACACGGGCAAGAAGGTAGGCGACACCCTGGGCAAGGCCGGCAAAGACGTAGGCGGCGTACTGAGTGACGCAGAGGACGCAGCCGGCAAAGCCGCAGATAAGGCCAAAGACAAGGTCGAAGAGGTAGTGAGCGGCGCCCAAGACACGGCTGAAGATCAAACGAGTGAGGGGAGCACGGCGGACCAGATTTGCGACTCGATATTCGGCGACTGTTAATGTTCGTGATCCGGTCGATTTCACCAAGGGGAGCGCCTACGGAGCGGGCTCGTTGCTGAGTGCTGCACAAATCCAGAACGACCCCTTCCAATGCTAGGCTGAGAGGTCAGAACATGACTGTTTCAAAATTTATTCTATTGGCTGTCCTTGCAGGTCTTTTGCTCTCTCATCCCAGCTTCGGCGCGGGCGATGAAAACCTAGTATGGGGTGAAAACGTCGGTTTTGTATTGGCGTCCGTGGACAGGATCGACACTGAAAAGGGCTTGACCATCCGTGCAACTCCGTCGGCCGAGGGCCCCAATTTGGGCTATCTCCCGAAAGGGACAAGAATTCTATGTTACAACCAGTTCAAAGACGGATGGGTTAAATTGCAGGGCCACACTGCCGCGGCGTGGGTCAACCTCAAATTTCTCAAGCCTATACCATTCGAGGGGACGGTGACGAAGGTCGATCAACAGGATTTGTGTCTCGGGATAAGAGCGGCCCCGGGCGCCTCACGTGAGAAAGTCGGCTGCGCGCAAATTGGCGAGGCTCTCAAGTTCACTGGTGTAATGACCTCGGATAATTGGATTCAACTTGCAGATCGCCGTGGATGGGTCTCCGCATCTTCGGTTGAGGTGTCTTTGAGTGCTTCGCAGCCTGTCCCTTCCAGCCCGACAAAGCCAAGCGCGGCTTCTGAGGGGTCGGCCCAGCGGCCATCCGCGGAAAAGGGCTCAGGGGCCACGGCCCCCGAGGTGAAGAAGGGGGATGTAGTTATGTGTAGCGGTGCCTGGTGTGTCGATTATGAAAAGGCCAAGGTGACACACAAAGGAAAGGTCGTGTCGAACGTCGATTGTTTTAAGGACACTGTCTGCGCGGGCATTGTTGGCCAACACCACGTCGCAAAGGCAATTCTCGATGGAAGCATTGCTTTCGGAAAATTCAAACTCTCGGCGGCCGGCGCCATATCTAACCTCGCGGGCACGGAAGTGGCCAACTGCGGTGAAATGGGGGGCATCGATCACAAGTGCGTCGGAAATTTCTTGCGCCAGATGATTACGGGTGTCAGTGGGGGAAAAGAAACCCTTTCGGTTTCGGGGAAGAGCCAGGCCGCAAAGGAACAGATGAAGAGCTCAGCAGGCCAAAAAACAGAATCCAAAAAGCAACAGTCGGTTAAGAAGTCTTCCGGAACCAAAAGAGATGCTGACGCAAACCGGAACTCGCCCTTTGTCAGCAAGAATGAAAAGGACGAGCAGCATGAGAGGGAAATGAAGATGAACGAGGAGGCTTGGGATGACGCCAGGAAGTCAGGCTTTTGAGACTGTTTGATGACATATGTTCATGCTTCTCATGTATCCGGGTGCTCTCACACTGCCATAAACTAATACCAGTTGAGTCAGCTAATTTGAGGCGCTTCCGTTGTGTTAGTGTTCGAAAGGATGTTGATCGTACACATCAAAGCCCCTCTGACCCGAACACATTATTACAACGAAAGGACGTAATTGGATACGTCGCGGAGGTGAGAAATGAAATCTTCAACATTACATTGGGTCTGGGTGATCTTTTTGGGTCTTGTGATTCTGGCCCCAGGAGAAATGGTGTACGCAGTTGATGAGGATGCTTTTGTAGAGGCGGCCTGTTCCGGTCATGTTGACATTGTCAAATTATTTTTGGACAACGGAGTGAACGTCGACGTGAAGAACCCGAACGGAATTACAGCCTTAATGTGTGCCTCCGCATACGGTCGCCCAGAGACTGTGGAACTCCTTCTCAGCCGAGGAGCAAATGTCAATGCCACCGATGAAACGGGTGAGACGGCATTGCTCAAGGCTTCGTGCAAAGGCCTCGCCGATATCGTGAAAACACTTTTGGAGAAACAGATTGACAAAAACTCGGCAGAGAAGGCGGGTGTCACGCCATTAATGTGTGCTGCCTTTCATGGTCACGCGAATGTCGCAGAGACCCTCGTTAAAAAAGGGGCCAGTATTAATGCGACTGATGGAACCGGTGAGACGGCGCTGCTTAAGGCCTCATGCAACGGTCAGGCTGATGTCGTGAAAATGCTTCTGGATAATCAAGCCAATTCAAAGGCCCGGACCGGCGGAGGGGTAAGTCCCTTGCGGTGCGCATCGGCTAAGGGCCACCTGGATGTCGTGAAAACCCTTATGGAGAAAGCGAGTCCGTGACAACTTTATGAAGAGCGGCGATAATTGACGAGAGAGGATTGAGAGACGCAACGGGTTGCTTCATACCGCACCGCGGAGCGTAAAGGTGTCTTTCGTCAAATTAGGGCCGCTTTTTTCTTGGGTCCCGTGGGGGGATGTGGGCGTGTCCGGAGAAGCAGCCTAATATTGGGCCGCGCAAAGCATGTTTGTTCTGTTCCCCTGCATCAGGGAAAAAACGTGCGCTCAGATGAAAGTTTGATTTCCCTCCTCTACTGAACTATATAGTAAAGACCCAACAGATATACGGAATACTAACCCGATTACGCGGAGGTACGATGGATCAATTCAGACCTAGAGAGGATCAAAACCCAGTCCGGGACTTGCAGCGGGGGGTCGAGGATATAAAGGCTCTTATGGATCGTTTTCTCAAGGGGCGTGGAACCTGGCTCATTATTTTGATCCTTATAGTGCTGTATTTGTTATCCGGCATTTACATAGTCGGGCCGGGAGAGAAGGGCGTGGTGCTCCTGTTCGGTAAGTTTCAGTCCCTGACGGATCCCGGCCTTCGCTATCGGCTTCCGAAGCCATTCATGACCCATATCACTGTTGACATCGCCAGCGTACGTCGCGCAGAGATCGGGTTCCGGTCTGACCGAGCCTCCCGCTCGCGCCCTGTCCCCGCTGAATCGTTGATGTTGACGGGGGATGAAAACATGGTCGATGTACAACTTTTCGTTCAATACATGGTCCAGGATCCTGTGAAGTTTCTTTTTGGGGCAAAAGACCCCGAAAATGCGCTGAGGGCATCTGCTGAAGTGGCTTTACGCGGAGTTGTGGGAGAAAAAGATATTGATGCCACCATGACCGAAGGGAGGGGGGAAGTCCAGGACAAAGTTAAGGCGAATCTCCAGAAGCTTCTCAATACTTACAATACCGGATTGGTGGTAACTCAGGTCGGCCTTCAGGAAGTGGATGCCCCCACCCAGGTCCGAGAGGCTTTTCACGATGTGGTCAGGGCATGGGAAGATCGAGATCGACTCATCCAGGAGGCGCAAGGAGTTAGGGCGGATGTGATCCCCAAGGCAAGGGGGCAAGCTCAGCAGGAGGTTCTCGAGGCCGAGGCATTTAAGGCTCAGAGAGTGATTAGGGCCCGCGGCGACGCTCAGCGTTTCAATAACATATTTGCGGAATACGCCAAATCGCCGAAGGTTACGCGGGAGCGCCTCTACTTGGAAAGCGTGGAACAGTTTCTGCCGGCTACCAAGAAGTTCATAATGGAAGGCGGCAGCAGCAGCTTGCTGCCACTGCTTCCGCTCGGGCAGCAGGAGGGGAGCGCTGCTGCTCGCCCCACGACGCAAGGATCACATCCGCCAACCGACAAGAAAGGGCGGTAAGGAACTATGGTCAGACTCGGCATTATTGTAATCGTTATTCTTGTCTTGTTGATCCAGTCGACTTTTATAATCTCCGAAGGGGACCAGGGACTGGTACTCCAGTTCGGCAAAATTGAAAGGATCCTTCAGGAACCCGGCCTCTACTTCAAGTACCCCTTTATTCAGGACCTCATTCCACTAGAGAAGCGGATTCTGGCCGCAGAATCTCGTCCCAAGGAATACATAACCCTGGACAAGAAACGCCTCATCGTGGACACGGTTTCACGCTGGAAGATCGTGGAGCCCAAGCGATTTTACAATGCCGTGCGAAACAACGACGGTGCGACTTATCGGCTGAACGACGTAATCGATGCCGAGTTGCGCGAGGAAATCGCCAACCACAACTTCAAGGATTTCATACGTGAGAAGCGCGAGGGAATTATGAAGCAGGTCACCGAAAAGACGGCTAAGATGGCTAAGGATTTAGGCATCAATGTCGTTGACGTACGAATAAAGAGGGTGGATCTGCCTGAAGAAGTTCAGAAGAGCGTCTTTGCCAGGATGATCGCTGAACGGGAAAGAATCGCCAAGGGGTACAGAGCCGAAGGAGACGAACAGGCTCGTAAAATCAGCGCGAATGCCAACAAAGACAAAGAAATCATCCTCGCAGAAGCTTATGCGAAGTCCGAGGCTTTACGCGGAGAGGGAGACGCTGAGGCCACCGCGATTTACGCGGGGGCGTACGGCAAGGACGAGGAGTTCTATTCTTTTGTCAGGCACCTCGAGGTTTATAGGAAAGTATTCGCGGCTGACACCACATGGCTACTCAAACCTGGATCGGACCTGTTGAGATTCTTCGATTCTGCGAAAGGACAGCCAAGATAGGCGAAGCACACGCGTTGGAGTGAAGCGCAATAAAAGTGGTACTGCAATGGGGTAGCGGCTTGGGTAGGGGCACAGAAGATTGACAGTATCAACGTAGTGTGTTGTCCCGCAATTAGCTTTCTAATCCCTGACCTGGCAAGCGCGCGATTCAGTGTCATTGCGAGGAGCGAAGCGACGAAGCAATCTCCAGCGCTTGCTCTACAACCCCGTTAGATTGCTTCGCTGCGCTCGCAATGACAAAGCTGGCCCCCATCTGCCTCGTCGGAACGCCCGTGATTGGCGCAAATGGCCGGTTATGTAACTTATTTGCGGGACATGACAGGAGGACGGTATTGCAGATCTCGAGAGGATTGTCACCAGAGGGTGCTTCGAGTACCGGTAGAAGGCCCTGAAAGAGGTTTTTGCAGCTCGGCCGATACCTGCTTTTCGGGAAAAAGATTTCTGCAAAGCTCCGTGACTAAATCGTCCGAATCTTCCTTTGTTTCAGGGGTCGCGGCGCGGGCAGTCCGGCCTGCCTGATCTCCCTCCGGAGCGTTTTCATCTGCGAAGATGTGATTTGAGAGCGGTACTGAAATCAATCTGCGAGACTCTAAAACATCTAGCATTGCGGCCAGATGTTTCATTGTTTGCATCCGGTCATGCATGAGGACCACATCCTGAGGTCTGGCAATGCGGAGAGATTTTATTACCCTGGACGCGGGCCGCGGGAACCAGGCCATTTCCATCCGCCAGTCGTTGGTATCCAGGTTCCACCAGGCAATTTTATAGTTCAGTTCGGCAAGGACGTCCCGGCAAGCCGCATGGTTCGATCGGGAACCCCCTACACCGTAAGGAAATCTGAAAAAGAGATTCTGTCTGGCGGGGTCGACCCTGGCCTCTCTGACCAACTCCTCGACAAGCGCATGAGTAGAAGTAATCTCCTTCACGGCCCTTTTCGCTGAAATCGTAGAGAAATCCGGATGGTCGTATGAATGGTTCGCGATATCATGACCTTCACGAAGAGCTTTGACTGCGAACTCCCGCAATTTAGGGTTGGCAAGGTTACGGCCGATGACGAAAAAGGTCGCCTTGTGCCCACGCAACGCCAAGAGATCCAATATGCCTGCTGTGCAGTTTAATGGTCCGTCGTCAAAGGTCAGGAAGACCGACTCTGCATTAAGACCCGGGTCCCAGACATTCTTTTCCCTCCTGACCAACAGGGAGTCCAAAGGGAGACTCTCGCCGTGTTCGGGCTTCAAATAACCGCGGGAAGTCCCCTGGATGAAGGCAAGTTCGTCAGCCACAGAAGGGGTGAGACTTGCACTTAGTACCAGGCCGGCGCTCAGGTTGAGGAACTCCCTCCGGGATATTGTTCCCGTTGCCCCGCGATCAAAGGACCTGCTTAATGGTTTACTTCTCAACACTTTTAAGAAATTGTTGTCGGCAGCGCTTTCAGCCTGCGCGGTTGAAGAGTTGGTCTTATGCCCTTAATGTTCCGGCCTTTACAGGTGACGAATAAGGGATCTTACAGCATAACCATCAAAAATGGCAAGGATTAATTACCAATACATCATCCTGAAACAGTTTGGCAACGTGAGGTAATTGGTGCTACCACCAGTTATCATTGATGATACTATGTTTGAGGCCGCCCGCCTGAATGTCAAGCTCATCTGTTATTTCCACCCAAGCCCAAACCCGGTGAAGGCCGAACGACTGTCATTGCATTCTCCGGAATGGATCTACTTTTAGAAGCCTGCACAATTCTTCCACCGGGCCGTAGTCGAGTGCGTCCACGAACCGGTCGATCTTGCGGGCTTTCTCCAGGGCTGGATGTTTGGGAGGGATAGCCAGCAATGCTTGTTTCATTTTGTCTGCGACTTCAGGGGGAGTCTTGCCCAGCGCGGCCACAGGCCAGTCCGGATACAATGGGGTGCTGCACGCTTCCGAGACTCCTGGATGTTTAATCTCGTTCAGCACTCGGAAATCTTGCATGTCTATCTTGCCTTCGCGTTGCATTGCTTCGAGCAAGTTGTTCCGGACTGTACCCACATCCGCCTTTTTGTCCCGCACCGCGAAAACTACCTCATCGTGAGATTCCTTCGCTGTCTCAAGCAGTTTCTCGAAATCCTTCTCCGGTATAATACCGGCATTTACTATTTCTCCTTTTTGGAACAGCCATCCGCCGGGAGATGACAACTTCGGACACATCAAGACCTTCCCGCGAATATCAGCCAGAGAGTTAATCCCGCTGTCCTTCCGAGTGAATATCACACCGCACATCCTGTCTCCCGAAGTCTGGTATTTGACCGTGACTAAAGCCTTGGCCTTCTTGAGAACTTTGGCTCTGACGTAGAACCAAGGGTTCGTGAATATGAATGCCGAAGGCTCCCTGTCGCAGAAATCCAAAAAATCGGTGAATGAAAGCGGGACAATGGTGACCTTATCGCCAAGCTGCTCACTCAGGTAGGTTGCCAAGGGCTCCCATTCTTTCAAGGCAGTCTCTGGCCCCCGCTGAGCCAACATTCCTATCTTGATCTCAGCCTGAGCCGCGGACACACTTAAACTCACTAGGACGATCAGGCACAAGGCAACAAATCTTTTCATGATGCCCCCCATGTTTCGATGTCTCACCATAATGCGGCAAGAAGTGTCAGAATTATTTCTTGGGACAAAGCTCGCCATTGCGATGGCGCTTCAGCCCACGCGCGACCAGTCACCTGTATTGCAATTAAGAGATAGCAGCCTGGTGAACTCCCTAAGAAGCTTTCTGTCGCTCCTCGAAAGGGCTACTACCTCGAACCCGGCAACGGCATAAGGTGTGATCTTCCCCTTTGCCTCAACCCACTTGCACTCGGCCTTTATTAACAAAGGAGCGGCCTGAACGAACAGGTCTACGGGAACCTGTAATGTCTTGACTTGGCCGACAGATGCCTCGATCCCTGCCACCCTTAACCCCTTTTCGGAGATGTCTCTCAATACACCGGTCTTTGAATTCTCAATGTCCCGTACGGGCACGTAAAGTGGAAGGTCGGCACGGCAGTGCGCTCGCGGCTTGATGCCATCAGTTCTGTCCTTGTAGAATGGAGAACTCTCGTAAAGCTCAGCGTGGCTGATAGCATTAGCTGCCACGAGCTTTTTGAAAATATTCTCAAGGGCAAGTGACGAAAGCTTGTATTTCACCTGCAATTCCCAGTCAGCCATGCCTGACCGAAGATCGTGAATAATAGCTCTCCCGTTGATTTGCCGCTTATCTTCCATGGTACCCGTGTTTGCTCGTAGAATGTTGCACAATCCTCAGCCTCAAAAGCCACGCCACCGCAATTAGGCACGTGAATCTTTTTCCCCTTGAGACGTTCGCCGGCGACACAGCAGGGAAGGCACCCCCATTCTTCGTGAGGCAGAGCAATTTTCTCTTTCGGCAAGACTTTCATGCAGTCCATGAGCCGCGTTTTGTGAGCCATTATACCTCATTTTTTATTCAGACTGGCGAACTTTTTTCGGATAATCGAATTCCCGCGCTGCATGAAGCCTTCACCATGCT
>CAWEJR010000037.1:0-136668 GCA_963809365.1 uncultured delta proteobacterium | reverse complement strand
TACCCCCCCGTTTATTTCTTGGAACCAGCCATCTCCTGTCAAGTCCATGAAAATACGGTAAGTCTTCTGCATGTCGCTGTTGTTGTGGGTGCTAAAGGCCACTGACCTCCCGTTGTACGAGTAGACCGTAATCATGTCGCCACTGGGGGCTGAGTAGAAATCCATGGTGGTTTCTTCGCCAGGGATGTCGGGCGCGTGATCGGAGCTACTGCTGGTCAATTGCTTCATGGACTTGAGATCGGGAAGTCGATATTTTTGCGGAGCCTGCTGGGCCGGGGCCAGCGCCGTCAGAGACAAAAAGGCAATAATTCCCAAGAGGATAACGCACAGCTTCGCCATAAGAGACAGATCCTTTCACACTTATTGTTTGGGTTCAGACGGGGTGTATACCAGATTTAGATTCCGTGAACAATATTAACATCCCGATTAGCTGTAGCGGCCACCGCTGGTGTGAGGCCCTCCGTCCTGACCGAATCGTCAACCTGGAAGCATCGGCGTGTGCCGCACTCCTGCGAGCCCATGCAATGCCTGGTTTCTTTGTCTTGATCTCTCATCTTTGAATCATTGCCAAGGGCCTTGCATCTAATTGATAAGACTAGGGGAGTGGTGTTTTATGAATACTCGATACATAATTGGCAAATTGTCAGTGCTGGCGGCAACAATGATGATGCTTGTTGCTTTTCAGCCAATAACTGCCTCGCGGAGTCGAGCCTGTCTTCGAGATACGAGCCAAAGATGGAACGGCAATAGTCGGTGATACGACCGACAGACTTGCCGGTGTAATGGACCCTGAAAACTCTGTCCGCGTGGGGATCGAATTGAGGCCGGGAACGATGATCGGTTTCAATTCGAAACATGGTTTCGGTCTGGTCTTAAAATCCTGAAGTTGATTCATACGACGCAGGTCGATTCTCCACATCTGTAAGCCTAATTCGCCGGAATCCCTGCCGAAAAGCAGGTGCTGTTCCCAGCGCACAAAGGCTTGGACACGGCGCAGGTACATGCGTCTGCTCGTTTAAATCTACCCGCCAGAAATTCCGCAAGGTTCGCCATTTTTCACGAACATTTGACAGGCCACGCAGATTGTTTCAAGATTGGTTTGGGACCGAAAAACACAACCACGCGGAAACTCGACTATGACATTCGACGAAATGGAAAAGGGAGATTTAAGGGGGTCATCTTGATTTTCTTATGCGGCAATATCGAGTGGTAGACGCTTTCTGGTACATTTACTCTTGAGGAAGCATACGGTAGGAGACGGCCAACCATTTCAATGAGAAGGTCTGGGGACGGGTGGCAGGTCTCGCTGCAAGGGAAATAGTCAAGAAGTTCGATATAAGGTGAAGGGTCTCGAAGGACTTGTGAAGGCCCTAAGATACTTTCCCTGGACCATGATAGTCGGCTACCACATCGAACAAACACCCCGGGAAGTGATAGTTTCAGTACCGGAATGCCCGACCCAGATGGCACGTTTGAGCCGAGAACTGCCGCGAGTACGCTTGCAAAGAGATGCACCGTGGCGAATTCATAAGCTTCGCCCGTGAGATAAACCCGTCCATCCGGGTAAAATGCCTTCACGCCCCACCTGATCCGCATCCGGCGGACAGATTCTGTCAGTGGAGGTTTACCACCTCATAACCTAGTGCCACGGTAGGCTGCTAGAAGCCATTAAGCGCTTGCGGATATGAGCATCGCTTCTTGACAGTTAGCTTTGCCGAATGATACTTCGTCACGAGAAGCCCACAGCCGGCCTTCGAGCAGGAAGGCGGTTCAAGAATTGATTCCGGCTCTCTAACGGCGGTAACAAACCATGTCCAAGGAAATTGAGGCCAAAGTTTCTGGTTGCGTTGTTGGAAGACCGCTCATCCTCACCCGGGTAATAAGTTTAGGCTCTAGCCCCGATGTATTCAAAGACAATCGCCTCTTTTTGCGGAATCATTTTCAAGACAGTGCACGAGATGATTCAAATCCCGGGCCAAGTCATTGATTGGATCACCATAGAGGATACGCTGAAGCGAAGGGAGTGGCATACACCCGAAGTTGCGCAGGCAATTGCCAAGCTCAGAGGTGATGTGGTTCCCGAGGCCGATCAGGTGATGGCCTATGTCGGTGGCCCAGGACAGCAGCCTTCGCCCGATAAAATGATGAAATTGTCGCGGGTAATGTCCGATTACTGCATGCATAAGGGCCAGTATAAAAAGATCAGGATTTCGTGGACTTCAGCAGCCGCACAATCCAGACTCTTATCGAGTTGCAGAAACAAAAGGTTAAAAAGCGCATCAGTCCTGTAAAAAGAAACCGTTCGCGAAATAAAGGACATGACCGACCGCACCAAAGGAGATGGTGACAAGCTGCTGGGGTTCTCCATTGCTCCCTTCGACAGGCTGGAACATCTCCTCTCCGGCATTCGGAAAGGCTTCTATTACGGTCTGGCAGGACCGCCGCGTAGAGGCAAGACCACTCTGGCCTTGGACATGGCCTGCAGGCTGCTGAAAGGAATTGACTTTCCGTTTTGTTTTACACTTGGGAACAGACAAGACGAACTCTTGCCGCCCGCCTACTAGGCCGTGAGTGCTACATAAATCCCGTGAAGCTACTGACAGAGGTCTCGCCCGAAGAGAAACAGCGTCACACGCTGGTAAGCAAAGTGATCGAACGGTCTGCCTCCTACAGCAACAATTTGTTTGTCATTGAAGCCGGACGGCAGGACACTATCGAACGAATCAAGGCTCAGGCCTACATGTAATGCACGAATACCGGTCCAATGACATAGCCATCTTTTTCGATTACTTGCAAAAGATCCCTCTTGGACGACAATACGAAGATATAAGGAGCCAGGTGAATGAAGCATCGGCTCAATTGGCGGACCTTAGCCTCGAACTGAACTGTCCGGTGGTGGCCATCTCAGCAATGGATAAGGAAGGGTGCAAGCTGGACGAGAAGCCGCCTTCTTATGACGAATTCTCCACCACTTACTTTGCAAGGCCCACGATGCATAACTGCGTGGGAGGCGGTGACTTAGAATATGACTTGGACGTGGCGCTGATCTTGTCAAAGGACTGGGTGGCGACAAAGAACCTTCATGACCGCCTCGCTCTGAAGGACAAGGCAAAGGATGTTCCGGATCTTCCCCAGATTGATATCATCAATCTTCACGTGGACAAGAACCGGGATTCGCCGGCGAGCTCTCACCCACGATTCAATTCGCCTTCTTCATCAACATCAACAAGTTCGTGGAAGTCGGCTTCAAGACGGAGGCAGAATATTCCAAAGAATTCAAGGGATTCGCCAAGGCCGAGGACATGTTCGGCACCCTTTTGGATACAGGGATCTTCAAGTTGTAAAATCCGCGTCATGTAAACACGACCCCTAATTGTGAGTCTTCAATCCCGCCCGCGAGAGTGCCTTCCTATGTACTTTGAAACAAATACGAATAAAGCATCGAGAATTCCCGACCCGTGACCTATTTCCATTTAACATCCCGGCAGTCCAGAAAACCGACCAGATTGACATTTCCTCACGCGTAACCTTCTTCGTGGGCGAAAACGGCTCCGGCAAATCTGCAGCTGTTGGATGCAATAGCCCGCAAGAGCGGGTTTCTTCCTGGGGTGGAAGCAAAATTCATCGAGTTCATGAGAACCCATACGAAACCAGGCTCGCCAACCACATTGAGCTTACATTTGCGCCCCGGCATCGCTACGGGTTCCATTTTAGAGCCGAGGCCTTCTTCAACTTCGCTGCATCCCTGGATGACATTATCCTCGACGACCCGGGTCGCGACAGATATTACGGCGGGGGATCATTGAATGCCCTCTCCCACGGGGAATCGTTTTGGCCTTCTTCAAAGGTTACAGTTTTCAACTCGACGGATTGTATCTTCTCGACGAGCCGGAGGCGGCTCTTTCGCCACAGAACCAGGTAGAATTCGTCCGCATCATCCATGAGTCCAGTAATTCCAACAACAGGCAGTATATCATCGCGACGCATTCCCCCATCATCTTGGGCTGTCCGGGCGGCCAGATATTAAGTTTTGACTCTCCCCCCATTCAGCCAATTGATTATGCTGAGACGGCTTCCTACGTCTTTTACAAGAAGTTTCTCAACGACCCGAACTGCTTCTTTCGTGACTGACTTTCAGGGTTTGAAATTTGCTGGGAGCTGTAATTACATTTTCTTTGTGAAAACGCGGCTGCAATGTTTCATGAACTGTCGTATTCCCTAGGGAGCCGGTCGTAATGAAGCCCCTGAAGCAAGATGCTCAAGTCCTCGCCACAGGACCTCAAGCCATCATGGACAGTTCCATTGTCAGCGACATTCTGGACAGCATGAGCGACAGCATTCTGGTCATTGGCCGGGAAGGGGAGGTCCTCTACGCTAACAGAATAACCAGTGAGATCTTGGGATATTCGTTCGAAGACCTGTTGGGAAACGGGCTGGGACTTTTGCTGTCGAAAGAGGAGAATTTTGATTTCAATCAGATTTTTGTCGCAGCGCTGCGGCATAGCAGTATGAGCTATTACTCGGAAGTCGATTATCACCACCCGGACGGCGCGGTCAAAAGGTTGGCAGCCACAACCACTTACTTCGTAACGGAAGGCGATAGCGAAAGCACGGTGATAGGTTTTGTGGCCCTATTGAAGGATGTCACGGAAGTGTTCGGCCTGCGGCGTAAAGAGCAGGAGCTTGTTCAGGAAAAGCAGAGAATTGACCGGGAAAGAATAAGAAGTCTTCATAAGCTGGCCATGGGGGTGGCCCATGAGATTAGGAATCCTATGGTTACTATCGGCGGATTTGCAGCTCGAATTCTCAGAAACGAAAAGAATTTGGAAGAAACCAGGCGGTATGCCCAAAATATTGTTGAAGAAGCCAGAAAACTTGAAATCGTTGTGGATGAAATCCAGCAGTATTGCAATCTTCCCGAGATGAATCCTTCAAAAGGAGAAATATCGGTGGTTGTTGGCGAAGCGGTGTCCCAGATGGTACCCGCGGGACTCCAAAGAAAAGTTAGCATCAGGTTTCACGATTCTGTTCCACCGCAGCAACCTGTTACATTCGATCCATTCCTGGTCAGATTGGCAGTGGTTCACCTGGTCAAGAAACTCCATCGATTTTTCTCCTGAAGGTGGACTGGTCGATGTCTCGCTCTCCCTGGCCGATGAGGTACCGTTTTGGAGGTAAAAGATTCAGGGAGCGGCATTGCGGATCAGGATCTGGAGTACATCTTCGATCCGTTCTCTTCTCGACGCGCGCCCGGGGCTCGGGGATGGGATTGGCTATAGTAGAGAGAATAGTGCGCGAGCATATGGGCAGAATTGAAGTAGATTCCAAACTCGGCACGGGCACGACAATCCGCCTAGTAATTCCCAAAAGCTCGGAATGAATTCGCAGATAGCCAAATGACCCTCGGCTTTGCCAGGGGGTCATTTAACTCGCGCCGCATTAAAGCGGCAGATGAAAACCCTCGGATATTCCAGCGCAAACTGACCCACTACCGGCCAGGCTCGCGACAGGCGAGCCAGACAGCGGTGCCCTTGAGAACTCCTCATCTGTCACCAAGAAATCGGTGTTCTGTCCCTCGAATTCCTTTCCAGTTCAGGAGCGCTTCGGCTTGGGTAGAAGCGCTTCCTGCTCCGCTCCCACCGACTGAAACTCTGGGTCCTTATGGATTAGCACCGCCCCATGCTCCAACGCGCAAGCGGCAATCCAGGCATCGGCGAGAGAGAGTGAATGCGTTGCCTTTAGCTCGGCCGCTCGTTTCAATAGGTCCGGCGACTCATGAATCCACACAATCGGTAGCCCCATGCATTGCTCATAGGCCAACCTACCGGCCGCCTCGCCCTCGTCGCGCCAAACCCGATACAGTATCTCCATCAACGTCATAAAGCATCCCAGACATCGCGCCTCGCCTCTTTGCGCCTGTTCAAGCAAATCGGCCACGCGGTCAGCTCCAGGCTCGTCGTCACGCAACGTCAGGAGCGCGGATGTATCCAGGAGATAGGCCGTCATTCCTTTGCCAGCTCTTCCCGTCGGTCCGACAATAAGCGCTGCGTCCCTCCCCCCTTGCCTTGGCCGCGAAAGGCCTCTATGGGATTCGCAGCCACAGGCACAACACGGATTCCCTGTGGCTCCACGACCCACTCAAGGCGGTCAGCGGGACTCAATCGAAACCGACGGCGAATCTCTGCTGGGATGACTGTTTGCCCGCGCTCTGTAATCGTGCTCCTCATGATAGACCCCTAAGGAAATGGGACTAATGAATTACCTGGTTGCCGATATGATAATTCAATTCCCGCTTCGTGTAAAGATTTCCGTAAACAAGAAATAAGTGTTATCTCGTCAGAATTCAAGAGGAGGTAATTGACCAATGAAGGGGGCTTGTGTAAAATAATATGTTTTTCAGGAGGAAACCGCGTGAAGCCCTACCCAATTATGATGAGCCTTGGAGGTAAACAAGCCATCGTGGTTGGTGGCGGCCGCGTGGGTATGCGCAAGATCATGGGCCTGCTGGAAAGCGGCGCCCAAGTAATTGTAATTTCCCCCAAGCTGGAACAAGAGCTGCAAGAGCTGATACGTGAAGGGCAACATCGAATGGGTACCCGAACCTTTCGATCAGACTCTCCTTGATAGGTACCCCGAAGCTGTCCTCGTCTTCGGCACGACGGATCAACGTGAAGTCAACGTAGCGATCCACAAAGCCTGCGTGGATAGAAAGATCCTGTGCAACATAGCGGACGTGCCCGATCTTTGCACCTTCATCGTCCCGGCAGTGATTACTCAAGGGGACCTGATGATAGCAGTCAGTACCGGTGGGGCCTCCCCGGCCCTGGCGCGGCGAATCAGGGAGGACCTGGAAAAGCATTTTGGGCCGGAGTACGGCAAAATGACACAAGTTCTTGGGGAGTTAAGAAAACTTGTGCTCCGAACGGGAAACTCTCCGGACGAAAATAAGAAAATCTTTCGCGAGATAGTGAATTCGGAGGTCTTGGCTGCACTTCGAGAAAACGATCGCGAGCGGGTCCTGGACATTTTGAAGGCAATTTTGCCTCAAAATGTTGACCCTGAGCCGGCGATTGTGAGACCGACCGAAGAATTGAATCAGAAAAGGATGAAGGATTGGATCTGATCTTTTTCAAGATTGCGATCGCATTTTACTTGTGTGCTTCCGCGGCTTACCTTGTCTTTCTTCTGATGTCATCGGGGAGCCGTGCTGCCGTAGGTTTCTGGTGTGCTATCATCGGATTTGCGTCGCATAGTCTGTCAATTCTTCACAGAGCGCTCTTTTCAGGATTCTTTCCCCTGGCAACGGCATTTGATGCACTCTCCTTGTTTGCTTGGGTCATAATGGGTCTGTTTCTGGTTATGCGGTACCGAGATCCCAGCCCCATCTTCGGGTCCATCGCCGCACCTATGGCTGCTGTGGTGATGCTGTTCGCGTCAACTCTCTCCTATCAGATAAAGGCGCCGCTGGTACCCGTCATGAGAAGCTGGTGGCTCCCTATCCACGTCATCCTGGCGCTCGCCGGCAATGGAGTGTTTGCTCTAGTGGCCATCGGCGGCCTCATGTACATTTTCCAGGAACGCCTCATAAAGACCAAACGGATAGGGAGATTCCACAGGCTTCTGCCGTCTCTGGAGACCCTCGACACTATCAACCGCCGGGGCCTTCTCCTGGGATTTTTTCTGCTGACCCTCGGCATCATTTCCGGCGCATTGTGGGCCGGCAGCGCTTGGGGCTTCTATTGGAGCTGGGACCCCAAGGAGACATGGAGTCTTATTACTTGGTTCGCCTACGCGGCTATGGTTCACCAGCGCCTGGCGCTTGGGTGGCGGGGCAAACGGGCCGCACTGCTGGCTTTAGTCGGATTTGCGCTTGTTATGTTCACTTTCTTGGGGGTAAGTGTCCTGTTGGGAGGACACCATGCCTTCAGAGGTGTGCCCACCGGTGTGGGGACGAGCGGGCCATGAACTCTGAAATACTGGTCATTGGACTCAATCATTCCACTGCGCCGGTCCAGATCCGGGAGAAGATAACCTTCCCCGGAGATGAAGAAGGCAGAGTAACCCGGTCCTTCGCTGATCTCGATGGGGTTGAAGAGGCAATGATTTTGTCCACATGCAACAGGGCGGAGATCATTGTGACCGCTGAGGAGGCAGCTGGATCTACCGACGTACTTATTCAGGCCATTGGGTCGATCCACGGGCTGGATCCGAAACCCCTCAGTGACTTTCTTTACGTGAAAGAAGGGGAAGACGCGATACGTCACGTCTTCCGCGTGGCGGCTAGCCTTGATTCTATGGTGGTAGGTGAGCCGCAAATCCTCGGGCAGGTCAAAGAGGGCTACAGGAGAGCTGCAAACGTCAACGCGACCGGCCCGATTCTTAACCGTCTGATGCACCGAGCATTCTTTACGGCCAAAAGGGTTCGGAGCGAAACCGGAGTCGGCACGGCCGCTGTCTCGGTAGCCTATGTGGCCGTAGAACTGGCAAAGAAAATACTCGGGGAACTCAGGGACAAGGCGGTTCTGTTGATAGGAGCCGGCGAGATGGCCGAACTCGCAGCCACTCACCTGGCCGGCCAAGTGGAACGCCCAATTGTTGTGATCAATCGAACATTGGAGAATGCTTGCAATCTTGCCCGGAATCTGTCAGGCGCCGCTCTTTCCATGGAACAGCTTGAAGAAGGGCTTGTGGCTGCCGACGTGGTGATAACCTCTACCGGCAGTTGTGAGCCTGTGATCCGTAAGGATCAATTGAAAAATGTTATGCGGCGAAGAAGGTTTCGGCCTATTTTCCTTATAGACATTGCGATCCCGCGCGATGTGGAGGCAGCGGTGAACGACGTTGACGGAGTTTACTTGTACAATATCGACGACTTGCAGGCGGTGGTGGAAGAAAATCTCGGCGAGCGCCGTGAAGAGGCTCTCCGTGGCGAGCGAATAGTCGAAGAAGAAGTGGTCAAGTTTGTAGACTGGGCGACGAGTCTCGATTCCACGCCAACTATTGTGGCTCTAAAAGAAAAACTTGAAGCGATAAGGACGAGCGAACTGGCGCGAATGAACGGCAAGCTGGCAGCACTAGACACTGCTGAACGTGAAGCCGTGGAGATGATCACCAGATCCATTATCAACAAGATAGCGCATGACCCAATCGCGTACCTGAAAAGAGCCGGCGCCGGGGCCAAGGGAAATCTGTACCTGGACATAGCGCAAAGACTGTTCAAACTGGATGGACTCACAACCGACCCCACCGCGGGGGAAGAAGAATCCCTGGAAGATGAAGCTCACAATCGGAACGAGAGGTAGTGCTCTGGCTCTGTGGCAGGCCCGATACGTTGCCTCAGCCATCGAGAAAGCGCACTCAGGTATCACAGTTGAATTGATGACTATCAAGACGCAGGGGGACAAGATTCTAGACACACCCCTAGCCCAAATCGGCGACAAGGGGCTTTTCACCAAGGAGATTGAAGAGGCACTTCTGGACGGAAAGGTGGATCTCGCAGTTCATTCCATGAAGGATTTACCCACCGAGCTACCACCCGGCCTGGAATTGTCCGCGATTATGCAGCGTGAGGACCCAAGAGATGTTTTCATTTCCAGAGACGGTCGCGGACTGGAAGAATTGGAAGTCGGCGCCAGAATTGGTACGTCGAGCTTAAGGCGGAAGGCATTTCTTCTCAACCGGTTGCCGCACCTGGAAGTGATCTCGATCAGAGGAAACGTCGATACTCGCCTTAAGAAAATGGAAACCGAGAATCTCGCGGGGGTGATGCTGGCAGCCGCAGGAATACTCCGCATGGGGTTCGGTAACCGCGTGACGACTTTCGTGGAGCCAGATTCCATGATTCCCGCAATAGGGCAGGGCGCACTGGCGATTGAGACGCGGGCGGACGATCACCGGACCGCAGAAGTTGTGGCCACGTTGAATCACGATGAGACAGCCCAATGTGTACAGGTTGAAAGGGCCTTCCTCAGGCGGATGGGCGGAGGCTGCCAGGTGCCAATGGCTGCACACTGTGTCATTGATGGCGACCGGCTCAAAGTTGTCGCCGGGGTGGTTCACCCGGACGGAACCCCGTTTATTCGGGATGTGCTTACAGGCCCGAGGGGAGATGCGAGCACGGGATCCAAGCTTGCCGACATTCTGATAGGGCGAGGCGCGGACGCCATCCTTAAGAGCGTCCTTGACCAGGATTGGGAACCCGGACCAACTACAGATATCATCTGACGAAATTAGCTTTACAATCCTGGGATGTTATACCGCTGAGCGTTCTGTTATCCGGCGGCATGGGTTTCGCTAACCTTTGTCATTGCGAGGTCGCAAAGCCGAAGCAATCTCTGGGTGGGACGGGCGCCCGCCCGTCGTCATTCCCGCGTACGCGGGAATCCAGACTGGACCCCGGATCGGAGTCCGGGGTGACGAATGACCGGCAATCGATGCCGGTCCCACCAATGAGATTGCTTCCGCGTCGCGTTTCACTCCTCGCAATGACAGCTTGCGAGTGATCGGCTTTTATCTTTACCCGTAACTGAAATATTACTTCTGCCGGCTGCCTATAATACTTTTCGTAGATATAGCGCCTGAGATAGGGTAACCTTTTATGCCAAAAGCCAATACAGAAATGGAAAATCGGTCCTCCGCTCCCGGTACCGTTTACCTTGTGGGCGCGGGCCCGGGCGACCCCGGCCTGATAACGGTAAAAGGCCTAGACAAGATCAGGACGGCCGACGTCATCGTGTACGACTATTTGGCCGGGTCACAACTGCTCCAGGAGGCCCGTGCGGACGCGGAACTGATCTACGTGGGAAAGACAGGCAAGGACCACACCCTAGAGCAGGTGGACATCAATGAATTATTGGTCTCTAAGGCTGGAGAGGGCAAGAATGTTGTTCGACTAAAAGGCGGCGATCCTTACGTGTTCGGTAGAGGTGGCGAGGAAGCGGAACAATTGGTAACCGCAGGAATCCCTTTCGAAGTCGTGCCGGGTGTAACCTCTGCTGTAGCGGCTCCCGCATACGCGGGTATTCCTGTAACTCATCGGGATCACGCCTCAATGATTACATTCATCACCGGCCACGAAGACCCTTCAAAAGAGGAATCGGCCATAGACTGGGAGGTGTTGGCCCGCAATCCGGGAACCCTCGTCTTCCTCATGGGGGTGAAGAATCTTAATAATATATCTAAATCGCTAATAAAATACGGCAAGGCTCCGTCTACGCCGGCCGCACTGGTCAGATGGGGAACAACGCCGCAGCAGATTTCCATCATTTCAACGCTGGCTGCAATCCCGCTCGAAGCCGAACTCAGAGGTTTAAAGCCTCCGGCTGTATTGGTAGTGGGGTCAGTAGTCGCGCTCCGACAAAAGTTGGGATGGTTCGAGAACAAACCCCTGTTCGGAAAGAAGATACTTATTACGCGTAGCCGGGAGCAGTCCCGGAGGATGGCGGAACAAATATCGGAGCAGGGAGGCGAACCTATCCTTTTCCCCACCATAAGCATCTTACCCCCAATCGACTTCAGACTTCTCGATAGTGCTGTTGAACGGATTGCCAATTTCCATTGGGTGATTTTCACTTCCGTAAACGGAGTGGAAAGGTTTTTCCAAAGATTCTTTGAACTCAAGGACGATATCCGAGAGATGGCAGGCCCCAGGATTGGAGCGATAGGACCGATGACCTCGGCTGCAATTCGCAAGCTTGGCCTGAAAGTCGATCTCCTGGCTAAGGAGTTCGTGGCAGAGGGTGTCCTGGATCTCCTTGACGAGGCCGACGTTAGGGGAAAACGATTCCTCATTCCCAGGGCTGAATCGGCACGGGAAGTTCTTCCCGAAGGGATTTCACGGATGGGCGGCGAGGTGGAAGTCGTAAGCGTCTATCGGACTGGCCTTCCTGACGGCGCGGATATAGAAAAGATTCGGACAATGCTGGTTCGGAAACAAGTTGACGCTGTCACGTTCACTTCCTCCTCTACGGTCACGCACCTGGCCAAAATGTTGGACAGCGCGGATCTACCGGCCCTGTTTGAAGGGATGGTTGTGGCCTCCATCGGTCCTGTAACATCTGGAACATTAAGAAAAAACGGTCTACCGGTCCATGTTGAGGCACTGGAGTACACCGTTGACGGGCTGGTTGAGTCCCTGGCCAAGTACTTCAAACCTGCTTGACCGTGCGACGGTCTATCGGCTTTGCCGTTCAGCAACTTCATTCAGAATAGCCAGCATTTGTCGATGATTAGCCTCCGCTGTATACGCTGAAGCTGTTTGGCGTGCCGCTTCGGAGGCTGATTTCAATAGCTCAGGCTGGAAGAAGACGGTCCATAGCGTCAGCCATTTCATCAATATTTACAGGATCATGCAGGACAATGCCGTCAATACCTCGGTGGATTATGCCGGCGGCACCGTTGAATTCAGTGGTGATCGCAGGCAACCCCGCGGCCATGGCCTCGAAAACCACAAGTGAGCATGCGTCGTAAAATGTCGGCAGGACAAAGACGTCGCATGCCCGGTAAAAGGCTTCCGGTTCCCTGGTTGCTCCTGGAAATACAACAATATCGCTTAGTTGCAATTTGCTCACCATCCGTTGAAGGAGAGGGGAGGGCCGGGCCCCCACGGCCACCACGCCAAAGCGCCCCCCGCCCACTCTGTCTCTGAGCCGTCCGGCAGCCTCCACCAGGTACCTGAGCCCTTTTTTTCTGAAATCGTAGGACATGAACAGGAACAAGACCTCATTGTCGAACCCGAGGCTTCTTCGCAATTCCTGTCGCCGGTCTGCCTTTACCGCTCCCAATCGGCTCGGGTCGATGCCGTTGTACACGAGTCTTATGTCGTCTTTATTTATGCGAAAGTAATCGGCCATGTCGTTCCTGACCATATCAGATATAGCTATGATTACAGGTCGTTGGCTGTTTCTGAAAGGCGCGGATTCTATCCACGCTCTTGCGTGGTATTTCGGTGTCGCAAGCAGAGCACCGAACTTCAACCACCGTGCCAAGGGGTTCCGTATGGCCTGAAGCTTCCTGATATTGCTTAAGAAATGAACTCCTCCGTGGGACTGATACACATTCATTACCAAGGTGTTTCCGAAGCCCAACACAATGTCGAATTCTTGTTCCGCTATCATTCTCCTGTGGCGAACTGCGAAGGCCAGTATTCTTATGGACGGAGGGACCCAGCGCGGGAGCTTCGGAATCGAGTGGAAAACGGCTTCTGCCGGTTGACCATCCCAGGAATGACCGTACAGATGAACCTCCCAGCCCTCTGAAACAAGGGTCTGGGCCAGTCCGACCGCATAGGATTCGGCGCCGCCCCCATACCGGCTGAAATTTTCCATTGCCATAGCAATTTTCATGAGATCACCGCGAGAGCGGTTAGCGGATGGGAATATATGGCTATCGACGCAAGTAATGTCTGAAAGTGAAAATGATCCGATGAGGAAGGACAGAATCGGTGGGACAGGCATCCTGCCTGTCTCTGGATGACAGGCAGGATGCCTGTCTCACCAGTCCGTGTCCGGGATCGGTCCCACGTCCCGCTGAATTCCGACGGTCGCAATGGGTCCAGACTTACGGCACACGCTATTACTTGAAACTTATTCCTTGTCGTCACTAATGAGTCCCTTCTCCCAGGCTTTGGCATGTTTCAGGAAGACGTAGAACGCACTATTTACCGCAATTACTATTCCCGGGATTCCGTCGAGAAAGCCTCTTTTCCAAACCGCACACTCCAAGAACTTGCCGACAGCATGTAGAAGCCCCAAGAGGAGATAGCCCTTTGAAGCTGAGGCCTTGCGATGATCGGCACTTACCGTGGAAAAACGATTGATTGTGTGCACCTGGTCGGAAATGTCGCGGTAAACGTAGTGGAGAAGTGGATGTTCGAGATTCTTCACAGGGCCTGATACCAACAGAGTCTCGTGCAGGCCGTCTCCGACCCAGCGGCCGCGGCCTTTTCGAACGAGCCGAACCTTCCTGTCAGGGTACCAACCACCGTGGCGTATCCATCGGTTCAAGTAACGGCTCAGTCGGGGCATGGAAAACCCGCCCACATCAGGTCCGGTACTCCGGATCGCTGTGAGAATCTCTTCGGCCGATTCCTCGGACAGCGCCTCGTCCGCGTCCAGATTGAGGACCCATTCTCCTTGGGCCATTTCCAAGGCAAATTGCTTTTGAGCCGCGTACCCCTGCCAGTCATGATGGACCACACGGGCTCCTCGGGACCGGCATAGCTCTACAGTGGCGTCAGAGCTTCCAGAGTCGACGACCACTACCTCATCGGCAATGGAGGCCGAGTCTAGGAGCTCTCCGATTCGGTCGGCTTCATCCTTCGTTATAACAACCAGACTGAGAAGGGGGGCGTCACTGAGAATGGAAGAATCGCTCATGGAGAGGGATGATAGAAATGACTGAGGATGTTGTCAATTCATCTTTGATCTGGGGCGATGTCTGACGCGGGAACTGGCGCACATGTCCGAGTTAACATAATATATCTTATCGGACATTGAGGATGGGGCTAATGGGCATCCTTTCAGGACGCGGTATGATTGATCGGATTCACCTGAACCTCAATACCTATGGTACGGATCAGCCCCGCCATCTCCTCGGCCTCTTCTTTGGGCGCGTGCGCAACCACGCACGAACCGAGATGATCCACCTCCCAAGCTATAACAAACGCCTGCTCCTGTTCGACCCCAAGGGCCAGCATGGTGATCTGCATGACTTCTTGATACGTGTTATGGTCGTTGTCGATTATTCGGACCTCGTAGAGAGCTTCCGCATCCCCGGAATCGTCTTCACTGGATCGGCTGGGAATACTGACATGAGGAAGACGTCGGCCGGTATAAAAAAGGATGGGAAACGAGGCATCCCCATGTAGAGGACCGTTTTCATTAGAAAACTCACAGTCTCTCGGATCCATTGGCCGTGCAAGCTCCGTGACTTCGGGGACTAACCAGATAATACAAGGCCCGTACTTGCCGCGCAACGATCCCCGGCACGGACCGCTGTCACGCTACTCGACCTTGAGGCTCAATTCAGGTTGGATCTTGAACGTTCTGGAAACCGTACATCCTTTTGCAATCGCTGCAAAACCTTTTGCCTTCTCTCCGAGCTGGCTGTAAACATTACGGATTATAACATCAAATCTCGAGATCCTCTCGGGCTTCTCCCCGTACTCCCATGACACCTCGGCCTCGAGGTCTCGCAATTCGATCCTGTGCCGTCTCGCGGCCCATACGACGCCCGTGAGCGCCTCACACGAAGCCAAAGCAGCCGCGGTCAACTCCGAGGGATTAGGGCCGGACTCCTCACCTCCGAACTTTTCCTTGAGATCCACAACAAAGCTCCATTTGTCGGATACGACCTCCATCTTTCGAGGTCCGATTTGTTTGAGCTTGAGATGCATCTGTGATCCCTTCGAGCCCCAGAATGCAGGGCACTGGCGAGCTTTATCAAAACTCGGATGATGGGTGCATTTTCCTACGAAGCCACAGGGAAAACTCTCTCGAACCCCTTCCATCGACAAAGAATTCTAAAGCGTCCTCGGCATGGTTTCTCGGGTATTAGTCAGCTTCACTGTTCGCTTCAGAGATTTCCGCCAGGGAACAGCTCCAGGGCCTTCTCCAGATCTGAGACCCTGAAAATGAACAGTGCTGCCTCGCTATCCGCGAAGCCGGACCCGTAAGTGTATGAGATGTTGATGCCGGCATCGCCGAATTTCCGAGAGATCGTGTTTAGAATCCCGGGCTTGTTTTCAAGGACGAGGCCGATGACGTCATGAACTTTTACTTGATACCCGCCCTTACTCAAGGTCTCCACCGCCTTGTCCGGATTGTCGGTGATCAGGCGAATCATCGAGTACTTCGCGGATTCCTTTAATATTGCTTCGTAATAGTCTCGAGGAGCGACTCGTCGTCCAGTCTGGCTCCTGACATCGTACAGGGCCAGAAGGTATTCGTTGGCATCCTGGATGCTCATGGCCTCGATGTTGACGTGCTCGTCCTTCAGGATGGCGGTAAGCTTGGCCAGCTCGCCGGGGGCATCCGCAAGCATTACTTCGAGCTGTTTCTTTACGGGCATAGTTCTCTCCACGCGATGGCTTTTCCGGACAAGTGAATATTATGCCTCAATTCGCGAGAGGCCCGCAACAAAATCCATGTCGCAGGTGTAACCATTCAATTATGCGCGGGAATGAAGCGATGCTGCCGTCACGAATCGGGCACGACCTTTGGCAAACGGTATAGACGTATTCATGCTGCGAACGGGTCGAAACTTCTCCTTTCAAAAGAGCCGCTCTAGGAATATAATTCGATTGTTCATTCCGGCTCAACCTCTATCAGAGCCGGCTGTGCCTCTGAATCCCAGACTCTGGCCCGATACAATACAGTTGACGCAGTTAGCGGAGTGCCGGCTTGGAAGCCTCTTACCCAGAGACATACTACCTGAGCACGTTGCTTGCCCGGAAAGTCCTCTCAGCCGAAGGCAAAGGGCTCGGCAAGGCCCTCGACCTGCTGGTGGACTTGGACCGACCGCAACCCGAAGTGGTGAAGCTCGTGTATCGCCATTCGTGGTCCAGCGAACGCTGGTGCGCCAATTGGAGTGATGTCGCTTCCGTGGAACCGGCGAGAATCAGGCTGAAAAGCGGGGCTACTCCAACTCCCTTGGCGGACGGAGTTTTCCCTTCTTCCCAGATTCTCTTGAGGGATTTCCTGTTGGACAAGCAGATAGTTGACGTTCACGGCGCCAAGGTCGAACGTGTGAACGATCTTCAGTTCGTCAGGTCCGACGGGAAACTTATGCTGGTCCAGGTGGATGTCGGCCTCACGGGGCCTCCTGAGACGCCTGGGATTTGAAGGCCCCGTCATTCGGTTTACAGAGTGGTTTTTCGACTACACTCCCAAAGAAAAGTTTATCGCCTGGAATTATGTCCAGCCACTGTCTGATCCGGATCGGCTCCGACTACAGATCCCTCAGAGCAAGCTGTCTGACCTTCACCCCGCGGATCTTGCAGATATCATTGAAGACATGGACGTTCACGAGCGAGCCGCTGTGGTGGAATCCCTCAACGAAGAAGTGCTTGCCGACGCCCTGGAAGAGATGGATCCCAAGGTTCAGGTCTCAATAATGAGGGGGCTTGAACCCGAAAAAGCTGCGGACATTCTCGAAGAAATGTCACCTGACGAAGCCGCAGACTTGATCGCCGACCTCCCTACGGATACCGCAAGGGGAATCTTTCGGGAGATGGACGGCGAATACCAGGCGACGGTAAAAAGTCTGTTGGCCCACGAGGAAGATGAAGCTGGCGGTCTCATGACCACTCAATTCATGTCTCTTCCACCTGACAAGACCATCGTCGATGCGCTCGCTGCCGTCAGGCAGAATGCGGACAAAGTGGACATCATCTATTACATATATGTGGTGGATTCGGATTCCAGGCTGCTCGGGGTGGTGAATTTGAGAGAGCTTCTTTCTCACGAGATCTTCACTCCGATCGAGCGAATAATGACCACTAGGGTCGTCACGGCCAAGATCGATGACGAGGCCAAGGACCTTGCTGATACGTTCGTCAAGTACGGTTTCAGGGCGATTCCTGTAGTGGACGACGAAAACCGTATCATGGGCGTGATACGGTTCAAGGCCCTCATGGAAATCGTCGCTCCGCATCTAGGCAAGTAATTCTGGAGAGTCAGTAGTGTCTAACGAAATCGCCGGCTCGGACAAAGCTGTAGGACAGGGATTCTTCCGACGAAGAATGGTAGCCTTGTGGGGCGTCCTGATGCTGATGGGCCCCGGAATTATCACGTCCAACGTGGATAATGATGCAGGCGGCATCACGACTTATTCCCTGGCGGGCGCTGAATTCGGCCTGAGCATGCTTTGGTCGCTGATTCCGATCACGCTTGTTCTCTTACTCGTTCAGGAAATGGGGGCCAGGATGGGGGTGGTCTCCGGCAAGGGGCTTTCGGATCTGATTCGCGAACGTTTTGGGGTTAAGCTCACGTTTTACCTCATGATCCTGCTAGTTCTCACCAACTTGGGGAACACTCTGGCGGAATTCGCCGGAATTGCCGCGTCGCTGGAGATCTTCGGCCTTTCCCGTTACTTGACGGTTCCTTTGAGCATCCTCTTTCTAATGTGGCTTGCGGTCAAGGGAACCTATAAGTCAGTCGAAAAGGTTTTTCTTACAGCGTGCCTGTTCTACGTGTCCTACGTGGTAACCGGCTTTCTCGTGCGTCCGGACTGGCTCGAAGTAGTCAGGTCCGTGGCGGCTCCCACGCTCAGGACTGATTCAGCGTTTCTGGTGATGCTCGTGGGACTGGTTGGGACGACAATCGCTCCCTGGATGCAGTTCTATCTTCAGGCTTCGGTTGTGGACAAAGGGTTGGCGTCCAAAGACCTTGGGGCCGTGCGTATAGATGTCATTATCGGCTCAATCGTGGTGAACGTAGTGGCCTTCTTCATTATCCTCGCCTGCGCGTCCACGCTGTTCAAGGCCGGCATAAAGATCGAAACCGCGGAACAAGCCGCGCTGGCACTGCGGCCGCTGGCAGGATCCTATTGCACATGGCTTTTTGCCTTCGGTCTCTTTACTGCTTCTATGTTCGCAGCCGCGATTTTGCCGCTGTCGACCGCATATACAGTTTGTGAAGCCTTCGGCTGGGAATCCAGTCTGGATAAGAAGTTTTCTGAGGCCCCCCAGTTTTACGGCCTTTACTGTTTTACGATCTTTTTCTCGGGTCTCGTTATCCTGACACCCACCCTACCCCTTGTTCCGATCATGTTCATTTCTCAGGTTATCAACGGCCTGGTGCTTCCTGTGGTTTTAATATTTATGGTGCTCCTGGTAAATGATCGCTCTGTAATGAGGGAACATACCAACGGGTTCTTGTTGAATCTTGTATCATGGGCAGTTGTGATCGTTCTCGTGGGATTGAGCATTGTCATGGTAGTTTCCCCATTATGGAAAACCTGAGAAAAGCCGAGGTAATAGGTCACTCAATTCCTAAAAGCGAGAAAACCAGGTCCCCGATTCTGCTCTGCAAATCTTCTTTACTTACGTTTTGAGCGTTGATGGTTGAGGTGGGCGCCTCTTTCTGGGTTGAAGGACCGCGAAACAGTCTTGCCTCTAAGTCGTAAACCCCTTGTGATTCCTTGACCGTAACGACAACCAGATAACCTGCCGCCTCATTTTCCGCGACGGTTGCGGGCGCTGATCTGTCCTCGGATTTCATCTGAATTCTACCCGCAACGTTCTCCTCTCGACTGGTCGGTCCAGAAAAAGAAAAACGGCTGTCAACAGTCTTGGGAGGCACAAACGTGAGCCCTGGGACGAGATGCCCTGCAGAGTCTACGATTTGCACGCTAATCGGAATGCCGGTCCCGCGGTGAAGCTTCGCGACGCGGGGACCAGGTTTTGCCACTCCCCCTGCGCCGAGATCCAGCTTCGTCTTCGATTTGATATCATCAGTCGCCGGCGGAGGCGCAATCTTCTTCTCCAGTTGACCATCAGGCCTAGCAGGTGCAGCAAAGGACCGTAACTTTGAGCTTTTACCAGGAGCACTTTCGAGAAGACCTCCCTCAGCCCGGTGAGTCTCCGGCTCTGACACCCCACCTTGAACCAATGGGAGCGAACGTGGAGGCAAGGACGGTTGTGCTGGAGATTCCTTTATCATTCCCGTTTGATCTGGCGACCGCGTTTCCCTGGTTTGCTCGTCAGAGAGGCGAAACTGGTCTGTCGCGGAAGGTGCCTGTTCGGGACCGATTGACCTGCGAGGCGCCTCCGCTGGGGCAACTGCGCCGGGCAGAGGATGGCTCCCTGAATATGGCGGGCCTTGGCATGACAAGGACTACAATAATCACGGCTGCCGCGGCGGTGCCGAGTGCCAAAACGGGGAGACGGAATCGAATCCCAAGCAATCTGTGGAAGAATGAAGACAAAGGCTCGCGATGCGATGCCCTGCCTGGAATCCTATAGAGTTCCTCCAACTTGGAAACGAGTGATCCAGGTATTACCTGTGACGGTTCTGGGGCCTCGGCCTGGGCGGAAAGCATTTCCCGCAGCAAGTGCACAGCCTCAGTGCAGTCCCGGCACGATTCAACATGGTTCTTTGTGTGGCCCCCCGGATCTTCGCCACGAGAGACAAGACGGTAGAGGTCCTCGGGATCCGGATGGAAGGATTCCGGATGCTCCCGCAAAAGGGCATCCCACTTGCGAAGGGAATCCAGTTCGTCCGAACAGATTGCACACCCCTTGAGGTGCTCCTCCACGGCTGCTCGGGTCGACGGTCCCACGTCCTCTTCCAGATAGGCCAGGAGTTCGGCCGGATCCCATCCATCAGGACAACCTTCTTTGGAGTGGGTCATCTGCCATTCTCCTTTGACGAGAGTTCTGAGTAGCGCTCGCCCAGTGCTGAAAGACATCGCTGGACGCGGACTCGGAGTGTCGGTTCTTTGACGCCTGTTGCCTGGGCTATTTCCTTATACGAAAGCTCCTGTTCATATCTTAACGACAGTAGGTGCCTGCATTTTTCAGTTATGTGTCCCAGGGCTTTTCTCAGGAAATGTCCCTCCTGGGCCCTCATGAGTAAAACCTCCTGATTTGCATGAGGCGATGCAACCGAAACCGTCTCTTCGCCGTCATCACAATCGTGCGCGTTGACGCGCTTGTGGCCCGGGTTCAAGCCCCCCCGTTTTGCAGCTGACATATTCCTAAGACGGCCGATCGCCACGCGGCGCGCTATTTCCAGAACGTAGGCATGCAACGAGCGAGAAGGGTCGTAAACCCGTAACGCCTTGAAAAGGTGAATGAATACTTCTTGAATTGTGTCTTCGGTATCCTCAGGATCAGAGTATGCGCTCCTCCGCACAGCGAGGGAAACCAACGGAAAGCAAAGTGCATAGAATTGAGCCCATGCTTCCCTATCTCCACAGTTGCAGCGCTCAATGAGTGAGCGGAAGTCATTCTCTCGGTCTGCCGAGGGCACTCTGAGACCTCTTCCGATATGTTTTTGCGTCGGGACTATTGTAAGCTCGCCCTCCCCTGTTTCATACGAAAATATCATCTCCCCGTGCACAGGGCTTCCCTGGCCGGTCATGAGATCCACCAGAGGCATCTGGTACTTAATTCGCGTTATGAAAGAGCTTGTAACACCATCGTGCAACAATTAACGATATCAATGCCATATGAATTCAGGAAAGGGTAGTTCCCACTAGCGCCATGCTTTTGTCTGATAACAATAACCAATTTATTACCTTAAATAACAATATGATATTCTAATTTCTTAAAGTATTTTCTTGACTTTTACTCTGGCATCTCCTATAGTCCCGAACTGTGAGAAGGCCATTCGGTGAAAGCCGATGGCTCTCACGTAGACCTCTCACCCTGGATGGACACCCTCCCTCCCCCATAACCCCCCCATCCAGGGCCCAGAGGTCATTTGAATCATAGGGCTTTTCTTCAGGCCCATTCTTATCATGCTCAGATGGCGGTCCGTAATGTGGCCGCCATCGACGCGTCAGGACGGGTTGCTCTCAATCCAGGAAGAATCGACAGGGTCGACACTCGGAAATCAGCGCGTCCAAGCCGCGAAAGTCCGCATTGTTGCCCGGAAGATACGTGTTTCGCCGCATCCAAGATTCGCCTTCCGTGGCTCCGGTATTGTCAGTACTGCAAGCGTTGTGTTAAAGATCTGTTACTGCGGATGTGAGGAAAGCGCGTAAGGGGGCCGAATATGAGAGACAGCTTATCATGGTTGGCAATGGCCCTTTTTCTTATTGCATGCGTCTTCTTTCTCAGGTGGATCGGTTCGACCTATCCATAAAATGGGCCGAGCCCCGTGTAATTTTGGTTCGATGGGTCCGAGACGTAATCCGCTACCGGTAGAATATGTCCAGGACGTTCTTCAGCCCGCCTTGCACTTGCGCTGCACCTTCCCGGATGAGCGATAGTAAGGTCAATTCCTCCTCGCCACCGGGATAGGCGCCGTCGATGATTACTTCCACCGGTTTGTTGAGCCAGTGGTATGACCCCCTGTCGTTCCGCTTCATCGGCCCTATTCCGACCAATCTGATCAGGGACGCCTTGAACTTGCAAGGGTCCGGCAGCCTTATACATCCTGCCGAAATGGCGCCGTATGTGTTCACCGTGGTCACTTGAGGGTCTGACGCGCCCGGATGATGGAACCCGTGCATCCCAAGCTCGCGGTGTCTCTCACATCTCCCCTGTTCATCGCAAAGGAGTATGGGAGCAAAGAATCCACCGTACACCTCCGGGACGGGCTCGCCCGACTCTCCGAACAGGACCACATCGGGATAACAATACACGTGATTGATCAGAAATCTGCCCTCGGGGGTCGGGGACTCGGTGTCTCCTAGCCCCACGTGTGTACGGTAGATCTCTTCAACGGAATCATCCCGGTGGATCCCCTCGAAGGTCATCTCGAAGTTGGACCGATCTATGTGTATTCTGAATCCCGCGAACCCATGATAAGAGACGTTTTCCTGGTTGTGGAGGCTCATTTCCCGCCAGTCTTTATACAGTGGCGGAAGGCAAGGATCGTCAGGGGGTTCAAGGGGTCTGGTTGGGGACTCAACTACCGCAGGCTGAGTATCCGGCTGGGCTGATGGGCTGTCGCTAGGAGCAGGAATAGTCTGACCGGCGCTGTTATCTTGCTGAGAAACCGCGGCATCTTCCACGGGCATCGCGGAGATGACAGGAATCTCCGATTCGGTAGTGATCAGAATGAGCCCTAGTGTGAATGCAATGGCAACCGCTCGGGTTTTCATGGATTTTCCGCTCCGGAAGCCTTTTTCCTGATGGCTTTATTGTACAGGTTCCCCGGTCGCCTGTCAATGAGGGCACTGGATGCGGATCTTGAACGAAGTCGAGTTTCCAATCCCTGAACACACCCCTTCTTACGGACCATACCCTGGCGGAGATCAGGCAGGGCCGTAGTCAAAGCGGAATAGCTGGAAATATTCCGCGCCGGAAGGCTTCAAAACGCTCTCGAAGAGTATTGCATGATCCGCGACAAAAGAGGGCCCAACAATGTCCATTTTTTGCCTGATGGTCTCGATGAGTTCCGAGCTTTTCTCGTTGGATTTGAATCGTCCAAGGGTAAGGTGCGGGTTGAACGGTCTATTTTCCTTTGGAAATCCAAGTGGTTCCATTACGGTTTCCAAACGGTTGACCAGCGGAGAAAGGACTCCCGCTGGGTCTTCCAGTCCAGCCCAGACCACGCGGGGCCTCCTGAGGTCCGGGAAAGCCCCAAGCCCGGACACATGCAACTGCGTGGGCTTCTGTTCTTTAAACAGCGGTAGTGCTGCTTCTTGAATTCGGGGCAGAAGGTCCCTTGGGACCGAACCCAGAAACTTCAGGGTGAGATGTATTCCCTCGGGTCTCACCCATTTGACATGTCCGCCGCATAGTTTGAGTTCGGCAGAAATCTTCAGGAGGAATGATTTTACAGCCTCGGGCAGCTCAATTGCGATAAACGCTCTGACTTCCCCACCGGTTTTCATGACTCTTCCTCTCGATTCTTGGTCCGTCCGACGAACTGGACTGTTCTCATGTTGCCGGCACGGTCCCGATTGGTAAGACAGGCAGGATCCCCGACCCACCGATTCTGCCACCCCGCCGAGTCATCTTCAACCTCGGACATTAAAGTTGGCAATCGGCTCAAAGTGGCGCGCCGACACCATACTTCGTAGGCGCTTCTGCGTAGAGCTTCTGGGCCTCCGGCAGACATTCCTTAAGCTTACGGACGCGCTCTTCGTCAGCAGGATGCGTGGATAACCATACCGGTAGTGGAGGCTTTTTTATCTTGGACATTCTGTCCCACAACCGACCCGCCTCAGAGGGATCGTACCCGGCAGCGGCCATATAGAGCTGGCCGATGCGATCTGCCTCTAATTCATGGACACGGCTGTACGGCAACATGATGCCCACTGTTCCGCCCATGCCTAAGGCTCCCAGAGCCACACGGGATTTGGTGTCCAGGCTTCCATCTTCCTTTTTCAAGACCTCACCCCCAACCGTCATCGCCCCCTTTAACGCGAGCTGTTGGCTCAATCGCTCACCACTGTGTCGCGCCACAGCGTGCGCCGTTTCATGTGCGATAACCGCGGCCAGCCCCGCCTCATTTCTTGCATACGGAACCATGCCCGTACAGACGACGATCTTTCCTCCGGGCAGACAAAAGGCATTAGGCACATCCCGGTCGATAACTCGTACCTCCCAGTCGAACTTAGGTTTGTCAATCATTTCCGCGGCCTTGCTGATCCGTTCGGTAACTTTCCTGACGATTTCGTTGAGCCGTTGATCTTTGCTGGGAGGTTCCTTTGCAACGACCTCGTTAAAGGCCTTTAGGGCGAGAGCATTGAGTTGTTGGTCCGAGACCATGTTGAACTGCCGGCGCCCTGAGTGGGGTACACTTGCGCAGCCCACGGCCGCGAGCACAGCGATCAGGCAGAGAGACTTCCCAAAAAACGCTGCCCATGAGCCGTTCGATATCGTATTGCCCGATAAGACTTGATTTATCAAGTAGTTCATGCTAATTTCAGTGCAGAATCTTGGAGCGGTCCCCATAAGCGGAGGTGCGCTTTGAAATGTGAAAAATGCGGCTATGTAAGTTTCGACCACAACCTTATGTGTCCATCATGCAACAAGGACCTCACCGCGACGCGGCGAAAGCTCGGCATCGATTATGATCCACCGGAATCGACCTTTGACGAGTTCTTTACGGGGCCTTCTGCGGCTCACCGGACCCTGCCCGCCACGCAAGAAGCCGAACTCGACCTGGACTCCGGAGAAGATTTCGAGTTCACGCTCGATGATTGATGGCACGCTCACTGGACGTAATGAATTGACGACAACTGATGGTAAGAACCTTACGGCGACTCTGCCGATAAACCGTCAGGAGTTCGGTCGGAGTCCGTTGCGAGGATGAGCGTATCTGCTGAGACCGGATCACGTCTACTCCCCTAATCGTCTTGTGCACTGAGAGGCCAATTCCCCCTTTCCTGCAGCACTTCCCTCAATACCTTCAGCGCATTATTCACTATGGGCATTCCGCCGTAAATTCCGCATTGGAAAATAACTTCCGCGACGTCTTGTGGGTTGCATCCCACGTTGAGCGCCGCGTAAATATGCAGTTTTAACTCCTCGGTTCTCTCCAGCACCGTCAGAGCCGCCACAGTCACCAGTTGACGCGTGGTATGGGGGATCTTCTCCCGAGAGTACATCTGCCCGGTTATGAACAGCGAGAGGTCTTTTGCCAGGCCCTTGTCGAAAGAGCGCCACAGGTCAAAGGGTCTTTCATCGGGATACCCTTCGAAATACGCTTTTGCCGTCTTGGCGGTCTTTGCTTTGAGATCCTCGTCCATTAATCACCTCTTGGTTGATGGTTGGAATTGCCACAGATTGAATTCTACCATGTGCGCCATCAGGAATTAACTCCCCCGATAACTTGCTGTCAATAATCACATCTCGCCGATGCCACGCGCTCACGGCGTGAAGAGATGAAGCAGCCGCCGGAAATTCCTATTCATAGATTCGTCGCATCCCGTCGTAGGCTGGAACAACAGGACCCGGCACATCATGGTCTCTGCAAATCTTGTCAATAACATGCTCCCATTCGGCCCGGCACGTTGGAATCGCGTAACGGAGACCCGAGCCCGGCTCTTCCAAAGGCGCCAAAGGCTGAACTTTTTTTAAGAAAGTGTTGCAAGGGTCACCGGGGACCTGATCCGCGTCGGAAATATGAACCAGACAAGTCTCGCGGCGCGGTCTCCACTTTCGGATGTAGTCCATGGCGCGTTGAAAGCTCATATGGTTCGGCCGATTCTCGCGTGGCTCGTTGAGCCAGTGAGACTGGATGATCAAGACATCAGGTTCCATAAGTATCCGCGGCTCAGCTTCGAGCCTGGAAAAGTCTGAAGTGTAGATGATCTTGAAGTCTTGTCCCGATAGCTGATCCTCCAGGACGTACCCGACGGATCCCGCTGCGGTAGGCCCGTGATACGTCTTGAAAGGGGTCACTCGAGTCTTGAGACCTTCCAATTGGACTCCGGGAACAGCGTATCGCTTCTCAATAAGCGATCCCAACAAATAACCGAAGCGTATCTCGATAGCCTTCCAGGACTGTTCAGTCGCATATACAGGGATCGGCCTCCACGAGTCCGCGGGCAGGGACCTCCGAAATGCCAACAGATCATCCAAGCCCAAAAAATGATCGCCGTGCTCGTGGGTGATCAAGATTACGTCAGGACGCTCGAGTTGATGGGTCCTCATCTGGATGCGCCAGTCAGGTCCGCAATCCACCAGAATACTTTCACTCCCCCGCACAAGAAAGGACGTCCTCGTGCGTTCTTCTCCCTCAGCCAGCATCCGTGAACATATTGCGCAGCCGCATGAGTGTTCAGGGACGGCCCAAGCGGCGCCGGTTCCCAAGAAAAGGATTTCCATTACTCTTGTCCTCTCATGTGGATTTCTGACTCGCCGACAAGCCTATCGCCTCTACATACATTTGGGAATTATATCGGCATTGACGGCGCCGGCGCATCAGTCATAAGGCACAAGACACCGGAGAGCGAGGGAAACTGAGCACCGCTCTTCGCTTGTTTCAAAATTTGTCTTGGGATTGCTTATCCGGAGCGGCGATTGTCGGAGTCTGCACCGCCGGAACTTCACTTGCCGCGGTAGACTATCAGGCCGTGGGTGAGATCATAGGGAGAAAGGGCTACGGTCACTTTATCGCCCAACAAGACTTTAATCCTGAACCTTGACATCCTGCCAGAGAGCTTCGTTCGTATGCTCCGGCCGTCTTCCGTCTCCACCTGGTACATTCCTCCTGAATGGACCTTCACCACTGTTCCTTCAACCTTAACATTGTCGTCCCTGCTCACTTGTTATACCTTTCCTGTTGCGCACAACATGGTTCATGCCTCTTTTCTTAAATGATATCAGCTAAATTGCAAAAAAAGCCGCAGAAAGCCGCTTAGCTCTTCTCAAGAGAAGTATCACCCATCTTTCTTTTTTGTCAAATCATCTTTCGATAGGTTTCACGGACCCTTTCCAGATCTTCCGGAGTATCGACCTCTATGGAATCTTTATCAGTAATCACCACCTTGATCCGAAATCCGTTTTCCAGCGCACGGAGTTGCTCGAGATGCTCCGCCCGTTCGAAAAATCCTTGTGGGAGATTTGCAAATGTCTGAAGAAAATCGTTGCGATACGCGTAAATTCCGTGATGCTTAAAGTAAACGGGTCGCAATTTGGAGTCCCTGAAAAACGGTATGGTGGACCTAGAAAAATAGATTGCGAACCCTTCCCTGTCCACGACCGTCTTGACCGCATTAGGGTGAGTGATCTCTTCGTCCCTAACTATTTCATATATCAGAGTGGACATGGGAATAGTATCATCCGCCAGCAATGGCTGCACGACTTCTTCAATCATGACAGGATCAAAGAGCGGTTGATCTCCCTGTATGTTGACCGCAATGTCCTCTGCTCGAAGTCCAACGTCACGAGCAGCTTGAGCGATTCGGTCGGTTCCTGACTGATGATCCTCCGAAGTCAATAGAGCGCTTCCGCCATGATTCTGAACCGCTTTCAGAATCTCCTCCGAATCTGTCGCAACATAAACCGCGTCCAGAAGTGATGACTTGAGAGCCCTCTCGACCACCCGCATAATCATCGGTCTTCCTTGGATGTCTGCCAGAGGCTTTCCCGGAAAACGTGTGGATTCCGCCCTTGCGGGAATGAAACCGACGATTTTACAAGAATTTTGGGGCATGAGAAATGTGTGGTTCAGGCTGGTTTGCAGACGCAAGATCCCTTATAGAATCTCTTCTGCTGCTGCCTGCAGCTCCATGACCATTCTTCGTATGCGCTCCTCGTCCATTTGCAAGAAAATCGGTATGACCACTAGTCTCTCAACAATGGCCTTACTCTTGGGCAGCATATCTGTTGAATATTTGGCCTCTTTTCCGTAAATGGGCCCGGCAAAGGGATAGGGACCCGGCCAAATCGTCTTGCGCTCGATTACGTGCTCCCAATTGGGGAGAAAATGCCAAAAGTTGTTCTTGAAATAAATCGCGCTCAGACCTTTCTCAACTATGCTCTTGTGAAAAGCAGCCGCCTTTGCTGCGTCCGGCAGGAAAAAACAGACGTGGGAATAACTGTCCTTTCCGTTTTCCGGCAGGGCCCTCATGGTTACGCCCGCGAAGCTCTCCAGAGTTTCCCGAATCAATTCCTGGTTTTGGTGCTGACGCTGTATCATGTCGTCCAGTTTGCTAAGTTGCGCCAGCCCGATCGCACCTTGTAGTTCATTCATGCGGTAATTGAACCCGAGGAAATTCCTGCCCTCAAGTGCTCTCCCGACTTCCGGATTGTGGTCGTGGCCGTGATCCGCATATTCGGATGCCCTCGTGTAAAGTTCGCGGTCATTGGTGATGATCATGCCGCCTTCGCCGGTGGTGACGGTTTTGTAAAAATCGAATGAAAACGTGCCCATATCGCCCCACGTTCCCACCTTCTTGCCCCCGACGGCTGCTCCCAGGCCCTGGGCCGTGTCTTCGAGAACCTTGATACCGTGTTTGCGAGCGATGTCGATTATTTCTTGAATCCGAGCCGGTGCGCCGAGCATGTGCACGGGGATAACCACTTTTGTCTTGTCTGTTATCTTCTTCTCGAAGTCCAGCGGGTCCATATTCAAGGTGTCGTCGATTTCCGTCGGGATCGGAACGGCCCCTGACTCGATTATCGCCTCAAAGGTCGCGACAAACGTAAACCCCTGGGTGATTACTTCGTCTCCGGGCCCGACCCCAAGGGCAGCAAGGGCAACCCGAAGCGCTGTTGACCCTGAAGTAACGGCTTGGGCATAAACCGATCCGCTATACTGTGCGAACTTGTCCTCGAATTCCTTGACCTTGTAGATACCCTTGCGTTCGTTCTTGAATTCGTAACGAAAGAGGATTCCTGTTTCCAGGACTTCCTGTATTTGTTCTTTTTCCGTTTCGCCCATCCATTCGTATCCAGGCATAAAACCTCCTCAGTCAGACGGTGCCCCCCGCCCACCGGGCACAAACAGACGTTTTCCGATGTGAGAGGAATCTCCGACTAGACGTCTTGAGCGATGCAAGACATGCCTGTCGGAGCCTGAGTGCGATCCTTCAAGCGAAAGCCAGCCGGTATATTCGTTCCGCCTCTTCTTTACCCAGCTTCCTCGGGTTGTTCTCCACCGGTCGAGTCACCGTCAGCGCTGCTTCCGCGAGCATCGGTATGTCGGATTCAGGAACTCCAAGTTCAGAAAGGAACGAGGGTATCCCTATGTCGGAGCAAAGTGTCCGAACGGCCTCCACGGCCGCGGCCGCGGCCCACCGAGTTGGAAGCCCTTCCACCGGCTCTCCCATGTTACGAGCGATCAGAGCAAATTGTTTTTCAGCAGCCGGAAGGTTGAACTCCATTACGTGAGGAACCAAGAGTGCGTTTGCCAGCCCATGAGGGATCCGGTAGTTCCCCCCAAGCGGGTAGGCCAACGCGTGGGCGGCCCCTACGCCGGCATCAGCCAGAGCCAAGCCTCCCAACAGACTCCCCATGAGCATGTTTTCCCTTGCTTGAATGTCACTGCCCTTAAAGACCGCCCGTCTGAGGTTCTCTCCAATGAGCCTGAGCGCCGTCAAAGCCAATGCCTCGGTAAATACTGTTGCAGACCGGCTGGTCACAGATTCCACAGCATGAGTCAGTGCATCCATTCCAGTGGCTGCCGTGACATCAGGGGGAAGTGACACCGTAAGTTCCGGATCGAGCAATGCCACATCAGGGAAGAGATAGGGACTATTTATCCCGCCTTTTGCTTTAGTCTGCCGGTTGGTGAAAACTGCTGTGAAAGTCACTTCCGCGCCGGTCCCCGCTGTAGTGGGAATCATGATCGTTGCAGCGCTCGGCAGTTCCACTTTATTCAGACCAATGTAATCCCCTGCTTTTCCATCGTTGGTGACGAGGGCCGCGGCGGCCTTGGCCGTGTCCATTGCAGAGCCTCCGCCCATCCCAATAACAAGGTCAGCGTCCATCTCCCGGCCGAGAGCTGCCGCATCATCGGCATTGTCCAGATAAGGCTCCGGTTCAACTTTCAGAAAACTTTTCCCTTCCAGACCCGACTCGGCCAAACTCTTGCGGGCCGCTTCCAGCAAGCCGTGGTTCTCCAAAGCCGGATCAGCGACCAAAAGAAATCTTCTTGCGCCCATATCGAGGGCCAATTCTCCGAGACTCGAGATCCCGCCTCTACCAAAGAACACCTTGGTCTTGATTTGAAAGTTTCCTAGTTTATCCAGCATTCGGACCTCGGCAGATGTGATTTCCATGCCAGGAAAAGCGTTCAGGTTATATCAGAATTCCTATGTGCGAGCAAGCAGAGAAAGGGCTTACATTTCATCTGGCGCTATGATATAGAAAGCTGTTTTAGGAAAATCTGGAGTTCAGGAGGCGTCCCCCGTGCTGGAAATTCTTACCAGGGGATTCCGAGATGTCCGGCAGTATCTCCAGGGCCAGCGTACCCTTACCGAGGAAAACCTGGGTGAGGCGCTGCAGATGATTCGCGTCTCGCTTCTCGAAGCGGACGTGGAATTCCAGGTCACCCGCTCATTTCTGGAACGGGTCAAGGAAGAAGCCCTGGGGCAGCTAGTCCAAGTGCGAGTCAAGCACAGGGACAAAAAGCTTCGTGTCTCGCCCGGTGATCATTTCATAAACCTTTGTCATGAAGAATTGGTACGCCTGATGGGGCCGGCCGATTCATCCCTGAACCTGCGCTCAAAACCCGTGAGTGCGGTAATGATGGTCGGCTTGCAAGGCTCGGGTAAGACAACCACTGCGGCGAAGCTTGCCCGGCACCTCATCAAGAACGGCAAGAAACCTATGCTGGTGGCTGCGGACATATACCGGCCCGCTGCAGTGGATCAGCTCGTCAAATTGGGATCGGATCTCGATATTCCGGTTTTTTCCAACGGCGGAGCCAATCCTCCCGAGATCTGCGAAAAAGCGGTCAAAGAGGCGGTTGCAACAGGTCGCGATGTCACGATCTTCGATACGGCAGGTCGGCTGACAGTAGATGAACCCCTTATGGAGGAACTTCATCGCATCGAGGAACTGACCTCCCCCGATAACGTCCTGCTGGTCTGTGATGCAATGATCGGCCAGGAATCGGTCAAAATAGCAAGAGCCTTCAACGAGCGTATCCAGCTCACCGGGTTCATCCTCACCAAAATGGATGGTGACGCGCGCGGTGGAGCGGCCATTTCAATCAAAGAGGCCACGGGTGTCCCGATTAAGTTTGTTGGTATGGGAGAAGCTCTAGACCGTCTCGAAGAGTTTCGTCCCGAAGGAGTGGCCTCGCGGATTTTGGGTTTTGGGGACGTCGTCGGCCTGGTGAAGGATTTCGAGGAAGTAGTAGACGAAAAAAAGGCCGAAGAAGATGCAATGCGCATGCTTCACGGGGATTTCGGCCTCGGCGATTTTTTGACCCAAATTCGCGCCATCAAGAAAATGGGGCCCCTGCAGGATCTTGTTGAAAAGTTGCCTTTTTTTTCGGGAGGTCTTCCGGATTCGGCCAAAGTGGATGACTACGAATTGGTTCGGATCGAATCTATCATCAATTCGATGACTCCCGCTGAGCGCAAACGACCCGATGTCCTCAACGAGAGTAGGATCCGCCGCGTTGCCCACGGAGCGGGCCGCAAAGAGTCGGAAGTCAAAGACCTGCTCACCAAGTTCAAAGACATGCGCGACCTCATGGTCGCGGTGGGGGGCGGTAAGATCCGGGGGCGTTGGAAAGGGCTCAAGGGAATCAAGAAAATGTTCTCAGGAGGCATGGGGTCCGAAGAGCCTGCGTACGGGCCGTCCAATCCGTTTGGACTGCCGGAAGTCAAAAAAGGCAAAATGACCTCCAAGAAGACCCTGGAGAAGCAGAGGAAAAAAAGTAAACAAGCGCGACAGGCAAGGAAGAAAGCCAAGAAGAGGTAGAGTGGCCCGGTGTTTCACAACTGAAGTGAGCGAAGCCTGGCCTGCAACTTCCACACGCGACTATTGCAAGCGTAGACTTCTCGTTGCATTTTTTAAGTGGGGCGGAGGACTATCCGGGTCCACAAGCCCAAGGAGGACACAATGTGGACACTGATCGGACTGATTGTCTTAGGATTGATAAGTGCAACCCTCAGTTATTACAACAAGAACTACTACGTCGGGGTATTCAATGATATCCTGGGGCGAGAGGAAGATGAGAGGGTGATTACGAGGGTTGGGAGAGGCTTCCTATACGGCTTCTTCTTCCCGTTTTACTTCTCCCTGATTGTCTTCGGCCTTAGTGCCCTTCTTGGGTTCCTTATAGTGGCCGGCATAATTGCCGCGATAGTTTTCGTAATGGTCTGGGTGACCGAAAACATTTTGCCGCACGAGTGGTTCGGCAATCTGATCCTTAAACTTTTCCAAAAGTTGGGATTCGGTGAGCCGGTGCCGCCGGCAGCCCCTGCAGCGCCCCAGCCGGCAGCGCCCGCGCCCTCCCCTTCAGGGCCGCTATCCCCTGATGCTCCTGCTACAGGAGCCGAGGGGTCAAAAGACAAAGCGGAGGAGCCTGGCATAAACGTGACGCGGACTCACAAGCTGGATTGATGTGTCTTTGACCGATTCGCTCTCAAGCGGCCGGTTGGTCCGCCAAGTTGCTTCGGATTGTGCTGCTGCAACGCACAGTAGGGGCGGCTCCGTGCCGTTTCAATCCACCCGCCCCTACAAAGAAATCGTGCTACGATTTTGGCATGAGCGGCCGGATTTTCTCAAGTCGGTTTCAAATGCCCGGTCCTACTGTGCAAATAGCTCTTAACTTGTGAAACGAATCGCTTAGTGCTTTGCCTTTTGCAGGCGCTCCTCAAGTTGGTTCAGTTCCTGGTACAGCCCATCGGGCAGCTTGTCGCCGAACCTTTCGAAGTGTTCTCTGATTAGAGGCACTTCAGCCAACCAGCCGTCAATGTCTACCCTCAGCAGCTCGTCCAGGGCAGCAGGTTGTACTGTAAGACCTATAAGATCCAGTGCATCCGGGCGCGGGCAAGCGGCCAATTGGGGTATCGACGGCCTTCCCAGTACCGCTCACTCGTTCGAAAACCCACTTTAGAACTCGGCTGTTTTCACCGTACCCCGGCCACAAGAATTTGCCGTTGGCATCCTGACGGAACCAGTTGACATAATAGATCCTGGGCAACTTGTCAGGTTCGGAGCTTGCGCCAATTTTCAGCCAGTGTGCGAAGTACTCGCCCATGTGGTAACCGCAAAACGGGAGCATTGCCATCGGGTCCCGTCGCAGTCGCCCCACCTTCCCTGTCGCTGCCGCGGTAGTTTCGCTACTGGTGATGGAGCCGAGGAACGTCCCGTGCCGCCAACTGAACGCTTCGGTAACCAGCGGCACCACCGTAGCGCGGCGTCCGCCGAAGAGAATCGCGTCAATGGGCACGCCGTTCGGGTCCTCCCACTCCGGGGCAGTTACAGGGCACTGCTTTGCCGGAGTCGTGAACCGGGCATTCGGGTGCGCGGCAACGCGGCCGCATCCCGGCATCCAGCGGCGTCTCAGCCAGTCCGTCAACTCGGGTGGCTCCTCATCCGTCAGTCCTTCCCACCAGACGTCACCTTCAGGAGTGATGGCACAATTAGTAAAGATCGAGTTCTTGCTGGCTGTCAGGACCGCGTTGGCATTGGTCTTCATACTTGTTCCCGGTGCAACCCCGAAAAATCCTGCCTCGGGATTGATTGCGTACAACCTGCCATCCGCGCCGAACTTCATCCATGCAATGTCATCACCGATGGTCTGCACCTTCCATCCAGGCATGGTGGGAATCAGCATGGCAAGGTTAGTCTTTCCGCAAGCGGACGGGAACGCTCCAGTGATGTACCGTACCTCGCCTTCGGGGCTGATCAGCTTGAGGATCAGCATGTGCTCGGCCATCCAACCCTCATCACGCGCCTGGACTGAAGCAATGCGGAGAGCATGGCACTTCTTCCCCAACAAAGCGTTGCCACCGTAGCCTGAACCGTAAGACCAGATCTCCCGTGTTTCCGGAAAGTGACAAATATACTTTTCTTTCGCATTGCAGGGCCACGGATCGTCGGGGCTCTGCGCGTCAAGCGGTGCTCCAACTGAATGGAGCCCCTTCACGAACTCGCCGTCTTCTCCCAGCACGTCCAGGACCGTGGTTCCTACGCGGGTCATGATGTGCATGTTTGCCACCACGTACGGTGAATCAGTCAGTTCCACTCCGATTTTTGCAATAGGTGAGCCTGTGGGTCCCATGCTGTATGGAATTACGTACATTGTCCGGCCCTTCATGGAACCGGAATAGAGTTTGGCGAGCCTGGCCTTCATTTCGGCAGGGTCGGCCCAGTTGTTGGTCGGACCTGCCTCTTCTTGCAGCCTGGAGCAAATAAAGGTGCGGTCCTCGACGCGGGCCACATCAGCCGGGTCCGAACGGATATAGACACTGTTAGGCCGCCTGGACGAATCCATTGGTATGGCTGTTCCCGTGTGGATCATCAGTCGCAACATGCGCTGATACTCTTCTTCCGTGCCTTCACACCAGCGGATTCGGTCGGGTCTGCACATCTCCGCCATTTGATCGACCCACTGTGCCAGCTTCTTGTGCCTGATCATTCTCACTCCTTACATGGGTGCCCGTCCGGACTCGACGTGCACACCACTACTGTTCTCAATACATTCACGGAGATGCGTCATGCCCCCGTGCGGCCGGACGGCCGGTGCCGTAGTTGCGGACCATTTCCCCGTGGGGACCTGGAAATAGGCAAAGAGGCATTTTATTCCTTTTCTTTGGATAAGCGCAAACGCTTTTTCCCGTGTAAGCGGACAGCCGGTTGCGGAATCGACGCCTTCTAACCCCTCAAATCTGTTGGGCAACCGTTGCCTTTTTCAGTGAAAACGGGTACCACTGGGTTGCCGACCGGTTGGCGAAATCCGGAATTCTGTCTCTGCCGGCTACGGCCCTATTCTTATAAAAGGCCCGGTTGCAAGGGCCATCCGGATTGTAGTCCTCGTGAGCAAAGGAAATGAGAGACGTGCCTTATAGATCGGTTTGGTTCGCGGCCATCTCAGTCATAATATGTTCCATCTGGCTGACTGCATGCGTCCCTGGCATCATGGGCTCGAAAGCCTCCAAAGAAAAAACTCCGGGAGATGCGGCTACCACCAACCCATCGCGGCTCCTGAAGCCCACAATGCCCGACGACCGAGGCCGTGGCTCGGTCGCTCAACAAGCTGGTAAAGAGAAACCAGGAGATGCTTCAGGAACCTCCTCGGATACCTTTGCTGCTTCCGCGAAGGGAGCGAAGGCCGAGAAACCGGCTACACAAAGAGTCTCCTCTCTCCCGAACGATCTTGGAAGGGAAATCGCAGGATCCGGCGTCGACAAGGAGCCCAGCAGTCAATCGTCATCTGAGAGCCCAAAGAGCGGCGCGTCCACCCGGACCGTGGTGGAAGACATCCGCCGGGAGCCCCCAGCTTCCGGAAAGTCCGGCTCGGACACATCCCCGAAGGACGACCTCCCATTCAAGAAGCACGACCATGTGAAATACACGCAGAAGATCAAGAACAAAGCCATTGACCAGGTTAACAAAGAAAAAGACGTCACCTATGCAAGACTTTGCAGAGATACCACCACGGATGAATGGTCGCTGTGGATTTACCGATCCGAAGAAAAGGCATATCGGTTTGTCACTTACGTATGGGACGAAGTGGATGAAAAATGGGCAGAATCGTTCAAGTCGGACAAACGGCCTATTTCAGGCTTGAATCATCATCTTAAATTCTCCACCGACGGCAAAGATTGCATAGACCTCAAGAAGAGGCGACACTAAAGGTGTATATGTTATACTCAAAAGAAAAACAGAGGCTTCGAAGTTTGCGGTCGTGATCGTTGAGCCTCAGACTTCCTGCTTTTCGAGGAGGTTCAGATCGTGTCTATAGTTGCTGGACGCCACATTGGAGACAGAAGAAGGATTGGTTCCCATAAAGCTCTCGGGGCACTGATCTTCGGGTCCTTCCTCGCATTTGCCTTCCTTCACATGTTCGGTTCGGCCGCGCTCGGTGCTCAGACAAGGGAACAGTGCGACAAATGCTGCCAGGGCCAGAGTTCCGATGAATACTACACGGAACAATGTAAGCTGAGATGCTTTCGAAATCCCGACCACTGCATGGATCAGAAATCTATGCGAAAGCCCGCGGCCCCTCCCCCACCCGCTGCGGAAGCACCCCCACGGCAGCCGGCCCCATCCGCCGAAGCACCCCCCAGACAGCAGCCTCAGAGACCCGCGTTCAGATTGCCTGACCCTTTGAATCTATCTCCAGGAAGAGAACGCGATGCAGCCGCGCAGATACTGGCTCTTAACGGTGTCATGCCTCAGCACCCACAGTATGCGGCAGCCCTACAGGCCATAGAAAATGTCCTGGTGAGTTTTGCCCGAGCCAACCCGTCAGGCGGCAAGCTTCCCAAGGCTCAGTTGGAAAACATCCTTCGCCAACTGAGATAGTCACGGGGCCTGGACTTGTGAATTTCTAATGAATTGGTTCCGGGGTGGATTCTATTTCGCCGCCGTTAGCCCGTTTTTCCTATGAGATCAAGACACCTTTATTTATGAAATCTCCGTTGCAGATCAGAATTGCTATAGCCATTTCGATATTGGTGACAACTGCTGCGGTGGGTCTTGGGACCTCACATCTCTGCGCCACGGACAAAAATGTGGAAGCACCGGCATCCCACCGACCTCAATTAGTGCCCCTTCCCGAGGCGGGTACCGGCGCATCCGAAGCACTCTACCCCACATGGTGGGGCAGCCCTCCCGATGTGCCGAACGGAGTTCCCTGCAAGGACGCGGGCAATTGCGTCAAATGCCACGAGACGAACGCGGCCATGGACCCCAGCCATGCCTTCGCGTGCATCCAATGCCACGGAGGCGACGCCAAGGCGGAAAACAAGGATGCCGCTCACATCGGCCTGATCAAAGACCCCGGCGATTTGAAAACAGTGGATAAGACTTGCGGAGTGTGTCACCCTGAAGAAGCCCGCAGAGTAAAACATTCGGCCATGGCGCTGGCTCCCAGAATGATCAACCATACTCGGTTCGCTTTCGGCGGACAGAAGAGCCCGGACCCGACACATGCAACGATGGACGTTGACGGTCTGAAACAGGTCCCTCACCCGGCCGACTCCGCAAATCTCGGCGATGACCTGCTCAGGCGCTCTTGTCTGAGATGCCACCTCTACACCAAGGGTTCGGAACGTTGGGGGGAACATCGCGGTCTGGGATGCTCTGCATGCCACGTTGCCTACCCCAACACCAATGACGGAAAGCCCCGTTCCCATTCACTGGTTCGAGACCCAGGGATTACTGCGTGTCTGAAATGCCACAATTCCAACCACGTGGGAGCAGATTACGTTGGACTGTTCGAGAAGGATTTCGACCGGGGGTTTAGATCTCCAGTAATGCAGGGACGTCAACCGACCAGAATCTACGGCTCCGAACAACACCGCCTTTTGTCGGATGTTCACTTTCGTGCAGGCATGAAGTGCACGGATTGCCATACACTGGACGAGGTGCACGGCACCGGAGAGGTCTCCCATTCCCCGTACAACGGTGTCAAGATTTCCTGCGAAGGTTGTCACGTGCGCGGAGACCATCCAGCGATTCAGAAGAAAAGATGAATGGGGAGATGATTCTGCTCCGAGGAAAAGGTCGCACTGTTCCATCTTGGAATGCAAAATCGATCCCCCATCGCGTGGGAATTCACAGAGAGAAGCTCAGATGCTCCGCATGCCATGCTTCCTGGTCGTTTCAGGATTACGGCTTCCACCTCATGCTGGAAGAAAGGGCCGATTATTGGAAATGGGCCTCCACCGCGGCCCAGAACGACCCGCAGGTGCAGAGTCTTCTGAGTCGTGAGATAGGCACTTATGCAGAATTAATTACCCCTGCCGATGGGCAAATACCTCCCAAATCACAAGATCAATGGGACCTACCGGTAACTGAAGATTGGCTCACGGGCGAAAAGCGGCCTGGTGCATGGTTCAGGGGCTACACCGAACGAAAGTGGTCCCGCCCTCCTCTCGGGCTGGATCATCGTGGCAAGGTCTCCATAATGCGCCCAATGTACCAGTACGTGATTTCCCACGTAGATGCGGACAACAACCTTCTGCTGGACAGGCATGTTCCCACTACCGGCTCGGGACACCCCGCGTTGATTGTCAATCCGTATTCGCCGCACACAATCACGTCCAAAGGAAGATTGTGTCACGAATGCCACGGCAATCCAAAGGCCGCAGGTCTTGGCGAAGGGCTCATGGGAATCGAGAAGCCCGGTTTCAGCTCCGTGTGGAGACCCGAGTCGCAGATTCCGGGTCATAGCTTCCTCTGGGACGCGCTTGTGGACCAGAAAGGCAACGCGCTGCAATGGAGCAGCCACCCGTCGGCAGGCCCCCTTGATGCTGCATCGGTCATGCGTCTCCTTAACCCTTCCGGTCGACATCGGGCTGAGTGGCACAGATATTTGAGTGGAGAGGGGCGGAGCCGGACCTTGACAGGTAACCGTTCGCCGGAGAAGAAGTCCCACGTTCCGTGCGGGATCACCGCAGAGTGCGCCGAGGATAGAGAGAGAAACACGGCTGAAGCAAGTCCATGAAGGCCATTGGGATACCCTGCCTCATCGCCGCTAATTTGCATTGTGACAGACTCGAATCCGCTACGGTTCGTACAGGAAGAAAGAAGAGGGCAGATTTCTCTGCGTTCTCTGCGATCTCCGCGGTGACCATTACCTTGACAGGCTCCAGGCTCGGAGGTATTTTACAACACTTGATTTTCCAGCCTGGGCATTGGTTTTTGCCGGGCGTCTCCAAAGAAGGACCACCATGAAAATCACACGCGAACAGGTCGACTATGTAGCCCTTTTGGGAAGATTGGAACTTGAACCCGAGGAAAAGGAAAAATACATGGGGCAGCTTGACGATATCCTCAAATATATGGATATGTTGGCCGAAGTCCCCACCGACGATGTGGAACCGATGGCCGGCCCGGTGGAGCTTTACACTCCATTGCGAGAGGACGAAGTCAAGCCGTCGCTTCGCGTGCAGGACGCGCTTGCGAATGCCCCGGATCGAGACGGCACATCCTTCCGGGTTCCCAAGGTCATAGAATAGGCTGACCATAGCGGTCCATCAATCCAGAACGAGGAATGAGACGTTGGCAAATCTTCACGAAATGACTGCTACAGAGCTGGGCCGGGTTCTCGCAGAAAAGAAGGCGAGTTCCGTCGAGATCACCGAGGCTTTCTTGAAGCGCATCGAAGCGGTGGAAGAAAAGGTGCACTCGTACGTTACCGTCACTCCCGAACTGGCACTGGACATGGCCAGAGAGGCCGACCGCAGGCTGGCGCGAGGAGAGGGAGGCCCGTTGACCGGGATTCCTATAGCGGTAAAAGACAACATGTGCATCAAGGGGCAAAGGACCACGTGCGGATCGAAAGTCCTTCACAATTTTGTTCCCCCTTATGACGCGGAGGTGGTGAGTCGTATCCGTGAAGAAGGCATGGTCATTCTGGGAAGCGCCAACATGGACGAATTTGCCATGGGATCTTCTACGGAGACCTCTCACTGGGGAACAACCCGCAACCCCTGGAACCTCGACATGATTCCAGGCGGCTCCAGCGGGGGCTCGGTCGCAGCCGTGGCAGCCGGCGAAGCGGCTGTGTCGCTGGGATCGGATACAGGCGGTTCTATCAGACTGCCTGCGGCCTTTTGTGGCGTAACAGGCATAAAGCCCACCTACGGGGCCGTTTCCCGTTATGGCCTGGTTGCGTACGCGTCCAGCCTCGATCAGATTGGACCCATAAGCCGCGATGTCCCTGATTTAGCTCTTCTTCTAAACCTGATATGTGGTCATGACACGAAGGACTCCACCTCTGTCCCGAGGGCACATGAGGACTTCACGGCATTCCTTGATAGACCGATCAGCGGGATGACCCTCGGGCTCCCCAAGGAATTCTTCAATAAACTAACAAACCCCGATGTGGAAAGGGTCGTCGCTGAGACGCGGTCGGTTTTCGAGGGGCTTGGCGTGAACTTCGTGGAACTCTCCCTACCCCACCTGGATTATGGTATTGCGGCCTACTACATCATAGCCCCCAGCGAAGCTTCATCGAACCTGGCGCGGTATGACGGCGTCAAGTACGGCCACAGGGCCGCTAAGTTCAGCAGCATGATCGACATGTATTGCAGGACACGACGCTGAAGGCTTCGGGCCTGAAGTGAAGCGACGCATCATGCTCGGCACCTATGCCCTTTCATCAGGGTACTACGATGCCTATTACCTGAAAGCTGCAAAGGTCCGCACACTCATCACCAGAGACTTCAAGAAGGCCTTCGAGTCCTGTGACGCCATCTTCTGCCCCACCGCGCCGTCTCCGGCCTTTCGGATCGGCGAGAAGATAGATGACCCGATTCAGATGTATCTTACCGATGTTTTCACGATTCCGGTCAATATGGCCGGTTTGCCCGGTATGGCATTTCCCGCGGGTTTTGCTGCGGACGGGCTCCCAATAGGGTTGCAACTCATTGCTCCACATTTTGAGGAAGCTCGACTGATCCAATTGGCAGCGGCGTTCCAAAAAGAGACTGATCATCATCTGAAAAGACCCCCTCTATAGATAGGATGCACCTATGGAATATGAGGCTGTAATAGGACTGGAAATCCACGCTCAACTTCTTACCGATTCCAAGGCATTCTGCTCATGCACGACGCGCTTTGGAAATGAGCCCAATACGAATACCTGCCCCATCTGCCAGGGAATGCCGGGTGTCTTGCCGGTTTTGAACCGAAAAGCCCTCGAGTTTACCGTTCGCATGGCTCTGGCTTGCAACTGCAAAATCAAGGAGGTCAGCAGGTTTGCACGAAAGAACTATTACTACCCCGATCTCCCTAAGAACTATCAGATTTCGCAGTATGAACTCCCCGTTGCGGAAGGCGGATGGGTCGAAGTGGAAACCGATGATGGCATAAGACGCATACGGCTTACCCGTATCCACATGGAGGAGGATGCAGGGAAACTGATACATGACGACCTTAAGCCTGTATCCTACGTGGACCTTAACAGGACCGGAGTCCCTCTGATCGAGATAGTTTCCGAGCCTGAGATTCGCTCACCCGAGGAGGCCGCTGCATACTTGCGTGCTTTGAGGTCCATGCTCGTCTACCTTGAGATCTGTGACGGCAACATGGAAGAAGGGAGTTTCCGCTGCGATGCAAACGTGTCAATCCGTCCCGTGGGAGAGACAAACCTAGGTGTGAAGACGGAACTCAAAAACATGAACTCGTTTCGAAACGTCCAACGGGGCCTCCAGTACGAAATCGAGCGGCAAACCGCTCTAATCCAGGAGGGTGAGAGGATCACCCAGGAAACGCGTCTTTTCGACCCCACCACCGGGACGACCGCATCCATGAGGAGCAAAGAACAGGCCCACGACTACAGGTACTTTCCAGATCCGGACCTGTTGCCGTTGCGAGTCCCGCCCGAACTGGTCGAGCGTATACGGAGCGAGCTTCCTGAATTGGCCGCGCAGAAAAAGGAGCGTTTTATCAAGCAGTTCGGCATTCCACCCTATGACTCAGGGGTGCTCACCGCCTCCCGTGACATGGCAGCCTACTTTGAAGAAACAGTGCGACTGTTTCCTAATCCGAAGATCGTCAGCAACTGGATCATGACGGAACTCATGAGAGAATTGAAGGGCGAAGAGTCCGGAATTAGCTCTTGCCCCGTCCCTCCAAAGGAGCTGGCTGATCTGCTCAACTTGATCGGTGACGGCACTATTTCGGGAAAGATAGCCAAAACCGTTTTCGAGGAGATGTATGCAACCGGTCGAGGCGCTCGCACTATTATAGAGGAGAAGGGGCTGCTGCAGGTTTCAGACACAGCGGAGCTGACGGACGTCATTCGCAAAATACTGGATGACAATCCCGGAGAGGTGGCAAAATTCCTGGCAGGAAAGACCAAGGTTATGGGCTTCTTCGTAGGGCAGGTAATGAAGGCCACTAAAGGCCAAGGGAATCCGGCCGTGGTCAACCGGATACTGACAGAAGAATTGAAATCCCGGTCGCTTGACAAGTGATACTCGAAGATCCATCATAAAAAAGGTGTACATCCCAGAGCTTCACCAACAACAAACTTCATTTGTTGTCTGAACTAACGCTGAGTGACCTTCAGGGACGCGGTTCGACGGCTTCCGGCCTGGGCTTGATTCACCAGGATGTTGGAGCATGAGGTTGCGCGAGGGTTGCGGAGATTTTCGACGCAACCGCGACAGAAAGGGCTTGAAATTGGAACGTCTAAAGTGGCATAATAGATGATTGTGGCTTGCCCACGTAGAAGTTCCACTCAAGGGAAAATGGAAACAAAGCCTATCAAAATAGTCGTGTATTATTGCCACAATCTCGGGCTCTTTCGAGACGGAGAACAGAAAGATTTTGCCCGGTCCGCGACCCGGCCTCAGCCTTGTCGCTATCCCCTGCTCCGGCAAGGTGGAAGCGCATCACCTCTTGAAAACACTGGCCGCGGACGCCGAAGGAGTTCTTGTGCTGGCTTGCGCGGAGAAAGCCTGCCAGTACCTCGAGGGCTCCATGCGTGCCCGCAGGCGGGTAGGTTACGCGCAGCTCTGGCTGAAACAACTGGGAATCGAGCCGGAGAGGCTGGAATTTGTCAACTTTCCCTACGGGGACAAGGAAATATTGGATCGCACTTTAAAGGAATTCGCTTCTAGATTGGAATCTTTCGGTCACAAGCCCGCCATCGCGAATACCAAGGCTAGTTGACGACCCTTCAACCATGAATTGGTTCCCGCCTGACTAAGCCGGTAAAGGTCTCATCAAGTGAGACCGCGAACACCGGCTGTTCCGGCCGACCAAGGAGGAAATCTGTGATTGTTGCGGAGCTTAAGCAAGTAAGTGAAATCAGGAGCATGATCGACCGGTATTCATCAATCCTGGTGGTCGGATGTGATTCCTGTGTTGCAGAATGCGCTGCGGGCGGCCGTAGGGAAACGATGCTTCTGGCAGCCGCTCTCAAGCTTTCCTATAAGAAAGACAACAAGAACCCTATAATAAGCGAGGCATGTCTGGATCGGCAGTGTGTCGATGACTTCATCGAAGGGATTGCGCACCAGGTACCGGAACATGATGTTATTCTGTCCCTGGGTTGCGGCGCGGGAGTCCAGGCGTTGGCCAGAGTTTACACGGACAAACCGATAATCCCTGCCCTCGATACGCTCTTCATCGGTGAGACCGAGATGAGAGGAGTCTGGCAGGAAAATTGCCTGGGGTGCGGCCAATGTAAACTAGGCTATTTTGGCGCTGTATGCCCTGTAACGCGTTGTTCCAAGAAACTCATGAACGGCCCTTGCGGCGGTTCCAAGGGCGGCCGGTGCGAGGTTCACCCGGACATACCCTGTGGCTGGGAAATGATAATGCGCCGCCTGGAGACCCTGGGAGAGCTGGATAGGCTCCAAGAATACGTGCCGCCCGTGAACTGGTCCACGTCTCACTCAGGAGGACCACGTCGCGTGGTTAGGGAGGATCAAAAACCGTGAAGACCGAAAGCCGTCTCGAAAAAGTCCTTAGCGCGGGACATTTTGCTGTCACCGCGGAATGCGGCCCGCCCAAAGGCGCAGACGTAGCTGTGCTTGAAGAAAAAGGAAAATATCTTCTTAATCGCGTTGACGCGGTCAATGTTACCGACAATCAGACCGCCATTGTCAGAATGTCCTCAATAGCCGCTTGCGCTATTTTGAAGGGACTTGGCCATGAACCGATCCTCCAGATGGTAACTCGGGACCGAAACCGGATTGCCCTCCAGAGTGACCTTTTCGGCGCCTATGCCCTCGGGATCCGGAATGTTCTATGCCTTACGGGAGACCACCACTGCTTCGGGAACCAGAAAGAGGCTGTGGGGGTTTTCGATCTCGATTCCATCCAGCTCTTGAAGACGGTCCGGGATATGCGGGATGAAGGGAAAATAATAGGCGGTGAAGGCATCCAGGTTGCTCCCAAGCTGTTCATCGGGGCTGCAGCGAATCCATTCGCGGACCCCGCAAACTGGCGCGCGGTCCGGCTTGCCAAGAAAGTCGCAGCAGGCGCGGATTTTATCCAGACCCAGTGCGTATTCAACATGGACCGCTTCACACAATTCATGAACCAAGCTCGCGACATGGGTTTAACCGAAAAGGTGAGCATCCTTGCCGGGATCACTCCCATGAAAAATGTGGGCATGGCCCGCTATATGGCATCAAAGGTCGCGGGAATGGATGTGCCCGAGGCCCTGATCCAGAGGATGGCCGGAGTTCCCAAAGACAAGCAGGCTGACGAAGGAATCAAGATCGCGGTGGAGACAATCCAACAGGTCCGGGAGATAAAGGGAGTGGCCGGGGTCCATCTGATGGCCATCGAGTGGGAGCAGAAAGTGCCGGAGATCCTCGAGGCCGCGGGACTGGACAAGAGGCCCGCGGTTTAGATAAGCGCCTGCGGTGATCTCTCATAGAAGAGTTGAACTATGCCAAAGAAATACCACATTGATGTGCATAACACCCCAAACCGATATCCCGTTGTCGGGAAATCGGGCATTGTGGATTGGGGTGAAGGTTGTCTGAAATGCGCGAAGTGTGTCAAGCAGCAGTGTGTGTACGATGTGTATCGCCAAAGACACTTCTCGGCCGACATAATGGCCGACACCATCGATGAGCTCTGCAAGAGTTGTTTCCGCTGCGTGCAGGGCTGCCCGAAGCGCTTGATTCACAAAACGATTAATCCGGAGTATGAGAGACTCGGGGACGACGTTTACACGCCCGATATTATCTCAATTAACTGGGAACAGGCCAAGTCCGGGAAGATCCCTGTTTCCGGCGCGGGCTATGGCGGCCCTTTTTCCGGTCCCGGCTTCGACTCCATGTGGACCGACATGAGTGAGATTGTCCGTCCCACGAGAGACGGTATACATGGTCGGGAGTATATTTCCACTGTTATTGATATCGGTCGCAGGCCACCTGTGCTTCAGTTTGACGAGGCGGGAAAACTCATCACCGAACCGATCCCCTCGATCAAGGTTCCCATACCCATTCTCTTTGACATACTTCCCTTTGGAGATCTCTCCGCGGAAGTCTGGACGGCCATGGCAGCAGCGGCTGCGAGAATCCAGACCTTGATGGTGGTTCCGGAGGCTCAGGCGAGAGATTTGTCGGGTTTTGCGGACTCTCTTGTGCCTTTCCTGGAAAGCGACCGGATTGACCTTGAGTGGATCAAGGGATTCCAGATGGTGGAAATCCCGGATACTGCCAGTTCGCTCGAAACGATGGCCTCCTTAAAACATGCGAAGACAGATTTGCTTGTCTCGGTGCGCATGCCCGCGGTCTCTTCTCGAGAGAACCTTCACAGAGTCGTGGAGTTAACACGGGCTGGGGTTGACCTTATACACTATGTTGCAGACGAGAGAGGGTACGAACCGGGCGTCAGTAACGGTCTCCACCTGAAAGACATCATCAAGGAGGTTCACTCCGCCCTTCTTCAGGAGGGGTTGAGAGATGAGATCACCTTTATGGCGTCCGGTGGCATCGCCATGGCCGAGCATGTGATCAAATCCATGCTCTGCGGCGCGAACCTGGTGGCAGTCGATGTCCCGCTCTTGATAGCCCTCGAATGCCGCGTGTGCCGCAACTGTCGCGAAGGAGGCGGATGCCCTGTTCGCATAGCAGAAAGCGATTCGCGGTGGGGTTCCCAACGCATAGTCAATCTCATGGGAGCGTGGCACAACCAGTTACTGGAGATGATGGGCGCTATGGGCATTCGTGAGGCGAGAAGATTGAGGGGTGAGCGAGGTCGCGTCATGTTTATAGAAGATCTTGAAAATGACACGTTCGCCCAACTTTTTGCCCATCGAGAGTCATTATAAGGAACGGTCCTCAATGGATTACAAGAACGTATGGAGCGTGGTTCCTCGTGCGGAAGTAGTTAACACTCCGTCGAGGTTCGGCCACGCCCTGGGAAAGTATACCGTCGTCGTCTCGGACGCTTGCAACGACTGCTTGAAGTGCGTAGCGGTCTGTCCCGAAGGAGTATTCGTTGCTGAAGGGGGGAAGCTAAATCCTCCCAAGGACCATCTGTGCCTTGGTGTCGATTGCTCGAGAAAATCGAATCGCTGCATGCGCAACTGTCCGACGGACGCAATCAGGGTGGGCCTTAACCCGAGTGCCCGTGCGCTCGGCGACAACAGATGGACCCCTGACCTTCTTATGAGCACGTGGTATATGGCTGAGACCGGCTCGCTCCCCAAGAACGGCCTGGAGTATCGGATTGGTGGTTCCGGTGGCGGTTTTGACAAGTTGCGTTTCGTTTTTCCCAAGCGGTTGCCAAGACCCGGCCTGGATAAGGCTCAGATCGACACGTCCGTCTGTCTTAACAAGAGGGGTGACGGCAGACCGGAGATCTCAATTCCCATCCCGGTTTACGGCGGTGGAATGTCATTCGGGTCCATCAGTCAAATCACTATGCTCAGCAGGATCCGAGCGTTTGCAGCTTGGGGCTCGTTCACCTGTACAGGTGAAGGCGGTTATCCTGAGGTCCTGTACCCATTCGACGATCACATTATCACCCAGGTGGCCACAGGGCTCTTTGGAGTAAGAGAAGAGACAATTCAACGGGTCAAAATCGTTGAGTTCAAGTACGCCCAGGGCGCTAAGCCCGGCCTCGGAGGGCACCTTCTCGGGCCGAAAGTCACCGAGGCAGTTGCAAGAATAAGGGAAACGATTCCGGGTTCATCCCTTTTCAGCCCCTTTCCGTTCCATTCCGTGTACTCCGTCGAGGATCACAAGAAGCATATCGACTGGGTCAAGGCCGTCAACACCAGAGCACTGGTTTCCGTGAAGGTGTCGACGCCTTCTGATGTGGACATGGTCGCCGTGGGCTCTTATTACGCTGGGGCCCACATCATTCATATTGATGGGTCGTACGGTGGAACCGGGGCCGCGCCGGACGTGGCGAAGAAGAATATCGCCATGCCCATAGAATACGCGATTCCCAAGGTCCACAACTTTCTCGTCAATGAAGGAGTCCGGGATCATATTACCCTTATAGCTTCCGGCGGGATCCGGACAGCGTACGACATAGCTAAAGCCATAGCTCTCGGGGCTGATGGCGTGGTCACAGGGACCTCGGAACTAGTCGCGCTTGAATGTATCCGGTGTCACAATTGCGAAAGCGGCCGTGGCTGCGCTCGAGGATTGGCCACTACCGACCTTGAACTTGTGGGCCTGATGGACCTAGCCTGGGGAAGCCAACGTATTATCAACATGATCAAATGCTGGCGCGACCAATTGAGGGAATTACTGTACCGGTTCGGCATGACCAGTATTAGAGAGCTAACGGGGAGGACCGACGTCCTTGCCCATCTGGACTACAACTCCGACGTGCCGGACGACGACATCCGCCAGCAGGTTGGATGAGGTGGAAGATGAAATACAGCAGATCCTTTGCTGAAAAAATACTCGCCGGCCGCCTGAGAGAATTTGGACCGGCCGACTTCGGTCGGAACGTCAAGCCGTCGGATGAGGGCGGTTGCGGTGTTACAGGCTTCGCGTCCAATGTGCCTGTGGCCGGCAGGCATATCTTTGAGCCATCGGTCCGGATGCACAATCGCGGAAACGGCAAAGGGGGCGGCATAGCAGCAGTGGGCATGAACCCTGAGATGCTGGGAGTCACTCGCGAAGTCCTTGATTCGCATTACATGCTGAACGTGGCGCTCCTGGATCCCGCATGCCTTGACACTCTGAAAAAGAACTTTATCGAGCCCTTCTTTCAGGTAGCCAAAGAAGAGATTCTCGACCATGTGGCTGACTACCGTGAAATCGAAGGACTCGACGTAAAGCCCCCCGACATCTGGAGGGCTTTTGTAAGAGTGAAGCCTCAGGTGTTGAAAGGATTCATCAAAGAGAACGGCTTTAAAGGCATGCCTGACAGGTTCGCGGAAGACGAATTTGTGAGCCGCAACAGCGTTCGCCTGAACAAGAGGTTCTACAGTTCGCTGGGCGAGAAAGAAGCTTTCGTGCTTTCGCATGGGCGAAACGTGATGATCCTGAAGATCGTGGGTTATGCTGAAAACGTAGTCAGGTACTATAAGCTCGATGACTTTCAGGCCCATGTCTGGATCGCTCACCAGCGTTACCCCACTCGCGGACGCGTCTGGCACCCGGGCGGGGCGCATCCCTTTACCGGCCTCAACGAGGCATTGGTTCACAATGGCGACTTTGCCAATTACCACGCGACAACCGAATACCTGAAGCAACGGGGTCTGGTACCCCAATTCATGACGGATACCGAAGTCAGTATCATGCTCTTCGACCTCTGGAGTCGCGTCTACGGATATCCGCTGGAAGTGATCATCGAGGCATTGGCGCCGACAGGGGAACTCGACTTCGACCTGCTTCCTCTCGAGAAACAGGAGCTTTACGAGAGGATCCAATCGACCCACATCCATGCGTCGCCGGACGGTCCGTGGTTCTTCATCATTGCTCGCAACATCCCGGACACCAATACGTACCAGCTTCTCGGAATTACAGACACCTCCATGTTGCGCCCTCAGGTTTTCTCGCTGTACGACGGTGAAGTCCAGATCGGCCTTGTATGTTCAGAAAAACAAGCCATAGATGCCACGCTTAGATCGCTTGCCTCCGAGGATCCCCGCTTCAGCCCGGTCGCGGACAAGTATTGGAACGCACGCGGCGGCTCCTCTTCCGACGGCGGAGCGTTCATGTTCAATGTGGCCCCGGGGGACAATGGATCACTCGCACTGTCTTGTCTGGACAAATTCGGGAAACGGGTTGAGGTGGAATCCCGGAAGCCAATGGACAGTACAGTCCCCGTTGTTGAGCCGGATGCCTATGAGACGGAAATTCAGCCTCTCCTGGTAGCCGCCCTGAAGGCTAGAGATCCAGGGAAGATCTTGGGCCTGTTTCGAGCGCACGCCGCATCCTGGGATTACAATACCCTGAGGTGGGTGGTCCGCAGACTGGGTCGTAGAGCACGCAATAACAAAGACTTTCTCGCGGTGGTTATCGATGCTCTAACCCTGATCTTGGATAGACGCTTTCCCATCGGCGAAAAGAAGCGCTCCGCTGTGATCAGAATTGTAACAGACGAACTTTACGCAGTTTTTAATGCCTTGCCCAGGATTGCGGATCCAATCAACATAGGATATTTCAGCCTCGTGGATTTTGAGACCCGAAAGGAACTTCGGCCGCCCATAGCAATAGAGCGTACGCTGGTGGTGGACGCGAAGGATTTTGAGCCCGAAGGGGACGACTGCGATGCCGTCCTCATCGCCGACGCATACCGCCTCGGCTGGCGGAAGTTCATCATTTTTGACCTGCGAGGCCAGCGATTCGAAGGCTGCGGTTTCGGGCCGTTGACCGCAGGGGTCAGAATCGACCTGTATGGCTCTTCGGGCGATTATACTGCCAGCGGCATTGACGGAATGGAGCTTCACATTCATGGCAATGCTCAGGACCAGTTGGGCCAGATATTGAAGCAAGGGCTTCTGGTGATTCATGGAGATGCCGGCCAGTGCTTCCTGTACGGGGCCAAGGGCGGCACCACTTTTGTTCTGGGTAACGCTGCGGGAAGGCCTCTCATAAATGCCGCGGGAAATCCGCGGGTTGTGATCAATGGCACTGCTCTAGACTTCCTCGCGGAAAGCTTTATGGCAGGCGATCCCCTCAAGGGTGGCGGATTCGTTGTCGTGAACGGCCTCACCATGGACGAGGACGGCAACATCGTCTTCCTCGAACGTCCGTACCCCGGCTCGAACTTGTTCTCTTTGGCATCGGGAGGAGCGCTGTATGTACGTGACCCGCATCGGACCATGGTGGAGGAGCAGTTGAACGGAGGGCGCTACTCCGAACTTTCCGAGGAGGACTGGAGTCTGATCCATCCCTATCTCGTTGAAAATGAAAAGCATTTCGGCATCAGAGTAGATCAGCTTCTTACCGTGGACGGAGTTCGGCGAACTCCTCAGGAAGTTTACCGCAAAGTGGAAGCAGTCCCTCTGGCCGTGTTAACGCAAATCCCCGAAACTGATGATTCGGTCTGGGACGCTAGTGCGGCCAAAGCCGCTAGTTAGAGAAAATGTTACAGGGAAACAGTTTGAAGAATCGCATGAGCGGAACTTTTTTCCCGAAATTCCGGACATATGCCCGAAAAGACCGAGCATAGAAAACGGCAGGACTCACTGATCTCCGCTGAAGAAAACCGCGCGATGTTCGATAAGATCGCGGGTTATTACGACGGAACCAACAAAATTCTCTCCTTGGGATTGGACGGCTATTGGCGTCGTCGCGCAGTGGCCTGTCTTTCTCCTCACCCTGATGGGAAGTACCTTGATGTGGGTTGCGGCACCGGGGATGTCTCGATAGAGATTCTCAGGCAGGCGCCGGACAGCAGTGTATCGGGAATCGACCGGTCTGAAAAAATGGTGGAGATCGGCCGTGCGAAGGCCCGTGGGGCGGGACTTGAGAACTCGATCTCGCTCGACATAGGCGACGTCCTCGACCTCGCGTTCCCTGATAATTACTTTGATGGGGCTATAACTTCCTTCTGTATAAGAAATGTGACGGACCGCAGGCGGGGACTGACGGAGATCTGCAGGGTTGTCCGCCCGGGAGGTTTGTTTGTCATCCTGGAGCTGACCGAGCCCACCGGTTTCATCATGAGGCCGATGTTCAGAATCTATGCCGGTGTAATCATGCCCCTGCTCACGAAGATAATGTCTTCGGTCTCAGCCTACCGTTATCTATCGGCCTCAATGGCTGATTTCCCCCGGCCTGAAACTATTCCTTAGCTTGATGACAGAGGCCGGTTTTGTTAACACAAGGCATACACACATGACAGGCGGGATCGTAACGCTGTTCGTGGGGCAAGTCCCCTCTCAGAATAGCTAGATCGTCCACCTCCCTTTGCTATGGCAATTGACAAAAGTAATGCCCCAAACCGAGGATGGCTCGGGGAGGGTCAAAACTGGTGGGACAGGCATCTTGCCTGTCTCTGAATGACAGGCAAGATGCCTGTCCCACCAATCTAGGTCAGGACAAGGCCCTTCTGATACCTTCCCTAACGACGTTCAATCGAGCTTCTTGATCTCCCCCTTCATAATATTGATTTCCTTGGTGACGGGTATCTCCTTGGGGCAGACGCGAGTGCATTCATAGTGATTGAGACATGCCCAGACCCCGTCGGGATAATTCAGTTGCTTAAGCCTCTCCTCACGCTCTTCGTCTCTCGAATCGAAGATCTGGCGGAAAGCTTGCACAAGAGGACCAGGTCCCAGGTATTTCTCATTCTCATTGGAAATAGGACAAATGCCGACACAGCACGCACACAGTATGCAACGGATGGCCTCGCCCATTTTTCTTCTCTGTTCTTCCGACTGGAGCCGCTCCTTCTCAGGCGGATTCGAGGCGATCAGGTACGGTCGAATCCATTCCACTCGCTCGAAAAACGGGTCTAAGTCCACGACAAGATCTTTAAGGACCTTAAAGGTGGGCAGCGGTTCCAACACGACTTCGGAGCCTTGATAATCTTTGACGAGTTTTTGGCATGCCAGCGCACATCGGCCATTTATATTCATCGCGTCCGAACCGCACACGCCGTGAGCGCAAGACATGCGATAGCTTAGCGTGCCGTCCTGCTCCCACTTAATCCTGTTCAAGCAATCTAGGAGCCGCTCCCAGGGTTCGGCCTGCACAGTGTAATTTTTGAAATACGGTTTTTCATCTTTTTCCGGATCAAAACGCAGTATTTTGAATTCCATCTCCATGACAATATTCCTCTGACGGCTTTATTGGTAGCCGCTGTTTGCAGGCGTCCCGGCAAGATCTGCTCGCCAGCCGACTTATTCTCCTGCCACACAGAGATCAATAAGTGCGTGCCTTGGGCTGAAAGCGAGTAATCGTCACCGGTTTGTAAGAGATTCGCGGGCCGTCATCGGTTTTCTTAACCAAGGTATGTTTCAGCCAATTCACGTCGTCGCGCTCGGGATAATCTTCTCGAAAATGCGCCCCTCGGCTCTCCGTCCGTGCTATCGCAGACAAGAGAATCGTTTCCGCCAGACCCAACAGGGATTCCAGCTCGCAAGCATCCATGATATCGGTGTTGAACAACTTCCCACGGTCGTCTATTGCCACCTCCTCGTAGCGCTCCTTCAGGGAGCCGAGTTCCGACAGCGCTTCTCGCAGGCCCTTTTCATTTCTAAATACGGAACACAGCTCGGACATAAGCTTTTGCAGTGACGCCCTTATGTGACCGGCCTTCTCGCCTTTTCGTCTCTCTTTGAGTTTTTCCAATTTCAGAGCAGCTCCCGCGTCGGGCTGATTCGGAAGCTCCTGCCAATCCATCTTTTGAAGGTCCTGAGCAATGAGCTTGCCCGCGCGGCGCCCGAATACCACCAGATCCACCAGAGAATTGCAGCCGAGCCGGTTCGCGCCGTGAAGTGAAATGCACGAGCATTCGCCAGCGGCATACAGTCCCAGCACAGGGTCGCCTTTTTCATCGAGAACCGCTCCGTCGATATTCGTGGGGATACCGCCCATCATGTAGTGGCACGTCGGCTTTACGGGAATTGGATCAGTGGCCGTGTCCAGCCCGAGATAAATGCGAACGAACGACGAGATGTCGGACAGCTTTTCAGCCAACAGTTCCTTGCCTATGGAAGTCAGATCAAGGTGCACATAGTCCCGGCCGTCAATTCCTCTCCCCTCACGGATTTCCGTCATGATCGCCCTGGAGACCACATCCCTTGCGGCCAGGTCCTTAATCACAGGAGCGTAGTCTTCCATAAATCGTTTGCCTTCTCCATTACGAAGAATCCCCCCCTCCCCTCTTGCGGCCTCACTGATAAGGACTCCAAGCCCGTAGATCCCTGTTGGATGAAACTGGACGAATTCCATGTCTTCCAGCGGAATACCTGCACGATACGCGAGATAGACCCCGTCTCCTGTGTTGGCAAAACAATTGGAGGTTGTTTCGAAGACTTTGCCGAATCCCCCTGTGGCCAACAAAACGGCCCGTGCGTGAAATACGACTAAGTTCCCCGTAGCAAGCTCGTAGGCCACAAGCCCGGTTACGTGTGATCCCTCCTTGATCAGGTCCACAAGGTTAAACTCGGAGTAAACTTTGATCCCTTTCCTGATGGCCGCTTGAGTCAGCGTGTCCAGGATGACTCGACCTGTTCGGTCAGCCGCGTAACAGGCCCTTTTTATTGCGGCTTCACCGAAATTCTTGGTGTGGCCGCCGAATGCACGCTGAGCAATGGTCCCCTGGGCGGTCCTGTTGAACGGGACCCCCATGTGCTCCAGCTCGTATACGGCACGTATCGCGTCCTTGGCGAGCACCTCAGCGGCATCTTGGTCCGTAAGGTAATCGCCTCCTTTCACCGTATCGTACATGTGCCATTCCCACGAATCCGGCTCTTCATTGCCCAGAGCAGCGCCGATACCTCCCTGGGCAGCCCCGGAATGGGATCTGGTGGGGTACACCTTGCTGATTACTGCAACGTCCAAATCTCCGGCCACCTCGAGGGCAGCCCGCAGCCCGGCTAGCCCCGAACCTACTATTATCACGTCATGTTTGAATATCATGGGTCTGTCCCCTGGGAATCATGTCATTAGCTGCCAGACATGGCCATCACATAAAGTGGCGCTATAGCATTCGCGAAGGAAGCGCGGGTACGCAATAAGACTCAATTTCAGAATTACTTGCCTTGTTGCAGGCAGCACAGGTCACGCGGCTATTTACCTATGGTCGCGTATCCAAAGCTCTGCCGGGCTTGGGCGCTCGGGACAGCGTTAGGGTCTTGCCTCTACCGGCTCATACACACAGCCTACAAGTCCACAATAATTGCCGACGTACTCGGCCTGCGGCCGGTAAAGAGCCGGTTTCTCTTGAGCTTCCGCAAACTTCTCTTCAATTATGTGGCTGCACCAGCCGGCAATTCTCGATATTGCAAATATGGGGGTAAACAGGTCTCGGGGAATCCCCATCATGTGGTAGACCGGAGCACTGTAGAAATCGACATTGGGTCTTATTTCCGTCTTACCTCGCCTGTCGAATTCCGCTACCGCAGCCTCTTCCAGCGACTTTGACAGCCGATCCCATTTTTCCTGGCCCGTGCTCTTCCCGAGTCGCGAGGCCATTTCCTTGAGGAATTTAGCACGAGGGTCCATGGTCTTGTAAACCGCATGACCCATGCCCATGATTCTTTCACCTTGGTCGATACGATCATTAACCCACTTGGCCAGATCTTTTTCGGATTCCAGTTTCAAGAGCATGCCCATAACACGGGTGTTAGCTCCGCCGTGAAGGCTGCCGGAAAGGGCGCCGACACCGGCCGCAACCGCCGCATACATGTGTGCTCTTGTCGAGCATACCTCACGACAGGCAAACGTGGACGCGTTGAAAGTGTGATCGGCATGAAGGATCAGACAAACATCGAGATCGTGCGCCATCTCCTTGCTGGGTTTCTTACCTGTCAGTTGCCACAAGAAATTGGCCGCGTGCGGAAGATTCTCGTCCACAGGCAGGGGTTCCAGACCATTCCGGATCCTTTCCCAGGCAGCCGTAACAATCGGAAGCCTCGCGATCAGACGTATGGCCATCCGAACGTTTGCATCTCTAGTCTCACCTGTCAGATCAGGGTCGGCCATGGCCAGCAGCGGCACGGAACCCTGAAGCACATCCATAGGGTTGGCGTCTTTAGGAAGCTTCTTGAGGCAATCATACACGTAATCCGGAATCTCTCTGGCTGCCCTTACCTGTTTATCAAAGTCCGCAAGCTGCCCCGCCTCGGGCAGGTCTCCGTTCAACAGCAAGTATGCCGTTTCCATGAAGGATGAGCGTTCGGCAAGCTCTTCGATACGGTAGCCCCGATAAATCAGGATTCCCTTGTCGCCGTCGATGAAACTGATTTTCGTGTCCGCGACCTTGACGCCTCGCAGACCAATATTCTTCACAGAGACTGTCTCTCTCATGTTCCCCTCTTACTGCCGGGAAGCAGATAAATGCCGGATTACTTGAAGGGCGGCCACGTCAGCGGCCGCTGAACTCCTTCCGGTAATCGTCGACAAGTGGGTTAGTATGTTTCAGAGTCGAAGATCGTCAGTCGGCCTTGAAGAAGGCTTCTTTCTTGGCCGCGCAGACGGGACATCTTTCCGGCGGCGCACCAGCAATTGTGTAGCCGCATTTTTCACAGATGTAATAGTCCTGTTCAGGAAGTGTCCCACCGCTTTCCAATGTCTTTATTGCTTCGTCATAGAGCGCGCCGTGGACTTTCTCCACTTCGTTCGCCCAGTGAAAAGTCTTTGTAGCAGCCCCGTTCTTTTCTTCTTTTGCTTTTGCAATGAACCCGGGGTACATCTTTGTGAACTCGAAATGCTCACCGCCGTATGCTTCCTTCAGGTTCTCCAAGGTCGATTTCACGCCCTGGAGCACTTCCAGATGGTTATGAGCGTGAATCGTCTCCGCAGCAGCGGCTGCGCGAAAGAGTTTAGCTACTCCCTTGAACCCTTCTGCTTCCGCCTTCTTTGCAAAGGCCAGATATTTCCGGTTAGCTTGTGACTCGCCCGCAAAGGCTTCTCCTAAATTCTTTTCACTCTCGCTCATTATCTCCTCCCTTTCTCAATGGTCTACAAAATTAGAAGCAATAATCTTAGGCATTTATCTAAACGTAGAGGATGTGCTAGCGCGTCGCGCCGGTAATGCAATTTGTGACACTTCTGCTACTAAAGAGTTTAACTCTGTCTGCTATTTTATCATAGAATCATGTTTGGACAGTCATTTCAAGTAATTCAGGGGGCGTCGGTCGACACCCCCTAGATTATCTGTTCACCCCTTGGCGACCCTCGGCGTGATCATTTGGTGATGCGCACAGATTGAAGCCGGGTTTTGGTAAACACAGTTCGCGAACGCCACCATGTACTTGCGCATGTCGGGGAGAGACACGACCTCATCAACAAATCCTCTCTTGGCACAGTATATGGGGCGAGAATTATCATAGTACTGCTGGGCCAGGGCGTTCATTTTGTCTATAACAGGCTGCAACGGCCGGCCCGAGTCCTTTTCTTTGACTAGCCGTCTGGCAAAGGACGCGGCTGCCGCTGTCTCACCGTGCATGACGTATATCTCCGTGGCCGGTGTGCCCAAGGTGAACACCGTATGGTTGTTGGCAGTGGGGCCTCCCATTATGTAATGGGCCGCGGCGGTCCCCTTGCGCAGCACGAAGAGCATCATCGGGACATTTGTCTGTTCGATGGAATAAATCAGCGACTGGCCCAAACCGAGGAGTTCCGCCTTTTCAGCTATGTCACCGACATCTATGCCCGAAGTGTCCTGGAACCAGACAATGGGGATACGGTCCCTGCCGCACAACGTTACGAATTCATTCATCTTGATGAGTCCCTGCCTGTAAAGCTTCCCGCCTATACCCGGATAAGGCGCATATTCCGGATAACCTTGTGGAAGCATGCCTTGCTTGTTCCCGATTACGCCCAGGAGAAAGCCGTCCATCTTGACCAGACCAGTATACACTTCCGGCCCGTATTCCGGCCTGAATTCCAGATGTTCGCTGCTGTCAGTGAGGCGGGCAAGGATCTCTTCAAAGCTGTAGACCATCTTCTGATTCATAGGGACTATGGTGTTCAGGTCCTCTCCGCTGAAGCGCGGTTCCGCCGGTTCGGCCACTCTGAAGAACTTCGGATCATAGGACGGGATAGTTTTCATATAATCTTTCAGGGCGTCCAGAACCGCTTCTTCCGAATCGAAAACCGCTCTGAAGAAGCCCGTAGAGTCATAATGAACATTCACGCTTCCCGGCGGCACTTCCTTGAAATGTCTGGTCGCCTCTATGAGCAGCTCTGCCCCTTCTTCATCAAAAGACCCTTTAGGGCTCATGCCACTCACAATGCCTCCTCCGCCTACGGCCATGTTGGCATCTTTGTGCGCGAGCAGGATCGTGGGGCTGATCCCGTGATAGCCTCCGCCCGCGGGATTGGTGCCGTAAATGGCGGCCAGCACCGGAATACCCAGTTTTTCGAGTTCCGCATGGCGAAAAAAGGTTGTTCCGCCACCTCGCCTGTCCGGATAAACTTCCTCTTGCTCGGTAAGCTTCACCCCCGAACAGTTCACGAGCCAGACCAAAGGCACGCGCAAAAGCTTTGCCATGTCCGTCGCACGAAGAACGTTCTCCGATTGTCCAGCGACCCAGGCCCCGGCCATAACCTTGTTATCAAAACCTACAATTACAGCCCATTTGCCGTTGATCCTCCCCAGCCCGTCTACGATGCTGGTTGTCCCCTCTTCATTGTTAGTGGGGTTGAAAATGGAATGAAGCGGGTGCCACGTGCCAGGGTCAACCAAATAATCGAGTCGTTGCCAAATGGTTAGCTGTCCCCTTTGGTTGATCTTTTCCGTGGGAAGGCCTGCCCCTTTGGCTTTTTCAAAGGCCTCAGCGATTTGTCCCTCGACCTCTTTGATTTTGGCTATGTTCTCTTCGCCTTGCTTAATCTTGGACTGGCTAAGCGGTTTTCCAATCTCCGTCATCTTCTCGAAGTACGGTCTCATCCCATTTCCTCCGGGTGTTCTTAACTTAAGCGTAAAAGTTCGGACTATGCAGAATAACAACTTGGCATAACGTTTTCAAGCAGGAGATGGCAGGAATTAAATGCGTCAGGAGGCGAAACAAAATCAGCTTGCCCAATGCAAGCGGAGCTGTTTGGGCAAGCTGAAGGAGGAGCTAGAATCGCCGACGGTCATCCTCATCCGACTGTTCGGTTGGCTCTCTCAATTCATCCACCGAATACTCGGCCTTCTTCGGTGGGATACTTCTCAGGGCCGGGAACAGACCTTTGAATCGAGGAGAGTGTTGCTCCATTTGATCAGGGGAGTGATGCGACCAATATGGAGTGGAGTCTTCTTCCTCTATCAGCACAGTGAGCAGGAGAGCAGGATATCGGTAGCGAGGGTTATTACCAAGGAACGTGAGCACTTCCCGGGCATGGAGAAATTCGCCTCTTCGCCTGTTGATTTCTCCGAGCAAGTATATCACCATGCCCGGATCACCTTTGGTCAGGCCCCTACGAAGTGCATCATCGAGATACCGGTCGGCCATTTGAAGCAATTCTGTCTCCGTGCTGAGACTTCCAAGTTCTCGGGCTGCCCACGAGCCCCGTAGGCTCATGATCCCAAGGTCTCTAGGATTAAGGCCCCTGGCATCGAGGATAGAAACCAGCGCCAACCAACTTCTGGCGGAAAATTCTTCTTGGGGATCAGCTTCAAAGACTTTGATATATTTCTGGGAACCGATCATGTCTTTAACGTGCCCTGGAACTCGGCGGTTATAATCCTGGACACGGGCGGTAAACAGACAGGCAGGACAAGTTGCAACATCCGATGAGCGATTGCAGTCCCTCGGGACAACACGAAAATCCAATCCATAACCGAAGACCGACGCGTTCAATCCCTCGGCATTCCGGCAATGGGAAAAATGATGATAACAGAGGGGGCAAGCAAGAACAGTTGCTGAATTGTTCACACAATCCTCCTTCGAAACTCTTTAACCCGAATGTCCCTCCCGAAGAACCCGCGACGGACATACCATACCATAAATGATGGCTTTTGACCACGCTTTTCTTCATGAGGGACCTTTTCTCTTCACAAAAAGAGCCCAAAATGATTAATTTAACCGGCGAGCTCAACATGAACCAACAGACCTCCACCTGCATTGATTACGAGAAGGACCTGAATCCCGCCCAACTCGAGGCCGTCACCGTTCCCTACGGCCCCGTATTGGTCATAGCAGGAGCAGGGTCAGGAAAGACCCGCACCATCGTTTACCGAGTTGCCTGGCTGGTGGAACACGGAATAGACCCCGCTTCCATACTCTTGCTGACCTTCACCAGGAAAGCAGCCGAAGAAATGCTCAGCCGAGCGGCTCAGCTATTGGACAGCAGGGTTTCAGGAGTCGCCGGAGGGACCTTTCATTCCACTGGAAACTTGCTCTTGCGAAGATATGCCGGCCTGGTCGGGTTTGACTCTTCGTTTTCTATCATGGATCAAGCAGATTCTTTTGAAATCCTTGAACATTATAGGAAGAGCCTAATTGCCCCCGAAGATCTGAAAGGTTTCCCAAAGGCGAGGACCATCGCGGAAGTTGTAAGCAGGGCCATCGGCGGGGGTGAGCCCATTGGGGACGTTTTGGAAAAGCGATATCCTCATTTTGCCCATTACGCCACTGACATGGACAAGATTCGAGCACTGTACGAGGAGCATAAGCGCGGTAACAACCTGATGGATTATGATGATCTCCTGGTCAACCCGATCAGGCTTCTCGAGGAACACGAGCATGTCAGGAGAGACGTTTCCACCCAGTGGCAACACATCCTTGTGGACGAGTATCAGGATACTAACAAGCTTCAGGCCCGCATTGTGAGGCTGCTGGCGTATGTTCATGACAATGTGATGGTGGTGGGAGACGATTCTCAGAGCATTTACTCGTTCAGGGGGGCTGATTTCACCAACATCATGGAATTCCCCAAAGGTTTCAAGAACACCAGGGTCATCAGACTGGAAGAGAACTACAGGAGTACAGCCCCCATCCTGACAGTGACCAATAGCATCATCGAACGGGCCGTAGACGGCTATCCCAAGAGATTGTTTACTCGCAAGGCCGGTGGTCCATTGCCGCTGTTGGCCCAATGCTCCACCGAGCGAGAACAGAGCCGATTCGTCGTGCAGTGCGTCAAGGAGCTACGCGATCACGAAATCTCCTTAAAAGAAGTAGCGGTGTTGTTCCGCGCGGGCTTTCACTCATTCGATCTCGAGGGAGAACTGATGCGTAACAACATACCCTTCGTAAAATATGGAGGGTTCAAGTTTCTGGAAAGCATGCACATAAAAGACGTCCTGGCCCATCTCAAGGTTCTCAACAACTCCAAAGATCGTTTGGCCTGGATGCGAATTCTAAGGCTGCTTCCCGGCGTTGGAATCAAGACGGCAATGAAGTTGGCCGGCAGAATTGCGGACGAAGGAATTGCCCCGAGACCGTCTGGCCTCCTCTCCGGGGACCCCAAATACCGGACAGACTTTGAGTCGCTGTTGAATCTCATTGAAGATCTGATGAATCACCAGGGGCCGATTTCAGAAAAGGTGGAGCGGATTAACCTCTATTACTTCCCGTTCCTCAAGGAGCGGTACGATAACTACCCGAAAAGAATGCGTGATCTTGAGCACTTGGCTGATTTGACTGCCCCTTACAGGAGCCTGAATCGCTTTCTTAGCGACATGGCATTGGAGCCACCGGATGAAGAACGGTCCAGTCTCGCGGCTCAGAATGACAACCTTGTCCTGTCCACCATTCATTCCGCGAAGGGTCTGGAATGGCACACCGTGATCATAATTTGGGCGGCGGAAGGTCGAATCCCTTCTCCGATGGCGCTCGATTCGCCCAACGAACTGGAAGAGGAGAGAAGACTCATTTACGTGGCGACCACACGCGCCAAACACAATCTGGTCGTGGTAGCACCTCAAACCCATTTAGACCGCCGCCTGGGTCAAGTCTCGGTAAGGCCTTCGAGGTTCTTTGAAGAAGTCCCGCCAGAGTACTTCCGCACCTATTCCGTTTAATACGAAACGACCAAAAAGCCGGCCGTGAAGGGTGATTTGCCGAACGGCCTCTGAACTCCGCTCTGCAATCTCCGGCTCTCTTTTCCGTACGGACATACCCGCGAACCGCTCCTTTCCAGCCCCTTTGACTGTCCATCAGGGTGTCATCTCAGGCAACTTCAGGGCGAAGGCCGCATCCTCTCTTAATAATTAGCATTCCGTCATGGAATTCTGAGATGCAGAAAGTTCGTCATTCCCGCGAACAACCATAACCGGCGGTAGAACGGAACTTGAAAGTGCTGCGATAGAGTCTGGTGCCACGGATGCGTCCCGCCCCGCGAGATTCATCCGTGCCTGCCGGTTATTACTCTACGGCCTACGGATATCTCTCCAGCAAGGGAACGTAGCGCCGCCACGGACGTCCCGACGGATTCGTCCCAGCACGGATGAGCCTTCGGCACATCCGTGGCACCAGATTTCTAACGGCTGCCGCACTTCAAATGTGAATCCACCTTCCCGTCTTCGCGGGAATGACGGGTTAGGATCTTCTCGTGCGTGGTCGAACCTATGCTACTCGTTTGAACGCACAATCCCTTCACATCATCGCTTTCATTCTTCATAGCCGGCATCATTGTGAGTTTCTTGACTTTTCCCGCAAATGGTGATAGTTTTCGCGCCTGTTGTGTGCTGTGATTTCAAGGAGTATGGACTTGAGAGTCGTCGGTGGGTCTAAATTTATTGCCGCGCTTTTTTTCCTAATCCTCAGTTCTTGGCATGCAAACGTCTTTGCCGGCGGATTCAAGACGCACATTCCACTGCCTGACGGCGGCACCCTGCCCGCCTATTGTTTCCTCCCTCAGCATGGTGTCAAGACTCAGCTCCCAGGGATAGTTGTCGGCGTGGGAGTCGGGTCCCAAGTATTCGTTCAGTACCATGTTCACTGCCAAAACCTCGCGGACCGAAACTTTGCCGTCATCCTCATAGATCCGTCAAATTATCCGGAGTCATTGTCATCCGGGCCAGTTGAATGGGATAAAGGGTTCGGATACGCAAAGGGAGCGGTCAATCAAGGCGTCGTGGCGGGGAAACTGTTCTTTACTCATGAATGGTATTTACAGTCGATTCAGGCTGCTGTCGATTATCTGTACAACTGGCCTCTGGTGGACCCTAACAGGATCGCTTTGTCAGGGTTTTCGCAGCCGGCAAATGCGGCATTGACTTACGCTAACCGGGACCCCAGGATTAAGGCCATAGTATGGAACTATGGCGGGCAGCCGTGGGTAACACCTTATGACCCCTCAATTCTGCCGCCGGTCTTAATCTTCCACGGTTTGGACGACGACGTGTACGACGTCAAGTATGCCAAGAAGCTGGCCTCAGAAATGCACAAGTACGGCCGGTACTATGAAATGCACCTTTATCCGAATCAAAAACATATGTTCACTGTATATTTTGACCCTCGAACCGAATACCCCCTCCATAGGCCGGTGATAACGGATGCCTTCGAGAAGCAGATCTCATTTCTCTACAGAATGCTACAGATTCCGACTAATCGGGGCGCAAAGCGTGCGGCGGGACGCTGACGTCCGCGGATGATCGAATGGGAATACGTCGCTGTCCGGCCTGCGTACCATCTATACCAACTGCCATAGCTTGGAAGCTAAAACAAAGCCTGAGAATCGCTGCGAGCGCTTCAGTCGCCCGGACCTACGGGAGCCGGCCCTACTGATGCCAAGGGTTGGCACGAACCTTCCTCGTCGCAACTAAATACTTATTGCCCTACTCTATGAATCCAATTCTTGTGCAGCTTTCAGAAATTGTATAGCTCTTCCCCGTAGAGCTGAATCCATTCGCGGGTCAGTGCGTCATGGGCAGCAGAAAGATTGTCAACGCCCAGCAGTATTATCGTCCTGTCACCTACGCCGTGGGAGCTGATAGATGAATAGATATATTCAATGTTCACACCCGCGAGTTTGAGAGGCTTCAACAGAGCATGAAGCGCGCCGGGATGGTGTGGAGCCTCGGCCGCTAAGACCTCTTGGAGTTTCGGTTCATAGCCAGCGCTCTCGAGTATGTTAACCACTCTAGCCGGATCGGTGGCGACGAAATCAAGCGTTCCTGCCCCTCCTGTGGTCCTTATGGTCAGAGCCAAAATGTTGATGCCGTTGGCTCCAAGAAGTTCATTGATCTCCGAGAGGGCGCCGGGTTTATTTTGAAGCTTGATCTCGATTTCTTTCACGGTTTTCATAAAGGACCTCCACATTGCACGAGAGCCAAGGCCGCTCTTGCAGCTTCCAATTACTTGAGTATGCGAGCTTTCAGCGTGAGGATGAGATATACTGCGATCCCTTTACCAGGGCCTTGCTGATTGATCTCGACCAGCGATCTCTTCTTGCCCTCCAGCACTGTCTCAATAGCCTGAGCAAGAGCTTTCTCGGACACAATCCCGACAGTCGCGGTCACAGCCCCGAGCATGATCATATTCAGCGCGCGGTCGTTGCCCATTTCATGGGCCAGAGAGTTCGCCGGTATCCGTACAACCTTGATATCTTCCCTTGGCGGTGCGCCGGATATCAAGTCACTGTTGAGAAACATTGTCCCCCCTGTCTTGACCATGTTCTGATACTTGATCATGGAGGGGTGGTTCATAGCCACGACGAACTCGGGTGAGGATGCAATGGGAGAAGCGATTTCCTCGTCCGAAACAACAACAGTACAGTTGGCGGTTCCGCCGCGTACTTCAGCGCCATAAGCGGGCATGAACGTGACGTGTTTGTCCTCATTCATTCCCGCCACAGCCAAGACATACCCCATCATGAGGACTCCCTGGCCACCGAAGCCCGAAAACACTATCTTAAGCGACATCCTTTATCACCTTCAGCGGGAATATCTTGGTCATGGATTCATCCACCCAGCGGGCCGCAGCCACGGGCGTCATCTTCCAGTTGGTGGGACACGGTGAAAGGATCTCCACCAGAGAAAACCCTCTATCTTCGATTTGAACCATGAAAGCTTTCTTTATCGCTTTCTTGGTCTTGAGAATGTTCTTAGGGCTGGTCACGGAGGTTCTCTCGATATAAACACTTCCTGCGGCCACTCCCAGCATCTCGCTGAGATCGATCGGGTTTCCGTCTCTCAACGGTGCCCGCCCACCGGGCGTTGTCGTGGTAACCTGTCCCGGCACTGTAGTGGGGGCCATCTGACCGCCGGTCATGCCATAAATCGCATTGTTGACGAAGATGGAGGTGACTCGCTCGCCTCGGCTGGCAGCGTGAATCGTCTCAGCCGTTCCTATGGCCGCGATATCTCCGTCACCCTGATACGTGAAGACTATGCGGTCGGGAAGCATCCTCTTGATCCCCGTTGCCACCGCCGCGGCCCTTCCGTGAGGAGCCTCAGCCATGTCTACGTCGAAGTAATTGTAGGCCAACACAGCGCATCCCGCGGGTGGCACGCCAATGGTCCGCTCCCTGATCCCCAGCTCATCTATTACCTCGGCAACCAGACGGTGTATGATGCTGTGACCGCATCCCGGACAGTAATGAAACGGGGTGTCTTTCAGCGACTCAGGTCTGGAAAATATTTTCTTCACTTAAATCACTCCCTCTCCGGCTTTGCCTCGGCGCCTCACATCAAGCCGACCCGAGATTCGTGTAACCTTGGGCCTGCCTTGAACGAGACCCGCCTCCCTCGAGAGATGCCTTTCTATGATAAGCGCTCGATAACACCCGCGCTATTTCCTCCGGAGTGGCAACCACGCCTCCAGGCCGACCGTAGAAGGAGACCTCGCACCGGCCTTCCACTGCCAGTCTCACGTCTTCGACCATCTGGCCGGTGCTCATCTCGAACACCACCATCTGATCGATCTTTCGGCTGAGTGCAGCCAGACTAGCCGAGGGGAACGGCCAGAGAGTTTTCGGCCTGAAAAGCCCTACTTTAAGCCCGGCTTCCCTCAACCTGTGAACCCCTCCCTTTGCAATGCGAGCGGCAGTGCCGTAGGCAACGACAATCAACTCAGCATCATCGACCAGGTACATCTCCTGATCTGCAAGCTCCCTGCTGATCATCTCGAATTTTCTGGCCAGCCGCCAATTAAGCTCTTCCTCCAAGGCCGTGTCCAGCCAGAGAGACCGTATGATCCGGCTGGGCCTTCCTTTGGCTCCATCGAGAATCCAATCCTTACGGGGTAATGATTCAACAGCCAGAGGCTCGGGAAATTCCACCGGCTCCATCATCTGGCCCATCATGCCATCGCCCAGGATCATTACCGGTGTGCGATAATGGTCTGCCAAATCAAAAGCTTGCCGGGTCATGTCCGCGATTTCCTGACCGTACGCGGGAGCAAAGACTATTAGACGGTAATCGCCGTGGCCGCCTCCCTTGGTGGCCTGGAAGTAGTCTCCTTGCGCGGGTGCGATGTTGCCGAGACCGGGACCGCCTCTCATCATGTTCACTATCACTGCCGGAAGCTCCATAGCAGCAATGTACGAAATTCCCTCCTGCTTCAGGCTTATACCCGGACTGGATGAGGAGGTCATGACCCTTGCTCCGGTAATGCTTGCGCCCATCACCATATTGATGGAAGCCAACTCGCTTTCTGCCTGAATGAACACTGCATCATCCATCTTCGCGAAAGCCGAGGCCATATATTCCGGGAGTTCATTTTGTGGGGTGATGGGATAACCGAAATATGCCCGGCAGCCGGCACGAACGGCTGCTTCTCCCAACACGTGAGTTCCCCGCATGAGGACTTTGCCGGCCATGTTATCCTTCTTTCTCTTGGTCTTTGTCTTTCGATTCGTCCTTGGTCTCACGATAGACTTCTATGGCTACATCCGGACAGCAGACCGCGCAAAGAGCGCATCCTGTGCATTCGATTTTATTGGGGTCGGGCGCCATAGCTGCCTGGAAGCAGGCTGGATAGTACCCTTTGGTGTTTAATTTGTCGGAAATCTCTATCTGCTTTTTCGGGCAAACGGATACGCACAGTCCGCAACCTTTGCACCGCTCCTCGTCGATTTCAATGCGGCCTTTCACTGTCGTTCTCCCTTGTTGGCCTGGATAAAACTGTAGGTTAACGCCCAACTATTTTCATGTCAATAGAAAAGCAAGAAGCCTCGGGACCGGCTTAGTCTCCTGACGGGGATTCTATAGAGGCAATCCAGTAGTCGAGGAAACTCTTGAAAAGAGGATTCTTAGTGAGGTCAATAGAATTGCGATATAGTTCCAGTGCCTTGTCAGTTCGGCCAACGTCCAGGTACGTGATACCCGTCATGATCACGGACGGCACATAGTCTGGATCCAGTTCTGTTGACATGGCGTAGTTCAACATTGCAGGGTCACCGGAGGCTTCCCCAATAAAAGGGCCTCCATAGGAGGCATAGGCAAAAGCTGGTGAGAACTCTCGGGCTTTGTGCCAGTCCAGAACGCCTCTAAGCACATACCCGCTGCGAATGTACGCACTACCCCGGTTAATGTAGGCCGAATAAGATTTGGGATTCTTCCGGATCGCTTTTGACCACAAGCGCACCGCACGATCGAATTGTCCTGATCTGATAGCAATCAGGCCTTGCTCGACATCCTCAGAAGCGGTGCCATCAGCGGGGAGAAAGACGAGGCTCGAACAGGTAATTATCAGAAATGCAGCAACCTTGGTAATGGTGCGAAGCATTGGAATTTCGTGCCGTACATCTTTCCAGAGGCGGGGACTTACTCTCTGTAACTTCGAGCAAATCGAGCCCTTGTGATAGTCTCAGCTTTTCAGGTTAACCACTTTATGTTAACACAGAGTCTTCGCATCTATCAAGAAAAGGGCAAAACATTTGGAAAAAGCAGATATTACGTTGACATTCCGATTATCATTGTGTTACGATAAAGAACCCTGAAAAAACAGGGCTGATGCAAGGTCGAGAGCCCGGCAATTCACCTGGATGCAGATTTGAAAGCCGGGCTTTCGTTTGTACTCAATGCCGTGGGGAGGAGCTTCAACATGCCGGTATCAGAAAAGATAGTTGAATTTGGGAAAAAGTCGTCCTGGATCAGGAAGATGTTCGAGGAAGGTGCACGTCTGAAGAAGGAGCACGGACCGCAGAATGTCTTTGATTTTAGCCTCGGGAACCCCAACCTCGACCCCCCTAATACGGTGAAGAACGCAATTGTGGAAGCTGCTAAGGACGATACCAGCGGTGTGCACGCGTACATGCCTAATGCAGGATTGCCCGCCACCAGATCTGCTGTTGCTCAGAAGATTAGGGAAGACGAAGGCATCACCATTGACGAGAACCACGTGGTGATGACCGTTGGGGCCGGCGGCGCCTTGAATGTGATCTTCAAGACGATCTTGAATCCCGGAGACGAGGTAATAGTCCCCAAGCCCTTCTTCGTGGAATACACTTTTTATGCGGACAACCACGGCGGCAAGGCTGTGCTTGTCCCGACGCTGGAGGACTTTTCCCTTGACCTCTCCGCGATTGAAAGCGCCATCACACCGAAGACGGCCGCGGTGTTGATCAACTCGCCGAACAATCCCACGGGGAAGGTCTATTCGGAACGCGACGTTATTGCTCTGGGCAAGTTGCTCGAAAAGAAGAGTTCTGAAATAGGGCGCGATATCCTTTTGATATCTGATGAACCCTACAGAGGGATCACGTACGATGGGGTCGTGGTTCCCAGCATCTTCAAGGCTTATGCCAACAGCATGGTGGCCACTTCCTTCTCCAAAGACCTTTCCTTACCGGGAGAGCGATTGGGATATATAGCGGTCAACCCCGGTGTGTCTGACAAGGCTGCTACAATTGATGGACTGGTGCTTTCCAACCGCATTCTTGGTTTTGTTAATGCGCCGGCCCTGATTCAACGGGCGGTAAGAAGCGTGTTGCGGGATATCGTGGACGTATCGGTTTACAAGCGTCGGCGGGACAGACTATACGAGGCTTTGACCAGTTTCGGCTATCAATGTGTCAAGCCTGAGGGAGCGTTCTATCTCTTTCCCAAATCCCCATTGGCCGATGACGTCGAATTTGTGGCCCGCCTCCAAAAGAAACTCGTATTAACGGTTCCTGGCACAGGTTTTGGCGGCCCCGGCTATTTCCGGATCGCATACTGCGTGTCAGACGAGACAATTGAAGGTTCACTCAAAGGGTTCGAGGAAGCGATCAAAGAGCTATAACAATGCTTCACCGCAGAGATCGCAGAGAATTCTCTTTTCTCTGCGTTTCTCTGAGTCGAGGCATCAGGAATTCGGGTCCGTGGTAGTGGCGATGGTGCCGGCTTGACCGCGCACTCCGTGGCTTTCATGCGGTATTGTGCTAGCCAATTTACTCTCTGCGTTCTCGGCGCATCCCGCGTCTCGCGGGACGGTGAATCCTGTCGGGCAGATCTGATTGCACCTTCACCTTCTGGATAACCCCGAAGGTGCATCCGCGGCTCCCAAGCTTCGCCTCAATTGCAGTTCCAGTTCATGGACTTTCGATCCCATTTCGAGCATGAAGCTCTTTTGGGAAGTCACTACATCTTCAAGTTCTCTTATCCGAGCCGAGAGCCCCTGGACGTCCTTTCCGCCCTCGGCAGGCGCTTGCGACTTCATGGCCGCTATGGCCTTACGATCACCCTCCAGTCCGGTTTTTAGGTTGGTCAACGCCTTTTCAAGCGGAGCGAGCTGGTCCTTTAGCTCCGCTACAGCGGCTTCCTTGACCTTGGGCAGGGTCTTCTTAACTGCGGTGAGTAGCTGTGTATTGTTGTCAAGGACCTCTTTGCGAACATCACCAATGTTCTTGGTCAGATCTTCCAGGCCCTTGGAAAAACCTGCCACGTTCTTCTTGCCCGCGGCGACTTCCTTGCTCATGCGAGCCACTTCGCGGCTGTCTGCTTCGACTCTTTTTTGCGCTTCGGCGACGGACTGCTCCAATGCCTTGAGTTTCTTGCCCACCAGATCTCGGTCTTTTTGGGCTTCCTGGGCCCAGTCGCGGAATTCTTCCAGTTTCGTGTTGACCGGATCTACTTTCGTCTTCAGAACTTGAGAGATTCTGTCCTGTTGATCCTCGATGCGCTGGATGTCTGCGCTGAAGTCCTTTGGTAGGGCCAACTTTCCGGTGAACTCGCTGAGGTCCTTCTGCTGCTGCTGGACCTTCTTTTCAAGCTCGGCAATCTTTTGCTTCAACTCTGCGGTATCGTCGGTACAGCCGGCCAGCATTAGCATGGCGATAGCTGTTATGATTAACAATATGTAGCCACGGTGGGGGCTCATAGGAAACCTCCGGGTCTGGTTTATGAGTAAGCATGATATCAAATCCTAAATTAAACGCAAGGATAAACCATAGACTGGATGTTAAATGTCAAGAAATTGCAGACGCATGAGCCTACTCCTGTCGTTGACACCCTACCCGCCCTGTGCTAGAGATCTGTGCGTTTGTGGAACAGGCGCGTGAACCGCTCACCAACTCGGAAGGCGATAACTGTCCGTAAACATTGCGCCGCACCTTTCGTGAACAAGTTCAGGATGAATGGCGAACCTTATCGAACGAGCTTTGTCTGTTGAAAGAGACGGAGAGCATTCCTCACCTAATCGTATCAGTGTTTTTTTCGCAGTGGCATACAAACGGATCTTGTGTCGATGAAGCTGCTCCGCCAAATCTGAGAGGACCGACATGCTTGGATCTATTGCAAGAAAGCTGTTTGGCAGTAAGAACGAACGAGACCTGAAAAAGCTGGAACCGCTTGTTCAGGCTGTCAATGAACTCGAACCCAATTTTAAGACGCTTACTGACGAAGCCATCAAGTCCAAAACAGAGGAGTTCAAGGATCGTCTCACAAACGGGGAAACCGTGGACGACCTCCTGCCCGAAGCATTCGCCCTGGCCCGCGAGGCATCTGTGAGGGCGCTCGGGATGAGGCCCTTTGACGTTCAGCTAATTGGCGGAATTGTGCTCCACCAGGGCAAGATCGCCGAGATGAAAACGGGTGAGGGAAAAACCCTTGCCGCGGCTCTGCCTGTATACCTTAATGCACTGACCGGCAAAGGCGTGCATGTAGTCACAGTGAACGACTATCTTGCCCGTCGAGACTCCGAATGGATGGGCGCAATTTACAAATTCCTGGGCCTATCCGTAGGGGTGATCGTTCACGATCTCGACGACGACGAACGGCGTGATGCATACAATTGCGATGTGACCTATGGGACAAACAACGAGTTCGGCTTTGATTACCTCAGGGATAACATGAAGTTCGGTCTCCAGGATTATGTTCAGAGAGAGCTTCACTACTCGATCGTAGACGAGGTAGACAGCATACTTATCGACGAAGCCAGGACTCCGCTGATCATTTCCGGACCAACGCATGAGAATACCGACCGGTACTTCAAGATCAACAGGATCATACCCGGTTTGCACAAGGAAGCGCACTACACCATCGACGAAAAAGCGCGCTCCGTGGTCCTTACGGAAGAAGGAGTCTCTCGGGTAGAAAAATCACTAAACGTATCGAATCTCTATGACCCTTCCCAAATGGAAACCCTTCATCATGTTACCCAGGCCCTCAAAGCTCACACGCTGTTCAAGAACGACGTGGATTACATAGTCAAGGACGGGCAAGTAATAATTGTCGATGAATTCACGGGCAGGCTTATGCCGGGTCGTCGCTACTCCGACGGGCTCCATCAGGCCCTTGAGGCGAAAGAAGGGGTCAAGATCGAAAACGAGAACCAGACCCTTGCGACCATTACATTCCAAAATTACTTCCGTATGTACGACAAGCTGGCCGGCATGACAGGAACCGCCGATACAGAGGCGGCTGAGTTCAAGAAGATTTACAACCTTGAAGTGGTAGTCATCCCTACCAACGTGCCGATGATTCGTACGGATAACTCTGATCTGATTTACAAGACCGAACAGGAAAAGTTCGATGCCTCGGTTGAGGAAATAAAGGAGCTTTATAGTAGGGGCCAACCTGTGCTCGTCGGAACAATTTCCATCGAAAAATCGGAGTACCTCGCGCGAAGGCTCAAGAAACTCGGCATCCCCCACACTGTCCTCAATGCAAAGAACCATGCGCTCGAGGCCGAAATCGTGGCACAAGCCGGTCGCTTCAAGGCCGTGACCATCTCCACGAACATGGCCGGACGAGGAACCGATATCGTACTAGGTGGCAACCCGGTTTTTCTGGCTCGGTCCAAATCCAAGAAAGGTGAGGGCTCGGAAGAATACGCTCAACTGCTGCAAGAACTCAAGCAGCAATCCGAGGTGGAAAGAGGAAAAGTCCTCGAGGCCGGCGGTCTTCACATACTGGGGACAGAGCGCCACGAGTCTCGACGGATCGACAACCAGTTGCGTGGTCGTTCGGGCCGTCAGGGCGACCCTGGATCGAGCCGCTTTTATCTCAGCCTGGAAGACGACCTCATGCGGATCTTCGGCGGAGAAAGGGTCAAGATGATTATGGAGCGGGTGGGCATGGAAGATGGAGAGCCTATCGAGCACAAGTACACCACTCGAGCCATAGAAAACGCGCAGAAGAAAGTCGAAGCCCACAACTTCGACATCCGCAAGCATCTGCTCGAATTCGACGATGTCATGAACAAACAGCGCGAAGTCGTGTACTCCCAGCGTCGCTTTATTCTGGGTGGCGAAGACCTGAAAGGGACGATCCAGGATATGATCGAGGACCTGGTAGAAGAACTGGTGGAGCGCTTTACCAATGAACACCCACATTATGACGACTGGGACATTCCTGCACTTGTGGATGCTCTATGGGGACAGTTCGGCGTCCGGTTCCATTTCGATTCACTGCCCCCTGATGAACAGACCACCGAAGGAATAACAGAGCATATTCTCAAGGAAGTCCTTGCCGCGTATGAGCGGAAAGAGACGGAGCTGACGCCCGAGGTAATGAGGGAACTGGAGAAATACGTTATGCTCCAGGCCGTGGACAATCAGTGGAAAGACCATTTGCTCAGCATGGACCACTTGAAGGAAGGCATCGGACTGCGCGGTTACGGGCAGAGAGATCCGCTGAAAGAATACCAGAGAGAGGGTTACGAGATCTTCCTTGATATGAGCAATCGTATCAAGGGAGAGACTGTACGAAATCTCTTTCTCGTCAGAATTGCCGCGGCGAATGACCTCGAGGAACTGGCGCCATCGCGTGAACAGGATATGCTTCTGTCCCACGGCGACCCGGGTGGAGGCGATTCAAGGCCGAAGACCGTTCGGCGCCAGACCGAGAAAATCGGACGCAATGATCCGTGTCCGTGCGGCTCAGGGAAGAAGTACAAGAAGTGTTGTGGGAAAGCGGCCTAAGGGCAGTGCTCGTCGGGGACAAGATCAGGCTCGGCATCCCGGTAATGGCATATTGCGGCGGGATCTTCTATCTATCGAGTCTGAGCACTGTGCCTGCGGCCTTTACAAGTGTCCCCGACAAGGTCGGGCACGTGATCTTGTATGGGGGGCTGGGCTTTCTTGTGGCCCTATATATCAAGCGCAATCACGAGTTAGAGACGATTCTGATCTGGGGCTTAACAGCCGCTTTCTGTTTTGTTTATGGAATCTCCGACGAATTTCACCAGTATTTTGTAGAGGGGCGATGCGCCGAAATCGGCGATGTGATTGCGGACCTCATCGGAGGACTTCTCGGTGGTGTCCTGACTACGGAACTGATTAGAAGAAACCTATTCCCAGTTCTGAGTCGCAACCAGTAAATTGCGGCAAGCGCCGTTGAAAGCGGCGCCAACACCCCGCGGACTCCTGGGACAAGAACCTCCGACGGACCACGGGCCTGCACAATTTTTGTGCAGATGGGAGGACACCAAGATTATCTCGTACCAAAGAGACCGATTTGTGAAGACCTCGGATCTGGCTTTTCCGTTCCTCGACGACATTAGCGGAACGATCAGGGGATACCGCATTTTCACTGCGTGTCGGACGATTAGAGGCAAGATCTTCAGGTTGGAAGACCATCTGGAGCGCCTCTATCATTCGGCCTCAGGGATTTACATGAAGCCGCCTCTGCCCCGAGATAAGCTCCGACAGCTCTTGACCGCGCTACTTGAAGAGAACCGGAATGCCGGTATCAAAGACGACCTGCTCGTAGATGTCATTTTTAGCGGAGGCCTAGCCGGAAGCACGATGAAGCAATCCGGCTCCGGCGCCCATTTGTACATAGCAGTGCAGGAACTCGTGCCACCCCCGCCGGATTCCTATGAAAAAGGCGTCGGCTTGGCGACCTTCTCGTATCAGAGGATGTGTCCGGACGTAAAACTGCTGAACTATGTGGGTGCCATTCTGGCGCATCAAACCGTAGTGCCGTTTCAAGATGCATACGAAGTCCTGTTTATTTTTCCGCCCGACCAGCAGACGATTCTAGAAGGTTCGACCTTCACCATGTTTTTTGTTGATGCCGAGGGTGACATTCTCACGCCGCCTTTGGACGGCAGGATCTTGGACAGCATCACGCGGCGGGTTGTCTTTGAAATTATTGCGGAAAGGCCGGAAATAAGAATCCGTGAGGTACCCGTCACTCTGGACGAGCTTCCCAGGTTTTCGGAGGCATTTCTCGCATCCACTACTCGTAATCTTCTCCCGGTAGTTCGAATAGACGATAAACTGATCGGAAACGGCAGACCCGGTCCGCGCACGCACGTTTTGATGGACCTTTTTCAAGATTATTTGAATGCATACTGAGCCCCGGTGGCCTGGGGTGGGGCAGGTTCTCCTCGGTCCTTGATTCTGAATAGTGAACATTGGCATTCAGAGTCTCAGTGGCCATCTGGCATGATTTACGCCTGATATCAAATGACTGGTCTCGATTCAGAGGCTCGCAGGCCGATCCGAAATTTCCCTTGACAGAAGGGTACTCGGCACAATATTTTGAGTCGATGCGTTCCGGTTCCTTAATCCGGACTCTTTCTCGGGCAATCCCTTGATGCTCACGTTCTTCAAAATGGACCAATGCGTTCCCAGCCATCAACAGGAGGTGCTGCGGTGAGTGTTCCAGACAAAATTCAAACATGGCAAATGGTGAAGGGCCCAACTTACGATAAGGAAGCCCGAAAAGTCACTGCCCCTGGGGAGTTGCAAAGAACTGAAATACCAGTTCCGGAACTCGGGCAGAACGAAGTACTAGTCAAAATAGCTGGTTGCGGAGTATGTCACACCGACATGTCCTACTTTTACGACGGGGTTCCGACAGTGACCAAGCCACCTCTTACGCTCGGCCACGAAATCGCGGGCACGGTCGTTGCAGCGGGACCAGGGGCCGAATCATGGGTGGGGAAGAACGTCATTGTGCCCGCGGTCATGCCGTGCAACAACTGCGATATTTGCGCCCAGGATAGGAACAACCGCTGCCTCGCTCAGAAAATGCCTGGGAATTCATTAGGGATTTATGGAGGCTTTTCCAGCCACATTCCGGTACCTGCGGGAGACCTTTGCGTGATCGAGGACCTCAAAGGCAGACCCCTGGAGAATTATGCCGTCATAGCGGACGCTGCGACAACGCCCTACCAGGCCGCGATGAGGGCGGGGCTTAAGGCTGGCGACCCGGTAATCATAACAGGGGTGACGGGCGGAGTGGGGGTCTACATGGCCCAGGTGGCAAAGGCTCTCGGTGCGAAGCCCATAGTGGGTATGGCCCGCCATGAAGAGAAGCTTCAGAGAGCCCTCTCTATGGGCGTGGATTACGTGATCAATACCAAAGACAAAGATTTCAAAGCAATCCAAGAAGAATTCAAAGGGGTGGCCAAGCAGGCCGGTGTAAGGCACAACGTGGGCTGGAAGATTTTCGAATGCACCGGGGTCGGGGCTGCTCAAGACATAGCGCTAGGGCTTTTGGGATTCGTGGGGAAACTTATAGTAGTGGGCTTTGGTATGGGGAAGAACACTTACAGCATCTCACGCCTTATGGCCTTTGACGCGGACATCATTGGCACATGGGGATGTCTGCCCAAGTACTACCCCAAGGTCCTTGAGATGGTTCAGAGCGGCAAGATCCAGATCGACCCGCTGCTGGAAACACGGCCCATGTCGAGCATCCAGCAGGCCTTCGTGGAGGCTCACAGCGGGGGCTTGACGAAGCGAATCGTGCTCACCCCTGATTTTTGATGGTAGGATCAGATCAAAGCGGCTGTAACTTCAGCATTGAAAAAAGGTAGAACTCAGAACCCCCTGGCTGATTCCGCATCCAGGGGGTTCTTAGTTCTTACGGGAGCAGAGTCCCGATATTCAGCGTGTCGGCTAGGCCATCGGCCTACGAGCCAAGCCTATCCGGTAAATGTCATGCACATCGTAAAGCACAATGTCTTCAAATCCGGATCGGGTTAAATTCTCTTCAATTTCCTCGCGTGTCTCGTACACGTCGCATACTTCGCCTCGGGAGCCGAATAATCCCACCACGCCCCCGGGTTTGAGAAAATTATACATGCACGAATAGATTGCCGGGCGCAGGCCGGGCTTTACGTGCGGGATCATGAAGGAACTTATGACCTTGTCGAAGGGGCTGTCCGGAGAGTAGTCTTCGACCGAAGTCGCCATCAAGGAAGTGTTTTCCAGGCCTTCTTTTTGAACCTTCTCTTCTGCCAACTCAATCATGTCCGGGGACAGATCTATTCCCACCACCTCTTTCGCCATAGCCGCCGCCAATATTGTAGCAGACCCGGTCCCGCAACCGACGTCCAGAACCCGGTCATTTTCCTCGAGGGCTAATTCGATTAACCGTTTGAGGCCCTTCCGGTAACCCGGATCCATGGACCATTGAAAATCGTAACTCTTACGGCGATACTTGTAGTAGAGTTGGATGGCTCTCTCCGACGGCATCAGCTTCACCACGGTGGTTCCCTGGATATAGGCAGTTCTCAGGGCCCTGATCACCGGGCGAAGGATTCGTCGGAATGGAGCATGATCCTCACTCACTAGTGTTTCGTTCATCTACATACCCCCTGACAAAGATTAGCTGTAGAAAAAGACACGTAACTTTATTATAACCTCTACCAATTCGCAAGGGAAAATCCCATTTCAGGATACCGATGCCCTTACGGGCGGTACTATCTTTTAAGCATACAACATATTTTGAGCTTGTTCAACCCCGTGCATCACAACCAGCCGTACGGCCCGGCATCCGGTCAGAACGAGATCTTTTGATAGGTCTTCTTCCTCTTCACGGAATGAGTTGAGCACAAATTCCTCGGCCGAGGTTCCCTCCGGTGGCCTCCCTACCCCCAGCCTCACTCTTATGAAGTCCCTGAACCTCAATGAATCTGCAATTGAACGAACTCCTTTGTGGCCGCCATCGCCGCCGCCTATCTTGATCCGCACCTTACCGGGCGCCAGGTCCAGGTCGTCATGGACGACGATCATTCTTCCCGGATCCGCGTTAAGCCGCCGCAGAATCGGCTCGACTGCATGGCCGCTGAGATTCATAAACGTTTGGGGCTTTACGAGAAACACCCCCGTGGTGTCGATCCCGGCTTCGCAGACAAGTGCCTTCTGCCGGTTGTCCTTCCAGGAGCACGCGCCCTCCTGAGCGAGTTCGTCAACCACTCTGAAGCCAAGGTTGTGGCGTTGCCGTGAATAATTCTTCCCCGGATTACCAAGACCGACAATTACTATTTGTTTTCCCGACGGTGTGCCCCGCACCTTCCCATTGCTCCCATTTTCTGGTACATTTTATGCGCACAAGCCCTACGCGGTGTCAAGGGGCGCTCTTTGGGCCTGGGCTCAAACGCACCGGTGAACACCGCTGACTCTTCACACAACCAAAAAGCCGACTTCCCGTATGTGGCTTGACGAGCGTGACCCAACAACTGTGAATCCTGAACTTTTTCGCAAGAATGTGGCCAAGGCATTGGAAGACTTGCCGGACGAATTCCGCAACAAGATGGACAATGTCGAAATAATAGTGGAAGAATTTCCGGACCGCGAAACAATCGAGGCTGTCGGCGCAACGTCACGATGGAATTTGCTTGGCCTGTATGTCGGAGTTCCTATTACGGAGAGGAGCGTCTTTTCTGTAAGCATTCTTCCCGAAAGGATATATCTCTACCGCCGCCCCATCCTTCGTGCGGCCGGACCAGCCGAAAACGTTGTTGACACGATTCGTGACGTATTCATACATGAGGTGGGGCACCATTTCGGGTTCGACGACGATGAACTGGACGAGATAGCAGGACGAGGCGAGTGAAATCACCCACTCCGGAACAGGAAAAGAAGAAGAGGCGACGAGAACTCTATGTTGCTCTGGTAGCAGCAATATTGGTAGGCTTGATCTTTTTCGTCGAATCGGAAATTGCCCGATCCGCAGAAGAAATACCCTTTGCCGGCCATCTCTTGCTTTTCGCCCTGCTGTTTGTGGTGACCCTCCTCCTTATCTTGGTGATTTTTTTCCTGATCCGCAATCTCTTCAAGCTTGTCTTCGAACGGCGTAGACGGGTCCTTGGTTCGCGTCTCAAGACCCGGCTGACGCTCGCGTTTGTGGCTCTAACTCTGGTTCCGACCGTGGTCCTCTTCATCACGAGTGCCGGCGTTCTCCACACCACCATTGAAAGCTGGTTCAAGACGCAGGTCGAGGAGTCTCTCCAGTCTTCACTCGTTGTAGCTCAGGCCTACTATCAAAATGCTTCGGAAAAGGCGCTCAATGCCGCCGGCAGGCTAGCTGCGCTCGTGTCGACCCATTCCCTTTCTGATTTATCCCAACGTGACGGCCTCGGCACATCCATGGAAAACTGGCGTGCCATGGAGGGCCTCAGCTCGGTACAGATTCACTTCCGCGACGGGTCCCAACCTATCGTCAGAAAGGATCCGGCCCTGAAGGACATATCGATTCCAGCCCCTGTTGCCAGTTTTCTCAAGATTGCCTTCCAAGGTGAGAAGACCTCAAAAATCATCCCTCTGGATGGCGGCGGCGACCTCATCAGCGGAATCGCGCCCCTCAGGGATGAGCGCACTGGCGCAGTTGAAGCTGCGTTGGTGGTCGATTATTTCATACCGACGTCACTGGCAGGCCGGCTGTTCTCAATATCTAATGCGTTTGGGGATTACCAGGAAGCCAAAAGGATGAAGGGTCCGGTCAAGACCATCTATGTGCTCATCCTTCTCATGGTGGCGCTGTTAGTCATCTTCATCGGCTTCTGGTTTGGTATGACCATGGCGCGCGACATTACCGATCCAATACTTGGCCTCGCCGAAGGGACCGAGAAAATTGCAGCCGGAGACCTCGATGTCTACATCGAACCCACGGCAGATGACGAGTTGGGCGTGCTGGTCCGTTCATTCAACAAAATGACTGCGGATTTGCGCAAGGGCCGTACAGAACTTATGCGGGTCAACACAGATCTCGAGAGTCGCCGCAAGTACATGGAGACCGTCCTCAAGAACGTTGCAGCGGGAGTGTTGTCTGTGGATGCGGACGGAAAGGTCACCACCATAAACAATTCGGCGGTACGGCTTCTTGGTATCATCCAAAGGGAACCGTTAGGCCGACCACTCCTGGAGGTGCTGCCGCCGGTTTCAGGAGCGGCCGTGGCAGAGATCCTGGAACACCTCGGTCCTTCCGACACTGGGGCCATAGAGCGCGAAGTCACCATTTCCTTCCCTGAAAAGGCAATATCGTTGATATGTTTTGCCAACAGCTTGAGGGATGAAGATGGCCGAGACCTCGGCGTAGTGCTTGTTTTGGAAGACATGAGTTATCTGGTAAAAGCCCAACGCATGGCAGCCTGGAGGGAAGTAGCCCGGAGGATCGCTCACGAGATCAAGAATCCACTGACACCAATTCAGCTCAATGCCCAACGAATCAGACGCAAGTATATGGGCGTAATTGGGGACGACACTGCGACCTTGGATCAGTGTACCCGCACCATCATAGATCAGGTGGAACAGCTGAAGATCATGGTGAACGAATTCTCGAAGTTCGCGCGCATGCCGTCCGCAAATCCGGTCCCCAATGATCTGAACTCTCTGATTCAGGAAGCGGTTAACCTGTACCGGCCGGCCAACGATGGAACAAAGTTCTCGTTCAGCCCTGACATTTCCGTTCCGGTTTTCGACCTTGACAGAGAACAGATTAAGAGAGCTATGGTGAACTTGCTTGACAATGCAGCAGCGGCTGCCTGTCCCAACGGAGAAGTTTCTGTGCGTACGGCCTATGATGGGGAACTCTCCATAGTATCCGTCGAGGTGGCCGACAACGGTCGCGGCGTCGACCCGAAGGACCGAGACCGTCTCTTTGAACCCTATTTCTCGAGAAAGCCGGGAGGAACAGGGCTGGGCTTAACCATCGTGAGCACCATTGTCTCCGATCACAATGGGTTCATAAGGGTCAAGGACAATCCCGGGGGAGGAGCGAAGTTCATCATCGAGCTGCCTGTGAAGAAGCGATGAGTCCCCACATTTCGGTTCTTTGGGGACAGGATTAATTCTAGAATTCACGGCGTATTTAGCGGCATGTAACCATTCAGTTACACAGGGCAAATTCCCCCGTACCCATTACGAAGGGAGCTGTAGGCTGCTTTCTCCCCCTTTTCTAAAGGGGGATTGAGGGGGATTTTGAACTGAGCTCGAAAGGAGCTGGGAAAACGGATTGTTTCTGTCTCCAGCCGTGACCGAATGCTTACGGCGGCAACAATTTTAAATGCAGCAGGTTCCGATAGAAATGTTCGATACAGAGTCCCTCTACCGCCGAGCCGGAGTGATTATTCGCTCTGGTGGGCTGGTCATTCTTCCTACAGAGACATTTTACGCCCTTGCAGCGAATCCTTTTCACGAACAAGCGGTGCAACGTGTGTTTCGCATTAAGGGCAGGGACGAGGGAACGCCGCTACCTCTTGTAGCAAGCGACATAGCTGCTGTGGAAAAGCTGGTGTGCCGCATGTCCCCTCTGGAGCGGAAGCTCACTGATGGTTTCTGGCCCGGCAGCCTCACGATTCTTCTGGTGCCGTCCAAACAGGTTTCGACACTATTGATGGGGCCTGAGGGTAAGATCGGGGTCAGAATCCCTCCCGAATGCCCGGCTCGCATCGTCGCGGCTCGTGTGGGCGGCTGGCTGACCGCGACCAGCGCAAATCTTTCGGGTGATCCCAGCCCGGATGATGTCTCGAAGATCGCCAAGGTGGTCCTCGACTCTGTCGATATGGTCATGGATCTGGGGCCAACACTAGGGGGGAAACCTTCCACGGTCGTGGAACCACTGGATGGCGATTGCCGGGTGCTGCGTGAAGGGGCGGTTCCTGAGTCCGTCATAAGGAACTATTGCATGGGCAAGTAGGCCATTCATCTGTTGGCCTCGAATTCGACGTTGAAGCCGGACAAGCTTAGAGGGAGCCTGATCAGGAGGTCATTTTGGAAAGGAGCGCACAATGAGAAAGGCTTTAACGATCACTGCGATACTGATAATGGCAGCAGCTTATTCTTCAGCGTGGTCAGACCCCGCAGGAGGGAGGTACATTGTGTGCTGGGATCAACGATGGATAAACACGGTACTGGCCAGGGTATGCGACGGGCCTCTGGATGTCTCCGATAACATGAATAAAGATCATTATAGTTGCCCAGGTGGTCGAGGCAAAGGTTTTACCTCATACGATGATGCCATGAGCTGGATGCGTCAGAACTGTAATTACTGATTCGTGCTCACTCCATCCCCGATACCCCACAACTCTCAGGCAGTTCACAGTTTCACAGGACACGCGTAGCTGCGATCTCGGGAGCACAACCCTTACCTTGTCATGAAAATGTAAATTGGAGGGCCTGTGTCGCTCGCCCACGATGTATCTCTCAGCATCGGCACAGTGAAGGTTTAGTGGAGAAGCATCTCAACAAGCGTGAAAAGTGTCGCCATTACAGCAATCACAGCGATAGCGAAGGCAGGGCCCCACAGAATCTCGTATGCCCTATGGTTCGATCCGTACAACTTCAAGGGTATAAACAGAAGCGCGCTTGTCAGCACGAGAAGACCCATGACTCCTGTTACCAGACCGAGTTGCTCCAGCAACCAACCGTGTGCATAAGTCCAGAATAGAAACTCAACCAATATGCTCAATAGTATTATTGCGGCAAACAGTGCGATCACGAGGCGTCCCCCGCCGTTACATACTTTTCACACTTTGTCTCGGGGCATTGGAATTCCCGTAAAGTTGCTTTCGTGCACCGCATAGGCAAGACTCACTGCCTCAATTCTAGGCTACTTCGGCCGCAACGGTCAAGAAAGATCCGCCCCCTGGAAGTGCGATGCAAATTACCCGCAGATTCATCTTAAGCCTGACCGTAAGCCATTCCCGCCCCAGTGGAGACAGATCAGAGGCAATCGACCGAGGATGTCGTAAGGAACCAAGAGGACGTTCAAATAAGTGCTATCTTAACCTCTCCGAACTGATTAACTTCGCCATTCCTTCCTGTATCCAGTACAGATAGAGGTCTCTGTTGAGAGAAACGCCCAGCTTGCCTTGGCTTTTACCGCGGCGTTTCGTTTTCCCGCTTCACGGCAGTAAGGGCGTTACGAATGCGGCCGTCTCAATCACGGCTCCCCTAACGGCCTAGATCTCTGGTTCAGATAGCACTCATGGCTTCTTGAAACCATGGGTTGTTCTGACTGCCTCATCAATGGGCTTCATTGGGCCGTCTCATGCCCTAAGATGGCATGTTCGTGGGGCTTCAGCGTTTGCGCGTCGGCTGATGACTTCCAGGCTATACTTGGATGCGGGGGAAGGATGGCGATTATCCTTGATCGAGCACCTAGCCATGCGCTATGCTCGAATATCAATTACATTCCAGTTTGTCGAGTGGCGGGACAGTCCGCTTCATCTTGGCCTGTGGACCGCCGCATCGCGTAGCAAGCAAATCCATGTTCACTCATTGCCCCAATGAATCAAAGGATTATAACTACACCACCGAAAGGAAATGAGATGATCGCACTTAGAATCGAGGAAGCCGACCTCAGACGAGCCCTACTCGAAACGGCTGAGAGTTTGGACCAACGGACATCCGCAGTGATATTAAGCGATGAAGCAAAAAGAGAGTTATCACGATGGGTAATGGCTAAGTGTTATGAACTAACTATCAAACACCGTGCCGCCTCTGCTTCTCACCAGCCAGAAGAGCAGATGGCCCAACTTTTCTTCTGTGCCGGGGTCATAACTGGAGCCGCCCTGTCCGGTGCCAAATGAGGGCATTGACCGAACTCCGGACTTCGTGCAGGAGAGGCTCATTAACGCAAAAACCTGGACCCGCTATAAGCTAAATCAGCATTGGACTATGGGGTTCTGGAACAAGTCTCATCACACGTCACACGGGATATCTGCAGGGGGATTTGGACAAAGGGGGAAGCAAGACGTGGAAAGCGAAGGACCGGTAAAATGGTGGCTCTTCAGGCCTGGTCTTTCTTGAAGGCTTCCACTAACCCCCCTGTATTCTTACGTATCCTTTTGGGCTCGATTGTAGACTCGGCGGGCACGTTTGAACCGATTCAAAAACGCCTGCTCTGACATGCCGTTTTGCAGACGGACCCAGTCAATCACCTGCTCAAAAGTCGCTTCAGGACATAGAGTCACCGCTTCACTAATTTGCGTGTAGACTAAAGAAGCCGTTACGTAATAGCTCTTTGTCGGATCCTGGTATGCGTCGATGTCTTTTCTGAGTTGCGCAGCCAGCTTCTCCATTTGGAGTGATACGGCCCGCTTTGCCGCCATTTCCATGCGAACCTGCCATCTTTTCCCGTGGTATCCCGCGGAAACGGCATGCGTTATTTCATGGATAAGAAGTTCTCTCAAGCCCTCTCTCGGACCTGCCGTCAATTGGATTGCCTTTGAACGAGTATTGCATGTGCCAAGAGCGCCATCGAGGTCGTCTACCAGTTGAATGCACCATTCCTTCTTCCGATCCCATCGCGGGAAGAAAGCCCTTTTGACATACTCAAATTCGTCAAGGTAGTGGTGTTGGTTTTGCTGCATTGACAATTTCCGAAATCGTGGTGCCTGCCTTACATCATTTCCACTTCCTTCTACTCTTTTCTTCACAAGGACGCTAGTGGGGGGTGTTCGCAATAAAGATACCGGCAAGCGCGCGGCTACTGTGGTAAAGACGGCCTATCGGAGCACCGTTCTTTCCATCTTCTCCACGCCCCCCACTACCGGCGTTTCCTTTTTTGGAGCATCTCCGTTACAATGTAAGTTCACCGGAACAGCTTGAAGACATATTCGGAAAACAGGAAGAGGGACCCAATGAAAGCGTTTGATATTATCTACGCAAAGTTTATGCCCAAAAATGAGGAAGCCTGTAACCCCTTGCTCCTTAAGCAGGTCGGTAAAGTTATGAGGTGGCAAGCCTCATCCCCGATCTACTGGGGTCCACAAGAAGGACAGTGGAGTTTTTACGCCAAAGATGACTTAGAACTCCAGTCCTTCATCGTGTCGGAAGAGGATCTTGAAATAGTGGAGGGACCAGAAAAGATTGATCCGGTGCAATAGTTCCACGCGAAGAGCTTACCAGGGAGAGGGCGCCACTATTGACCTGTTCTATGGGATTCTCTAGAACCGATGTCGTTGGATTGCCATTAGGATTCCGCCCATTTAGTTGTGTCACGGCATGTCCCTTTCTAGCCTCGTCTGTTATGAATTCCTGCAACTTCAATGGTTCTTCTGCTCTCTGATACGGGGGTGAGAGGTTGCAAGGGCCGCGCCATCGATATGTGAGGCCCACGCATCTCTCGGCCTGGTCGTCGTGCTACTGGAATACGGCTCTTTCCCGACCCCCGTATAGATTTGTCTTCCAAGTTATGTTGATTCGCGAAAGTGATTTCTATGGTAGACCGCAGGTAGCCCTTAGCCTGCACGGGTTGACAAAAAAGCTAGTATTTACAAAGCGGTTAACAGCAAGAAAAGGATTTGAAGCTGTAAAATGGGATTTGACCACAGAGGGAGGGGAAAAGAATCGCCTTGCCGCGGCAAGGGGATGCCGTCGCTAGAACTTAACAACCCCCGAAAAACTTACTCACGATTTACTGACGCCATTTTCAGGGGTCTCTTCTAATTATTACAATAAGTAGTTGGCTGGGGCGGGAGGATTCGAACCTCCGAATGCGGGTTCCAAAGACCCGTGTCTTGCCGCTTGACGACGCCCCAGTATGCTCCCCGGATGCCGCTCAGGAACTTGGGCCCGGGAGGCTGATCAATGTAAGACTATGCCGCGACGTACGGGTCGGGCAACCACGATGTTCAATTCCCGCGGCAAGCGCCGCTTGATATTGTCCACTTCGTCCGGTTCGGTAATGCCGAAAAGTGTGGGCCCACTTCCACTCATCAAGGTCGCTTTAAGCCCGGCATCGTGCATTAACTGACGTATTCCCGCCAGTTCCGAATGCATGCTTTCGGTCACGGACTGCAAATCATTGTGGAGCAAATCCTCAACCCTGGCGGCCTGTTGCAGTCTGGGCCACAATCTACCTTCCCTACCCTCCCCTGTCAAGATCTTGGAGAATTCCCGAAAGATAACTCCCGTCGAGACAGAAAAGGCCGGACACACCAATAAGACACTGTAGTCCATCGGCAGGTTCACCGGAGTGAGACGTTCTCCTATCCCTTCTCCCACCGCGGAACCTCCTCTCAAAAAAAATGGCACGTCCGCGCCCAGTGCGACGGCTCCTTGGCGAAGATCGTCGTCTCCGAGGTCCAAACCGAACAGGGACCGGATGCCCACGAGCGTCGCAGCCGCATCAGAACTCCCCCCACCAAGCCCGGCAGCCACCGGTATTCGTTTGGTAAGCTCGACCTTTACCGGAAGACTTTGGCCAGTCTTCTTTTCAATCCACCGTGCGGCACGCATTATCAGGTTCGCTTCGGTCTCCAGATCAGGTCGGCCCGGAACGACCAGACAGCTATCGCCTGTAGTCTCTTCGATTATGAGTTCATCGTACAGGTCAATGGCTTGAAAAAGGGTCTCGATGTCGTGGTACCCGTCCGGCCGGGCCGCGAGAACTCGCAGAAAAAGATTTATCTTTGCCGGGGTAGTGACACGAATACTCCGCATTATTTGGTCTCTCTTGGTTCCTGAGGTGCAGAAAAATCCACGGTCGAGGATTTCATCCCTTTTCCGCATTGAATGAACCGACGCCCATATCATATCATAGGGGAATGCGAACCGATGCTCTCTCAAATTCCGCTATAGATGAGATTTCTATTCCCATAGGGAGTCTGGACGTACGGATGTTGGCCCCACGGCGCCGGGAGGAATCAGATTCACGGATTTCATTCTGGTGGGGAATCACGTCCGCGGCCATCGCCCTTGCTCGACACATGGAGGCCCGCGGATCGTTACGCGGTCAACGTGTTGTAGAGCTTGGTTGCGGACTGGGCCTTGCCGGCATAACCGCAGGTTTACGTGGCGCTGACGTCCTGTTCACAGACTACGTCCCTGAGGCTCTGGAATTCGCTCGCAAGAACGCTGAATTGAACGGATTGACCGATCAAACCATTAAGACGGCTCTCCTCGACTGGGAAGATCCCGGAAAGATGGAACCCTTCAACATCGTGCTCGGTTCAGAAATCCTCTACGATTATTTTTTCCATGGTTCGCTTATCAAGCTCCTACAGTCGATTCTGGAACCGGGCGGCACGATTATCCTGGCAGACCGAAAAAGGCTCGTGGTGACCCGTTTTCTCGGGCGCTTGGCGGACAGGGGGTTCCGATGTGTTGAAACACGGTCGCAGGTTGGCCTTGCCGGATTCCCCGAACAAGAGATCAGCATCTTTACCCTGGACAGATTGTGAGAAAGGTGCAGTTAAGATTTAGCATCCCTGCCCGTCCTTGGTAGTGTCCTGATTTGGGACACCATGAGCGTTCTCTACCCCGCGAAACGCGGGGTCACCCCGGACTCCGATCCGGGGTCCAGCCCCGCGTCTCGCGGGATGGATTCCGGCGTTTACCTGAAGGTGCGTGCACATTATGCAGGAGTCGATGGAAATCTGGTGCCACGGATGTGCCGAAGGCCCATCCGTGCCGGGACCGGGTCCGGCAGTACGTCCACAGCATTAGGTTCCCTTACTGGACCGGCATCCGTCGGCCATAAAGCTATACCAGGCAAGCACGGATGAGTCCCGCGGGGCGGAACGCATCCGTGGCACCAGACTCCATCGCAGCACTTTCATCTTCCGTTGTGACTGACAGGTCATGGCGGTTCGCCGGAATGACGGCCAGCGCACCAAATTAGGACTCTGCCTGCCCTACCCCCCTTTTTTGACTTCTTGTCGTTGGTGCCTATTCTAAGCTTACGAACCTTGCAGGAAAGGAGGGAGTTGGATGGATGTAGAGCGGTACACGCCAACCAGGTTGGAATGGTTGGTTTTGAATATTGAGACGAAGATCCCGATGCTGCTTTCTCAATTGAGAAGACTCAAGGACCTCACGACGGTTGATGACATCAGGGTTTTCTTCAGAGTCAAAGAACCGGATACTGTTGTCGTGGTTACCAGACATGTGAAGGACGTTCCGAAGGACGTGGTTCAGCTCCTGGACGAAGAAATCAAGAGAGAGACACTGGAAATCGCAAAGTATTACGGCTGGGACTCCTGGGTGAAGATCGAAGGGGATGCGCCATAACCACACCTCTGTTGCAGAGCGGTATCAGGCGGTCTTTTCGGTGTCATCGGCCTCCCGTAGAAAATGAGAAAGCTGGCCGGACCAGCGGCGGATAACCTTTTCCATAATAATGGATATGGAGAGGCCGTGTTTTCCTAGGCGTTGCAATCTTCCTTCCACGGTCAGGACTTCGCTGGTCAAAATATCGCGGGCAAAACCTGCCTGAGCTTTGGGGAACGCCACCACGTCCATCAGACCTGTTTCATCCTCCATTGTGATAAACATGACGCGTTTTCCTGACTTGGTCGGCGGAGTGTGCACTATGACCAGGATGCCGGTGATACGCACACGCCGTCCTGAAGGTATGCGGCGCAGGTCCATTGCCGTTACAATCCCTTGAGCCGCAAGCTTGGGCCGCAAGACCTCCAGCGGATGTCCGTGGCAAAAGACGCTCATAGAGCCGGCTTCGTTATAGGCCTTGACCGCGGAATCATGGGGGTTGGTATCAGACATTGGAAACCTCTTGTCTCAAGCCCCATTCATACTCGTCCAATCCATCCAAAGCCCCGGCTGCTGAAAGGACTTCCACGATTCGGTCTGGAAGAGAAAGACGAGTCAGAAAGTCTTTACGGCTTCGGAACAGTCCTTTCCTTTGCCGATCAGCCACAATCCTCCGGGCCATTGCCGGGCCCACACCGTTTACTACAACCAAAGGCGCACGAATACCTGATCCATCCTGTTCATACTCGAGACCGCTTGCGTTAAGGTGAGGAGGATAGACCGGTATGCCCCTTCTCCGGGCTTCATTAAGTATTACCGAGGGGGGATACGAACCAACATGCCCGGCATTCAGCAGGCCCAGGTAGAACGCCTGGGGGTAATGAGCTTTTAGAAAGGCACTCTGGTAAGTAATGTGAGCAAAAGAAGCCGCGTGGGCCTTGCAAAAACCGAATGAGGCGAAAGCAGCGACTTTGCGAAAGACCTCCTCAGCCAGGGCCCTACTATGTCCCTTGGCCATAGCTCCCCGAATGAACTCACGCTTGAGAAGATCCATCTTCCCGGACTTGCGATCTTTTGTCATGGCGCGGCGGAACGCGTCCGCGTCGGCATAGGTCCAGCCGGCAAAAGAATGGACAATGCGCAGCACCTGCTCTTGATAAAGGATTACACCGTAAGTCTCGGCCAGAATAGGCACGAGGTCCGCGTGAGGAATCCGTACGGCTTCTTCTCCATTGCGTCTACGCACGAATGTACTCACCATGTTTCCTTCAACCGGGCCCGGCCTAAACAGGGAAATCTCGGCTATCAAGTCTCCGAAACGGCGAGGCTGAAGATGTCCCAGCAAGTTGCGCTGGCCGGGTGATTCGAGTTGAAATACACCCACACTCTCTGTGCTGCGAAGAAGCGCATACGTCTTGCGGTCATTGAGGGACACCCGGTCGAGAGTAAGTGGGATACCTCTTTCTCGTATAATTTCCAGGGCCTTGCGAATAGCGGTATGCATTCGAAGCCCAAGCAGATCCAGTTTGAGGAGGCCAAGTGCCTCCACATCGTCCTTGTCCAGATGCCCCACCCGCAAGCCCTTGGGTGAAGAACCCACAGGAGTCCATGCCTTGATATCTTCAGGCGCTATAATGACCCCGCCCAGATGGACCGAACTCTGAAACGGCAGCCCCGTAAGCCTTGCAGCCAGATGGATGAGACGGCTTTCTTTCTGAATCGGCGCATTCCGCAGTTCAGGAAGGGTCTCCAATGCCTCGTCCAGGTCCCGCCCCCTTAGCGACCAAGGGAGGCAGGTGGCAAGTCGGTCGATCTCATCCAGAGGGTAACCCAGAGACCTTGCCACAAGACGCACAGCGCTACGCACCTTGAAGGTGTGAATGGTGGCGACCATAGCCGTCTGGCGGGGAAGGAGGTCCATCAGATAGCGAATGACTTCGTCCCGGCGATCCGAATCGAAATCCACGTCGATGTCCGGCATATCGCTCCGCCCCTCGTTGATGAAACGCTCAAAGAGGAGATTGTGCGCGAGGGGGTCCACTCCTCCGAGCAGCAGATAAACCACAAGGCTGCCCGCGGCCGATCCCCGGACACTGTGACGTATCCCCTTACTGCGGGCAAACTCCACCAGATCTCGGACCAGAAGGAAAAAATCGGGAAGTCCCGAATTGCTGATGGCAATCAATTCGTGGTCCAGTCGGCTAACGTAAGGCAGAGGAAGCGGCTGGTAACGTTGCGCAGCCTCCTTCAGGCAAAGAGCTGTGAGCTTTCTGGATGCTTCGTCGGGTTTCTGCAATAAAGGCGGATGGAGCCGGCCCACAGGCAGGGAAAACGAACGGCAGAGTGAGGCGATATGCCTAGTGTTGTCAATAGCTTGAGGGTAAGGGATTCGCTCTTCCATCTCCTTGCCGGAAGTCAGGTAAAAACGATCATTAGGCAGAGGAGAAATATCCTTATGGTGATGGTGTTGTTGTATCCCTGTGAGGGTCTGGTGAAGGACATAATCTTCCGGCTTGAGAAAAGCGACCGCATTGGTAGCCACAGTTGGAAGGCCGAGGCTTTCGGCCAATGCCACGGCCTGTTCCATGATTAGGCCCCCCTCACCCTGCCCTCTCCCGCCAGGGGAGAGGGGAAATTCGATGCCCCTGCCCTGACGAGGGGAGTTAAGAGAGAGGGTGAACTCCGTGTCCCCCTCCCATCGCGAGAGGGGTCTAGCGAGGGTAGAAGGTTCGTGATTCTGCAATACGAGAAAAAGATGTTCCGGATCATGTAATACGCTCCTGAGTTCCTGAAGACAGATTTTCGCCGCCTCTGTTCTCCCCTTTTCCAGCAAGGACCTTATGTGGGAACTTCTCCCACCTGCCAGACAGATTAGTCCTCTGGACCAATGGCTCAAATCTTGTTTTGTTATGGATACTTGCGGCGAAGTCCCATCGCCCAGGGCAATGGAAAGAAGGCGACAAAGGTTGCCGTACGCTTCAAAATCCGAAGCCAGAAGAGTTACGGGAGAACCGTCCCAGATGGAGAGCCTGGCGCCCAATATGGGCTGGATGCCTGCTTGCACAGCCGCTTTATAGAATCTGATGCCTCCGTGGAGGCCGTCGTCCGTGAGGGCCACAGCTTTTTGGCCCAGGGCAACGACTTCCTGGACCAATTCCTCCGGGGTGAATGTTCCCCAAAGGAAGGAATAAGCGCTTTGAACCTCAAGATGTATAAAATTATCCATTTCAACATATCGTGAAGTACGCCTTGCTCCCAATCGGGAATAATTGGGAGTTTTTGAAGGGGGGCCGGGGGTCCCGCGTCCCGCGGGATTGCAAAAAGTTGCCCCCGGCATGCCTTCAAATGCTCCTAAGGTCTTGGGCGTATGATCCCGACCAGTTTCCCCAGAATCCTTACCTTGGCCCGATCCGCACCGTTGAAGACCAAAGGCTGATACGCATCATTGGCGGGATGCAGTTCAAGGCGCCCATTGTTTCGGCGAAGAATCTTGAGAGTAGCTTCAGCCTCCACCCCTTCCACAAGGACTGCCACGATTTCGCCGTTTTCCGCGTCATTTTGCGGGCGGATGATTGCGAAGTCTCCATCGCGGATCTGCGCGTCTATCATTGAATCTCCCTTAACCCAAAGAGCGAAGACCTTTTCAGATCCGAAGAGTCTTGGGTCCACAGGGAGATCGTTTTCTCTGTTCTCTTCCGCCAGGATAGGAGTGCCTGCGGCAATCCGGCCGACCAGGGGGAGAGAAACATGCGACGAGCGACCAATCAGCTTCCAGGCCCGCTTCTTACCTGGAGTGCTGGTAAGGCGCCCTTGCAATTCCAGTGCTCGCAGGTGTTTGATCAGGCTCCCTGCCGACGAGAGCCCCACAGCTTTGCAGATCTCTCTCACCGACGGGGGAAAACCTTCGCGGGCTTGAAAGTTTTCGATGAAGCGGAGAATTTCTTTTTGTCGAGTGGTGATTCCCATATCCACAATATAGGGAACATTTGTTCTCTTTGCAAGAAAAAAAGACCGTCATTCCCGCGCACGTGGGAATCCAGGCTTTGGATTCTGGTTCCCAGGCTCTGCCTCATAGGCGCTAACTTAAGGCCGTGCTTTGATCCCGCAAGGCCCCTCACCCTGCCCTCTCCCGCGACGGGGAGAGGGTTTTCAGAACCCCTCCCTTGACGGGAGGGGGAAGGGGGAGGGTGATAAGCAACTGAAATCACAAACATGAATTTGCTAAGTTAGCGTGAATGAGACGGAACCTGGGAACGAGCTACAAAAACCTTTTTCCCGTTGGCCTGTCCAAGAAAAATGACACATATTTTAAGTAGTCCGAATTGCTAGGAGGAACCATGAAGACAATTACAGTGATCGGAACATGTCTGTTGATTCTGTGCTTCGCAGCCGCGGGTATGAGCTTTGCCGCGGACAAAGGCGATGTCACCAAAAGCGACGTCAAGAAGGAAGCACCGTCGGGTCTGGACAAGCCAAAACCCTCTGCTGACCAGGAAAAGCAGGATTATATCAAGCAGATTGAGACCACGCTCGACGACGTTTCCAAAAAGATCAATGAATTGAAGGATAAGGCACAGACCGCCACCGGCGATGCTCGCGCCAAAATCGACTCCACCATTACTACGCTCAAGGCTCAACAGGAAACAGCTACGAAGAAGCTGCAAGAACTGCGTTCCTCCACCGGCGCGGCCTGGGGTGAAATGAAAACCGGAATGAGCAAAGCGGTGGACGAATTACACAAGGCGTACGACGACGCGGCCAAGCATTTCAAATAGATAAAGAGTCGCTCGGGTGGTGCCTTGAATTAATATTGCGCCAAGAGAGGGCGGCCCTCATCATTGCATGCGCCCCATGCAAGTCATCACCCTTGCTTCATCACGCGGGAAAAAAGAACATCAAATTCTTCGGCTGTGGAATCCCAGCTAACGCCGGATTTGACAAGAAAGTCGTGGCCCGCCTTCCCCATCTTGTTTCTTAGCTCAGCATCCGCGACCAGAGTCTGAATATGCCCACGCAGTTCCCCTGCGTCGCCCGGATCATGGAGGAAAGCTGTTTTTCCTTCCTCCACCATGTCCGGGATGCCCCCGATTCGAGTCGCGATCACTGGCAAGGCCGATGCCATTGCCTCGTTGACCACGTTGGGCCTCCCTTCCATGTAACTGGGGAGACAGAGAAGATCTGACGAACGCATGAGCTGCGCCACTTCAGCAGGCGGAACCGTGCCCATCCATTCAGTTTGGTCCTTGAGGCCCAAGCTCTCGCACAGGGCCATGAGTCTGGGAGCCAAAGCTCCATCTCCCACCACGATCAGCCTCACCCGTTTTAGACGAGGATCGCCAAGGGCTTCGAGCAGGTCGTGAAGCCCTTTCCGCGGGATCAAACTCCCGACAAACAGAAGCCGAACCTCTTCTCCAGGGGTCCGCGTGCCTTCTGGCGGATGAAACGTTGCAGCGTCCACTCCGAACTGTGGAAGGTGACATTTTTCCTGAGGTAGACCGAGTTCCAGAAGGATTTTCATGAGTTCGCCGCTCACCGGCGCCACGATGGTGGACCGTCGTGTGACCCACTTTGTCAACACACGCCAGAAGAATCTATCGCGAGCGAGATATCCATCGTCCCCTCTGAACGTGACAATCAACGGCTTGCGGGTGAACAAATTCACCAGTGCCCCGATTATTCCCGCTCCCAGCCAGTTCGCATAGACAACGTCCGCGCCGCGGACCTCACGGAGCGCAACGTACAGGAAAGCCAGCATCATGGGGAAGAGCTGAAACCGGGCCAAGAGGCTTGCACGCCATATTTTCGGGAATGCCGCCCGCGCCCCTGGTCAACTTCTCCAGGGATCGGGGTCGAAAATAGCCGAACCGTACCATCTCAATGCCGTCCAACAACCGCCGACCATAGAAGCTTCCGTTGGAAGGAGCCACAACTTTAATGGAATAACCCCTCTCCTTGATGGCCCTGAGAAGTTTAGCGATGAATATGCCTGAAGGATCCTGATCGTCGGACGGGTAGGAAGTGGTAAGCACCAGTACCCTGGGTCTCTTTGCCCCGCTTTTTCGAAGCCTATCAATTGCCCGGTGAGTCATTTCTTCATACTACACGTGAGAGGTTTGTCTCGCAAAGGAGCGATTAGCAACCGAATAATATGATCGTTTACCGCGGAGAGCGCAGAGAACGCGGAGGCAAATACTCCTTCAACTTGTTTACAAGGCGACGTATTCCGCGTCTCAGCCAATTCATACGCAAGGCCTGCCTTGCAGGTTGACTTCAGCAGACCCGGGCCGAGTTGGCGATGAACTTCGATGGCCACCCCAATAATAGTTTCGGTGGTTTTGTTCGAGGCTCTTGTCATCTCTGCGTTCTCCGCGCACTCTGCGGTGAATCATAATAAAAGGGACGTTCTTGGTGAACGGTTACAAATACTTACGCCCAGAAGACCCTCACGGGTTCACCCTTTCCTATCCCAAGCACCTGTGCCGCGTTACCTTGATTTATCGCAATTTCCAGGAGACCGAAGCTGTTAATCAATGCCATTGCTTCTCCCTCGGGAACTTCTCCAAAATAACGGCTCAATCCCTGGATGGTTACGTTACCAACACAAACCGTGCCGACAATCTTGTTCAGCATGGCCTTATCTATATTAGAGGTCAGGTTGCCGAATCGGTCAACGTAAATCACAGCGCCTTCCAACCCTTCAGCGATTCTCCTTGACCGGGGGTATGGAAAGCATTATCGGATCGTGAACCAGCGGTCCCACTTCTTCAAAGGGCTTACCCGCGGAAAGATGCGCCGCGACGGGTGCGAATATATCCCGGCCGTGAAAAGTGGGATGAGGCTCAGGTAGCATGTACTCAGGTTTTGGATCTCTCTGATTTCATACGCTTTATCCTTGGGAACAACTAACGAAAACAGGCCGTTATCCGGACCCACGTACGTTTGTTCTTCGGTACGAAGGACGATTCCTCGTCTCTTACTTCCCACTCCAGGGTCCACTACGGCTACATGGATCGTCCCGCTTGGAAAATGAGAAGATATTCCCTTGAGCACCAATGCCCCTTCCAGAACCGAAAACGGCTCAATGTCGTGGGTCACGTCGATCAACCTGGCCCGGGGATTTATTCCCAGGATAACCCCTTTCATCTGGGCAACGAACCCGTCCCGGGTCCCAAAATCAGTGGTCAGCGTGATAAGGGGTGCGTCGAGCATCGTCTACCCGTTATGAATTCATCGCCTCAACGACACCATTCTACCCCAACGTCTTCGTTGTTGCAAAAAACCGAGCCACTACCCGTGCGTTGAATGTTATAATGTATAAGTTTGCGCGGCGTGTGCCGTTTTGGCAAACGGGCGCCAGAGTGTTAGAGTGAACGGAGACAAACATGATCCTGAGAGAGGGGCTTCATCTGTTCAAAAGCGCTCTCTCGGATCTTTTCTTCCCTCCCGTGTGCGCCTTTTGTGAAGCCCCCGTTGTGGGGTCCGATGCATCTTTGTGCGACGCGTGTTGCCATTCCGTGGATGCGGTAAATGAACCAATGTGCGCCCAATGCGGTCTCCCCGTGCCTGGCCTCGCGGTCCTGGGATCAGGCAGTTGCGGCCGGTGCCTTGCTGATCCGCCGCGGTATGACAGAGCACGCTACGCGGTGTACTACCAGGGTGCGGTCAGGGACGCACTGGTACGGTTCAAATTCGCAGGGGCTCTTCACGTGGCCACTGCATTGTCGCAAATCTTGACCGAGGCTTTTCGCAGACATTTTCAGCCCGCTGACTTTGATCTGATTGTCCCTGTGCCGATCCATCGAAGAAGACTGATCCACCGCGGGTTCAACCAGGTTGTGGTGCTTGCCAAGAAACTGTCACAGGACACGGGCATCCCCCTGGATCGCTCCTCTTTCAAGAAAATAAAGGACACTCCGCCGCAGGTGGGGCTTACCAGACCGGCACGGGTCAAGAACTTGCGCGGCTCCTTCGGCATACAGCGCTCCAACCGTATTCGGGGACGCAAAGTATTGCTGGTGGATGACGTGGCTACCACGGGATCTACCATTGCGGAAGCGGCCAAGACTATTATGCGGGGCGGGGCAGCACGAGTGGATGTCCTGGTCCTGGCCGTCAGAATGGAAGTTTCGCGGCCGGCGGAATATCATGCGACACCAGCCACGTCGGAACAGTTGATTACAGACAAGTCACCATCATCGGAAGACCATCAATAGGAAGCAAATTATGGCTTTAATGACTCCGGAGCAGTTTGAAGCAAGCTTGAAGGGACGCAAGCCCAAGGTATTCATGAACGGCAAACGCGTGGACAGCGTACTCGAAAATCCGAATACCCGCACAGTGGTTGAGGCGAACAAGGCAAGCTATCAATGGGCCCTTGACCCTAAATACAAGGACATCATGACGTGCCGATCCCCTCTGATCGGCGAGACGGTCAACCGATATACTCACGTGAGCGCGAGTATCGACGATCTCGTAGCTAAAGCTCGGGCAGGGACGTTTACGTCTGAAATGCTGGGCACCTGCATCTACCGGTGTGTTGGATACGATGCGTTTCATTCGCTGGCCGCGACCACGTGGGAGATGGATCAGAAGCTTGGCACAGGATATTATTCCCGCTTCACGGAATACCTCAAGATGGTTCAAAGGAACGACCTATCCGTGGCCGGGGCCCTGACCGAACCCAGAGGCAGCCGTAAGAAGAAGACGCTCGACTGGTCTGATCCGTACCTTTCTCTGAAGGTCACCGAAAAGCGAAGCGACGGGATTGTAGTACGAGGCGCCAAGATCAATATCAGCGGCGCGTTTGCAAGCCACGAGCTGATTGTCCTGCCGCAGTCATCGCACGGTGAAGGCGAAGAGGATTATGCCGTTGCATTTGCCGTCCCCGTCGACGCCGAGGGCATCACGTATATTTGCCAATACTCCCCCTACTCTGCCGAAAGAGAGCTGGCCGACGATATCTATGAGCTGGGTAATCCACTGTTTGGGCAGAGAGAAACCTCTATGGTGGTTTTTGACAATGTGTTCGTCCCCTGGGAAAGGGTATTTCACTGCGGCGAATCCAAGTTTTCAGGCAAGTTTGTCTCCCGCTTTGCACGAACGCACCGTATGACGTGCGGTGGCACCTGCAAGGTAGGTTTCATGAACCAGATCATCGGTGCGTGCAAGTTGGTTCAGGAATACAAGGGCCTGGACAAGGTCGCTCACATCAACGAGCAGATAACGGAAATGGTGGTGCTCCGGGAAACAGGCAGAGCTTGTGGGCTGGCGGCCGCACAAATGGGCTCCGAGGACCCCACCGGCTCAGGTGTCTACCTCCCGGACGAGGTGATGGGTAATGTGTCAAAATTGAACATTTGTAACGCTTTCTGGCGCACAATGGCGCTTGCAGGAGATATCGGCGGGGGTCTTGTGGTGACTATGCCTTCCCTCAAGGAATTGAAAAACCCCGAGACCAGGGCATACGTTGAGGAGTTTTTCAGCTTTGGGTCGGACGAGCCCACCGAAAACATACTTAAGGTCCACAAGCTCCTTCAGCACTGGACCGCGGGAATGCACGGCGTGGGGACCTGGCACGGTGCAGGACCTGTCATGGCGCAGAAGATCATGCTCCAGAGAATTGTGAACTTTGACCATGAAAAGGAGCTGGTGAAAAACACCTTGAATCTCAAGGAGAAAGAATTAAGGCCAGAGGATTCTCCAGAGAAGGAATAGAGTCACGTTCCGGTCGGGGGTGATTGATGGTTTTCAAGAAATACGTGGACCGACTTGTTGAAGCTGCTCGGATAGAGCGGTCTGTGGGTTACAGGATGGTAATCGGACTCGCCGGCGCGGTGGCTTTTGTCGTTGTTGTTCCCGCGGTTCTTTTCGTCGCCTCGTACGGCCTTGACAAATATGTGCTTGCGGAGCGGGCGAGGCTGATGGAACTCGGGGTCGGGTTACTGAGCGCAATTGTGGGGCTTGTCCTGATGGCGTGGTCAGTTTTGACCTTTGTGACCATCGGCAAAGGCACCGCGGTTCCTATAGCTCCACCCCGGAAACTCATTGTGTCCGGTCCGTACAAGTATTGCAGAAACCCAATGATACTAGGGGCTATGCTCTATTATTTGGGGGTGGGGACATATTTTGGGTCACTGAGGATAGGCATAGTCATGTTTCTGCTAAGCCTGATAATAGGGAGTTGCTACATCAAATTGATCGAGGAAAAAGAGCTTCAACTGAAATTCGGCGCCGATTACGAGGAATATAAGCGGCGGACGTCGTTCCTGTTGCCGAAATTCTGAGCTGATATCCATTTCCAAAGCTACAACGAAGCATGAGAATGGTCGAAGCATTGGTGCCACGGACGGGCCGTCGGGCTCGTCCGTGCACGGATGAGCTTCGCACATCCGTGGCACCCTGAGTCCAATATGTCATACTATTTCGCGTTCGAGAAGTGACATGGCCTTGGTAGGGGCGCACCTCGCGTGCGCCCAAAAGGCGGGCAGACACGCAGGTCTGCCCCTACCGAGCGTTTACGGTTGGAAAGCCAATGTCGTGTCGCACGCCAGACAACGCGTTGGTATCAGCCATCGAGGATGAGCTTTTTCATACGGAAGCTTCTATTGCAGGGACGCCGCAACGCGGTATGAAAATGCCTCAAAGGATTGAGGCACCGACGTGTTCTCCGGATCGCGCGACTGAATACTTACTCTCAGGACTCTTCCTTCTTCTGCCAATTGCGAAAAGTTGTATACAGCCGCCAAAGCCTGGTATGGGCTGACTTGGGCCCCGTAGTTCGAGATGGGATAGCGGATTCCTTTCTTGTACAACGTCTCCAAATTCGCAAGGATTCTGGGACAGTCCTCCGCGGGAAGACCGATAGCCAACTCCTCGTCCGAGGCATGGCCGAAGCGCCGTTCCCCATAGCAGGGGATGGACAGCGCGGGCACTCGATCCACGAAGCACCGGCCAATCACATCGGAACAGGAACTCTCGCCGACAGAATAAAAAACCAACCGCTCGAACTTATCATACTGTATGGCATTCACCATGAGCGACATCTGGGCCGGGTTTGCGTAAATAAGGACTATGTCCGGAATGAATGGGTCGTAAGATGTGGGAGCGAGCATAAAGGCCTTGTATTTCCCGCATGGGATCCTCTGCATGATCGACTCGCAGAGGGCTGCGTCGTGTTTCTTCTCCAACCAGACCACGTTACGCATCGAGCCGTCTTTAACAAACTCGGGTAGTTCAGCCAGACCGAGTACGCTCGCGCAACCAGGCGTCACGAGATCATCCGCCGTGCCACCCACGGTCCAGTCGAAGGTCCGGACAATGGTGATCAATTGACACAGAGAGAGCTTTTCCTGCGGTTTACGAAGCCACGGATTAGCCCCAAGCTCTGCTGAGTCCTCGAGCATTTTCAAGCCCACGGGAAAAGTTTTCAGCCTCAAGAAGCGTTCCATGCTTCTTGTCCAGTCTGACCATTTGATTCCTGGGTTACACATGAGTACTCCTTAGCCCGCTCGCGCCCGTCATGCTAATCTGCTTGAAAGCGACCCTATTTCATCCTCTCCAGAGTGAAGCGGCCACTGAAAATTGCAGCTACCAGTCCTTTCTCGTCTTCGATCCAGTCTTCAAAACTTGTCACGCAGGTTCCCACAGCCTCCGGCCTATGCGCATCGCTCCCTCCCAGACGTAGGAGGCCCATTGCCTCAGCCACTTCGCGCGCAAGATCATTTTCTTCGTCCGTGGCCATACTGTTGCAAACCTCAAGCCCATGCACCTGCGAGAAAGTAGGATTGCCAACAGCGTCATCCAAATTCATCTTCAATGCGCCAAACCCGAAAAGCAAAAAGCCTCGGAACGGGTGAGCGGCGATGGCCACCCCTCCTGCCGCGTCCACCTTTGCCTTCAAGTCGGCCGGGGTCCACATACCTGTGGGTTCTTCTTCCATGCCGAAAACCAGTATGTCGCCGCCTGTGGTAGTGACCTCCATGCCCCTGAGAATTGGAAGGCCGTGCTTCCGGCTGAGAGACTTCGCCTCTTGCGGGTCCCACATCCTGTTGTGCTCAGTGATGCAGATCCCGTCCAGCCCCGCGGACTTGGCTGAAGCTGCCATCTGATCAGGTGTCATGGTGCTGCAAGCGGAATAGGCGTTGGTGTGAATGTGAAGATCGAGCTTCATTAGCTGGATGCTCCTCGTGCTACTGAAGACGCATGAACTGAGTCAGCTCCGAATGCCGACCCAGAAAGTTTTCTAGGAATTCCTTCCGGTCCAGATGCGAATCCTGTTCCACCGCTGCGCGCAACTCTCTGGCGAATTCAGCCCTGGCAAGGCTTCGGCAGCAATCCAGGATCAGGATGGCCATGTGACGACACCCTTTGCGGCCGAGTTCCTTCTTAATCTTTCCCTCAAGCTGAGAATCTAACTTCCATCCTTCCGCTGTTGGAAAGACGACCTGGGCAAGAGGACATCGGGCAGTGGTGAAACGCTTCATCCGGGTTTGCACTCGCTCGATAGTGAGAGTCGGCCAGTTGACGATGATTTCACATTGCATGGCATAGAGTTCATCTTCCAGAACTCCGCTCACGACACGCCGATCTTCCCCCTGTACCTGAACTCCGATTGATTTCATACGCGAATACTCAAGCATTTGTTTCCCTCGTTTGTCACAAATCCAGGAAGGCCGCGCAACTATCCTTGAGCCTGGGATTGGCTGCCATTAATCGAACCGTTTCCTCTCCAATCACCACATCGTTGAGGGGTACCTTTGATGCGGCTTCCGCATTTTCCAAGGATGTCCCGCCAACGGTTAATGCTTTTCTCAGTTCCGGCACGGTCAAAGCATTTACCAGCATTTCCATGGCCTCCAGCACCAGCTCGGCCATCCGCTCCGACCCTTCTTGCCCTCCGACTACTCCGCGAACGATCTTGGTCATGCCGGGCCCGACTCGTACGCCGACAAGCTTTCCCTCGGCCAGGGAAAGATCCGGCGTGAGACCTAGAAGGTCGTGCTTGACATTGAGGCGGGCGTGCCGAATATCCAGAACAGGTAGCTTCACATCGAGGAGCACCTCGCCCGAAAAGAGGTTGTCGTCCGATCTGGCTACGATACGCCAAAGCGTCGGCTCAGTCATTTCAACCGTGGTCAGGTGGTTCATCTGAAAATCAAGTATCACGACGACCTCTCTTTCGTGGCATGACCGCAATAATGACATCGGCCTGGGAAAGCTCACACAAACGGTGGTAGAGCCTGGGATATCGTTTCGAACATCCGGGAGACCATTTGACGGTACGTCCGACAGTTCTGCACCAAACAGTGAGACAATTCGACCGATATGTCAACACAGCCTGTCCGCACCAATGGGTATGCGATTACCGAGTTGACCCCGGCGCCTGAGTCTGGTACAAATTGAATGAACCCGGCCTTGAAAGGCTGCGATCAGATGGCGCAGCAAGATATATGCTGTTGCCTTTTTTCGCTTGTGCCACGGGTCGTAGATCCGCAGGCGGGGCGCATTCTTACCAAATGAGAAGGAAGAGACAATGAGCTTGCGGAAGCGTCCCATAACTTCTGAAGGACACAAGAAATTGAAGGAAGAGTTGGATCGGTTGGTCCGCGTGGAGCGGCCGTCTGTCATAAAGGAGATTGAAATAGCTTTGGGCCATGGGGACCTCTCCGAGAATGCCGAGTACACGTACGGCAAAGAAAAACAGGCTCTTATTGAGACACGAATTCGAGACCTTCAGGACCGGCTAGCCGCTTGCGAGATAATAGACATTGACAATCGTCCCGATACCGACCGAATCGTGTTCGGCTGCTCTGTTACGATTGAAGATTTGGACACCAGCCAACAGAAAGTCTACAGGCTTCTCGGGCAGGACGAGGCGGATATAAGCAAAGGGGTCATATCCGTCGATTCACCACTGGGCCGAGCCCTTATCGGCAAAGAGGTCGACGACGTTGTGGAGGTGAAGACTCCCAACGGTCTTCGAGAGTATGAAGTTCTTGAAATCTCCTGAAACAGACGACTCGCAATTGCTTAGCTGATACTCTCACACCAACATGGACAAGAAAACTGCACAACAGACCGCCGCGGCAAATCCCCGAATTCTCATATTGTGCGATTTCGACGGCACTGTGTCCACGAAGGATACGGTGAATCGCCTGGTGCGTGAGCACGCGACCTCTCCGGAATGGCGATACTACGTGAAGCGGTACATGCTCGGAGAGATAGGCTCCCGAGAGGTGTACCAGGCTGTGGCGCCACTCATGAGGATGACTAATGCAGATCTCGACTCGTTTGTCGGCAATCATGCCGCATTGGATCCAGGATTTCCCCAGTTTCTGGAATGGGCCCTGGGACGAGGAATCGACGTCAAAATAGTCTCCGATGGATTTGACCGCACAATAGAAACCTTATTTAGCAAGCACGGCATCTCGGGGCTCGAAATCTATGCCAACACCATGGTTTTGCAGGACGACGGCCGTGTTTCAATCGCCAGTCCGTATTCTGATCCCGCATGCAGCACGTGCGGCACTTGCAAACTGGGCATTTTGCGCAAATTCAGGCCTTTTTACGACAAGATCATCCTGATCGGAGATGGGGAATCGGATCGCCATGCGGCAAGTGAGGCCGACGTTGTGCTGGCGCTGAACGAGTTATTTGTATACTGCGCCAGGCAAGGCATCCCGGCAGTCCACGTCGAAGGTTTTCAGGAAATACCTCAACTACTAACCAGGCGCATCGAGGCGGTCACCTTTGACATGGACGGCACTTTGGTCGATTCTCTAGGCTCTATTACCGACGCGTTCAATCACATGTTTGAGCGGCTTGGATACCCGTCGATGACTATGGAAGAAGTGGTCCGACATACTTCGATCTCACTCATGGATTTCGTGAAAACCTTTCTCAAACCGGAGGAAGCTGAAAAGGGGGTCCGAGTATTTCGAGAATACTACGACGCTATCTTCCTCGAGAAAACAACGATGATTCCTGGGGCAATGGAGACGCTTTCGGCACTTAACGGGACAACGCTCCAGGGTGTCGTGACCAATAAACGGGGCAAATACGCGCGAAAGCTGGCGGAACATCTTGGATTCTCGCAAAGCATGGCTCGAATCATAGGGGCTGAAGACGGCTTCAAGGCTAAGCCTGCGGGGGAAATGTTCGAGGAATTCATAAGGTCGGTTGGGACCGCAAAAGAAAAAACGATCTATGTGGGCGATGCTCCTCTGGATATTCAGGCCGCGAGAAACGCCGGTATAGACGCTTTTGCCGTCGCGAGTTCCATATTCTCTGCAGAAGAGCTTGCAATGTACCGACCCCGGCAGGGTATTGACTCACATTACCCAACTGCCCGCAGCGCTCCAGCCTCTGATATAAGAGTTGCGGCCGAACTGATTGCTTTCAAAATTGTAGTTGCTCATGAATTAGTCCAGGGTGCTGGTAATGGCAAAATCGGGAGTAAGCCTATCTGAAGTTCACCGTTCGGTCTCTATCCCAGTGGGAGCAAGCATGGCGAAGCGCATGTTTGCTTTCTTCGGACCTGCGTACCTCATAAGCGTGGGTTACATGGATCCGGGGAACTGGGCTACGGACCTCGAGGGAGGGGCGCGTTTCGGATACACGTTGATATGGGTCCTGCTGATGTCCAACGCGATGGCGGTGGTGTTGCAGACCCTGTCTGCGAGACTCGGCATCGTTGCGGGAAGGGATCTCGCACAAGCCTGTCGCGACAACTATCCTCGCCCGATAAGCCATGCGCTCTGGATTCTCACCGAGATAGCCATTGCAGCGTGCGATCTTGCCGAAGTGCTCGGCACCACCATCGGACTCAATCTGCTCTTCGGTATCCCCTTGATATGGGGCGTAATCATCACTGCGCTTGACACGTTTCTCTTTCTCGCGATCCAAAACCTCGGGATGAGGAAATTTGAAGGTTTCGTCCTCTCTCTCATCATTACAATCGGCCTCTGCTTTATTTTTGAAGTTTTCACCTCTAGCCCCGAGTGGGGCCGTGTGGCGCAGGGGTTTGTACCACACCTTCCGGAAGGGGCACTTTACGTCGCGATGGGCATAGTCGGGGCAACGGTAATGCCCCATAACCTGTATTTGCATTCCGCGCTTGTCCAGAGCCGCGCTTATGATACATCGATGGAAGGAAAGCGCCAGGCCTGCAGGTTCAATTTCATCGATTCCGCAGTTGCTCTTAATTGTGCATTTCTAGTCAACTCAGCGATCCTGATTGTGGCCTCGGCTGCCTTTTTCTCACGAGGCATCGTCGTAACGGAACTCCAGCAAGCACACAACCTACTTTCACCCCTCCTGGGAACCACGCTGGCAGGCATCGCCTTTGCTCTAGCCCTTTTGTGCGCCGGTCAGGCATCCACACTGACCGGTACCCTTGCAGGCCAGATCGTCATGGAGGGCTTCCTCCACTTCAAGATCCGGCCTTTCCTGCGCCGTTTTGTCACCAGGATGCTCGCGGTGATCCCCGCAGCCTTGACGATCTTTTATACAGGCGATGCCGGCACGTACAAGCTGCTCATTTTGAGCCAGGTAATTCTCAGCCTCCAGCTTCCGTTTGCGGTGATTCCGCTGATACACTTTACCAGCGACAAGCAAACCATGGGGGAATTCGCGAATAAGGCCTGGCTTCAGCTCATTGCCTGGCTCGTGGCCAGTATTATCGTTGTGCTTAACGTGAAGCTGGTAACGGAACAAATCTCGGATTGGATCGCACAGAGCACGGAGCCGGTACTGGTCTACACGATAGTTATTCCGATCGCTTCGGCCATAGGCGCGCTCCTGCTTTACGTCACTCTCAAGCCCTTTATCCATCTGCCGCGGAAAGAAGCCATCCCGGCCTGGAAGAAACTGGCTCATTTCATCCGGGCAGAGGAGGATAAATTGGACCTCGATATCCCTCGTTACAAACGTGTGGGTGTGGCGCTGAATTTCGGGGACGATGACCGAAAGATCCTTAGCCATGCGCTCCCTTTAGCGCGGCAGCATGATGCGATTGTCTGTCTCTTTCACGTGGTGGAGGGGGCTGGGGGGGTCATGTTCGGACCGGACGCTTATGACGCCGAGGCACGGGAAGACGAGCAGTATCTGAACCAGTTGGCGCGGTCCTTAGGACATAAAGGTGTTGAGGTCGAGACCTTCCTCGGGTTCGGAGACGTGGCAAAAGAGATTATCCGACTGGTCCACGAGCAGAGCGTAGACATCCTTGTCATGGGTGGCCACGGTCATAGGGGCCTTGGAGACATTATTTTCGGCAGCACCATCGAACCAGTCAGGCATGGCCTCGAAATACCGGTGGTTGTGATTAGATGAGCGGTGCAGGTGCTGTATGCACATGATCAGGGGCCGCTTCTACCGGCTCAGATAGTCAATTAGGACCTTACCGCCGATGGCAATGAGCACGATTCCGCCTATGCGCTCCGCCCACGGTCCAAGATGAGTTCCCACTTGTTTTCCGATTCTCATCCCTATAAAAGTCATTAAAATAGCAGCAAGGCCGATGACCCCGGCGGGAACCCATATCGACAAGCCTATCAGGCTAAAAGATACCCCAACCGCAAGGGCGTCTATGCTCGTGGCCACGGAAAAGCCGACCAGGCTCCAACCGCGAGTGGGATCGCGGCCCTCGATGCAGCATTCGGGATGGAGGGATTGCCGGATCATGTTTAGCCCGAGTAGCGACAATATTCCAAACGCAATCCAATAGTTGGCGCCGGACATAAACCTCGATAAGGCCGCTCCACCGACCCAACCGCAAATCGTCATCAGCGACTGGAATAATCCGAAGTGCCAACTCAGACGGAAGATGTGTCGAGCCGTCAGACGGGCGAGACCCGCGGCCACACAGATCGCGACGGCAAAGGCATCCATGCCCAGGGCAACAGCAGTTCCGAGGAGCGTTAAGGTGTCCATGAAATCAGAGCGATCCCTTGGCCGTAATAATTGGCGATCCGGAGTGGCTTGGGCAATTGAAGCCTCTTCGGGCCCACCAGGTTCCTATTCATCCTTCTTAGATTACCCAAGACGGTCAGGATGATTATGAATAGACAAGAGACGGCGTCCACTTTAGTATATCGGTGGAAGCAAGGCAATATGGTGCAACCGGATGGAACACGCACATCACCACATTCATGCCGAACCCGGAAGTGAGAATAGCCGGAGACGGCTTGCTATTGCTCTCTTCCTGACCGCAGGGTACATGGTAGTCGAAGCAGTCGGCGGATATCTGTTCAACTCCCTTGCTCTGCTTGCAGACTCGGGCCACATGCTCTCGGACGTCATGGCCCTGGGTCTGTCCTGGCTGGCTCTGCAGATCGGGCAGCGATCGCCGACCGACAGGCACACTTTTGGTTTCAATCGCACTGAGATTCTGGCCGCATTGATGAACGGCGTGGCACTTTGGGTGATAGTAGCCTTTCTATTCTACGAGGCGGGCCGACGATTCTTTCACCCGCCTCAGGTTGAAGGGGCTGGGATGCTGATAGTAGCCTCTGCAGGCCTTGCGGTGAACTTCCTGATAGCTGCCCTCCTCTTCCGGTCCCGCCGTGACAACCTCAACATTAGGAGCGCGTTCATTCACGTGATTGCCGATGCTCTCGGCTCTGCCGGCGCCATCCTAGCGGCCCTGGTCATTCTGGCCACCGGACTCAATTGGGTAGACCCGCTGGTTAGCGTACTGATCGGATTCTTAATACTGTTCTCCTCTTGGGAACTCTTGAAGGAGTCCGTGCATATCCTCATGGAAGGCGTTCCCACCGGAATGCAAATACGCGACATTGAGGAGACCCTGCTGGAACAGGACTGCGTGTGCTGCGTTTACGACCTGCATGTCTGGAGTATTACCAGCAACCGCCATGCCCTGTCTGCTGCATGTTGTGCTCTCCGATCTTACTGAAGATCGCAACCAGGTCTTGAAACGGCTCAACACTGTCCTGGTCGACAAATTCCACATAGACCACACCACGATCCAGATCGAGACATCGCATGAAATGCGCAACGAAGCTGAGGCAATGGCCTGTCGAGCCGGGACGTCGTGCAGTGTATTGCAATAGTCAGGTGTAAACATTCAGCGGCAGGCAGTCCCGCGTTCTGCGCGGGATCTCCGCAAAGTGCGCCGAGAACGCAGAGACTAAAAATGGCCTACATACCACCACATGAGCTGCGAGGGTATGCAGTTTAGCTGGTATTGTCTTCACCGTTGCAGACCGCAAAGCGCTATGCCTCACCTGGAAGAAATGCAGAGAAAACAGAATCCTCCGCGATCTCCGCGATCTCAGCGGTGAACGATCAGTGAATCTGTTGTATAGTCCCCTGATGACTTCCAACTCCTCGACCCCAACTCCAGCTACTGCTTCCAGAAAATCGGACCCGCCCACTGTTTGGCTGCTGATGGGACTGGCCGCTGTATTTGCCTGGCGCGTCTTTTTCACCGGCTGGGCAAATCTGATCCCGGATGAATGCAGTTACTGGACCTGGTCGAGAAGTCTCGACTGGTCGTACTTTGACAATTCCGGCATGGTGGCGTACCTGATCCGGATCTCTACCGCATTCTTCGGGGAGCAGACCCCTTTTTCAGTGCGGTTCCCTTTTCTGGTTCTTTCTGGTTTCACCACCTACCTTATTTATCGCACGAGCTGCATTCTGTTTCAAAATCGCTCCAGGGCTGTACTTGCCGCAACGGTATTCAATATTACGCCCATAGCCCTGCTGGGCGGCTCCGCGGCAATCCACGATAATGCCCTATTGTTTTTCTGGGTCATGGCTCTTTGGGCCGCGGCGAGCTTTGTGCGCTCAGAGGATCCGAGATGGTTTTACACCATGGGAGCTGCCGCGGGTCTTGCCATTCAAAGTAAATACACAGGTGTACTGATTCTCCCGTGTGTTTTGGTTTTTCTTCTGTGGAGTGCGCCTCATCGCCGCTTTCTGCTGAGAAAAGAGCCGTGGATTGGAGCACTGATCGCTGCCGCGTTCGCTCTGCCGATATTGTGGTGGAACGTCAGTCACCAATGGGCGTCTCTGCATCACATTTTCTTTATCGGCGCGGGAGCTGCCTCGCTCGGCAAACGGACACTGGATGGGCTCGGCTATCACTTAGCCCAATTCCTTTCGGTGTCCCCTCTGTTCTACTTTGCACTGGTGGTTGGAACGATTTCAGCTTTGACCAGGAACCTCTTCAGGCCCAATCCTCAACAAGCTCTGTTGCTATGTTTGGGACTTCCTCTGCTCCTTTTTGGACTTCTGGCATTCAAAGGGCACGTGGAAGCCAACTGGGCCTTGATGGCCTACCCATCAATCTTTATCCTGTCTGTGGAGATAGTTTTAACAGCTCGCGAGGCGTTGCCAAGGGCCCCGTGGAAATGGTTTGGCGCACGATTCCTGAAATGGGCGGTGATTCTCGCTGTGGGACCTGTGCTCTTAGTGCTGGCCCACGCTTGGATCGGGATACTCCCCGCGAGTCTTGAAACGAAGGTGGGTAAGGACGACAGGATCATATGGGAGACCAGGGGCTGGGCAGGCTTGGGAAAACATGTGGCCGGCCTGAAAAGCGAGGGGGACGTCATCGCCGCGGACAGCTATCAGTTATGCGCACTGCTCGAGTTTAACGTGCCGGGGAACCCCCATGTGAGGTACTTGGCGCCGTGGAAGCGGCCTACGCAGTTTGATGTATGGGAGCCCTCATTTGACAATCTCAGAGGGCGCAACATTCTGTTTGTTTCGCCTCTACCACTCAACGCCTCGTCACCGTCTCACAGCACGATTTACGAAAACTTTTCGCGTGTGGAGCCCCTTCCACCGTACGACGTGTTGTATCACGGGGTTGCAATCCGCCAGATGTACCTCTATCGAGGCCATGAATTCGATCCGTTTGCACCCAAGAGACTTGGACCCAGATCTCTGCTTTACAAGGATTATCAGCTGTAATGCCTTACCCCGCCACGATGGGTACCAACCCAATGCGTCTACCATGAGAAGTACTCAAGCGCTGTATGAGAAGGCTCATCAAGTCACCGATCAGTGGAGAGAGCAACAGTCTCGAATCATCCAAGAAGGTGGCACGTTCATGTGCCTTCAGCATTCCCTTTCATCTAATGCTCACAAGCCATGTTAGGGTGAGGAAGAGAGCGGAAGATTGTGGTTGACTGGGCGGCGCGTGGCTGGCTACGCTCAATAAGAGGCACAGACAGGCTTTTTCACCAAAGGGACAACTATTTTGCTCCCGGCCCCGCCTGCTGCCAGCGGCGCACCTGAATCGAAAGGAATTATTTATGAAAAAAGCGACCCAATGTGTACACAGCGGCGGCTTTCGCGATCGGACAACTCGCGGAATCAATACCCCAATATACACGTCCTCAGCTTACGAATATTTGGACAGAGAGAACTGCCCCTATCCACGCTATTTCAACACCCCCAACCTGGAGGCGGTGGTGAACAAGGTTTGCGCATTGGAAGGCGCGGAAGACGGGGTCCTTTTCAGTTCCGGTATGGCCGCCATAAGCACTTCGATTCTTGCGTTCGCAGGTTCGGGGGATCATGTTGTCATGATGGACGAGTTGTACGGCGGGACCCACGCGTTTGCAACGGATGAGTTCGATAGGTTGCGTATCGCATACACTTTTGCGGCTACCAACGCGGAATCAATATGCAGCGCGACAACCGAGAGCACCACGGTTATCGTCATTGAATCGCCAACCAACCCGTTTCTTGGCGTCATTGACATTCGAAAAGTCGCGCAGTTCGCCAGAGACCGCGGGATCACTACGGTCATGGACAACACCTTCGCCACCCCAGTGAACCAGAATCCTCTCGAACTCGGAATAGACGTGGTGGTTCACAGCGGCACAAAGTATCTCGGCGGGCACAGTGATCTTTGCTGCGGAGTTGCGGTGACTAGCGCGGTGCGCGCGAAGCGGGTGCGTGCGCTGGCAAGGCACCTGGGCGGAAGCCTCGACGCGATGGCATGTTATCTGCTCGAACGAAGTTTAAAGACTCTGGCTTTGAGAATAGATCGTCAGTCCGAAAATGCTCTGAAAGTTTCGGTGGCCCTGCAGCAACATCCAGCAGTAACACGGGTGAACTATCCCGGCCTACCTGGTTTCCCGGGGCACGAACTTGCCAAGTCACAAATGAAAGCATACGGAGGCATGCTTTCGTTCGAGGTCGGTAATGGGCAGGGGGACCCATCGGCTTTCTTGAGGCGACTACGCATGATCAAACCTGCATTGAGCCTCGGGGGCGTTGAAACCACCATTTGCTGCCCTGCAGTTACCTCCCATGCCAAAATCTCTGCAGAAGAACAGCAACGCATTGGGATCACAGACCGCCTCATGAGACTGTCTGTTGGGATCGAGGACTGTGACGACATCACATCCGATTTGGATCAAGCACTGACCGCTTGGTAGTCATCCGCCCTACACACCGACTGCTGTCAGTTATAAGAAATTGGGTTATTCCATCGGCTTGAGTAGGAATGAGCCGTCGGACTGCTCCTCTAATTCCAGGCCGTACCTTGCTATAGCCTCTTGAAGTGAACGCCCTAAGAAGAAATCCATGCTGTCCGGATCAATGCCGAACATTTCGGCGATGAATCCGCGCACGTGGTGATCGAATGCTAGTAGATCGAGAATCTCGCTTACGGTCTGGCCCTTAGTGGCGCCAAGTCGAGTCATTGCCCGGCTGAACTCGGAGTAAGAGCACCGCTCTTCGTGACGCTGGATGATCTCCCACAAGTTGGTAATCGGCTCCAGCAGTCGCTTTCTGTTGATGGGTGACAGACCGGCATTTCCCTCGGACGCACCTGTATTCCAACACTCCTGACTTCTGCATTGCGCCGGCCTGGATTCGTAGATAGTACACTTGCTCCCGGACTTCTCATAAAAAATGCAGGTCTTGCTGTCTGATGTTTCACGGATTTTGATCAGTTCTTCTTGTGTGGGGGTAACTTCTTCCGTCTGGTTGGAGTAGGCCGGTTCACCCGCCCTGATGGTGACCAAGTGTGCGGGTTTGAGAATACTCCGGCTGAAAAGCTCCATGTCGTCTTCCAAGAGAGTAGGACTTCCTTTTGTGCAGCACGTCCCGCACCGGATGCAGTGTGCCCGCGTCGCATAGGCCGCTTTGAGGAGTAGTTCTCGGACCTGGGTCCATATCTCCTCTTCGGACCTGTTGTCCTGCCCGTCGTTCCGCCGCGCCAGGGCCTCAAGTTCGCCAAGGGACTCATGTACGAGAGTCTCTGGATCCGGTCCTGGAACCCACCTCTCGCAAGATTGTGCGGGCCTCTTCCTTTAGCGCTGTTACGAAAAAATCCCATTCGGCTTTATTGAATTTCTCGTCCATAATGTTTCCTTTTGGGTTTCATCCCCACAGAGTTCTGTGGGAAGACTGGAAATCTCATAGTATCCGAAAAAGGGCTAAGAGGAAAGAGAGGCAAGCCTGCATCGGCCGTGGGATTCATGGGCAAAGCATGATGCCTTGGCCGGCGCTGCCCGACACTCTGTTGACCTGCTTTCGCATTCCATGGCAGGATGGTGATTCCTCAATGTCCCGACAAGGCCACGTAATAAAAGAGAAGGGTGAATTGTGAGGGTAAACTATTTTCAACTCAGCGGGATGAGTTTCGAAGAGCGCACGAGACTCTATCGACGGGCCGGAGTGAATCTCGAAACTTTGATGGCTCAGGTGGCCCCTATCTTAGACGAGGTTCGTCACCGCGGAGATGATGCGGTCCGGGAATTCACAAAGCGGTTTGACGGCGCTGACATTGACCCTTCGCAATTTAGGATTTCGCCGGAGGAGATGGACAGGGCTGTCAAATCGTTGCCGGACGACTTGCGCGAAGCCATTGAAGTTTCGATAGCCAACATCAGGAAATTCCACGAGCGCCAAATAGAGCCCCCGTCGTGGGAAATCGAAATCAGCCCCGGCATCGTTGCAGGCGAGAAGGTGGTGCCTATCGCGTCCGTCGGATTGTACGTGCCGCGAGGGAAAGGTTCTTTCCCATCGATGATGATGATGGCCGGAGTGCCGGCCCAAGTGGCGGGAGTCGGACGCATTGTGGTTGTGACACCGCCGGATCGGCACGGTAAAGCTGACCCTGCGACCGTTGCAGCCGCGAGGATGATCGGCTTGGATGAGCTATACGCGGTTGGTGGTGTCCAGGCTGTAGGCGCGCTTGCATTCGGGACGGCAACCATACCTCGCGTAGACAAAATAGTGGGGCCAGGCTCAGGCTACGTTCTCGCCGCAAAACAGATACTTTCAACCGAAGTGGACACTGGTCTCCCGGCCGGGCCGAGCGAAGCCATCATCTTGGCCGACGACTCCGCGGACCCGCTCACAGCAGTAACGGACCTGCTCATAGAGGCTGAACACGGCCCCGACTCGTCTGCCTATCTGGTGACTTCGGATGAGTCGCTGGCGAAAAAAGCTTTGGAACTCATACCCGAGCTTGTGTCGGCTTTACCTGACCAGCGCAGGGCATTCTGCGAAGCGGTTTTTCAATCAAACGGCGGAGTTGTCTTGGCTGAGAACCTGGACCAGGCCGTAGAGTTTATCAACGGTTTTGCCCCTGAGCATTTGCAAATCCTCACACGGAATCCTCACGAAACCCTCGAAATGATCAAGTACGCAGGCGAAGTGCTTCTGGGTCCGTTCACCCCAGGAACTCTTGCGAACTATTCCATCGGACCCAATGCAATTCTCCCTACATCGGGATTCGCTAGAACCGCGTCTGCGTTGTCTGTACGCGACTTCACACGACGCATGTCTTACTCGATGGTCAGTGAGGAAGGCTTCAAGAACCTGGCTCCGAAGACCCTCACACTCGCACGATATGAGGGATTTGCAGCCCATGCTGCCGCACTTGAGCTTCGGCTAAGAGACAAAAAATAGGAGCGCCAATATGGCCGGTTTGACCCACTTTGATAAAAAGGGGCAGGCCCACATGGTGGATGTGGGTCAAAAGGAAATTACTGTCAGAGAGGCAGTTGCCCGCGGAGAAATCCGCATGCAGCCGGACACATTGGATCTTATCCTCGAGGGCCGGGCAAAAAAGGGGGACGTTCTGGGCGTGGCGCGTATTGCCGCGATCATGGGTGCAAAGAAGACTCCGGATCTTATTCCGCTTGCCCATCCGCTCCCTCTCACATCTGTGAAAGTGGAATTCTTCCCGGATAAGGAGAGATCGCTTATAGAGATTGAGGCCACGGTCAAGGTTTCCGCGCGAACAGGGGTGGAAATGGAAGCACTCACCGCGGTGGCATGCGCAGGACTCACCATTTACGACATGTGCAAGGCAGTGGACCGGGGCATGGTGGTTTCAGAAATTAGACTCATGGAAAAGAGCGGAGGCCGTTCCGGCCATTTCAAGAGGTCGGCTGATGAAATGCTGTGAGACTGGTTTGGATTTCACTGAACTTCCTACCGAGGAACTGCTCCGCCTGGTGGGAATATTCTTTGGGTATTTGCTGGTTAATTACGGCATGTGGTTCACTGAGGTCGTGCACCATCACGGAGCTGAAACGGCTGTGAAATTGGAAAGCGAGGTCTTGCAGAAGTATTTTCCTTTGGCAGCAAAGAGACTCGCCCCGCACTTCGGGATCGAAATGGACGGCTCCGTGCCTAGTGTGCTCGCGTCCAAATCCCGAGAGGAACTTCTGCTCTTGCTGAAGGATATAGCCAAAACCTGGGTGACAAGCGATGGGGTTTGGTTCCAAGCTGTGGAATCCTCGCTCGGCATGGCCGCGGCCAAGATGGTGAACGACACCTGCTGGTCTCACTTCGGTCAGGTCGAAGCGTTCAAGATGTCGGAGCATCTGGGATTAAGCCCTAATGGCGGCTTGGAGGCTTTAGAGAAAGCCCTGCATCTGGAGCTTTACTCCACTATTAGCGCTCACACGGCTGCCTGGGAGAAGGACGGAAGCCTGGTGTTCACGATCAACGAGTGTCGAGTGCAAGCTTCTCGGCGGCGTAAAGAAATGGACGATTACCCATGTAAGACAGCGGGCATGATGCAGTACACCCGCTTCGCCCAGCACATAGATCCCCGCGTCAAAATGGAATGCGTATACTGCCCTCCCGACGCATGTTCGTGATGATCAATTCTGCTCCTGGAGATTCAGCATGCAGTGCGAGGCAGAAGGAAAGGAACTAATCAAATGGGAGAAACGGGACTCCGTCTCACGACGAGTCTACTTCAGTGCCTCCTTCTCCTCTCGTCCCTTTAACAGTCCTTTTTCGGATCTCTTGCGCACGGGCTCTTAAGCTGCCTGCCTCATCGGCCCTGCCGGTTCCCTCATAGAATTCCGCGAGGTTCTCAAGCCCGCTAGCCACATAAGGATGGCCTACCCCATAGGCGTTTTCAATTATGGCTTGTGCTTTCACGAGCACAATCTCAGCTTCTTTGTAGTTCCCCAGACCGACCAGCGTACCCCCCAAATTGTTCAGAGAAGACGCCACGTGAGGATGATCCGGTCCGAAGGTTTTCTCGGCTATTTGCAGGGCTCGTCGGTACAGCGGCTCCGCGTCCTTGTACCGCTCCTGGGAATCGTACAGCCCGGCCAAATTGTTCAGACACGTTCCGACCTCAGGATGATCCGGCCCCAGAGCCTTCACCAGGATGGAGAGAGCGCGGTCATAGAGGGGTTTCGCCGCGGGATACTTTCCCATTGCCCTGTTAACTGCCGCCAGATTGTTAAGTGAAGTGGCAATATCCGGATGGTCAGAGCCGAGTGACCTTTCTAGTATGGAAATTGACCTTCTAAAGAGTGGTTCAGCTTCTGCCAACTTTCCCTGCTCGAAATAAGCACCTGCCAGATTGTTCAGAGACGTGGCAACGTCAGGGTGATCCTTTCCCAGTGCCTTTTCCCGTATTGTGAGCGCTCGCTTCCACAGGGGCTCTGCGTCATCGTACTTCACTTGGGCCCGGTACATTTCGGCCAGATTGTTCAAGACTCGCGCCACACGGGGATCATCCGGTCCAAATTCCTTTTCAGCCTCTTCCAATGCTCTCTTGGCAATTTCCACAGCCTCGGAGTATTTGCCGCTCTGAAACAGTTCTACAGCTTTCTTGTTCAATTCTTCCCACATCTTGCCCTCTCCGGTCCCGGACACGATATCAAACCTTGCACCGGCTTTGACGGACTTGCAACCGGTTCACGGTCAACCCGCTTCAAGAGCCACGCTGGTCTTTCTGGTGGAGCCCATTCCGCCGAGTAGAAAATCGGGTTGTCATGCAATTGTGTACAAGACCATATATATGACTGAAGGTTCTGCATTTCAAACGAACCATCTGACGACCGGGTTTTCAAGCGGCAACGACTTTCAATGCTTACCACTGGTTCTATACTGTTCGGGCACCTTGTAAAGACCGCCCGACCACTCCACCAAGTCGTCCATAGAGTGGGCCGCAAGCAGTGAGGTGTTAGCCTCGGCCAAGTCGATCCCGAGATCTTCCGGCGTTTGAACGACCTTTCTCCGTCTCAGGTCGGCCGTTTCTCCGGGTTTCGCCTGCTTGCCCAGGTCTGTGTCTCCGGCGACAGCCTTGATAGCGGCCTCTCTCTCCTGAAGCGAGGCACATTTATGTAGATGGGCCAATCCCTTCTCAGTGACGATTTGGGTGATCGCGTCGCCGTAAATCATCACCGGAGGGACCTTGAGGCCGGCCCGTTTCATCAGCTCCCAGGCATCGAGCTTGTCCACGAAGCACTGAATCCCCTTTGGCCCCCGAGTCTCCAGCATCTGGACCACCAGCTTGCGGCCTCGGGGCATATCGCCGATAAGGCTAGGCCGCATGCCGTTCTCCTGTCCCGCCTTGATCCAGGCTTCGCTCGAATGGCGCCGGCCGGGCGCGTCGCACCCCATATTGGGGGCGCCGCCGAAACCGGCGATCCGGTCGGCCATGGCGGTGGAACTGTTGCCGTACCGGTCGATCTGGAGTGTGGCGCCCACGAAGGCATCTGCGGCGTAGTGTCCGACGGCCTGGGAGAAAGCCCGGTTTGACCGGAGGTTTCCATCGGGACCCACGAAGAAGATGTCGGAGCGGGCGGCCACGTAGTCCTCCGTTCCAACCTCGGAACCGAAGCAGTGGATGGAATCCACGAACCCGGACTCAATGGCAGGGATCATGGTGGGATGAGGGTTAAGGGCCCAGTGGGTGCATATCTTTCCCTTCAGGCCGAGCCGCTGGGCGTAGGTGGGAAGAAGCAATTCAATGGCCGCAGCGGCATAGCCGATGCCGTGATTCAAAGAGCGGACGCCGTACTCTGCATAGATACCCTTAATCACCATCATGGCGATTAGGATATTGATATCACGAATATGCGCCGGATCCCGGGTAAACAGCGGCTCTATGTAGCAAGGTTTTCCTGTGGGAATGATGAAGTCGATCCAGTCCCCCGGAATGTCGACACGTGGAAGCTTTTCCACGATCTTTTCCACCTGGGCCACTACTATGCCCTGTTTGAAGTGGGTGGCCTCTACGATGGCAGGCGTGTCCTCCGTGTTGGGACCAGTGTAAAGGTTGCCGTCTCTGTCGGCAAGTTTGCCCACGACGAGCGAGACCTGGGGTGTGAGATCGAGGAAGTACCTTGCAAAAAGCTCAAGATAGGTATGGATCTCTCCGACCTTCATCTTGGACTCATTGACCAGACGCGCCACCTGTACTGCCTGGGGCCCTGAGAATGAGAAGTCAACCTTCTCGGCGATCCCGCGGTCGAAAATCTCACAGTGGGACGGCAGCGCTATCACCGACTGGACCATGTGAAGCCGGTTGACCTTCGATGTATCCACTTGGCAGAGGCAATCAGCCAGAAACTCTGCCTGTTTCTGGTTGTTCCCCTCCAAAGCCACCCGGTCTCCGGGGCAGATGATCGCTTCCAGAAGGGCCACAGCGCGAGAGGAATCCACGATCTTGCTGTTGCCGCCCTCCGTCAGCGGTTTGGCCCTGGCCATTCGGATTTTGTATTCTTTCTTACGGCATCCCCAGTCTTCCCTGTCATGCACAATGTTTGTTCCCATGGAATCTCCTCCTACACCTTGAAATCATTGAACAAGTTTAAATCGCGAGATTTCATAAAGAATATTTGCCTCTCGGCCCTGGCAAGAGTAGGTGATCTGTGGCGATTCTCCAAGTAATGACCAAAACTTAGGATGATTCGGTGAGGACGGGCATCCTGCCCGTCCTTCAAAGACACGCAAAATGCTCGTCCTACCAGTGACCAGGCGATCCCGCCATCGACGGGACGGTTCCGCCAATCGCGTTCTGAGTCGGCCCCGGGTCTCGCAGGGCTCTGCACGGCGGAGTCGGTTGAGACTGCTAGCAAACACAATAAGCAGTCTTATTCAAAGGGGATATCTCCACTATCCGTGGCCCACTCACCAATGACTAAGGGAACTGCTAAATCAACCCCATGCCTTTCAGAACCGCAAGCATAACCGCCGCTGCCATGACCGAGCCTATCTGTCCACCGGTGTTGGCTCCCATCGCGTGCATGAGCAAGTGGTTCTTCTTGTCGGCTCTCCACCCCTCGGCCTGCACAACGCGTGCAGCCATTGGGTAGGCGGAGATCCCGGCCGCGCCGATGAGTGGGTTGATCTTTCCCCCGGAGAGGAAGCACATGATCTTGCCGAAAAAGACCCCTGCGACAGTATCGAGACAGATCGCGACGAATCCGAGCCCGAAAATCGCCAGAGTCGTAGTCTTCAGAAAATTGTGCCCCTCCATCGTGCCGCCTATTGCAAGCCCGAGGAACAGTGTCACAATATTGGCGATCTCATGCTCAGATGCGCTCGTGAGCCTCGTAACCGCTCCGCTCACTTTCATGAAGTTGCCCAGCATGATCGTGCCCATCAGCGGGAGGCCCTTCGGCGCGATGAGACCTGTGAGCACGGTCACCACGATGGGAAAGAGGATGAGGGTGGTCGACGACACGCTGGCTTTGCTGACTTTCATGCGGATCACGCGCTCGGACTGGCTCGTCAGCGCACGCATGATGGGCGGCTGGATTATAGGCACAAGGGCCATATACGAATATGCCGCCACAGAAACCGGACCGAGTAGATGCGGAGCGAACTGAGATGTTACGTAGATCGCGGTGGGACCGTCACAGGCGCCGATGATTCCGATGCATACAGCGTCCAACTGGGAAAATCCCAGAGCGAGAGCCAAAGCCAATGTCAGGAAGATGCCGAACTGTCCCGCTGCGCCGAAGAGCAGGATCTTCGGGTTTTCCAGCAGAGGCGAAAAATCGGTCATCGCTCCGATGCCCACGAAGATCAGGAGAGGGAATATCTCCGTAATTATGCCGATATCGTAAAAGAATTTCAGCACTCCTCCCGGTTCCATGACTTCACTGAGCGGCATGTTGACGAGAAAACAGCCGAACCCGATTGGTAGCAAAAGGAGCGGTTCCACGTCCTTCTTGATGGCAAGATACAGTAGGGCGGCGGCCACCAACATCATCACCAGGTTGGGCCCGCCCTTTGTCGCGAGAAATCGAATTCCCTCCAGAAGACCTGACAGACCTGCTATAATGGCTTCGTACATGATTCACGCTCCTTGCCGCGTTGAGCCTTCCGAAGACTCAGGGGGCTTCGGCAAAGGAAAGACTCGCTTGAGAATGTTAGTGCACAGGATAATAATCCCGATGGTCATTAGAAGTGCCACCCATTCCGACTACAGGTCATGGTGACACCGAAGGACAGGTTATCCATAAAAATCTCCTTCTGGGCCCAGAGATGTCACCGACAACACGGTGACATCCCTGGGCAATTCCGCATGTGATGTGAGACTGAAAATGCCTAAGGTATTCCCAGCACTGTAAACAAGAACCAGCAAACGATAGCCCCCACCGGTGACATGGCCAAGCCCCAAATGAGTATAGTCTCTGAACAATTTTTTCTTGTCCTGATCTTCCGTGGCGTTAGCTATGAAAATGGCGCCGAGAGTTGACAAGGGGCTCACGTCGGTCACATGTCCGCATAGGACAATGCTGGAGACCAGAGCCAAGAGATCCGTGCCCCCAATTTTTGCCAGGAGATCCGGGGCCATTGGTATGAATGCCGGCAGAATTATCCCGATGGTACTGGCGTACGCAGAGACCAGTGCAGCCCAGAAGCCGACGACCAGTGTTGCCGTGTAGGGGGTGGACTGTTTTGCCATAATCTCCGCGAAAAGAGCCATACCGCCGATCTTGCTCATGAGTTGGATCAGGACGGTCACACCGGTGACCATGAGGATGGCCCCCCAGGGCATGGCCTTGAAAGCCTTGTCCTCGTCTCCCGCTCCCAACAGAATCAAAACCGTCCCTACGAGAAATCCCCCTAACCCGATGTCCAGCTTGAAGAAAAACACTCCGATGACCAGAATGGCGATCCCTGCGAGGGTCAGGTACTGATGAGTATTAAAAGGCTCCACTTCGACTTGCACCGTTGCAGAGGCTTCTCCTGCAGCACGTTGCTTCCACAATTTCAAACCGCCAAAGAGAAGATAAGCGCCGATTCCGATGGCGAAAAAGTAGACAAGGCTGTTCATCCATAGGATAAAGCTCCAGTCGGGCCAGCCCATTTTTTCACCGAGTCCCTTCACTATGACCCCTGCCACGGCTATGGGTGACATGTTACCGGCCTGGGTACCGTTGGCTACCATCACAGCCATCAAGAAAGCCGGTATTTTTGTCTGCGAGGCCAACAGCATACATGGGGCCGCCAGCAAAGCGCAAATCGTGATGGCCCCGGGTCCGAGAGACGATAATACGAAAGCCAGGAGGAACAAGACAATTGGAAGCAGGGCAACATTGCCACGAACTCCCCTAACCGCAAACTTCGTCAACTTCTCCAAGGTGCCGTTGATATTTGCAATGGCAAACAAGTATGTGATGCCGGCCAGCATGAGAAACACGTTCACAGGATAGCCTGCGATTATATCCTTGATCTTGACTCCTCCGATGTAATAGCCGACGACCAGCGCTATCGCCAGGCTGAGAGGCCCGACGTTTACGTTTCTGACAATTCCGATAACTACGGCAATTGCCAGGGCAGCGAGAGAAATTTCCGCCAAGTAGCTTCCCATGGTTCCTGCATCCTCCTTGTAACCAAGAATTCAGACCCAAAGTGCGAGATCTCTGTTTCCAGTCGCACCAATCAAAACCGCCGCTTCCAAAGCACGCATGTCGATCGAGTATCCCTCCTGGGGAAGCTCGTCGTCTCCGATTACCTCCTTTCTTGTTTCCGTCCGGAAATAGTCCCTAAATTCTTGTTAGATCAGTGTCTACCGCCCGCCTGATGCGATCCCACTGGCGAATGCGCACAGCGCCTGGCAGACAAGCGACGCGATCATGCCTCTACTTTTCGAACGTCAAGCCTATTCCGGAGGGACCCAGCCCTCTGGTTTGTGAACGGCTTGTTCTCGCGGGCATGTGAATACGGCAACCCAGGCCACGATGGCGAGGAGGCCTGGAGGGGAGCCTTCGTTCGACACATGATGGCGACAGTTGGCCGAGTGGTCTCAGGAGGACGACTGTGTCGGCGTCTGGAGGACACTGCTGTCGGAACTCCATCATGTTCCGGTCATACATCATCCCTTCTCCGTTATCTTTTCGAGTGAGAGGATTCCAACGTTTCCGAGTATGCTCTCTCCAGGGCCTCGCACTGCCTGATTAGATGCTCTTTCATGAGCCGTTCAGCGGCTTCTGGATCTTTTTTTCTGAACGCATCCTGAAGAGCGCGGTGTTCCTGCATGGATGTCACGAGTCGATTGGGTTGGTAGATCTGTCGGTATCTGTGTAGCAAGATCTTTTGCCTTAGGCCGTTTATCACCTCGCTGAGGACCTTACTCCCTGCTAACTCCTGAACCAAGGTGTGGTAGCTGTGATTAACAGCCATGTATTTTTCGTGATGTTTTTCTTCAAAATGCTTTTCTAGTTTCTTGTACAGATTCTCAAGCTTCTTCAAGCCCTTTTCGTCTATTTTTTTGGCGCATTCTCGTGCACATGTCCCTTCCAGGATACTCATCACCCAGAACATCTCTCTGATGTCTGTCATGGATGGCTGAACCACGAACGCGCCCTTATTCGGAATCAGCTCGATGAGTCCCTCGAAACTGAGGAGCCGCAGGGCTTCCCTGAGTGGTGTCCGGCTGACTCCCATGGCCCGACACAGCGGGTTTTCGACGATCCTGTCCCCTTCTTTCAGGATTCCCTTTCGGATCATCTCCCGAATACGCTTGGCTACTTCCTGAGGCAGGGCTGCGACGCGGATCGTGGTCATTTACAATCCCGAGACGTCACGAGGCATGAGCGATTATGTATACAATATACAATTTCTGTGTCAACAAAAAATGGATTTAGACCTCACGTTCCCCGATCAAACATTAGAGCCGGTATACCCGGCCACCCTTTCTGTCGTCCAGGCTTGCAGGTACATAGTGACGTTATTAAGGTATGGGTACGATTAGTCGAATCACCCTCGCGAAATCGAGTCAACGGAGGTTGCTTCGGGCGGTGTCTAAAGTGCGCGTCAAGGGCATATGGCACGTCAGGCAGACTGAATTAAGAAGGAAGGATCAGACAATGGTACGGCCGGAATTCACGGAAGAAGAGGCAGTAATAGTCAGGGAGATACTGGAGAGTTTCGTTTCAGGGCTCCCATCAGAAATCTACGGTATGGACTCTATCTCGTTCCAAAAGACCGAAGATTTGATGCACAAAGAGGTCGTAGCTAAGGAGTTGATTGAACGTCTGGAGAGAATAGCAGCGTGATAACGATGCGCTTTCAAGCGAGCAGTGCTTCATCATAGCAGGTGGCGCCGTTTCGGGGAAATCTCCGGAATCAATGTCAGCTTTCCCTTAACCTTTGCCGATTGTCCCGGAACCACTGGTAGGTGGATTCGAGTCCCTGCCGCAGTGACAGCGTAGGCTTCCAGCCGAGTGCAGAGATACGGCTCACATCCAGAAGCTTTCTTGGCATGCCGTCGGGCATGCTCGTGTTAAACCGGATATCTCCCTCAAATCCAACAACGTCCCTGATCAGGAGCGACAAATCCCGAATCGAGATTTCAACACCGCTTCCTATATTGATGATTCCGCGGAGAATCATAGTTCTCCATGAGAAACAGGCAAGCATCGGCCACGTCATCCACGTGAAGGAATTCCCGCTGGGGTTTACCGCTCCCCCAGATCTCGACAAACTCTGCCGCGGACTCGTGAGCCTCATGGGTTTTTCGGAGTAACGCAGGAATCACATGTGAATTCTCCAAATCGAAATTGTCGTGGGGACCGTACAGATTCGTGGGCATGACGGAGATAAAGTTGGCGCCGTACTCCCTACTGTAGGATTGACACATGGTGATGCCCGCTATCTTCGCAATAGAGTAAGGCTCGTTGGTGGGCTCCAGGTACCCGCTGAGTAGGTATTCTTCCTTCATCGGCTGCGGCGCGAGCCTGGGATAAATGCACGAACTTCCGAGGAAAAGAAGCTTCCTTACGCCGTTCAGGTATGCGGCATGAATGAGATTAGTCTGGATCATCAGGTTTTGGTATATGAATTGAGCGGGGTATGTGTTGTTGGCATGAATCCCCCGACCTTGGCCGCGGCAAGGAATACCCAGTCCGGCTTCAATTCCCCCAGTAATTTAAGAACGGCCTGCTGATCGCAGAGGTCCACTCTTGAGGTGGGCCCTATCACCGAGTATCCAGCCCTGGCGAGGCGTCGGCAGATGGCAGATCCGACCATCCCTGTGTGGCCGGCCACGTAAATCCTGATCGATGGCTTATTGCTTTCCATTATTGGAAACCCGCGGTCCGACAGAGCTGTTCCTTTTCGGCCTCTCTGAGATCAGCCACAACCATGCGTTTGACCAGTTCCGAAAAAGTGACCCGCGGTTTCCATCCCAGCAGTTCTCGGGCTTTTGTAGCGTCACCAAGCAATTCATGGACCTCCGTGGGCCGAAAGTATCGAGGATCCACAGCCACCAGCGTCCGGCCTGTCTCGACATCGGTACCCTTCTCGTCGACCCCTTCCCCTTGCCAGGCTATGGCGATCCCCACTTCTCTGAAGGCACGTTCTACGAATTCCCTAACAGAATGGTTCTCCCCCGTGGCGACCACGAAATCGTCCGGCTCATGGTGCTGTACCATGAGCCACATTGCCTCAACATAGTCGCCTGCGAACCCCCAGTCGCGTTTAGCATTCAGATTCCCGAGGTAGAGGCAGTCCTGCATCTCAAGCTTGATGCGAGCCACTGCACGGGTGATCTTCCGGGTTACAAAGGTCTCTCCTCGCATGGGAGATTCGTGATTGAAAAGTATCCCGTTGCAAGTAAAAAAACCGTATGCTTCTCTGTAGTTACGGGCTATCCAGTACCCGTACAATTTGGCCACGGCGTATGGGCTTCTTGGATAGAACGGTGTGGTTTCCCTCTGAGGCGTCTCCTGCACTAGGCCGAAGAGTTCGCTTGTTGACGCCTGGTAGAAACGAACCTTCTTCCCCAGATCCAGGATTCGGATAGCCTCCAACAGGCGCAGCGTGCCGAGCGCATCTGAATTTGCGGTGTATTCGGGAGTCTCAAACGACACCATCACATGACTCTGCGCCGCAAGATTATAGATTTCAGTAGGCTGAAACTGCTGGATTATACGAATAAGATTAGTGGAATCGGTCATATCACCGTATTCCAGACTGAGATGGCGGTCATCCACGTGAGGATCCTGATACAGGCCGTCGATCCGCTGAGTGTTGATCAGAGACGCACGCCTCTTCACCCCACAAACCTGATAACCTTTCTTTAGCAGTAACTCTATAAGGTAGGCGCCGTCTTGACCCGTCACTCCGGTCACGAGTGCTCGTTTATCAGATACCAAATCCATAAGCACACTTTCGAAATTGTATCAAGGGATTCCTATGCACACTGCAAGCAGTCTACAGATAACACGATGCACCAATCGAGTCAAGCGTCAGCCCACTTCCCAAGCCCTGGTCTTGCCTCAGCGAAATGACTTTTGCTGCCTTTTGTGTTAAGTTAACCATAACTGAGCCTTGGCGTCGAGAATAATTGAGTTTCCTTTGATGGAGCAAGCCGGCCTTACATGCACCCGCAACCGCACATTTCGATAATCGTAGCGGTGTACAACCGGGCAGCTACGCTGCAGCGCTGCATTGACAGTGTGGAAAACCAGGATTATCCGCGCAAAGAACTCATCGTCATTGACGGAGGCTCTTCCGACGGGACCGTTGCTATTCTCAAAGCCAACGATCATAAGATCTCCTACTGGGAATCCGAGGCGGATCGTGGGATCTACCATGCCTTCAATAAAGGTCTTGAACATGTGACAGGCGACTGGGTCTATTTCCTCGGAGCGGACGATTATCTCATGGACGTGGGAGTCTTGAGCCGTGTAGCCGACCGCCTCGTGAAGTGTGAACCAGCTATTAGAATCGTCTACGGCCAAGTGGCAATAGTATCGCGTGACGGTCAAATGCTGGCCATTCATGGAGAAGATTACGACCGAACCAGGCGCAAGCTGCACAAGGTTATGCCGATATGTCATCAAGGGATATTTCACAGACGTAGCCTGTTTGAAAGCCACGGCGGATTCGATGAATCTTTTAGGATTTCCGGTGATTACGAGTTGTTACTGCGCGAGATGAAAGATCGGCCCGCCATGTTTATGGCCGATGTGGTCGTAGCCGCCATCCTGTTGGGTGGAGCCAGCTCGAAACCGGGCGATGCCCTTATTGTCCCCTTGGAAGAAGCTCGTGCCAGGGAATTGAACGGCTTTCCCGTTTATCATCTCGCATGGCTATGGGTTCTTACTAAAGCCTTCGCCAGGTATTCCATTCAACGGAGTGTAGGACATGAGGCGTTTTGCCGAATTGGCGACCTTTATCGTCGGCTTACCGGGAGACCGCCTGTTTGGACCAAGATGTAAGGAGGCAAGAAAGACCGCGAATGCTTGCAAAGTTAAATATTATTGAAGGCATGTCGAGGGAAACTTCTTGCAACCCCGCGGGACGCGGGGTCTCAGCGCCCCCTTCCAAGCCTCCTACATATTGCAAGCCATATATTCATTCCTTCCGTCCATGCCTGACAACCCGACTTTAACTCGCCTAACGAGGCAACGTTCCCTGTGAATCATGCCTAAGATTGCATTTGTTCATAGCAATAACAATGACGTTGGAGGCTCAGACCTCGCCATGTGGCGCGTGGTCTGTGCTTGCAGGGACGCGGGATACGATACGCTGGTGGTGATTTCGCGGCACAACCTGATGTGGGAGCGATACGAAAGAGAAAGAATAGCGATTCAGCAGGTTTCCATGCCTCGTCTCTCCAACTCTTTGAACCCTTTCATTTTGTCTAGATGGCTGCTGGAACTCTTGGTGACGACGGTGCGCCTGATGCGACTGTTCTCCCGCGAGAGGGTTGATCTGGTATTTGCAAACGATTTTAATGAATTGCCAGCTACGCTCGCGGGGCGCTTCCTGGGCCTGCCACGGGTCATGCGCCTTCGATTTATATTCAAGCTGCCCTCTTGGATTCGTCGCGGGTACATGATTTTGCTGGCATGGGCTGCGAATAGAGTCCTGTGCGTCTCCGAAGCAACCCGTCTTTCGAACTTCCATGATGTGCGACGCTTTCAGGACCGTGTCCTCACTCTTTATGATTGGCACGAGGAAAACATCAGCGGCGGAATCCAAGATTGCCCGGTCAATCCGTTTGAGCGATTCGGGATTGATCCATCAGCCCGAGTGGTCCTCATGCCCGCCCGCATGGAGCCATGGAAGGGCCAGCACGTTCTCGTAGAGGCCGCCCCTGAAATCTTGGAGGCAATTCCTGACTCCGTGATTCTGTTTGTGGGTGATCTGGTACAAGGCCGAGGCCGTGAAAGAGTACTCCGAGGACCTGCGGACCCGCATCCAAAACGCCGGTCTTTCAGAAAGAGTATTTTTCTCCGGGTTCGTCGAGGACGTGGATGTGCTCATGCGGGCCGCGACTGTAGTTGTTAACTGCTCTACTGTTCCCGAACCTTTTGGGCTGACCGTGCTTGAAGGGCTCTGGTACGGGACGCCTGTGGTTGCACCAGCACTTGGCGGACCCCTCGAAATAGTAGGAAACCCACCAGCGGCACTACTTCATACACCAGGCGATGCCAGTGAGCTGGGCTCAGCAATAATTCGTATTCTGAAAGATCGCGAGCTGGCCGACGAACTCGTCAGGCAAGGGAAAGAACGGGCCGCAATGTTCACTCGGCGGAGGCTGTGGACCGAATTCAAGTGCATTATAGAAGAGCTGTTGTCCGCACGGAGGCTCGACAAAGAGAGCAATGACTAGGATCTCAGTTATTATAGTCAGTTATAACACCAGGGAAATACTTCTCAATTGTCTTCGCTCCGTGTACTCTTCCGCAGGCGACGTTGATGCTGAAGTTTTCGTGGTGGACAACGCGTCTACCGACGGGACAGTGGATGCAATACACAGAGAATTCCCCAAGTGTACCGTCATAGCCAACGAGACGAATGTCGGGTTCAGCCGAGCAAATAATCAGGCGGTCCGGGTGTGTACCGGCCGGTACATTCTTCTGCTGAACCCCGATACCGTAGTTGAACCGGACGTACTGGCCAAGATGGTCGCGTTGATGGACGAGCAGCGAGATGTCGGCATGGTCTCTTGCAAGCTTGTTACGCAGGATGGATCGCTGGATTTGGCTTGTCGCCGCGCCTTTCCCTCACTCTGGGACGGCTTCTGCCGCGCTTCCGGATTGAGTCAGTGGTTTCCCAAGAGCCCGCTGCTGGCTGGATACAATCTTACGTACTTGGACGAGCATAAAACCTGCGAGGTGGATGCGGTAAATGGTGCTTTTATGTTCGCAAGGCGTGAAGCTGTCGAGGAGGTCGGCCTTCTCGATGAGGACTACTTCATGTACTGCGAAGACCTCGACTGGTGCTTTCGTTTCGGGAGGTCCGGCTGGAAAGTCGTTTACCACCCTGCGGCCACAACAGTTCATTTGAAAGGTCAGAGCGGCAACCCGAAAAGTTCCGCCATGATCCGGGAACTCTTCAGGTCCACGAAGCTGTTCTATCGTAAGAACTGTTTTGAGGGGATGGGGCCGATACGGAGGGCGTCGCTCCTCATAAGCCTGGATATTTGGAAGTGGGCGACCTTATTGAGAAATGCTGTTCGCACCAACAAGCGAACCCGTCCCTAGGGTGGTGTCCCGCAATTAGCTTTCTAATCCCGACCTGGTCGCACGCAGTCAGTGTCATTGAGGGGAGCGAAGCGACGAAGCAATCTTCAGCGCTTGCTCTACAACCCCGTGAGATTGCTTCGCTGCGCTCGCAATGACGAAGCTGGCCCCCTTCTGCATAGTCGGAACGCCCGGGAGGGGCTCAGATGGCCTGTTATGTAACTTATTTGAGGGACATGACACTAGAAGTCCGTATGTAAACAAACGGTTTTCCTTGGTTCGCATGATGGCTTAAGGCTTGGAACTCTGAAGGAGCTAATTACCTGGTGGCAAGAAAATTTCCCAAGATGCTTAAGCTTCTGCTTAATATAGCAATAATTTCTCTCATAACACTTTCTTTGGCGGAAATAGCGTTGCGATTATGCCACAAGATTTACCCCTCATATATATTCTACGAGAACTCCTATAGTCGTTTTCGTGGCAAGCCTTTTGCCGACGACTATGACTTTCGCCTGAATTCCAGGGGATTCAAGGATGTGGAGCGCAAGAAGGAGAAAGAGCCCAACGTGTACCGGATCCTGGGGCTTGGAGATTCCTTCGCATTTGGGGTGGTGCCGTACCAGTTCAATTTCTTGACGCCACTGGAAAAGGAACTCAGCCACTGCGGCAAGATAGAGGTCATGAACATGGGCATTCCGTGGCTTGACCCTGAAGACTATCTCTCGATCTTAGTCCATGAAGGCCTGGAGTTTAATCCCGATCTGGTGATGGTCTGCTTCTTTATCGGGAATGATTTTTTGCCGAACGATAGGAGCGTCTATTCATATTCGTACGTGGCTTCATTGATGAAATCTATCTATGACCTCCACAGCAGTTACGAGGGTCAGATTTACAACGGAAAGGCAGTATATGAGGATGACAAACGGACTTTGACGGATGACGTGTTCATGCACTGTGAGAACGGGAGAAGTCGAGTTTTTGTCAAGAATTACGATAAGTTTCAGGGGCTGCTCGACGGGGCCGCCACCCCGTTGCGCAAGATGAAAGAAATATGCTGAGCCAGAGGTATAGATCTACTGTCGTTATGATCCCCGATGAGGTGCAAGTGAACTCCGCAGTTCAATTGGAAGTTGTGACTGCATCCAATCATAGCCCGGATCAGTTTGACTTTGCACTCCCAAACAGGATGCTGTCCCGAGAACTTGAAAATATGAAGGTCAAACAGCTTGATTTACTGGAGCCGTTCAAACAGGCTTCCACGCGCGAGCGCCTTTACAAGCCCAACGACACTCACTGGAACATCGCGGGAAATAAGCTGGCCGCAGAGGTAATCGGGAATCACATGAGAAATGGCATCTTGACCAATTGTCGTGGCAACGACAGACATTAATTTACGCAGGTCCTGCGTCGCGCTCTTTCCCGGCCACGAATTCCTCCTCAATCAATCCCATCTCCCCTACACACCACCAATATGGTTCTTAGCATGATGAACACGTCCAGGAAAAATCCCTGGTGCTTGAGATAGTAGAGGTCCAGTTCTATCCGCTTGGCAAGTGATGGGTCTCCCCTGCTCATAACCTGCTGATAGCCGGTGATGCCCGGTTTGGCCTTGAGCCTGCGCCGTTCCCACGGTTCGTACCTCTCCGCGAGTCCGACCCACTCGGGTCTTGGGCCCACGACGCTCATGTCTCCTCGCAAAACATTGATAAGCTGAGGAATCTCGTCGAGGCCGGATCGTCGAAGAAATCTGCCGATCGAAGTTACTCGCGGATCTCGGGGAATCTTGTAAACCGGCTCTGCCAAGCTGTCTAAGTCTATGATGTTTCTGAGTTGTTCGTCAGCATCGGGCACCATGGAGCGAAACTTGTACATTGCAAATGGCTTTCCGTACATGCCCATTCGCTCCTGCGAGTAGAAAATCGGCCCTTTACTGGTCAGCTTGATGAGGAGCGCTATTGCCAGCCAGAGCGGAAGCCCTAGAACCAGTGTCACAACAGAAATTCCGATGTCCATTACTCGCTTGGCAATTGCATACGCCGGGTGGAGAGCAGAATCCTGCAGCAACACGAGCGGAACGCCCGCGAAACTTCCGACTTCCGTACGGGTCACAGCCACATCGAGAAAATCCGGGACCATGTAATAAGCAATGTTCTTTTCTTCGCAAAAATTCAGAGCCCGAATCAGACTTTCTCTGCTTGCCGTGTCGTCTTCGGACGGCAGTCCTCCGCCGACCACGAGCAGCTTGTCAAAAGGCGTCTGGTCGTAAATGCGCTCAAGATCGGAGCTTACACCGAGGATAGGGATATCGTCAGGATATGCTGGCGGTCGATTCTCCCATTCAAGCCGGCCAATCACGTGCGTGCAGCGGTTTCTCTCCCTGAGACGATCCACCAGGCCAGCCGCATTCTTGTTCCATCCGACCATCAGAATCCTGTACGCTGTAAAACACTGTTCATCAAGACGACGTGCCAGAGAGCGGAAACAGACTCTCACGACAATCAGCAACGCTCCGGCGACGACAAAGACCGTCACGTACACCAACCTTGAAAGCAGCAACTGGCGGAACATAAAAGAGACAATCATCAGGAAACCAGTGGCATACAATCCTGTGATCAGGACCGTTCGGATCTGTCCAGCTAGTTGAGTCGAGAAATGTAAGTCACTTCGGTAGCTCTGGTCCTTCCAGAGTAGAAAGACCCACATCCCCGCCCATAGGACGGACGCCTTCAGGTAAGGGGCGAACGGAGGGACTGGGTACGGACAGACCGAAAATTTCATCACCGGGGAGATCCAGATAGAACCTGACATAGTAGGCCCCAATGAAGCAGACGAGGCAAATCGAGAGATCAAGGCCGAAAAGGATTTGGCCGCGATTGGTCCAGAGGCGAGCGAATACAGCCGGGACTACCGGCTTTTCAGGAACGAAGACTTGCTCCTGGGGCATCTGTCTGGCCGTTTCGGACCGACTCGCCATCCTTCTCCCTTCAAATCGCGATCGGCAGTGGATGCTGTATTCCGTCATCACCGCAACAATTGTCTGCCGCCGCCCTTTGGCTGGAAATTGCGAAAGCCACTTTCTCCAATATTGTTAATTATTAACAGGTCCAATGGACAATGTCTAGCATTTTGCTGTGCACTTGGCGTAGAGTGACAAACTTAACCCTTCCAAGAGGAGGTAGGCGCAATCAACGAAAGGGTTTCCAGTATTGTTTCCGGAGGGCTTACAACAGCCTCAATCGGCGAAAAAGCCGCTTGGATAGTATTCTGCTTGACATCGCTGCAACTGGCCTTTCTCAGCCCTTATGTCATAGTCATTCCAGGTGACCGGGCGAATGTTTTCTCTGCGATCCTGTGTGCAGTGAGTCTCGTTGTAGCTCTTGTTTTCCGGAGAAAGCACTCAGTCTGCGCCAAGCTGTCGGAGATCGTGATATCTCTCGTGCTGCTCCTCCTGGTGGTCTTTAGCGGGCTCTTTAGCCTTACACCGGGGCCTTCCTCAGTGAGAGGTTTTACGATCCTTGCGTCCGGACTCGGAGGATTTTGGTGTGCGAGAATCCTCCTTACCTCCCGTGAAAGGCAGCGCCATTTCCAGTGGTTGTGCATCTTCCTGTTGTGCGGGATCCTCGTTCTGAGTGCAGCCAGCATGGCAGTAAGCGGCAGCATTTATGAATTCCTGGACTCGCATTGGCACCCTGTAGCCGACCGACTCATTCTGCTTTCTTTTGCCCCGCTGGCCCTACTGAGTGCGAGGTCGCGCTGGGCTGTGGCCGCTGCAGTGCTCTTGCTCTTCGCTAGCTACATAATACTCTTGTTTGGAGCCCGGACAGCTGCAATGGGGTCGGCCGTGGTTATTCCGATTCTCCTGGGCATTTTTGCCGCGGTTCTCCGCGAATGGCGAGTCAAGCAAGTCGCGGTTCTTCTAATAGTGCTGTTTGCGGTTTCTCTGGCAGCAGGAAACCACTTTTTTTATCATGATCCCAATTTAGTGAAAAAATGGGATCGACAGGGTGAATCAGTGGCTTACAGAGTGGAGAACATCTTCTTCTCGTGGAAGATTGCCACCGATCATCCGTTGCTTGGAATAGGCCTTCTAGCTCCCCGGGATGAGATCCTGGAGAATTACCAACCCAGGTACCCGTATGTCTCCAAGGAGACATTTGTACAATGGACGAGCCGCTTGAAAACTTCTGAAAACATGTTCTTTACATTTATGGCCGATTTGGGCTTTCCCTTTACGATAATTTACACGGCTTCAGTTATCTTTCTCCTGTTCAAGCTGCTACAAATGGTTTTTCACCCGCCGGTTGCGTTCATTTTCCACCCGCTGGTACTTCTGCTGCCGATTTCCGGCGCGCTTCTTCACTACCAGGTGGTAGACGGTCTCCTGCATCCGCAGCTAAGCTGGTTTTTTCACATCTTGTTAGGTTTAGTACCGGTTTCAGCGAAACTCTCCCCAACACCCGTGGTCCGCACCAAGAATGTGTTGCTCAGGATCGTAGCTTTCGGGGCGATTGTCGCTGCCGGGCTCTTTCTGGGCCGTTTGTTGCCGCCGGGGTTCCCCCTGTTCCTTTTCAAGTAAGTAGGGGACGTCCCAGGGGGTTGTCAGCGGGTTCGGTTCGGCCAGGGCGCTACCGTTTGAAGCCGGATTTGGAGTATTCCGCTGTCACTTCGATGGATATTCCCCCGCGGGCATTCATCAGACCCCGTACGCGTGCCCACCGGGGTTCGCAGGCAGCTACCAGATCATCAAGGATCCTATTGGTGATCTCTTCATGAAACATGCCGGTGTTGCGGAAGGAAAAGAGGTATAGTTTCAGTGACTTCGATTCGATACACTTCCGGTCTGGAATGTAGGTAATGTAGATTCTTGCAAAATCAGGTTGCCCTGTTATAGGGCATAGGCTGGTGAATTCCGGGCAATCGAATTCTATTGTATAGTCACGAGACGCGTATTTGTTCGGGAAGTTCTCGAGCTTCGCCTTATCAGGGCTGTCCGGATATTTCGTGCTGTACTTCTTGAGCACCGTCAGATTATCAAAATCGTCCTTTGTCACGATCTCACCGAGTTCGATCCTTAAGATCACCTTCCGGTCTCGTTAGCCCATCAAAGACCGCTCTGCCGGTGTCCGAACCGTAGCCAGAGGCCAAAGATTAGCGCGTTAGCTCAGAATGGTCAAGCGCAAGCCCTCAGAGGTAATAAGCATTCGGTTACGTGGGGCGGGCTTTCCAGCCCGCCTGTTCATCAGCTCGGGTGATGGCAGGCTGGAAAGCCTGCCCCACAAGTGCAATGACCCTTACCCTCCAGACAGTGAACCCTTACCTGTGGGGCATTTGTGTGGGCTCGCGACCGAGCCTCCTGTCCAGAACTGGATGACCCACGCGGGAGTCAAGCAATAAGCATGAATTTCCTGTATAATCGGCTTTAGTATGGCCGGGTTTTCACCCGGACTGGACCTTTTGAGCAGGAAAGTGCACGGAGCCGGCGGAAACAGGACTATGAACATTATGATTCAGGATGTGTTCATCGGCGGATACGTTCCCGGCGACTCGGTGCTGCACCGACTGGACCCCAGGACAAAGTTGATCGGTTTGGTTGTGCTGCTCATCGGCGTATTCGCGACGCGTACCGATGTCGGCCTGCTGATAACTTCCTGCGTGGTGCTGACTCTCATTTTCCTGTGTAGGGTTGGATGGCGGGTCTGGTGGTGGGGCTTGCTTCGCTTTTCGTGGATGCTGTTGATCGCCGCGGGGATCAATATGCTCTTCAACTCGGGCGGCCAACCCATGATGATTGGCCAATGGGAGCTTCCCATAACAGAGCAGGGCGTGCACACCAGTTTGACGCTTTCGCTTCAGCTTCTGCTGGCAATAATCCTATCTATGGTCCTGACCTTTACAACCACTCCACGTGACCTAACCAGAGGCTTAGAGCGTCTAGCCCGGCCCTTGAAACGTGTTCGCGTGCCGGTGGAGGAAGCCGCCGTCATACTGTTGTTGGCGATGCGCTTTGTGCCTCTGCTACAACAGGAGCTGCGGACCACTGTTGAGGCTCAGAAATCTCGGGGAGTCGAATTCGGGCAGGGTGGAGTTGTCGCAAGATCCAGAAACCTTGTCGCCGTGCTGGTCCCCGCGTTGATGGGTACTCTCAGACGAAGCGACCTGCTTGCCGTCGCTATGACTGCGCGTGGTTTTCGGCCCGGGAAGCCCAGATCGGAATATAAGCCCCTACATTTTGCTACACCCGACTTTGGAGCGTTCATTTTTCTGGCAGCTTTTTTCTCTTTGTTGTCTATTCATATTCAGATAGATTTGTTCGTCTCAATTTGATTGCACGAGATATGGGAGGAAACCATGAGCAAGGGTGATTCACCCTGGGATGAAAAGATCCTCAACAGTATGAAACCGGGCGCAGTAACATTTGCTTGGGACGATGGAGAGGTCAGGACTATATCGGCTCCAGAAGGGACACTCGACACGATGAAGTCAGCCTGGGAATGGATAGATGTCCAGATGAAGGAGCTTCAGGCCGAAAAAGGCCGTCCTCGAACTATTTGTTTCAGACTTTCGAGCGGCGAGTTCAGGGGATTGAAGTTCCCTGACTGGAGGCCAGGATTCATGGAGGAGTCTGAGTAATAAGACCGGGCCGCATATTTTGCGGTCAAACAATGAAAAATCCGCTAAATCCAGCACGGATCTGACAAAGCCTCCCGCGAGACGCGGATGGCACCCGGGACCGGATGCTGACTGTATGTTGGGTGCCACTGACCTGGGCACCACCCTGGGTGCCAGGTCAGTGCAGTTTTGCTGCAACCGATTCTCACTGCTTGAGAGGCAACTGGTCTAAGACCGGGCCGCAGCCTAATCACGCTGAGAATTCGCTACGCTTAGCTCGACTCCCAACTCTTTGAGTCGCTTTGAAAAATCTTCGACCAATCGCGTCAATTCAAGTCGGTCCACGTCGCGGTAAGACATGACCAGGGCCATTTTTTCGTGGGTTGAACTTCCCTCGACTTTTGCTCTCACACTGTACTTTTCGGCAAGCGGATTGAGATCTGCCAGGACCTGACTCATAGTCTGGTGTCTCATGGACGGCTCTTTCTGTGTGGCTCTCTGTATGAAGTCGTTAAGCTCCGTGGGCAAATCGGAATTCACTAAGCAGCAATCAGGCACTGGACACTCTCGCTGCGCTTTCAAGATTTCGCCCACGTTCGGTCCGGGAAATGGCTTTTGCCCTGTGAACATCTCGAAAGCTGTGATGCCCAGGGAGTAGATATCCGTTCGCTCATCAATGAGGTCACCATCTATCTGTTCGGGTGCCATGTAGTAGGGTGTTCCGGCCAGGTCCAGATCGTCTCCAGTCACCAGCAGGGCACGCAAGCCCGAAATCCACTATCTTGACTCGATTCCCCTTCCTAACAAAGATGTTGTCGGGCTTTATGTCCTGGTGAACGATGCCTTGCTGGTGCGCATATTCAAGTCCCTCTCCGGTCTGGATCAGCCAATTCATTGCCTGTGGGAAAGGAAGCCCGGGCATACCCTCCATTACCTCTTTGAGAGACTGACCGCTCAGGTACTCCATCACGATGAAAATCGTCCTGTACAGATGCTCGATGTCATAGACCCGCACAATGTTCGGGTGGTTGAGACTGGCGATGACGTGCGCCTCATTCTCGAACTTATTCGAGAAGTCTGTGTCCATTGCCATGGCATGTTTGAGCATCTTGATGGCAACCGGAAGGCTCAGGGACTCATGGGCGCCTTTGTACACGATGCCCCATCCCCCTTCGTCAATGACATCGGTGATGATGTACTTGCCAATGGTTCTGTGGGGAGTGAATTTTGACTGCGAAATGCGCTTGGTTATCAGTTCGGTGACGAACTCACGGATACTCGGATAGGCCAGACACAGCTCATCGAACTCCACTCGGCTCATGCGCCACACAGCCATATCGGTTTCGGCCTCCACATGGGCGGTCCTGTGCTCGCCGATCAGAATACTCATTTCACCGACAAGCTCTCCGGATTTGCGACGAGTAACAGGTTTCGTAACTCCGTTTTTCTCGACGCTTACGGTACACGAGCCTTTCTGGATCAGATAAAGACAGTCTGCCTCGTCCCCCTGGCGAATGAATCGCTCCCCGGCTCTAATAGTCATGGGAGCCAGGCAAGCCAACAACTGGTTCTTGCTTTCCTCCGGAGCCGCAGCGAAAAGGTCGGTGCCCATAAGGTATTCGGAATCCTCCGTCGACATCTTTCTTTTCTTGAGGCGTCTTGGCATGTTTGCCACCTCAACCTCCCGGCTCGATGGCTCGGGCTGACAGGGTAAGCCATCAGTTATCAGAGGGCAGACTGTTTTTATCAGCTTATGATCCGGCGGACTGGAAAGTCCGCCCCACAGATCAAGTTGTGCTCCTCATAGTCCAAGCTGTGGCCCCATCCATCAGGTGGTGCTTCTCACTGCCCAAGCCGTGGCGCAGGCTTTCCAGCCTGCCGCTTTCTGCCCGACAACAATCCTATTGGTCTACGAACTCTATCCCACGGCTTGCGGCACGTTTGGAATACCAGTCCAAAAGATTCTCCGGAGGTTCATCGCGCTGACCCTCGGGCTTACGAATCAAACTGATGGACTCAGTGGGGCATGTGGTCGTACATACTCCACATCCAATACACCGCTCCGGCTTGACCCTGTACCCGCCATTGTCTTCTGCGATGGCATCCATGGGGCATCTCTCATCTGCGCAAGTGCCACATTCTTCACAAGTTTCCTGGTTTATCATCGCCACAAAGTTGCTCTTAGCCGTGAGATAGGGCAGGCCAAAATTCTTTGTCGCACCTAGAACGGGACAAGAGCACGAACAGCAGTTGCAGATAGCGAAGCTATCCGATTTTGCATTGAAAGTCTGATGAACCAAGCCCTCTTCTTCTGCTTTTGCCAACAGCTCCAGAGCTTCTTGTCTGGATATCATCCGGCCCAGAGGGTACTTATCGAACGCTCCCTCTTCACTTGAGAAGCTAAGACAGATTTCGCGAGTGTGCTTGCACGGACGGCCCTGTAATGCAGCGTCCTTCCGGCAAATGCACTCTGCAACCTGGAAAGTTCTTGCACCTGCAAGCAGTTGCCGCGCGTCTTCGTATGGGAGGATCTGGTGTTCAGCTTCAATCGGGGCATTTATCGGTATCACTCGCATGACTCCAGGCGAAAATGTACCGAGAGAAAGGCCCAACACAGGACCGTACTGGGCCATGAGGTCGGAAAGCTCCTTGTCCAGGCGGTTCACCTGGAGTTCCCAAATTCCAATTACAAAAGGATATAGGGCGTAAACTTGCTTGCCGCTTTTCTTCTCTGACCATATTTGGCCCTTCTTGGTCATATTGTCCAACATGACTTCAGTCTCGGACAACGGCATGCCGAGACGTCCGGCAATTGCCTCTGGCGTCTCCGAGATAGTCTTAAGTTTCAATGCCATTTCAGCTTCTTCCGGAGCGAATATTTTTCGGAGAATCTTTAGTTCCACTGCGCTCTCGGTGGCAGGAAACCCATTTGGCAATTGGTCCAGCTTTGTAGCAAGGCGTTTGTACACGTCACTCATGACTCACCTCCGTCCGTTCCCCGGTGGGGATGGATAGGTCTGAGACTATGTCAGACGTTTAAGAAGAACTTTCCAATTATTCGTACTCGTTCCATGCTGTTGCTCGGGAGTCTCTCGTACGAGTAAGCACCTGCTCGGGGACAGTGTCCGATTGATACGTACCGCCCATTCCACGTTCCCCCCGGGATGCTGCTCTAATCCGGTTTGCAGTAACAGCGTAGGGGCATCCTTTTGGCAATGGCTCCAAGACACCTGTTACATGAGACGCACGACGCACGGTCAGTTTTTCCAGCTTCAATTCTTTTCACGAGAAGAGGTTCCCGGACGAAAGGCCGACTCATGGAGATGAAATCTGCATAGCCCTTTTCAATAATCTCTTCCATGTGGTCGACTCTTCGCATGCCCCCCACAAGTACCAGAGGAATCTTCCCCAGCACGGGCTTGATCGTTTTCGCAGCCTGGAGATGATACCCTTCTTCCAGGTCGTATTTCCCGACCAGCCTGTTCATCATGATTCTCGCAATCGGTTTCTTGAAGAACGGCATTGTGTCAACCAATTCTTGCACCGGTACGCTGCCTCGGCACATGTCCATGAAGGAATAGAACGTCGAGCCACTGCTGATTTCGACAGCGTCAATGCCTATTCCGGCCAGTCTCTGTGCATAATGAGCGGCCAATTCAGGTGTCACTCCCTGACGAGGCGTATGATCGTGGGTGTTCAGTTTGATCAGAATTGGCGTCTCTTTTGGTATGGCCCTCTTGATTTCAGTGAACACTTGCTCCAAGAACCGAAAACGGCCTTCTTCCGACCCGCCCCAGGCATCGCTCCGTGAGTTGTAGAACGGCGAGAGGAATTGATTGATCAGATATCCGTGAGCCCCATGGAGCTGAATTCCATCCGCTCCCGCCTCCACTGCCCGTTTAGCTGCTCTACCGAAGGACCGGATCGTTTCGTGGATATCGGCCTCGGTCATTTCTCTGGGTTTGACGAAGTATATGGGATCGCGGCCCTTGCCGGAAGGGCCAATGGGGGGGTAGCCGGTGATCTTCCTGGTGGTTTGTCTTCCTGCATGTGCGAGTTGGAAAACTATCTTACCGCCGTGTTCATGGACTTCCTGCACAAGCCTTTTCAGGCCCGGTATCATTTCATCCGAATAGATTCCGACCTGATTGAAAAAGGCTTTGCCTAACGGATTAACATAGCAGTGACCTGTGATAATGAGACCTATTCCCCCTTTTGCAAGGTTGCGGTACAGATTCAGTATCTCGTCGCTGACTTCTCCGTTTTCTTTTGCCATGCCCTCGAATGTTGCGGAGCGGACAAAGCGGTTTCGGAGTTCCAGGCGGCCTATTCTCATAGGTGAAAAAAGGTGGGACATGGTCAGCATCCTGCGTTGTTCGTGCAGAGCATTCGGAAACTACTTTCAGCCGCGGCTATGCCCGCAGAAATTCAGGCCCGCTGGGCTCTCGAATTGGCATTTCCGGCATTTCATGGCTGCCCCCGCCGGATTGTTGAGAGAGGGTCACTGGAGCAATCTTAAGGATGTGCTGAAACGCAACACGATGGCATGAATGGCATTGTGGCACCCCCCAATAAT
>CAWEJR010000036.1:0-29620 GCA_963809365.1 uncultured delta proteobacterium | reverse complement strand
AAAGGGTTTTGAAGGTCGTTATTCTCTTCCATGGAATCCCTCAAAATGGCCTGATAGAACCGAACTACAGTGAAACGCCTTTAGCTTCGCGGGTGAGTAACCTGGGTAACCCCTCCTTCCCTCTGTCGCCAAGAGAGAGGCTTTTGTTGTCCCCCTCCCTTGACGGGAGGGGTTAGGGGAGGGTGATCTCGGCCCAATTCACAACGCATTTCACTAAGCACTAAAAAGATATAACAATGCCGGGTCTATCCGCAAGGTCGAGGGAGGGAGCGGTCACGCGGTGGGAGAAGGAAAGCCCGCCACCACGGGATTGACTCTCTTCGAAGTTTCCACCACTTCTCGCACGTGCTGGTACATAGTTTCAAAATCGAGAGAATCCGCTTTCTTGGGATCCAGGGCCTCCAGGATAATCTGCCGAAAAAGTTCGACCTCTTCCTGTGATGCCTGAGGAAAGCTCTCTCTGACGCTTCGTCGACCCTGGATGGCCAAGCTCAACGGTCTGTCATTCTGCAGACAGCCAAATAGATCCCCCAGAAACCTTTCCGAGCCCTCATTTTGTCGGTGCGTTCCGCATATCTCGGTGATAGCTCCAGCCACATGCGCCAAACACGACGACGTTTCAGATTCGGGCGCCATGACGACGAAAGGCCACCGCGATTGCGCGGCCGAAGCCATAAGGGGCTCGTCGGGCACATACCCGAGACAGGTCATGGGGACCCCCAATATCCTGCCAATATCATGTTCCAGTCGGTTACAAATAAGGTCTGAAACTTCGGATGAAGGGGCCCTGTTGAGGATCACATAAATATGCTTTCCGCCTGCAATTCGATGTAGATTCATGATGAACGCAAGAGCTTCAGCGCTTGCCACCTGCTCGGGCGTCACCACTGCCAACACATGCTCAGCCCCCTCAATCAGCGGCGCGAGACATTCACTATCTTCTGCAGGGGTGTCAATGAGAACAAAATTTCTTCGGTTCAGGAGTGGCGCCAGTGACAGAAAACGGGACATCTTATCCTCACCGTTCCATCCTATTGGTTCCCCCAGCGTGACGAGGCCCACATTTTCTCCCCATGGGACAATTACTTCTTCAGCCGAACAATAGCCCCAGACAAGGTCGTTCAAATTGTACAGGGGTCGTAATCCCAAGGCGCCACTTATGTTGGCTGCCGAACCGCTCATATCCACCAGTAAGACAGTGGCACCTATGCTCCCCAGCGTAACGGCCGTATTCAAGGCAAGACACGTTTTTCCTGGGGATCCTTTTCCACCGGTAAAGGCTACGATTTCACACATCGTCAACAACCCTCCTTTCGGGAAGGAGAACTTGAAGGTTGCTCCTGATTTATATTAGCTTGAAATACAAATATTTGCAACAATTAATTAAAGTAATATGGCAGCAAAATAAAGATGACTCCAGATCGCCAAATGGCCGGATAATTGAGTCTACAAATCTGGAGTTGTCAGGCTCAGCAACGGGGCAACTAGGCGGGTGCGGGCGGTGCCGTGCAAGCTACGATGAATCGGTCTTGCACCAGTTCGTGCTCAAACAGTAAGAATTGGTTACTATAGTGCCGCACCGTGAAATTCGCGGGAGACCTCGACCAACGCTAGAATGGAGCAGACCGCTTCACGTTGTCATTGCGAGGAGTGAAACGACGAAGCAATCTCCCTTATCGCTGTAGAAGGCCGTCGAAGAGGAGATTGCCACGTCGCAGCGCTCCTCGCAATGACAGGTTGCGGCTTGGTACGGTTCTAGCGTCACCGCCAAATTCAACGCGTGACACTATAGCAAAACCATCACTGACCTGGTGCCTAGGTCAGTGGCACCCAGCATCCGAACAACATCGGGCTGGGGGTGCCATCCCGCGCCTCGCGGGAGGCTTTGTCAGATCCGTGTCTGATTTGGCCGATTATTCATTGTTTGAGCGCGAACTGGTATTCCCCAAGTGGGTCATTTTGCTCCGGTTGCGATGGGCCGACGATCGGTCTAAAATACAATCTGCCGAGACGTCCGCGGGGTGCATGAAAAAAGAGACCTAACAGCTCGATTTCGGAGACATCAAAGCTTGGGAATCAACACTGGAGAGATCTGCGCCGGATAAGGAGAAAGAGATGGCCGAGTACACGATACATCCACTGGCAGTAGGCTTCAACGAAACCGATCAAGGAGTGATGACGTATCTTCGCTTTTACGGCAAAAGGATCTTGTTGCCTATCTATTCGTTTGCCCTTAAAGGGGGAGACCTGAAAATACTCGTGGACACGGGGATAGAGGATTTCATTGCCCCCGACGACCTAACAGAGCGAATGGGATTTCCCGTAATGAGCTTTGAGGAGGCTCTCGAATCTGTAGGATGGACGCCTGAAGATGTAGACCTCATTATCCATACGCACTTGCATAACGATCATTGTGAGAATGACTGCCTATGCTCGAATGCGCGGGTATACGTGCAAAAGGCCGAACTGGAGTTCTTCAATAACCCGCATCCGGTCGATCACAGGTATTATCCCGATGTTCTTGATGGCGTAAACGTCGTGCCCATTGAAGGAGACGCTGAAATTGTTGAAGGCATTGACGTGCTATTCACCCCTGGGCACACTCCTGGGGGGCAGTCTGTGGTGGTACAAACCTCTAAGGGCAAAGCTGTTATCGCGGGCCTATGTTGCAATGCCGAGAACTTTCCCTCCGGTGGCGGGATCATCGCACCGGGTGTTCATCTCAACCTGATCCAGGCATACGAGAGCATGAAACGAGTGCGCGAAGCAGCCGACATCATCATCCCAATACACGATCTTGAGATAGGCACTAAGAAGAGGATTCCGGAGTAGGAGCAGGCAGGCCTTTTGGCGGAAAATTCCCCGCCAACTTGCAAGTCTGTAATGCGGAGTGATGAATTATAGCATGTGCCGAATGTTTTGGGCCATTCCGATGTCCGAACCCCCGCGTTACGCGCGGGGCCGTCCCCACCCGATCATCCTCACGTTCGGACATTGTTTTGGTGCTTGCTTTAGAAGCCCGACCAGAGCCCGGCTCAATGCAGGTAGTGACTCTGCTGCGGGCGACCGTCCTTGGACCCTACCGCCTTTATCAGTTCGGGTTCGATGACGCTCATGTGTGTCTGGTCGTCGACCTTGGCTTGAATGAACGAAACGAGATTCTCGAAATCCTGCTTGGTAATCACGGGGAACTGGTCGGCCCCCTCGGAACCGGCGTAGTCCAGCGCGGTGAAATTCCCAGTATGGGGATCGACTTCACCGGAGATCTGCACAACTTCAACATTATCGCCGGAGGCATACCTGCCCACGATGGCCAGTCCCCGGGATCGTGAGAAGTACAGGATGGCGACTTTGTAAATACCCGACGACTCGAACAACTCAAAGGGATTCATCTCTTCTTTCCCATTATCTAAGAAGGATGCGTAGTTGAGGATAAGCAATAGGCTTGATTCAGAACCAATTTAACAACGGCAGTGATGAATGTCAAGCGGCCTACAGCGGGCCGAGGGCGCATACAGACTCCCTGAGTCGAGTTGTTCCACACTTTTCTTCAGGGCAAAGGTCCCGCAACGGAGGGGGCGCGTACCGGCAGACCGGCGTAGCCTCCGACAACTCGAATCTACAGAATATGGTGAGCATTTTTATAGAGTTGACCACTTCCGGCACAGTTACCCTATAATATTAGTCTGGCATCTAAAACCCTATTGACATGGGGATTCTTCTCTTTCATTGTAAAGAATGCTAGGCTATAAACACTGTGCGGGGGAGTCCTCGAACCGGAGGGCCAGATGAAGCAGATCATGTTTGGACGCTGGGGTCACGTCCTGAGTGACCATCGGAAGGAAGAAAAACCTCCCAACGATCAGCCTGCTGGATTTCCGAGCGCTGCAGGGTTTCCGGAAAACATTGTCGCTCTCATGAGCGGCAAAGGGTTCTTGCAGTTTGAAGAGGATTTCAATTTCGTCCCTATGATAAGGGAGTATATCAGGCAGATTCAGGCCAAGTACTGCTGCGGGAAGTGCATCACCGGGATCAAAGGTTCAAAGATGCTGCTTCTCACCCTTGACAGGATCTTGCAGGGTGACGGAACCGAATCCGATCTGGAAATCCTGTCCCGCATGGCCGATATACTCAATGACGCCGCCAAATGCTCAGTCTGCCAGAGCGCCGGCGAACTCCTGAGAGACGGCCTTACCCATTTTCGAGACGATTTTCTCGCGGCCGTCCGCGATGGAGTACCCGAAGATTCGGTCCGTTATCGTGGAAACATTTCCGCGCCGTGCATGAATACCTGCCCCTGCCATATTAACATACCCGGTTATGTTGAGGCGCTCCAGGAACTCCGTTACGGGGAGTCCCTCAAGATAATACGTGAGGAAATGCCTTTGCCGGGCATAACTGGCCGTATCTGCCCCGCTCCCTGTGAAAAAGCGTGCAGTGTTGCGAATATGGGTGATGTGGCCATTCCAATCAAGATACTCAAACGTGTGGCCTCCGACTATGAATTCTTCCATCACCTAAAGCCGCCGATGCAGAAAACGGACTTGAGCGGTCCACCCGTAGCTGTGGTGGGAGCCGGTCCTGCGGGAATTGCCGCGGCTTATTATCTGAACCGCCTGGGACACCCCGTAACCATCTTGGAAGGGCTCGAAGTTTCCGGGGGCATGATCGGAGTAGGAATACCGCCGTACCGCCAACCCCGCGACGTGCTCCAGCGAGAAGTCGATATCATTAAGGATCTCGGTGTAGAATTTAAGTTCGGCTTACGACTTGGAAGGGATTTTACAATCCGGGATCTCTTCAATGAGGGGTTCAAGGCGGTCTTTCTCGGTATCGGCTCCCACCGTTCCATCCCTCTTGGACTCAAAGGTGAAGACGAAGGCATTGAAGGGGTCTTTTCCGGCGGTATAGACTTCCTCAGAGACATCAATCTGGGCCGTGACGTAACCATTGGCGAAAACGTTGCTATTGTGGGCGGAGGGAACACAGCCATTGACTGCGCGAGGACGTGCCTGAGAATGGGCGCTTCCAGGGTCGGCATCGTCTACCGACGAACCGAAGCGGAGATGCCTGCGGATCCGGAGGAAGTGGAGGATGCTCGCGAGGAAGGAATCAGCTTTTACTTCCTTACCCAGCCCACGGACATTCTTTCCCAGGAAGGGAAAATGGCGGGGCTGAAGTGCGTCCGAATGGAACTGGGAGAACCGGACTTTACCGGCCGGCGACGTCCGGTTCCTGTAGAGGATTCGGAATTTGACTTGGCCGCAGACACGCTGATACCTGCCATCGGGCAAGCTTCCAATCTTGACTTCATTTCGTCCGACGATGGCATCGAGATAGCTCGCCGTGGCACGATAAGGGTAGACAAACAAACAATGATGACTACCCGACCAGGTGTTTTCGCGGCCGGAGACGCTGTGAGCGGACCTTTGACGGTGGTTCACGGTCTAGCAGGAGGCAAGCGGGCCGCGAGAATGATCCATGACTACGTGACCTATGGGAAATGTTCTCCTTCGGAAGAGCAATGGATGGAAGACCTTATCGCGGGCATAGAAAAGGACCATGGCGTGCTGGTTACCGCTAGAACTCCCGGGCGGGAGGGGGGCAAACCTCCTCAAAGGAAACTTGATGCCAGGGAGCGGGTGGCGAGTTTTCGTGAAGTGGACTCGGGGTTCACTCAGCGAAGTTCCTTCATTGAGGCCAGCCGATGTCTTCGTTGCTTTCACCTGATCCTCGCCGCTGTCAGGGAAGCTGGGGCATGAGAAGAGCGGGAGTGACTCTGGATGAAAACCGCGTCACAAGGGCCGCTGTTTGCAGGGAACCTTTCCTCGCTATTTCCTTCCGAATGCCTTGGAATGTTGAAGCATTAGCCGGAATCACGGCAAGCATGAAAAGAGCCGGCGAAGGCCGCGCTGATGCCGGCGCTTGACTCTTCTCTCAATAAGATAAGGATCAAACAATGCCTCTACTGACTATCGATGACGTTGATGTTGCGGTTCCGGAGGGGATGACCATCTTGGAAGCAGCCAAAGTGGCGGGGATATGGATTCCGACTCTCTGTTACTACCAGAAAATCAGCCCATCTGATTCCTGTCGCATGTGCGTGGTAGAAGTGGAGGGCGTCACGCGTCCGGTACCGTCCTGTAGTACGATCGTGACGGATGGGATGAGGGTTCGAACGGAGACCCCTCAGATACGGAACATTAGAGAGGAAGTCATGAAATTGGTCCTTATGGACCATCCTTTGGAATGCCCTACCTGTCCCGCGGCTGGAGAATGTGAAATTCAGAACTTGACGTATCGGCTAGGCATTGGTGGCACAGATTACCCTGTGACGAAACGCAACAGTCCTGTCGTCCAGGACTGGCCTTTAATCGAGTACAATCAGAATCTGTGTATAACCTGCTTGAGATGCGTCAAGGTTTGTCACGAAGTCATCGGAGCCAGCGCGCTCGGCTCTCACCGATGTGGGGTACGATGCAAGGATAGATACGCGCGACGGGGGCATTCTTAATTGCGATTTTTGCGGCGAGTGCGTGGAGGCGTGTCCATCCGGCGCCATGTCGAATAAGGTGTCCAGACGATGGGCCCGCTCGTGGGAACTGAGAAAGACACCCACCATTTGTCCTCTGTGTTCCGCGGGTTGCCGCATGGAAATGAACGTCAAAGACAACCGTATTTTCCGCGTTACCACGGACATTGAAAGCCACAACAAGGGCACGTTGTGCGCGGGGGGCCGCTTCGGCTTCGACCTTGTTCATCATGAAGACCGACTGGTCTCCCCTCTCTTGAGGCGTGACGGCGAACTCAAGCCTGCATCTTGGGAAGATGCTCTGGTTTTTGTCGCTGATCGACTGAAAGGAATAATACTTGACTCAGGTCCGGAGAGCGTTGCGGGATTGGCATCACCGCGTTTGACTAACGAAGATTGCTACGCTTTCCAGAAGTTATTCCGCGCAATTATAGGTACAAATAACATCGACAGCGAGGCCAGGTTCAGCTTTTTGCGAGTCCAAAGGGCCTTCGAGTTGACTGGCCTTACAGGCGCCACAGGCAGTCTAGAAGACCTGCTTGAAGCAGAGGCTATGCTCGTAATAGGGGTAGACCCGCTGGAAGAAACACCCGCCTTGGGGTGGAAGGTCAAGGCGGCGGCGCGGCGATATGACAGCAATGTGATTGTGGCCAATTCCCGAAAGACCAGCCTGGAAAAGTTTGCTCGTGTGCAGTTGAGAATACGTCCGTATTCCGAAAGCGATCTGATCCTCGGGATAATGAAAATCATTCTGGATTTGGACCTGTGGGACAGTAAATTCGTCCGAGATCGGACAGTCAATTTCCTTCCCATGAAGAACCTGCTTGACAAGATTTCTCTTAAAGGCATTCTGAAGAGAACAGGAGTTTCGGGTGAGGCTCTTGAGGAAGCGGCACGGGTTCTTGGCAAAGCCCCAAAAGCATCCATAATCTTCGGCGGAGACGTAATCTTACAGGAAAACGGCCTCCAGTGCGCCATGAATTTGGCGAACCTGGCCCTTCTGACTGGGAATGTTGGAGGAGTCGGAGCCGGGATATTCCCTATTTTTGAAAAAGGGAACATGCTCGGGATGTGCGGCATGGGTGCGCTTCCGGAATACCTTCCGGGATTCCAGGACGCAGCGTACGCGCGAGACCTTTTCGAGCGCGTCTGGAAAACAAACCTTCCCTACGGCAAAGGGAGAACGGTGCCTGAGATGGTTCGGGGGCTGGAAACCGGAGAGCTTAGGGCTATGTATATTGCCGGCGCAGATCCGCTCACCGACTATCCCAATGCGGGGCGTTTCGCGTTGGCTTTGGAAAGGGCGGATCTCGTGATAGTGCAGGATCTCTTTCTGAGCCCGACAGCAAAGATGGCCCATTGCGTTTTTCCCGCGGCTTCCTTTGCTGAAAAGGAAGGGACCATGACCAATATCGAGCACCGCATTCAAAGGCTGAATCCGGTAATCCCCCCGATGGGGCAGGCCATTCCGGACTGGAGTATTTTCGAAGAGGTAGCCAAGGCCCTGGGGCAACCCATGGGCTTTTTCAAAGCGGCTGACGTCTTCCGGGAAATGACCCTTACCATACCTCCCTACAAGGGCCTCAAGCTACAAGACCTGCAAGGAGATGGCAAAATCGCTCCCCTTCTTGGGGAGAACAATGTAGGGCTGCGAGGACGAGACAAGTACTCCTTTGCACCGGTGCGGACCTGGGAAGGGCCCGAGAAGGAAGATATCGCGGCGTATCCGTTTGAGTTGATCGCCGGCCGGTGCATGTTTCATTTTGGATCAACTTCAACACGATCCAGGAATCTGCTCCAGCTCTGCCCAGAGGGAAATTTGCAGATCAACGCCGAGGACGCCGAGACGCTTGGCCTCAAAGAAGGAGACCAAGTGGAAGTCAGCTCTCGCAGCGGTTCTTTTGTTGCACCGACCAAGCTGTCGGACAAAGTCGATAGGGGGATGGTTTTTGTCCCTACCAACTTCCCCGACCAGTCTGTGTACCGATTGTTCGATGAAAACACTACCGTGTGCAGAGTCAAGTTGACCGCTATGGGAGCGGCTATTGCGCGGTAACCTGTTGGAGGTCGAGGTGGACGCTTCACCCGTGAGAAGGGTGATTAGTTACGGAATTATCTTGGACGAGGAGTGACACTCCTCATCGGATGGAGGCAGAGCCGCTGGGCATGTTTGCGGCATGCGCTCCTTCAGGCAATAAAACCACCGGTCCTGTGCTCCATTATTTCGCCGTGGGGCTACATACGAATCAAGGTTACAAAAATATGAGGAGGTCAGCATGAACGTCCGGGGGAAACCAAAGGCGACGATACTCGTCATTGACGATGAACAGATCGTCCACGAAAGTGTCCAGCGGATCCTAGTGGAAGAGGGATACGAGGTGGAAGGGGCTTTGCGCGTGGATCAGGCCCTGGACCTGCTGGCCAAAAGGTCATACGATCTGGTTCTCACAGATCTGATGATGCCGGACCGCAGTGGAATGGACGCGGTCGAGGCCGTTGCCCGAGATCATCCCCATGCGGGAGTGGTCATGTTTACCGGCTTCGCCACCGTGGACTCGGCAGTGGCGTCCATGAAACTGGGGGCGCTTGATTACCTCCCCAAACCGTTCACTCCGGAAGAGTTGGTTCAGGTGACCGAGAAAGCCCTTGAGAAAACCTGGAAAGCGAGACGTGACAGGGAAATTGAGCAGACTTACGCGCAAGCGGAAAAGGCTATTGCATCCAGCCTGGACTTGAAAGAGATATTGAATCTGATCTGTGCCAGTGTGGTTAAACTCTTTAAGGTGAAGGGCAGTTCTCTCCTGATGTACCGCAAGAAGGACCAGACTCTGGAAATAGCCTCCTCATTTGGCCTTAGCGATGAGTACTTACAAAAGGGAATGATGGACAGCTCAAAGAGCATCGCCGAAGTTTTTGAGTCTGGAAAATCAGTCATAATCGAAGAGACGGATTTTGATGCGAAACTTCATTACCCTGGTGAAGCCAGGAAAGAGGGTATAGTTTCAATACTTTCGGTTCCGCTGAAACTCGGCGACGCTATACTTGGCTTCCTCAGGATCTACAGTACCGAAAAGCGCAGCTTCGACCCCGAAGAGATGAGCTTGTTGGTCAAATTCGCGGAACAGGGAGCGCAAGCCGTAGAAAATGCCATGAGTTATGAAAGAGTTCGCAGCGACATTGAAGGGATGAAGCAATCTATTCCCGGACCTCTCGCCAGAAAAATCGCGGAACAGAGTTAGCGGCTGTTGCGGCTGCGCGGTCAATCTCATGATCGTTTTAGTTCACCCGAGTTTTATCGGGATGTTGTGCCTGAGATGTCAAGCGGGCCGGAGGCGCAACTTGCCCTTGAAGGCTGTTGAACCTTCCGAAACATGCAATCTTCGTCAGGAGTAGGAGAAGATGGACAAGAAAAATGGAAAGGTGCTGGTTCTGGATGACGAGCAAATCGTGCTTGATAGTGTCACGCGTATTCTCGAAGATGAGAACTATGAGGTGAAAACCTGCCGCAGCGGTAAAGCAGCCGTGGAACTGCTCAAAGAAGGGGGGTTCGACGTGGTGATCACTGATTTGAAGATGCCGGGCATGGACGGGCTTCAGGCCATGGAGGCACTTGCAGAAGTAGACCCCGATCTATCCATGATCATGGTCACCGCTTATTCAACCATCGATTCCGCAGTCCAAGCTATGAAGCTCGGCGCGGTGGATTATATCCGCAAGCCATTCACTCCGGATCAGCTTTCTGAACTCGTGGGCAAGGTGATGAACGGTCGTAAGGACCGTTTTGAGAAACGTTACCGGGAAGACACCTTTGCTGAAATCAAGACGGCCATTTCTTCTACGTTGAATTTGAAGCAAGTCTTGGACCTCATTGTTCAGGGCGTAGTCAAGGTGATGAAGGTCAAGGGGAGCACCCTCAGCTTGCTCGACAATAAGCGGGAGAAACTTCGAGTCTTCGCTTACCACGGACTGAGCCGCGAGTACGTTGAAAAAGGGCCGTTAGACTCCTCCAGGAGCCTTGGAGAGACGGTGATGAACGGCAAACACGCTTGGGTCGAGGACGCGGCCACGGATCCAAGGGTTCAGTATCCCACGGAGGCCATGCGTGAGGGGGTCAAATCGATCCTCAGCGTGCCATTGTTGGTTAGAAACAAAGTGATAGGTGCGCTGCGCGTTTATACTTCCGACACTCGCGACTTTTCTGACGAAGAGGTGCGCTTCCTTTACGGCTTCGCCGAACAGGTTGCCATTGCAATCGAAAACGCGCGGTCCTACGAGGACGTCAAAGACGAGTATCAAGCTCTCCGCGACGATTTGTGGGATTACCTGGACAAAGACGGCTGGCTGTAAAAGCCTAGATCTATAGCCGCTCGCCGCCACGCTACGGATTCCTAGAGGATAGAGACATGACTGCCACCTTGGAGTCGAAAGGCGCGGATGAGTTCGGTAGCGGTAGAGTAGCAGAGCACGATACGGGAACCGCGGCCCTGAAGAACATATCTCCCTATATTTCCCGGCAACCCGATTGGCTGGAGAACCTACTTCGGAGAATTGAAAGGCTGCTGCCTGCCGGGCTTAAGCCTAAGAGCGGATACCTCTTTTCGTTCAAGAACAGGATTCTTATCAGCACGCTCGTCGTCGTGATCGGTGGGGTCATTATCGTGGGGGTCATCCTTCAGATGACAGTTTTCCCAAGGCTCAAAGCGGACGATCCTTCCGTAATCCTAAATCTAATCAAGATCATTCACTTCGTGGTCAGCATCGTGGTGATTGCCGCTAGCTGTCTTTTTATTCAATTGTTATCGAAAAACATAACCCTTCCTCTTTTGGAGCTTACCAAGTGCGCGGATCAGATTAGCCGTGAAGCCGGCGAAAACCTTGCCTCAGAAGAGGACACTGTCGAGGACGAATCGGAAAAAGAAGCCAATTATCAGTCAATCGAATGTTTGCCTGCGGATGAGGTCTGTCAACTCACTTCATCATTCAACAGGATGCTGATTCACCTGAAGGCCTCGGAGGCTTCTCTTCGTGAATCCGAAGAGAAGTACCGCTTTCTGTTTGACAACGCGCCCTCACCCATATTCGTGCTGGACGCAGGTGATCTGACGATCCTTGACTTCAATGCCAGGGCCGAAGAAGAGTATCAATACAGCAGGGAAGAGCTGCTCAAGATGACGTTTGCCGACCTTGGCCGCGATAGGGACCGGGAACAGACGCGCAGGCTTCTTACTCAACTTGCCCCTACCGAAACCACACTTCTGCCAGTGCTTCGACACACGCGAAGAGACGGGACCCCGTTTATAGTCAACTTCCAAGGTAGTTTCAGTCGTTACCGGAATCGGCCCGCGGTCATCGCAGCCGTCTGGGACGTAACCGAAAAGCTGGAAAAGCACGCCATGCTGATTCAAGCAAGCAAGATGGCCACCCTCGGCGAAATGGCTACCGGGATCGCTCACGAGTTGAATCAGCCACTGAACGTTATCAGGCTCGGTTGCGACTACGTTGTCAAGAAAACCAAAACAGGGCAGGTCTTGTCACACGAGGACCTGGTGAACCTAACCAGGGAACTCTCGTTCAGTGTTGACCGCGCATCTAGAATAATCAGTCACTTACGCCAGTTCGGGCGCAAGGCCGACGACAGTATGGGACCCATCGACCTCAATATGCCGATCCGCAATGTCTTCACGCTGTTGGGAAGTCAACTGGAAGCGCGGGGTATTCGATGGGAACTTGAGCTGGATTATCACCTGCCGCAGATACTGGGGGATGCGAACAGGCTGGAACAGGTTTTCATCAACCTGCTCCTGAACGCGAGGGATGCTATGCTTGCAGAGGAAAAGGCCGTGCGGTCTCAAGAAACACCAACAGCCAAAGCAATCAAGATAGAATCGTACCTAATCGGAAATCGGGTCGTGGTCACGGTTTCCGACACAGGACCCGGAGTCCCGGAGGCGATTAAAAACAAGGTTTTCGAGCCGTTTTTTACAACCAAGAAGACAGGAGAAGGAACCGGTCTCGGGCTTTCTATAAGTTATGGTATCATCCGGGAGCACCATGGGACCATAGAGATTGATTCCGGCAAAACCCACGGAGCTACCTTTCGACTGACATTCCCCGTTCTGAAGACGGAGAGCGATGATGGCAAGAATCCTGGTAGTTGACGACGAAGAAAGCATCAGAAACTTGATGCGCATGACACTGGAGCTTGACGGTTACAAGGTCTCGACAGCCGCTGACGGTCCAACTGCGCTGGAGATCTTCGAAAAAGAGAATCCTGAAGTGGTTCTGCTGGACGTGAGACTGCCGGGCATGAGCGGAATTGAGATTTTGGATAGGATAAAGGCCATCAATCAGGATGCGGAGGTCATCATCATCACTGGGCACGGGGACATGGACATGGCGGTGGACTGTCTCCGAAAACAAGCCTCCAATTTCTTGACAAAGCCTGTGAGTGAGGAACTGCTTTCTCTCTCTTTGAAGAGTTCCCTGGAGAGAGTCGCCCTCAAGAAGAAGATCCGGCAGTATACCCGTAACCTGGAGATCCTGGTCCGAGAGGCCAATGTAGAGCTGGAACGAGCCTATCAATTCAGAGAAAACATAATCGAAAACTCGCCCGACGCGATAGTCTGTGTCCGCAAGGGGGGAGAAATCATCATTTTCAATTCCGCCGCGGAAAAGCTTCTCGGTTACAAGAAAGATGAAGTGATTGGGAAGATGAACATCGTCAAAGTCTATCCCTCCGGCGGTGCGAAACAGGTCATGAGGCAATTAAGATCCGACGAGTTCGGCGGTAAAGGTTTGCTGCAAAAAACTGAATTTGCAGTGCTGGACAAAGCCGGCAACGAAATTCCAACCTATCTGTCAGCCGCGATTCTTTACGAAGATGGCCGAGAAGCAGGTTCGGTGGGAATCTTTACCGATTTGAGGGAACACAGGAAGCTTGAAAAACAGCTCCTTCGTTCTGAAAAGCTATCTTCTCTCGGAAAACTTTCAGCAGGTATCGCGCACGAAATTAATCAGCCCCTCACCGGGGTGTTGACGTTTGCGCATCTCCTCTTGAGAAAGTTTAAGGATGACGAGAAAACTCGAAAAGACCTAGAAACCATAGTGCGCGAAACCACCCGGATACGCGGCATCGTTCAGGGAATCCTGGATTTCGCCCGTGAAACTCCCATGCAGAAAAAACCTCGGAAAATTGACGAGGTTTTGGATCAGACCCTTGAAATTGTGGTGCATCAGCAACGATTTTTCGGGATTACCCTGGAGAAGAAGTACGACCCGTCGCTTCCAGAAGTGGTGGTAGATGCAAACTTGATGGAACAGGTCTTTATGAATATTATTCTCAATGCCCTCGACGCCATGCACGGGTCCGGAACTTTGACCGTAAAGACTAGACTCAATAACGACTGGGCCGAGGTGGAGTTTTCAGATTCCGGTACGGGAATGCCTGAGGAAATTCTGGATAAAATCTTTGATCCTTTCTTCACTACTAAAGATTCGACCGAAGGCATGGGTATGGGGTTGGGATTGGCTGTCAGTTATGGAATAGTGAAGAACCACAACGGCGACATCTCGGTGTCCAGCAAAGCAGGTCAGGGAACCACATTCTCCATCCGGTTGCCGCTGGACAATGCCTGATGACAGCACGTGATGGTTGACTTATGGTGAGCCACACTACAGAATTGTATAAGTAAATCTAAGGAACGTGTTCCGATGTCTCGGTTGAGACATCACACGTCCTCAATTGAATCCGCAAAAAGGGGGTAATAAATGATGCGCTGGAAAATTACATTGATTGCTGCTGCGCTTTTGCTTCTATGGTCCATAGGATCTTCGTTTGCCGCAGACATCGGAGGAGAGGATGCCAAGAAAGAATTGCAGAAGTTGCAAGGCACCTGGGTGATGGTATCAGGGGAGTTGGGCGGGAAAAAGGCCGTTGATGACCACGTGAATCGGGGTAAGATAGTCTATGAAGGAGACAAGATTCAGATTACGGTTCCCAATCAGACCGCGGAAGCGATTGTCGCGGAGATCGTAAAAATAGACCCCACGAAAAACCCCAAGGAAATGCATTTCATCCGCAAGAACGGCCCCAACGCGGGCAAGACCCTAATAGGGATCTACGAATTTGAGGGGGACGGCCAGTACAAGTTTGCTTTCGACCCGACCGGAGCCGCTACCCTGAAGGAATTCGCTACCAAAGAGGGGACAGGCCACATTCGGAACACCTGGAAGCGGGTCAAGCCATAGGTGCACCGGTGCGCCCCGGAGCCAAGACTTGGTGCACTAGCGGAAGCTCGGCGTTTTTAGACGGCAACCGGTCGTCCAGAACAGGAAATCACGATGGCGCCACACCAAAAGGCGCCATCGTGATTTTTGGGAGCATATGCTGGTGCGCCCGAGACGATTCGAACGTCGGACACTCCAATGCTTTAGCTTATGGCCCGGCCGCGACGGGGCCAACAAGGAAGGGACAGACCTGCGGAAACCGTCTCAGAAGTCATCACGGTCGGGAAATCGTGCTCTGCTTCGTCATCAGAAAGTCAAATTGACATTTCCTCCTATTTGCCACAATTTCTGAGTCGCTGTCACGTACTCCTGAGCGCCCTGGACATAGCCGGTAGTGGCAAGGAAGTTGTTAGCCATCGATTGATACTCGGTGTCAGAGCCCCGCAGCCTTATGTATGTGTATTTCCCTGCCAGATCCAGCGCAACACTTCCGAACAGTGAACAGCTAATTCCTCCTCGCAATTCCAGTCCAATCCTATCCCAGCCCACAATTGAAGTCGCCTGCCAGCCCCGAACAAAGAAAAAGCCGTCCTCATATGCTGCTCCCCAGTTGAATTCATACTTGCCAAATAGAAAAGGTGACGCCACAAAATCCAGGTACCCGTGTCCTCCCCAGGGTGAGAGAGGATTTCTCCAACTCAAACCGACAAACGGCCCAGACCATTTGAACAACTGAGCCATATTGAAAGAGGTGGTGCTGGGGATCGCATTAGTCCAGTTATTGCGCCAACCGACATTCGGGTCCAAGTACCGGGATCCAAGGATTGGGTTATCTGCGGAGTAAGGGTCCAGAGAACTCCTTATGGTGCTCCACTTGTATTCCAGAAGGATATCCACGCCCCAAAAGCCCGGGATCCGCCCAATCACGTCCCATGTCCGTATTCTGTTTCTATTATCGAGATATATTATGCCCTCTTCATTGTTCGGCAACCGCAGGACACTGCCCACCGCGTAACGTGAATGCCAGCCAAAAGGATGTTGGACCCCTGGTTCCGTCCATTGTCTGAACTGTGTGACGCGGCCTATGTTCGTTTCAAACCTGACTTTGAGGAAATCCAAGCCTTGGGCGGTCAGAGTTCCGTCCAGCGAAAGGTATACATCTCTCAGCGGGGTTTCTCGCACGTGTGAGAAATCATCAAAATCGTGAAAACCTGGTACAGCTGCCACGAAATTGGGGCCAGCCTCAATAGTGTGAGATACTCTGAGCGTTCCGCCTCCTGCAAAGATTCCCAGGCTGGCTTTTCCTAATCCCAGATTGCTGAGCCACGCTCCTCGCAAGAATGTGTTGAAGTCAATCGATGGGTTTGGCAGCGCAGCGGCCCCGGCACCAAATGCCGGGAACTCTTGCGCGTAGGCCGGTAGCGAAAGACACGAAGCGATAGCCATCACGGCCATCACAATACGCGCGTACGCACGTGTTCTGCCCATGTGCCCCCTCCATACCCCGAGCCAAAAGTGGTTGCCCCACAAGAAACTCTTACTGTACTCCAAGCGGGACAGTAGCAAAGGACGAACCAAGAATGTAACGACAACTGCTTAGAAAGCCATGATATGCACTTTCAGTATGAGGTGTCAAGAAAAAAGCCGCTTTCAGACTAAGCTTTCGGTTACGAAGAAGAGCAGGGTATCGACCTACAATCTGACACCACTCAAGGCCAATTTGAGAGTTGTGGCGGAAAGGTACGCTGCGTCGGTCCAGGTCTTCAGCCTAGTCCGCCATACGAAGAATGGCCAAGGCGAGGAGACACGAGATAGATGGGAGCCCGAGGACGGTTGGAGAAGAACCCTCTTTTTCGTGATTTTGGCTTTAGTTCTTCTGCTTTAGACTTAACCGTACGGCGCGACAGAATAGTTTTTTATGGTATTGTCAAGAATAATGTCCGATTGCCTCATGGTTGTTGGGCTGGCAGATCGGTGTCACTGTCTTTGCGAGGAGTGAAACGACGAAGCAATCTCCCTTGCCACGTACTGGAGATTGCTTCGGGCTTGCGCCCCAAACGGTGTGCCCCTGCAAAGTAGTAACAGCGAGGGCTATCGGAAGGAACGGATTGCAGCACACGGAACAGGCGACAGCCCCTCCTCCCGCTGCAAGACCGTCATTGAGGGGTCTGTCCTGCTGGGCAAGGATGACCTCGCCATTTCTCTGGTGCGCCCGATACGATTCGAACGTACGGCCTCAACATCCGGAGTGTTGCGCTCTATCCAACTGAGCTACGGGCGCACAAGACAAATCTAGCCCAGCCACGGTCAGGTGTCAACGTGTTTTGGCCATCTGGTGCGCGCGTTCGCGGCAACGACCATTTACAATAGTACTCTGATTATTTAAAAGTGATTGCTACAGTAGTCAGGAGTCTCAAATGCCGGATCACACGAAACCCAGTTACAGCTTGACCATCAGATTGAGTATCGAGCGAAAACCCGGAATGCTCGGCCGCATCACGACCACCATTGGACAACGTGGCGGCCTGATGGGGACCATCACAATCGTCAGCCTGGAAAGAGGCCGAATTGTACGCGACTTAAATGTTTATGCTCGCGACGAGGATCACGAACAGAGAATCGTCGATGGTCTGAAGGACATTCCCGGCGTCCAGGTCCTGACGGTCAAGGATCGGACTTTTGACTATCATGAGGGCGGGAAGATTCGGGTTGAATCACGAAGGGAAATCGAAGGGCCTGACGATCTCGCCATAGCCTATACTCCCGGGGTGGGACGAATAAGCCTGGCAGTGGCCGACGACGCGGAGCGGGCGTACAAATATACCATGAAAGGCAATAGCGTGGCCGTAGTGACGGACGGCACCGCCGTGCTTGGACTTGGGAAACATTGGACCCATGGGAGCCCTGCCCGTGATGGAGGGCAAAGCGGTACTCTTCAGGAAATTTGCGGGGATCAACGCCTTTCCCATCTGTTTGAACGTTACCGACCCGGACACCATCATTTCTGTTGTTAAGGCTATCAGCCCCGCGTTTGGCGCAATCAACCTGGAAGATATTTCTGCCCCGCGGTGTTTTGAAATCGAGAGACGCCTCACAGAAGAACTCGACATTCCTGTATTCGACGACGATCAGCATGGTACGGCAATAGCAGTGCTCGCGGCCCTGTACAACTCTCTACTGCTCGTAAAGAAGCAGTTGAACGAGGCAAAGATCGTGATCTCAGGCATAGGAGCCGCGGGGATAGCCTGCGTCAAAATCCTTCGCGCAGCCGGCGCCACGGATATTACAGCTTGTGACCGCAAGGGAATGATCTATCCCGGCAGGGAAGAAGGCATGAACCCGGTGAAAGAGGAGCTATCCCGCCTGATAAACCTGCAGGGCAAGAAGGGTGGACTAAAGGAGGCCCTGGACGGTGCAGATGTTTTTATCGGGGTTTCGTCCGGTGACATACTGGCGCCGTCTGATCTCTCGGTTATGGCTCATGAACCCATCGTATTTGCTCTAGCCAATCCAATTCCGGAGGTCGATCCTGAAGGCGCCAAAGACTACGCTTCCATTGTCGCCACTGGCCGGAGTGATTTCCCAAATCAAATCAGCAACGTATTGGTATTCCCCGGCATGTTCCGCGGGGCCCTTGATGCTCGAGCCCGCCGAATAACTACCGCGATGAACCTGGCTGCTGCCCGGGCTATCGCCGGCCTGGTTCCCCTTGACGAACTTTCAGAGGGATACATAGTTCCCACAGCGTTCCATACCGAGGTCAGCCGAACAGTGGCTCAAGCAGTGGCCGCCGCGGCCAACGAAAGCGGCGCGGTTTGAGACCTGACATCATGAGTATCACCGTTCTTGCGGGGTCGTAAACCGCCTGCCCGTCAGAATATTCCTCAAGCGTTGGTTTTTTCTCAAACCCACTTTTCGGTCGGGAATCAACGATTCCGTGGCGACGTAGTTAAAAGTTGCCAAAGGCTCGGAACTCTCGTATCCTAAATTATTGTTACATCCAACAACCAGATTGAATCACATGCGAGCCAATCAAGAGGCGGGACGGCCCAGGTTGATCCGATAGAGGGACAGGTTCACGCCAAACTTGACTCCCGGCGATTTGAGGACTGAATGGAGGTGTACGCGAATGGATGGGCGGCCAGATCTTACGGGTAAGGTAGCTATTGTCACTGGCGGAGGAAAAGGGATAGGCAAGTCTATTGCACTGGGTTTGGCGGAGGCCGGGGCAAAGGTCGTGATCGCGGCTAGGACCGTCGCGGAGATTGAAGCTGTGGCAGAAGAAATTCGCTCTCGAAGCGGCGAAGCCATAGCTAAGGTGACGGACGTGACCCAGAGCGACCAGATTGATGCGCTTGTCGAGGCGGCAGTAAAATCTTTCGGCGCAGTCAACATCTTGGTCAACAACGCAGCTCGCAGCTTCTTCCGGCCTCTCATGGATCTTCGGGAAGACGGATTTGACAAGATATTCGACACCAACGTCAAAGGCACTTTTCTCCTGAGCCGGGCAGCGGCCAAGGTTATGGCACAGCAAGGCGGGGGGCGCATCATCAACATCACGACCGTAGGTGCGGTGCGCGGAGGGCCTATGATGGGGGTTTATCACTCGAGCAAGGCGGCAGTGAAGATGTTGACCATGTGTATGGCTACAGAGTGGGCCCCGATGAACATATTGGTCAACGCCGTGGGCCCGGGCTTGACCAGGACCCATTTTAGCCAGCCCATTTGGGCAAATCCCGAAATTGAACGTCAGTTGGTCACCCGCGTCCCTCAGGGCAGGCTTGCCGAACCGGAAGATATCGTCGGTGCGGTCCTTTTCCTCTGTTCTGATGCAGCAGGATTTATCACCGGCCAAAGCATTTATGTGGATGGCGGAACATTGGCCAATACGTGAGAATGGAGGAACAGATGACCGTTGAAGGTCCGTGGAGGCCATTTGGAGAGGTCTTGGCGTCTCCATGGGAGTGTGCTGATGCTTGGAAGCAGAAAACAGGCCGTAAGGTAATCGGACACCTTCTTCCGGATGTTCCTGAAGAAATCCTTCATGCCGGGGGCGCCCTTCCTATCGCTATAGGTGGCGCTGGGGTTCAAATATCCTACGCTCAGGCCCACATACCAGGATATACATGCAGCCACGCGATGGGAGCCCTCGATCTGGGCCTGCGGGGTGATCTGGCGGTTCTGGACGGTATGGTAATCCCATACGTGTGTGACACTACGCGCAACCTATTTCATATCTGGAACCATTGCTTCCCTGACATGGCCAATGAGTTCCTTCGCCTACCCAAAAGGCTGGATTACAAGGGGGCGAAGGAATATCTGAAGGCTGAGTTCCTACGGTTCAAGGACGCGATAGCTAAAATTACCGGCCGCAGAGTTGGTCATGAGGAGTTGTCGGCAAGCATCACACTCTACAACAAGAGCCGGGCGCTGCTTCGGGAGGCCTATCAAAGGCAGCGGTCACAGCCATCGCTTTGGACTTCGGAGCGAGTAGGGGTTCTCCTTGCATCAGCTTTGCGAGCGCCGCGGGAAGAACATCTCAAGTGGATGGAAAGCCTGCCTTGGGATGAGGGAACGATAGACAGCCAAGAGCGAGTCCCCGTATATGTAAGAGGAAAGGTCTGGGACCCGCCTGGGATTTTGGATATGCTCGACAAACTGGGCCTCCTTGTGGTGGAAGACGAAATGGTTACGGGGCTGAGGTCCATCGCCAAAGACGCTGAATTGAACGGAGATCCTATCGAAGCGCTTGTGAATCGCCACTTCGCGTCGATCCCTTACGCGGGCTACCATCTGGAGCCCGCTCAAATCGTGGAGAACTTTCTGAAGAGGGTACGTGCGAGCGGAGCACGGGGCGTCGTTTTTCTGAATCCCAAATTCTGTGAGGCGGCCGGCTTCGACACACCGGATTTTCAGAAAGCACTCGAACAAGCGCACATCCCAAGCTTGGTTCTTGAGACGTCATCGCGAGGCGGTTCCCTCGGACAAGTGCAGTTGCGACTCGAGGCCTTTCGAGAGATGATTTCCGGCGAGGAGTTCTGATAGTTCACCCGCCTTGCGGAGGATATAGACATGGAGCCAATCGAGGCCCTGAGGGCCCTCAAGCAAATAAATATCGACTACTACGGCGCTGCCCATATGGCCAAGGAGAACCACAAGTTCATCGCATACGTGAACGCGTTCACGCCTGTGGAACTCCTCTATGCTATGGATGTGATCCCAATATATCCGGAAAACCACGCAGTGATAATCGGCGCCCGAAAAATGACCCCGGAACTGGCCGCTGCTGCAGAAGGCATGGGCTATTCCATGGATCTCTGTTCGTACGCCCGCTGCGACCTGGGTTCTATAAAGACCGGTGTGAGTCCGACGTGGGGCCTCCCGAAACCGGATCTGTTGCTGATCTCAAACAGCCAGTGCGGGACCCTCACCAAATGGTTCGAGGTAGTGAGCCGAATATATTCGGCTCCAATGGTCCTGATTGACGTACCGCATTCCGGCAATGGTGAGAAGGACATCGCTGCGGAGAAATATGTGCGCTCCCAACTGGAGGACCTGGTGGGCGTCATCGAAGGTATAACAGGCCGAAGTCTGGATCAGGACCGCCTGAAAGAGACCATACGCCTCTCGCGAAAGGCATCCGAACTCTGGACTCGGGTGCTCGAGTGCGGTGCAAGCAAGCCTTCGCCCATGAGCGTCTTCGACCAGTTCATATCCATGGCTCCTATAGTGGCTCAGAGAGGCACGCAGGTCGCGGTGGATTTTTATCTGTCATTGGTCCAGGAACTTGATGAACGTGTTAAGAAGGGGACCGGAGCATGTGGAAATGAAAAGTTTCGGCTGTTCTGGGACAATCTGCCTATTTGGCCGGAGCTCCGACGCCTCTCCCAATTTCTGGATGAGCGCGGAGCCGTACTGGTTACCTCTCTCTATACGTGGGCGTGGGCCCGGCTGGCCGTAGGGGAGGATGATCCGTTCAGAGATTGGACCGAGCAGTACCTTTACGCGGCCAACCTGCACTTGGAGCGCAGGATAGACCAGTACGTAGAAGCGGCCGAGCAATTCAATCTCGACGGATTCTTATATCACTCCAATCGGAGTTGTAAGTTTGTTTCGCAGGACATACCCGAGGTACGGAGCTCAGTGACTGAGAGAACTGGAATTCCCGGCGTAATCCTGGAAGCTGATCATAACGATCCTCGCCTCTATTCCATCGAGTCCCTGGAAAGACAGATCGAGAGCTTCCTGGAACTCCTAGCTTCCCGTAAGAGAGCCGCTGTATAAAACAGTCTTGTTAGTATCCGGTACTTGCGCCTATTCGGTACCGTAGACTTCTAACAACTCCAGTTGCGCGTCCGGTGATACCAATCTTATATTAGCCTCAATCCCTTCCAGGTGTTGCCGCACCGCTTGCGCACCAATAGCGGGAACAGCGTAAACAGTAAACAAGACTCTTTTGGTGTCCGCGGTGATCATCGTACGCCTGTCGGGGCCATAGATCACGCTGGAAACTACGCCAACAGAGTCTGCTATCATCATGTCGCCGGCCTTCAGCACCTGTTCTTGGCCGTTCATCCGGATGTATTTTTCATTCCCTTTGGCAATGTCTAGCGTCAGCGGCGTCTTGACCACGTCCAGGTCGTGCCCTGCTGTGAGCAGCATGTTCCTCAGCTCTTCCATAAACATAGCTTCAACCAGAGCCGCGACTTGTGGGATAGGCTTGCCTTTGAAAATCACGGATTCCAGTTGTTGAAAGACATGGTATGTTTTCTTGAAACGCTTGAAATAGGCTTGGTAAGCTTTAATCGGCCCCAAAGATTTCAGAGAGTCAGGCTCTTTGAACAGGGTACGGAGATCGGTTTCTAATTCCTCTTTCTGTTGATCCAATTCGGGGTGACGAGAGGGGTTGATGACGTTGCGCATGGCCAGGATTCCTGCGTGCGCCCCTGGATAGGCCCTCTTCCAATCGGCCGAGACTCTGAACATTGGATTCCTCCGTGGCTAATGAAATCTCCAATGAAGTGATGCCACACCACTCGTTATATCAAGATTGGGTCTGTAGGGTAAGGAGAGGGAAGACTTTGCAGAAAACAAAAAAGGCCGGGAACTGTGAGGGGTTGGGATTCCCGGCCCAAAAAAAGCTTATTCCGGGGGATGTGAGACGGAAGACTTGAATCCTCCGTCTCTCCGCCGACCTTTTCCTCCATGAGGAAGCCCTGCTTCCACGGAGTTAGATAGATGGATTAGTGAAATGCCCGTTTGCCTGAGTCGCCTTATATTGCTTTACGGGACCTTTTCACCGCGATGGGTCTAGGCTTGACCCACTACATTGGTGTTGGGGCGAGGACCCGAATTCTCCAGCTTAATCTCTTCGATGATCGAGGCAATTTCGGCGTGAAGAATTTCCAGTTGCCAATTGAAATAGATGTCCTCACCAAAGTCCCGGAGTAGCCGTTTTTGTGCGTTTATATAGTCCCTGGGCGAGACCGCGCCTGAAAAGACATGAATAGGATTGATAAGGGTTGCTATCACTTCTTCTTGCCGTTCAGTGCACTGTTCCAGTTTATCGCTGTTCTGGCTCATGATGCCTTCCTTAGTGTTTTTCATGCCCTCTCCTTCTGCAACCCAAGTGCCAAATCACGACAAAGCCATAAACATGGCTGATATTAATCCTTTACAACGATGCACTTCTCATCGCCCCGATTTGTGTGCGTTCGGAATTGGACACCCCCTCTGCTCCCCCTCATGCTAAGAACTCAGTCCTTTCAGGGCGTTACAGCACTGTCCACAATCCGACATGACCGTCGCATTTCGCGCGGCCTTCCATCCCAGAGGAACATTTGACCGATTTCGCTATTTTGCATATAATGACCCCGAGAAAAGCTGAAAGTTCAAAAAAAGATACAGAATTCCTATAGATAGAGAGGATACCCTATGATGCCGGGTCCTTGGGAACTAATTCTCATTCTTCTCATTCTCGTTGTGATCTTTGGTGGCAGGAAGATTCCGGAAATCATGGGAGGAATTGGCAAAGGGATCAGAATCTTCAAGAAATCCATGGAGACAGACGAACCGACGCCCCCTCAAACAACAGAGTCCGGCGAAGTCCCGAAAGAGAAGGTTGAACCCAAGTAGACGTCTCTGCCAGCCGGTCCCAGCAATCACGAATATCCGTTTTGCACCAGGGGGTGGAAGCTAGCATCCTGCTAGCGCGTAGGGACTACCTTGCGTGGTGCAAGAAGTTGGCTAATATGATTTCATGCCAGATTGTACAGTTTGATGAACAGCTTGACTACGGCATGTAGTTGAAGAGCTTTGACCGCCAGCCCAGCAGGATGGCAGGCACGTTGTCCATGAAAAAGAAAGCTTCCAATTCAGAGGGCGTGAAGACTCTCGGCGGCATCTATTTGTTTTTTGGCGACGAATTCCTCGTCAAAGAGCAGGTGAACAAGCTAGTAGACGATTTCCTCGATCCAAAACTCCGAGCCACCAATCTGATGATTTTTGATGGGGTCAGTCTTGACGCGGCCGGCCTTTTATCGGATGTACGCACCCCATCTCTTTTCGGCGGGCCACGCGTGATCGTGATAGAGCAGACGACGATCTTCATGGGGCGTACCGATGAGCGCAAACTTGCTGCCAAAGCCATTGAATCCTGGAAAGCCGGTGAACGAAAAGCGGCCTTCAGAACAATGGGCCAACTATTGAATCTCGCCGGTTTGGGACCCGCGGACGTTCAAGATGATCCCGAATGGGTAAGTCAGATACTTGGAGATTCGGCCAGACCGGATGAAAGAGCAATGCTGGCACGTTTGGCAGAGGCATTTCTGGAAGACGGCCGGTTGGCCGGGGTAACGGGAGATGAAGCGCTGATCGAGGACCTGGTTCTTTCCCCACTTCCAGAAGAGACCGTCCTGGTGTTCACCGCGCCTGCGGTCGACAAGCGTAAAAAGATCTTCAAAACGGTCGAACAGGAAGGACACGTCATTGAGTGCTCCGTACAGCAAGAAAAGTACGGTACTGGACTTGAGAAAGGCTTCTTTGAAGAGCGCGTGCGCGATGTGCTGAGCCGAGCGGGCAAAGAGATAGCTCCAGAGGCTATAGAAAAGATGTACTCCCGTTCCGGTAAAGAGATCAGACAACTGGAGAGCGAACTGGGAAAGCTGGTCGGATATGTGGGGGAACGCCGAAAAATCACGGGCACTGACGTCGAGGCCCTGTTTTCAGATTCCCATGAAGCGGCATTCTTCGATCTGAACAATGTGCTACGGACCGCGGATATCAAGCGATGCCTCCCTGCACTCCACGAAAATCTAAAACTCGTTTCGCATCCGTTACAGACCCTTGCTTCGATAGCCACTGAGTTCCGGAGGCTCATGGTGGCCCGAGAGATGTTGTTCACGGTATTTCGGTCTTCCTGGAAGCGAGGGATGAATTACCAGAGCTTTCTCCCGATCCTTAAGAGGGTACGTGAGGAAAATCCAGGCATGGCGCAAAAAGGAAAATTTAGCCTGCTGGCGATGAAGGATTATCCTCTTTATTTATACCTTAGGGATGCACAGAAATTTCCCATGGGAAAGCTTACCGGGATCATGGAAGCGGTTCTCGAGGCGGACGTGCTGATGAAGTCTTCAAAACTGGGCGCCCACGCGCCGAAGGCCATCCTGGAGAATCTCGTACTGACAATCTGCACCCCGGCGGATAGTAAGGCTGATAGAGCGAAAAAGGCCGGATAGACTTCGAAAAGATCTGAAAATGAAAAGAGGAAGATCTGTTGGCCTGAAGGTCGCCCCATGCCGGAGCTTATTTTCGTTTCAAAATTCCTCCGTCTGAATTACAGTAATTAAAAAGCGCGTTTCTGCAATCTTCTTACTCAGAAAGCGGCTACAACATTGACAACAAAATGTCTGCATTCTAATATTTTTCGTCTCTAAGTAGTCTCATCGTTCAACCAGAACTACTCCTTCCAATCCAAGAGGCCGTCATGAACTACAAGATCGGAATCGACGTAGGAGGTACTTTCACCGATTTTCTGCTGACTCGCGCTGACGGACAATTCCGTACTTACAAGGTGCTTTCTACTCCCAAGGACCCGTCCATAGCGACCATGCAGGGGATTTCCGAGATGGCCCGGGACGAAGAGATGGCCTTGAAGGACTTCCTGGCTTCGGTTGCCGTGATTGTGCATGGCACAACCGTTACGACCAACGCTGTCCTCACGTACCGCGGGGCCAAGACGGGCCTCCTGACGACCGAAGGTGTGAGGGATGCTCTGGAGATGAGGCGGGGAATACGTGAAGAGCAGTACAACAACCGTTATTCCAATGTCGTGCCCCTGGTCCCGCGCTATTTCAGGCTGCCAGTCTCCGGTCGCCTTGATTACGCAGGCAAGGAGATCATGCCGTTGGCGGAAGAAGAACTGCGGTCTCAGACAAAGTTTCTTAAGGAAAATGGGGTCGAGGCCGTTGCCGTTTGTTTTATGAATTCTTTTGCCAATCGAGACCACGAGCAGCAAGCTGCAAGGATCGTCAGGGAGATAATGCCCGACGCGTACGTCTCGGTTTCCACTGAGATACTCCCCTCTATACGATTCTACGACCGGGTCTCGACCACAGTTCTCAACGCCTATGTGGGCCCGATCCTCCGACGATACTTGCAGAGCCTTCTCAAGAAACTGGATGACGCGGGCTTTCCCAACATACTTCTGATAATGCAGTCTAACGGGGGCGTAATCTCACCCGATTTTGCAATGGATCATGCTGCGACGACGCTGCTGTCAGGCCCCGCGGGAGGACCTGTGGCTGGAATCGTGTACGCGGGGATACAAAATTACCGAGACTGCATAACCATGGACATGGGAGGGACCTCCTTTGATTGTGCCCTTATCAAGGACGCCAACCCCTTCACTACCACCGTAGGTGAGATCAACCGGCTTAGACTGGCTCTCCCCATGCTCAACGTGGTGACCATCGGCGCAGGAGGCGGCTCTATAGGTTGGATAGACGAGGGTGGGCTCCTGAGAATGGGTCCGCAGAGCGCGTCATCCGATCCTGGTCCTGCCTCGTACGGACTTGGCGGTGAAGACCCGACCTGCACCGATGCGGATCTCGTCCTGGGATACCTGGACCCCGACTTCTTTGCAGGTGGACGTATGCCTCTCCATGCGGACCGCGCGAAGAGGGCGATAGAGGCGAAGATCGCCAAACCCTCAGGTTATGACCTCTTTGAAGCTGCGGCTGGTATGTACCGGGTGATCAACGTCAACATGGCCGCGGCCGTTAGAGAAGTAGCCGTTAAGCATGGCCAGGACCCACGGGACTTTCCCCTGGTGGTAGCCGGGGGCGCCGGCCCGAACCACGCGTGTATGATTGCTTTGGAGTTGGAAAACCCAGTGCTCATAGTGCCGCGGGAGTCTTCAATCTTCTGTGCTGCGGGCATGCTGATGTCAGACCTCAAGCATGACTTCGTGAGGACCTATGCGGTCTACCTGCAGGACGCTGAACCTCAGGTTTTCGGGCGTCTCTTTGACGAAATGAAAAAAGAGGGGAAACAGCTTCTGATCTCCGAGGGAATCAAAGAGTCTTCCATCGAGTACCGGTATTCTCTGGATCTCAGGTACGTCAAGCAATATCACGAAGTGGGGGTAATGGTCACGGCGCAGGAAGTGGACAGATTTGATATCAGTTCCATGGCGCGCAGATTTCACCCCGCGCACAATGCTCTTTACGGCTATTCGCTGGAGGATCAAGGTACCCCTATAGAGCTGATAAACATGCGTCTCGTCTGCATTGGCAGCACGGACAAACCTGAATTCCAGCAGCAAAAACACGCCGGCGAAGACCCCTCACGGGCCTACAAAAGAAGCCGCAAGGTTTATCTACCGCTTCAGAAAGAGTTTCGAGAAGTGAGCGTTTTCGACGGGTTGGCCCTCGAATTCGGCAATCACATAGAGGGACCAGCGATTATAGAGCAGGTCAACACTACGACGTTTGTTGCACCCGAATTCAACGTCCTTACGGATCGCTTCGGTAGTTTCACGATGTACCTCAAGGAATGCGAGGAAGAAGTGAAAAGGAGGATCCTCTCATGAGCAATCAGATCGACAAGGTACTGGTCTCTATCCTGCAGCGTCGCCTGAAGTCGATTACTGAGGAGATGAGCATTGCTTTGACCATGACGACGAGGTCCCCCATCTTATGCGAGGCGAAAGACTTCGTCACCGGCCTTTACGACGCGAGAGGCAAAATGCTGGAGCAGACCGAGAACCTTCCCATCCTCTCTTTTTCTCTCGGACCCGTCTGTGAGTACATTGTCAATTACTTCGGTCACGAGATCTATCCGGGTGACGTGATCTTTCATAACGACGTGTTTTCTATGGGAAATCAGAACAACGACGTGGCCGCGTACAAGCCCATCTTTTACGATGGCATCCTGGTGGGATGGGCCGCTTGTAAGGGCCATCAGGCGGACATTGGCGGCGCTGTCCAGGGCGGGTACAATCCTAATGCTGTGGAAGTCTGGCAAGAGGCTCTACGCATACCGCCGGTCAAGGTTTACGAAAGAGGCAAACTGCGTAAAGACGTGTGGGACCTGATTTTTGCCAATATACGGCTCGACATAGTGGCCGAAGACATGCGAGCGGAGATTGGCTCCTGCGTGGTCGGAGAGCGCGGACTATTAAAGATAATAGAGCGTTATGGGCGCGATGTCTTCGAGGCTCACAAGGAATACCTTTTTGACTCGACGGAAAAGATGATGCGATCGGAAATCCGTACTATTCCCAAAGGGGTCTACTACGGTGAATCCACCTGTTACTTCGACGGGAAAAACCCAGGCTCCAAGTATCAAATCAGAGTGAAGATAACGGTAGGCGATGGCGAGATTACCTTCGACTATTCGGATACGGACCCTCAAACCACAGGTTTTGTCAACGGAACTTACACCTCAAGCGCATCGGCCACGATTCTAACCTTTCTGCAGATGGTCAACCCGGACATGCCACACAACGACGGGATGGTGAAGCCGGTCAAGATCATCATCCCAGTGGGGACGATACTCAATGCCGCATATCCTGCCGCCACAACGTACGGCAATCATCTCTGCCCGAACAATGCCGACGCGATAATGAGGGCACTGGGGCCGGTTATCCCGGAGCGAGTCACCGCGGAATGGAACGAGCTGTTATGCTCGCTTACCACGGGGGTGGACCCACGCAAGAACACCCCTTACGTGGATATTGGCTTTATGGGGCTGAAAGGAGGCTCGGGGGCCATAGAGGGGGTGGACGGTTATGACCATATCGGTATGATCGACGCGTCCGGAGGAGTCCTGGATCAGGATTACGAGATGTTCGAGCAGCAGACACCTCATCTTCTGGTTAAACATGAATATTGGCTAGATTCTGCCGGGCCGGGTCAGTGGCGCGGAGGACTCGGCGTAGAGACCGAGTTTGTCCTCGGTTCGGATAACACGAAAGTGGTGACCTTCGGTGATGGAGACGTGGAACCGGCACGCGGATCCATGGGCGGCATGGAAGGCACCTTAAACAAGATCGAGCTGACCTATCCCGACGGGAGGGAGTATCTTTGCACAACAAAAGATTTGGTCGAGGGTGTCCCCAAAGGGACGATCTATTTTCAGCAGGCGGGTGGCGGAGGCGGATACGGCGACCCATTTTTGAGGCCCAAGGAGAAAGTCGCTGAAGAAGTCCGAAATGGGATAGTCTCTTTGGAAGCCGCGCGGGAAAAATACGGGGTGGTTGTGGACTCGGCAACGTTCGCTGTGAACGAAACTGAAACACAAAAGCTGCGATCATCACGACCAGGTGACGACGCGTGATCAAAGGCAGTTCATTTTAGAGAA
>CAWEJR010000035.1:0-29524 GCA_963809365.1 uncultured delta proteobacterium | reverse complement strand
TCAAGAAAGCTTCGTACGCATCACTTTTCCTCAGGCAATATCTCTTGTGAGCCTCCTCTGCTAATCTCTTCCCCGATAAGCCCTCGGCTAGCAGGAGTCTTACCGCCTCGCGGACGTCAATTTGCGGGCTTGATCCCGATCCGCCTTCCACAACCACGACGATCTCTCCCTTGACGGATGCTCGGGTCTCAAACAGTGCGAGAATGCTTGCCGCTGTGCCCGAAATAATCTCCTCATGCAGCTTGGTAAGCTCTCTCGACAGGACCAGTCGCCTATCGCCAAGGATTTCCTCTGCCACTTGCAGAGTTGCCTGAACACGTTTCGCGGTCTCGAAAAAAAGAGAGGTTCGCTCTTCCTGCCGAATTTTGTCAAAGAACGCTCGACGCCGGCCATCCATCCTGGGAGCGAATCCAAGGTATACGAAGGAGGAGCAATCCATGCCGGAAACAGACAGGGCAGCAGTGATCGATGAGGGGCCGGGAATGGGAGTTACAGTGAAACCGGCCTCAAGTGCCGCTCGAACTAGTCGGCTACCCGGATCGGAAATGGCAGGGGTCCCGGCATCGGAGATAATCGCGACATTTTCTCCTCGATCGAGACGCTCCAGAATGACTTGGGTCTTGCGACTCTCGCTGAAGCGATGCAAGCTCATGAGCTTGGTAGAGATTTCCCAGCGCTCAAGGAGTATTCGGCTCTTGCGAGTGTCTTCGCATGCAATCAGGTCCACTTTGCGAAGCACATCCAGTGCACGCAAGGTGATGTCCTCCAAATTACCTATGGGAGTCGACACCACATACAAGACACTGTTGTTCATTTCTTGGTTCTCGCGTGCGGCGGCTCACTATATAAGTAGGAATTCCGATACGCCTTGATACCGGTAGCCAGCAGTACCTGCAGCACAGCGGTCACTGGAACGGCTACGAGCATGCCCACAAAACCAAAGAGGTTCCCGCCTACAATGACAGCCAGAATATACACCACCGGGTGCAAGCCCGTAGCCTGTCCCACTATCCTGGGCGTCAGGACATAACCTTCCAAGAGTTGCACGAGTCCGATCCATCCGAAGACGTAGAGCACGTGGACCCAGTCCCCATATTTGGCCAAAGCCATAAGGGAACCGAAGATCACGCCGATCATGGTTCCGAGGTAGGGAACAATGAAGAGGAGCCCGGAAACGAGTCCCAGGACCACGGCCAGATCGATGCGTATTAGAACGAATCCCAAACTGTACAAAACCGCCAGGATGAGGCAAATAGTCAACTGGCCTCGGATGAAGCCGGCCAGCACTCGATCTATCTCCCCGAGTTTTTGAATTACCGGATCCCTTGCGTAAGGCGGGATCAGTTCCTCTATTCCTTTTTTGATAGAATCGAAGGAGACCAAAAGGTAATACGTGATGATAGGCACTAGAAGAATGTGAAGGAGAGCCGACAAAATGTGCAGAGTGGATTTGAATATCGAGAAGAAAGCCTGGGCTGATATATCGGCTATCCTGGGCAGGAATTGTCTGCCTCTCTCGACAATCAGGCTGGTCACCTGGTCCCAGTCCTGGGGAATGGCCACGTCAAATTTTTCTGCCAACCGCATGAGTTGGCCGTGTAGGGCGGAAGCGTAACGTGGCAGAACATCAGCGAACTTCCTGGTCTCTTCGATGATAACCGGAACGACAAAAAGCAAGAGTCCGATAAAAAGAAATAATCCTGAGAGCAGAATTATGAACACAGCCAAAGGCCGGCCCAGCCCCCAGGAAGTCAGCCGTTCAACAATGGGGTTCAGTATGTACGCCAGGAAAAAAGCCACCATGACAACGGTGGTGACAGACTCCAAGGCGCTCATCAGCCAAATCAAAACGACAAAGAAGGCAACAACGGCCCCAAGTCTGATGAGAGTTCTCTTTGCCTCTGCGGTCATTGGCCGTAACCTCCCCCGGGTGAAAGATTGATGCCGAGGAATACCCTGAACTAGTTCATCCCATTTTGGAAGTATTTTGTATCGCCTATAGAGGCACCACAATCCAGATTACTCATCTGGCTGGAGCTATCTGCCGAACTTGATTCCGGTTAGGCCGAGCAGTATGGAGACTGCGATGCAGCACCAGGCGAACAAGTCGCCGAAGCGGGTGTACAATGAGCCAGCCGCCGCGGAGGTAGGGACACGGACCGTGCAGACGCCCTCCTGCTCCAAGGGGATTCGCGATACCATGCGTCCGGTAGGGTCAAAGGCTGCACTGACCCCCGTGTTGGCTGACCGTACGAGCCACACTCGGTTCTCCACGCTGCGCATGCCGGCCATTGCCAGATGTTGGTAGGGAGCAGCGGTGTCTCCGAACCATCCATCATTGGTAATGTTTATCAGCATACCGGCTCCTTTCCCAACGGCCGTCCTCGCGAGGTCAGGAAAGATTGTCTCGTAGCAGATCAAAACCCCGAAAGCGGGATGCCCTTTCACATGCATTATTGTCATGTCCTCACCGGGGGAATAGTCCGCGTCCCTGGTGGCTATCCCGGGGCCCAACGGCAGCAGCCATGTCAGAGGCATGTATTCCCCAAAGGGGACTAGATGCATTTTGTCGTAACGGTAACGCAGCATGGTTCCGTCGACGAGAAACGCACTATTGTAGTATCGTGTATTCCCGCCCACCGTTTTGATTGATGGCGCCCCCACAAGCATGGGTACTTTCAGCCGCAGTGAAATCTCACCGGGCCTCTGCCAATCGGGATTACCGCCACCAAATAGAACCGGAGCGCTGGTTTCGGGCCAGACTAACAACTGGGCGCCCGCTTGTACGGCTTGCTCGGCCAGCCTCTCATAGGTGGCAAACGTATGGCGCCGTGATGCGTCTTCCCATTTTATTTCCTGAGGAATATTGCCCTGAAGAATGCCGACAACAACACCTGACTTGTCTTGTTGGTCAGTGGAGAAATGGGCGATTCTGACATTTCCGTAAACCAACACAAGAATTAGGGTCCCGGCCGTTGTCGCAATCAACTTCACGGGGAACCGATCCCTCTTCATCGTTGCCCGCAGCACTTCCCACAAGGTCCCGTTCACCAGTAAGAGAAGAAAAGAGACCCCATAAACGCCGGTCATGTCAGCGATTTGAATGACGGTTTCATGGCCCGCCTGTGAATAACCTGTCAGATCCCATGGAAAACCGGTAAACAGAACGGTCCGAAAATATTCCAGGGCCGTCCATAAGAAAGGCGCGGCCAATGCCGGGGTGATCCCCCTATTTAGGAGTAGCGCCGATATAGAACGCAAAGGCTCCCGGAAACAGGGCCAGTGTCAAGATCATGCCAACGAACATGGCAAGGGCGGAGGTAGATCCAAAGTGGCCATGCATTGTCAGGGTATGATAAATCCAGCTCAAATCCACTGAAAAGAAAGCAACTCCAAAAGCCACACCATATAAAGCTGCTAAGGCAGGCCGAGGGTCCCTATGGATTGCCCATAAAAGGGGAACAAAGGCGATCCAAGCAAGAAAATCGAGCCGTAATGGAGGGAAGGCGAAGGATAAGAGAAGACCGCCGCCCGCTGAGACGACGAGCGGAGCTATCATGGATTGGGTTCTTGGTGACTGGAAGACGTTCCGGCATCGGCCTCGACTTCGAGAGTCACGAGCACGCGGGTTATCCTCTTTTGGTCACCGCCTTGAATGCGCATTCGAAGTCCCTCATAGGTAATCTCTTCACCTTTACGGGGGACCTTACCCATGAGATGGATTATGAACCCTCCCAGGGTATCGAACCCTTCCCTGGGAAGTGTGACCCCGAAATGCTCTTCGAAATCATCAAGATTTGCCCTGGCGTTAATCAGCACAGATCCATCCTCTTGCGGCAGGAACAACTCCTCCTCGACGTCATGTTCGTCCCGGATCTCGCCGATAATCTCTTCAATGATATCTTCAATAGTAACGATACCTGCTGTTCCGCCGTATTCGTCCACGATCACTGCCAGGTGGGATTTCTTGCTTCGCAGTTCATTAAGAAGATCGTTGATTCGCTTGGTTTCGGGTATGAAGAACGGTTCTCTCCAGATTTCCTCGATACTGAACTCATCTTTGCCATTGAGCCACAATGGAAGAAGGTCCTTGGCGTAGACTATTCCGACTATGTGATCGACGTTTTCACTGTACACCGGAATGCGTGAATGACCGGACTCAATAATCGTATTAAGTAGCTCTTCGCGCGTACAATCTTTAGAAACAGAAACAAGATGGGTTCGCGGGATCATTATCTCACGGGCTACGGTCTGCTTCAGATCGAAGATCCCCTCGATCATGTCCCCTTCATCATGGCCGATCAGTCCCTGTTGTTCACTTTCGTCCAGGACGTCCTGAATTTCTTTCGGGCGCCGTTCCAGGCCGATTCTTTTTAACCACCGATGCAGGTTTCCTTCTCTCGAAGGCTGAGTTTCGTCCAAGTAGGGAGACACCCCCTTTCCTCTCATGCCGCATAGTTCCCTCTCAAATGAGGCGGCAAAAGCGCGTTGTCGCTCTTGAAATAGCAATCCGCAGACAAAGTGTCAAGAGAATGAAATTCAGCGAGGCATGCGAAGTCGGCGGAAAATGGTGAATTCTTGGTGGACTTCTCCGAACAACATGTCTGCGTACCGCGCGCACCCATGGGTGCGCGCAAATCCGGACAGATACGCAGGTCTGCTCCTACCGGAACGGACGGCATTTTCACAGTATGAAAGCGAGTCCGTATCATGCCGTGTTCCAACCGCAAAGGTCATTCTATGAAACGAGTTGTCCCGCGATACAGTGAAATTTTTTGCAGTGTCTCCAAAAGAGTGTTACCGAATGGTCTCTTAATTGTCATACTCTTGTGTCACGGGTTCCGGTCCGAGAATAAGATCCTATTCTTGCTCAGCGCAGGATGGCTTTTCCCATGGTTGAACCGCAGGCCTCAGCAGGACCTCTCAACATTCTGATCGTGGATGATGAGGTCAACATTCGCAAAACATTAACCATTTGTCTGGAAACAAGACAGCATAAGGTCATTGCGGTCAGTAATTTTCAAGATGCCGTTGCAGAAGCGGCACAGCGCTCTTTTGACCTGGCATTTGTCGATCTTAGGCTTGGCACAGACGACGGAATGGATTTGATCCCCTTGTTGCTGGCTTCAACCCCTTGGCTCAAAGTAGTGGTGATAACTGCTTATTCTTCAATTGGTACTGCGGTCGAAGCCATGCGTCGTGGGGCCACAGACTATATTCCGAAGCCGTTTACACCCGCGCAAGTGAATCTGGTCGTCGGTAAAGTGACCTCAGTTCGCTCATTAGAACAGAAGGTTACAGCCCTGCAGGACGAGTTGGGAAGATCAGTCCCCGAGGCGGACTTTTCCAGCACCAACCCCGCAATGCAACGGGCGGTGAACCTGGCGCGGGAAGTTGCCGCTTCCGATGCCAGCGTCCTGCTTCGCGGCGAGAGCGGCACAGGAAAAAGTGCCCTGGCGCGAGCCATCCATCATTGGAGTGATCGCGCTGAAAAGCCTCTGGGGGTCGATCTCATGCCCGACTCTTCCCTTGGAACTGCTGGAAAGTGAACTATTTGGGCATGCCAAGGGCGCATTCACAGGAGCAATTCGCGATTATCCGGGACGTATAGCAATCTGTGAGGGCGGAACTCTTATTTTGGATGAGATCGGGGACTTACCACTGCCCCTTCAGCCCAAGCTGTTACGATTTGTTCAAGACCGTGAATACGAGCGTGTGGGCGAACTCATTACACGAAGGTCCGATGTCCGCATTATAACGGCCACCAACATCGACTTGGAAAATGCGGTTCGGGAAGGACGCTTCCGAGAGGACCTCTTCTATCGACTCAACGTAATACAGATTGAGATTCCTCCTTTACGTGAGCGACCCGAAGATGTGGCCCCCTTGGCAGAGATGTTACTGGCGTTCTTTGGCCGCAAGAATCATCGTCTTTTTCAAGGTTTCACGGAGAGTGCCCTGCAAGGACTCAAAGAATACGATTGGCCCGGAAATGTGAGGGAATTAAGCAATATCGTTGAGCGGGCTGCTATCCTTTGCAAATCCGATGTTGTCGGCGTCGAACATTTGCCCGATAGAATATCTCACAACATGGCCAGACTTAAACTTGGGGACCCCGCAAGCCTGGCCAGAATTGAAGAAGAGCACATCAGGCGTGTTTTGGCCTCAACGAAATCACTTCAAGAAGCCGCCGAAATCCTCGGGATAGACCAGGCCACGCTTTGGCGCCGACGAAAGCAATATAAAATTTGATTCAATAGTTGGCATTCAGTCAGGGGGTGTGTCGCCTCCGTGTCATTGCGAGGAGTGATACGACGAAGCAATACCCGCTTGTCTCTCGAGTCCCGCGGGATTCGAGATTGCTTCGTGGCGCTCGCAATGACAACTTCTTACCGTGCCAGGGTGAAAGTGTACATTCAAGAATAACGAGAGGCTCGGATCTTGGGATATCTGTCTGACCTTGCATAATGCAAGGTGTTTCGATAGCGGACCTTGCCAGGCGCAAGACCCTACCCCGCGAGTTGTTCACCCCTTGTTGTAATTATGCGGGGTTAGGTGCGGACGAATTTGGCATGAAGGTTGCTACTAAGCTTTGAGCGAGGAACAGAAGATGCTCGGCCTGCGTCAAAAACTGTCATTGGGATTCGGCGGGCTGCTGGCCATAATTCTTATTATCGGCGGGCAGAGCGTCATACTGCTCTCCCAGCTCGGGGATTCCATCGATGTGATCCTTCGAGAAAACTATCGCAGCGTGATCGCATGCCAGCAAATGAAGGAAGCTCTGGAGCGCATAGATAGCGGAGTACTGTTTCTGCTGCTCGGGTACGAGCAAGAGGGGATGAAGCTGATCAGTGCCAATGAATCAGACTTCGAGAAGGCCCTCCAAGTAGAGCTGAACAATATTACGCTCCCCGGAGAAGGCGAAAAAGCTCATCAGCTCCGAGACTTCTTCATGCAATATAAATCAACAATTAAGGATGCGACAGACCCAAGTCTTCCTGCTGATGTCAGGCGCACAAATTATTTCACCAAGCTTCTTCCCCTCTTCGAACAGATCAAGACCACGGCTGATGACGATCCTTCGGATGAACCAACACAGCATGGGCGATGCCAATGACCATGCGCGGCGCCGGGCTGCCTCAGCCAGGCAGCAGATGTATTTTCTGCTGATCGTTGGGGCAGTTGTGGCGGGCGGCTTCATATTTTTTACCGGACGATGGATCCTTCGGCCGATCACCCGGCTCATCCTTTCAGCAAATGAAATTAGAGCGGGAAATCTCGACTTAGTCGTAAAAACTGACTCCCGCGATGAGATAGGCCAGTTGTCAGAAGCTTTCAACTCCATGGCAGAGAGCCTCCGACGGGTTCGACGCACTCGTGAGGCCAAATTGGCTCAAATTCAGCATGCCACACAACAAGCCTTTAACACTCTGCCCTGATGCTGTCGCGGTCGTGGACCTCGATGGACGGGTGGAAGTGGCCACCGAGGCGGCTGTCAGTGCTTTCGGGCTCAAGCCCAACACGCAGATTCAAGGTCTTTCTCTCGATTGGATCCTGCCCCTTTTCAACACCGCTCTTAAGAACGGCGCTTCGGTCGAACCAAGTGGGAGCCGATCTCCGATCCAACGCTTTGTCAACGGAGAAGAACGTTACTTTCGTCCACGCGCCGTGCCCATCTTGGACCGAGAAAAGCAAGCGACGGCCGTGATGTTCATTCTTTCAGATATTACGCAGCAAGCCCAGCAGGATGACTTGAAACGAGGGGTGATCTCTACCGTGTCTCACCAATTGAAGACACCGCTCACATCCGTTCGCATGGCGATTCATTTGCTCCTTGAAGAGGATTTGGGGGGGTTGACTGAAAAACAGGCGGAGGTGCTTATTGCCGCGGAAGAAGATGCCGAACGGCTGCACAGGATCCTGGAAGATTTGTTGGACATAGGCCGGATCGAGGCGGGAAAGGCACACATGGATTTCCAGCCGGTGTCCCCTCACATTCTGGCATTGGATGCGGCGGAACCTTTCCGGAGTGCTTGCCAGGATTGCGGCGTAAGCATGGTCGTGAAACTACCCGACGATTTGCCGGAAGTTTGGGCCGATCCGACGCGGGTAAGTCATGTTTTTGCGAACTTGTTTTCCAATGCTCTGAAATACACTGATCCGGGCGGCGCCATAACGCTCTCCGCAGAGGCTGACGAGGAATCTGTTCGTTTTTCAGTCTCGGATACAGGCAAGGGCATACCAGAGCGCTATCTTCAAACAATTTTCGAGCAATTCTTCAGGATTCCCGGCCAGGAGTCTGACTCGGGCGCGGGTTTGGGGCTTGCCATTGCAAAAGAGATCGTAGAGGCGCACGGCGGGACCATTACGGCTGAAAGCCGGGAAGCTGAAGGAAGCACTTTTACTTTTTCTCTCAAACGCTCTGATCGTATTTTCGAGGAGGAAACTCAATATGACTGATCTCTTTTTTGTCGCGGGTCTCATAGCTTTCTTCGGGCTATGCGCTTTGTACTGTCTGGCGTGTGAAAGGATCTGAACCATGGTTGACGCGATCGTAGGTTTGATTGGTGTGATTCTTATTGTGTACCTGTTCGTCACGGTCCTAAGGCCGGAATGGTTCTAACGAGGTGAACTATTATGGATTATTTTGGATGGATTCAATTAGCCCTGTTCGTTGGTCTTGCTTGTGGCGCTGACCAAGCCGATGGGCCTTTATCTCGGCCAGGTTCTGGATGTGCAAGGTAAGCCTTTTTTGGCCCCGGTGATAGGTCCTGTGGAACGGCTACTCTATTTCCTTCTTCGTGTGGATCCCCAAAAGGAGCAGGACTGGAAACAGTATACGTTTGCTCTAGTTGCCTTCAGCCTTGTTGGCGCTCTGTTCACGTACGCGATTCTGCGGCTTCAGCACATCCTGCCGCTTAACCCCCAGGGCCTCGGGCCTGTCGGCGATCACCTCTCCTTCAACACAGCGGTGAGCTTTACCACCAACACCAACTGGCAAAGCTACGGCGGCGAATCAACCATGTCATACCTATCCCAGATGGTAGGTTTAGCATTCCACAACTTCGTCTCTGCTGCTGTAGGTATAGCCGTAGCGGCAGCCCTGGTGCGGGGCATTGCGCGCAACTCTGCAAAAACCATCGGCAACTTCTGGACGGATCTGATTCGCATAACTCTCTACGTGCTTTTGCCGATTTGCCTTGTCTATGCGGTGTTTCTCGTGTCGCAAGGGATGATCCAAAACTTCAAGCCCTACGAAACAGCGCAGGTGATCGAATCTTACACCACTCAGGTTCCCAAAAAAGATGCCGACGGACAGGGAATCAACGACGAGCAAGGCAACCCGGTGATGGAGGACCGAAAGGTCGAGGCTCAGACCATTGCGCAAGGGCCAATGGCCTCTCAGGTGGCGATCAAGATGCTGGGGACCAACGGAGGCGGTTTTACCAATGCTAATGCGGCTCACCCTTACGAAAATCCCACACCTCTTTCCAACTTTTTTCAAATGCTGTCGATTTTTCTGATACCGAGCGGATTGACCTATTATCTCGGGCGTATGGTGAAAAACCAGAAACACGGGTGGGCAGTCTGGAGCGCTATGGCAGCCATCTTTCTGGCAGGTCTGATGGTCTGTTGGTGGGCGGAAGCAGCAGGCAATCCGCGCTTACACGCCCTCGGAGTGGATGCTTCTCTCGGAAACATGGAGGGCAAAGAGGTCCGTTTCGGAGTGTTCAATTCTGCCCTTTTTGCCACCGTGACCACTGACGCTTCGTGCGGCGCGGTCAACTCCATGCACGACTCCTTCACTCCGTTGGGCGGACTGATCCCAATGCTCAACATCCAGTTGGGCGAAGTGATCTTTGGAGGCGTCGGAGCCGGTCTTTATGGGATGCTGGTCTTCGTGGTGCTCGCTGTGTTTCTTGCCGGCCTGATGGTCGGGAGGACGCCGGAATACCTCGGCAAAAAGATAGAAGCCTATGACGTGAAAGCAAGCGTTCTTTACGTCATGGTCCCTGTCTTGAGTATCCTGGGCTTTACAGCATGGGCTGTTGTGAGTGGTTGGGGTTTGGCAGGCTTGAACAATACCGGACCTCACGGTTTCAGTGAAATCCTGTATGCGTACTCGTCTGCGACAGGGAATAATGGCAGTGCTTTTGCCGGCCTGAACACCAACACTTATTGGTACGACACTACTATTGCAATGGCAATGCTCCTGGGCCGATTTTTCATGATAGTTCCGGCTCTTGCACTGGCGGGAAACCTGGCCAAGAAGAAGCTGGTTCCTGCGAGTGGCGGTAGCTTTCCCGTGTCCGGGCCGATGTTCACGGTGCTCCTGGTAGGAACGGTCCTGATTGTGGGAGCCCTGACATTTTTCCCGGCTCTGTCACTGGGACCTATTGTCGAACACTACCTCATGACCCAGTCGAACGTCTTGTATTAAGAGGAAACACCACGATGGCTGCAAAAGCACATTCAACATTCGAGCCTGAGATATTAAGTCAGGCAGTTGTGGAGTCTTTCAAGAAGCTCAATCCCTTGAACATGGCAAGAAACCCGGTCATGTTCGTCTGCGAGGTTGGAGCCGCAATAACGACCGCAGGTCTACTTGTGAAGCCGGAAGGCGAAACGTTCGGCTTTGGGCTGCAAATTGCGATTTGGCTCTGGTTCACGGTGTTGTTCGCCAATTTCGCCGAGGCAGTGGCCGAAGGCAGAGGGAAGGCACAGGCCAATGCTCTGCGAAAGACGCGGACACAGACAATGGCTCACCGTCTCTTGCAGGACGGTTTGATCGAGCAGGAAATCTCTGCGGAACAACTGCGAAAAGGCGACGAGGTGGTCGTCTCGGCCGGAGAGATCATACCCGGAGACGGCGAGGTGATTGAAGGCGTTGCTTCCGTTGACGAGTCAGCAATTACCGGTGAATCCGCGCCGGTCATAAGGGAAGCGGGGGGCGACAGAAGCTCGGTCACCGGCGGTACGAGAGTGCTGTCAGACCGCATTATAGTTCGAATAACGGCCAATCCTGGTGAAAGCTTCCTTGACCACATGATTCGCCTGGTTGAAGGGGCTCAACGCCAAAAGACGCCAAATGAGATAGCCCTCACAATTCTCCTGGCGGCCCTCACCATCATCTTTCTCGTGGTGATCCTCACTCTGAAGTCCTTTGGTCTCTACGCGGGCGATCTCCTTCTCGATCACGGTCTTGGTGGCATTGCTAGTTTGCCTCATCCCTACCACTATTGGTGGTCTTTTGAGCGCCATCGGGATCGCGGGAATTGACCGTCTCGTGCAGAAGAACGTGCTTGCCATGAGCGGTCGGGCCGCGGAGGCCGCGGGGGACGTGGATGTCCTGCTTCTGGACAAGACTGGTACTATTACCCTCGGAGACCGTCAGGCAACAGAGTTTGTACCCGCTGAGGGAGTCGAAGTCCAGCAATTGGCTGATGCCGCGCAACTTGCTTCCTTGGCAGATGAGACACCGGAAGGAAGGAGCATTGTGGTTCTTGCCAAGCAGTACGGACTCAGGGGCCGCAAAATGGCGGACATGCCCCGTGCCATGTTCATCCCGTTCAAGGCCCAGACTCGAATGAGCGGCGTTGACATAGACGGCAGACAGATCAGGAAAGGAGCGCCTGACGCTGTGACCAGAATTCGTCGGCGGTCACTTGCCGCAGTCAGTTGAGGACGCAGTGACAAGGATCTCGACATCAGGCGGAACTGCTCTGGTGGTAGCTGAAAATGATAAAGCAATCGGTGTGATTCACCTCAAAGACATCGTAAAGGGCGGGCTGAAAGACCGCTTTGAGCGTTTTCGCGTCCATGGGAATCAAAACCGTGATGATCACTGGTGACAATCGGCTGACGGCCGCGGCTATCGCGAAGGAAGCTGGAGTAGACGATTTCCTTGCCGAAGCCAGACCTGAAGATAAGCTGGCACTGATCCGCAAGGAACAGGCGACGGGTCACCTTGTGGCAATGACCGGGGACGGTACCAACGATGCTCCCGCCTTGGCTCAAGCCGATGTGGGAGTAGCCATGAACACGGGGACTCAGGCGGCGAAAGAGGCGGGCAACATGGTGGATCTGGATTCGAACCCCACCAAGCTCATTGAGATAGTGGAAATCGGAAAACAGATGCTCATGACGCGAGGGGCTCTTACGACTTTCAGTATAGCCAATGATGTGGCCAAGTATTTTGCCATAATTCCCGCGATGTTGGTCGTGACTTTTCCTGTGATCGGCCCGTTGAACATCATGGGATTACATTCGCCACAAAGTGCCATTTTGAGCGCTGTAATCTTTAATGCGCTCATCATTGTGGCTCTCATACCTCTGGCGTTGCGCGGGGTACGTTTCCGACCACTTAGCGCTGCCGTGTTATTGCGCCGCAACCTGCTTATTTACGGGCTTGGTGGATTGGTGGCACCGTTTGTGGGCATAAAGCTCATAGACCTGATCGTGTCCGCCCTGCATCTTGCGTAGGGAGGAGAATTTGTCATGAAGAATCTCATTTCCGAGCTTCGCGTTTCGGTAATCGCGACTCTGTCCTTGGCCGTGATTGTGTGCGGCATATATCCGCTAGTAGTGTGGGGCGTAGCCCAGACGCTATTCCCGGAAAAGGCCAACGGCTCTCTCATAGTACGCGATGGCAAGACCATTGGATCCGAGCTTCTTGCCCAAAATTTCACGGGTCCAAATTACTTTCATCCGCGGCCCTCTGCCGCAGGGGAGGTGGGATATGACGCCACAAGCTCTGGAGGCAGCAACCTCGGACCCACCTCCAAGAAATTGATCGATTCAGTAAAGGAACGGGTCGAGGCGTATCGCGCGGAAAACAATCTGCCACCTACGGTTCCAGTCCCTGCCGATGCCGTAACAGCCTCGGCCAGCGGTCTGGATCCCCATGTAAGTGTCAAGAACGCTCTCATACAAGCCGGCCGTGTTGCCAAGGCGCGAGGCATTAGCGAACAAGCGATTCTGGCGAAGGTGCAAGCTCATACCGAGGGGAGGACCATGGGAATCCTCGGAGAACCGAGGGTGAACGTTTTGACATTGAACCTGTCTCTCGATGCAAGATGACCTGAAAAACTATGACCGAAGATAGAGCCAATACCTTCTTGCGCATGATTCGCCGCTCCCGCCGGGGCAGGCTGAAGATTTACCTGGGCTACGGCGCGGGAGTGGGCAAAACATATCAGATGCTCCAAGAGGGCCACCGGCTCATGGGTGAAGGCATAGCCGTTGTGGTGGGGTTGATAGAGACCCACGGCCGAGTGGATACAGCCAAACTCATCGACGGCTTGGAAGTGATCCCCAGGAGAAGTCAGGAATACCGAGGACACATTTTAGAGGAAATGGATGTTGATGCCGTATTGGACCGCAGACCCGAAGTCGCGCTCATTGATGAATTGGCTCATACTAATGTGCCTGGTAGTAGAAATCCCAAACGCTATCAGGACGTTCAAGACATTCTGGCCGCGGGGATACACGTTATTACGACCCTGAACGTTCAGCATTTAGAGAGTCTGTACGATACCGTAGAAAAGACCGTTCACGTCAAGGTCCGGGAACGCCTGCCGGATACGATCCTCGCTGAAGCGGATGAGATTGTAAATGTGGATCTCACCACCGAAGACCTCCTGGAACGTTTGCGGGAAGGCAAAATCTATCCGCCGGAACGTATTGAGACAGCCTTGGCTAATTTTTTCAAGACGCCGAACCTGGAGAAGCTTCGTGAGCTTACACTGCGTGAACTTGCATCACAGATCGACTTGAGGATGCGCGAAAGCTCGGGAGACGGCAGCGATGCCGCTCCTGATCAGTTGATGGTCTGTCTGAGCTCACGCGGGCCCAATAGTGAGATGCTCCTGCGCTACGCTTCCCGCTTTGCCGGACGACTGAACCGGAACTGGTACGCAGTGTACGTTCAAACACCCTCGGAAGAACCTACCGTCATTGATGCGCACACCCAGCGGATTCTCTCAAGTACTTTGACCCTTGCAAAACAACTGGGGGCCATGGTCTTCACGTACAAGGGAGAGGACGTCGCAGACACTATCCTGCGTTTTGCACAGGAATACCGAGTCGGCCACATTGTCCTTGGCAGCCCCGGCAAGGTCCCGTTCTGGAAAAGACTGTTGGGGAAAAAGAGTGTTGTTGAACGCCTTATCAAGAAACCGAGGGGGGTTACTGTGGTTGTGCTCGACACTAGCAGCCAGGAAACTCCGACAGAAAAAACAGAGGTAGAGTTTCCTGAAAGTAAGAAAACGACTGTGATCGAGCCTTCTGTCAGTGCAGGTTCCCCAAGCCTGAGCAGTTTGTTGTCAAGTCGCCGAATCATCAAGTGGGATAGGCCTGTTGAGAAAGATCTTGTCCTGAGGGCCTTGGTGGAAGTCGCGGACAAAGACGTCGAAGCATGTGATTCTGACGAAATTCTGCAAGCCGTGAGGCAGAGAGAAGAACAGGGTTCGACCTTCTTCAACGAGGGGGTAGCGTTCCCGCATGCTCGGATCGAGGGGATTTCTACGCCGGTGGTGGCCTTGGGTTTGACGGGACAGGGTGTCCTCGACGAGTCTGCGGGCAAGCCCATTGAACTTGTTTTCCTGATTCTCTCTCCCGCTCACATACCTGCTGTTCAGGTTCAAGTTCTTGCTCTCATTAGCCGAGCCGCCCGTAATCGGCAACTGGTCGAAAGTTTGTCTTCGGTGAGAAATCCCGAAGAAGCTCTTACAGTTATCCGTAATTGGGAAATGCTCCAAGAACCGGGAGTAAACAACGCATGAAAATGCCAGAACGACTCGGCTTTCCATAGGAAGGGATCTATTCATGGTTATATCGCAGAAAATAAGGGAAATCATGATTCCCCTTAGTAGCGCAGCTACCGCCACGGCGGACATGCCGCTGAAAGAGGCCATACGGGCTCTGAGGAAGCTCTATTGCGAGGTGGAGGAAGGCAAATGCACCGAAGCAGGCTTCCGGACTATTGTAGTATTGGACAGAAACCGGACAAATCGCAGGTATTTTGGATTTTCAATCCATTATAAAGGTGTTGATTCCTGAGACAGCCGGCAACTTTCCCGCCAAGGTTGCGGGCAGTGTGGGATTCCCTCGGCGCGGTTAATCCAAATTCGCCGTCTTTGGAAGAAACAAAACTTGGTCTCAGAGCAAGGATTATAAAGAATGCGGAAAAGCCGGTGGGCGATATTATGCTTAAGATCAGAGGAACCATAAGCGCGGATGCGGACGTCCTGGAAGCTTTGATGGTACTCGGTCGAAAACAAAGTAAGTGTGTTGCCTGTGTACGAAGGCGATCAGCCGGTAGGGATTGTCCGCGATTCAGACCTGTTCCTGAAGATAGCGGACATCTTGCAGAAGACGACCACATAGATCTCAAGAAGCACAAATTACATAGGGACTTCGAGGAAAGGCTTAAGGAGGAACCTGCGAGTCGCCATGCATTGACACATCTGTTCCTCGTTTCCCGGCACCTGGAGCGCATTGTAGACCATGCGACCAATATTGCCGAGGACGTCATATATATGGTGACCGGGGAAATTGTTCGACGCGGGAAAACTTGAAAGTCCGCTTTTGTGAATAAAAGTCGTTAACCTATCCCGAAGCGTCGGCCCTAGGAACTCATCTAACCTGGACTTGAGTTATTCTGAACACAATTCTTTCATTGCGTCCTTTTTCTTTTTTACCTCGTCGCAAGCAGACTAACCATTACTCCATGATGACCGGTCCAACCAGGAAGATAAAGGCCAACCAAAGTGGATTACTACCTTCCGGTCGCGCCAATTCGTATTCGATTACTTTCAGTAACCCGACCATCTGCTGGTAAAGGGTTCTTTTGCTCGTGGCAAACCTGAAATGATTGGGAGCCAGTTTTGCCGGAGCGCCCTGCCGAGGATTGTAGAAGGTGACGTATGCCTCATTCTCTTTACTGTGGTCCAGAGATTCTTCTCTCGGCCTGCGAAAGATGATGTGCAGGTCCTTTTCGGATGATTCGGCGAGAAATAGAATCATATCCATGTGACTGTCGGTTTCGGCAACCGCTTTGATCTCCGGCGCTCTTTTTCGAGCTACCACCAAGCCACCACAGAGGACGACACCCGTGACAATAGCCCACAATTCCGTCCCGTGCGGTTTCATCCAGGCCAGAAAGACGAAGCAACTCAAGAAAATCAAGAATAACACTACCGTACCGAAACGGTTCGTAAAATAGTGGATTACCTCCTTGGTACCCATGGAATACCGATAGATGATGAGAGACGCCAAATTGATGGTGAAACAGGCAAGCAGTCCGAGGGCATACATATCAGCAAGGATCATCTGGCTCCCGCCGGTGATTAGAATGATGATTGAGAAAGAAACGGCGTTTATGACATGTATGCGGTACAAAGACTGCCTGCGGTTAGTCGCGATAAACCAGGAAAAGCCGTATCGTTCCCCCACACGTTCCATCAGTTCGCTTGATGCCACAAAAGCCGTGTTTACAGCCATTATAAGGGTAATGCTGGCTAAGGCGGCGACGCCGATTCCGAATGGCACTCCGTTCAGCTGGGTAGCGTAATGAGTGATGAGATCGCCCTCATGGGCTGAGAAATCGATGGGAGCAGATAGAGCCAAAGCTGCCACTAAGGGGGTGACAATGCCTACGGTGAGAGCCAGGAACATGTAGGACTTAGAGATGTCTCGCCATGAACGGACAAAGCCTGCTGTCTGAAGGACGGACTCCACGCCGGAATAAGCGAGCACGATGACACGGGGCAAGACTAACCATGTCCTCCATGAATGACCCGCGCCCCTCGAATTCACCCTCTTTCCAGGCAAAAATGAGCTTTTCTCAGCTTTTTCTTTCTTGACAGTGCGCGAGCTCCGTGCTAGCGAGCGGCTCACTGTTGGTTTGTTTTGTTTCTTGTCGCTTCGTTCAAGGAGGATATCGTGGGTTTGGGCTGTCGCGTGGTTTTCCGCGTCGTTGTTTCGACGACGTTTATCACCATTTTGACTTGCATGTCGGCCATGAGTTGGGACGGCCCGTTGCCGAACATGAACCATTCGGGAACCGTTCAGCCTCCGGCGCCACCCAATGGCCTGCACGCTTCTCTGCTTCCACCGGCTCCCGTGTTCCGGCCTGCCAACGATTACCTCGTCAAGTTAGCCTATGGACGCACCTACGGGACCTCAACGCAGCTCGACTATGCAACCTTGGAATTCAGCAAGCGGCTCTCCAGTTTCCCGGCAGTTACCCTTTGGGGTCCTGCTGTAGGAGAAGTCCAGGTCGCGATGCTGGCTTCGTATGTCGTCTATTATGAAGGGAACGTCGAACGGATAAAGAAACTCGATTTCCATGATGGATACGAACTGGCATGGGTCCCCAAGGGTCGGTTTACCTTTCCTATCTGCTCGGTTGGGGTGTCTCCGTATCTTGAAAGCGGCGCGGGACTTAGCTACGTGTCGGAGACGTTCCGCAATTCAGGTTCACGCTGGAACTGGTCTTTCCTCGGCGGATTCGGGTTTGAACGATGTTTGCCGGGAGACGCTGTCTTTTCCCTGGGAGTACAGTGGAGGCACCTTTGCAACGGAAATATGTGGGGCAAGGGGGATGAGCTTCACAATTCCAATTCAGGAACGGATATGATCCAGGGCCTTGCGTCATTTGTTCATCGTTTCTGATATTTAGCATTTGTCCAGCCTTTTGAATGATTTGCTCCGGCAGGATTTGCGGGGACAATTCTTAGCAATCGCCATACGGGAATATGTCATTGCGAGGAGTGCAGCGACGAAGCAATCCGCTTTTTCTTCATATTGGAGATTGCCACGGGCTCACGCCCTCGCAATGACAGTAGCGGGCGCTGGTATATGGCGGTTGCCGCAGGTCTGCCCCGAAGTTGACACTGATTCATCCCTTTGTTACATTTTCGCTTTCCATTATTCATCAAAGGGGTGGCCAGCCATGGCGGACGTTGAAGGATTGGTAGAGGCTAGAAATGTGAAGGCGTCGGGTGTAGGGAGCGCAGCCGGATTTCACTTGAAAGGATCCTCGCATCTTGATTGGGGAATGAAAAACCGGCTTTCCAGGATCATCAAGCCTGACACCGGGCGGACAGTCATGCTGGCCGTGGACCACGGATACTTCCAAGGCCCGACTTCCGGACTTGAAGTCATGGAACAGACCCTGGCGCCGTTGATTCAATACGCGGATTGCCTGATGCTCACACGGGGAATACTACGCACTTCAGTCCCGCCGGGCAGCCAGGTCCCCATCGTGTTGAGGGTGTCAGGAGGCAACAGCGTGCTCAGCGAACTATCTAACGAGACCTACAACGTCTCGCTGGAAGACTGTATTCGTCTGAATGTGTCCGGAATGGCGCTGTCAATTTACGTCGGAGGTGAGTATGAACACCAGACGCTGGTAGCGTTTTCGGAGCTAATCGATGCAGGTTATGATGCCGGAATTCCGATTCTGGCGGTCACGGCTGTTGGTCGAGAAATGGCACGGGATGCACGCTATCTCTCTCTGTCTTCCCGGATCGCTGCTGAAATGGGCGCCAATATAGTCAAGACCTATTATTGCGAGAACTTCGAGAGGGTCACGGGTACCTGCCCAGTTCCCATCGTCATGGCCGGGGGGAAGAAACTTCCGGAGATGGAGGCCCTTACCATGGCTTACAACGCGGTCTCCAAGGGCGCGGTCGGCGTGGATATGGGGCGCAACATCTTTCAGTCCGATTGCCCCGTTGCAATGATCAAGGCCGTACGTGCCGTGGTCCACCATAATGAGAAGCCCAAGGCTGCCCTCAAAATCTACAAGGATGAGAAAAAGGCGGCCCGGTGCTGAACGGCTCGACGTGAAACCGGTAACATATATTGCTCCTTGTAGGGGCAAGGCATGCCGAAACTGTCTCAAAACTTTCAGATTGCCTGACATTGTCACACGAATACCCTCACCCTGCGTCCCTCTCCCGAAGGGCGAGGGAATGGCGGAACAGTTACAGGTGGCTCCATCTCCCACTGGGAGAGGGCTGGGGTACGGGAACGATATGCTAGAGTCCGGATCGCGGCACATGGACCTAGCCGAATTTTGAGACGTTCTCCTGCCGGTCCGAGTGGTCAATTGGTTCCGGGTCCTTTTCCTTTAAAAAAGCTTGTCCTAGGTTAGTACCCCTTGGAGCGAAATATATGCGCGTAGCCATGTATTACAATAACAAGGACGTCCGCATCGAAGAGATGCCGACCCCGCGTATCGGCCCGGATGAACTCCTTGTGAAGGTTTGGGCGAGCGGTGTTTGTGGGAGTGACGTGCTGGAATGGTATCGTTTGCCAAAGGCGCCTCTGGTCCTCGGCCACGAGATTGCCGGTGAGATAGCGGAAGTCGGGAGCGACATCCGGGGATGGAAGAAAGGTGATCGCGTCTTTGTGTCCCATCATGTCCCGTGCAACATGTGCAGGTACTGTCTGGCCGGTCATCATTCGGTCTGTGACACGCTGTCCGCCACCAATTTTGACCCGGGCGGGTTTGCAGAATACTTGAGGGTACCGGCAATCAACGTCCGCAACGGTGTCTACCGCCTGCCGGACTCGATGTCCTACGACGAGGGGGTCTTTATCGAGCCACTTGCCTGCGTGGTCAGGGGACAGGAGCACACAGGATGGATGCCGGGGAGAAGAGTCCTTGTCATTGGCAGCGGAATAGCCGGGCTTTTGCACATACAGCTTGCTCAGGCTGCCGGCGCGGCCCGAGTCATTGCGGTGGATATCAATGCATCCCGCCTTGATGCGGCCAAAAAACTAGGGGCGGATGTTGCTTTAACGCCTGGTGAAGACTTCATAGACCGTTTGAAGGAATGCAATGACGGCCGACTTGCAGAGCTGGTCATCGTTTCAACCGGCGCTGTTTCGGCTGTCGGCCAGGCATTCAGCGCAGTAGATCGAGGTGGAACCATACTCTTTTTTGCCCCTTCCGACCCCGGAGCCTCTATCGAGATGCCTTTCAACGAACTGTGGCGGAAGGAGGTCACTATGACAACATCTTACGCCGGAAGCCCTCGGGATATAACCGTCGCCATGGAACTGATGTCCTCGGGCAAGTTGAATGTCATCGACATGATCACGCATAGGCTCCCTTTGGATAAGACGGGCGAGGGCTTCTCTTTGGTGGCAGAGGCGGGAGATTCCATGAAGGTCGTTATCGAACCTCAGAAGTGAAGGAGATGCGTTATTGTGACGCGCATTGTGATTGACGCCTTGGGGTTGGCGGCTTGTAACGTTAAGAGCGCTGCATGCCGCGACCCCTATAAAGTTTCCTAAATGTTGCGAGTTTGACGACGAACCCGAATGAAACAATACGTGGCAAAGGTTCCCAAACAATCTTCGAACTCATGATCTCGCGACCCAGCTTCGAACCCAACAACACAACGGTAGCTCATGCATTCAACCCCTCTGGAAGAAATTCATCGGCGTATCAAAACCCTTCAATCCGCAATGGCTGACAACGGCTTGGATGCTGCGCTGATAGTTCAGCGCGTAGACCTGTTCTATTTTTCGGGGACAGGCCAGGACGCTCATCTCTTTGTGCCGGCAGAAGGGTCGCCTATCCTTTTAGTACGAAAAAGTTTTGAAAGAGCGGTACAGGATTCTCCACTTGAGCACGTCGTGGCACTGAAGAGCCTTTCCGGTCTAAAGAAGAGCATAGAGAGGGAATATTCGGGCCCCTTGAAACGCCTTGGGATGGAGCTGGATGTTCTCCCTGTCAATAATTACATGCTCTACTCAAAACTCTTTCCAAACGCGGCTATTAACGACGTCTCGCCTCTGATAAGAGAGACCAGAATGGTCAAATCCCATCACGAGCTGCAAATGATCAAGCAGGCCGCGCGCATGAACGAAGCGGTTCTTTCCGCAGTGGGAGAGATCCTCAAAGAGGGAATGTCGGAAATTGAGTTTGCGGGCCTAATCGAAGCGCAGTACCGCAAGAACGGCCATCAGGGGTTTGTGCGAGTAAGAAGCTTTAATAGCGAAGTATTCTATGGACATATAATGTCGGGCGCGAATCTGGCCGTACCGAGCTGTTCCGTGGGGCCGACCGGTGGGCCTGGACTCAATCCCACAATGCCTCAGGGGGCCGGTTCCAAGATTATTAAGAGGCACGAGCCTGTTCAGATCGACTACGTGGGAGTAGTGGGCGGCTATATGGTCGATCAGGCGAGAACTTTTTTCATCGGAGAGCCTCCCGAGAAGTTCCTGAAGATACATACCACGGCTCTGGCTATCCAAGAGGCCCTCATCTCGCAAGGTCGTGCTGGGACGAAAGCGGAAAAACTCTACGAGACTGCTATGCACATGGCCGCTGAAGCGGGACTTACGGAAGGTTTTATGGGATACCCTCAGCCTGTGACGTTTGTCGGGCACGGATTCGGGCTGGAACTGGATGAATTGCCGGTGATCGGAAGAAAGTCGCCCCATGTCTTGAAGGAAGGGATGGTGATAGCCCTGGAGCCCAAATTTATTCTACCGGGTGAAGGACTAGCCGGTATTGAGAATTCGTTCGTTGTGACCGAAAAAGGCTTGGATAAGCTGACTAACTTTGATGACGCCATCCAGGTACTGCAATAAGTGCGTGCCTGGTTCCGAAGCGCAGAATCCAGATTCGCCTCGCCGGATCTCTTACGGCCGGTGTCACACTGCCACGTGAGGTGCAGCGTAAACTCCTAACCCCTGTCCTTGCAGAAATCCACAAACCTCTTTATGTGATCTCCCCCGGATGGGCTATCGTAATAAAAATACACTGGAACACTGAGTGGGTATGACTGATTCTTGACCGTTTCTGCTGACGGAAGCACTGCCGGCGAGGCAGCATCTTTTTTTATTCCCAGGATCTTGATCAGGTTATTCTTAGCCCCTTTCTGCGCATCCACTAATCCGGCATAGCCGATTGCAGGCGGCTTTTTCTTGGAAATCTCCCTTATAATATTATGGTAGAAATCCCTAATGCTCGCATCTGAGGTGAAAAGGCCGTTCTCCATAACATTGGCTCTGAGAAAGACGGCTACCCCCGAAGTCTGTTGGTTGGTGATGACTGCTATAGGTTCATCTGCACCCCCGACTTCTGACCAGCGAGTGTAATCACCGGTGAATATTTTTTGAAGTTGTTCAAGGGTCAGTTCCTGCACCCGATTCTCAGGATGGGTTATTATTGCGATACCGATCCGGCCAACCGCAACTTCGAAGGGTTTTGAGCCGCTTAAGGCAGCAGCCTGAACTTCCTTTTCTATTATCTGCCGCGATGCCATGGCCAGATCGGCCGTCTTGTCGAAAAGAGCCTCGAGGCCCGCGGCTGTTCCGTCGCTGCCTTCACTCCCGCCACCACCGCTGACCATCACTCTAATCCCTGGATTGCTGTCACTAAATGCCTTAGCCCAATTGTCGGCGAGACTCGCCATAATATTGGAGCCTCTGATCTTTATAATCTTTCCCGACTGGTCCTGAGCGTCGGAAAAACAGACCATGGCCGCCAATAATAGGGCCAACAACAGTCCCAGCATAGTGAGATACCTTTTATTCATCTCTCTTCTCCTAGTCTGTGTTGTGGAAACGAGGGGAGCCATGTTTTCCGGGCCAAGAAACCCGGTCGTCTCGGTTTATGGTCCGAAGGTTGTCGGAGACGGCGTAAGACGCCAACTTCTTAGGATGGAAAACTGTGGGGACCTTGCCTTCCTATGGCGAAGGCTACGAATCCCCCGCCCGCGCTGCTGAAAGGAAGGGCGCTTTGACTTTTCAGCGCGTGATCTTATGAACTGTTTTGTCTGCCAGAATAGCAGTAGCCTGCTACAACTGGTATCGTATCTTACACAAAGATCCTGTTCCGTTCAACTACTTTACGGAAAAACCCAGGCTCTGGGACCTTCTCATATCACAATCCGAGTTGCTCGCCTATCCCGCTCATTGCTTCCAGACTTATGCCTATGAACTCGTCCAGAGGAATCCCGATCTCTTCGCATAAGCGGATGTGATCTCGATTGACAGACCTGGCGAATTCTTTGGCTTTCATCCTCTTTTTGACAGACTTGACTTTAACGGCAGAGAGTTTCTTTTCAGGGGTCACTAAACTGGCGGCAACCAACATACCGGTTATGGTTTCTGACGCGGTGAGTGCAAAGTGAATGGGCTCGCTGCGGGTTAGACCGAGGTTTTCAGCATTGTGGTATTTGATTGCTTCAACAATCGCCCGATCCACCCCTTTCTCGAGGAGAATCTTTTCGGCGAGAAGCGTATGCTGTGGCATGTTGTCGCGAGTTTCATTGTAATCGATGTCATGGAGCAGACCTGTCAGCCCCCACATTTCAGGGTCCGCTCCAAATCTTGGTGCTAGGGCCCTCATAATCGCTTCAGAGGCCAAGCAGTGCTTTCGCATGTTGTCCGTGTCCAGGAACTGTTCCATGAGCGTCTGAGCTTCTTCCCTGGAGATACCCCAATTCTTGGTACTCACATCATAGCCTTTCTCAATGAAGAACCTTCATTACCGAAAACCCGGCCATCAACACTGAGGCATACCACGTTGTTTACCACAATCGTGACGGTCGTCACAACACTGAAAGGATGGCGCTGTCGTTGACATTTCATCTCGCGGTAGCTATGTTAAACGCGACAATTATGAGATTTCTAAATCGGTTCCTCCGTTTTCATTAGGGAGGTGATCCCATGCGGACTATCAATATGGACCACGTAGCAGCGTCTCCGCTACTACCTGAGGTGGTGGATGCAATGCTGCCTTTTCTAAAAGAGCAGTACGGAAACCCTTCCAGCATGCATACCCTCGGTGCAGACGTGACCGATGCCATCGACCAGGCAAGGGAGATGGTAGCGGCCTTGATCAACGCCAAGCCGCAAGAGGTCTTTTTCACGTCCGGAGGGACTGAGGCCAACAACTGGGCGCTCAAGGGGATCCTTCAAGCGAACCGCGCTCGAGGCAATCATATTGTCACTTCCTCCATCGAGCATTTCTCGATCATGCATGCGATAAAAGCCCTTGAAAACCAGGGAGCAGAGGTTACTCGCCTACCGGCGGACAAGTATGGAATGGTCGACCCAGCGGACGTGGAAAAAGCAATTACACCCCGGACGGTTCTTATTTCCGTCATGCATGCAAACAACGAGACGGGCACTATCCAGCCCATCGCGGAGATCGGAGGAATCGCGCGCAGCCACAAGATACCATTTCACACTGATGCAGTGGCAACCGTGGGCGCCATCCCCGTTGACGTAGAAGGTTTGAACGCGGATCTTCTTTCATTGGCGGCAAATCCGTTTTACGGCCCTCTGGGCGTGGGCGCACTCTATATCCGTAAGGGAGTCAAGATCGCGCCGTTGATGGATGGCGGAATCCAAGAAGGGGGCTTCAGGGCAGGCACTGAAAACGTTCTCGGCATTGTGGGCATGGGAAAGGCAGCGGAGATCGCGGCCGGAGAACTTGAGCCGAGGATGGCTCATCTGGTTCCCTTAAGGGACAGGCTGATCAAAGGGATTACCGGAGCCATGGAAGAGGTGGACCTGGTAGGTCATCCAACCATTCGACTTCCCGGCAACGCCAGCCTTACTGTGAAGTATGTTGAAGGAGAGTCCATGTTGCTCTTCCTGGACATGGAAGGCATAATGATAGCGAGCGGCTCGGCCTGCATCTCCCGATCTCTGAAAGTCTCGCACGTCATGCTGGCCATGGGCATGGACGCCGCTACCGCGCAGGGATCTCTCCTTTTTACACTCGGCCGGGACAACACGGATGACGATGTAGATGTGGTCGTGGAAGTGTTGCCGCCGATTGTTCAGAAGTTGAGAGATATGTCGCCGCTGTACAAGAAAACAGCGAAAGTCCAGTCCGTCGTTCAGTGACAGGAGCACACTGGTGAAATACCCGAGGCAAGAAAAACGATGTGCCGGCGGACACGAGCTTGAGAAGAGGCCCGCGTATTCATCGTCTACACCAGATAAGGAGGAAATCGCAGCGGATCTCAGACATTCAATGGGGTTGATTTCTCCTCTCGGGCTTCAATATTGCAACAGCTACGGTGATCGCGAGCGGCCTAGTGCTAAGCGGTCAACCTTTGCCCATAATCACAGGGGGTGAATATGTACAGCGAGATAGTGATGGAGCATTTCAAGAATCCCCGCAACGTGGGGGAAATTCCGGATGCCGACGGAGTCGGCGAAGTTGGTAACCCCGCATGCGGGGACATCATGGCATTTTACATCAAGGTCAAAGACAACATCCTGGAAGATGTCAAATTCAAGACTTTCGGATGCGGCGCTGCCATTGCGGTGTCGAGTATGGTCAGCGAAATGGCCAAAGGTAAGACGCTCGATGAGGCCATGAAGATCACTAACAATTCCGTGATCGATGCTCTTGACGGACTGCCGAAGAAGAAGCACCATTGCTCCAATTTGGGCGCTGATGCCTTGCACAGGGCCATCGAAGACTACAAAGCCAAGAACCAGGGCGTGAAATACCAAAAACCCGCGGATGGGCCTGATGTGTGCGATTGCCCGGTGTGCGACGTTAACGACCCGGAAGAAGCGCCTTACTGTTCAGCAGTGTGTGAACGTTCCTCCAAATAGTTTTTTGAGCAACCGAGTATTGAAAACCTAAAGTGAAAAGTTCGAACGTGCAGACCGCTGGAAAGCGGCCCTGTAGGAAATAGTCCTCTACCGACCCGAACAGTGCAAGAAAACTGCGAGTGGTACCGTGTCTCATTCGGGGAAGAAACATAGGCTTTGTACGGGCGGGTTCCGAACTCGCCCCTACTGCTAACGCATCGCGCTGCGATTTGGTACATATGTGAGGATTTTGAGACAGTCTCCACAGGTCTGCCCCTGCCGAGATTCCAAATCTTGTCGCTTGAAAAGCGAATTCCTATGATTTTCCTACCCTGAAGCCACCTACGCCGCGGGCTGATACCAGTTTGCTCTCAATCAGTGAGAATCGGTTGGCAGGAAAGCCGGCTCTGACCTGGTGCCCAGGTCAGAGGCACCCAGCATCGGATCAACATCAGGTCTTGGGTGCCATCCCGCGTCTCGCGGGAGGCTTTGTCAGATCCGTGCTGGAATTAGCTGATTGTTCATTGTTTGATCGCGAAGTGGGCTGAGGTCTTTCGGCATGGGTGCGGGGGGGGCGAATGGGGGTCTGCGCGTCGCGAGGAGCTGTTGGCGGCATCACAAGAGCGAGGAGGGATGGAATTTTGGATCAGCGTTTCTAATACATAGTCACGTTATATTAATATGTTACCTTGATCTGCGGGATTATGGTTAATATTTTGTAATGTTTTGATTTAAAAAAACTTGACAACTTCCCTATAACGTGGTCTTTTCTCGTCCAGCGACAAACCAAACCTAATCCTTCCTTTGGCCCGTTTCCGAACGGGCTTTTTTTTGGTCCGAGCAGCGCTTCAAAACCCTTCGCGGTCCGACCGCAAAGTCCCGTCACAGAGGCACTCCGGGAACTCCTCGTCACTGCCACCGCGGCTCGGCGGCTTTCGCGACCGAAGTCCTGTTGACCCGTAGCTCAGATGCAGTATAATTAGGACAACAGGCGAGCACATTTTCTCCAGCATGTCCGGGTTCTTTGCTTAAAGACCCGGACACGCGCGTTCTAAGCTCTTTGTAGGGCCTTCTTCCCGATGTCTTTTCTGTAGTAAGCGTTCTCCCAGTGGATCTTTTTAACCGCCTCATAAACCCTTGCAATTGCGTTGGATATGCCCTGGGCTTTGGCGGTGACACCGAGAACGCGGCCTCCCGCAGTGACGAATCCGTCGGCTCCCCTACCGGTCCCGGCATGGAACACCTTGATCCCCTCCATTGCGTCAGCCTCTTCAATTCCCGTAATACGTTTTCCCTTTTCGTACGAGCCGGGGTACCCGCCGGAGGCCATGACGACGCAAACCGCATCTTCCGGGGCCCACTCGATTTTCATGTTGCCAAGCCCACCCTCCAACGCGGCCACCATCAGGGGCACCGGATCGGTTTTCATTCTAAAAAGAAGAGGTTGGGCCTCGGGATCTCCCATGCGCGCGTTGAATTCCAGGACTTTGGCCTTTCCATCCTTGATCATGACGCCCGCGTATAAAAATCCCATATAGGGAGTCCCTTCCTGTTCCATAGCGCGTACCACCGGGATCATCACTTCCGTCATAATCCGGTCGTGAATCTCGGGGGTCACCACAGGTGCAGGAGAATAGGCCCCCATACCCCCTGTATTAGGGCCTTGGTCGCCGTCGAATATGGCCTTGTGGTCCTGGGAACTGGCAAGTGGGAGCACTTCTTTGCCGTCGGTGAAGGCAATGAAAGATGCCTCCTCACCTTCAAGGCATTCTTCTATGACGACTCTGTTGCCGGCATCACCAAAGGCCCTCTCCTTCATGATAGTCGAAAGCGCCATCTGAGCTTCGTTCTGATCGACGCAGACGAACACTCCCTTCCCCGCAGCAAGACCGTCAGCCTTGAGCACTACGCGATCGGGACATGTTTTCAGGTAGGAGGAGGCCGCTTCAAAATCCTGAAAGACCTCAAAATCGGCCGAAGGGATCTCGTATTTCGCGAGCAGGCGTTTGGTGAAGACTTTGCTCCCTTCCAGTTGCGCTGCTTCTCTAGAAGGGCCGAAAACCCTGAGCCCGGCTGAACGGAAAGCGTCAGACAGTCCGGCCACAAGAGGCGCTTCAGGCCCTACCACAGTGAGGTCCACTTTTTCGGCCTGCGCCAAGTCGAGTATGCCGGAGACGTTGTCTGAGGAGACATCGGCCACCCTGCATTTTGGTTCTATTTCAATACCCACATTGCCGGGTGCTACGATGACTTCCTTAACCAAATCCGATTGCGCCATCTTCCAGGCAAGGGTATGTTCCCGTCCCCCGGACCCTACGATAAGGATCTTCATGTCACTTAGCTCCAGGGCTCTGCTGCCGCCACAGGCCTCTTTGCTCTCTTTTCGCTTCTTGTTCTAGTTCAATATATGGTCTGATGTCGAAATCTTTTTCTTCCCTGTCGATTTCGGCCAATCCTTGCCTTATCATTCGCGCGCTCGTGTCCTCTCCCGACAGAAACACGAACCCTTCTTTAGATCCTTTCGGCCCGTCACGGAGTATCTTTACCCGAACCCACTGATTTTCAAGCGTTTTTGTAAGAAAATCTCGTGCCGCTTGCGCCTGACCCGGCGGAACGCGCAAGCCCGCCAACTTGAGTTCAATTATATTCCCTGAGCCTCTCAACGACAGGTCCGTCTCGTCTACGATCTTTGTCACATTCCAGAGATACTCACCGCCCTCCGTCGGGGGTCGGCTCGCCATGTAAAGGTAAAAGATAACGAGTAAAAGTATTCCGCCCAGCGCGGCCCACATTTTCCATTCACTCTGCAAGCGTATTTTCGCCATACAAGGCTCTCCTCACCAGAAGGCCGCGAGTTGAGGTCAACGAATCCCGAGAACCGCTGCCGCCAGTCATGTCGATCTACTGCTGACGGTCCCCTGGATTAAGCTTCCCCGCCTCAGCGTTGAAAATCTCTTCTGCTTTGGCCGGATCAGGTCCTATGTACCGGTGATGCAGCCTCACGTCCGATGGAGCACGCACGATTACTGCGAAATCATCCGCATCGAGCTGGATGAGTTTTACGAAAGAGCCCCGGTCACCACGGGCCTGTTTGGCTATCTGGAACATTGAGGTAATATAACACAGGAGTGCTGCAAACGGTGAAAATCCGCATGCCGGATACGCCGGCATAGGCGTTTGGCTTTCGATGGGTTATACTGGCATCCATCCACGAAATTTGTTATGTGGGGAGCAGTGATAGCAGATGGAAAATGAGATAATAATTGAGACGAAGGACCTGGGCAAAGACTACATCGACGGTGGAAACGTTATCCAGGCTCTGAACAAAGCTAACATAAAGGTCCGCCGCGGAGAAATGGTGGGCATAATGGGCCCCTCCGGGTCAGGCAAGTCTACTCTGTTGTACATTCTTGGGCTTCTTCAACCCCCGACCTCGGGGGAGTACATATTCAAGGGCCAAAACATTCTAAAGTATGACCGCGAAGAACAGGCGAACTTTCGGAACAGGGAACTTGGGTTCGTGTTCCAAAGCTGCGATCTTTTGGCCAACTCCACTGTTTTTGAAAATCTGGAGTTACCTCTAATATACGCGGAATCCGACCGAAACACCCGCAGGAAAAAGGTTCTCGAAGCACTGGACAGGGTTGGACTCTCTCATCGTGTGGACCACTGGTCCAACCGCCTATCCGGGGGGGAGCGCCAACGGGCTGCCATAGCCAGAGCCCTGGTCAACAACCCTTCTCTTATCCTCGGGGATGAGCCCACAGGCCAGCTGGATCAAAAAAATACCGACATAGTCGTGGCACAACTTAGGGACCTTGCGAGGCAGGGATTTACGGTAGTCCTGGTAACCCACGAGGATGACATCGGCAATGCTTGTGACAGAATCATCCGTATCAGAGACGGCCGTGTGATCTCGGATGGTTTTGACGAA
>CAWEJR010000034.1:0-33845 GCA_963809365.1 uncultured delta proteobacterium | reverse complement strand
AGAGCAATCGACCCTATACGAGGAAGTCGTACAACTGATTGTGAACACAAATAGCGGCATCAAATCCATAGAAGATATAGATCCTCGCAAAACAGCTATCTATATAGGCCCCGAGGGCTCGGGCACATCCATGACGTGGGAAGGCCTGCGCCAGCAGCGAGAGCGCTATAAGAAGATCCCGGTAAAATTCGCCGGATACGACGCCAGTGAGAAAGAAGTGGAGCGAAACTCCAAAGTGGCGATGCTGTTTGTCGGCGGACTTCACAGTGACATCCTGAAACAGGCCGAGCAGGCAGCCGAGCGGACAGGGAAGCTTAAGCTGGCCGCTGTGGATGACGGGAGTTTGGTCCGCAAGAAGGATGAAAACGGGAATAACATCTATCACTTCGTGAGCATTCCCAGTAATGCCTATCCGGCTCTTCAAAAAGGTTGGTTTTGGGGCCATGACGTGAAGACCCTGGCAGTCCAGGCTGTGCTGGTGCTACGCACAGACTGGGCCAAGAAGGTACGGACAAGAAGCCCTCGATGCTCTCTCACTTGGCGTGATGGATGCTAAGGTTGATATGCGCAAGAGGTTAGAGGGGCGATAAGTAGCTGCTAATTAAGGAGAAAGATATGGGAAGCACTCTGCAACTGTTTAGGAAGATGGCCTCAAAAAAAGTTGAGGAGCTGAAAGACGCGTTTTCATCAGATAAGCAGGGAGAGAGAATCGACAAAAATCTCCCCCTCAACCTGAGGATCAATGCCATGGTTGAAATATCTGAAGTTGACTTTCTTCTGGGGAGTGATGATATCAAAATCCGACGTCCTGAAGGAAGAGGCGTTGTGGCCGCGTACGGTGTCGCCAAGATCTTTAGGTCGACAGTTCACAAATTCTACCTGGATTTCCAGGATGATCAGGATTATCTGCTTCAGATAGTAGTCGGCGATAACCAGGATATCGAGGAATGCAAGTTCTTCTGGTCCGCAGACACGGTGTACCCCGATGACTGGGATTTCTGGCTGAATGAGAATACCGGGTACATCGGTTACAGTGCATTCGACACACCGGACAAGACCAGATACTATCGGGTTTGGGAGAATCCGGGAGCTGAAAAAGTTGTGGAAGAGGGAGAAGGCGGGGAACGAATAACCCGTGTGCCCCCCGTGGACTTCTCGGAGACCCTCTATTTTGATTCCAATGGAAAGAAGACGGAGATCGTTAAGCACTCGGCCATGCTGTACGGTCGCCACGCAAATGACAATGTGGACGAATATCTGCTGGTAAGTCTCAATGAATACGCCGACACGTCTTTCGTCCAGATGCTGATCGGCTTGGAGCTCAATCCCAGCTCCCTGGACGTCATCTGACGAGGGTAAGACAGGTCGAGGGAGCTCTAGGTAAATCGGCCCGACCGTCTGTCGCGGTGGAATTAGGGATGGAAAGATGAGGTGCGAAGTCTTGAGAAAGCGAATCCGGTTATCCCGAGCAGCCTTTTGGCTTGGTTAGCTCGCAAACCGGGCGGCCTTTATGTTCGAAAGTGAAAAAAAGTTTCTTTTTCCCCAAAGGAGGACCACGAGATGGGAACAATTTTCGGTTTCATGAAAAACCTAGGCAAGCAAAAAATGGGCGACGCGGGTCGAAGCCTCACAGAGGCGATAGTCTCCTGGGATCCGGAAGCGGCTTCTCAAGCAGAAATTGAAACCATGATCGAAGATCTGGACAAGATCACCCGGGAAGCTGCCAAAGCGCGGCAAACATTTCAGAAGGAAAAGCAAGAGGCCGACGCGGCCAGGGCGAACTATGACCGGCATCTTCAGGCAGCGGAAATCCTCAGCCAAAAAATGGAAACAGCCAAGGCCGCCGGTAATCAAGCTGATGAGCAAAGCGTGAGCGCAAGCCTGGAGAAGCTGCTCAAGCAGCTGGAGACCCTCAGGCCGGAGGTGGAGCGGGAGGCTCAGGAAACGGAGGAAGCCAAGTCGGTGATGGGGGAACTCGAGGAATTTGCCAAGATGGCTGCTGAAAAACTCAAGACCGCCAGGTCCCAGCTCGAAGCCGGCAAAAGAGAAATGCAGCGGGCTGAACTGGAAAAGAAGAGGGCCCAAGAACGCGCGGCACATGCCGAACGCCTCGCCGGCCTTCGGCAAGAGACCTCGAACCTGGGAGTGGCTTTGTCGGCCATGAACCGGCAGGCTGATAAGGCGAAAGCTGAATCGGCAGCCGCCAGTATGAAGGCCACCCTACTGGCTCCTGAAAAATCCGGGGAGGATAAGAACATCGACGAGGCCCTAAAGGCTGTCTCCGGAGAAAAGACCGAACCTCAGGGAAGCTTTGCGGATCGGCTGGCTGCCCTCAAGAAGTAGTATAAACTAGCTCTATGGGACCGCTCCTTTGTATCTGAAGGAGCGGTCAACCACACCTCATAAGGCACCGGCCGGCCGGAATTTGAGGGCCTGCGCGTCATGCTCTGCAGCGCTATTGATCCGCACGATAAATCCTGCCATCCAAAGACAGACAAATCAGTCGAGCCGCGTTCGCGGGCAACCGGAAGCACAGACGAAGCGGGGACAGAATCGAGCGAACCCGGCGCTCAACAAGGGGGGGCATCAACGGGGCTGTGGGCTAGAGGCCGCGGGATAATTCGCAAGAATGTCGTTGACCCGCTGGTTTTCTCACGGCATCCACCAAGGTTCGATGCAACCGGCGTATCCTTGGGATTCGTGGTCGGATTTGGCGTCCCAATGGGTGGGCATGTCCTGAGCCTCGGCTTGCTGAGACTGGCTTTCCGCTTCAATTTCATACTGGCTCTAGCTGTATCAAGCGTAGTCAACCCGTTTACTATTATACCGCTCTATTACGGCTACTATTGGTTAGGGTCTCTTGTGCTGGGGCGACCTGTCGCGATGAACTTCGAGGTTTTCCAGAAAATTATGAATCCGGTCCTGGACAAGGGGTATTTCTGGGAAGTCCATGCGGCATTCATTCAGCTTGGATGGGAAATCCTTGTCAGGTGGGCGGTTGCGGCGGCAATCCTTGCAGCCCTCTCCGGGGTTCTTGGATACGTGATCACTTACCGTATTCAGAAGAAGAGGTGCATGAGAAAGGCCCAAATGTTGGGAATACAATATGAGAAGTACTTGGAGGAACTGGAAGAAAACGCTCAGACGGAAAAAGGTTAATTGATTGCGTGTTCCCTGCTTGGTCGGCTCTCGACCGACTCATAGAACATCCAAAATGCGTTTGGCCCACCACCTCGATGAGGTCCATGCCGGAGAGGATGCGAGACCTCAACAGAGTGTTATGAATGCAGCCATTCCTATGTTTGTAGCAGCCTGTCCTTTGATTGAGGCCGTCTGCTATTCCATTCGGATTACACCTTGGCCTTACTCGTCTCTACGGACTTGGCCTCAATAGGCGCAGCAGGTTGGGCGTTTGCTGGGGTGGGCGGAGTGTCGTCCGTATCAAGGGACTTTTTGAAACTCTTGATTCCTTGGGCTACGCCCCCCATGATTTCAGGAATCTTCTTGCCTCCAAAGACAAGGACAACGATCAGAAGAATCAAAATCAGTTCGGTCGGCGCTGGAATTCCCATTCTTGCTCCTTAAGGCCGCACATAATGCGCGGACCTTTTTGTTAGGCTAAGTTCGTCGACTCCATTGTAATCACAAGAAGATCCTGAGTCAAATGCGGTTCTGTTCCCCAGGCTTCCATTCAGTTGCGGGAAAGGAATAGTGCCGATGCCCCGAAGGGGCAATCCAACGGTAGCCGTGGGTGAAACCCACGGAGGAGGGCACGGCACCAGCCTGAAAAGAGGACCCTGAGGGGGTCTTCTTAGCGACGTTGTGGTCCGGTCTTTTGTTCAGTTTACCCGTCAGGGTCGGTGCTTCTCGGTTGCTGGCGACTACCCGCTCCACGGGTTCGCACCCGTAGCTTCTCATCGCGAATCCCTACGGGGCGCCAAAAGCCTTCCCCACATAACTTAATAATTGCTTCCCCGCGGGAATCGCGCCCCCACTTGTCACTTCTCCACCGGCAGTATCGTGACTTTCTTCCCTAAAGTTTTCCCGAATCGATCCGGGTCATACATGAGCGAAACACGCGAGCCCCTCATCCAGAATTCCCCTTCTGCAACAGCTCGGGCAAGGTAAGAGTATCGGTAAGTTCCTGACCATGCGCGGTTCTTGAACACTCTGACGCCGTCATCGCGAAATTCAAAATACGTGGGGGTGAAATCGTAAAACCCGTCGCGCCAGGAATCTGCTTCCCGAGTCGAGCCTTGTTTTTCGACTCCTTCTGTTTTCAGCTCTGAATTGATAGGAACCAGGCCCGCGGGTACCGGGTCCTCAAGCGCCAAATATTCAAAACTCTCGTATCGCCCTTCCTTTTCCGGACGGGTAATTCCTATCTCGAGAGTGACCCGTACCACATCCCCCAGCCGAATTTCCTCCTTGCCGTTCAGGTTTTCCATCTTCTTGCGAAGTGTGAACCCTGCGATGAGTTGCGAGGGGTCTGTGACGACATCAGGATACGTGATGGAAAGGGCGTAGTTCAGCAAGTCTTTTGAATCGGACTCGACGCGAATGGTTCCTTTTTCGAGCAGCTTGCGCGGATCCAACTCCAGGTACGCGGCAGCCTCAGAGACGGAAATCTCTTCAGGTTTATCACCGCCATAGTCTATCCGGAGCCGGACGGAGCCAACCTTTTTCGTTTCCTTGCCTCGGTAGTATTTACTGAGCGCCAACAAACACCAGCCGGTGTCGGCGGTGGAGGACCAGCGGCCATCCGGTTTCAGCCCCCTCAAGAGATAACCCGCCCAGGAGTCCGCCTCCTTAGATGCGGCCCCCGTCTCCAGGGCCGCCATAAGGCAGACTGCCAGTTCCCGGAAACTGGAATTATGATAATCGGTACGGTTGGGGTCAAATTTAGGATTGAGCTGTGTGACCATCTCCTTGAGTTTATCTTGCTGCAAATATCCGACTTCTTTGGCCGAGAGAATGAGCAGTGCTTTGCCCTCGTCCTTCAAAGAATCGTATTCCTGGAAAAATGGCTCTAGTTCCTGCGCGCTGAGCATTTTACCCACAGCAAGGTTGAAGATCGCCAACTCCCTCGTCCACGTGGCCCCGTGATATCGGTCGGATTCCCTTTTCTTAAACAAGTTCTCATGGAGGAAGGTTAGGGCACGCTTCAGACTCTCCTCGGGAACCTCGGACCCCGCCTGGCGAGCCGTGATCAGCGCAAACGAGGCGTACATAGTCCCCCACCATGAAGGGTTCAGTTCGCCGGGCCAGTAAGAGAAACCGCCTCCGACCACTTGCATTGACAATAGCCGCTCGACGCCGCGCTTCAGGAACCGGTCCACTTCTTCCAAAGATACCCCCGGGATGACGTTCGAGCGTGCGAGATCCCGTATGCCTGCAAGCGGAATGATCCCCGAGCTGGTCTGTTCAATGCACCCGTAGGGGTATCGGAGCAGGTATTTCAGGCCGGGCGCTATCCTCGTCCAATTGGTGGTGCTGAAGCTCAGATTCGCTTTAAAATCTCCGGGATTTATGTCCTCCGGCTTCAAGGCTTTCAGTGCACCGGGCAACGCGGCCGATATGTCGGTCCGTTCCGTAAAACTCCCTATTGCTGTGCGATTTACCGGCATGTACCTGGAGTGGATGGTTAACGGTTGCTCTACGGCATCTCCATATTTGCCCGACGCGCCTGCAAACGTGCCTTGGAAGCGGAAGATGCCTTTTTCGGCTCCTCCGGTTACCTCGGCCAAGGCGTTGACTGATGAGGTGGCAAAAGGCTCGAGCGTGAGAGAAGATTGCGAGAGCCGCACGCTCAGGTCTGAGGAGCCCTCCGCTTTTAGCAGGACATCACCCTTGTCTGGAGTCTTGTTGTAGAGCACCACAGGAAAAGAGACCCGGTCGCCGGGGATAAGAAAACGGGGAATCGACGGCTCTACGAAGAACTCTTTGGTCACGACCATGTTCCGCTGTCCAGAGACGAAGCCAGCGCCCTTGTCTGAGGCCACCGCGTAGACTCGGTACGCGGTCGTGGAATCAGGGAGTTCAAACTCAACCGAAGCATTGCCGGAAGCATCAGTGATGACCGCGGGATTGAAGTATGCTACCGGTCGAAAATCTTTACGCAGTTTGAGAGTGCCTGCAATTTCGCCGGCTCCCATGTCGCCGCCGGTGAGAGGTTTTGTGCCGAAAATGCGAAGCAAATCCTGACTAACCAGGGCCTGCCGCAAATCTCCTGAAAATACCGCAAGCGGAATGTTGAATTTGGTGAGGGAGGACAAGTCCGGCGTCTGAAAACGAGTCAGGGCCAGAACCGCCTCATCAACTACACAAACGGCCAGTTCGGACAAAACTCCCTTGCCGTTTTGATCGGCCACTTTGAAGCTCAGTGCTTTCTTTTCGCCGGGTCGTCCTTTCAGTTCGGGCGTTTCGGGAGCGATATCAAGGCGAAGTTTTTGAATGTCGCCTCTAACGGTGACGTCGGCATATCCGTAATAGATAGTAGGGATGTCGGCATCTACCTGGCTCGAATAAACAGGGAAACCTTCCCTTCCTGCCGCAGCCATTACCGAGACGTACACATTGGGCTGGAACTTTTCTGTGGCCTCAAACTGGTAACTTCCATCATTTCCCTTCACATCTATTACCCGGTAGTCAAGAATCTCGCCTCCCTTCTCCATGGTCACCAGGCACTTCTTGACCGGCCGAGGCGCGTGGAATTGAATCCGGACCGATTCACCTGTTTGGTATTCTTTCTTGGTCATAGAAAGAAGGACCTCATTGCTCGTACGGACGTCCTTTTCCGCCTCTCTCCTTGCCCACTGATCGTAGTCTTCCCAACCGACATTGAAGAGCGTCTGGCTGGTGTATCGCCCGGTCTTGTCTTCATACGTAAAGCCGACCAGATAATCACCGGAGTCGTTCAGTTCCAATTGAAAGTCTGCTTCTCCCTTTACAATGGTCTGTCGGGAAGTCAGGGTCTTCATCCAGCCTTCTTCCCACACGGGATTGAGATTGCCTGCATCATCCCGCTTTTGCGTGTAGAAGTATTTCTTCTGCATTATTTGGGCTTCGATTTTGCCCGAGGGTATCTTCTTCCCGCTTTGATCCACCACTATGAGCTTTAGCGGCGCTGAATAGCCCGCTTGGACCCGACGCGGGTGATTGGAAATGCCTACAAGCACGCCGGGCCGTGGATTAAAGGTCTCCACTTCGGTAGCGGGCTCGCCGTCAATATCCAGTACTGTGGCCGAAACATTTATGCCGTAGATGCCGGTGAGCAAACGTGGGTCCAAGGGTATTGTCAAACGAAGATTACCGTCCTTGTCCAACATTGATTCACCGGATTCAAGGAATAGCGTCTTGTCGTCCTCATTTCCAAAGGAATAGCCATCCAGACCTTCAACTTTGTTGACAACGGGCACCAGCGTGGCCTTCCACCGCACACGCCCATGCTTTACGGGCCCACCAGTGTAATACTGCCCCTTTACATCAACAGTTAAGAACGCGTCCTCACGCTTGAGAGCTACATACTCTGTACCGGCCCGCTCCCCCTTCTTGATCGACATCGAAACATAGTGGCGTGGCCGTTTGTACTCTTGGACCAGAAAGGTCTTCGTGAAGAGACCTTGTTTATTCTCTCCGGCAGCAGTCGCTTTTATGGTGTAAGTGCCAACGGGGAAGAAACTCCTAACTTGAAATGTGTCGTAACAACTTCCAAACTCACTTAGCTTGAGTTCTTTGGTGTATAGAACATCCCCTCTAGGCCCCTCTATATCCATCTTGGCCACTTCGCCGGAAGGGGAAACAATGCGATTGTTCTTGTAATCTCTCGATACGAACTTGAAATTCACGGTATCACCGGGCCGATACACCCCGCGTTCGGTGAATATGTACCCGGTTCGGGACTCAGGTTTCTCCTTCAGACTTTTTGTCTGCGTCACAGAGAACGGCTTTAAGGCAAGAGTTTCCAATTCTATGCCGCAGGCATCCGACGGGGTAGCCGCAACAGCCCACTTCAATTTGGTAAGGGCCAGAGGTCTCTTCGTAGTTCCCGTGGCTTGCAGACCTGACAGCGACGTGAACTCCTGCCCGTCTTTGGCGAACAGCAGACCGTTGTCATCCGTCTTCCCCACGATGTACCTGTGACCGTCAGCGTCGGAAAGATAGATCTCAACTCCTGAAAGAGGCTGTCCCGTATGGATGGAGGTCACCCACAGCAGCAGACTCTTGGAGGACATCTTATAACTGACCGAGAGGTCCGTAATCTGGATAAGCTTTTTGGCTCTTCCTTTGAAATTTCCATCCGGGTCGGTAAACACTGCAACCCAGAGCCCACCCTTCTCAGGGTTCTTTCTAAAAGAAAGAGGAACAGAATAGCCGTAGGAGTGGTCCAGCGCCTCCGGAGCAAAGAACGCATCCGCATCCTCGGCGTATTCACCTGAGAACACGTTGCTGATCTTGGCAGTGCGGACGAGGTTATTGAGGGTCGCTGTTTTATCCTTCAATTTCAGTTGGTTGAGGGCCACCTTATTGCGAAGGGCTTCGGCTGTTTCCGGCGCCAGGTAAGGCGGAACTTTGATCAACTGACAGCGAACTTTGCTAACATTGGCGAGATTTACAGGGAACAGTTGCCGGCCACGAAGTTCCACAACAGAACGTTCCGTCTTCAGATAAACCTCCGGCTTGATGCCCGGACCCTTGAACCGGAATTCTCCCGCCTTAAGCATTGCACGGTCCTTGTTGACTCTGGCGGAAGAGATTTCAAGGAGATATTCGCGGTCGTACTCGAAGTCCCCCGTGATGCGGCAACCCCAGCCGCCGGTTTTGATAATACTCAACCCAGCCACGCCGGGGGTGATTTTCAGCGCGGCCACGAGGTCGCTTTCCGAGACGTTGCCCGATAGGGACAAATTCAGTCCCTTATCGGTCTTGGACCGATAAAACGTACCTACGTTGGTCACGGATATTGTTTCAATGGACAGGAACTGGTACGAAAAATCCTGAGCAAGAAGTCGCCTGCCGGAGACGTCTGAAAACCCCTTGTTGATCACAATTTTTACGGAAGTAGGTCGTTCGGAAATTCGGGTGGGCACGAGCCTGAACTCTCGTGCAGGGGCTGTAGCCTTCTCCTGATCTTTGGGGCTTTGAATCTCGAATTTCTCTTCGGCCTCGTCAGTCGTCACTTTAATTGCCGTGGCCAGATTCGAAGGGAAGACCGGATTGTTGAACCTCAGAGTAACGCTCCACCTGCCGGCAGGCTCTCCGGGTGAATAAGCTTCGCGCCGGGCGTGAACTGTCAGGTCGTCGGCGAGAGCCAAAGCCGATGCACCCGCAACGATTAGCAGTGAGACCAAAACGATTAACAGCCTACCCTGAAAGCTACTCTGCATTGCCATAACTCCTTATCCACACGAGGGGACCTTAGTCTGTCAAAGAAAAGGGAAACACCGAAGGCTCAGACGCCACAATACTATAGTGTCACGCGTTGAATTTGGCGCTAACGCTAGAACCGTACCAAGCCGCAACCTGTCATTGCGAGGAGCGCAGCGACGTGGCAATCTCCTCTTCGGCAGCCTTCTACAGCGATAAGGGAGATTGCTTCGTCGTTTCCCTCCTCGCAATGACAACGTGAACCGGTCTGCTCCATTCTAGCGTTGGTCGAGATCTCCCGCGAATTTCAAGGTGCGGCACTATAGTAAGAAGCCGTTGTAATAAAAGTGCCCTCTAATGCCAATCAAAAGACTCACCTGGATTTGTCCCAATTGGTGCGTGCCAACTTCCAACGTTTTGACCACCGTGAGTTATAGGCGGACATGGTTGCTGAAACCAGATTCCTGGACTTCAAAACTTCCAGAAGTGAAGGGAGTATCCTGGCTGTCAGCTCCCTTTCATGCAACAAGACTACATCACGGGGTCTCACTGTCCGTAGGGAGGCTACCACCTGCGATCCTGTATAAGATGCTGTCTGCATGCGCCAATCACTGGTGTCCAGATCCCACCACGCGACATGGTAACCCAACTTGTAGAGGATCTCCATTGCCGCGGCATAAACAGATGGACGCCCAATATGTCCGAAGGGAAACCTGAAGAAAAGGCTTCTCACCCTTTTGCTCACTCCCGCGTCCCGCTCTACTTCCTCGATGCACTTATGGGTTTTTACTATTTCCTGTTCGATGCGATTCGGAGAGAGGGTCGAAAACGAGGGGTGAGTATAAGAATGATTTCCAAGGTCATGCCCGTCTTCCAGTGCCCTGATCGCAAGTTTGCGCAGAGGTGGGCTCTTCAGGTTGCGGCCGATAACAAAAAAAGTGGCTCTCTGGCTTGTCTCGTTCAGGAAATCTAGAATTGACCCGGTGCAGCGCACGGGTCCGTCGTCAAAGGTAAGAAATAATGGGATCGCCTTTTGCAAGTGCGCCTGGGCATGCTCATTTTCGGACAGTAACGGAGTTGAACCGATTGGCCGTGGTGGATCATCGTTTGAAGATTCGATCAGATGGGGAGGTAGCAGACTGGCGCATGAGATGGACGGGGCAAACAAAGCAGAAGCTATGAGCCAAGCAGTCCCGAGCCCCATGAATTCCCGACGAGAAAAGGCAATACGTCTCCCGGCCCCATCGGGTAACGCCTCCTCGTGGAACTGTTCCAAGAATCCGTGCGTCCGTGAAGAGGATATCATGTTTTCGGGGACCGCTCACCACAAGGTCCCGCCCTCCTCCCTTGGCTGATAAGCATAGGCATAAGCGGCATAATAACGTATCAAGAAAGTCTCACATGTGTCAAGGACTTCATTTCATGCCCGTTTTGTTGTGTACGCAACTTCCCATCGTGCTATAGTGGCCATGTAGGTAATGAATCAATTGGAAGCAGTGCTTTCATGCGCGCGGGTGACAAATGGAGACCAAAATCAAAAAAACCGGAGAATCGGCCGGAGTATCCAGCGGCCCTCTAAGGATTCACAACGATGACGGAAAACTGTTTGTGACCGGCTTCGGACTGTGGATCCCCGTTGAATCGGAAAAGGAAGGCATCGAGCTTATTTGTGAACTGGAAGAGCAGGGTTACCGTATATGCCACTGAGCGGCCCAGCTCTCGTGAGTACCATACCCGAAGGGTGCAGGCGCCTCATACGGCACTCGTAATGGGATTTGTGGTGTTATACGGATCAATGTAAACAATGTTTAGCCTCAGAACCAACCGCGCAGCGGCGCTTCTTCTAGCGACCGGCAGCCTTGCTCTGTGGCCGTCAGACGCGCATGCGCAAAAGATCCCCTGGATCGTCCTGCCGCTGGCCTTATCGCCGATCCTCGCTGTCTTCCTGTCTGCGGTCCTCGGCGTTGTGACCAAGAGTTGGTTGGTCGGAATAGCGAGCACAGGCATAGTGGCGGCCTGGGTTGCCTGGTTCGCCGTCGCATCAAAGTACTCGACCTCGGACTTATTGGTTTGGGCGCCGATCGTGGTGCTGGGACTGCACTTGATAGTGATGATCCCGTGGATCGTGCTGCTCGTCTTTCGCCGAGCGAGGTCGAGGGGTTAGGCTTTCAAAAAGAGCGTTCGCGGGAATGAAGCTAGTACACAATCGGAAATTATTTTCGAGAAGGGCTATATATGGAGTATGAATGTAGAAGGGCCTCATATGAGGCCCTTCTATCAACTGGTTGGGTTCTGAATGGTGAAGGGAGATTCGGAAGCGCCCACGATGGTGGAGGAGCGATTATCCAAATGCGGTACTGCGGCGCGGCGGCCGCGTACTGCGAGCCTCAATCTTCAAACGACTTCACATAACCAGCGTCGGTACTTTCTTCTCTCCAGGTCCCACCTCGGATACCCTGGGTATCCTTCATCTTTTCATAGTAATCAGCCTCTTCCTGGCACCGTACGCACAGTCTGGCCGAGGGGAACAGGCGAAGCCGCTGTTCAGGAATGGGTTCGCCGCATTCTTCGCATATACCGTATTCACCATGCTTGATTCGCTCCAGAGCTTCCTCTATTTCTTTCAATTGCTTGTGCTGTCGCATTGAGATCTTTGCATCAAGCTCCCTGGAGATCTCGCCCGTAGCCAGGTCTATTTCATCACCTTTCTCGATGGCATCGATGCTGCGCCCCACTTTTATAGATACCAGTTGATCCAGGAGGACCTGTTTGGGGTTGAACGCGCCTGGCGCGTCCGGTCTGGACTTTTTTACTTCCTGAACGGGCCTCGTCGTCGTAGGAGGAGGCTCAGGAAGGGCAGGTCTAGCTTCATTCCGCTCTGATGCTCCTGAATCCGCCATTCGGTAATAATTCTTTCCTCCCTCCAGCTTTCTCTCAATTTGGCCCTTCTGGACCTTTCCCCTAACGCTGTTAGGGACAATGCCCATTGCAGCCGCTATTTCTTCACGGGTCATCCACATTATCGCGACTCCTTGGTAGTTTCTTTCGTCCACGTTAAATAATCACTGGAATGCACATAGGCAAGAGCATCCCCCGCGATTTTCCTTAATTGCCAAAAAATACGTGGGCCCGCACCCATTGCCGTGTCACCATGGTACCCCCATGCGGCAGCGGAAAAGGGGCCTTAGCGCGGACGGGAAGACATATACCTTCTCCAGCCGGCTGTCAACCTTTTTTTTCACAGAAATTCGCGGCGTTGGGAAGAATTTGATGTGCAAGGAGTTGTTTTCCAGGCGTGGGGATCATCCGTTTATTTGAGGCAAGCCGGGGCAGGTGAATTATTGGAGCAAAAACTATATTGCCAGTGACCACAGCAAAGCATGAAAACAACTGTGCCTGTTTTTGGGGCAGTGATTGAGCTTAACACGACAAGCACCTCATTTAACCGCATTAAAAATTACAAATAATCGTAAGGATCTTCATTTTCAAGCAAAGTTAAGACTTTTCGCTTCTGAATCTCGTTTTTAGCAGAAAAAGATTGAAATCCTTACCGCTTCGGATTAAGTGTCTCTGCCATAATACCGTTGGGGAGAAAAACCATGGCAATCTACCGCGTCCTGGGTGTCTCGATAGTGGTCCTGATGACGGTATCTGTCGCGCAGGGCCAGAGTTGGCAAGGTCAACCTCAAAGTTTGCAGCCGGGAATATCGGCTCCACCACAAGGGGCTCCCTCCGGAGATCAGCCTTACGTTGCAACTCAGCCAGGTTATGGGAGCCTGCCTCAGTCCCCAAGCAGGTATCAGGCCCAACCGATTCCTCAGGATCCAGGAACGGGCCGCGACGCTACGCCCCCCTATCAGTACCCCCCTTATCACAACCCGTACTATAATGGGACTTCCGCAGGAGAGTTTCTTTCGGGTACCGTTGACTGGCTCTTTAGCCTCCCTTCGAGTCTCATAGACCGCGCAGCCAATTTTATGGACGGTAATTTTTTCCCGCAGACGCCTGCAACCCATGGGGGTCCGGCACAGTCTGAAGTACAGGGAGGGCCTTCTTTCCGGGACACCCAGGGCCCTGTGCAGCCGCTTCCGCCGGCAGCGGTTTACGAACCTGGTTCACGGTGAGCGCGTCGGGCAAGAGGAACGGCATGAGCCGAAGGTTGCTGAGAGCTCAGGTGTTCCGACTACCAACGGAGCTGGAATGAAATTGGACGTCTCATGAAAGACTATTCCACAGCCAGAAAGACGATGGTTCAGCGGCAACTTGTTGGCCGAGGAGTCCGAGATCCCCGTGTCCTGGCTGCAATGGAAGAGGTCCCACGCCATTTCTTCGTAGATGAAGCCCTGTGGAATGAGGCCTATGACGATAGCCCTTTGCCGATCGGTGAAGGCCAGACAATTAGTCAACCCTATATGGTTGCAGTAATGACGGAGCTTTTGCATCTGGACGGAGAAGAGAGAGTACCTGGAGATCGGCACGGGTTCAGGATACCAGGCCGCAGTGCTCACCAGGCTATGCCGGTGGGTTTACACCATGGAGAGACTTGAGGGCCTATCGGAAAGGGCCCGAAAGGCCGTTGAAAGTTGCGGTTATGCCAACATCAGTTTCATCGTAGGGGACGGGACTCAAGGCTGGCCGGACCATGACCCTTATGACGGAATTATCGTCACTGCGGGAGCCCCTAATATCCCGCATACACTGGTTGAGCAGCTTGTAGAAGGAGGCAGAATGGTAATTCCGGTCGGCGACCGTTTTTCCCAGGTCCTCAAGTTGGTCATTAGGACAAAAGAAGGCACGATTGTCGAGAGCCACACAGGCTGCCGTTTCGTCGATCTTGTAGGCAAGTTCGGATGGACCAGGTTTTGAAAGCTTCAAGATGGGGACTGAAATACCAGAGTGTTTGATATCCGAACATGTTCAGCGCGTAGCATTGGCTTCACGTCAATCTTCGTTCTTGTGACTTTCGCGTTGGGTTGTCCCCATTACAGCTCCGGTGTTCCGCCAGCTCTGAGACTCCCACAATTAAAGCCGAATAATCCCGTCGCAGGCGTATATCATAAGGTGGAACGCAATGAACGCTTGTCCGACATTGCCAAAGCCTATGACGTTGACCTCCAACACCTCGCTGAGGTAAATAACTTGAGGCCGCCATATTCCATTAAGGCCGACACCAAGGTTTTCGTTCCGGGCGCGTCCCAACAAAGACCCGTTGCAGTAAGTCAGAAGCCACCGACCGAAGAATTGCGCGTGCAAGACTTTGGAGGAAGCCTTGCGTGGCCCGTGGAAGGAAAGATCATTTCCGAATACGGGGTTAGAGGCGGAATCCAATACAACGGCATCGGTATTCAGGCCAAAGAGGGGACGCCGGTCACCGCCACGGCAGACGGGCGAGTTGGTCGCGTTGGAACCATTGGTGAATATGGCAAAGTTGTCTTAATAGAGCATGCCAACCGGCTCGTCACTGTTTATGCCCATTTGAAGGAGATCCGAGTGGCCAATGACCAATCGATTAAGAGGGGCGAGATCATAGGAACCGTGGGCACTTCCGGAAGGGTTGAGACGCCTTCTCTATACTTTGAAGTCCGGTCGCGTTCCAAGCCCCGAAACCCACTATTTTTTCTCGGTAGGAGAGCATGAAATAATTCAGCAATGAGTTCAGTAATGAAATCCATCATAAAAGATCTATCGAAAACGGGTTTGGCCCGCTTGGGAGTGAAGTCACCATTCACCATACCTTCCGGCATTGTTACGACGGTTCCTTCTGTCATCGCACGAATCGCTAGGGATATTCCCGCTATTGGGTTCTTGACGACAAAAACCCTCAGCGTGGAGGCCAGGGCGGGATACCGGGAACCGGTGATACATGAGTACTATCCCGGTTGTTTTGTTAACGCGGTGGGATTGGCAAACCCTGGAGCTAGGAAGTTCCTTGAAGCTATGCTGCCTCTTCTTCCTCTCCATGACAACAAGCCGTTGATTGTTTCCATAATGGGTGGAGACGGTGCAGAATTCCTTGAATGTGCTCTTATTTTGGACCCCATCGCGGACGCTTTCGAGTTGAACCTTTCTTGTCCTCATGTGAAGGAGGCCGGCCAGAGCATAGGCTCGGATACGGATACGGTCCGTGCGATTATCAGGCTTCTGAAAAAGCACATCCAAAAGCCCATTGTCCCCAAGCTCTCGCCGAATCTTGCAGACATCCCGGGCATGGCCCGTTTGTGCGAAGAGGAGGGCGCCGACGCCCTGTGTCTTATCAACACAGTGGGTCCCGGAGTGGCTACCGATACAGAAGGTAATCCAGTTCTTACCAATGTCGCGGGTGGGGTATCCGGCTCGGGCATATTGCCCATCGGCCTAAAAGCAGTGCGCGAGGCGGCGTTGGTGGTGAACATTCCAATTATTGCCGCTGGAGGCATAGCGTCACCAGAAGACGTGAGAGCCTACAGGGAGGTGGGGGCCTCTCTTTTCTCGGTAGGATCAGCCTTGGCCGGAATGGGCTCCACCCAAATAGCCGACTTCTTCCGAGATATGGTCGATTCTTTGGTGCAGCAGCCGGCGCAGGCTTCCGCGGCCCGTTGCCTTGCGGCAAGCACGCGCACCACGTACTTCAAAACGTATGTCGCTGAAAACATCTCTTTCGGACACGAACTCTTCAAGCTACGCCTCGAAAAGGGACCTGAGTGCCCCCCTGGTTGCTTTTTCTTCCTTCGGTTGCCAGGGGTTGGGGAAAAGCCGTTTTCACCGGCTCAAGATGTGGAACCGGTCTATCTGGTACGCATTGTCGGGCCGTTTACGCGTGCGTTGGCACAACTCAAACCGGGAGACCCCATCTACATGAGAGGGCCTTACGGCAGGGGATTTCCGGAGCCTCAACCAAGCAGACCAGTAATTCTGGTTTCAGGGGGAACCGGCGCAGCCCCGATCATGCTAGCCGCGGCTCGTTGGCCTGCTGCCGTTTCGAGGGCTTTTTTCGGCTTTTCGGACCACGTGAGCGACATTTTTCAGGATGAGATACTTGCGACGGTTCCTTCGGCCTGCATAGCAATCGATCCGCCAGGCCAGATTGGTGAGGTGGTAAGACTCTTGGCCGATGACATGGCTATGCAATCGGCTACTTACGAAGAGTGTCAGGCCTTCATTTGCGGTCCTGGTCCCATGATGGACGCTGTGATAGCGCTGATGGCGGAGAAAACGCCAAAGGACAGACTCTTTACAGCACGCGAAGACATTATGCGGTGTGGAATAGGACTTTGCGGCAGTTGCGGAACAAAGAGCGGCCTAAGGTCCTGCATCGACGGTCCCGTGATGACTCCCGAATGAAGAAGGGCCTTTGCATACGGCTATAGACGTGGCTACTGGGATGCACTGATATCCGAGATTATTCTTATGGGACCCTTGTCTGAGACCAGGATGACGTCGGGACCAAGCGCCAGGTATTGGCCCAAAGTCGGATCATCTCCAAGAAGAGAGAAGTACTCGTCACTGAGAAAGCTGACCTTGCGCGGCTGTAGCGACGCGCGATACTCGGTATCTACCCACACTCCTTTTCCCAAGCGAAATACCTTTCCCCCAACGCTTCGGAATTCGTCAGATTCAACATCCTCGGCCACGGTGGACATCTTGTAACTCCACAGCAGCCCGCCTGTATCCTTGTGGGACAGGGAGAAATGTTCGGCAGGCGTTGCTGAGCTTGCAGGCAGCCTGAACCCGAATTCCTTTGCCAGCATGGCGATCTGGTCACGCAGGTTGGGTTCCGATCCTTTGAGCGACTCTTTCTCGAGGAGTCGCCCGACACTTCGCATGGCCCACAGACGGGGTATATATGGATGGCTCCGATCCACGCGGGGGAACCCAAAGCTTTTCGTCACTGTTTTGACTCGTCCCTGAACTCTGGCGCGGAGGCGAACTATTGATGATAAATCTTGCGTGCCGTCGTAACGCCCAAACACGAAGATGCTGTCCTGTCCGAAGAGGTCCGGGATTGACTCGGGCTCAACATCCTGGACAGGAACATCTTGGAATGCGACGGAAAGCTCCGAAGCCTCGGGAGGGGACACCCCGGCAAAAAAGCGATCCATGGCGGAAGGAAAGTCGTCTGTGCCTGTCAACCGGAATGAGGCGCCTCGGTTGGATACGGCCACCTTATCCAGCATAGTCACATCCGTGTCCCCCATCGTCAATACGAAAATCCTCGCTCTCGTCTTGTTGTTCCGTCGGACATCTTCATTGATCGCTTCGCGATTGGTTATTCCCACCGTCGCACGGCCGTCCCCGACGAAGACGACTATCCCCGGCCGCTTACGGGATGTGAACTGCTCCAGGGCACCGATCAGACCATTGTACATGTCTGTTCCGCCGCTTCCCTGTGTTGAGTTCACGAACTGGGCCGCTTTCAACAGATTTTCAGCGGTTGCAGGAACAAGGCTGTCGGCCATCCTCCCCGTCCAAGTTCCCACAGTTAATACATTGAACCTGTCCACAGGACGAAGCTTTTCCAGGCCGAAGACGACTGCCTTCTTGGCTGAGTCGAAGTCCGCCTTCCTCATGCTGCCGGAGGCATCCATCAAGAACACGACGTCTCTTTCAAGCTCCTTGCCCTTGGTGGGCGCAAGTGGAGGGGCAACAACAGCCATGAAGGTCCCCTTTTGGCCGAGGGACCGGCTGGTGAATAGCCTCAAATCCAGGTCTTCTCCAGAGAATGTTGTCAGCAGTCGGAAATTATGCCGAACCCTCTTTCCCTCCGTTTTTGCGGTAACCAGACATCTATGAGGGGCTTCCCTTGTAATTGTAAGGTGATGCGAGGGCGAGAATACTGTTCTCACCGGCCGCGACAGTTTCAGCTTGACCCGAATATCCAATTGCCCCACAGGGCCTCGGGAGTACCGCTCTCCGTCCAGCGGCAAAAGAATTTCCAGGGCATCGTTCTCCAGGGTTAAAGGTTTTCTATACTGCACGCGGAATGACTTCTGTTGACGCACCCCGATATGGACCGGCTGAACGACAACCACTGAAGCGCCGGCTAATCCCAGAAGTGAGGGGTCTTTCGTAGAAACGGTCAGTTTACGCAACATGGGGAGGAAATTCTCTGCGGTCAGCAGAGTGAACGGGCTCGGTGAGCCATCGACCCGTACGTCAGGTTTTGTTGAAGCTCGGTCATGTTCAATTGGGAGCAGGAAAAGGCCATCCAGAGGGTAATCGTTGTCGTTGAAAAAGGTCTGGTCGATTCTGTATTCGATGTACGATTCCGAAACCGTGATGAGAGTCTTCGAAAGAAGGACAGAAAGGCGGGCCACAGCGAACGTTTCATCTTTCAACGTCGGGGCAAAGACATGAAAGATCCCTCCGCCAAGGCATTGGACAGGGATCACAAGGAGGAATAAAGCTAGAACAGGGAAGCGAATAAGCGCTGTGGCAAACAAGTTCTTTCTACAAGACTTTCCTTTATGACCCACCCTTGCGTCCTTGAATAGGCCCCGGTGCATTTCATGCGGGTTCGTCAGCAGGCCCACCGAGCTCGCGATCCCAGTACACGTTGGCGGTCGCCATCAACTCTTCCGGGGTGCAAATGTCCTCAGCCACGGCCTGTAGAGTACTGGCGGTTACGCTTCCTAGCTTTACCAGTTCTTCTCCGGCCATCCTGGCGAAATCGAGCACTTGGCGGACCCGCTCCGGATACTTCCTCGTAAGCAACACGGAAAAGACGGCCGGTCGTAGGAGGGCCCCGCAGAATTCACTGTGGAGGTTTCGGACCAGGCGTTCCATGTGGAGAACCAGCGGATCAAAGTTGTGCAGACCCGAATATCCGCAGACGGAAACCAGGAACATCTTCTGTGGAAACCTCCACCTGAGAGGGTGTAACAGTCCTCTCTCGTCCATGATGAAGTGAGGATCGAGGAAGACCACCAACCTGTCGATGAACGTCTTTGCCAGCGAAGTCATGCCGTCCAGATAGATGGGGGTGGCAAGTATCATCATATCGGCCGTGCGAATCCTCTCGATGAGGCCGGGCATGTCATCATTATGGATGCATACCCCGGGTGTCTGGGCGTAGCACGAGAAACACCCTACGCACTGTTTGATTTTCTTCCTGGCCAATAGAGCCATGTCCACCTTGGCCCCCGCGTGGCGAACCCCCACCAGGAATGGGTTAAGAATCATCTGAGTGTTGCCCGCTTCCATTCGCGGGGCTGCATTTACGACAATGATACGCATCTATTCTTCCCGGGGATGCGCGGTCGCGCGAGTGATTTACAAACGTCACAGCCAAGAAACCAGACTAATGTGACTCACAATTTCAACGTGAATTTTCCCCGGCCAAGGAGGATGTTGAGGATGTTTTCCAACTTCTCCGGGTTTTTGACCTGCACCACTTTATCATCGGCCTGAAGAACATTAAGGGCTTGCAACTTGGCCAAATACTTCTGCGTTTCGTGGTTGTTTTCCAGGCGGAACAAGTCAGTCAACTCCCGCAGCTTTATGGCCTTGCCGTTTTGAAGAGGACCTCTACGCAGGAAAAAGAGGAGGGCATAAATCAGTCTTGATAAGGTGTCCTGGAACATGGCGCTTTCAAGGAAAGAGTTCGCGTCCCTGCTGCGTTCCACCAAGCGCTTAATTATCATGCGTGCCATGTCATTCCCGATGAGCCTTAAGAAAGCTTCCTTGCCAACCGGAATAAGCTGACAATCTTCTTCGGCCCGCGCCGACACCGACCGACCAACCCCCTCCAAGAGGGCGTTCTCGCCAAAAAAATCCCCTTCGCCTACGACGGCCACAGTCTGTCGTGTCGGTCCTACCTTGACGAAGAGCCTTACTTTCCCCTTTCGAACCAGAAAAATGTCTGTTCCCGTATTTCCCTGCCTGAAGATGGTCTTGCCGGCTCGAAAGCGTACGGTTTTAGGGATAAACTGTGTCTGTTCCTCCCATTCCTCACCGTGATCTTTGAAGGACCCGAGAATAGGGTTGAGGATTGCCTCTATCAGAGTCGCGCCGGCGGTGCCAGGCAGGCCCTTGGATTCGGCATCGCTGCCGGCGGCTGCCTCTCCGACAGGAAACTCTTGAGACAAGAGCTTACGCATCCTCCGGCTGTCCAGACGTATTTCCTGGTCAAACTGATCTTTCATATACGCTGCGAAGGACACTGGATCAGGGTCAAGGGATAGTTTCTTCGCCACCGACCGGAGATCATTGGCCATATCTTCCATCCAAGGGTATCTTGCCTCCGGATCCAATGCCATGGCCTTAATCAGAACCGGTTTCAGCTCCTTAGGAATACTATCATCATCTCGAACCTTCTCTTGGACGTCCATCTTCAAGATCATTTTCACGGTTTCTTCGATGGTTGGCCGGTGCTCTACCAGTCGCTTGCCGGTGAGAAGTTCGTAAAGGAGCACTCCTGTACCGTAAATATCGACCCGACGGTCCAAAGGTTTCTTCTGAAGCTGCTCAGGTGAGAAATACAGGAGCTTACCCGCAACAGGGAGCTTGTCTTTGTTCGTCTTGTCGAGAAAAATTCTCGCGATGCCGAAGTCGATGATCTTGACTTCGGCCTCGAACGAAACCATTACGTTAAAAGAATTCACATCCTGATGAACCAGCATCAAATGCTCGCCGCCCGCTCCCTGTTTCCGATGTGCGTAAGCCAACCCTTTTGCGAGTTCTGAAATCAGGTATACAATAAATTCCATAGGGGGGTGGCGGTGGCTGTGTGCCGCCTTTGAGAGTATGTGGGCCACATTTCGCCCTTCGATATACTCCATGGCAATGTAATACTCGCCGCCAATCATGCCCATGTCCAGGACCTGGACGATGTTCGCGTGGTTCAGCCGAGCCAGCATGTTGGCTTCATTTATGAACCTTTTCACATAGCGCGACTTGGTGGAGTATTGAGGGAGAAGTTTCTTAATAACCAAAGGCTTCTGAAACCCACCGACACCGACGGTCTTCGCTAGATAGATGTCGGACATCCCGCCTTTTGAAATCTGATCGATAAGGCAGTAGCGGCCAAACATGATCGGCTTAAAGGCCGATTGTCTAATCATCGAAGGTGATCGCCTTTTGGCTGGTGAATCCATCATTCCCTGGCGGCGCCCGATGTCTAACGGAAAATCGTCTGGTTTATCAGAGTGTAACCGGTGGGTCCGATCTTGATCCTTGTCTGACCTGCCATATCAACCCCCTTAGGCGTCTTGCGAAAGCCTAGCAGCCTGTCAGCGAGGAGAAAGAAATCCTTTTGATCCGAGGAAAGATGCACCAGCCAAGTGGGTAGCGCTGTCGCCGATGCCGGCACCCCCTGGGGCTTTTTCAGCGGAAGCCGCTTAACAGGATGACCCCCTATAGCTATGGAAGGTTTGTCCTGAAATTGCTGTGCTTGGGCATTCGTCAGAGGGTAGAAGGCCGCTACAACCGAAGAGGGTATCGCCAGAAAAGCTCCTCCCCACATCATCATGAACAGACCGTCGGGACCGCCTTTAGCCCCCTGAGACGCAGAGGCCAGACCCGCCGGTCCACCCTCTGAGCTGATATGGGCAAGTTCAGTGTGAAATGAAGAAAGCTGTTCTACTCGTTCGGCCATGAGGTGCTCGAGTGTCCCAAGCCTTCGGCTGATTTCTTCCCCGGACATGCCGCCACCCTGTCGCAGAACCCCAAGAATCTTTCCGAGACGTCGATTTACCTCATCGATGGAACGGATGGCCCCGCCCACATTCGCGACCAACGAGACATATCGCTGTCGGCTAGTTTGCTCCCCTGCTCCAGCAACCACCCCAGAAGGTGCAGCCTGGAGTGCAGGAGAAGAGACTATTTCCTTATAACTCTTAGTTATGGCCGCCATCAATTCGTCTGCCGGTCGTTTTCTGCCCTGAGATGAGTGTATGGATCTCAAAGCCGTGACGCTACCTTGAAGCAATCTAAGAAGCGACCGATGGGGCACCGCGTCAGTACCCTTGAATCGTGGCAGCACCCGGCGGTTCATGGCCAATATGTTTCGGGCCGTCTGGTCTTTGGAGAAGAATCGCTCCAACTGCGTGCATCTTTGAAAAACCTCTCGAACTGATTCGGGACTCACCTCCCATTCAAGGTTTAGTACGAGAATCTCAATACGCTCCAGAAGGTCTTCACACGAGTTTTCAATATTCCTTTGGGCATTCGAAGCCGATGCAGATGCAGACGTGGAAGTTGCCTCCGGATGAGACCTTACGGGCGGTCTCGCTTGTTGAGGCTTGTACTCCGCAGGGGGTCTTTGTTCTACCGCGACATTCCGCGAAGGGGCGGGCGGCATCTTGGGGGCTTCAGGAACGCTTTTCATTTGTTGCTGGGCAGGCGACTGAGGTTCCGGCTCTTCCGGAGGAAGATCGGCGACTATCGTGCCGAACAGCTCCTCGATTTTCATCCCAACAGCGTTGCCCAGTTCTTCCGGTGTCTTATATTTTTCTGCCACAGGGAGTCTCCGGAATGGTTCGATCAGGGACCCGACCCGGTCAGGCTCATCCCTTTGTCCTTTAAGAGTCTGGTACTCACATCAACGACAGTCATCATGCAAATTTTCTTGAAAGTTTCACGGACGCCGTCCCCTCTCAAAGCGCTTGCCGGAAACGATGGAAACCGCGAGGAGGGGTTAAGATCTTTTTCCATTTCTTCGGTGGGGAGCACAGCAACTCGACTGCCGGCTAGATCCCGCTTATTGAACTGGAGCACAACCGGAAGCGACGAGGTGCTCTTGCCTTGGTCTCGGAGATTGTCGTCGAGATTCAAGAAGCTTTCAATGTTGTTGTTCCTCCGGGCTTCCAGTGAATCAGCCACAAACACGATCCCGTCAACACCTTTTAAAACCAACTTTCGCGTATCGTTATAACGCACTTGACCGGGAACCGTATACAAGGAGATCTTGATGCGGAACTTCCCGATGGTTCCAAGGTCCATGGGGAGGAAATCGAAAAAGAGGGTGCGATCTCCGGATGTATCGATGGAGAGCAGTTCGCCGCGAACCTGATGTCCCAAAGCTTTGTGGATCGTTATCAAGTTCGTCGTCTTTCCGCCCCGTCCAGGACCATAATAGACAATCTTGCAATGAATTTCGTCGGATCTGAAACTTATTATGGCCATGAAATCATCTCGTTGGGATTGCTGAATTCAAGTTCAGGCATTGAACCACTGGCGTAGATTCTCAGCGAACATGGCCTCAATCTGTTCCAGGCTTTTACGCACCTCCAGACGTACGAGGCCCAAGTGAGTATTGTTGTTGAAGATCGTTATCATAAGGTACTCTTCTCCAACATTTGAAAAATGGATGTTTTCGTCCTTCCCCTTGTGGAAGAGAAGAGTGAACTCCTCTTCTCCGAACAGACGAGCGATCGCCGTGGTGGCTCCGTAGTTGGCTGCGGTCAACGCTGCCAAAGAAGACACTTTTTCCTGATCCATTGACCCTTGGAAGCTGAGGAGCTGTCCCGCCTTGTCTATCAGCAGGACGGTGTGTGCTCCACTTCGTGCCAAAAGAGTCGCCAAAATCGAATCGATACGGTCAAGGGATTGCTTCGTTAAAACGAGATCTGCCATTGGTCTCACCCAACCGACTTTTCAATCAAATCCGCGGCGCAAAGACAAAAAAACCACCGACCGGACCGAAACCAGATCTTCAAACCCGCTTATCCTCTCTTCTGAAGGATGAATGCAACGTTGCCGAATCAGCGGTCGTGATCATGGCCATTTCTGGTCTCTATTCTCTCTTTCGCTGGTCAGAGAGGCCGGCTTTCGATCCCGAAAACGGCACATGGCCGGAGGCAGAGTTTTCAAAGCCGGCTCATTGAGCTTTTGTAGGGTTCCACCGCCTACGATAAGCTGCGGACAGAGTCGAGTCGGCGCACACTTTCCATCAGCAGAAAGTCCCAACTCTCTTGAATCGTTTCGGCTTTAGCCCGTCGGTCGTCGCACTCAAACACACCAAGTTCCCAGGACAGGATCATGTAAAATGCTTCTTCACCCTCCATCCCGCCTGTTTGGGCGTGGACGATTTCGCCCTTCCGAAAATATATCAGCCCATTATTTGTCCCACTTCGTACTTGCATGCGGCAGGTATTGCGACCGATGCAGATAAGTTGAATGATATCCGGAAGGCTCGTGTTTGTTATTGTGCCTCTGAACCCTGCGGATTTCACCTGCGTCTTCCTTTTCTTGGCATGAACGTTTGCAACAGCGATGTCCAGTACAGCTTATATTTTTTGCACTATAGCAATATTCCAGCATGAAATCAATAAATTCCGCACAGGCTAAAGAAATCGGAAAGTCCCCCGTGCTAGGAGCCCGTGGCGTAACCCCATTTACTGGCATCATGGTTCTAAGCGGAGGCTATGCCTACTGCTCCGTTGCCTCACCCAGGCTCCCAGGAGTCTGACATCCTAAGCTGTTTCCTTCGCAGCGCCTAAGATGTGGCGACACAATAGGCACGATTGCGCCACGGATTCGAGAAAGTCCGGCGAGACGCGGGATTATGCAGCAGTCTCCTGGCCCCGTTCTGGACCTGAGCCTCGCTTCGACTGGATTCGCGCTTCCACACATCGACCGGCAATGTGCTTGACGACCTTTGTCCATAAGCTATTATGAGACCGTCCTTGAGCAAAGGAAGTGGAGTAGGGACGAGCCTTCATCGCAAGCAACTAACCCTTTAGTGACGAGGAAAGCAATGGCCGGCAACAAGTTCTTGAATCCCATCTTGAAAATAGCGATCTGTATTACAGGCATGTTCGTCATGGGGTATTTCCTCTACCCCTCAGTACAGTCCGGAATTGTTGTGGACAACGTAACCATTCTGAGGGCGCTTGTCTTCCTCGGATTCACCTATCTCTTGGTACAGAGCATCAAACAGATCATCGAGCGCCGCGAACAGTAGCTTTGGAACAACTTGGCCGACGCGGACATTTTTTTCTTGCCATCGAGGGTCAATGTGCTATGAGGAGCCTACATTTTATCACCATATCGCGTAAGCGTACCGAGAGAAGCTTGGCGGCTTCTGATGTCCTGTCGTCGGGCTTTTCGTTTGTACAACACCTTCCCGATCTAATTCATACCGTTTAGCAATTATTCTTGTCGGATCCGCGGCACACCTTCGAAGCGTAGTCCGTCCCACCAGCCGCGAGATTGCCGTCCGCTGCGGCGGAGAGGTGCCGGCGGCTCAGCCAACTAACCTGTCTATAAGCGTAGCGATATTATTCATACTTATCAAGTAGCTACCTCATTTCTTAATTTAATTATTGAGAAATCCCTATCATTATGTTATAATTCAGCCATTAACCTATCTGTATCACAGATTAATTATCACTGGCAAGTGAGGTCAAAGATGGAAAGGGCTATGGTTGCGGTTGTTGGAGCGTTGCTACTTCTTGCGGGGTTCGCCGCACCCGGCGAGTGCATGAACTGCTACCCCGGGCCGGCTCAATGCGCACCGCCGCGCACGCTGGTAACAAAGATGGTTCCCTGCGTGAGAACGGAAATGGTCGCAGAAGTCGTACCTGTACGTGTACGGTCCCAGTCAAGAAAATCGGCTACAGGATGCAAAACGTGATGCTGAAAGGGATCCCGGTAGGTTCTCCTTGCGGGCAGGACCCATGCACGAAATGCTGCCCTCAGCCGTTCGGCCAGGTGGTGCAGCAGAAAGTGCCTTACGTGTATTATGAACCTGCCCCTATGCCATCGTACAATGTGGTGTATAAGCCGGTTTCCCGGCAAGTGATGCTGCCTCAGACATACATGGTGGAAGCAGTTCCCATGTGTGGAAAATGAGGCTTTGAATTTGTTTGTGGAAGGTGTGGGAATAGATATTAATAGATTCGTGACATCGGAGTGTCCCGACAGATTACGGTGACATTACAGCCGAAATCTGTCGGAAAAAATGGCTGCAAAAATTGCCGGGGGCGCTACTTTAAAGTCGTTCCCGGCGTTCCCGTTCAAGCTTCAAGTCCTGTCTCAGTTTCGGGTTTTCACCCGCGTGTATTCCCGCTCACCATTGCTGTGCCCTCGCTACAAATTCCTTCTCGGGCATGTCCTCCCTGAAATTAACTCATTTTGTTTGCTTACGGTGCAGGCCTGTATATCGTGGCCGTTGCGGCGATTGACATAATCCCCGGTCTGTCAGATACTGAGGCCCATTTTTAAATACCTGGGAGCAGGTCCTGATGAAAAATGTCGTTGTTACAGGTGGCGCTGGATTCATCGGCAGCCATCTGGTTGAAGCGCTCCTTGCCCGGGGAGACGCTGTGATATGTTTGGACAATTTTTTCACGGGCACTAAGAGAAACATCCTTCCTTTCATGAGCAATCCGAACTTTGAGTTGATCCGCCATGATGTCGTCGTTCCCATTCTTCTTGAGGCCGACCAGATTTATCATTTGGCTTGTCCTGCCTCTCCTGTCCATTACCAGGCGAACCCTATCAAAACGCTGAAGACCTCTGTCCTGGGTACCCTAAACATGCTGGGGCTCGCCAAGCGAACCAACGCCAGAATCCTGCTTGCCTCTACTTCCGAGGTATACGGGGACCCAGAGATACATCCTCAATCCGAAACGTATCACGGGAATGTAAACCCTGTGGGCCCCAGAGCTTGCTATGATGAGGGGAAGCGGGCAGCAGAAACCCTGATGGTGGGATATCGCGACTACAACCATGTCAACGTAACGATTGCCCGCATTTTTAATACGTATGGCCCCCGTATGCTCCCCAACGACGGCAGAGTGGTCAGCAATTTTATTTGCCAGGTGCTTCAAGGCGAGGCCCTCACTGTGTACGGCGACGGCACGCAAACCCGGTCATTTTGCTATGTCTCCGATTTGGTGGACGGGCTGATGCGTCTCATGGATAGCTCACAGGCCGGGCCGATAAACTTGGGCAATCCGCACGAAGTTACCGTTAAGGACTTGGCAGGAATGGTCTTGGAAATGATCCCGGACACGGGGTCCGCCATAGTCTACAAGCCGCTGCCACAGGATGATCCGACAAGACGCAAGCCGGACATCTCCCTTGCAAAGCAGAAGCTGAGTTGGGAGCCCAAGGTACCCCTTGCAGAGGGCCTGCAAGCAGCCGTCGCTTATTTTAGGGAAGAATTGGGGAATGCGCATGACCGGCCATAGAACAAACGGTCGCAACCTCAAACGCCTTCTGCTCATAGTGGTCGGGACTGCTCTGGGAATGTTTTTTCTGTACCTTGCCTTCCGTGACATTTCCTGGCAGGACTTTGTGACCGGCTTGAAACAGATGAAACCCATCTACCTGTTGCCGTGCACGCTTCTGGTCCTGCTTGCTCAACTCGTGAGGGCCCTCCGATTTGGAGTGATTCTACGTCCCATCTGCCGGTTACCATTAAAAGATCTGTGGGACCTCCTAAACATCTGGGCTGGGGCAAGCATGGTCATGCCTGCGAGGTTGGGAGAACTAGTCAGACCGTACCTCCTGCGTAGACGAGGCGTCTCCTTTACCAGTGGTGTCGGCGCGATGATGGTGGAGCGGTTTTTCGACCTCTCCGGGCTCCTGCTGCTGCTGGGACTTGTCCTCTGGACCACTCCCCAGATACCTCGAATTTATTCTATCTTGGGACAGGTCCTGCTCGTGATGCTCGCGGTGGGATACGTACTGGTGTTGCTGGTTCTCGCTCGGAGGGAGAGAGTTGAAGGGATAGTGACAAGACTTCTGTCGAGGTTGCCTGCGCGAGCGGCAGCCTTTCTGGGCGGAATCTTTCGACGTCTCTTGGACGGCTTCGGGATTATGGCCAGTTTTAAACAGGTTATGATACTTTTTGCTTATTCGGTCATCCTATGGGTCCTTTTTTCAGTTTTGACCTATCTTTTCCTCCTGGCCTTCTCAATTGAGGCTCCATTTATAGTGGCAGTTACCATACAGGTGTTCATCTGTCTGGGTGTTGCTCTTCCATCCGCACCCGGATTCATCGGCACGTTTCACGCGGCCGGTCGCTATGCTTTGACCCTTTTCGGAGTGAAAGCCGTGGTTGCGGTATCTTTTGCAACGGTCTATCACCTGTTCAGTTTTGTGTTGTGCTTGGTTCTAGGACTTGTCTCCTACCTGACAAGTGAATTTCGGTTCGATCAAGCCATGTTTGCCAACCAATCAGACGAGGCTTCTGATGAGGGTCGGTCGGGCAGTACAGATAGGCTGGAAGTAACTTCTGCTTCGCCGGTACTTTGTAAAAAGGAGTCTCTTCAAGGCGCCGCGGCTCCGGATTAAAGAGCGCATTTCAGTGTCCCGTTGTGCTACCCCTGGGGCCGCACATCTCAACGAAAATCCCATTCCGGTTTAACGTGCGGCTTAGGCGACAATCCTGATCCCGAGCTATGAGGATGATTCGGTGAAGAACTGGCCCGAACTTGACAAGAAATACATCTGGCACCCTTTCACACAGATGGAAGAATGGCTGCATTCCGATCCACTGGTAATAGAACGAGCTGAGGGGAATTTCCTGATCGACACTGAGGGGCGCAAGTACCTGGATGGCGTCTCTTCCTTATGGGTGAATGTGCACGGGCATCGCAAGGAAGCAATCGACCTCGCGATCGTCATGCAATTGGGTAAAGTGGCTCATTCAACCTTGCTCGGGCTGGCAGCCGTCCCATCCATAGAACTCGCGAAAAAGCTCGTGGAGATAACACCCGAAGGATTAAACCGGGTTTTCTATTCAGATTCGGGATCCACTGCGGTTGAGGTCGCGCTCAAAATCGCGTTCCAATACTGGCGAAATCTAGGGTTCGAGAAGAAAAGACTGTTTGCCACTCTGTCCCAGGCATATCACGGAGACACCATCGGCTCTGTGAGCCTCGGAGGCATAGACCTGTTTCACACCATTTTTCATCCGCTGCTTTTCCAGACCTTGACGATTCCCACCCCTTTCCCGTACCGCAGCCCCGGTTCAACTCCGGAAGAATGTCGCAACCTGTCTCTACATCATTTTCGCGCGATGGCCGCGGATAGGGCTGACGAAATAGCAGCCGTTGTGGTGGAGCCTGTGGTCCAAGGAGCAGCGGGCATTATCGTCCATCCTCCCGGCTTTCTCAAAGGGCTTGAAGAGATTTGCCGCGAATTCGGGATACTTTTGATCTGCGACGAAGTCGCAACGGGATTCGGGAGAACAGGGAAGATGTTTGCCTGTGAGCACGAGGACGTTCGCCCGGACATGATAGCGGTAGCCAAAGGCCTTTCAGGGGGCTATCTGCCGTTGGCCGCCACAGTCGCCACTGAGGAGATACACCGGGCTTTCCTCGGACCATTCATGGAATACAAAACCTTCTTCCACGGTCACAGCTATACGGGGAACTCATTGGCCTGTGCAGCAGCCTGTGCATGTTTGGAGGTCTTCGAGACCGAAAATACTCTGGAAGCAATTCAACCCAAGATTCGCCTTCTGGCCGAGCGCCTTGCAGCGGAGATTGAACCCTTGCCTCATGTTGGCGAAGTCAGGCAGCGCGGCTTCATGGTCGGGATAGAATTGACAGAGGATCGCCCGACCCGCGCTGATTATCCTCCGGAACTGAGGATGGGCGCACGAGTGACCCAGAATGTTCGGAAATACGGTGTCATTCTGCGGCCGCTCGGTGATGTAGTGGTGCTCATGCCGCCGCTGTCGATCACGCCGGAGGAGATAGAACTGCTGGTTTCTGCCACAGCACGATCAATCCGCGAGATCTGCGGCAACAAATAAGGATATCTGTTGTGCCATGACTTCCTCCCAAAAACATCGGGAAAAAGGGATATTCGTAACTGGCACCGACACCGGTGTGGGAAAGACCGTTGTGGCAGCCGGCCTGGTAAGACTGGCCAGGAAAAATGGCATTTGTGCAATCGCGGTCAAACCGATCGAGACGGGTTGTCAAGTGCGCTCCGGTGTCTTGTTCCCTGAAGATGGAGCCTTTCTTAGAGAAGCCGCAGAAAAACACCTTTCCCTGGATGAATGTGTTCCGTTTCGGTTCTCTCTGCCGGCCTCGCCTGCCAGAGCGGCCGCGATGGAGGGACGCACCCTTAAGATTTCTGATGTGGAGGAACACGTTCGCTCGTTGGCTGAGGATGCGGATCTGACTGTAGTCGAAGGTGCAGGCGGGCTCATGGTTCCCATTCAGGACCGACTCATGATGATCGACCTGGCTGAGAGGCTTGGATATCCTACTCTACTGGTGGGGCGAACAAGGCTCGGGACCATGAATCATACCTTGCTCAGCGTGACCGCACTCAAGAATCGCGGAATGAGCGTCGCGGGGATAGTGCTGTCCTGTTTGGCACCGGATACCGGTCCGGAGGAGGCGTTCACCGCGGGCGACCTCGCCCGTCTCGTCGAGGATGTCCCGGTGGTCGTGCTCCCTTTCCTGGGTCCCGAAGTCGTCGGAGATGCTGAAAGAATCGCCTCGACCATCGCGTCAAGCTGGCCGGCAATGCTTGTGAACCGGTGGATAGGACTGGAGGAAGATGAGTGAGGCCCTATCCGGGCAGATACTCCAAGTGACTTGCCGGAATGGCGCAGTTGGCACACCTAACCCTCCTAATTCGTTGATTGCCTTGTCCCCCTCCCCCACGCCCATCTCTGTCAATGACTGAGAGTTTGCGCTGGACGGAAACGTCGCGTATGCTATCTTTCCTAGCCGCATGACGATCTTCGAGTCAGTCCACGGATCCCTGGGACAAGAGAACATGAAGTCTCTTCAGAGCCGCAACTTGCTCCGAATTCGCTGGCTGATCTTCTTGATCATGGCACTGGCGTATGTCTCCTCTTTTTTTCACAGGGTGTGTCCCGCAGTAGTCGCGCTCGATATTCAAGAAAGCTTCGGCATTTCCGCGCCCATGGTAGGGCTTCTCGCATCCGCTTATTTTTATGGCTACGCGTTGATACAGTTCCCAGGCGGACTACTTTCCGACTCACTGGGTCCGAGGAAGACCGTGAGCCTGTTCATGCTGCTGGCAGGACTAGGAAGCATTATTCTGGGCCTGGCTCCAGGACTCGGAGAGGCTGTGGTCGGACGGCTGCTGGTCGGAGTAGGAGCCGGGATGGTTTTCACACCGACGATGAAGATGATTTCTGAATGGTTCACAATTCGAGAATTTCCCTTGATGAACAGTATACTTATGATCATGGGCGGAGTGGGCGCCCTAACCGCAGCAACTCCTCTGGCCTTTATCACGTCTGGGCTCGGATGGCGCGCCGCATTTGAAATTATGGGCGTTGCGAGCTTCTTCCTAGCCATTCTCGTGTGGTTGGTTGTCCGAGATCGGCCTCAAGACATGGGCTTGCCATCTATAGCGGAGATTGATCCCATATACGGGACGAGTGTCCGGGCGCCGCGGCAGATTTCGTTGTGGGCAGGAGCCCGACAGGTCTTGAGCAATAAACACTTTTGGCCGGTCGCAGCGTGGGCCTTCGGCAGTCTGGGGATTTTCTTCGGATTCGGCGGGCTATGGGCGGGGCCTTACCTCATGCACAATTACGGAATGTCACGTGCTGAGGCGGGTGATATACTCAACATGTTGGCGGTGGGAATCATTGTCGGCAGCCCTCTGATGAGCTTTCTCTCAAACAGGATATTCCGCAGCCGCAAGAAAGTATTGATACTCTCGGCGAGTCTGCTGCTGGCTGAGCTGGTATTCATGAATTTTTTCCCGGCAGGACTTTCTCGAACCGTGCTCTATCCCTTAATTCTCTGCTTTGCCATCTTCTCTCTGACACCGGCTGTAATAAGTGTAACCTCAATCAAGGAACTGTTTCCGGTAGAGATCACCGGCACGTCGATAGGAACTGTGAACTTGTTCCCCTTCCTTGGGGGCGCTGTGATGCAAGTTGCGATCGGATGGTTACTGGATTGGTACCCCTTGACTCAATCCGGAGATTACTCGCCGGAAGCTTATTCTGCAATGTTCAAGCTGCTGTTGTTAACGGCATTGGGCACGGTATTGGCCACGTTTCTCATGAAAGAGACCTTCCCTGAAGATAGGTAGGTCGGGCCGTGCCCGACGCAATTGGCGGCCACGGGCCGCCCCTACTGGATGCTGAAGCCCAACGAGAGCATAATGGCTAGACTACTGGAAGGGGGATGAACAATGAAACCGGACACATTGAAGGTCATTTATCATGACCTCTACCTGACCGATTATCCCACAGCCTCCTGCGAGACCCCAGCGAGGGTGGTCTCCATAGCGCACACCCTCAAGAAGTTTTATCCTGTTGTCGAGCCGGCAGCCGCGTCCGAAGATGACATACTCCTGGTGCACACCCCGTCGATTCTGAATTCTGTGAAGGCCGATCAGGATCTGTATCGAGCAGCGGCTATGGCGGCGGGCGGAGCGCTGATGGCGGCGGAACTCGCTTGCCAGGGACAGCCGACCTTCGCGGCGGTTCGTCCACCGGGGCACCATGCTAGCCCAGACAGTCACTGGGGCTTTTGCTTCTTCGACAACGTGGCCATCGCAATTGAAAAGCTTATCAGAACCCGAAAAATCTCGCAGGCCCTTATCCTGGATATTGACCTCCATTTTGGGGATGGAACGGACAACTTCTTCATGGGTAGAAAAGACGTTGTCGTAGCCAACATCCAGGATGACCATCGAGGGCCATTTCTGGAAAATGTTGACAGGGCCTTAATCTCCAACGATTACGACATAGTCGCGATAAGCGCTGGTTTTGACAGACACCAACAGGACTGGGGAGGAACGCTGACCACCGAGGACTACTTTACTATCGGGAGAAGTGTTCGGGACCACGCTCAGTCCCGATGTGAAGGCCGATACTTCGCAGTCCTGGAGGGCGGCTACAATATTGAGGTCCTGGGGGAAAATGCCCTAGCGCTATGTAGGGGTATGGATACGGCAGATTAGATCAGCTTGCCTTCAAAACAAGGGAAATCAGAGGCATTTTATGACAATTTTCAATTTTTTTGTCCGATTTGCGGGCACGAGACCGTCACCCCGGACCTGATCCGGGGTCCAGTCCCACGTTTCGTGGGATGGATTCCCGCGTTTACCTGAAAGTGCCTGCCCCTTGTGCAGCACCTGTTAGAAATCTGGTGCCACGGATTTGCCGAAGGCTCATCCGTGCTGGGACCGATCCGTCGGGGCGTCCGTGGGACTACGTTCCCTTGCTGGAGAGGTATCCGTAGACCATCGAGTCATAACCTGGGGCCACGGATGCGTCCCGCCCCGCGGGATTCATCCGTGGCCCCAGACTCTATCGCAGCACTTTCATGTTAAGTTGTGACTGACAGGCCATGGTTGTTCGCGGGAATGATGGAGAAAACGGCCATCGCAGTGGGCGTTCCGGATTCGCCATCTCGGATGGCCACATCCGTGGCACCATGTAAAAGCAGCCTCCCTTTTGCGATCTGGCCATTCCTGCATGCGGATTGCCCGAAACGGCACCAACTGCTCTGATGAAGAACTACGGGCTTGAAAGCGGTTTGGTATCAACGAGTGGAAACCAAATTGGAAAAGAGAGCACTTCCGGCAATGACTGT
>CAWEJR010000033.1:0-160963 GCA_963809365.1 uncultured delta proteobacterium | reverse complement strand
CGGAACTCGTCGAAAGCCGTCGAATGCCACGCGGATCTACGACATGCTGGTCAGGGTCACCAGGCTTTCTCAGATCAGGGTCGAAGACGTTATGATACCTAGGCATCGAATCGTGGCAGTGAAGGTCGATTCGCGGCATGACCCGAATATTAGGAATGAAATCCTGAAAACCTATAGGAAACACCCATACACAAACTTCCCGGTGATCGACCAAAGGGGGGAGAACGTCCTGGGCCTAGTAAACGTAAAAGATTTGCTGCTCCATGAGGAGACGCAAAAAGTGTCGGCCCTACTCAGGCAGGCTACCTTCACAGCCCGGGGCCAATCTTTGGATCGGGTTCTAGCCACGATGCAGAAGAACGACGTGCAACTATCGGTAGTAGTCGACGAGCATGGGATTATCGACGGCATCATTACTCTGGAAGATGTTCTCGAGGAGTTGATCGGGGAAATTGAGAGCGAGTTTCCCCGCCGACTCGGATATGCCTCTCTTCCGGATTCGGAGCGTGGCTTCGCTGTGGATGGTCTGATCACTCTTCATGAACTGAAGGAACTTCACTCGATTGCACTCCCGCAATCTTTATACTATTCCACTCTGGCAGGGTTCGTTTTGGACAAAATGGGGAGAATTCCTTCCGCGGGAGATTACGTGGACCATGATGAGTGGCGCTTTCAAGTCGTGGAGATGGAAGGGAATCGCGTAAAAGAGTTAAGGATCGACCCGTTGAAAACTGCGCCTCTCGATTGAAAAGAGTTTTAAAGTGCTTGACACGGTAGGCACTCGTTGCTAGATTTTAAGCAGCGCGGGCATAGCTCAGTTGGTAGAGTGCAAGCTTCCCATGCTTGATGTCACGGGTTCGAGCCCCGTTGCCCGCTCCAGTGAGTGGTGAAGACCACCCGGGTTGCGTCCCCGGGTTTTTTATTATGGTCCCAAAGAAGGGACCCCGAACAAAAGGTTGCGGATATTTCCCGACAAGGGGACAGATGGATCGGGAACTCATAAGCGCCCTGTGGCGCCTGATTGAGCCGGTATTGGAACCGGACGGGATCGAATTGGTCGAGGTCGAGTTCAAACCCGAGGGGGGGCGGTGGGTGCTTAGGCTTTATATTGATAGCCCTGTGGGCGTGACGCTGGATGACTGCGAATTCACCAGCAGACAAATCGGGGCCCTGCTCGATATAAAAGACCCTATTCACCGACCTTACACATTGGAGGTGTCCTCTCCGGGGATCAATAGGGTTCTCAGGAAAGAAAAAGATTTCAAACTGTTCGCCGGTTCGCCGGTTAGGCTTAAGACCCGCAGGAAGGTAGCCGGCAGACGTAATTTTCAAGGGATATTAAAAGGAATGGAAAACTCAAAGATTGTGATCGAGGTCGAGGGAGACCGAATAGAGATTAGCTCGGAAGATCTGGAAAAAGCGCGGCTGGACCTTCCGGAGCAAGAGCTGTTTCGTGGAGATTTGCGAAGGGGATCCGTTATTACGGGGGATTAAATATGAACTTGAACCGAATGATAGACCAGGTCGCAAAGGAAAAAGGTATTGGGAGAGAGACGCTGGTTGAGGCTCTGGAAGCAGCTCTGGTCTCTGCAGCAAGGAAAAAATACGGCGGCAGGGTGGAGCTTGAAGCCCAATACAGCGATGAAACTGGTGAAGTGGAGGTCTTCCTCTTCAAGGACGTTGTCGACGATGTAGAAGATTCCACGACCCAGATCGATCTCAATACCGCCCGCCTCGAACTTGACCCGGAAGCCGAAGTCGGCGACCAACTGGGCGTGAAGATGGATACCGAAACCTTCGGCCGCATCGCAGCTCAAACGGCTAAGCAAGTAATTATCCAGAAGGTCAAGGATGCGGAACGCGAAAACTTGTATGCGGAATACAAGGACCGCAAAGGCGATGTAATTACCGGAATGGTGCAACGGTTCGAAAAACGGAACCTGATAGTCAATTTAGGCCGTGGTGAGGCGATTCTTCCTTATAGCGAACAGCTTCCCCGTGAAAACTATAGGCAAGGTGACCGGATCAGGGCCCTGATCCTGGATGTGAGACAAACACAGAAAGATCCCCAGATTATTCTTTCTCGCTCCAATCCTTCATTCCTGGTCAAGCTTTTTGAGCAGGAAGTACCTGAAATGGCAGAAGGCATCGTGAGAATCATGTGTGCGGCCAGGGAACCCGGACAGAGGGCCAAAATCGGTGTGCGCTCCTCTGACGCCGACGTGGATCCGGTCGGCGCGTGTGTAGGCATGAAGGGTTCCAGGGTTCAAGCTGTGGTTCAAGAGCTGAGAGGCGAAAAGATCGACATTATACCGTGGAACGACGACTCGGCTCACTTTGTTTGCAATGCCTTGCAACCTGCGGAGATTTCAAAGGTAATCATAGACCAGGACACCAACACGATGGAAGTGATTGTCGCGGACGATCAGCTCTCGCTGGCAATCGGTAAGAAAGGGCAGAATGTCAGGCTCGCCGCAAAACTCACAGGATGGAAAATAGACGTGAGAAGCGAGTCCAAAGAGGAAAAGATTACCGGGGAATCGTTTGAACGTCTTATCCAGATTGACGGTATGGACGAAGAGACCGCCACCATATTGTTCGATAACGGATACCGAACCCCCGAAGATATAGCCAAGGCCACACTTCCGGAACTGACGAGCTTTATGGGAATCACGGAGGAAAAAGGGACGATGCTTCTCCAAGGGGCACTTCGTTACCTGGCCAATCCGCCTGAGCCTAAGGACGCGGAATCTGAAGACGAAGGCGTGGCAGAGGAATCGGCGGAAACACAGAAGGCTGAAGCAACGGCTCCGGAGGAAGTGTCAACGGAGGGGTCCGAAACAACGCCTCCGGAGGAAGTAGCAACAGAGACGCTTGAAACACCGGCGGTGGAAGATGGGGTAACGGAGGCGGCCAAGACACCGGAAGATGCAGAAGAGAAGGCGCCAACACGTAAAGCCCCGCGGAAGCAAACTAGACGTACGGCATGAAAAGAGGGCACGTGCCTGTCAGGCAGTGCATCGGGTGTCGGCGCAAGCGTCCGGCCTCGGAATTGATACGATTCAAAGCGTGTGGGGAGACGGTGGTTGTATCGCCCCCAAAAGACAACACGCCGGGCAGAGGATGTTATATCTGTCCTCAAGAGGAATGTTTGGAAGCGGCCCTAAGAAAGGGCTGCCTGGCAAGGGCACTCCGACGAAAGATTGTGGTGCCGCCAATACAAGGACTGTTGAAAGGGCTCGAACAGAAGAGGTAACTGGATGACCATGCTGACCGTTGACGACTTGGCCCGAGACTTGAAGGTTAGAAATGAGGATTTGCTCAGGGAACTTCTAACTATGGGTTATGAAGTTGAGGGCCCAGAGAGCCCTCTGGAAACTGATGACCCTGCAGCGTTACGGGCTCAGCTCGTGACAGCCCTTCCCCACCTGGAGGTTGTTGAGAAGCGGATCAAACCCACAGTGATCCGGCGGAGGGTGAAGAAGGACCTGGAAGCAGTCGGAAAAGAGGAAGGTCCGGCCGAGTCTCTTGCCGAGGCTGTGGCAGAGCCTGCTGCTGAAGATCAAGAGAAGGCTCCTGCCGAAGCACAATCCGAAGCCGAAGCCAAAGATCTGCATAAAAAACCCGTTAAGAAAGCCAAGAAGCCCGAGGCGGCAAGAATTATTGAGATGGCCCCTAGGCCCGCGGCTCCTCGGAAACCTGTGGGCGGAGCTGTGCCTGCCTCAGAGCAGCCTCCTACTCCAGGTACTGCGGAGTTTGAGGAGGCGAAAGAAGCCGCAAGAGGAGACATTGCGCCTTCTCCACGAACGGCTGGGGCAGAGGCTGCCGCAAAGGAAGTTTCCGAAGAAGCACCTACGACTCCTGAAGTGCCACAGACTGCCGAAGAAAGACTCGCTGCCGAAGAAAAGACGGGGAAGAAGAAGAAAAAGAAAGAAAAAAAGATGCAACCAGCTCAGATTATCGGGAAGGTGGAGCTCCGGAAGGAACCCCCCAGAGAACCTGAGCGAGTTGAAATCGTACGCAGACCTACGCTGGAACCGCCGAGACCTTCGCGCGTCGTTGAACCACCGCCCCGGGTCGTGGTTCCGGACCTCATGACCGAGGAACAAAAGCGGTCGAAGAAGAAAGAGAAAAAGGTTCGCGACATAGTCGAAGAACGGATTGAAGAGGAAAAGGGGAAAGTCCGTAGGCGCAAGGAAGTGCTTCTCAGGGGAGATCTCTACGATGACCGGCGGCCGGGCCGGCTTAGGGGGAAAGGCAAGAAACCGAGGCCACGTAAGACTGAAATTACAACCCCCAAGGCCATCAAGATGCGCATAAAACTGCCGGTAGTTGTCACTGTGGCAAACCTGGCACACAAGATGAGCGTCAAGGCATCGGAAGTGATCCAGCATCTGATAAGTCTGGGCGGAGCGGCCACGGTAAATGAAGCCATTGATTTCGATACCGCGACCATAGTGGCTTCGGAATTCGGATTTGAGACCGAATCTGCCGAGCAGTCCGAGCAGGATCTTTTGCCCACGATAATTACAGACACGGAAGAAAACGTGGTGATCAGGCCCCCGGTAATCACTGTCATGGGACATGTGGATCATGGAAAGACTTCTCTGTTGGACGCTATAAGGTCTACCCACGTCACTGATCAGGAAGCCGGAGGGATAACCCAACACATCGGCGCCTATAAGGTGAAAGCGGGAAAAGGGGAACTGGTGTTCCTTGATACACCCGGCCATGAGGCTTTTACAGCCATGCGTGCCAGAGGCGCCCAGGTGACCGACTTCGTCATTCTCGTGGTGGCTGCGGACGATGGAGTCATGGGCCAGACCGTAGAAGCTATAAACCACGCTCGCGCGGCGAACGTTCCAATCATCGTCGCAGTCAACAAAATCGACAAGCCCGACGCGGATAAAGACAGAGTCATCCGAGAATTGAGCGAACACAACCTGATTCCTGAGGCTTGGGGTGGGGACACGCTCTTCACTTACGTGAGTGCCAAAACCGGGGAGGGGGTCGGTGAACTTCTCGACCTGATCCTGCTGCAGGCAGAGGTGATGGAGCTCAAGGCCAACCCGAACAAGCTGGCCGCGGGTACAGTGGTTGAAGCGCGCCTGGATAAAGGCAAAGGGCCTGTGGCTACCGTACTGATTAAAGAGGGTACGCTGAAACTGGGCGATCCCTTTGTTGCCGGGACCCACCATGGCAAGGTCAGGGCTATGCTTGACTATGAAGGGCGGAGTGTTGATCACGCCGGTCCCGCCACCCCCGTAGAGGTGCAAGGATTGTCCGGCATCCCCGAAGCCGGCGAGTTGTTTGTGGTGGTTGACGAGGATAGGATCGCCCGACAGATCAGCCTGCACCGGCAGCAAAAGCAGCGCGAACAGGAAGTGGCTGTGACTGCGCCTGCTTCCCTAGAGGACCTCCTGGCCCGCATGAAGGAACAGCAGACCAAGGAACTGAACATAATCATAAAAGCTGACGTTCAGGGTTCGGTGGAAGCTGTCAGAGAAGCGTTGCTCGGCATCTCGGCCCAAGAGATCAAAGTCAAAGTCATCCACGGAGGCGTGGGAGGGATCACCGAATCGGACGTCATGCTGGCCAGCGCTTCTAAGGCGATCATAATCGGATTCAACGTGAGGCCGTCACCAAAAGCGGCGCAACTGGTTGAAGATGAGAAGATCGATCTGCGTCTGTACAGCGTCATCTACGAAGCGATCGATGACGTGCGCAAAGCTATGGAAGGAATGCTGGCCCCGATAGAAAGAGAGACCATCGTCGGCAGAGCGGAAGTGCGGCAGACATTCCACGTGCCTAAAATAGGCACCATAGCAGGATGCTACGTCACCTCGGGCAAGATCGAGAGATCGAGCCAGGTGCGGCTTATTCGGGACGACATAGTCATTCATCAGGGACGAATAGGTTCGATGAAGCGTCAAAAAGAAGATATCAAGGAATCTCTCGAAGGGTATGAATGCGGTATCGGACTGGAAAACTACGGTAAAGACGTGAAAGTAGGCGACATAATTGAGGCATTTACGATAGAAAAGGAAGCCGCCAAGCTGACGACGTGAGCCCTTCCGAGAATCATATGCGCGGTAGAGTGAAAAGGGCGCCTTTCCCGGCAAGTTGTTGTTGAGCCGCGGCGCTTCGGCCCGATTCCGGAGGCCCCATGGTTGTTGGAGTGGGCTTTATTGAGCTCATGATACACAGCTCAGGCTCACTGAAGGGCAAGAGACAGGTAGTCAAGAGCATTCTCGGCAGGGTTCGCAGCAAGTTCGATCTGTCGATTGCTGAGGTGGACAACCAGGACAAGTGGCAACGTTGCACCATAGGCTTTGCTGTCGTGACCAATGAGGGCGGACATGCGCACCGGATGCTCGAAACTATCACCGACTACGTTGAGAGTCTGCATCTAGCCGAAATCATAGATTCCCGCATAGAAATAGTTCATTATTGACCGGTCCCCCCCATCCGGCCTGTTTGCCTGAAGGGAGCCTTATATTATGACCAGCTTTAGAAAAAGCCGTGTAGCAGAACTCTTACGCGAGGCGATCTCCGACATTGTAGTGCGGAAAATAAAGGATCCAAGAGTGCAGGGGATTACCATTACCGAGGTGCGGATGAGTATGGACTTGAAATCTGCAACGGTCTACTTCAGCAGTCTTACTGACGGGAAGGCTGAATCGCACAAAACGGGGCTGGAAAAAGCCGGAGGGTTTATTCGGCGCCAACTCCGCCAGGAATTGGATCTCAAGTACATCCCTGAGCTTTCGTTCTTTTACGATACCTCCTTTGACAATTTTTCACACATTAACAAATTGCTGAAAGAGATTGTACCCTCCGAGACAAAAGATGAGTCATGAAATTTCCAGGATACTGCAAAGCGAGGACAAGTTCCTTATCGTCACTCATATCAACCCGGACGGAGACGCCGTAGGATCGCTATTGGGGGCGTATCTTGCCTTGTCTGAAATGGGCAAACAGGTTTGGGCTTTCGGCGGGGAAAAATTTCCCGATTTATACAATTTTCTCCCTGGATGGAGAGATCTGATTACCGCGCCCGAGACGATAACGGGCACACCTGAATGGATCATTGTCCTCGATGTGGCCTCGGAACATCGAATATCCGGTGATATTAAGCTCTTTCGCGACAAGGCCAAACTCATTAACATAGACCATCATCCCACGAATCCGGGATTCGGAGATCTGAATTTCGTTGAACCAACAGCGACGTCTACAGCCGAACTGATACACAGGCTTCTTCAGGATGCGGATTACAAGATCTCGTCAGATGTCGGGAAATGTCTCTACACTGGGCTTATAACCGATACTGGCTGTTTCCGATTCTCCGGTGTCAACAGCAAAACAATGCAGATTGCCGCGGAAATGCTCAGACCGGGACTTGATTCGTACGAAGTGACGCGCTATCTGTACGAAGAGGTACGCGCTCGGCCGACTCTTTCTGGAACGACTGATGCTGGAAAGGATCGAGATTCTTCTGGGAGGCAGGCTTGTCATGAGCACTCTTCATCACGCTGACTACGAGCGTTTGGGAGTAGCGCTTTCCGAGGGTGAGAATCTTGTAAATCGTCTCAGAGAGAGCCGAGGGGTTGAAGCCGGGGTGCTCATAACGCAGACCAACGGTGACGTTACACGGGTGAGCTTTCGCTCCAAAGACAGTCTGGATGTTTCTCTCATAGCCCAATCATTTGGCGGCGGTGGGCACCGTCATGCCGCCGGCCTCAAATCCACGACTCCCCTTCCCGAACTGAAGCAGAAAATCATCAGGGCTATAGAAGACGCACTGGATTGAAGGATGACCCGGATGATTTTTCTCCGGTCGACGAAACCTATCCGGGTTCAGGGTGTCTTGTTATTCACATGCCCCGATCAGAGGGCATTCTTGCTTACCTTAATCGGGGGGCACGCAATTTAGGGCGAGTTCCCCACCCTTCCCCAACACTAGGAACCACCTGTGGGTTGAGCATTTTTTCTGTAGAGTCTATAGCTAAAGCGCTGTCTTGACTTTTTTGGTATTAATACGGTATAATTATAAAAATTGACCGCAATCACTCCGGCTTGAAAATCGAGGAGGCGCCATGTTCAGTAAAATAACTCTCGCAGCTTTGCTGGTCGCAATCATTCTGACAAATTTCGGGCCGGGTGATGTTTGTAGGGCAGACCAGCCCATGCCGCAGGCGCCAGCGACTATTTCATGGCTCCCCCACGGGTACGGCGGCAACATGTGGGTGGACAATACATGGTGTGCCAATCAAAAGGGGCTCCACGGTTTTAGGACTTCACCCTCGCACATTGGTTGCTGGTCTCAACCGCTTTGGGGGTGGGATGTAAATGGTTATTATTGTGGTCCCAACGTCCCTTCTCCAGACCCGGCCATGTGCCAATTGCCCATCGGTCTGATTTATCCTGCTAATGGCCCGATGATGCCGCCCAATCCACCGATAAGAAAAGTGTCCCGCCCTGCTCAGTAGGCCCTCCTAGCCTCTGTGGACTAGATCGAAGCTCTGCGAAAATGGCAGATTCGGATGGTCCGGAGTTATTCGGACAACATATCCATAGAGGCCCGTCTGGCTCAATGGAACCGAGCCAGCGAAGAGCACGTCCCCATCCGTCATAGTACGAGCCGTATCCGCGTTCAGACGCGTTATATGGCGGACCTTAAAATTCTCCCAAAGATCTATCGGGCCGTGAAGCAACTCCACCTTTAATTCTTGTGGATGGTGGCCTGCCGTATTAACGATTACTTCAACCCCGACAGATTTTCCCTTGATAGCTTCGGTGTCGTTAAGCACCTCCACATTCTTGACCGCAATCTTGTCCCAGTCCTGGCTGATTTGTCGTTTCCAGGCCACCATTTCCCTCAGGAGGGCATAGTTGTCGGCTTGGAGGTGTTCAGACGAACGGGCAGCCGGGACGTAAGCGCTTTCGATGTATTGAGAAACCATCCTATGGGAATTGAAAACAGGACAAATAGTCTGTAGTGATCGCTTCATCATTCCGATCCACTCTCTTGGGAGGTCGTCTATGCCCCTTTCATAGAAGAGAGGTTTGACGCTCTCTTCCAGAAGGTCGTACAGCAGCCTGCTCTCGATGTCATCCTGATAAGCAGGGTTGTCGTATTCCTCTCCAGAGCCGATGGCCCATCCATTGTCACCCAGGTAGCCTTCGTCCCACCATCCGTCAAGGATACTCAAATTCAGTGCTCCGTTGGCAGATGCCTTCATGCCGGAGGTACCGCATGCCTCCAGGGGACGGCGAGGGGTGTTCAACCAGACGTCCGCGCCCTGAACCATATACCTGGCAATGTTGATGTCATAATCTTCCAGAAATACAATCCTGCTGCGGAATGGCTCTTCTTCGATTAATTCCACAATGGTCCTGATCATCTCTTTGCCTTCATCGTCCGCAGGATGAGCCTTGCCCGCAAAGATGAGTTGTACGCTACGTTCGGGTTGCGCCAGAATTCTAGCCAACCTGTGGGGCTCCTTGAACAAAAGGGTCGCCCTCTTGTATGTTGCAAATCGTCTGGCGAAACATATCGTGAGCGCTTCGGGGTCAAGGACCTTTTCAGCAGCCTCCAGGTGCTGGGCGGGGGCGCCCCTGGCCTTAAGCTGAGCAACCAGCCGTCTTCTGGCACCGTACACCAGCCTTGTGCGGCACCGCTCATGGGTGCGCCACAACTCGCTGTCTGGAATTTTTTCCGCGCGTTGCCATATCTTTTCATTATCAGGGTCCTCGGTCCACCCCGGCCCCAGATACCGATCGTATAACCTGACCAACTCACGGGAAATGTATGAAGGGATATGTACTCCATTGGTGACCGGCACTATGGGCACATCTTGGCGGTCCGCGTTAGGCCAGACCTCGTGCCACATGTTCCTGGTTGTCGCTGCATGAAGCTTGCTGACTCCGTTGGTTCTGGACGTCATCTTCAGTCCTAGCACGGGCATCCAGAAGCCTTCCGACCTGTCGGCGGGCTGTTTCCTTCCCAGCCCGAGAAAGGTCTCGAAGTCCATTCCCAGCCGCTTGGCAAAATCTCCGAAGTACTTCTCCATCAACCTTCGCTCAAAAACATCGTTTCCGGCAGCCACAGGAGTGTGTATCGTCAGAACGCTCTGACTGGTCGTCATTTCGATTGCTTCTTCGAGAGACAGTCCTTCTTCTTCCACAAGCTGGCGGACCCTCTCTAGGAGTGTGAACGCGGCGTGTCCCTCGTTGAGGTGGTAGACTCCAGGCGTTATGTTCAAGGCACGCAACGCGCGGCAACCGCCGATCCCGAGAAGCATCTCCTGGCGTACGCGCATTTCCGTGTCCCCACCGTAAAGGCGAGCCGTGGTGTTCCTAAGACGAGGCGGATTCTCCGGGATGTCCGCGTCCAAAAGATAGAGAGGAACGCGGCCTACATCAATCTTTAGAACCCGGCACCAGAGCGTTTCTCCCGCCAAATCCACGTCCACGAGGAGGGTGCCGCCGGTTTGATCCGTCTGTCTTTCGAGGGGAAGTACGTCCAGTTCAGTCCGCGGGTAATACTCTTGTTGCCAGCCGGCGCTGGTAAGCTGCTGATGGAAATATCCTTCACGATACATCAAGCCGACTGCGACGAGCGGTAAGTTGAGATCACTCGCGGATTTTAGATGGTCTCCTGCCAGGAGCCCGAGCCCACCGGAATATATGGGCAGACATTCGGTTATGCCGAACTCTAGCGAAAAATAGGCGGTTATGAAATCCACGGGACGATCCAGCCGATAGTCGTACGATCGGGTCCGTCTCATGTACGAACGGAACCGCTGCCGAACTCGTTCAGCATGGGCCAGGTATCCCTCGTCTTCGCGTATCTCGCGGAGTCTGTGGCTGGATAAGCGTATCAGGGTCTGGAGCGGATTATGATTCGTTTCAGTCCACAACTGCTCATCGAGATGGTCGAACAGCTCAACTGCTTCGGTGTTCCACGAAAACCAGAGGTTTTGAGCTATCTCCCTCAGGCCCTCGAGCCCTCCGCTCATTGGGGGAACCACCACGTATTTTCTCAAAGGCATGACGACCTCGTTCTCTGTGCTTGATTGGACGAAAGTGGCTGTTTGGGGCCGCTTGACAGACTACCGCTGCCCGCGCTCAGGACCCTACTTGAACCGGTGTTTGGCTACTTAGCGACTCCGTACACCTCTCCTGCAAGCCCACTTCGCACCGTAGGTATACATTTTTTTCTAAACGTATCCTACCAGAATTGTTAAGGTCAATAGTAACCTTGACAATCCTCATCGATTTAGTCCTCTGAAACTGTTGACTTCAGCCCCTCAGAAGAGTTAAGCATAGTACGGAGAGTCAGTGGTTCGCATGGGTGTGTACAAGGGACGCTTCATGCCGGGTCCAGTGATCATAGGATCTGGTATACCCCTGTCAGACGGCAAATTGCCAGGGAAAGTGATTCTTGCCCCTTCATCAAGGGGCTAACCAAGAGAGATTTAAGGTTCGGGAAATCCCGAAAGAAAAGGATTGCAGATGTCCAGTTCTGAAATCTTGCAAGACAAGTTGATCTTGGCGGTGGATGACGAGGAGGACGTCCTGGATATCATCGAGGAAGAACTCTCTGAATCCGCTAACTGCACCTTGCACAGGGCTACCACCTTTGAGAAAGCCCAGCAGTACCTGGTTTCGTACACTTACGATTTGGTGATTCTGGACATTATGGGAGTTCGAGGCTTCGACCTTTTGCAAATAGCCACCAACGCAAACTTCCCGGTGGTGATGCTCACTGCGCACGCCTTTACCCCAGAGGCCCTCAAGAAGTCCATCGAACTTGGAGCCAGGGCATACTTGCCCAAGGAAAAGCTCGGTTCCCTCGTGCCCTTTCTGGAAGACGTCCTGAAGCTCAACTATCAATCTGCCTGGAAAAAGGCCCTCGACCAAGTGGGTACCCTGTTCAACAAGAAATTCGGCTCAGATTGGCGGAAATCCCAGGAAGAATTCTGGGATGACTTCGAAAAGAAGTTGTCGGTGGACGAAGCGGCCATTATCAAATGATGTTCCTGTCATGGTAACCGGGAGGAGTGGATCCGTCAGACGATCCATTCCTGCCGGTAAGCTCTCATGAATTGCTCCGTCGAGTTTCTTCCGCCTTTTAGACGACGGTTGGACGATAGTCGTAACTTTCCCCCCAAGTGAGATAATGCGCGCAAAACTGGAAGGAGTGTCTCTATGAGAGAAGTGGTAATCGTTTCAGCTTGCCGTACGGCGATCGGAGCATTCGGAGGAACGCTTCGTGACATGCACGCGGCGACCATTTCCAGTGTGCCCATGAAGGCCGCTGTCGAGCGGGCGGGTATTTCTCCCGCCATAATTGACGATGTCCGCTTTGGATGTTGTTTGAATCCAACTGACGCCATGAATGTCACCCGCATAGGCGCACTCATGGCCGGTATCCCGGAGAGCGTTCCGGCCGTCACCATCAACCGGGTCTGCATATCGGGGATGGAAGCTGTGTTGTCAGGTACGGCGATGATCAAGGCCGGGGTTGCCGACGTTATTTTGGCAGGCGGCGTAGAACACATGTCAGGGGTGCCGTACACTCTGGAACGAGCTCGCTGGGGCGTCCGAATGGGTGACGACACGATTACGGATGCGATGACGACGGGATTGCACTGTGGCTCCCACATCCTACCCTACCCCCAGGACGGTCCTGTAGAATTTTTCAGGGGCAAACCGTACATTATGGGGCATACCGCAGAGTTCGTTGCGCTCAAATTAGGGATTACTCGCCAGGAACAGGATGAGGTAGCTCTTCGCAGCCATAACAATGTGGAACGGGCCACCAACGACGGGTCATTTGCGGAAGAGATAGTCCCCATAGCAGTGCCACAAAGGAAGGGCGAACCAAAGATCTTTGATAAGGACGAGCATTTCAGGCCGGGCCTCACCATGGAAGCCCTGGCTAAGCTTTCCCCTGCTTTCATTCCTAAGACCGGCACCGTTACAGCAGGGAACTCCAGCGGAATCAACGACGGAGCGGCCGCAGTGGTTATCATGTCCGAGGAACGGGCCAAAAGCGAAGGGCTCAAGCCACTGGCCCGAATCAAGGCAGTGGGGATGGGGGCATGTAACCCGACGCTTATGGGGCTGAGTCCGGTCCCGGCGGTCCAGAATCTCCTCAGCAAGTCAGGCATGAGTCTCACAGATTTTGATCTGATTGAGGTCAACGAAGCCTTCGCTGCCCAGTACATCGGCTGCGAAAGGGAACTCAAGCTGAACCGGGACATTACAAATGTTAACGGCTCGGGCATTGGGCTGGGACACCCTGTCGGGTGCACCGGAGCGCGACTCATGATCAGCCTTATCTATGCCATGAGGAAACGGAACAACAGTCTCGGACTTGCTACCCTGTGCGGAGGCGGAGGAGTCTCGATGGCGTGCGCGCTGGAGATCGTTTAACACCGGCTTGCTTTTCAACCGGGAAGAATCGGAGAGGCACTTTTTGTAAGGACCCCGCGTGACGCGGGATCCTTAAACCTCTCCCCCGAAACTTCCGGCATTTGTGGAAAACGGCTGTGGAACTACAGGGGGGGTTCGAACGAGATACAAGGTGTCTGACAAGAAACCTGTAAAAAAAATAAGTGCCAAGGCTATCATGACCGACCTCAAGGTCGGCATGTCAGACACCGAACTTATGGAAAAATACAACATCTCCTTCCAGGGCCTGCAAGACCTGTTCGGTAAGCTCGTCGATGCCAAACTGGCCACACGTGCGTACTTTGACAACAGGGCCCGCAAGCAGGTCGGGCTTATGAAAAAACAGGAAACCAACCGAACCTGCCCTTATTGTGGTTACACATCCGCCGAGCAATTTACCAGGTGTCCTCGTTGCCACAATGACGTTTCCGATTGGCTCGACACCGTGGAGCTGACCAAAATCCTGACTGGTTCCTTCGAATAATACCCATTAACGGCCGAATGATGAACATCTGCCTGAAACGGCAAGAGCTGCTGTGGTGAAGTATTATAGCGTTTCTCGAAAATAGTTTCCTATTGTGCACTAGGGTCATTCCGGCGAACCACCATGACCCGTCAGTCACAACGGAACATGAAAGTGCTGCGATAGAGTCTGGTGCCACGGATGCATCCCGTCCCGCGGGATTCATCCGTGCCTGCCGGTTATTACTCTATGGTCTGCGGATACCTCTCCAGCAAAGGACCGTAGTGCCACGAACGCCCCGACGGTCCCGTCACAGCACGGATGAGCCTTCGGCACATCCGTGGCACCAGATTTCTGGCAGCTGCTGCACAAAGGGCGGGTACTTTGAGGTAAACGCCGGAATCCAGGGGGAGCTGGGTCCCGGCGTTCGCCGGGACGACGGGAATGTGCTATTCGGAAATAACTTTAGAGAAATGCTATCGCAATCAGAGTTGGTATTAGTAGGAACCAATGGCCCGAAAGAGAAACCGTAATACAAAAATGATAACCATGAGCACCGCTATAATGCCAATAGACCAGTGAAGGCGGCTACCCAAATCTTTCAGCTTTGCCGTAAGAGAATTGAGGCCTTCGGACCTCCGATCCTTCAAAAGGAACTCGTCAAGTAACAACCAGAGAGCCATAAGCAACAAAAAAATAATAAGATATCGCATCGCTCCTCTAAAACGAAGACGACCTACCCCTACATGCTGTAGCTGCAGGTAACTTGGACATGTCTCTGAATTATCCCACGCTCTCCAGCGAAGTGGCAAGCCCTAGAGTTGCAAACTTGCGTTCTCCTCATTGAGTGAAAAAAGCATTCGCTTTCCACAGGATAAATTCTGTTGCTGCCGTGGGGCAGTCCCGCGCGGCGCGGGATTCCAACCTGCCATCAGCTTAATTCAGGAACAGGCGAGCTGGAAAGCCCGCCCCACGTACGCTAAGGCTTACGATGGGACCTTGTCCAGCGGTTGAAAATGGAATACTCTTGTCCCATGAGAATCAATTTTCAAAAAATGCACGGAACACTTAACGACTTTGTCGTATTCCACGATCTTGACGGTAACGTGCCTCTGTCTCCCGAGCATGCCGCGCGCATCTGTGACCGCCGAGCCGGGGTCGGCGCGGACGGAGTAATTGTAGTTAGGGAATCACCCGCGGCTGATTTCTTCATGGATTACATGAATGCTGACGGCTCCGTGGCCGAAATGTGCGGCAACGGAATACGCTGCCTTGCCAAGTACGTGTACGACAACGGCCTGACCGACAAGAAAACTCTCCAGGTTCAAACCAGGGCCGGAACAAAGATGCTTGAACTGATCCCAGGCCCGGATGGAAAAATAGACTCAGTGCGGGTTAATATGGGTGAGCCGATATTCTCGCCCGAAAAAATCCCTGCCAAGATTGACTCGACCTCAGCGCCCATACTCGATCATCCAGTGGAAGTGGACGGCCGAACCTTTTCCGCGTCGGTTCTTTCAATGGGCAACCCACACTGCGTCATTGTCGTAGACGACGACCCCGAGCTACTGCCGCAACGGTACGGCCCGGCCATCGAGTATCACCCTCTCTTCCCCGCAAAAACCAATGTCGAGTTCATTCGTGTAATTGACCGCACTCGTATCGTCATGAGGGTATGGGAGCGAGGGAGTGGCGAAACATTCTCATGTGGGACCGGCGCGTGCGCGGCCGCGGTTGCTGCTCGCCTGAAGGGGTTGGTGGATTCGAGCACGACGGTAGAGTTGCTGGGCGGCGAACTGACTATAGAATGGAAAGGCATTGGATTTTCGGTACTTATGACAGGATCTTCTATTTTTGTTTTTGATGGTGATATAACCATTTGAATCTACGCTTTATATCTCTTGACAAGCAGTTAAACCTGATTTAGTAACTATATTTCCAAGAGCCCTGCCACCGGGGTCAAGGTTCGCTCGGGTGGGTCGGGAATCTGGTTGAAAGGCAAAGTTGCTTGGCTCGGTTGAGGTCAGGGAAGACGGGCCTCGCGGCGAGGAGACTTTCTGCAATGAACGTTTCACGGTCCGAAGGCGGATTCACGATTCTCGAAATGGCGTGCGCGGTCGCAATCATAGGGGTATTGGCGGCAATCTATTTCTTTCTTATCGACTCCTATCGGGAACGCAGGATGAGCGAGCAGGCCGCGCGGGTGCTGATGCTGGCTGCCAAGGCTGAGGAAGATTTCTTGGCCAAGCACTACCATTACTTTGACGCGGAAGTGTCGGGTAATAGCGAGGATGTCTTTCTCTCCACGCCCGAGGGGAAGCCGACGACCGTCGTCATTCCGCCCAAGGTGACCCTGAGCCTGAAGGCTCGTGGAAAGGACAAGACCGCGTTTACAGGACATGCATTTTACAGTGGAAGCAAGATCCTGCACCGGTATGACTCTGAGGCAGGGAAAATGACGACCGTGACGCGAGGCCAGGACGACACAGGATGAAAAAACGGTTGCTGGCCACATTCAGACGACACGAGATATACCTCGTTGCAGCCGTGATCGGAGTGGTTTTTATGGCGGCAATGGGCATTGTCGCGTGGGTGCTCCAAAGTTCCGTCGCTACACCCCCCTATGAGACGCTGAGCGGTACCGACCTCAAGGGAGTCTTTGCAACAGGATACCTCAGGTTTCGCGAGGACGACCGAACACCATATTTGAAAGTGGAATTACATAACGGAACTTTGTGGTGGATCAAGAAGATCGAGTTCACTTTTGACGGCACTCGATACGTTATCCGCGACTCTGATGCCTTCCGACCCCTTCATCTTGGGGCCGTCAGGTGCACCCTCAAGAAAACTCCCGCCGGACCCGAACAGATCGATTACGACCTCAGGATAGTTAAGGCCTCTGGTTATCCCCCCGCCCAGGTCCAATGGGAGCGCAACGCCAAGAAGATTGCAGGCGAACCTGGAAATTCTCGCGCGGGAAATAATTAGCATCAGACCAGTTCGTTTTCAGGTGGTATCACAGCCGCGTCACCTACCCCTCCCCTCCTGCTCTCCAACGATTGAGGCCGTTTTTTTCTCCCGTGAAGACGCAGCGGAGTGGATTATCTAAATATTGTGTAGGAAGCCTTCAGTCATTATACTCTACCCACCGTGGGGTGGCCGTCTAGTCTCTAACCAAGACGCTTACAATTCTCTAAGAGGATCAATGGAGAGGAGTTATGCAAGCTCAAACAGGAATTTCAACCAGTGATTTTAACAAGGCCCTTGAAATAGGGCGTCCGCCAAACATAAAGACATTATTTCCCAATTCTAGAGCACTCATTGTAAGCGGCAAAGTGATCGACCGAGCTATGATCGCGAAAGGGGATGCCATAGCTATTGCCGCAAGCGTAAGGAGTTCTTTTGTGGCGCGTGGGGCGTTGAGGGCGGCGCAGAAGGCTAATGCGGCCATCCTTATAGAAATCGCCAAGTCCGAAGGGGGAGCAGAAGCGTACTGCGACGTCAGCCTCTGGAATATGGCCAGACTGGTGGACGCTATCTGCAACGAATTGGGCATCACCGTCCCTGTTGCAATCCACGCGGACCACTACGGCATCAAGAATGCCAACGACGAGGAAAGAGCCAAGGTGGAAATTCCCAGCATGTTTGATGCGGGGATGACTTCCATTGCCATTGACGCCTCACATCTACCTGATGTGGATAATCTGCTGGCCAACATCGCGCTCAACAAGTATTTTCCCTCGTGGTCAGGTTATGAGACTGAGGTTGGCGAAATTAAAGGGAAACAAGGGCTTTCCACCGTAGAAGAGGCCCTGTTTCTGATTCAGGGCTTGAACGCGCACAGTATCTTCCCGGACTGGATTGCACTGAACAACGGCACCACTCACGGGATTGAGGCCAGTGACGCGGGCATTCAGCTTGACCTGACCGCGAAAATTCACGCGGCCTTGCAGAAATACGGCATGTCGGGCGCGCAACACGGCACTTCCGGCAACAGTTTCGAACGGCTGCGCGCTATCGCCCGAGAGACTCACACCACCAAGGCGAATGTCGCCACCGCGCTCCAGATGGTGTCGTGGGGTCTCAAAGTCAATGAGTACGGCAATGCCATACTGGACCAGGACGGAAACTTCTCTAAAATCCCGAATGAGGGCCTGTCTGAGGCCACGTGGAACCAGATGACCGCGTACGCGAAAGAGAAAGGCTTGAAAGGGGGCGACTTCAAGAAACTGAACCGTCCTTTTGAGAACAAGCTGCTCGGGCTCCCCCGCGAAGAGCGAGAGAGAATGGTCCAAGCCGTTGAAGACTTTGTTTATCATCTCATCACACAGGTTTTTAACGGGCACGATACTGCTCCGCTAGCCATTGAGGCGATTCTTAAGGCAGGCTCATACGACCTCGGGCCGAAAGCTTCTCGGATTGAAGACCCCGCGGAATGGACTGAGGAGAAAATCAGAAAAAGCGGGGCATCTTTGGCCGGCGACAAAGGACCCAAAGGCAATTTTGAGGACTAACAAGGAAGCTGACTCCAGCTAGCGTTCAAGGAAGTGAGGGGCGGATAGGTGCAACGGCCGCTCCAGGGTTCAACTCTCCTTGTTCATCCCTTGGATAAGAACGATAGGACATAGCCCTCAAATTAACAGATAAGGCCTTGTAATTTAAGATTAATACCACCCTCCCCTAACCCCTCCCGTCAAGGGAGGGGGATATATAACCCTCTCCCATGGCGATAGCGGGCAGGAAAGAGTGGGATCTTCGAGGTAGGTGGGCCGAAGGAGATCTCCCCTCCCCTGGCGGGAGGGGTTGGGGGAGGGGGAAAAATCTCGATGAGGAAAACGCTCACCCATTTTTCTAAAACCCTGCGAAAAGGCTCTACGCGAGCAGAAGCGATTTTGTGGCAGGGGGTTAGAGCGAAGCAGCTCGCGGGAATAAAATTCAGGCGGCAGGAGCCCATCGCCCATTTCATTGTTGATTTCGTCAGTTTTGAAAAACGTATCATAATCGAGCTTGATGGCGGACAGCATGCCCATAGCACGCTGAAAGACCTGGAAAGGGACGCCATTCTTGCGCAGAGAGGATTCACTGTCCTCAGGTTCTGGAACAACGAGGTTCTGGACAATCCTGAAGGAGTCTTGGAAGCCATACGTGAAGCTTGTTCAGGATGATTACCACCCTCCCCTTACCCCTCCTGTCAAGGGAGGGGGACGACATTTTGACTATCGTTGATGGTATATGTCAGATCTGAGTGTGTTACTGGAGCGTCCCTGGTCCACCTCAAGATGAAAATTCATCCTCGAAAGAACTTGGGCCAGTGCCATTGGCCCTGGTGCCTATTCCTCCGCACCGCGGGCTGCAAGAAGCTCCTCGACTTCCTGGTGGTCCCACATGGGTTAACCGAATCGCATCAGCTGTTATTTCAGGACATCAAAAGAGTCCCGGATTCTCAGCAGGCGCCAACACCTTCTCCACCCTCTCACAGCTAACCTTGAAGTATTCCGGGTCAAGTTCATAGCCGATACACGAAATTCCGAGGTTCGCACATGCCAGGGCCGTGTTTCCGAGGCCCATGAAGGGATCCAGGACCAGTTTTGTCTTCGATAGTCCGTGAAGCTTGATACACATTTCCGCGAGGCGTGGCGGAAAGGTCGCGGGATGGGGGCGTTCACGCTTCCTTGAAACAATGGTTTTGTAGGGAACGAACCAAGTGTTTCCTCGGCAGCGCAGGTCGGTTCCGGATGATTTCCAGCGGGTAATGTTGGACTTGTGCTTATAGGGGACTCCGATGGCAAGACGGTCCAATTCCGCGTTGCCACTCTTGGTAAAGTGGAAGATGTATTCATGCGCGTCGGAAAGGTAACGGCGGCTGTTTATGGGCTTGATGTGGCCGACGTTGATGTCCTCTCTGAGGCCGTGGTCGTCGCCGTTCCCAGCCCGATCAATGGCAATGGACTTGATCCAATGTATTGTGTTCTGGAGACAGAAGCGGTTGCGGAATCTCATGGCCGTCTCCAAAGGCCCCCAGGGATCTTTGGGTTTGGCCCCTATGTTTAAGAATAGAGACCCGGCAGGCGCGAGCACACGCCGAACTACTGACGACCATTCTTCAAGCCAATCCAGATATGCTTCCCTGCGGATCTTGTCGTCGTAGACCCCGTATTTGACACCTATATTGTAAGGGGGCGAAGTCACCACCACGTCAACGCTGCCCTCAGGCAACTGTTTCATGCCAAGGAAGCAGTCTTCCAGGCAAAGGCTGATCGTGGAAGTTTCGCTGATCGCAAACGTCTGTTCCATAAGGGATGCCTCGTTCCTGTGCTCGCTCCTATTGGCTGTTTGCGTTGGGCAATCCATCAGGCCGAACCTTGGCTGATAAACCCTGTACTAGGACGTTAGCCATATTACCACAGTGGGCAATTTCTGGGGCAGACTGCGGTGCGAAGAGAGGAAGAAGGAAAGTGTGAGGAGTTTTTGGAAGAGGGGTGCCGGGGGACCCCGCGTCCCGCGGGGTTGCAAAAAAGTGTCCTCCCGCAAGACTTTTATTCTTTCTGCTCTGCCCTACTTTCTTCTCGCTTCCAAGGCCGCGGCTTTCTTTTGTATGGTGTCTCGTTGCTGTTTACGGTATTGGCGCAGTTTCTTTTGCAGAGAAGGATTGGACGCGGCCAAAATCTGAATGGCAAAGAGCGCGGCATTCTTAGCGCCCGGGGCTCCAAGGGCCATAGAAGCGACTGGGACCCCGCCGGGCATCTGTACGGTCGAAAGAAGCGCGTCCAGGCCGCCGAGAGACGAGGACGCCATAGGGACCCCGATAACCGGCAGAATGGTGTGAGCGGCCAAGAATCCCGCCAGGTGAGCGGCCATGCCTGCGCCTGCAATCAGCACCTTCCAGTCTTCTTTTTCAGCCCTCTGCGCCAGTTCAAGCACCTTTTCGGGAGTGCGGTGAGCTGATGCCACTGTCATGAAATAAAGCACCCCGAATCGTTCGAGAACGTTCGCTGCTTTCTTCATCACCGGGAGATCCGAATCGCTCCCCATCACAATGCCGACCTGAATTCTATCTGCGATTCCCATAAGAACAGCCCGCCTCAGTCGGTTCCCGACTCAGCCATAGTCGCCAGATAACGCGTAATTGCCCCGTCATACTCGTGGGTAAGACGAAAGACCTTCTTCGCTAGCCCGAAGTTTGTCGCCTCCGACACTGATCCTCCGGATTGCTGCATTTCATTTATCACTGCAGAGTAGTCCGCGGGATCAGTTATGACCGTGACAAACGGGTAGTTCTTCGCGGCGGCCCGGAGGAGCGTCGGGCCACCGATATCAATGTTCTCGATTGCTTCCGGGAGCGTGCAATCAGGTCGCGCAACCGTCTTTTCAAACGCGTAGAGATTTACCACGACCATATCGATGGGAAGTATCCCATGCTCTTCCATAGCGCGGACGTGTTCAGGACGGGAGCGTATCCCGAGTATACCGCCGTGGATTTTAGGATGCAGAGTTTTGACCCTGCCGTCGAGCATTTCGGGAAAACCCGTGAAGTCGGAGACCTCTCTGATTTTCATCCCTGCATCAGCAAGGGCGCGGGCCGTTCCACCGGTGGAAAGGATCTCCACACCGAATCCGACCAGGGCTCTCCCCAGACCATCGATGCCCGCTTTATCGGTTACGCTGATCAGCGCTCTTTGTATCTTCGGCATGAAAACTCCTATTCATCAGATGCCGAGGTCAGGTCTTGGTTTTCAACTCGTCCCTAGCGGAACCTGTGAATTCACAGGGAGGTCAACGGCTGGTGCGCTTGGCAGACAATCGGCTGATATTTAAACCTTTGATCTTTTCCTGAGCCTCTTTCCCCGCAGTGCTTTCCGGGTCTGCCTTTGCTACCACCTCTAATTTTTTCAGGGCCTTGTCCACCTCTCCGAGCTTGGCCAGTATACTCCCGGCACGGAAATGCGCAATCACATAATCGGGATCCACCTCGGTGGCTTTTTCTAACGATTCTAAAGCCTTGGCATATTCTTCCCGGTCTTCGTGAATCAATCCGATTCGATAGTACGCTTCCTTGAAAGAGGGATCCACATTTACGACCTTCTTGTAGTACTCCAAGGCCTTAGCATAGTTCTTCTTTTCCTGAAGGCAGAAGGCAAGATTGTAGAGTGCGCCGGAATTATCATTCTTTAGTTTTACGGCTTTTTCGTAGTTCTCGATTGCCTTGTCGATATCCTTCTTATTGAAGTAAGCAACTCCGATGTTGTAAGCAGCCTTGTCCGGCGTAGAATAAACCGGATCTTTCAAGCATTGCTCAAATTCAACTATCGCTTCGTCATATTGCCCTTTAGCCAGGAATGTCGTACCCAAATTGTTGCGCGCCTCGGTCAGTTTGGGCTCCAATTTAAGGGCTTTGCGGTATTGCTCCACAGCCTTGTCGTACAGCCCTTTTTGCTGGTAACCCAGGCCTAACGCGTGCTCTATATCGGCATTGGAAGAGGCCAAAGCTTGAGCAGAAAGCAGCTCTTTGATGGCCTGGGGGGTCTTCCCCTCGCCCAGATGGTTTATGCCCATTTGATAGTGCAGTTGCACCTCCTTCTGCACGTCCGCTTTAGAGCTATTTGTACGAGGCACGCAGCCGCACATGCCCGCGGCAACAGCAGCAACGCACCAGCACAGCATCACTATATTTTTCATTTTCTCCGACTCCAGGAGAGTTTGGATGGGCGGCCATCTCTATAGATAAGTCTATATCAAAAATACCGTATAGTTACAATAGTTCATTAAACCGTAATTGTAATTATATTAGTTAATAATTTAATTTAATAGGTTAATTTAGTATAATAGACTAGCCAAGCCAATGTTCTGGGAAACAAGAGACACAGTTTCCATAAGGACGTGTTGCAAGAACCACGACGGGCAGGGAAGCCTGCCCTACTGTTCCTTGTTTACGATGTTTGCCTGTCCCCCGGCAAACTGGCATGACGCTACTGAGAGGCAAACATCAGTTCCCATACAAAGGATGCAAGAAAGCTATCCAAATCGGTGGAGGAATCCCACGATCGAGTAAGTGAACTCTCATCTTGGCGGACGGGTTCAAAGTGAGCCTCTTGCTCCTTGAAGATCTCCCATCTCCCGTCCGACGGTTCGTCCTCTCTGGTGACCCGCTCTTCCATCCGCCGTCTGATCACTGCCTGAGGCGCGGTGCATTCGACAAGCCTGAACCGCGCCCCGGCTTTCTGGGCCAAGTCGCGAGCGCGCTCCCGATGACCAAATCGGCTGAAAGACGCGTCCACTATGACTGACTCCCCCCTTAGCAGTGCTTTGGCTGCTCCTTCGAACACAGCTTCGTAGGTCTGCTCCGTGGCCTCTGCCGAGTAGATTCCTCTGCCGTACGGCATGTGTCGGCGCGCCAGAGGGGACAAGCCCTGGATTTCCTTTCGGAGCACGTCGGAACGCAGTGGGCTGATGCCAAGTCTTTGCCCAAGCCTGGAAGCCAGATGGCTCTTGCCGGTCCCCATAAGGCCCGTGGTGATCACCAGCAGAGGCGGTGGAGGAGGCTTGAGATAAGCGAGAGACGAGCGCGAAATACTTCTTGGCCACTTCTCGAGCCGATTGCCTTTCAGACTCCGAGACTTCAGGTTCATCCAGAATGAATCCTTCGACCTTCCCGCGGACAAAGGCGCGGTATGATTTGTAAAAGCCCAATAGCCTCAGGATTTCTCTGTCGCCGGACCATTCAGCGTATCGGCCGGCAATGCGGTCCGCAAAAGCCGGATACCCTCTGAAATCAAGATCCATAAGAAGAAATGCCAGATCCGCCGCAGTATCCCCGTAACGGAAGCGGTCGTTAAACTCAATACAGTCGTAGAGCATTATCTCGTCCAGTATTACGACGTGCTCCAGATGAAGGTCCCCGTGGCAGTCCCGAATGAACCCCCTCTCCATCCGCTCCCTAAACAGGCTCTGATGCTTCTCAAGGAACTCTGTGGCCAAGGTCGAAACGGCTTCGTGCGTCTGCGCGTCAATAGTGCGGCCGATGAAGTTGATTGTCTGCTCGAAGTTTTCCTTCAGGTTCTGATATATGACGTGGTTTGAACCGAAGCTCGTGATTTGTGGCCCGCCGGCCGCGTTCGAATGAAAGTAAGCGAGACGGTCCGCGAGGCGGTCGAGCAGTTCCGGGGTGACTTGGTGGTTGTGCAGCATGCCGATCAAAAGCCGTTCATGAGGAATGCGGCGCATGAGCACGGCGGCTTCGATCTCGGCCCCTTCCCCATTCAGGTTGATCCCCGAAGGCCCCTCGTGAATTGCTTCCACCCCAAGGTAAATACCTTCCGAGAAGCGTGAATTGAGCCGAACCTCCTGCTGACAGAAATACTTGCGCTTCTCCAGGGTGGTGAAGTCGAGGAAGCCCAGGTCCAGTGGCTTCTTGATCTTGTAAACCAGTTCCCCCGCGATGAAGACCACTGAGATATGAGTTTGAACAACCTGAATGGAATCCGGGTGGTGTGGGTATATGGAAGGATCGGAAAGGGTCGGAATCAGGTCATCCAACCTGCCGGTCACTGTAGGCCCCGAGCCTCGGAGGCCAGTTGACCGCACGCGGCCAGGATATCCCTTCCCCGGGATTTTCTGACTATGGCCATGAGAGAACGTGACATGAGTATTTCCTGAAATCGCTGGACCCGTTGGGGTGTAGGCGCTTGCAGATCCTCGGCCGCTTCGTCATTCAAGGGGATGAGATTGACCTTTGCGCGGATGGGGTTGAGAAGCCGTACAAGCTGTCGTGCGTCCGCATCCGAATCGTTGAATTTGTTTATCAGCACGTACTCGATGGTGATGCGATCACGCCGCGGCAACGGATAGTCTTTCAAAGCCTGGAGGAGTTCCGAGAGCGGATACGTGCTGTTGATGGGCATAATCGCACTTCTCTGCTCATCGGTTACACCATTTAGACTAACAGCCAATTTTGCCCTGACTTCCCGCCCCAGGTCGCGGATGCGCGGAACCAATCCCGCGGTGGATACTGTTAAGTGCCTCCAGGAAATCTGTGGCCCGTTTGGATGGGTCATGATCCGAATCGCCCGGACCGTCTCCTGGAAGTTTGCCAATGGTTCTCCCATGCCCATGAGTACCACATTGGTGATACGGCTTTCGGGCATGGCTTTGCGCGCAACCAACAATTGGGAAACAATTTCCCCTGCCGTTAGATTGCGCACCAGCCCCATCTTGCTTGTGCGGCACATACGGCATCCCATCGCGCAACCCACCTGGGTAGAGAGGCACAGGGTGTCGTGGTCTTCTCCGGGAATCAAGACTGTTTCGATGCTGAGTCCATCCTCAAGTCGCAGGAGGAATTTGCTCGTTCCATCATCTGATCGGAGCGCGTTGATAATCTCCGGACGGCTGATACGAGACCTGGCAGAGAGTTCCTCACGCAGCGCCTTGGAAAGATTGGTCATGCCCTGAAACGATTCCGATAGCCCCTGATGGATCCATTTCATGACCTGGGCAGCTCTGTAGGACTCTTTTCCGAGATCCGAGATAAAGGTCTCCAGTTCAGGGTGAGACATACCCACCAGATCGGGGCCGCCTGATTGAAGATATGAATTTGCCTTAAGATCCATCAAAAAATTTCGATCCCGCTGAAGAAATACCCGATCTCGAATTTTGCGCTCTCCTCCGAGTCGGAGCCATGAACGATATTGTTTTGCTTGCTGTCTGCCCACTTGGCCCGGATGGTCCCTGCTTCGGCTTCGGCCGGGTCAGTGGCTCCCATGATTTCGCGGTTCCGTTTTATCGCTTGGTCACCTTCCAGCACCATGATGACAAGGGGGCCGGATATCATGAATTCCACCAATTCCTGAAAGAACACTCGTTCCTTGTGGACATAATAAAAACCTTCGGCCTCCGCGCGGCTCAATAGTTTCATCTTCATGGCCACTATCTTGAACCCGGAACTCTCAAATATCCGGACGACTTCTCCTATGAGCTTCTTTGAGACGCCGTCGGGTTTTATTATTGATAAAGTTCTCTGCATCCTCTCCTCCTTATGACCGGCCTGGTAAAATCCGGTTCGATATAAAATCCCCCCAACCTCCTTTATTAAAGGGGGACAAAGGGGGGATTTTGAAACAAGGCCACAAACGATCAGTCTCGCGTATCCCATATGTATGATTCAGTTTTTTTATAATGTCCAGTCGCACCATGTAAAGAACTTTCCTGCTGACTCAGAAGGAAAGGCTGCGCCCTGCCGAGATGACGCAACGACGAGACCTAAGCTTGAATTTCGCCTTACGATGGGCTATAGCTCTGAGCCGAAGTCCCAAAAAAAGGGGGCGCGGATGAAAATTTCCTGCCGTGTGTTTCTTGCTGTGTCCATGATATTGCTGGCCACCTTACCGTCCACGGGTGCGGAAAGCGACATTAAGCTGCCCAACCCTGTCTTCGTGGGCAAACTTTCTTTTGAGGCCGCAGCGGTGCGAAAACAATCGGTGCGCGACCTCAGTCGAGCCCCCCTGACAATGGCTCAAGTGTCTCAGGTCCTGTGGGCAGCCAATGGCAATCTCCCCGCGGACGCAATAACCGGGGCCACCACGAAAGTCATTACATCCGCGGGAGGATTGTACCCACTTGAGGTCTTTCTCGTATGCGGGGAAAAGACGGTGGGGGAACTTCCCGCGGGCGTGTACAGGTACGATCCGCAGGGAAATTCTCTCAAACCTATTGCAACAGGTGACAACCGTAATCTTTTGGCCCATGCTGCTCATCGCCAGCTCTTTCTGGCGCAAGCGCCCGCTCTGGTGGTGATTGGAGCAGTTTTCCAGAGGACTACTGCGAGGTACGGCAACCGTGGGTTGCAGTATGCATATATGGATGCCGGAGCGGCAAATCAGAATGTGTTCCTCCAGGCCGAATCGCTCGGGCTTCACTGCGCGACCGTGGGAGCATTTGTGGATGCCCAGGTGGCCGGGGCATTGAAACTGCCCACAGGCGTGACGCCTCTCATGATTCTCGCGGTGGGCAAATAAGGAGAGTCCTGCAAAGCGGGGAATAACCCCTGCGAACCTCACTGCTCCTGTTTATCCTTGACATCACGGTCGAAATGTCGATAATCTGCGGCGATACCATCGTTTTCCCCCTTTAAAATTTGATCATTAGGTAAGGAGGTAGGTGCATGGAATGGGTTGTGTATGTGGCCCTCATCTGCGGGGCCCTGGGCGTGGCTTACAGCCTGCTAACAGCAGGCTGGGTCTTCAAACAGGATGCCGGCAATCAGCGTATGCAGGACATCTCCAGCTACGTGGCGGAGGGCGCGATGGCGTACCTTGCCCGCCAGTACAAAGTGGTGGCCATGATAGCCGTCATCCTCGTCATCATCCTGTACTTCATGTTGGGCCTGATGCCTGCCATCGGGTTCATTGTCGGTCTAGTAGGCTCCGGTCTTGCCGGCTTCCTGGGGATGACAGTTTCTACAAAGGCCAATGTGAGGGTGGCCGCGGCCGCGGGCAGAAGCCTTCCTGATGCAATGGACGTCGCCTTTAAGGGCGGATCCGTCACGGGAGTCGTAGTTACCGGCCTTGCGCTTATCGGAGTCGCAGGATTCTATTGGCTCGCCAACAGGTATGATCCCGATCCGCACAAACTCTTCAGCGCCCTTGTCGGATTGGGCTTCGGAAGCTCACTCATGAGCGTCTTCGCCCGTGTGGGCGGCGGCATCTATACGAAAGCCGCCGACGTAGGCGCGGACCTGGTGGGCAAAGTAGAAGCCGATCTCCCTGAAGACGATCCCCGCAACGCAGCCGTCATCGCGGACAACGTCGGTGACAACGTGGGTGACTGCGCGGGTATGGCCGCGGACCTGTACGAGACGTACACGGTAACACTCGTGGCAGCTATGCTTCTCGGCAGCACGATTTACGGGATTCCGTCGTCGGCGTTTTATATGCCTATGCTCATTGGCGGCGTGGCGATTATCGCATCTATCGTCGGGACCTTTTTCGTAAAGTTGAGCAGGACCAAACCCGAGAAAGACCTGTACATAATGGGCTCCCTGTACAAAGGTTTGGCCGTGTCCGGAATTCTGGCTGCTATATTCTTTTACATTGTGGCCACAATTCTACCGCTCTCAGCCCCACTTAAGGGTGCACCCTTTGTGATTCCTCCGCTCAGCATCTTTTGGATGGCGGTCCTCGGTCTGGTTCTCACAGGTCTGACCGTTGTCATCACCGAGTACTTCACCGGGATGTACGGCCCGGTCAAATACGTGGCGAACGCCAGCGTCACCGGACATGGGACCAACATCATCGCGGGGCTCGCCATCAGTATGATTTCAACGGTCCTGCCGGTTATCGTACTCGCAATATCCATCATGATCGGGTACGGCCTTGGCGGTGGCTTCTCTGGTAGTACCGGCACCGGTCTTTACGGCATAGCGGTGACGGTCGTGTCTATGCTCTCCATGACGGGAATGGTCGTTGCCATCGACTCTTACGGTCCCATCACTGACAACGCCGGCGGTATTGCCGAAATGGCTGAGTTGTCGGATGAAGTTCGTAACAGGACCGACCCGCTGGACGCGGTTGGTAACACCACCAAAGCGGTTACCAAGGGATACGCAATCGGCTCCGCGGCCCTGGCGGCCCTGGTTCTCTTTGCCGAGTATACTCGGGCAATTGAGGAACTGACCGGCAAGGCCATGAGCTTTGACCTCTCCAACCCCAAGATCTTGATCGGCCTGCTGATCGGCGGGATCATCCCCTATTTCTTTGCAGCGCTCTGTATGCTCGCGGTTGGAAAGGCCGCAGGGGCGATTGTGGAGGAGGTTCGCCGCCAGTTCCGAGAGATTAAGGGCCTTAGAGAAGGTGTCCCCGGTGTCAAGGCCGAGTACGGCAAGTGCGTGGATCTCGTTACAGCTGCGGCACAGAGGGAGATGGTCATTCCGTCACTGCTTCCCGTGGTGATACCTCTGGTCGTGGCCTTCATGCCCGGCCTGGGTAAGGAAGCCCTGGGCGGCATGCTCATCGGGAGCATCGTGGTCGGTCTGTTCCTGGCTATTGCCATGACGACCGGCGGCGCCACCTGGGACAACGCCAAGAAGTACATCGAGGACGGGAACCTTGGCGGCAAAGGTAGCGACGCTCACAAAGCCGCGGTCACCGGCGACACTGTCGGCGACCCGTACAAGGACACAGCGGGCCCTGCGTTGAACCCTGTCATCAAGGTGGTCAACATGGTAGCTCTGTTAATAGTGCCCTTTATTCTGTAATAGCTGTTAATACCGGTAGCACATTACCGGACGCAAATGCCCCCGTGTTTCTCGGAACGCGGGGGTATTTTTTTGTACGGGAATAAATAGGAAGAATTTGTAGCGTATGCGTAAAGCATTGGCCTGTTATGACGTTCGGAACACGGATTGGTGGGACAGGCATGCCGAAACTGTCCCGAAAATCAGAACCATTCGGCCAGAACTGACGTGCGAGATCTTGTGGCCCGGACGTATCGTCCGGGTCGCGAAGCGACAAGACGCTGGAGCGTCGCCCGCTACACCGAGTTTCTCTGCGAATCTTGGACATGTTCCTTCCTACATGTCCCACCCATTTTCCCCGTCTCCACGGAATCATTTTCAGTTCGGAGACATTACTTTATGTAATTTGCTATCATGTAGCCTGAAAACTGCACAAGGGGTAACGTCGGCGACAAGCGGCCTTTAGCGCAGCCGCGATGGTTGTGGGCACTCAGGGGACAAGATCATAGGCGAAAATGACGCTGCGCGGGCCGGTTAACGCGGCAAATGGATTCTGTTTGACGAGCATAAGGACCAGAGATCGAAGTCCTTCATTCTTGAAATCTCTTATCCTGAAATCGGAGATGATCCCCTGACTTTCGACCGTTCTCCACTTTTCTCCAAGCTCTTTTCCATCCCACTCAAGAGCCTGAATCACGCTGCGGCCTTGAGCTTGCTTGATAACCATCAACTCGTTTTCTCCGCCGGACCCACCGGTTGCGCGAGCAATGAGGATCCTACCGGGTAGGCTTATATCACGAAAGCCGCCCTTGAAAGGAATCCGGATTCTCCTATCCAATCCATACAGCCGGTCAGTCACATGGCAAAGGAGACGGTTTTCGCTGTCGAAAACCATCAGCCGCTGGTCTTGATTCAAGATAATTTGTACGAACTCCCCTTGTTTGCCCAGCAAGCCCGAATCATAGCTCAAAAGTAAGGTTCCCGGTGGGAGCATAAGCTTGCCCGCCGGCACGAACTCACCACCTTCGAACTCGAAACGGACCATTTCTCCACTGAACATATCGTCGCCGTCAGTTCTCTGCCCTACCAAGATCCTCTTCTTGTCCTCCGCGGATTCTCTGAGCGTCCGGAGGATCATGTTCGGAAACTTGCCGACTACCTTGATGTTTCTGTTGATGTATCTGATGACCGCGGATTCTAATCCACTGGGGGTTTGGTAACAGAGCAGGAGTTCGTCCACGCCATCCCCGTCCAGGTCCTCGGCTTCAGCGCTGATGTACGCAGCAGGGGGCTGAGAAAACTGAGTGAGGGGAACCAGGCTGCCGCCTTCGAAACGGCTTATGGTGATGCCACCCTGCTCCAGCAAGACCGTTTCGTTCTTCTTGTCTCCGTCAAGATCCCCTATGTCCAGGGCCCAAAGTGCGCCCCCTATATCAGGACTCCTCCACGGCGCAGTGTTTTGCGGCAAATCCGCCAGTCTGGGCAGGCGATCGGGACCTGAATCCGCGGACTTACTCTTGTAAAATGGCATTCCCTGACTCCCGTGGAGTCGCGCATTGATACTGTTGGCAAATAGTTGCAGGACACCCGGTAAAGCATGAATGTTTGCTACCTTCATGTCGATTGAGACTACGACGCGCCCCGTCCTCATGTCCCACATGTATCCCTTCATCTGATGACGAGAATCATCTTGGGCAAGAAATCCGTAAATGACCAGATCAGCTCCTGATTCCGTGGCCAAAGCCCGCGCTTCTTGGTCATTTGCCGGTGGCGGCCGCCCCTTGAGAAGCTCTTCCGTGGCTTTTTCCGAGTCTGTGCTGAAGTGTTGGCCAAGACGATCGATGGTGGCTCTGAGTCTCTTGTCGACGTGTTCGCTGAAGCTCTGAAGTTCTTTCTCATCTGCGCCCGGGGCTACCTGAAACGGCAGGACAAGAATCTTTCCGGATTCCGCGGCGAAAGCAAAATTTGCCGCGAGGAAGGAGAGGAGGCAAGTAAAGCCAATCACTGCAGTCAGAAGAGCGGGGGCAATTCTGCTACGAGAAAGAATCATGAGGCCGCCTTGCACGAGTTGATATCCTTAAAAAAAAAACCAACTGTCGTATTTACAGTTGGCGTAGGAGGAATAGATTCTTTTCTTGCCTCTCCTTCTTGCAACACCTATGCCAGCTATCGAAAATAAAGATCTCGTCTCTATTTGACCCTTAATATCAATCTGTTATGCTCATTGTCTATGCGCATTCCCGCTTCGGCCCCCGACAAGAACCGCCTGTGATTTGTCACAATTTTTGTACATCACGGCTCCTACAAACTAGTATGCTGATATAACACATGTTTTTATGTGCAAAAAATGACACCTGCCCCTGCCGAATTTTTGAACATGGGTCATCACACCCCAAGAAAGGCCGTCTTGATGTACTCAAAATTCTGCCGCACCCGATCCTCGCCTTGAAGAGCAGGTCCGTGTCCGGGAATCAGTAGTTCCACCGGCAACTTTTCCAGGCGTTCCACGCTCCGTCTCAGGGCTTTCGCGTCGCCGCCCGGAAAGTCCACGCGCCCCACACCCTGAGCGAAAACCACGTCACCCGTGACTAGGACTTTGTGCCTGGGCCAATAAATGGAAATGCTCCCCGGGCTGTGGCCTGGGGTCAGAAGGATCTGAAACTCATGTTTGCCCAGAATCAGATCTCCTTCCTTTAGATGGAAGTCAACATGGTAATCAGGCATTGCAAGCCCTTGCTGGCTGTACGTATGACGCCCTACCTCTTCGATGTATTCTTCCCCTTGCTGGGACATGGCCACTTTCACGGGCTGGTGGTCTCTGAAGGTATCCGCCCCCTCGAAGTGGTCCGGATGGCCGTGAGTGCAGATGATCAGCCTGATGCGCGCCGGTTCGACTCCGTCTCCCCTCAACCGGTTGTGCAGGTCGTTAACCCGGTGTCGGTGTCCCGGATCGATCAAGAGGGGGACTTTCCCATCGATGAAAACGCTGTTGCAGTTGTTCTCGCGAGGGTCGGCCCAAAGGTACACATAAAGGTGTTCGGCAATTTTCATCGGTATCAGGCCTTCGTTAGCACCGGACGTTGAATGATCTTCTAAAAGACGCCCCACGCCTTATAGGTTCCTGCCGCACAGTCACGACACACAAGGTGGCCATCCATTTCCAGCATGAGCGCGGTCACGGTTGCCTCTCCGCAGAGTCCGCACGGCGTTGTGACAACCACTTCGGCACGTGGAGGCTGTTCGGCGGCAATTTCCTGGATCAGGAAGTAATCGTGGGGATCGGCCGAGAGAATCTGCCTGATTGCGCTCTGCCTCAACTCCTCCCACTTTTCCCTTTCCGCGTCCGTGGCTTTGCCGGAATCGATCCTCACTTTCAGGGCACGGCGTTCGTCTCGCTCCGGCATAGGGCCCGTGAACGACACTCGAACTGCGCGGTTTGTCCTCCGGTCCATAAGGGTAAAGACCTGTTTCCCCCAATCCTTGAAAATGAGATTTCCCTTCCCAAAGGTGCATCCCAACAGCACTTGAATGGCATCGACAGCACAGGAATTGTTCTCCACAACGGCCACGATCTCTTCGTCCTCCGACGTGCCTATGCCAATTACTTGAGCGGCGACCTTGGCCGCGACGTATCCTATGGCGAGCCCTGGGCAGAGGTGCCCATGAAACCGCACGGCCTCGCGAAAATCGTCAGGAAGATCATCAAAAAGATTCATGTTCGGTACCTTTGATTAAATGGGGTGCAGTCCTACAGACACGGCACCAAATCCCGCGCGCTCCAGGATTCACGTACGGCAGGAGTCGTCCCCGATGCCGGAGTTGGCCTGCCATTCCTCCACCAGTTCGGTGAAGTGTTTGAGAATCCGTGCCGTAGCTCCCCAAATATTGTGTCCCTGCCAGCGATAGGAAACGACCTCTATTGGTTCCCCTTTCACGATCCACGTCTCTTCTGTCCTACGGGCCGGGTCGAAAAATATTTCCAAGGGGACAGCTAGGAGTCCGGCAATCTCCCGTGCGCTTGGGCGGAACTCGTACGGATAAGGTATCACACCAACAAATGGCACCACGAGAAAGCGTGTGGCCACAGTATAGAAATCATCCAATTCCCCCACCACACGCACGTGTTCGGGATCAACGCCTACCTCCTCGGCAGTCTCGCGAAGTGCGCAGGTAAGGAAATCCGCATCTGCGAGATCGAGCTTCCCTCCTGGAAACGATATCTCTCCTCTGTGGTGCTCAACAAAGTCAGACCGTTTGGTCAAAAGAACGTGGCGTCGCCCGTTTCTTGGTGAACAGAGGAACGAGGACGGCTGCGGTGACCATCCCCTCGGGAGAAAGCTCCTTCTTTGTTCTGGACCCCAGCATTTTAGTTAGCTCCTCCTCAAAACAGGGGAGTGTCCATAACGCACTTTTTTGATTGGTCATTCCTATTGTGCCCATCATTCAAGTAATTCTCTCTGGGGGATGCGACCGAAGGTCCGGATTCGAATCCTTATCCTGAGCAGGACGAGGCTGGGCGAGGAGAGTCGACTGATTCACACAGGGTGAATAATGACGAACTTTCCTTGTCACGGATTCTCGGCAAAGCTAAAATCAAGGCGCAGATGCTCGCGTTCCCTCGCCTTTTTTGTCACCGAAGCGCCATTCCCAGTCCAACTCCCAAATCATGACGCTGCCGTCAGTTGATGAGCTGATCACAAAACGTCCGTTAGATGAAAAGTCCACAGAGCTTATTTCGCGCGAATGTCCCTGAAATTCCCGCTGACATTCGCCGGTCTCCACATTCCAGATCCTCAGAACCGTGTCGTTGCCCCCTGTAGCCAAGAAGTTTTGATCCGGAGAAAAGACCGCGGCCCTAACACCCAATTTACCGGCTTCCAGCGTCTTGAGGCAGGCGCCTCTGGGGAGGTCCCATACTTTGGCGGTCCCATCCGTCGAGCCGCTCGCCAACAAATTTCCGTTGGCGGATACGTTCAGGCACGTAATCCTCTCCGTATGCCCTTTGAATTCCCGCAGCAGCCTTCCCGACGACACCTCCCAGATCTTGACCACACCGTCAAACCCCGCAGAGGCTATATGCTCGGCGCCACGCACGAATTTAACGGAAGTTATTTTGTCATCGTGGCCTTTCAGGGTCTTTATGAGGCCCCCATCCGGCAAGCGCCAAAGTCTGACGGTCTTGTCCCACGAACCTGAAAGCAGCGCGCTGCCATCGAGGGAATAGGCCACAGAGCTGACGCTCTCCGTGTGGCCCTTCAACGTCAGAAGCATTTTGCCCGTCTGCAGGTCCCAGAGTCGCACTGAACGGTCGTCACTTCCCGACGCCGCTTCTCGACCGTTGGGGGAAAAACAAATTGCAGCCACCAGATTAGTATGGCCTCGCAGGGTCTTGACGCAGTCACCCTTCTTGGTGTTCCACATTCTGATGGTGTGATCCGCCTGTGCAGTCAGAAAGTTGATCGCAGACGGGGAAAAGGAGACATCCATCACGCTGGAAGGAGTATCACAGCTTTTTCGCTTCCATCCGCCATGAAGGCCGACGCGCTTTCCGTGTTCCCTCATGCCGACGATTAGGTCCAGTGCAATGTCCGAGCGTTCGTACCCAGGCAGGGTCTGTGATTCGCGAAGCATCGAGTAGGCTGTTGTGAAGGTTCCTCTTTTCATGGCCTTTCTTGCCGCGTCTACCATCGCCTTGAATTTGCGGTCGGACTTCATCTGTTTTTTGATCGGCCGGATCTTTGCCAGGGCCAAGTTCGGGAATATGGGGCGTCCACGAACGTCCCAAATCCTGAGGCACATGTCCTTGCCGCCGGCCAAAAGTCGGTCTCCGTCCGTTGTGAATTCGAGACAATTTACTTCGCTATCACGTGTACTGAAGGTCCTCTGCACAATGCCACTGCGAGCGTCCCAAACTTTGATTCCCCCTTTGGCATCGTAACTTGCTGCCAAGTTCCTCTCCGGATCAAGAGCTACCGCTGCAACCTGATCCTGATGGGCCTGGAATACCGTGACTATCTTGCCCGTACGACCATCCCATATTATCGTTTGCCTGTCTCTGCCGCATGTGACGACACGCTTCCCAGACGGGTCCACCTTTAAGGTGGTGACAAGTTCACGGTGCCCCCGCTCGAAGGTTTCTGTGGAGGAATCTAGCGGGAGTATCCTCTTGACCATTCGGTCCATGCCCGAGATAAAGATAACAGGTTTGGAATCGTTATCGAAGATAAGGGCCGCAGCGATATGGGCGGGAATCTTGAAGGTGGCTGCGGCCTTGAAGTCTTCCACTCCCCATAAGCGCGTCACGCCGGCCTGCTCCACCGTCAGTAGATGTTTGCCGTCCGGCGAAAAGCCCGCCGCCGTGACTACTCCTCCGTGAGCGATAAGATTGCCCACAAACCGGCCTGTTTGCAGATCCAGTATCTTTACCGGGATCCCACTCTGTGACGCGGCGATGGCTAGAAGCTGCTCATCAGGCGAAATCCATAGGGCGGCCGGCGGTTCGCCGATTACGCTAAGGGTTTTTTTCTCTTCTCCCGTCACAGCATCCCATATCTTGATCGTCCTGTCCCGTGCCCCTGTGATCAGCAGGTTGGATTTCCGGGACTGCGCCACACAGGTCACCCACCCACCGTGTCCTCGGAGCACCGATGTTTCGGTCAGGCCCGAAAAGAAGAACGCTCTGGAGATCTCCTCAGGTTGCATTTGACCGATCTCGGAAGTGTCCGGAAGAGACTTGATCCTGTCGTGAGCTTCCTTTTCAAGGCCGTTCCGGACCATGGCGCCGATCAGCCACCCTGCAGCGTCCTCATCTTCCGGAAAATCGATCAAATAGGTCTCAAGATGCTTGATGCCATCAATTTCGTTCCCCGCGCCAATCAAGGCTATGGCACAATGCTTCAACCATGCTTCCCCCGCATCTTCCGAGGAAAGAGCAAGCTCACAGGCCGTCAGTGCCCTCCGGGCATCCCCTAGAGCGAGTAGACATCGGCCCAGGAGATGTGCTCCTCGTCCCACGTACTCGGGGGTCTTGACAACCTCCTCCAGCCGCATAACCAATTCCCAATCAGGGTTTCTCGTGCGCTGCCAATCGAGAAGCCCCAGATTATAGACCGCTTCCGGGTGGTGTGGATCCGACTCCACGGCCCTCAAAAAAGCCTTCTCCGCTTCTTCCTCATGGTTCAAGTCCATAAGGGAAACTGCACGATTGTTCCATGCGTCTGAATATAGCTTCACCTCGTCCGGCATCTCACGAGGAAATCGCTTTTTGCATATCTCTTCAAATATGCCGGCCAACTCTTCTCGTATCTCTCGGAAAGAACCGTAACGATCAGCAGGGTTCTTGCTCAGACACTTGAGAATCAGTTCCTCGATCTGGGGAGGAATGGTCTCTCGCAACGTGCGGGGGCGGGGAGGAGGTTTCTTGACATGGGCCAGCGCCAACTTGCCTCGTTTGTCTCCAGGCTGGATCACAAATGGTTTTCTTCCGCAACAAATCTCAAAGAACATCACTCCGAAAGCGTACATATCAGCAGGCGGGCCTACCTCAGACTGCGGAATCCACATTTCAGGCGCCATATAGCTGGGCGTTCCCATTCCCGCAGCCGTCACGGATTCCCTCTCCAGTACGATGCTTTCTCCGGCTGAAGCATCAAACGTTTCGCCGCTACCACGCGATTGATCCCGCCGCTTGGTCAAGCCGAAGTCGGTAACCTTGAGGATGCCGTCTCCGGTCATCATGCAGTTGCCGGGCTTCACATCTCGATGGACCAGGCCTTTGGAATGCGCGTGTTCCAGGCCGTCGCTGAACTGCACCATCAGGTCGATGAGCGTGTCCCAACCCACGGGACTGTGCCGAACCAGCCATTCATTCAGTGCCCCCCCGTCAACGTGTTCAATAAAGATCCGAGGACTGTCCTGGATGTTGCGAACGTAATAGCACGCCGCAATATTGGGATGAAAGCCGATATCTATCCATGTCTCAGCCTCTTTCAGAAACAGCGCTCGATCTTCTTCGACGTCACGCAACCTGTGGAGCAGGGATTTCACCGCCATCATGATATCCCAGCGGCGGTGGCGAATCACATAAACAGCCCCCATTCCGCCGTATTTGATATCCCGAACTTCGTAGAGGTTTTCGATAACGTCTCCAACTTTCCATTCACTCTCCTCGACCGCGGAGGCCGCGGAACGTATTAGCGGAGGAGAGCGGCGAGACCCTGGGGCCTTCAGCTGGACTTATTGTGACGAAGAAGCCGATACCCCTGAGCAAGTTCGCTACGTCTTCCAGCTTGGGGTGCATGGGGGTGAGAATGGCAATGGTCTTGCCGGCAGAGATACGTCGGCTGACCTTTTCGGGAGGCAGTTGGGTAATTCGCGACAGCCTGAGCAAATCCTTCCGAGAGATATCTTGGACTGCAGGAGTCGGGGTTATTCTTATGATTATTCTTTCGTCAGCCATTACTTCACAATAGTTTGACGAGCGACAGGCTCAGCTTGTCTTCCCTGGGGTTGATCTTCTCAAGACGTATTATAGCTCGATCAGAGGGATTTAGTGAAACATTGCTAGGGGCATTCAAAGCTGCATTGAAACAGAACTCAGTTATGTGCACCAGATGGAACCTGGGGAAACGTTGCAGCACCACGGCCTCGAATTCTTCATGCTTCCTTTGCTCCAGGTACTTGAGGAGAAAATACCTTGTGCGTTCGCGCTCCAGAAGTGTCGCGCGTTCCAGCGAATAGGATATTTTGGCAAGGATGTTTTCCAGCTCCTCGTGTGCGCAGCATGGGGGCTTACCCTCCAGGGCCGCTTTGAGCTGCCGCTGGACGAGGAGGTCCGGGTAGCGCCTGAGCGGTGAAGTGGCAGTTGTGTACAGTTGCAGCCCCAGCGTGGAATGGGGCGCCGGATCTGTGCTGAGGTCTCCACGGGCCAAGACTTTTTTGCTTCGATAGGACGTTACCGGGTCATAATCAGGACCAAGCTCTATCTTTTCCAAAGGGGGGGGCTGACTCCTAAACAAACCGGGAAGATCACGTTCCTTCATGAAACGGGCAAAAAGACTGTTTGCAAGAATCATCATCTCGGACACAAGAACTTGGGAAGGTGTCTCCCTATCTCGGCAAGCCACTTCAATGGTCTTGTCGACATCCACGCGCACCGACAGCTCAGGATCCTTGAAAATGAGGGCACCTGAGGTGATTCTTTCCTTCCTCAAGGACGAAGCAATTGCAAACATTTCCCATTCCCTGGAACCTCGAATTGATATCCTCTCATCCGCCTCTTCGTAGGAGAGCCGTTCTCTTACGCGTACTATCGACGGATGGATTTTGAAGTCCTTGAGCTTCAAATCCTGACCCACTGTGACCATCACGCTGATCGCCGGGCGGGCTTCTCCCACTGTAAGGCTGGCCGCCTTTTCGGAGAGAACCGGCGGGATCATAGGGATTGTGGATTCCGGGAGATATATGGAGGTTGCTCGTTCGCGGACTTCTCGGTCGAGCACAGAATCATGATCCACGAAATAGGCAACGTCGGTTATGTGAATCCCGATGACATTCTCGTCACCTTTGCGCGCCAGGGACAGCGCGTCATCTACGTCTCGGGTGAATACCGAGTCAATAGTAATGAGTTCCTCGTTGGTAAGATCTTCAACCGAGGAAGGCAGAGGTTTACTTGCAGCTTCACGCGCCTGTGCCTCAGCTTCAGGGGAGAATTCCACAGGTATCCTTTCTGCCCGCAGGCTCACGTTCTCATCCTCGGACCAGACGCCCAGTTTGACGAGCACTCGGAACGGATCCAAGCTCTGGGGCATACCTGCCTGGGTAAAAATATCTTTTACCATCTTGAACGTAATCCAGTTTCGGCCATACTCAGCCGCCTCCTCCAATAATGGAATGAATCCTTCGGGAGCCTCTTGGATGCCCACCCTCTGGGGATCCTTAAACCGGACCAAGAATTCTGCGCACCGAGCTATAAAGGTGCTTCGCTCCCTTTCTTTTTCTCTCTGGACCAGGGCCTGCTGTACCTGTTCCGGGCCGGACACCTCAATTCTATCGGGGCGAATCTTGAAATAGAGCCTGTCCTCGAAAATTGCCCTAAGAAGCGAAGCAGCATAGTTCGGATCGCTCTGGTTGCCGAAAAAAAGCTCGGCAAGGTCTTCAATGCCGATCTCGCCTGTTTCCAGGCCGACCACCTCCCAGAGTTCCCGAAGATCTATGAGCTTCTTGATTTCCTCCCTGCGCGTGCAAATATCCCTGAGCCTGCTCACCTGTTCATCTCGGCTTCCCGAGAGCGGGAAGGTTGGGTCCTTTCCTGAGATTAGGGCTCGGTTGGCCGAAATCTTGTTCTCTTTGCCCTGATCGTTGAGGATGCGGAGACGCCGATCATCCACATCGAGAACCAGGCCGCAAGAAATCCTACGACTGTCGTAATAATCAATGATGTCGTGTTTTCGAAAAGTCATGGTTGCTCTAAGCGAAGATATTTCCCTGGAAGTTATTCTCTTCCCATTAGTAATTTAACAAAGTCGAAGGGTTTGAGGCCACCCATTTTTTGGCTTGACCCGCCCCTAGCCTCTATGATCGGCACAGCGAGGGAAATAATTGAAGAATATATTTGACAGGTTGCAATTGAAAATTCATTGTCCAGGGCTTAATGATAATGTAAAGATGGGATATGAGTTTAACGGGGTGGGGAAATCTGAGTTAGGTTGGACAAGAAGTTGCGGAACCGTCTCCTGGAGATTTTTAAAGAAAGCATACGACTCAAGGAAAGTTTCCTGAAGGCAAACATGGAGGTTCTTGAGGAAGCAATTCGGACTCTGGCGAGTGTTCTCGGCCAAGGAAACAAAATACTTCTTTTCGGAAATGGTGGCTCTGCTGCAGACGCACAACACATTGCAGCCGAGTTTGTGAATCGATATATAATGGATAGGCCTCCCCTACCAGCCATTGCCCTGACCACCGATAGCTCCGTCTTGACGGCAATCTCAAACGATTTCGGCTACGAAGAGATCTTTGAGAAGCAAATAAAGGCCCTGGGCAACAAGGGGGATGCAGCAGTGGGAATCAGTACTTCCGGAAGCTCACCCAACGTCCTCAGAGGTCTGAAAGTGGCTGGACAGAGGGGTTTGATTCCCATAGGTATCGGCGGCCCGACGGAAAGTCCCATGAAAGAAGTTTGCCGTTACTACGTCCCCGTAGAAGGGGCCGCTACCCCTCGCATTCAGGAAGTTCACATAACCATTGGGCATGCCATTGTGGAAGTTGTCGATCATATACTTTTTGGAACAGGAAAAGAGAAGTGACCTCTCGAGCCCCTGGATTAACGTAGCGTAATTGCCCTTGCGAAGGGGAATTACCGACCGATCAGCTTCAGGCGGACCGCCTCGCTGATCCGGAACTCCTTAGGAAACTGGATAACCCATGGTTGACAAAGTAGACAACCTAATGCATTCGACCTTTGCCGCGGAGGTTCAGCTTCCGTTCAGGTACACGGTTATTCACGGAGAGGATCCATCTCGGCGATCTCCGCAATACAAAGCAGTGACACGCTCATTGCACCTCAACGGTCTTATTTTTGAGACGCAAAAGATGGAGGTCGACGGATTCCACTTGTCTTTCACAGGCGGGACATTCGGTCGTAATTTCCTTGAGATTGCGTTGGATTTGGGGAAAAGGTCCAATACCGTCGAGGTGCTTGGCCAGGTAGAATGGTACGAAAGGCGTTCAACCATTATCGGCCACGCTTTCCTTGTGGGTGTGAGCTTCGTGGACGTCGCCGTTGAGGCGCTTTCGGCCTTGCGAAATTACCTGCAACAGACTCAGTCTCTTATGCGACAAGGCTCGCCGCGCCGCCGTGGAGTATAGCAATGAAAGAAGACTATTTTGGCTTCAACGTGGGACAGGTTCTCGTCGGAATGTTGAAACTCCTGAAGGAGAAGGGCGTCCTAGAGGAACAGGAAATACTCGACATGATGTGGGAAGCCAAGGAGCCTCTCTTCCCGTGGACGAAGAATGATATCAAAGAGCTGATCAAATTGTAGCAAGAAGTATGGTTGGAGATAGCTGCGAAGCATTCGAACTGTTCAGGGAGGCTTTCCCTGAAATAATCCTTAAATAGGAAGTCTAAATATGACTGATTTGCGACAAGAGCTTCGGTTGCCGTGGGAGGAGTTAACATGGAGTGGGCCCCCGGAAGGGATTATCAAGAATACCACCGCCGACATAGAGCCTCAGGAGGAGATCATCGGTCAGGATAGGGCTGTGAAGGCTCTGCGGCGCGGTCTGGCTATGAAAGGGAGTGGATACAACATCTTCGTGGCCGGAAATACCGGCACGGGACGCACCGGTACAGTCCTAAAGCTTCTGGATGAATTCAATGTGGGAGGTTCGATTCCCAACGATCTATGCTACGTAAACAATTTTAAGAACCCGGATCAACCAAGACTCCTTTCCTTGGATGCAGGTAAAGGGAGCGTTCTCAAACAACAGATGGCAGATCTCATCGGGTCACTGAGAAAGAAGATCCCGGCCATATTCGAGAGTGAAGAATTCCAGTCGGCAAGAAATGAGATCATAAACCGCCATATGGGGGCTCAAAAAGCCCTTTTCAAGAATTTTGAGACTAAGGTCACCTCTGAGAATTTCATGATGGTCCAGGTTCAGGTAGGACCCTTTACCCGCCCCGATCTGGCCCCAGTGGTCGTCGGCAACCCGATGAAGATTGAACAGCTCGAAGCTCTGGTAGAAGAAAGTAAGTTTTCTGCTGAAGAACTTGAGAAAATTAAGGCAAAACACAAAGAATTGTCTCAGGAAATGGAGAAAATCTTTAAAGCTGCCAGAGACATAGATAAAACAATTCAGGAAAATCTGGAAGAACTCGCCAAGGAATGGATTCAACCTTTGTTGAAGGACCTGATGGCCCCCATCCGTGAGAAGCATCCGGAGGAGTCTGTTTCAACTTACTTGGAAGAGGTGGAAACGGATGTCATGAACCACCTCGAAAGGTTTCGGCCGCGATTGGTGCCTACTCAGGGCGGCGGGGAATCTCCCGGCCCCCCGATGCTGGTGCCACCGGATCCGACCCAACTCACTGATTACGAAGTTAATGTTCTCGTGGACAATTCGGAAACCGACAAGCCTCCGGTTGTAATTGAAAATACCCCTACATTTCGCAACCTCTTCGGCACGATTGAGCGGGTCATGGACCGTACGGGGATGTGGTCTTCCGATTATCGCCATATCAAGGCAGGCAGCTTCTTGAAGGCAAACGGAGGGTACCTCATATTGCAAGCCAGGGACTTCCTTATCGAAGTCGGTGTGTGGCCGACCCTTAAGAGGAGTCTTCGCAACCAGATGTTGGAGATTCAAACTGATCCATTCAGTTTTCTTTTCACGTCCGCTTTGAAACCTGAAAAAATCTCCATCAAGATAAAAGTGATCGTTATCGGTGATGCCGAGATATACGACCTGCTGCACTGGTACGACGAGGATTTCCGCAAGATTTTCAAGATGAAAGCGGACTTTGATTTGACCATGCCCAACAACCCCGTAAATATGGGTAAACTTGCCGGATTCATTGCTCGCATATCCGCAGAGGACGAACTTCTTCCGTGCGATCAATCCGGGGTCGAGTCCGTTGCTAAGCTCGCCGTTCGATGGGCCGGGAGAAAAAAGAAGATCACGGCCAGGTTTGAGCACATTGCAGATCTTCTTCGTGAGGCGGATTTAAGGGCGCGTGAAGCTGATTCCCCTGTGATCACCGGACCCCATGTGGAACAGGCCAACGCGGATCGCATCGAACGCCTCAACATGATTGAGGACAAGATTCAAGAGTATATCGAAGACGGCATTCTCATGATCGACACCACCGGAGAGCGCGTGGGTCAGATCAACGGGTTAAGTGTTTACAGTTCTCCCGAGTTCTCCTTCGGCCGTCCGTCCCGGATAACGGTCAAGACAAGTATGGGTAAAATTGGGATCATCAACATCGAGCGGGAAGCCGAATTGTCCGGACAGAGCTACAACAAGGGAGTGCTTATATTGTCCGGCTTCTTGAGGGATCGGTTCTCCCAGAACAAACCTTTGAATCTGACGGCAAGTATTACGTTTGAGCAATCGTACTCCGGCGTAGACGGTGATTCCGCCTCGTCAACGGAATTGTACGGCCTCTTGAGCGCTCTGTCACGCAAGCCTATCGACCAGGGGATAGCGGTCACCGGTAGTGTGAATCAGCATGGAGAGATACAACCCATAGGGGGTGTTAATCAAAAAATAGAGGGATTCTTCCGGGTTTGTCGCGCCCAAAACCTCACGGGCGCCCAAGGCGTAATGATCCCGCGGCGGAACGTAGGAGATCTGGTACTTCATCCGGAAGTCTTGGAAGCGGTGAAGGACGGAAAATTCAATATCTGGGCTGTGGACCACGTGGATCAGGGAATTGAAATACTTACCGGCGTACCGGCCGGAGAGCCGGATGAGAATGGTGATTATCCGGAGGGCTCAATCAATTACTTGGTGGACGAGCGTTTGGAAGAGTTAGCCAGAGGCATCAAAGAATTCGAAGGCCCCTCTTCTGAAGAGGAGGAGCAGGAGGAATCTACGGAATAGCCTCAGCATTGGGCCGAAGACGGACAAGCTTATCCCAGGACTGAAAGATAGTTTCATAAGTTTCTTTTCAAGAGGACAAATCTCCTCTCCCTCCCGATCTCTCTTCAACCCTTTGTAGGGGCGCGTTTCATGCCCGTCCCTCCTTGATACTGTTTCCGTCCGAGAGAAAAGTTGTTTCCAGGACGGTCTACCAGAGCTTTCTCGGAGCAAAACGCATTGAGATGGGCGCCAGGACTTGTGCTCGGTCGGCCCCGCCGGCCAATCCTGCGGTTCGCGCATTCCGCGTGCAGTGAAATCCAGTAGAGGCGCACGGCCCCGTGGACCTCTATCACCATTTGTAAGTCACCCCCATTCAAAATCTTTTTACTCTGACTAGCCGCGAGGTACGCGTTGGACTGCTGACCCACTCCAACCCTTTCCGGCTTCCCGCACCCGTGAGATCACATGTAATATCAGTTCGCTATCAAACAGTAAAAATCGGTTGAAGCAAAAGAGCACGGATCTGGGCTTTGTCAGATCCGTGCTGGATTTAGCGGATTTTTCATTGTTTGACCGCGAAATTGTATGAGCGGCAACCCCGGATTACGATACCGCTCTATGTTAGTGCGAGGGCCAGGGGATTTGTGAAGTCTCTCGGAACTCGCCTCCACCCCATTGGCCTCTGCTTCCTTAAACGCAAGGCGATCACACGTGTGAAACCTTTTTCGCCGGGGCGCATCCAATTTAATGGACGGACACTCGGTAAACAATCCGGGAGGTGCAAGTATGAATTATCCCATCGAGACGGACGGACTGAAGATATACCTATCACAAATAGAACATTATCCTGTTTTGAGTCGGAAAGATGAAACTGAGCTTGCTGTTCGCTATAGAGACAAGAATGATGCCAAGGCGGGGCAGATTCTCATTACATCCAACCTGAGGTTCGTGATCAAAGTGGCCCTTGGGTACCGCAACTATGGAGTGAGGTTAATGGATCTGATCCAAGAGGGGAACATCGGCCTTATGAAGGCTGTTGAGAGGTACGATCCGGACAAGGGCTACCGGCTGATATCTTACGCGATCTGGTGGATCAGGGCCTACATACAGAACTACATTATCCGCTCGTGGTCCCTGGTGAAGATAGGAACTACTCAGGCTCAGCGCAAACTCTTCTACAGGATTTCCGACTTGCCGGAAGCGCTTGATGCGGATGATCGCCGGGAAAACGTAGCGAAATTAGCGCTGAAAATAAACGTAACCGAAAACGAGGTGATAGATATGGCTGCCCGTCTGAAGGCGCATGATCTTTCCCTCGATGATTTGATCGGGGATAGTTCCCGGGATTCATTCGCGGACACATTGAAGGATAATGCCCCTGACCAAGAAGAAATTCTTTCCGAACTGGAAGAACTGGAGGACCTCAAGCAATGGGCGGATCAGGCTCTGGAAAGCTTGAATCCGCGGGAGAAATACATTGTTGAAAAACGAATCCTCTCTGAGGATCCGGTCACTCTAAAGGAATTGGGCAAGCATTTCGGCATAACCAGGGAGCGCGCCCGCCAGATAGAGCGATCGGCCCTGGAGAAACTCAAGGGCAATTATTTACGCTCGCAATTAGCTGCCGCCTAACCCAGACTAGATTGGTACCCGACGGCGCCAAACAGGCAATTGAGACAGTTAACAGTTCGTAATCTTAATCTGTTTGGCGCCGATTAGTATGAACTTGGTGATTCAGCGAGCCGTAGGTTTTCCTTTATCTATCCTTTAGTGGCCACCGAAAAAGACATTTCACAGGTTTTCATTTTTTGCCATCCGCGTATAACATTACCTGCGTATTTGCGTCCAATAAGTTAGGAACGGGATGCCGAATGAACGATGCGGACCTACTCAAAGAGTTCCGAAAAGGCAACAAGGAGGTTTTTTCCGAACTTGTCAGTAGGTACTCGAAGCCCCTTACCATGATGATCCTGCGAATCGTCAGGGACCCGGAGGAAGCTAGAGACATATCGCAGATGGCTTTTCTGAGGGCTTACGAAGGCCTGCACAAATTCATGATGGTTTCATCGATCAAGACGTGGCTCTACACCATAGCTTTAAATGCGATGAGAGACCATCTTAGGAAACGCAAGGTTACATTCGTTCCCGATATGCTCGACCAATTGGCCGATCCGGCAGAACCGGCTGAGGCGAGTTTGGACAGGGCACGGAATCTTGAAAGAATGAGAAAGGCACTGGAAACACTTCCGGAAAAGCAGCGTCTGACAGTTCAATTGAGGATTTATGAGGAGATGGATTATAAAGAAATATCTAAGGTTCTCGGTGGTACTGAGGGCGGCGCACGAGGCAATTTCTTTCAGGCTGTGAAAGCGCTTAGAGAAAAGTTGGGATCAAAATGAAAACACATGAGTGCAACGAAGCAGAAAAACTGATCATCGCCGATCTGGACGAGGGCCTGAAGCCTTCAGAGCAGGAGCGTCTGGAAGACCATCTTCGCATGTGCGCGCCTTGCCGTCAGGTGAGAGAAGAATCACTGGCGCTGCTGTCTGCGATTGTCTCCGACCTTCCTGAAGATCCGGGAGAGCAGTACTGGAAGCTCTATCACCAGTCTCTGGATGCACGACTGAAAGAGCAAGAGTTGAAGCCTGTTTGGGGCTTCTGGTGGAAGGCCGCGGGCGTCTTTGTTGCAACGGTCATCGCACTTGTGGTGATTCGTGTGGCAATCTTCCAGCCTGACAATCGGCAAATCGCTGATCTTCGTGCGATGTCGTCCGATTTATTTCAAGAACTGCAGCAAGTTTACGGCCCGACGTCAGAGGAGCTTTCACCTGGTTCCCTTTACGGAGACCCGCTCCTTACAGTGGTCGACGCGAGGGCCGCTGCACGGCTTGATGATAGTGATGTGCAATGGTTCGAGGTGGAGGATGAACCTGGTCCGCTGTATCTATGACGAGAAGCCACAGAGGTTACTACAACAGGAGACTGTGGTCTTCCGGACTCCAATAGTAAATCACAGGTCCGATGTGAACGCGGGTCATGCTACACTCATGGCGCCTCATTTTAGGTTGTTTCCTTCCTTTTTTTCGATGCATGTTGACACAACCACCTTATTCGACAGACTGAAAAGGAAGAAAGATGCGTAGGACAATTGCCGCTCTGATTGCTGTTGGGATGCTCCTGGTTGGAGCCAGCTCTCTTTTCGCCACTGATCCCGAACAGAAGAGGGACAGGGACAAAGTACAGGACAGGATAGAGACTCTGACCATGTGGAAGGCGATAGAGGCCCTTGACTTGGACCAACCCACAGCGGATAAACTCCTCCAAATTCGTCACAATTTTCTGGCCCAGCGTAAACCCTTGGAAAAGGGTTTGTCACAGGATTTCCAGGCGATCAGGAAGCAATTGAGCGATTCCTCCAAGACGGCGGATGAGAAGGAGTTGGGCCGACTGTTGGCAGACGTTCGTGAGAAGAGGCAGGAACTCCAACGGCTTCGTGAGCAACAGTATGAAGACGTCTCAAAGGTCCTGACCATACGCCAGCGGGCGCAATTGGTACTCTTTTTCAAAGACTTTCGTAAGGAGCTTCGTTCCTTGCTCCGGCCGCCACAAGCGCCGGGCGGCGTGCCCGAGAAAGGCATGGGACCGCCGCCTGGGGGCCTGGGGTCACACAATAAGGGAATGGGACTCCCCCGAGGAGCAGCCGGACGTGGAGAAAAAGCAAGCCGGCCCCCTGGCCTTGCCCCCGGCCCACCCGAAAAAGAGATGAAGGCCGCTCCTGATCCTCCCGTCCCACCCCGTCATTGGGATGTGGGCGAAGACTAGTGTTGCGTGAGGCAATCTTTAGTACTCGGCTGAAAAAAAACTAAAACCTGGAGGTCGGATCTTTAGGAGGTTCGTACGGGTCTGGTTGGGGGTTGTAAGGAGAGGTTCTCCCGTCCTTGGGCACGAAACGGCCGTCCATAATGCTTGCACATGAGCAAAGAAACGGGAGCAATATGAGGACTACCAGAAAGAGCTTCTTCATCACTTTAACGGTGTAACAAAATAAGGGCCGCCCTTCAATGTGACGGCCCTTATTCGTATAAGCGGCCAAGAAGGAGCGGGTTTCAAAGCCGCCCCTTCAAATAGCCAATTTTGCTACCAGTGTGTCTCACCTTGCGCTGGCGCGTCGTCTGGGACTACCGTCAGGTGCCTCCGGCACTCGTAATGAGACATCCACCGCTTGGCGGCGCACAGCGGCGTGCTACCCAGCCAGTTCTGCCATGGAGATGCGTTCTTCAGGTGCTTCCGGGACCCGCTCGGCACCGTTCAGTTACTTCTTGACGGCTTCCTTCAATGCTTTGGCCGCTGTGAACTTGGGAGCCTTCGTGGCGGGTATCTTGATCGGCTTGCCGGTCCTCGGGTTGACACCCTGACGGGCCTGGCGTTTCACCACACTGAAGCTACCCAAATCAGTAACTCGAATCTTCTGGGCCTTTTTCAGCACTTCATGAATCGCAGAGACAACCGAAGCCAGTGCCGCTCCGGCAGCTTTTTTGGAAACTCCCGCCTCCTCGGCAATACGGGATACTAGTTCAGCTTTTGTCATGTCATTCCTCCTTTCACCAACACCTATTGAATCAGAAATGTCTAAAACACAATCCCCCCGGCGTTTATACAAACTATCGGATTCGCTGTCAAGAATTATCGCCATTTTCATTGCCGGCCATCGACCGGCCTGGGAGTTGACGCTGGTTGCAGATGTGTTTATTCTCATTGTTGAGAGATCGAATTATGGAATCAATGCCATTCTTGCACGCCAATCAGGTGTTCAACATATTTTTCTGGGAAGACCTTGCATTTGCGGAGGTTCGAGCAATCCTCGACCACCTTCTCTCACAGCAAGCATTCGAGCTTGATACTCAAGAACCCCAAGGCTTTTATCAGATAGATCTGGACGAAAGCTCATTCCAAGTTTGGGTATCCGAAATGGATGTAATAATTGAGCGTCAATGACCCTCCCAGTGGCCGTGTGGCACGGAAGAGGGCGCATTGACTTCAGCCGCCCGAGGTGATGCTAGTTACTCTGTTTCTAAAGGTTGGTGACGTATACTTTCCAGCCAGACTGAGATACGTGGCGCTTTCTAGTGGTAGGTCCGGCCTCCCCGTGGGACGCAGGGTCTTTAACCCGCGGCCGGCAGAGACACCGGCCCAACTCCACAAATGGCAGCATTCTTGTGAAACGCGGCCCCGAGGTCTCCTTTTCATGAATTCGGCAACATATTTCGGACAGAAGTGGTGGGACACTGATCTCGAACCGTCACTCATTTACTCCATGCGCAGAATACGTCACTCCGATTACGAATCGGACCACTAGGCCTGCTTTGCGATCTCAGATATTCTTCCTTTAACATAAGCAGCGTCCGGAGCTTCGGGAAACATTTTCAGATACTGCCGGTAAGCCTGGACCGCTTCTTTGTTCTTGCCCATCAATTCATATATTCTAGCAACTGTGCCATAGGCCTCGCGCCTATATGGAGAATTGGCATCCTTGGAGAGTTGGTCGAATAGCACTACGGCCTTATCATACTCTTTAAGAGCAAGCTGACTCATTGCCATATGGTAGAGAACCAGGGAACTCAGACCACTCTTGACGAGGTTCGTGGACTGCATCTGGGCGTAGCGCTCCAGCGCTCCCTTGAAGTCTTGCTTCTTGTATAGGACGTGCCCACTGTAGAGCAATGCCATTTCGCCGGCGGGAAGTGAGCTGTATTCCCTGGCCAGAGCGTCAAATTCCGCGAAAAGCTTGTCCAATTTCTGAGGGGTGACTTGCTGCGGAGACTGAACTGCGGTCTCATATTCATTGCATACTTGTTCAAAAAGTTCGTGACTTCTAACCTCTTGGTGTTTCTGGTAGTAGTACACGCCCGCAGCGGCCAACAGACCAATGACCACAAGCGCGCATCCCAGTGCAACGGACCTCGGATGTTCCCGCGTATATCGAATTACCTGAGCGGAGGTAGTGAGGAACTCATCCGGCTCCTTCAGGAGTTCCTTCCGCGTCACCTTCTTTTCGGCCACAGTTTCACCTCGACATTTTTTGAAATGGATAGCTGATCGCACAGCTTAAGTCAACGGAATCCTGTTTCCTGGAGTAAGGATTCAGTTTCCAGCGGAATGTGCTTTTACATCTGTGGAGCAGGTTTTCCGAAAATGTCTCAAGATTCGGAGTGAGGCCGGAATCGTGCCATGATTTGGGCTCTCATGTGTTTCGTTTCCTTCACCCCAACCCTCTCCCAGTGGTAGAGGGGGCCACTTTTAGCCGATGCACCATTCCCTCTCCCATTGGGGGAGGGTTGGGGTGAGGGCATTCGTGCTACGATGTCAACCACTCTACGAGTTTTGAGACAATTTCTTCCAGCCTGCCATCAGCCAAATTGATGAACCGGCATGCTGGAAAACTTGCCCAACGTAACGGAATGCTTACTTCCTGGAGTTCTACGCTAGTGTCCTAGTTTGGGACAGCACCGGAGGACCCCATTAGCCCAGATCGTCACTCCGGCAAAAGCCGCGGTCCAGAAATCCCGCGAAGAGCGGGACTGGATTCCGTCCCGCGCAGAACGCGGGATTCGCCGGAATGACGGGTAGTACACCAATCCGGGACTCTACTGGTTGCACGTACTTGTTGTCAGACGGGATCGTTGTGGATTAGACTGTATGATTGATTTCTGGCAAGAGTTGATTCGCCACGCCCTTAACCCTTGCCCCTCGAAGACTTGATAGCACCGACTCGAATCCTCGGAGGTTCAAAAGCTCGGGTTCATGGAAACCTCTTTGCCTACTGACAAATTCTCCAATTCGCTTCAGGAAGCCGTTCGATTTCTCATCGAATCCGCTGAAAACGGCGGCGTCTATGGATTGGGAGGCTCCGCTCAGGCATTTTTGATAGCAGCTGCCGTGCGAGGAGGGCCTCGGACGATAGTCTTGGTTAGCCCTGATGGCGAGGCCGCTTCCAAGGCTGCTATAGATGTCCGATTCTATCTTGGCGAAGAAGAAGTCGTCAGGCATCCATTGAAGGATCAAGTTATTAGGTATCCATCCTCAGAGGTGCTCCCCTACGCTTTTGGCGGCCTTGAAACAGATGTCTGGGTCAGTCGCATGGCGGGGCTGTTCCGCCTTAGTGAGGGGAGCCCACCCAGGGTGCTGGCGGTAGGCCTGGATGCCCTTATCCGTCGAGTCCTGCCCAAAGCAGCGTTTCGGCGGGCCGGCTTCAGCTTGGCGGTGGGGAATGATTTGGATCGAGAGTCCCTGCTGGAAAGGTTGGTCGCTGCGGGATATGCACGTTCACCCCTGGTGGAGGATGCCGGTGATTTTTCGGTGCGGGGCTTTATAATCGACTTGTATCCCCCATTTTATCCTTACCCAGTGCGCATCGAGCAGATGGGGGATCGTATAGAGTCGATCCGCTTCTTTGACCCGTCCAATCAGAGGTCTCGCGAAGACATCTCCGAGGTTCACGTCGGTCCTGTCCACACCCTGATCCCGGACGAGGAATCCCTGGAGCAGGGTTTGCAGCGATTGCTCAACAGTTGCGAAGAGCGGGGAGTGGAAAAGCGTGTTCGCCAGAGGCTTGTCGACGATTTCAAACACCGAGTAAGATTTCCCGGAGCCGAATGCTACCTACCCTATTTTTTCCCGAATTTGCAGAGCTTGCTTGACTACATCCCTCCGGATTCATTGTTGGTGCTTCCCGACGCGGACACGCTGGGCCATACATTCGAGGATCTTCAGGAGGAGATCTTCCGAGGTTGGGAATCGGCCTCACAGGAAGGGCTCCCTATCCCTCGTCCCGAAGAACTGTATCTTTCTCCGGATGAGTTCGCGCGCGGTGTCGCCCGATTCCGTACAGTAATCATGTCTCCACTCGAGATTGAAGACCCGCAGACCAAAAGTTTCCGCATTGACTGCCAGACCAACAGTGACATAAGACCGGACCTCCTTCGGACCAAGGGCTACGACGCAGGCATGGGAAAACTTGTCCAACGGCTGGAAGGGTGGCGAGACGACGGCAATGAAGTCTTCCTGGTGAGTCACACCCTGGGCCAGGCCCATCGCCTTCTTAAACTCCTGGAACCCTATTCGCTCAACTTGGACTTCAGAGGCGGGCCCCTTGAACCGTCAAACCTTGATTCGAACCCCGTCCCCGGCATTCGACTCTACGTGGGAGCGCTCTCCTCCGGGTTCCGAATGGCTGGAGCTCGCCGGATAGTATTGACCGAAGAAGAGGTTTTCGGCGCCAGGGTAAGAACACCTCCGAAGAGACGTGCCAGAGGCTCACTGATCTCCTCCTTGACCGATTTGGCCGAAGGAGAACCAGTGGTTCATGAGGATTACGGCATCGGCATCTTCCGTGGACTCTCTCACATGGAATTCGACGGGATTCCCGGTGAGGTCATGGTGGTTGAGTATGCCGGCGGGGACCTGCTCTATCATCCTGTTGAGCGCCTGCAAGTTGTCCAGAAGTACATCTCCGGTTCCGAAGAGCCCCCTCGGATAGACCGTTTGGGAGGGAAGGGATGGAGCAACACCAAGGCCAAGGTTAAGAGGTCGATCCGGGAAATGGCCCGGGAACTCCTGGAGATATTTGCCAATCGCCAGGTGAGCACAAGGAAGCCATACTCCGCTACGGATGAGGTTTTTTCAGCTTTTGAGGCTGCTTTCGATTTTGAAGAAACACCTGATCAGGCCAAGGCGATTCTGGACGTCATGGAGGCCATGGATCAGGACAAACCGATGGACCGCCTTGTATGCGGGGATGTCGGCTACGGCAAAACCGAGGTCGCTCTTCGAGCAGCATTTAGGGCAATGATGGACAGCAAGCAGGTCGCTGTCCTGGTTCCCACTACAGTGCTGGCCCAACAGCATTACGACACTTTCACACGACGCTTTAACGGCTATCCTTTCCATGTGGATGTGCTCTCGCGATTCCGAAGCCCGGCCGAGCAGAAGGAAGCACTGAAAAGAATTGCCCAGGGAAAAGTTGATCTGGTGATAGGAACACACCGACTATTACAAAAAGACGTGGCATTCAAGGACCTCGGTCTGTTGGTCGTTGACGAGGAGCAGCGTTTCGGAGTGGCCCATAAAGAAAGGATCAAGAAGTACAAGGCTCACGTTGACGTCCTGACTTTGACCGCGACGCCGATACCCAGAACCCTGAACCTGTCGCTCACGGGAATACGCGACCTGTCCGTAATTGAAACCCCGCCCATGAACAGGCAATCGATCCGAACACATGTGATGCGACAATCCGATGAGGTTATAAGAGAGGCGCTTCTGCGAGAATTGAGTCGGGGCGGACAAGCATTCTACCTTCACAACAGGGTCCAAAGTATCTATAAACGGGCTGCTGCACTTCAAAGACTTGTGCCCGAAGGCCGATTCGGAGTAGCCCATGGCCAGATGGCGGATCGCGAGTTGGAACGAGTGATGGTGGAATTCGTCACAGGTAAGATCAATATTCTGGTCTGCACGAGCATAATTGAATCCGGACTCGACATTCCCAGGGCCAACACCATCATCATCGAAAGGGCCGACACTTTTGGCCTCGCAGATCTCTATCAGCTTCGGGGCCGTGTGGGACGCTCCCAAATGCGGGCGTACGCTTACTTGCTGACTCCCCCCGAGACCCTCATGACCCCCGATGCAATCAAAAGGCTGGCGGTGATACAGGAATACTCGAACCTTGGTCAAGGTTTCAGAATTGCAATGAGAGATATGGAGATCCGAGGAGCGGGCAACATCTTGGGAACCTCCCAGTCCGGACATGTGGCCCAGGTCGGATATGAAATGTACCTCGATCTCTTGGAGCAAGCCATTCAAGAGATCAAGGGAGAGCAACCGCCGCCAAGGATCGATCCGGATATACGGCTAAAGCTGGAAGCCCTTATTCCCGAGGACTACGTTCCCGATCCGCAACAGCGTATGAATCTTTACAAGCGGCTGTCTAGGGCGGCTGAGCCGACTGAGATTGATGAGATAGAGGAAGAGATAGTTGACCTTTACGGCCAAACTCCGTTCCAGGTCTCTCACCTTATGCAGGTTATGCGGATCAGGCTGGCGATGAAAGAGGTACGAATCCAAAGGCTTGACTACAACGAACAAGACCTTGTCTTTGCCTTTGATCCGGAAACTCAGGTTAATCCGCAAATTCTGATCTCGTGGGCTCAGAAGGACAGACGGATTCGGTTGCTCCCAGGCGACCGCTTGGCCTTCCATGTCGGGAAGGTTGACCCGGTATCGAGGATCGATAAGTGCATCTCCCTGCTGGATCGTCTCGGAGAAACAATCAATGGCGGAGGGCTGGCACCTGCCGGCGTTCCTCCGCCTCTTTGAAAAAGGGAATGCAGCCCACTTGAGGTTGAAAAAGAGACTGCTTTCAATTAAAAGGGGAACATGAATCAGAAGAAAGTCTATACTTTGTTGTTGCTTTTTGGCCTAGCCTGGTTCGCTAGCTCGGCCTACGGTGCTGAAGTCTATTCGGACAGGATAGCCGCGGTCGTGAACGGCGATGTCATCCTTGAGTCGGACATAAAGAAGCACAAGCAACCCTTCATGCGAAATCTCACGAACCTGCCCCTCGGGGTCATACCGCCGGGCAAATGGCCGACCGAAAGGGAGATTCTCGATGAGCTTGTGGTTATTCATCTCCTGGAACAGGAAGCGGCCAAGAAAGGGGTCAAGGTTGAAGACAAGGGAGTAGACGCGTCAGTAGAAGGGATTAAAAAGCGGAACAACCTTACCCAAGACCAATTTGTCCTGTTGCTGGCGGCCAATGGGCTCAATTATGCGGAATATCGAAAGATAATGAAGCGCCAGCTCACGCTCACCCGTTTAATTGCGACCGAGGTGACGCAAAAGGTGCCTTTGAGTGAGGAGGACGCCCAACTATATTTCAAGAAGAACCGAGGAAATATAGATGAACTCTACAAGAAGATGCTCGAAAGCCTGACACCTTCCCGCCCCCCCCAAGAGGAGGTGAAACCCCAGATACCCACCCATGAGGAAGTCTATGTGGGAGGCAAGCTGAGACTGAGGCAGATTACGCTCAAAATGCCGGACAAGAATCGCAAGAGCGCGGAAAAGATGATGGAGAAGGCCAGGCAGATCTACCGGGAAGCTATGACAGGAGCGGACTTCGGAAACCTTGCAAAAAAATATTCCCAGGACCCTCTGGCCTCCAAGGGGGGAGATCTGGGGGCCATGGACTACAAGGACATGGTCCCGGCCATGCAAAAAGTTGTGCAGCGCCTGAAACCGGGTGACGTGAGCCCTCCCATGGGCACCCAGGATTCGCTCATCATGTTTTATCTGGTAGACGGCAAAGGGAGGAAGTTGCAGAAGGTCCCCATTCCGGAAAAGATCCGCAAGCAATTGGAGAAGCGGTGGCAAGAGAGCCAAGCACAGCGCCAGGCTCCAGGCGGCCAGCCGTCGCAAAAAGGAAGCGATGTAGGTAATGAAGAGGACAATCCTGAGAAAGATGGACCGGAAGCACCCACATCCAAGCCCAAGAAGGCTTCGGAAGTACTAACACCGGCTGAGGAAAAGGAATACATTAAGGTCCGAGGTAAAGTAGCCGACCTGTTGAGAAATGAGACAATACTGACCCGCATGAAGGAATACATCGAAGAGTTGAAAAAGTCCTCAATAATAGAGGTGAAGCTCTAACCTGAGCCGCAGCGATCTATGGGGCATTGCAGCGGTAATAGCTCTGAGATTGAATTCCGCCGGGGCAATCACGGCACGCTGTTGGCTGGGTCTGGCTGCTCAGCGGATTCGTTGAAAATTGACAGCACCGCGTGAACCGCTATGTTGGTGGCCTCGTAGTGTGGGCCAAAAGTCTAGACCTATTTCGATGTCCGAAACTCCGCGTCTAGCTGGGCCGACTCCGAACGTGTATTGGTGGGACAGTCCCGCCTGGGGCGGGATTGCCTGTCTCTGGAGGACGGGCAGGATCCCCGTCCCCACCGAGTTATCCTCAGCTTCGGACATTGCTGTTGGCAATCGGTATAATTCTCACGTTTCCGTGCTTTGAACTCCAGACGGTGTTTCACATTGTTCCCCGACAACGCGCTTTAAAGGGCAACAGATGCTTTTTAGCTTTATAGCGTCCAAGATTTCGAAGGACCTTGCAATAGATCTGGGTACAGCAAATACGCTGGTCTATGCGCGTGGGAAGGGGATCGTGCTCAACGAGCCGTCGGTAGTGGCAATCCGGAGGAAGGATAAGCGGAATTCCGAGGTTTGGGTAGGCGAAGATGCCAAGAAGATGATAGGGCGCGTTCCGGGTTCCATCGAGGTATTTCGCCCGCTCAGAGAAGGCGTCATAGCCAATTTCGAAATCGCCAGCTTAATGCTGAAGTATTTCATCCAGAAAGTTCACCAACGGAAATCCTTTGTCAAGCCACGCGTGATCATCTCTGTGCCGGCAGGTGTCACCCCGGTGGAAAGACGAGCCGTCCGGGACTCGGCCCTCAACGCAGGGGCCCACGAAGTCTTTATCGTGGAAGAAGCGATGGCCGCGGCCATGGGAGCCGGTCTTCCTGTTACCGAGCCGATGAGCAACATGATTGTCGATATCGGAGGCGGGACCACCGAAGTGGCGATCATTTCACTGACCGGAATAGTTTACAGTAACTCAAGCAAGATTGCCGGGGATAGGCTGGACATGGATATCCTCAATTTTGTTCGCAAGAATTACAGCCTTCTTATAGGGCCCGCGACTGCCGAGCAGATTAAGGTGCTGGTGGGTCGTGCCTATTTGGACGACGAGGTCGAGGAAGTGGATGTAAAGGGCCGCGATTTGATGGATGGTATCCCCAAAACCATTACGGTCAATTCTACAGATGTTGCCCACGCCATAATGGATTCGGTGAACTCTATCGTGGACAACATCAAAATGGCCCTCGAACAATGTCCGCCCGAATTGGCCGCAGACATCATCGACACAGGGATAGTGCTCACAGGCGGAGGGGCGCTCCTCAAGAACCTCGATATACGGGTACGCCGTGAGATCGGCGTCCCTGTCGTAGTGCCCGAAGATCCACTTTCTACGGTGGCTCGAGGAGCAGGAATGATGCTTGAGGACATAGACCTGCTCCGGGAAGTTACCAATACGTAACACCCGTAACGACTGCCTCAAGGCTGTACTGCAAAATCACCCATTCAGCTCAGTCAGGAACTCGGCGAGGAGCCGGTTGAACTCTTCCGGCCTTTCCATCATAACCAGATGACCCGCTTGCGGGACAACAGCCAGCCGCGAGCCTTCAATGGTTTCGTGCAGGTAGCGAGAGAACTTGACGGGAGTCAGTTGATCGTCTTCTCCCACAAGAATCCAGGTGGGCAATCGTACCTCGTGAATGCTATCCATCACATCGAATTCGTTGCATGCGCTCAAATCTCCACGAACCAACTCCGCAGATGTTTTGAGATATTTTTCCCTTAGTCTTTCGCGAAGCGGTTCCCCGGTCGCAGGAGAAAGACAAAAGTCGGAGAGCATAGCCAGCGCCTTTTGTTTATCCTGTCGAAGGCCATCGAGAAACGCGGGGTGGACGCGGAGGCGAGCGCCCGCTCCTACCAGCCCTATCCCCACAAGCCAGGTCTTGGGACTGAAGAGCGCAATCCACTGCGTGATGGCGCTTCCCAGAGAGCAACCCACCAGCACCACCTTTTGAAAACCCATAGCATCAACGAAATCCACCACCCATCGTGCGTAAGCCTCTACTGTGGCTTCTCCCGGCGGGTCGGATTCCCCATGACCCGGCAGTTCAAGAGCTATGATGTTGGCAACTTGTGGAAGCCCATCCAGTTGAGCGCGCCAATCCTCTCGGTCTCCTCCGCTCCCATGAATAAAGACTACCGACAGTGACGATTTATCTAAACCCACAGGCTGAACCTCATAGGCCAGCCGCCTCCCCCTAATAGATACTTCCGGCATAATGCAGTCCCCATTGTCTAAAGCTTTTATATGGTTTGGAAATGTAATAAAAGACAGCTCGCTTAACATGCTCGGCCGGTGGATATTGCAAACCGGAAACTCTCTCCGGCGACCCCCGGGATACACTTCTGTTAATCGAGCCTGATTCCCCGAGGCACTAGAACCACGCCGCCGGCAGAGATCGAGAAGCGACGCTTATCATCTTCAGGTTCGTACCCGATTGAAAATCCATCCGGCACGAAAACATCCTGGTCTATGATCGCCTTGCGAATTCTGGCACGTCGCCCCACGCACACACCGTGGAGCAGTACGGATTCCTTCACCACACTTCCTGCATCGACACGAACGTTGTGAGAAAGCACAGAGTTAATGACGGTGCTCCCTGATATCACACAGCCGCCTGATATTATCGAGTTCCAAACCTGGCTGTCCAGACGGCTTTCGCCCTCCTGCGCGGGGCAGAGACAGTTCTTGCAGGAGGCACTTGCTCTTGGTAAGTCCTGATTGGCCACTTCTCATCGTAGAGATTGCACTGGGGAGCCTCTGAGCAGAGGTCCATATTGGCCTCCCAGTATGCGTCGATTGTTCCGATGTCTCTCCAGTAACGCCCTTCTTCGTTGTTGGCCTCCTTGAAATTGTGAACGAAGACCCTGCTGTTGTGTATCATACGCGGGACCACATCTTTGCCGAAATCGTGCGAGGACGAAGCATCTTTGGCATCCGCAATCACGTTCTTGACCAGCGCGTCGGTGTTGAAGATGTAAACACCCATAGAAACGAATGATTTATCCGGCTTTCCTGGGACCGGCTTCGGATTGGCCGGCTTTTCCTCCCAGTCGACAATTCTGAAGTTGTCGTCGCTTCCTATAATTCCAAAGTGGCTTGCTTCCGAACGGTCAATCTCGACGCCGGCAACTGTCAACTCGGCATTTTTCTCCATGTGGAAGGCAAGCATGTCGTTGTAATTCATCTTGTAAACGTGATCCCCTGACAGGATGAGCACGCGTTGCGGCCTTTCCCTTTGTAGCAGGTAGATGTTTTGGTAAATGCTGTCAGCGGTACCACGGTACCATCGGTCTACGTTTCTCTGTTGGGGCGGCACGCACTCTATGAATTCACCCAACTCATGATTGAACACGCTCCATCCCAGTCGTATGTGGCGATCTAGAGAAAGGGATCGATATTGAGTCAGAACATAGATCCTGCGAATGTCTGAATTGAGACAGTTGGAAAGCGTAAAATCGACGATCCGGTAGATGCCGCCGAACCGCACGGAAGGTTTGGCCCGCGCCTTGGTGAGTGGGTAGAGCCTTTCGCCTTTACCGCCTGCCATCAGGATGGTTAGCGTATTCTTCATCTCATCGCGGTTACTCATTCCCCAGCAGCCTTTTGATCTCTCTCTTCAATTTTGTAGTGTCAGATGACTTGACCACGTAGGCATCCGCTCCCCACGTGGTAAAATCCTCCCGGTAGTGGCTGTACGCAGTGTTTAGTATTATGGGAATTCCCTGATCGCGGCCCAGTAATTTCTCCAGGGTCTCGATTCCGTCCATTCCGGGCATCTGCACGTCGAGCACAATGAGGTCAGGGGGATTGCCCTCCACTGCCGCAAGAGCCTCTGCACCGGAGTTTGCCACGGTTACAGTGTATCCTTCGTCTTCGAGTTCACTCTTGTACAGCTCGCAGATGTGTTTTTCGTCGTCCACAACAAGGATACGCTTCATAATTCCGCCTCGTCGTTGTACGTGGAAGTCAGTAATTACGTCCCGGTACGAGTGTAGTGTCATATCAACCCTGCCCCAGAACGGGGGATTTGTCAAATCCTATGACTTCTCGGAGGGACTCTTGGACTTACTTTTCACCCCCCGCTTTCCATCGTCTTTTCCGTACTTTATCTCGACTGCGGCCAAGGCAACTTTTGCGACGGTTTGCTCTCAAGGTTCCTTGCAACGCCGTTTGTCAGACGTTTGGTATCCTTCGAAGGCGTTCCTGTATCGCTTCCACTCATGGGGGTTCCGTACACTGCTCTAGGAGCCTGTCGCCCACCCACGCTCATTGACGCCACCGCTCCAGTACGTCACCCAAGCCGCTAGGAGCCTGACATACTAAGTCTTTTCCTTGGTAGCCCGTGAGATACGCCGGCCAATTAAGCACCATCGCGCCACGAATTTGGGGAAACCCTGCGGCACGCGGGATCACGCAACAGCCTCATAGAGTGTTGCCCAATGATTAGGGCGCGGTCCAAAGGCCGCGCCCAGTCAGACGGTCATTCTGCTGCATGGCAAGGGATTCTGCCGTGCAGTTGCTTCAGACATCACTTAGTGAAGTTTGTGCAGGAACTCGTCCAGTTCTTCTTCTGCCTTTTCACGGTGAATACCGTATTTCTCTTGGAGCTTTCCTACAAATTGTTCACGTTTTCCGTGAAAAACGTCTAATTCGTCGTCTGTAAATTTGCCCCAATGCTCTCTTATCTTTCCTTTGACCTGTTTCCAATTCCCTTCGACTTGGTCCCAATTCATCATTATTCCCCTATCTTGGTCCTTAACGAATCACGTTCAGGCACGGTATCGGCCGCGGGCTCGGAAGGGCCTCTACCTCCTCGGAGCATCCGCCCGATACTTCATCTCTGGAATAACCTCGCACAGTTATTCGGTTTTATCGCCTGTCCAGTAGCTTCTGGGGCTGATTGCTCATTCCGCTATACTGGGTGTCTGCGCCCGAAAAACAGCGAGATCACGAACAAGATCAGAAAGATGACAAAAACGATCTTCGCCATCTCGACTGCGACGCCGGCTATGCCCACAAAACCAAGCACTCCGGCAATAAGCGCAAGCACCAAGAACGTTACGGCTAAACCTAACATATTTGATCACTCCTATTCCTATTTACTTGAACCGGTCTCACTAAGTTGTGTATCCCTTGAAATTACCGTGGTGTCGCACATCCCAGCCCACCGTTCGCTTCTCCGAGAGCAAGCAGCAAGGCCCGTATAACCTTCCTTTCATTATTGATGGTCATCAATAGCCAAAAGCGAATCACCACAGATTGACCATTTAGTTTCCGGCCTTGAGATATAGATGCGTGTGGATCAGTTTCGATTCATATTTGGAAATGAGCTGAATCAGCGACTCTAACTGAGGGCAAGAAACGGGTTGTTTGCTGTAAGGATTCGAAGAACTATTGCATAAGAACCACCGAGGCCGCACTCGTCAGGCGAATATGGCCAACACCGCAACTATGCAGTTTTCTTAAGTCGGGGCTTGGATGGGGGCGCTTTACGCGGAGGTTTTTTCTCCGGTTCGGGGGCCTTGGGTTCCACGGCGGCGCGAATGTCGTCGCGTAGGCGCTCGGAGAATTCTTTCACAGCGAGATTGAGCGCCCTTATGATGGAGTCCGGCGTCGCATCTTGGCTGGGGACCTCGATCTTATAGAGTTTCTTAAGCAAGTTTTTTTCCAGGCCCACCCGTCCTTCGAAGTCTATAAGGGTGGCGTCTATGGCAATTAGCGCTTTCCCCTTCCCATCTGCTACGGTCCCTTGAAGATTGCGTATGATTCCCTCCAGAGCATAGCGGTAACGTGCGCTGCTCAATTGGTCCACAGTCTTCTCAAAGAGCCCCGAGCTATCCAAGTCGCGCAGCACCAACTCCGTTACCATGTCCGCTGGATTATCTTCCCAGCGGTGAAGCAGGGCTGGCTGTTCAGTCCCTGGGGATTGAGAGACAACCAGGGTATCGATATCCACGGAAGGCGCGGGAAGAAACCGATAGACCATAAGAGTTCCCGGGATCGGCGATTGGGTTTCTTTGACAGGAGACGGATAGTTAAATACGTGATAGGTAATCGTTTCCCGGGACCTGAGCGCACAGCCAGCCAAAATAACAATGAGCCCCAGGGTGAAAACCGTGGCTAGAGGACTTAGGAAAACAGAGATTGATAGCCCGTTATATTTCAAATTCCAGTGTGACCCTCCATGAAGCGGCCTTTATGCCGTTGCAGCGTGCGAGATTTTGGAAAGAGGGTTCCGGAAAACCAAATCCCGAGAAAACTCGCCCTCGGCAAGCGTCCCAAGGTTATCCACGTACTTCAACGCTTTTGCCCGGGTTTTTCTTCCGGTCCAAAAATTATGCTGGACGGCTTCTGCTTTATCATCCGCGTGAAGTCGATCAAGTTGTCCGCGCTCCTATCGAGCTTTTGGCTCAAATTGCTGAGATTGTTATCCGTCCGACGAATCAAACGGTCAGCGTTTCGCGTGGCTTCCGTGCTCTCCTGGAAAAACTCCGAGGCTTTGTCAAATGTCCGTGTAATCGTCTTGGAAAGTTGTGATCGGGACACCTCATAATGGATCTTCCTAGCAGTCTCTCTGAGCGCGCGCAGGGTCTCCGCAGCATCGGCCCCGGCAGTGTCGAGCTTGGGATCGGCCAATATAGTGTCAAGCCGGGAGGTCACCTTCAGCAAGTTGTTGGACATCCTCTCCACATCCAGAGCCTTCACCTTCTGAAAAATGTTGTCCAAAGCGGTTCCTAGTTCTCTGATATCGGAAGGATATGTAGGAACCACTCGGTAACCGGGCTCAAAGTTCAGGACGATGGGTTCCTTTTGTTGATCCGGACGGAATGTGTCCATTTCCAGGTATTTCATTCCGGTCAAACCCATCAGGTTCATCTTGATTCCGAGGTCGTCGGTGACCTTAAAACTTCTATCCAGGCCTAACACGACTTCAATGAGCCTGCCATCAGGGGCCATCCGAATTCTCTGGATCCTGCCCACCGGAACGCCCCTGAACCTGACCGAACTGCCTGTTTCCAACCCTTGGACGCTCTCAGTGAAGTATGCCACCAGCGTCTGGGAAACTTCGAAAAAACGCGAGGCCCCCAGCCATATAACTACGGCCACCGCCAGAAAGAAGCTCGAGACAACGAATAACCCGATTTTGAATTTATCTGCCTGGGTCGACATGTTGTTCTCCTTGATTTCAGGACCTGCCGCCTGTCCAGGAAATCGATCAGCGTCAGTACCACGAAGTCTCTTGTTAGCCTGCCCCTTTATCGCAGTGTTGGCGAACAGCGATCTAAGATCACGTGTTTCATAAGTCAGCAAGTGTATCAAGAGGGTCCGCTATTTCGCAGATCTCACATCTTGCTCTTATCTTCCTCCAAAGGGGCCGAACGACTGAAAAAATCCCTGACTCTAGGATCATCGGACCTTTCTTTTAGTTCGTCGGGCTTCCCTTCTGCGATGATATTCTTCTCCTGTGCGTCGAGCATGATGACTCTGTTGGCAATTGCAAAGATACTGGATAGCTCATGCGTAACTATAATCATGGTGGTTCCCAGAGCACGGTTGATTTCCAGGATCGTACGATCGAGTTCGACACTGGTGACCGGATCAAGTCCTGAAGAGGGTTCATCGAAGAACAGTATCTTTGGATCCAGCACCATAGCCCTCGCCAAGGCCGCCCGTTTCTGCATTCCCCCACTCAGTTCCGAGGGGAGCATCTTCTCGCACCCAGTCAGGCCCACTTGCGAGAGCTTCAATATCACTAATTGCTCGATGGTTCTTTCCGGTAAGGTGGTGTACTGACGTAGCGGAAATGCGACATTTTCCGCCAGGGTCATAGAACTAAACAGAGCGCCGGATTGAAAAAGCACCCCGATTTTCCGAAGCACGCGCTCGGAACCGCCTTCAGCCACCGGCAGCACTTTATCTCCATCTATGATCACTTCGCCTCTTTCCGGCGGGAGAAGCCCTATGATGGTTTTGAAAAGGGTGGTCTTTCCGCAACCCGACCGGCCCAAAATTGCAAACACTTCCCCCTCACGGACGTCAAACGACACGTCTTCCAGTACAACTTCGTCTCCATAGCCGGCCTTAAGGTTCCTAACCGAGATGATGGTGCCGGCCGCGGTATTCTCGTTTGTCAATTCGTTCAAGGTTCTCCAAACTCAGAGGGGTATTGATCTAACGCGGCTTCTCCGCATGGCCGTGCCAACGCTTTGCATAGCGCGAACGAGCCTCCCCTCCCTCATATATTCACATTTTTCACAAGGAAGGAAGATAGTAATAAAGCACAGCGAAAACGGCATCGGTGACGGTCAAAATAAAGATGGAGGTTACCACCGCGGAGGTAGTGGCATTCCCGACACTTTCTGCTCCTCCTCTGACCTGGAACCCCTTCAGACAGCCTATAGTGGCTATCTCAATGCCGAAGACGAAACTCTTGATAAGGCCTTTTACCACATCGCTTAATTCGAGCACCTTGTGAACCTGATTGAAATAGGCTACGGGGGTTACGTCGAGAGAGAATGCAGCGACGATACATCCTCCCACAATTCCTAACAGGTCTGCAAATAGTGTCAGGCACGGGAGAACAAACGCTACGGCTAGTATTCTGGGAGATACCAGATACCGAATGGGATCTATGGCCATCACCCGGAGCGCGTCCACCTCTTCGGTTACCTGCATCGTTCCGATATGCGCAGCGTAAGCCGCGCCCGACCTGCCGGAGACTATCAGCGCGGTCAGCAGCGGACCCATCTCCAGGCATATTGAAAGGCTCACAAGATCCGCGACAAAAATGTTCGCCCCAAATTTTCGAAGTTGAAGGGCCCCCTGAAATGCGAGAATTGCCCCCATCAGAAAACTAAGTATCGTTACAATCGGAACTGCATCCGAGCCACTTCTCTCGATGAGTCGCCAAATCCGGTCCCACGTGAGATTCCTGGGATGGGATAGATCATACAGGAGAGCCGTCACTGACGCACCGATGAAGGTAATAATGTCTCTCACGTTTCGGCGCACAGTCAGAGCCCCCTCACCGATCTGAACCAGCAGGGGCGGCGCCGGTTGAGGCTGGAGAATGCCTGCAATTTTGAAATGTTCGAACTCTACAAGGTCCAGAAAGCTCTGGATACGGGCAGGCACATTTATCAATTTTAGGGAATTTTGCAGCTCCGAGCACAGGCGGTTCACTTCTATGAGGATTGCCGCTGCCGAACTGTCGAAGTATTCTACTGCGCCCAAGTCTATGACGATGTTCTTCAGCGGTTGCCCTTTGACTGTCTCGACCAGTCTCTTGCGGACAAGCTCCGCATTTTCCACGGATATTCTTCCGGATAGGCTCACATTCAATTCGTCAAAGGCCCTGTCGGCTACTTTGATGAAAAATCGGGCATCGGACTCTTTTGGAGTTTCCGCGGGCGCACTTTCTTTCGGAGAGGGGTTGTTAGCGCGCCCAAGGCTTATGCCTAGGAATTTGAGTACATGCTTTAGCCGCACTGAGCCTCCAGACCGCTATTTCCAATCTTAGCCCGCTTCGGCGTTGAACCGCTCCGGAAGTGGCCCTTCGCAGGTGTGATTGCCTGCAAAGAATGCCTCAATGTCCTGGGGATCGCGATGAAGCGGACTTTCGTAAAGGCTTTTTCGAAAAATCTTGCCGTAAGGCTTTGTGAGAATCCTCAGGTCAAGGATGCAAAGTATTCCTCTGTCAGAACGCGTGCGGATCAATCTCCCTAGCCCTTGTTTGAGGGCAATCACAGCCATAGGAACTTGAAATGAGTAAAATGGCTCTTGGCCCTGTTTTCGAAGCTTCTCTATCCTCGCGGAAACTATCGGTTCATTCGGTGGAGCAAAAGGGAGCCGATCTACAATAACGCATGAGAGCGCCTCCCCTTGAACGTCCACTCCTTCCCAAAAGGACGAAGTAGCGAAAAGCACCGAACCTGTTCGCCGCCGAAACTCCTCCAACAGGCGGCTCTTCGGCTTTGACCCTTGGATAAGCAACGGAAACGGGACCCTGTCTTCCATTTGCCCGTGGACGTGTTCCATGTTCCTGTACGACGTGAAGAGCACAAAGGCTCTCCCACTAGTTCGCGTGAGAATCTCCTCCAGCACCGGAGCAAGAGCCTCAGTGAACCCGTTCGCGTTTGGCTCGGGGAGACCTCGAGGGATATAAAGCATGGTTTGGCAAGCGTAGTCGAATGGGGAGCCGAGTATTACTTCCGACGGGGCAGGCTCGTCGTCCAGGCCCAAGCGGGATTTGAAGTAATCAAAGGTTCCACCTGCAGACAGCGTGGCAGAGGTGAACACAATCGCAGGGACACGCTCGTAAAGCCTGGATTTGAGCAGTTCACCCACCTCTACTGGTGAAGCGTGAAGGTTCAAATTCCTGTCTCGACGTTCAGCCCAGCAAGCAAAGTCGCCCGCCGGTTCGGAGGCCAGAATAATTTCGAGTTCCACACTGACCTCATGCGCCCTCCGCGCGACTGAACGCAGCTCGTCTGAGATTTTGGGAACATTGGACACCATAGAAGCTAGGGCTTGAAGATTTCCACAGAGGGCATCCCGGATTTCTCCCAAGTCCGCATTCACGGTCGGCAGCGTCACCCGTGATGGTCCAACTTCCGGAAAAGAGCCGAATAGACGCCTGCCGTGCCCTTCCAGTTCTGACAGCACTTCCTGAAACTTTTGAGCGTCGGCGCCGGCCTGATTCAGTTCCAAACGAGCGTCACGGACCAACCTTCCGATCCTGAATTGGCTCATGTGAAAACCGAAATGCTGCGTCGCAGCATCTTCCAGGCCGTGAGCTTCGTCCACGACCAACGCGTCGTAACGGGGGATCACTTCTCCGAAACCCGATTCCTTGACTGCAAGGTCGGACATCAGCAAGTGATGGTTGACCACCATCAAATCCGCTTCGTGAGCCCTGGCCCTCATTTTCAGGATGAAGCAATCATTTCTGTCCGGGCAGTTTTTGCCTAGGCATGTTTCGGTGGTGGAACAAATTTCAGGCCAGATAGGGTCATCATCCGGGAGGCTTACCAGTTCCGCGCGATCGCCTTGTCCGCTTTCTCGTGTCTGCCGGTACCACTTTAGAATTTCCTCCAGAGGACCGGCATCTCTCAGACCCTGCAGATGCGGTTGCCGCAGAAAACGGCGAAGCCTCTCGTGACACACAAAATTTCCCCGTCCCTTGAGCAGGGCAGCTTTCAATTCGGGAAAGATCTTATCCTGAACAAAGGGTATGTCCCTAAAAAAGAGCTGTTCCTGTAGGTTCTTGGTCCCGGTAGAGATGACTACCCGTTTCCTGGTGAGTGCTGCGGCAACCAGGTATGCGAGTGTTTTCCCCGTGCCGGTGGGAGCTTCGATGATCAGCCGGTCACCGGCTTCCACAGCCTCGAAGACCTCCAGGGTCATCCGGATCTGTTGCTTACGATGTTCGTATCCCTGGATCGCGTGTTCGAGAATTCCCCCCGGCCCAAGGATGGCGTTTATTTGCTTCTTGTATTCCATGATATGGGCCTGCGGCTATCTCCGATGAGACGTCAGCCGGATTTTCCGCCTATGTTTAGCTCTTGTGCTCGGTCTGTTCGGTGTTGTTCCCGGTCCGCCACCCCAGCCATCGTGCGGAATTCCAGGGCCCTCTTTATTATCCCCTTTATCCAAAGGGGCTCTCCAAGAGCATGGACGTGCAAGTACGTCCCTAGGGCGTTATAGATGCAAATCCCGTCATGCGACCCGTCCATGCCGTGGCCCCTCAGGACCCGAAACGCGTACGTCGCGGCAGGATCGTCTACTCCCGTAACGTAGGAATAATGGAACTCGTGCCCGGTCAGCACAGACCCCAGCGGGTAGAAGGGATTGGGGACCGACACTTCCACACGGATGTAACCATGCCCTTGGGGCTTTCGTTCCAGCACCGTATCAACCGGGAAAACTCCCACCATGGGGTAGATTCTTTGATCAATGCGAAGACTTCTTGAGAGGTACATCAACCCACCGCACTCCGCGTACACGGGGAGGCCCCTTTGCACAGCAGATTGCAGAGACTGCTTGAAGACACCGTTTTCAGCCAGCCGTTCAGCATGAGTCTCGGGAAATCCTCCTCCAATGTAAAGCCCGTCCAATTCAGGCAACTCCTGATGAGCCAAGGCGCTTATCTCGACCAGGCGAGCGCCGTTTCTACTGAAGGCTTCCAGGTTCTCAGGGTAATAGAACTGAAATGCCGAGTCTCTCAACACCCCGATCCGCACGGGAGAAGAATCAGTGGAACTTTGGCCTTCCGGATGGTCCCAACGCGCTTCAACGTATGATTGTCGGGCCGTGTCGGCGATTGCGAGCAGCCGGTCCAGTCCTATTGATTGCTCCACCACAGTGGCTGCTTCCTCAATGAAGTCCGGGGCCCTTGGGTGCTCATGCAGCGGAAGAAGACCGAGATGCCTCTGAGGAAAATTTTCCAGGGGCAGCTTATTGATCGATCCTATGACCGGAACTGGGGTTGCATCTTCAATGGCCTTCCTAAGGATTGTCTCGTGACGGGCTCCCGCCACTCGGTTCAAGATAACCCCCTGCAAGTTCAGTTGCGGATCCAGCGCTCTACATCCAAGTACCAGAGCGGCTGCGGTCCGAGTCACTTTGGTAGCGTCCACAATCAATATTACAGGCGATTTAAGCAGCTTGGCCAGTTCGGCAGTGCTGTAACTCCCCTCGACATCAACACCGTCGAAGATACCGCGATTCCCTTCTATGACCGCAACATCCTTTCCGAGAGATCGTCTGACAAATGAAGCTCGGACAATCTCAGGACTAAACAGGTAGGAATCGAGATTGTAACAATCGCTGCCTGCCGCGGACCCTAGCCATCCGGCATCTATATAGTCCGGGCCTTTCTTAAAAACGGCCTGCGACAACCCTCGCTTACGGAGCGCCGCAACAAGTCCGACGGTGACAAAGGTCTTGCCAGCGCCCCCTTTGAGGGCTGCGATGACAATTCTAGGGACGTTTGTCTTGTGAACCATAAACACCTGCATATCATGAATGAGCAGGATTTGAAGTACCAATGGACAAAATTGTGGCCTCGAACAAATGAAACATGGAAGACTCAGCGGGCTGAGTACGTGAGGTCTCTGTCCATTTCGGAAGTACGGTATGTATGAAACTCCGAGGCTTTGGCCATGACGGCTTCGGCCCATGCGGGCTCACCGAGAGCGTGCAGATGAACGTAGGTCCCAAGCGCATTTTGGATGCACATGCCGTCACGTAAGCCGTCCATTCCGTAGCCGCGCAATACTCGGAAGGCAAATGTGCTTCGGGTCTCGTCTATCCCGGCCACGTGAGAATAATGGAACTCGTGGCCAATAAGCACCGCGCCTATCGCGTAAAAGGGATTCGGACTTGTCACCTCCACATGAATGTACCCAAGACCCTGCGGTTTTCTTTGCATAACCGTGTCCACTGGAAAAACCCCAACCATAGGGTAAACTTTTTCGTCTATCCGGAGGCTGCGGGAAAGATAGATAAAGCCGCCGCACTCTCCGTACACGGGAAGACCATTTTCTACTGCCTGGAGAAGTGACTTCTTGAAGATCGAATTGGAGGCAAGAGCTTCCGCATGCGTCTCGGGAAAGCCACCTCCTATGTACAAGCCGTCCAGTTCAGGCAATTCCGCCGGCGCTAGCGCGCTTATTTCTACGAGCTGCGCGCCCTCACTCTCCAGTGCCTCCAAATTCTCGGGATAATAGAATTGGAACGCAGAATCCTTCAGAATTCCGATTCGCAAGCCTGCCGACGATGGGCGCTGACGACAATCCGACAGATCCGAGGCCGCCCCGAATGGAAAATCCTCCGCAGAAGCGGCTATTTCAAGGAGTTTGTCCAGATCTACGAAGCGCTCGGCCACAGCGGCCGCTTCTTCAACGAATTCGAGAGCCTGAGGGTGTTCCTGCAATGGAAGAAGGCCGAAATGCCTTTGGGGAAAATTGATCAGCGAGAGCTTGCTGACTGACCCGATCACCGGAATCGAAGTCGCGCCTTCAATGGCTTCGCGGAGGATTCGCTCGTGCCGTGCGCCTGCCACCCGGTTCAAGATGACGGCTTTCAGCTCCAGGGCAGGGTCCAGCAAACGGCACCCGAGGACCTGAGCGGCCGCGGTCCTGGTGACCTTCGTGGCATCGACAATGAGCACCACCGGGGCCTTAAGAATTTTGGCCAATTCCGCGGTGCTGTAGCTGCCGGCGGCGTCTACTCCGTCGAATAGGCCGCGATTCCCTTCCACAATGGCAGCGTCTTTCCGGCACGACCTTTTGAGAAAAGAGCCAAGAAGAACTTCTAAGTTAAAGAGGTATGCGTCAAGATTGTAGCAGAGCCCTCCCGCGGCTAATCCGAGCCACCCCGCGTCGATGTAATCCGGCCCCTTCTTGAAGACGCCAAGATCAAGTCCTCGCTTGCGAAGGGCTGCAATAAGTCCGACAGTGAGAAAAGTCTTACCTGCGCCGCCCCTGAGGGCTGCGAGAATCACTCTGGGAATATTTGATTTTTGGATGCCGTCGCCATACATGTTCACATACTTTTGGAGATCTACTCTATGGTGGGCCGTGGCCTAATTCATCGAGAACGCTCTGCCTTACACTCTGTCATAGTAATCAATTACAGCGACAAAAAGAAGACCCTGGAAATAACCATTCACTTATGTCTGGGAAATCGAGAGAGGGTTCAGAAGCTCCGGTAGGACCGGCATCTTGCCGGTCAATGCGGGGAACCGGCAAGATGCCGGTCCTACTGATGCTCGGGCCAGGTAAGAACCTCTTCCGTTACCGATAAGTGAAAGGTCTCCCATGGAATGAAGCTGGCGTGGTAACGGTCGGGATTAGGATTTGCATTGTTGCCGCATTACCTAAGCGAAGGGAACGAGCATGGTTGTTGGAAAACTCGATACACTTCAAAAATATGGTCAGCGAGGTGATCGAGGATCACCGGGCAGTCCGGCGCCTCCTCATCGTAGGATTCAGTGACCGTTTGAAAAATCTCTGCCACCTCTGCCGGGGACATTCTTCTTGTCTCCTCAATAAATTGCCTGAGCAGCATATCGTCGCACATTCCGCTCGCCACCTGAGCTTTCATGCCTGCGAGAAATCCGCTGATTGTCGCGTCCACTGCATGGTCTCCAGCCCAGACGATCTCCCCTACCCCGTCCAACCTGTCCAGCCGCATCCTGACAGTGAGGTTTGCGAGAAAAATCATAAGCGCCTTTAAGCGATTGCGCAAAGCATGCTCGGGAAATACCATGCGAGGCGCATACTGCCTCAAAGTGATCAATTTGACGTCCACGACTCCCTCAGAGTATTTGACGACAAAATCGCCGGCCGCGTGGTGCCACGGATACACCTCGGCAAACGTCTTCGTGTCATAATAAGAAGTCAGGATTAATGCAGCCTGTCTGAAGATGTGAGCCGTGGTATCAGGAGACAGAAACTGGTACCCTCGGTTTAAGTCCCACAGGATGGTTTTCGTTTTCCCGCTTTCAGGCTCGACGGAAAGATGAAACTCGTGATACTCGTCCAGCCATTCTCCCATAAACATGACGATAACCAAGTCTTCCTCATCTTTTGCCTGAACACTTACCTCACCTAGAAAATATACTTCAGGGGTGAATTTGGCAGGAAATCGCTCTCGCAAAGAGGCCAGAAGGTGAAAATCTTGCGATACTCGCTGCTTGCCTCTGGGTGTTAAGGCTACGTTCACGGCGAAGGAATGGACGGTGTTCGCGGCCTGAACCGTAATCCTCGCCGGATGGTAATCACCGCCATGCTTTTCGGCTATGATATCAATAGACTGAATACTGCTGGGGTCTTTCAAGCCTTGGCCGGCGAGAACTTCGAGAAACTGCTCCCAGTGATCGTGAATGAACTGTCGAATGGCCCCGAGATACACCCGGTACGTGATCCGCTGCAACGCCTCATTGCTGCCGTCAGGACGTGCCAAAGGTAGAAATGACTCCAATCGTTTCTCGTCGAACTGCACGAGGCCGCTGGGAGACGAGTGGAGGCACCGCTCTCGCTCAGCAAAATGATTTTTCATGAGACGCGCCGGCCTTTCCAAAGCATGTTCGGATCTTATCGGATCTCAATAGAGATTACCAATGCGCTGTTGAAAAAGTAATCCCGCTGCTGTCGGGACTGATCGTCGCGTCAACTGGGTTGATGAAATACTACTCGCTTGAAAGCGCATCAGTATGAAGATGGTTATTTCCGATGGTGGACAGATTGAACTCATGGTGCCACGGCTGTGTCCCGCGCTGTACGCGGGATTCATCTGATCACGAACGAGCCGGACGGCACGTCCGTGGCACCTAATCACCAATGCTTCAAGCATTTTCACGCTTCGTTGTGGCTTACTAGCTAAGGGAGATGGTATCACGCACACAGCCTGCTAAGTCCGTATATCATAAGGGCTAAGATGACAAAGTTCTAGTAATACTTAAAGTCTGTGGAAGGCTCGAATCAAATGGGCCGGCTCCTAAAGATGCCTAATCAACGAGAGAGGGTGGTCGGAAAAGCGGTAATGTAGAGGTTTTGAAAGCGCGGTGGACGAGGGGGTCCTCGTGCAATGAAAACCCTTTATTTATCTTAAATGTCGAAGTTTTTTTTCTTGACTTGCCTCCGCCATTTCCTTTAAAGTCTCTTGAATCTGCATTTGGGTGACCTGAACCATTCACGTTCACTTAACCCACTAGAAAACTGGAGTTGTGGTTCCCGAGGAAAGTGCAAGAGGGTAGGAACTTTCCTGCGGGATGGCTTGTTACTTTGCGAAGGCCCCTCACAAGAAGGCCAGACTAAGCTGTGACGAAAAAAAACCGAAATTTAGAGAGGAGGAACCTTTAATGGGAAAACACAATACCCCCATGCTTGATGAACTGGAAAAGGGCCCGTGGCCAAGCTTCGTCTCCGACATCAAGCAGCAGGCGGAAAAAGGGAAACACGTCTTGAAGGAAGCCCCTGACGACCTTCTCGGCGTCCTGGAACTTTCGTACGAAGACAGAGTTACCCACTGGAAGCACGGTGGGATCGTCGGTGTGTTCGGGTACGGTGGAGGGATCATCGGCAGGTATTGCGACCAGCCTCAAAATTTCCCCGGTGTCGCCCATTTCCACACTGTCCGCGTAAACCAGCCCTCAAGCAAGTACTATACCGCTGAATTCCTTGGCCAACTGTGCGACCTTTGGGAGAAACACGGTAGCGGTCTGACCAACATGCACGGTTCCACGGGGGACATCGTCTTCTTGGGGACCAATACGGACCACCTGGAACCGCTCTTCTTCGAGCTGACCCATGAGTTAAATCAGGACTTAGGCGGTTCAGGGTCGAACCTGAGAACTCCTGAATGCTGCCTCGGAATGTCCAGATGCCAGTTCGCCTGTTTCGATACGCAGGAATGCTGTCACAATATGACTAACGAGTATCAGGATGAACTCCATCGCCCCGCATTCCCTTACAAGTTCAAGTTCAAGTTCGATGGCTGCCCCAACGGATGCGTGGCCTCGATCGCTCGTTCCGACATGTCCGTAATAGGAACCTGGCGGGACAACATCCGTATTGACCAGGCCGCGGTCAAAGCATACGTCGGCGGCGAACTCATGCCCAATGCCGGTGCCCACGCCGGAAGAGATTGGGGCAAATTCGACATCCAGAAGGAAGTCATCGGCCTGTGTCCGACCGAATGCATGCGCTGGGACGGCAGCAAACTGGAAATCAACGACAAAGAGTGCACTCGATGCATGCACTGCCTTAACACCATGCCGCGAGCCCTGAGAATCGGGAAAGACACGGGTGCGTCGGTCCTCTTCGGCGCCAAAGCGCCGATCCTGGAAGGCGCTCAGATGGCCACTTTGACCGTCCCCTTTATGAAGATGGAAGCCCCCTTCAGTGAGCTCAAAGAGCTGATTGAAAAGGTGTGGGACTGGTGGATGGAAGAAGGTAAGAACCGCGAACGGCTCGGCGAGCTTATCCAGCGCAAGAGTTTTCAAGAGTTCCTCCGTGTCACGGAACTTGACCCAGACCCGAGAATGGTCGACGAGCCGAGATCCAACCCCTACATCTTCTGGAAAGAAGAAGAAGTTGAAGGCGGCTGGACGCGTGACATCGAAGCTTACCGCAAGAAACACCAGAGATAACAGGAGGTTGCAAAAATGCCTTACGATCCTGCAGATCCGCTAAAGGATAGGATTACTGATATAGGACCGAGATATTTCAAGGACTTCCTGCCGCCCGTCATTAAGAACAATTTCGGCAAGTGGCTCTACCATGAGATCCTGGAGCCCGGCGTACTTGTTCACGTGGCCGAGAGCGGCGATGAAGTCTATACCGTTCGCGTGGGCGCGTGCCGGCTCATCAGCGTCGAGCATCTCCGCGAAATCTGCGAAATCGCAAACAAGCACTGCGACGGCTATCTGAGATTCACCACCAGGAACAACGTGGAGTTCATGGTGGATAACAAGAGCAAGGTCAAGCCCCTCGTCGATGACCTCAAGAGCAGGAAATTCCCGGCGGGTTCAAACAAGTTCCCGGTCGGAGGAACCGGCGCTGGTATTACCAACATCGTTCATACACAGGGATGGGCCCACTGCCACACTCCCGCGATCGATGCTTCCGGCGTGGTCAAGGCCGTAATGGACTCCCTTTACGATCAGTTCGGGCAGATGAAACTCCCCGCCCCTGTTAGGGTCTCGCTGGCGTGCTGCTTGAACATGTGCGGAGCAGTTCACTGCTCTGACATAGCCATCCTGGGAATCCACCGCAAGCCGCCCATGATAGACAGTCAATGGATCGATAAGCTGTGCGAACTCCCGCTTGCAATCGCGGCCTGTCCTACCGCGGCCATTAAGCCCGCAAAGACAGACACCGGCCTCAAGAGCCTTGAAGTCAATGCGGAACGTTGTATGTTCTGCGGAAACTGCTACACCATGTGTGCGGCAATGCCGCTTGCAGACGAAGTTGGCAGTGGAATAGCCATCCTGGTGGGCGGCAAGCTCTCCAACAGGAGAAGCAAGCCGAAGTTCTCCAAGGTGGTCATTCCTTTCATCCCCAACGAGCCCCCTCGTTGGGAAACCACGGTCAAAGCGGTAAAGAACATAGTCGACGTGTACTCCAAGGACGCTCGCAAATATGAGCGCCTCGGGGAATGGGCAGAAAGGATTGGTTGGGAGAGGTTCTTCGAGAAGTGTAACATACCTTTCAGCCATCATCTGATCGACGACTACAGGTTTGCTTATACCACGTGGCGGCAGTCGACCCAGTTCAAGTACTAACAACTGGTCAGGAGGAGTTTTTCCATGACCGACGATGAAGTCAAAAAACTGATATTGGAAACCCTGCAAGGGAAATCCAAAGCCAAGTCGAAGTTCTATCTCAAGGATTTCTACGCGATTGTACCCGACAAGAAACCACGGGAAGTGAAGAACATAGTCAACAAGATGGTCCAGGAGGGCACACTGGAATATTGGTCCAGTGGGAGCACAACCCTGATTGGGCTGAAGGGCATGGGTAAGCAGCACGGGGAAGAAGATTAGCAAGCTGCCTTAGCCCTGAATTCGAGTTTTGTGATTTGAAACGTCAATCGAGGAAGGAGGGGGCCACAAGCTCCCTCCATTCTCGATTTTTATTTTGCCGGGTCGCTTGATCCAAGCCAGGCTCAGTGTGTCTTATTTCCCCAGTTCCCCTGCGAAACCCCTCTTTTGCAACAACGCTGCGTTCCACTCTTCACGTCGCCTGCTCATGATCGTGAAACAGCCTGCCGAACCGTAGCTTCGGACGACCTCTTCCGCCATCGCGTCTGCAATACCGCTTAGAATCAGAAACGATCCGGTCGCGGCCACGAGGCTGTCACGGAGATTCAACAGCGTTGGAGCGGCCAGGTTCGCCGCGACAATATCGAAAACTCCCTTGATGGACTCCGAACCGCCCACGACCATTTGAACGGAAGAGCGCTCCTCTGCCGGGGCTGGATCGCAGCCCCTGTTCAGCGCAAGATTGCGACGGGCAATGAAGACGGCCGCGGGATCAACATCGAGGCCCACTGTGAACCCTGTTCCTAGCGCCTTTCCTGCGATGGCAAGGACTCCGGTGCCTGTGCCCACATCCAGCATGGTAGGAGACGGACCGGTCTCCTCGGCCATGCTGCGTCGCGACTTCCAGCAGTTCCAAGGCCATGAGGGTGGTAGGGTGGTCCCCCGCACCAAAGGACGGGCCTGGGTCAATAATCAATTCAATCCGATCAGACTTGGTAATGCCTCTTTCCCAATACGGCAGGAGCCGGAGTCTTGTACCCACGTCCACAGATCGCACGCGCCCCATCCACCAGTTAGCCGGTTTCTTGGTTCGTCGTCTCAACGTAATGTCTCTCTCATCGAATCCAGTTCCATGCCAATGTGAAGGCAGGTGAGTGACGTAATTTGGTATTCAATGGCGTTCGGTTAATGGCGACCGGCAAAATGCCGGACCTACTTGCCTGCTGACAATGGTTGCCCGTGCGCCGGGACTCCGCCATCGGTCAGCAGTTTCACAGAATTATACTCCAAACCGCTCAGAAAAAAACCGCGGATGGGCCGCTCATCTTTGCTTGTTGCAATGGATCTGAAAGGTTTATTCCGGCGGGTAGGAGATTCCCAATTTGCTCTCAGTCACCTGGAACCGCTCTCTGACAGTGTCCTTCTCGCCCGCATAGTGCAGGGCACCGTCAACTACCGAGGCAAATTTCTTAAGGTCCGCATCAATTTGATTGAAGCGCTTAAAGAGGACAAATCAGCAATTCACAATTTCGTATTGTTCCTGATACAGGTTGGGGTCGGGATGGAGTTGGATCTTCGTGTCATACTGCCGCTGAATCGCTTCAAGCTGGTCGCTTTCCTGCTCAAAGAGGAGCTTCACCACTTCGGGATGCGCAGTGACGCGGACGCAAGCTGAGTATTCATCCGTAATCCCCCTGGAAATGGCGCGCAGGATCTCGTAGCAGACGGTGGTCTGGGACTTGATGAAGCCTTTGCCTTCACAATAGGGGCACGGTTCGCAGAGAGTCCTCGTAAGGCTTTCTCGGGTTCGTTTTCGGGTCATCTGCACGAGACCCAGCTCGGAAATCTTGAGTATGTTGGTCTTTTGTTTGTCCCTTCTCAGCGCTTCCTGCAAGGCATTAGACACCTTCTCCCGGTCCACTGCCCTGTCCATGTCGATGAAATCAACTATAATAATCCCGCCTATGTTTCTCAGGCGCAGTTGGTAGGCTATTTCTTTGACCGCTTCCAGGTTGGTTTTGAGAATGGTTTCCTGCAGATTTCTCTTGCCCACGTATCTGCCTGTGTTTACATCAATTGCCACCAGGGCCTCAGTGAAGTCGATATTGATGTAACCCCCTGACTTAAGCCAAACCTTTCTGCCGAGAGCTTTATTAAGCTCCATTTCAAGGCCGAAGAAATCAAAGATGGGCTCGTCCCCTTCGTACACTTCAACGCAGGGCTTGAGGGAAGGCATAAACGTTTTCATAAAGTCGATGATGCGCTGGTAGTGTTCTTCGGAATCCACTACGAGACGAGACACCTGTTCCGTGAACAGATCCCGCACTCCTCGCAGACAAAGGTCAAGGTCCTCGTATATCAACGACGGGGCCGGGACCTTCTTCTCTTTCTCCAGGATGCGTTGCCAGGCCCCATGGAGAAAGGTGAGATCGGCTTCCAATTTCTCCAGATTCTCGTGCTCGCTTACGGTTCTCACTATGATTCCGCATGACGGGGGTTTGATGCGCTCAATGATGTCCTTGAGCCTTTGGCGCTCAGTCTCGTTCTCTATCCTGCGCGAAATTCCGATGTGGTCCACTGTGGGCATGAACACCAGATGACGCCCGGGTATGGATATATGCGAGGTTATGCGTGCGCCCTTGCTTCCAAGGGGTTCCTTGGAAATCTGGACCAGCATGTCCTCCCCTTCCTGCACGAGGTCCTCGATAGGGGTATACGGCGGAAGCTGCTCGGGGATGCCTTCAGGGATAGAATCTCCACCTTCCTCCGGCTCTTCTGGCTCTTCTTCATTCACCATGAAATGCAGGTCATGGACGTGGTGATAGATGTCTCCCACGTAAAGGAAAGCAGCCCGAGGCAGACCGATGTCCACAAAGGCAGCCTGCATTCCTGGCAATACTTTGATTACACGTCCTTTGTAGATGTTCCCGACAATTCCCCGTTCACCTGTACGCTCCAGATGAATTTCTGCGACCTGACCGTTTTCGATGAGGGCCAAGCGGGTTTCCCGCTCCGTGATGTTCATCACGATCTCACTGGCCATGATGGAGCCTCTTATCACTATGCTACAGACGTACCCAACTTGACGGACGTTTTGACAATCCCCTGATTCCTGATCGTATCCTTGCTCAGGCCCAAGACCGCGGCCACCGCAGCCACGGGATGCACCGATCCCGAGGCTCCGCTTCGCAGTGTCATTTTCAATTTGCCGTCGGCATAATCCAAATCTTCAACCCATTCTTTCAAATTGCGACTCCTGGATTTGCCCTTGTGTTCCGTGACGATCTCGAAGGTGGGCGAGTCCTTAAACTCTTCAAGGCGCCGCAACGTTTCCTCCGGTGATACCAAGTCCCAAAATGTAATTTCGTATGTAACCTGTTGGATTTTAGCAGAAACCGGTGGATCATTCAACGATATTTCGTCAAGCGCCAAGGGATCTATCCCGTCCGGGAGGCTTGCTTTCAGGGTTTCCGAGATGTCCGCTACTGCCAGAATTGAATTGACCAGATCGAAATCCACGTATTCCGCCATGCTTTCCAGGCCGAGCGCAAGGGGAGGTGAGAACCTCAACCTGGGGTGCGGATGGAACCCGTTGGAATAATCGAGCCTCAGTCCTCCTCTGCGGAAAGCCCTTTGGAAAAGTCTGATGATGTCCTGGTGGCCGATAAATCTCATTCGACCCCTTTTTGCATAGCGCAGACGAAATCGGCGCCTCACTGGTTCCGTGGCCGGAGAATTCGATGACAAGAGCGTACTGGAATCGAGACAGACTGAGTCGGCTATTTTGTGGCGGATCTTCTCAAAATCGCATACTCCGCACCCCGCACATTCGCCGAAGCGACAATCCGGAGTCGGTTGCTCTGCCAAAGCCTTATTCCACTCCTCCTCGAAATATTCGGGACGAACTCCGGTATCGATGAAATCCCAGGGGAGTGCGCCTCCCACCGCTCTGGGCTCGAGGTATGTTTGAGGGTCTATTCCCGCTTCCTGGAAAGCCTCCATCCATAGACCGAACTTCAGATGCTCATTCCAGCCGTCAAATCGTGCCCCTTTGTTAAAAACCCTTTCAACAACCTCGGAAAGACGCTCGTCTCCTCTGGCCATGACCCCCTCCAGAAAGGTGGCCTGGGGGTTGTGAAACTTGACCCGCGCCCTGCCCTTCTGAAAGTAACGCCTGATATAGCTTTGCCTACGAATCGTTTCCTCGATCGAAAGCTGACCTGCCCACTGGAACGGGGTGTGCGGCTTGGGAACGAAGGTCGATACGGACGCTGTGATCTTCCCGCCTCGTGCCCACTTTGGGGCCTTTCGTATCAACCCTATAATTCCGTCCAGGTCTTCATCTGACTCGTGGGGAAGACCCACCATAAAATAGAGCTTTACCGACTGCCAACCCCGTTCAAACGCTATAGTGACAGCCCGTTCCAAGTCTTCTTCGCTGTTTCCTTTGTTGATTATCCGCCGAAGCCTGTCGGTTCCAGCCTCCGGAGCCAGCGTGAAGCCGGTTTTGCGGACCTTGCGGATCTGTTCGGCAATTTCCCCGTCGAAAGTGTCTGTTCTCAGCGATGGCAGAGAAAGAGCCACCATGTCCGGGCCAAAATCCTCACACATTCGTCTGATCAGGTTGCCGATAGCCGAGTAGTCGCCGGCAGATAGAGACAGCAGGCTGACTTCTTCCCAGCCGGTACCCGCAATGTTGTTTCGCGCAAGTTCCAATATGGTCTTCGCTTGCCTTTCCCGTACGGGCCGATACAGCATGCCGGCCTGACAAAAGCGGCAGCCTCTGGTGCACCCGCGAGCGATCTCAATGCCGATCCGATCGTGGACGGTCTCGCAGAAGGGAACCACAAGTCGAGACGGAAAGTTTGTCTCGTCAAGCTCAGCCGTTATGCGCCTGCTGACAGTTTCGCCGGGCGAGTAAAGGGAAGGGACGAAGACGCCGGGGATCTTTTTCCACTCGTTGAGGAGGTCTTCCCTCGAGCCCCCCTCGTCTTTCCACCGAGCCAGAGTGGCGGCCAGTTCCAGGATGACCTCTTCTCCATCCCCGATGGCAAAAGCGTCAAAAAAGGGAGCCAGAGGAACAGGATTGAACGCGCCTGGTCCGCCTCCAATCACGAACGGATCTTGAGGCCGCCGGTCCGCGGAATGCAGGGGAATACCGGAAAGATCGAGCATCTGGAGGACGTTTGTGGCACAAAGTTCGTACTGAAGAGAAAAGCCCAGCAGATCCAACTCGGAAAGAGGCGTGCCCGTCTCCAGCGTTGTCAAAGGAGTTTGGTTTTCCCTCATCACCGCTTCCATGTCGGTCCACGGAGCAAACGCGCGCTCCGCATAAAAGTCTGGCTGCCCATTCACAATGGAGTAGAGGATCTTCAAACCGAGATGTGACATTCCCACTTCGTAAACATCAGGGAATGCCAGCCCGACGTGAACTTTGACCTTGGCGGGGTCCTTGTGGACCGCGTTTACTTCGTGACCGAGATATCGCGCGGGCTTTTGCACGCTGGGCAGCAGTCGTTCCAATGCTGTGAGAAGAGCCGCGGGTTTTGAAGGCGCAATGCTATTAATCATGTAAGGGGTCAAGCTCCTTAAGCCGGGTGGAGTCAAAGCTATGCAAACAAGAAAAGCTGGGGAGGCCCTTGGACGATCAGCGAGACAAAAAATATTATCAGCACATTATTCGTGAACGCTGAGGCCCTAGCATTATTCAGCCAATATTACATCATTTTGCTTGCCGGTAGAAGAGAGGTGCCCGAGTAACGACTCAGCCTCCCGCCCAGAGATTGTCATTGCGAGCGCAGCGAAGCAATCTCCAGTCTGGCGGAAGTCGACAGAAAACCGGGATTGCTTCGTCGTTTCACTTCTCGCAATGACAACCTCCGCTCCGCGAGACCGAATGGATACACCACTTCCAAGATTGTCCTTGACCTTGGTCCGCGCGGTGAGTTAGGCTCAAGGGCCAGAAGAATCGTGGTTTTTTAGCAACGTGACGACGATTTTGTCGCTGGTCCGCATCTCCAGCTCAAGGTTGACCGCCTTGAGGACATGTATCTCGTCATCAATGTGACGACTGGGAACCCGCCGATCTATCGCATGACCTTGGTTTTTTTGTGGCAACATTGCGTGGCACCAGCTAACATGCCGCTCCAGCCGAGCGGAATTACCGGCGGCTGAGCGCCGGACTGTAATGCCTGGCCAATGGATAACCATCTATGAGCATGGACGAATATCTCAAGGACGCATGGACTAAGACGCCACCAAAAGGTACTCTGGGGAAAGAGTCGGAATGGTTAGACTTCTGCGATCTGAATCTGAAGGGCAACAGCCTGCTAATCATTGACGCGAGTTTTACCCCCAGAGCAAATGACGGTCTTCTGGTAGAACTCTCACCGGGGGCATACCTGGTGCAAGCTAAAGCAATGAACTATATAAGCGATAAACGGATTTCACGCTTACGAGTTTTCGCGAAGGGAGCCGAACCATATATCGGCCAGGAAATAGGTACTACGTGGACAGACACCGCTCAGATGGGTATTTGTGATCACCAGGTCTTCCTTCAGAGTTGGGGTGATGATGACGACGCTTCTTATGCTGTGATTTGCCCAACACTACAAGATTCTTGGACGCATGGGATTGCTGTTCTGGATGCCACAACTGAAGCAATAATGCCTTTCGTCTCATCAGGATTTGGTGACGGCGAATTTCCCGTGTACGAGCTACTCCAGAATGGTCATCGAGTTGGCGTTGAGGTTGAATTCATCCCTTCCAATACGCTTTATCCCTTTTAGCTAATCGCGCCTAACACTCGGTTGCAGCCAACTCTCCTCCTTCCGCTTCCGTGGAATTGACAAGAGTAAGGGAAATCTGATCTATAGCACGACACCGGCAACAGCCAGCCAATGAGGTCTTCCGTGGATTTTCGGTGAATGATCAGCCTGGTGTCTTGACCTGGGGAAATGAAGTCGATATTGCTCCCGAGACCCTCTACGCCGAAGCAACAGGCAGCGCCCTACCCTCATGGACGGAGATTGCTTCGTCGTTTCACTCCTCGCAATGACAATCTCTACCAGCGCGGCTGAATCCATAAACCACCTGCAAAATTGTGCTTGACCGCGGCTGTGCGTACAGTTACGCTCAAGGCTACTAATAACCGCCTTTCCATCAACCGCACGACGGTTTTCGCTCCGTCGGACCGTGCGGGGGAGCATGCAGCAACAGCTTCTCAGCGTAAGGGGAGCCATTCTTAGCCTGCATCCGGTCATAATCCATGATAGGAGGACTTCCAATGGCAGATTTCTACGTCAACATGATGGTGGACGACGAGAGGCACAAAAGGCTTGTAGAAGCCGGCCTGAGCGATCACATCCAGGACCTGGGAGGGAAGAAGACAATCCAAGTCCCTATGACGGTCAAGGAGCATAAGAAGCTCGTCAAGAGCTTTCCCGACCTTCAGTTCGATTCCTCAAATGCGTGTGTGCTGCCTGAAGACCCGGAAAAGGTTTTGTTCGGAATGGTCGCGGACATGAAGACCTTGGACGTCATGAAAGTGGCAATAATGAAGCTGTACAATCCTCTGGCCGGAAAGGGCCTACGCACTAAACTTTAGTGACTCCGACGCAAGCACAGGCCTCCCGGTGATGGGAGTCACCGGCGGAAGCATGGGAGTGGCTGTTCACCTCGCGAATTCCGGGGACACCACACTTATTTTTACTGCGTGGGGCTCAAACACCGCTGGATTGAGTAAGTCTCTTTAGGATGCGTTGACCAACGGAATCGGCATCGCTCGCTTTCTTTTCCCGACAGATGTGTATGGATTTGTTCGCCGCATTCTATCCAGGCCAATACACAATCGGAAATCATTTTCGAGAAGCGCTAAAGGAACTCCAAAGGCTTTCGTGACGATTGCTTGCTGCTTACCCCTAAACTAGGTCTGGTCAAGCTGTTCTGCGGCGATTCGGGATTTCTTGCTAAAGGCTTTCGCGATTGTGTCAGAATGCAACGACGCCGGGAAAGAGTGAATCCTTGTGAACCGCGTGTCTTTGCCCATGTGGGCTTTAACAGCAACCGGAACTTCGAGTCGGGGTCGATTTGGTTTCTCCAGCCGACCCCTGGGGCTCTATCACACAACAACAAGAGGAACTCGTGCGGCCCAGAGCAGCATTTATGACCGCAGCCGCACATCCCACACCGACGCTTACCTTCAGGGCTTCTGCCGGACAATTTTTGGCACAGGCTCCGCATTCCATGCAGGCATCCCGGTCTTCAATGCGCACCTTGCCATTATCCTTTGCCAAGACCCTGTGAGGGCAAACTTCCAGACACATCCCGCAACCGAAACACTTATCAGAGTCAAGGCTCAGGGTTACTACATCCTTCAGATAGACGAGCCGTTTCATGATTCAATTTCCTTAAGCAATGAAGAGCGACCAGGACCAGAGAAGCAACCCACAGGACGCAGCCACGATTTGGACCGGCACCGCCCACCGCATCTCTTTTTTGACACCGGAAAGCGAAGTATAAGTGGATGCCCCGGTGAAATTCATAGCAAAATAGCCGACCAATGCCGGAACAATGAGAAGCCAGGCCAGATGCTCGGGTGACGTAAACGCTCGTATCGGATGTGCGTCCCAAGCAAAGACCAGAGCCAGGGCCACCAACAAGCCCAGTACCATTCCCTTCAAGGAAAAAGCTCTCCCGGGGAGCCAAGGCAGAAGGATTGGGGTCAGGACCGTCCCGGCCAGAACTCCGCTCAACAAAGCCGCCGCGGCAAAAAGGCCGTGGTTCATGAGGTTGTTCCAGTAGCCGCTCGATCCTCCCAGCCCCGCCAAAAAGGCAAAAACGGGAATGACGATAATTGCCGCCTTCAAAGCCGGAACCAACTCAACCGGAACCAATACCAGTCTTTCCCAGGTAGTGAATGTCTTTTCGCGCATCTCCGGGGTCGCTTTGAAGCCCGCATCAATGAAAGCCGGCAAGTCCTGTGAGCTAACAGGCCCATAGGTCACCTTGAAGCCGGAAAGTCTCTTGACCTCATGTGCAGCCACGCCGGGCGCGCCGAGTTGAGGCACAATCAGACGGCGGTGAGACACCACCTTTTCCAGGCCGCTGGACTCGATCCGGCGCACAAGCTCATCAGTGGAAAAAGTGCCTTTGCCCGCGGCACACCAGACGTTGATTCCATCCGTGTCCAAGACCAATATCCACAGATTTCGTCCTTTTAGGGCCGATCTGAGAGTGTCGAAGCTCAGCTTATAATTGGCGGTCACGAGCACCGAGGATTTGTCATCCGGCCGGCCCAGGGCATATAAGCCGGCATCAACCTTGTAGTTCATTCGCCCCACACCCCAGCGGACTTTGACGGTTCCCCACGAATCCGCGGTTCTGAGTTCCGCGGAAACCTGAGGTACAGTCCCGGCAGGAGTTGTAACGGATCCAACTACGAACGGCTGGTCAAGTCTGGGCGGGCTCAACTGAGCCTTTTCAGGAGGGCTTCAACAACTGGTTGCGGCCGCCGTTCCTCCGGCTGGTTCGCGATAAGATTCATTGTCATCAACTGGCGTACAGCAATTGCTTGTTTGGCTCATCTGAAACTACCTTATTTGTTCTGCGTGAAGATTTTGGGTAGGGGAAATCGGTAGGCCTAATCCGGCTCTTTCCTTCGCGTCTTCCATCAGGCACAGTCCGCTGTCGAGCAAACTTACGACGCAGGGATCCACGATCCTGTAGAAGATGTTGTTCCCGTTGCGCCGCGAAGCCACCATACCCTTGTCGACCAGCCGTTGAAGCTGGTTGGATATGGCCTGTGGCTTCATTTCGAGCGCGTCCGCGAGATCCGTAACACACATCTCACGGGCCCTTGTCAGTGCGTGAAGCATCCGCAGGCGAGTCTGGTTCCCCAGCACTTTGAAAAGCGCTTCCAATTCCGCGGACTCTCGGGGAGAGAGTAACGGCCTGGTCTCAATGTTTGGTTTTACTGAGCAGCAATCTTTTGGGGTGTCACACGACATTTTTGGTCCGGACGGTTGGCGTTTCACTATTCCAGCATATAGTGTAATTGTATAATGTCAACCTCTTTTTTTGCACGCAGCCGCAACACCTCCTACCCATCACTTGATCGCACTGTAAGGCGAGGCCCTTGTCGTCCACTCGCTCTGAGGGTACTGAGCGGCCAATTGCTCATAGGCTTTCTTCAGAAATTTCGGGTCGTGCGTGCTCTGGAACCGCGCGACGCCCAGAAAAAAGACTGCCTCCGGTGCAGCGCCACTCTTTGGATATTGAGAAACAAGGTTTTCAAACCGAGGAATCGCTTGAGGGAATTCTCCGCGTTCTAGATGAGCCTTCCCTATTCCCAACATCAGGGAAGGTATCAGTTCTTCAGGCGGCAGAAAGCCCACCGTGCGGTGTCGTTCGGTGCCGTCCACGTCCAAAGTCACCAGAGCCGGGGTCCACTTGACCTTGAAATCCTCGGCCAGCGGCTTTTGATCGTTCCGAGCCCGTACAGCGATCATATTGGAGTTGATAAATTCGATGACCCCGTTGTTTGGATACGTAACTGCATCCATTTTCTTGCAACCAATTCAGTTGGGATTGAAGAAGTCAAGGAATATAGGCTTGTTCTCCGATTTCGCTCTCTTGAGCGCGGTCCTCATGTCAGTGAGCCATTGAATCTCGGACGCTTCCTGTTTCTGCGCTTGCGAGCTAACAGTCACAAGAGCTGCGGCGCAGAAAACCACCAACGCCACGAGTACTGACGATTTTTTCATGGTTCGTCTCCCTGGGGTGAAAAACCGGCATGGTCTGCCGACGTTAGCGCTCCGGTGAATATGTGAACGGACCCTCAAAAAATCTCTTTGAAAAAGGACTTCATCCCCTCCCACGACCGCTTGTCGGCCTTTTCGTTGTAAGCATTACCCTTTGATTTGTCCGTACCGGCCGCGGGTTTGGTGAAAGAATGCACAGCGTCCGCATAGAAAACCATCTGCCAGTCCACACCGCCTTTACGCATCTCTTCCTGGAATGCAGCCACCTGCTCGGGAGGTACGTAGGGATCATCCGCTCCGTGAAGAACCAGCACCTTTCCCTTGATGTTCTTCGCATCATCGGGCTTAGGTGTGTCCAGAGCGCCGTGGAAGGTCACTACCCCAAGAACTGGTGCACCGCTGCGCGCCAATTCCAGCGCGGCTGTTCCCCCGAAACAATATCCAGTGGCCGCTATACGCTTTTCATCAACATTTGGATTTCTCTTCAGCTCATCGAGCGCGGCCTGAACCCTTTGTCGCATCAGGCCGCGATCCGATTTATACTTGGTTGCCAGTGCGGCAGCTTCCTCTGAATTCTTGGGCCGCACACCCTTTCCGTAGATATCCGCTACGAAGGCCACGTAGCCCAAGTCCGCCAGTTTGTCGGCAATCTTGTTATAGTGTTCGGCAACACCCATCCAGTCGGGAACCAGTACATACTCCCGGCCGTTTCCCTTGTACGCCCTTGTTGAAGGCAACGTACCCTTCCAGGACAGTATCCTGGCTCTTGTAATCAATTGGCCCGCTCTGAAGTTCCGCGCAGGCCACGGCCGGAATCAACGCGGCCACTGTCAAAACTAAGAATCTGAACATTTCTGCCTCCTGCATTTGTGGAAACCTGATCACACACGCTCATTTTTCCGAATTCAGGGACCATAGGTCCTGACAACTGAGATGCGGGACGAGAAGGGAAGGATTCACTGAGATCACCAACTTAGCCTGCTCGAAAGTAGAAAAAGAGTGCGCACAAGTCCCCTGCACATTACATTTATCGTTCAATCAATGATAACATGGCAAACATGACCGGCAGACAGATCATAGCTCTTGCTGCGGGAGGGATCACCACGGTGATCGCATTCGTTGCGGTAATGGCGTTACTCATTTTCGGCGGATATTATGCGGGCAACGAACTGCTCTTCTTCGTGTCGATCGCCCTGGCGCCGGTGCTGATGATTGCTGTCATGGTCGGATACGCAGTCTGGTGGCTGGTCATGTTTCTTCTGAGTTTGTTCTTGCCGGACTTGAGGGGCGGAGACGGTCAATAAGGCAGACCGAATCGAACCGGAAGAACTGAGCTGCGGCCTTGAGTCAAGAGAGGGAAACAGGTCTCTGGGAGGTATGATGTATGGATGGATTTGAACAGAGCCCGCTTTATCGAATTATGCATCCGGCAAGCGTGGCTTTTTGGGGAGCTTCCAGCAATCCGATGGGGATGGGGAGCGTCCAGTTGTCTCAAATGCTTGCCCTCGGATTTGAAGGGCCGGTATACCCTATGCACCCGCGGGAACAAGAAATCTTGGGCCTAAAAGCATATCATCACCTGAAAGATGTGCCAGGGCCTGTGGATCTCGCGGTTCTCGTTCTCCCGACAAAAGTTGTGCCGGAAATTCTGGAAGAATGCGGCAAGTCAGGCGTTACGAGGGCCATCATAGTTTCAGCGGGCTTCGGGGAGAAGGGCTCTGATGGGAAAGAGCTTCAGAACCGCATTGTCGAGATCGCTCGCAAGTACGGCATTCACTTCATAGGACCCAATTGCATTGGAGTGGTCAATCCATACGCGAAACTCAATACTACGTTTTTCCCCTATGAGGCATCGCCTGGCTTCATCGGCATGGCCTCTCAAAGCGGAAGTTTCATCACGCAAGTCTTTGTTCATCTGGAGAAGTTCGGACTCGGTTTCAGCCAGGGGTTCAGCGTGGGCAACGAGGCGATGACGGACATTACCGATTGTCTGGAATACCTCGGGCAATGCCCCGACACTAAAGTCATCGCACTCTATATAGAAGGAGTGAGGCGCGGCCGGGACTTTTTTCGAGTGGCACGGGAAGTGTCAAAACGCAAACCTATTGTGGCCTATTACATTGGCGGCTCTGAATCGGGAAAGCGGGCTGCGCTCTCGCACACCGGGGCACTCGCGGGACCGGATCCCCTTTACGATGGCATTTTCAGGCAGTGCGGCATTATTCGCGCGCAATCCGTGGAGGAGCTTTTTGACATGTGCTGCGTGCTCGGGAGTCAACCGCTGCCGACGGGGAACGGGCTTGCAGTGCTCACTCATTCCGGTGGGCCAGGCGCCGCGGCGGCTGACACTGCGGAACGGAACGGTCTGAAGTTGGCGAATTTGTCGTCCGCGACCAGCGAGGGGCTGGGCGCGTTGGTTCCTCATACAGCCAGCATAGGAAACCCGGTTGACCTTACGTTTAATCGCAACCCCAGCGATTACACGGAAGCCATGCCGCGAATCCTTTTGCAGGACCCGAATGTGCACAATTTGTTCATGTATTTACTGATACCTATCCAGCGCGTGTCCACGGCCTTTCAGGCCATGGGAGCGAAGGCCGGTAAAGCGGCTTCGATGGCGGAAGACTATATCGATGACCAGTGCGCAGTCGTTGCCGAGTTGTCTGCCCGCTACGGAAAACCCGTCGTCGGGGCTTCGTTTTGCACTCGGGACGAGCCTTTTGTCCGGGAACTCCAGGACGGCGGTGTACCGGTGCTCCCCAGCCCGGAAAGGGCAATAAAGGCATTAGTCGGCCCTGGTGAAGTACGCGGCAATGAGAGAGGCCATCATCAAAGAGGATTCACGTGCCGAGCAATCGTGAAACGAGCGGGGCGTCTTGCGCCCGCTTGAGTCGTGAATTTTCATTTGACCGCCACTGTATCCTGTGATTTGATGCTAGAATCGAGGTATGAGCCACGATGCCGAACCGCAGAGTAATGATCAAGGCCGTCGACGCTGTGAAGTGCATCAGGTCCGGTATGGACGATGCCGCATTGATGCAAGAGTTCAATGTTTCTGCCAGCGGCCTCCAAAGCCTTTTTACTCAGTTGGTAGCCGCCGGCATACTTAGGCGCTCGGAGTTGGAGCAGCGCCTTTCTTTGTCCCACGCATCTGTAATTGTAGACCTGGAATTGGCTGAATTGCCTCCCCCCAGAGGCGCCAAGCCCAGAATAGACGCGGCTGAAGCACTGACCTCTCTGAGGTCGGGGACTGATGATGCAGCGTTGATGAAGAAGTACAACCTTTCGGTCAGAGGACTGCAAAGTCTGTTCAAGAAACTCACCGCTGCGGGTTTGATAAGTGAGACGCAACTTTCTCAGAGGAGACCTACCGGCGAGAACTCGGTGTTGGTAGACGAGGGTGCCTCCAGAGACTCGGCAGCTTATGTTGCTCCACCTCATATCGATCCTGAGGAGGCTTTGTCTCGCATCAGATCAGGGCTGGATCGTGAAGCGCTGCTGACGGAATATAGGATCACCGCAGGGGAGCTTCAGAGTTTGCTCAGGGCCATGGTCGCCGATGGGTTGATCAGCCGCGCCGAATTGACCGAAATGCTGCCGCCTCATCAAACGCAGTTGCATATCCGGCACCGATTTTCCAGCGAGGTCATTTACAGCGCGCCCGCTCCCTCCCTTGGAGCGCTGGTCGAATCGGCCGTCTCCTGGGGAATTGACATGTCTCATGCGGATTTGGCCGGAGTGAACCTCCCCAGGGCTGATCTGTCAGGCGCTCAACTCTCCGGAGCGAATTTGGCAAGATCAATTCTTGTTGGCGCCGATTTCACGGGAGCCAAGCTTGCCGGGGCTACCTTGGCCTCTGCGGACATGCACGGGGTCATCCTTTGCAAGGCGAATCTAGCGGGAGCCAATCTTTCCGATTCGAACATGACAATGGCCAACGGGTCCTGGGCGTTCCTGGCCGGCGCAGACCTTTCCGAAACAAATCTGACCAATGCCAATCTCACAGGCGCTAATTTGGGGGAAGCCAACCTATTTGGAACAATACTCAGCGGGACGGATTTTACCGGGGCTTATCTTGTCGGTACAGAATTGGAGTCTGCCAAGGGGAAGAATAAAGCACGCAGACGTTGAATTGATGGGGCAGAGTTTGACGGAATCCGATTCCAGTCTTGCAACGTTGGGGATTGCTTCGTCGTTTCACTCCTCGCAATGACATTGCAGAAGATGCCCCGTGAGCCAATACTGTGTATACATCTTGCCCTAATCGGTACAGAACACTGTCCTATACACCGGGGTAACGGCGGATCTTAAGGAACGCGTGTACCAACACCGCGAGAAGTTGGCGGCTGGCTTCACAAGCCAGTACAACGTCTATAAGCTCGTTTTCTATGACGTCACGGATGACGTGCACGCGGCCATCGCCCGAGAGAAACAGATCAAAGCGGGCTCTCGACAGAGGAAGATTGACCTTGTAAACTCAATGAATCCCGAATGGCGAGATCTTTACGACGATTTGTAGAAAATGTCACCACTGTCATTGCGAGGAGTGAAACGACGAAGCAATCTCCCTACTCTCCCACAGATGCTAGTCTCGTGGCAGCCCGACCCCCTCGGGACACCCTTTCAAATGCCATTTCCAAAGTGCGGCCCTGACGCGATATTTCGTAGCGACTTTCTCCACCCCGCCGAAAGTTAGCAACGAAGCCAATCCGAGAACAAGCGCATTCAGGGTAAGGTTTGCAAGGAGGACGCCCTTTAAGTAGATGCGTCGTCCGAAGCCCGTAGTGTTTGCGAAAGAAAAGGTAGCGGGAACGGTAAAACTCTATGCGCGCAGAAGCGTGGTACGTTTTTGCCGTGGCCCCCTGAAGGTGTACCGCGCTAGCAAGCGGGTCGTGCACGACCTTCCAGCCCGGCTTCGCGCATCCGAACGGCCAGATCGGTCTCTTCCATGAAAAAGAAATAATCCTCGTCAAACCCTCCCAGCGCCTCCAGCGCCTGTCGCCTGATCATCATCACCGCGCCGATGAGGGTTTCGACGTCTTCCGGCTTTGCCGGCCTGCGACTCTTTCCAGGGAATCTCGAAGGGAACAGACGTTTCAGGAGACTTCGGTTGAGCGTTTCAGTCGCAAGAGTCGGCGCGGCCTCATACGAAGTCTGAAGGCTCCCGTCCTCGTTCAATAGCTGAGGTCCCACCATGCCCACGCGAGGATCGGCCTCCATTATCTGCAAGAGAGACTGTGCGCAACCCTTTTGCAGAAGCGCATCAGTGTTTACGAGCAAGAGGAAGTCGCCTTTCGCTTGCTGGACAGCTTTATTATTGGCTGCTGCAAACCCTAGGTTACGGCCGGCCTCTATCACGATCACCTGCGGATACCCCTCTTTCACACGTGAGACAGAATTATCGCTCGAGCCGTTGTCCACAACGACTACCTCGGGATTCGGGTCGAGGTCTGACTGGAAAATGTAGTCGAGACATCTGACCAGAAGATCAGCGGTATTCCTGTTTACTACTATGAAAGAGAGCGGATTATTGGCCATTCGGCGCTTCTATCCACCGATCAGGTTCATCCCGTCCCGCATGGCCGTCGAACTCGAGGGCTGGCCCACAGGTTTGGCAAGCACAGCTCGCCTGATGATCTCAGACAGCTCCTTGAGCGAAGCTCCGCGTCTTAGGGCGGTCTTAATGTCTATCTCCAGGGGACCAAGCAGACAGGGGCGCAATGTGCCTCTGGCGGTTAACCTCAGCCGGTTGCAAGTGCCGCAAAAGTGGCCCGTCACAGGATCTATTATACCTATGCGACCCAGAGCGCCGGGCAGGCTGAACATAGCAGCCGGGCCGGCACGAAGATCGCGATCCACCGGACGTGGCTCGCCCACTTCCTGACGTATAATTTCCAGGGCCTTTTCGGCGCTGAAGGAGTCCGGGGACCGCTGGCCGAGTTCGTCCCCGAAAGGCATGCGTTCGATGAACCTGACGTCAACGCGCCGGTCCAGAGTGAGGCGCGCGAAGGTTGGTACGTCTGCCTCGTTCATCCCCTCAAGAAGCACGACGTTGATTTTGACCGGATCAAAGCCTTCTCTAAGGGCGCAGTTAATGCCCTCAAGAACAGCTTCGAGGCAGTCGCTACCGGTGATCTCCTTGAATGTTTCGCGCCGCATGGAATCAAGGCTGATATTAATACGAGTCAGTCCTGCTGCCCTAAGGTCCCGTGCCATGGAAGCCAGCAGCACCCCATTTGTTGTGAGCCCCACATCCTCGATCCCATCCATTCTTGTCAATCTGGACAAGAAATCCAGAACTCCACGCCGAACCAGGGGTTCACCACCGGTTATTCTGAGCTTTCGAACGCCCATGTCTCGGGCAAGGCGAATGATGGTCAAGATCTCCTCGTATCGGAGGATCTCGTCGTGCGGAATCAGCCGGACCCCCTCCGGCGGCCTGCAATAGAGACATCTCAGATTGCACAGATCGGTGATTGAAACTCTCAAGTAATCAACAACTCGTCTGTGGGGATCTACCAACGAACCTGACATAGTCAGTCCTTCAACCAAGTATGATGACTGTTTTCAGAGCGAGTCCGTTTGGGGTAGCGGGTGCAACCGCATAACAATTGCTCTGGTTCTTGCCACATATTAATCGTTTCTGACAAATTGTCAAAGGTGGGGATAGTGTCCGAATTTGAGTGTAGTGGTCGTCATTCCGGCTAACGCCGGAATCCCTCCTGCGGGACGCGGGACTGGACCCCGGATCGGAGTCCGGGGTGACGGTTTGTACAGACCGCTCAAAGTGTCCATAATTAGGACACTGCCAAGATGCGGCCTTCACGCATGGGGCCCGGTCAGAGTCTGGCTATAAGGTTTACTACGGAACCGGGATCCTTTCCGAAGATTCTAATCATGGGCACCTTACCGACCGCGCCGCGGTCAAAAATGGCGTCAGGGACTTTCCCGAGTTCCTCCATTACATCCTGAACGCCCCAGGCCAGCGTGCTCCCCTCTTCCTGCTGGAGATCCGGGGGAGTGCGACTCCGATCGAATTCTGCCACAGTGTAGCCCAGGGAGCGAATCCGTCTTACAAGGGTATCCGAATAGGCGATGCTCATGGCCGAGCGCCGCTCCGGATCGTATTCCATGGCGGCCAGCACCAGATGATGTATCTGTCTGGAGGCCCCGAACCTGGCCGAGGAGAGAGTGGCGACTGTATTGACCAGCCTGACGATGCGCCCCGGGAAAGAGGCGACGTCGTCGACGGATTCGGCAAATGGAATGGCATAGGCAAGATTTGACTGAACTTCGGGGATCAGATGCCCAATATTCAGCCGCTTCAGACGTTCCAGCGCCTTGTCCAATTCCTCGATAGCATGGGTCCGTGCGATTTCTCTGGTGATGGACGCGAAATGGTTCGTCGGGCCGATACCGCTTCCGAGACTGAGTGAGAACCTGAGTGCCCTGTACAGGTACCGCTTTGCCTGGTCTATGCACTCCATAAGGGAGATTCCCTGTGCCAGGCGCGTGGCTATGGCGGAGGCCAAAGTGCATCCTGTGCCATGAGTGTGACGCGTCCGCACGCGCTCGGTCGAGAACTCGTAATGCTGACTTCCGTCGTGCAGCACGTCCACAGCCATCTCTTTGAGATGCCCCCCCTTTACCAAGACGTACTTGGGACCCATTTTCTGGAGTCTTTTCGCTGCCTTTTTCATGTCGGATACGTTGGTGATCGTTTTGCCGGTCAGTATTTCAGCTTCCGGGATATTGGGGGTAAGGAGATGGGCCACGGGAAATAATTCTTTGACAACTGCTTTTCGTCCCTCTTCGTCCAGCAGCACTGACCCCCACTCGGAGGCGAGGACCGGATCCACCACTACTTTTTCAATCTGATATTTAGCGATCTTCTCTGCCACAACGCGCACAATTTCCGCGTTGACCAGCATGCCCGTCTTGACGCAGTCCGCTCCAATGTCGCCCAGCGTAGATTCAAGTTGCAGAGCGACAAATTCCGGAGCGATCGGGACCATGCCCTGAATCCCCAAGGTGTTCTGGGCTGTCACGGCGGTTACGACGCTCATGCCGTATCCGCCGAGAGAAAGAATAGTTTTCAGGTCAGCCTGAATGCCTGACCCCCCACCCGAATCCGAACCCGCAATTGTGAGGACTTTATTCATTGTGACCCGGCCTGTCCCAGTGGTTCATTGTTGTACAGCGGCACGCGTTTCGCGCCGGCTTTATATCGAGCTTGATTCCAGTCCTGGCGTCGCGTCAATTCGCCCCCCAGCCCGCGATCTGCTCCCGCCGCCCACGATCCTTGGCCTGCAACCTCAAGAGCTTGAAACGACCGAGGCCACGTTGGCAAAATACCCCCGGTGCTTTTTTGGACGTGATTCTACACCAAAACCTGGTTATTTCACAGGGGTTGGACGTCAGCCGGAAGCGGGGAGCTTACCCGGTGATTGATAACGGATGACCGCTCTTCGGGGGATCGCTCACCGCCGAAGCCTTCCTCCTCATCGGAGAGACGGGCACATTCACTCTTCTCTTCAGACAGCGGTTGGTCGGTTTCACAGTGATCGCAAGGCTCAAACCAGCATACCTCAAGGGTCTCTGGAAGGGGCCCACTCTCCCCGGAGTCCTCAGCGCGGGGCTCCTGCCCAAGATTACCTGTGGCCTCGATGGGTGAGTTGCCACCAGGTATCGGCACGAGCTTCGTCAGACATGGCAGGTCGTCTCGATGGCTGGACCCGCACTCACGCATAGGGGTCGGTTTTTCAAATTCCGGTTCCTGCTGCAAAAGGGCATGATCCTTTTCTAAAGGGGAGAATCTCTCGCTGCTGTGTCCGGACAAGCTGTCTGATTCCTTGGAGGATTCAAACTGCGTAGCCTGGCTTCTCATCTTGGGCCGGGAACTGGTTACCGGCGTTTTCCTCGGCGGCATCTCGATCACAACTGCCGCGGAGAGGCGCTCGCCTGAGGATAAAGCCTGCGACAAAGGTGAAAAGGAGAAGGAGTAGAGGAGCCGCAATTGGCGGACGCCACAAAAGGAGAGGCGTGTGGCTATTCTCAATACGTATTAGCCAACCGGGCATGGTAAGCAGCGCCTCTGCACCAATGGGGCCGCGCCACCAACTGCCGAAAGTCCTGACGACCGACAATTCCGGCCTGGAAATGGATATCGGACCTTCGGGAATATCTTTGGAAACTCCAGAGACAGGCACAAGGTTCACACCTCGAGTCGAAATAGATTTCAGAATCGGGGCGACAGACTCTCGAGAGAACCTGCTTCTGGTAAACCATTTGCCTCCCTCTGCGCCCACATGCTTACAGGTGATGAAAAAGCAGTTGCTTTCCGGGTCATCGTGGAAGGCTCCTCTGTTGTGCTGGATACCTAAATTAAGCGAGGAGGCCTTTTCAGAGGGATCCTTAGAGAATAGGCCTGCCTGAGGGACAGACAGTTCGCCGCCCATAGCTTGGATTTGCCCGCGGTCGTTTGTGGCTTCGACGCTGAGGAAATCCGGAAAATGCTTCCGAAGCGCACTTAGCAGAGTGTCCAAACCGCCGGTTTCCAGAAAACTGTCCAACTCGGAGTTGCCTGCCGCCATGCTTATAATCGAACTCCTCATCCGGACGGCGGCGTCGATATCCGTAGCCAGACCGCGGACTTCCGCAGACAAGAGGTTTCTTTCGAGGGGAACAACTACGGTAAAATGCGAGATCAGGCTGATGGCCAGCGCACCGAGGGCCCCGAAGAATAACCCACCGATGATCGGTCTTGTCAGTGACCTTGCTCGCTTGAGAATCTCATTTGCGCGCCAGGTCCCCCGGGCCGCGCCCGGAGAAGCGGTACCCGGCCGAGTGACCTGGTCAGGCTTTCCGCTGGGTTGGTGGGCAGCGTGCTCTGATATTTCTTCTTCTGATTGACTTGTTGTTCTCATGCTTTCTCGATTCGCTCCGATGGGTGGGTGGCGCCGAATCTTGACAAGATGGGCAGACGATGACTAACTATAGCTATGCAAATCAATCAACCTCTTCCCACAGAGGGAAAGGAGGGCGCCTTGAAAAGGTTTAAGATCCCGAGAGTAGCCCATTGCAAAGACGGCTGCAGTACTGAGTCCTGAGTAAGACTCTAAAAGACTCGACGGTAAGGAAAGCCACGCCGGCGGTTTAATGTCATCAGGCCGTCGGCGTGAGCTTTGTTCACCACTAAGAGAAGATGTCCAACGGTTGCGCGCCTGTGATGTCCTGTCTCGCTTGATCTTGCTCGGGACGATAATGATACCGCCACATGGCCCTAAGGGAGTGTGGAGGTTCCCGGAAGTGAAGCAAGGCATGCGGTCTCCTATCAATAAGCATTGACTATCATTATCGTAAAGCTGCGTGAAACCACTATAGGTCCGTGTCTTTGCCCTGATTCCAGGGGCTGACTCTAGATCGCGGGCCAACGGTTGTTCCACCCAACATCTTTCCTCTAACAAGAAAACCCATAAAAATCAATTATAAACTTATGGTTGTCCATATTTATTAATGTAACAAATAGCATTCTGTTCGCCTGAAGACTGCTTGAATCTGTTGCAAAACCTTCCTAATGGAGGGTATTAAGTTGTGGGGCGCTTTGAGCTTAGCCTTTTTTTGCCCTCTCGGCTGCTCTCATAGACAAGGCGACGAGGCGGAGAAAAGAGCGATCATGGATGCTTGGGCTGCGGAGGATGCCAATTGAACGAGAATCTGGTCAGAGCGATGAAACCGGCACCGATTCTGGTGGCCGGAGACGTGATGGTTGACGAATACGTCTTGGGAGAAGTTGATCGCATATCCCCTGAATCGCCCGTGCCTGTGGTGGTGGCCCATGATCGCCTTCGCAGACTTGGAGGAGCGGGGAACGTGGTCAAGAACCTGGTTACCATGGGTGGAACAGTGGCGCTATTCGCCACGGTTGGTAAGGACAATCCCGGCACCTGGTTCAAGAAAAATTGTGAAGAGATGGCTGTAGAGAGTTTCTGGTTAAAGGACGACCCTTCCCGTCCCACCACGATAAAGACCCGTGTGGTGGCCAGAAACCAGCAGATCGTCCGCATCGACGAAGAAAGAACTGGCGATATTCCAGCTGAAATAGAAAGGGCGGTTCTCGAAGACATCAAGTCGGTTATGCCCCAGGTCAAGGCCGCGATCGTTTCCGATTACGGCAAAGGTTTTCTCACACCGGCTCTGCTGGAAGCCCTCCTGTCGTCCGCTCGGTCAAACCGCATTCCCACTTTGGTGGACCCCAAGGGGATGGATTTTAGGCGGTACCGAGGCGCCACGTACATAACTCCCAACGTACGAGAAGCCTCAGTAGCCTCGGGCGTCGAGATTCGGAACGACGAAACACTCGTGGAGGCGGGTCGAATACTTTTGGACCAGACGGACGCGGAAGCCTTGATCATCACTCGGGGAAGAGAGGGGATCACGCTGGTTACTCCGCGTAAGGTGCAGGATTTTCCTGTGAAGCCGATGGAAATTGTTGATGTCACCGGAGCAGGCGACACTGTCATCTCAACGCTCGCCCTCGCCGTGGCAAACGGTCTCTCCATCGAAGACGCCATCAGTCTGGCCAATTTGGCCGCGTCGCTTGTGGTAGCACGCTTTGGCGCCGCGTCAGTTAGTCTCGATGAGATGATCAATGCCCTCAGGGAGAAGCCCTTGAGCAACAAGACTGTCGCCCTGGAAGATATCGGTGCGGTGCTTCGCAACCACAGAATTCAGGGACAGAAGATCGTCTTCACAAACGGGTGCTTTGATTTGTTTCATGCGGGACATCTCGAAATCTTGCGCCAAGCGTCCGCCATGGGGGAGGTTATGGTGGTCGGCATCAATTCCGATCGGTCGGTCACGCGCATAAAGGGACCCGGGCGCCCAATCGTTGCTCAGTCCGATCGTGTGGAACTGGTATCTGCCTTGAGCTTCGTGGATTATGTGGTGGTCTTCGAGGAAGACACCCCACTGACTCTCATCGAAGAGGCGCGTCCGGACATCCTGGTCAAAGGGGAAGACTGGAAGGGTAAAGAGGTCGTCGGCGAAGCCATTGTCAGAGCAAGAGGGGGAAGAGTAGAATTCGTAAGGCATATCGGTGGAATATCAACTAGTCAGCTCATACAAAAGATTCGGGGGCTCGCCTGAGGGGTGGCTCTCCGCACCCCCGTCATTCCTGGGCACGAGGGAATCCAGAAACCGAAACCGCTAATCGTGACAGATCCTACTCTCGATTCCATCGTTGGGTGTCCATTCAGTCTCGCGGGGTAGCGGTTGTCATTGCGAGCGCAGCGAAGCAATCTCGGTGGGATGGGCATCCCGCCCATCGTCATTCCCGCGTACGCGGGAATCTGGTAGGACCGGCCTCCGTGCCGGTCGCTCCGAAGCCGGCAGGGACGCCGGCGCTACCCCCGGATCGGGGTCCGGGGTGACGAATGACCGGCAATCCCGCGTTCTGCGCGGGACGGTCCCACCGATGAGATTGCTTTCCCGCGGAACGCGGGACTTCACTCCCCGCAAAGACAAGGTCGGTCTCCCGAGTAAATTGCCTGGGTGAAAGCACTTTGGTATCACCGTCTGGCTCTCGCCGGCCTAGGTCTTTGTCTATCTCGGGGTCTTACTTCTTCGGCAGGCCGTGCGGGCCGCGGGGGCCGTTTTATATCTTCCAGGGCAACGCCCAAAGGACCGCCTGAGACCACTGTGGTGGTGATTTCACCGTTGTTCACGACGCTCAGTGTTACTTGGCCGGATCGCGAGTGGTCATCAACAAGCTTCTTAAAACCTATTACTCGGAAGCCAGTTTCCCCTGCGTACTCGATTATGATGTCTCCCGCAACAATGCCCGCCTTGTCCGCGATCCCCCCTTTCTTTATCTCGACCACCTTGACGCCTGGCGATGTTTCGAGTTCCTCCAGGCGCGCAAGGATGATGCGGGAGTTGGCCGCGTCGCCCATTTTTCGGAATTCCGCAAGGGCTTGGGTGTAGAGCTCTTTGCTCTTATATTTTCTGTTCCGTTCCGCATAAATGCCTGCCAGAGTGGCTTTCACCCTGGCTATCCATTTGTAATCTTCCCGCTTTTCATAAACTTTTTGCGCTTCCTCGAGGTCCTCGATGGCCTGGTCCCACTGCTGTTGCTGAGCCGCGAACATAGCCTGGCGGAAAAGGCGCAGCCCATCTTCGTCACTCGGCGGGAAGTACTTCTCCGGGGATGATTTGCCTTTAGACCCCTCTGAATCGCCTGTTTTGGAGGCCAGAGTCCCCTTTTCGGTCTCCTTCTCCTCCAGAACAACTCGAAAGCCCAAGTTCCAGAAACTCATGCTCGGTCCGGAAAAGCCGCGGAATGCGCACCTGCAATCCGCCGGACTGGCGTACCAGTTTCCCCCCTTGTTAATTCTACCTGTACCATTCCCCGGTCCCTTGGGGTCTTCCAGGGGAGATGTCTCGTAATAGTTCCTGTCGTACCAGTCCTCCACCCACTGCATCACATTTCCTCCCATGTCGTAGAGGCCGTATCCGTTGGGAGGAAAGGCCCGCACCGGCGACACGTTTTCATAACCGTCGCTTACGGTGGTGAGGCTTTCGGGGAGCTTCGGGTTGCCGTCGCCGAAATTGGTGTCTCTATCCCCGGGCAGGCGATCTCCCCACGGAAATCGGGTCCAGACTGAACCTCCCCGGCAACCCATCTCCCATTCAGCCTCGGTGGGCAGCCGATAAGTCTGCTTCTCTTTGCGGCTCAACCATCGGCAAAACGCCTGAGCATCATTCCATGAAACAAAGACGACAGGCTGATCATCTGCAAGGGACCAGGGTACGGCGTCCCATTTCATATTCTTTTGCGGAACCCAACGTTCCTCCTTCTTGCTGAATATCATTCCCCCGTCGCCTTTTTCAGCGTCGGTCTTGTGGTTAGTGTCTTTAACAAACTGCCGAAACTGACCGACTGTAACGACCGTAGCGCCCATATAGAAAGGACGGGTAATACGCACAGGATGCAAGGGGAGCTCATCCTGAAACACCTGCTTGTGCCCCTCCCTCCAGATCTTCTTGAAAGTCAGTCTGACCCAGTCCATCTCCCGCTTGAGGCTACCCATCATGTATTCCCCTGCAGGTATACGGACCAAATCCATGCCGAGTGAATTCTTGACAACTTTTTGTTCGGTCGGCTTGGCTAACAGTGAACTGAGGCCGCGCAAGAATTCCGACCATTGAGAACAGTCTCGGACGTTTTCTTCACCGGACTCGCAGTCACGCATTGCTTGCCGGACAATTTCCCTGGCTCTGGCAACGTCGCGAGCAGCAAGGAACTCGCCGGCTTGGCGTATCCTGTCCTCGAGCGAGGCCTTCGTGCCCTCTCCGCTAGCAGTGTCTACTTTGCCCTCTGTTGCGGCGGCGGCCGGTCTGAAGCCGTCGAGTAGGCTATCGAAACCTGACGGCGCTGCCAATAGTTCCGGTGTGGTTCGAAGCTCTCCTCGATGATCTTCAGCACCGATGCCGTCGAAACGACCTTCACCTGCGGTTACAACCAGTAGCGATAATTTAGCTATAAAGAGAATTATTATAACTGTGTATAGTCGTGTTATTCCGCTTTTTTTTGACACACATTTTGCGCCACGCATATGCCTGATTGCAAGTAAACCCTTTATTGGTGCCTTTGTGCACGCCAGTCCCCGATTTCGTCCCATGTGAGAAATTCCTTGACAATGACCGGATTTGGGGGAATCCTAGCAGACAGTGGGGGTGAGTCAAGGGACTTTTCGGGCTTGTTGCCCGGAAGGTGTGGGATAACGGGAGCCGGCAGACCAAATAATCATTGACAAAGGCTCCTGTTAGTGGTAGCCATGGACCAACACTTTGTCTCACTTTCAAGAGGGAAAAACTGTCCTTGAACATGAGGGCAGAATATTGAGACGTTTATTCCATGAGGAGGTATTTGTTTAAATGAAAAGATTTGCAGTGACGCTTGCGGTTGTCGGTATGGTGATGGTGTTCGCGACGTTTGCTATGGGCTTCTATGCCTGGGCCCCCTATGCTTCTTGGGGCGGCGGCGGCGGAGGCTACGGCCGCGGCGCGTACGGCGGAGGCTACGGCAGCAGCTCGAGCAGCGGCTATTGGCCGGCAAGCGCTTCAAGCAGCGGCATGACCTACGGTTGTGCACCGGCTTACACCTGCATGCCTGCTTCCAGTAGCAGCAGTGGTTACAACTACGGCGGCGGCTATGGCTCATCCAGCAGCAGTGGTTACAACTACGGCGGCTATGGCTCATCCAGCAGCAGTGGTTACAACTACGGCGGCTACGGCTCATCCAGCAGCAGTGGTGGTTACTGGCCTGCGAGCAGCTCTTCCAGCGGCTGGTACTAAGATCGAGTTGGTCCCATTAGGGATCACTAAATTTATGTAGAACTAAATGACGAGGCGATTAGCCTTTAGGCCCGATCGCCTCGTCCATTTACAGGCCTTCCTTTTCACGCTGTCATCTTATGGAAAAAGCCAAGCGCCTCCGCCGGTGTATCCCAATCGTAGGTCTTCTGCTGCTCGGCACTCTAACTGTCTCCTGCACAAGTCAACCGAAGTCCGTTGAAAAGAGTGGTGACGCGTCCCGTTTGACCGGCACATGGGTACTTACGTCAAAGGTGGTTGACGGGCAGGATATTCCGGTAACCAGTCGGCTCATGAAACTTGTATTCAATAATAACGGGACCTTCCGCGCTATTTACAGGGGAGATGAGGGACAAGCCTGGATCGGGGCAGGAACAGGCGGCTTCTCCTACACCCCCCCTCTTCTAACGTTGTTCTGGGATTCCGGACCTGCGGTGACAATAGTGGTTCAGGAAAAAGAGCCGGAGCGTCTGCTATTCCACCATGGGAACAGCCTCGTTCCCCTCAATAATCAGGACCCTGACGAGATTTTTGTCCGCCAGAAAACCGATAAAGGTCCTACCCGCCAGCCATCCTAGACTACAGGCAAAATGCCCAATCATATGCCCGATTTGTTGTAATGACGCCGTCACCCCTGATTTGATCCCGGGTCCAGTCCCGCGTTTCGCTGGATGGATTCCTGCTTTTTATCTGAAAGTGCGTGCCCATTATGAGTCGATGGAAGTTTGGTGCCACGGATGTGCCGAAGGGTCATCCGTGCGGGAGCGAGTCCGGCAGTACGTCCACAGCATTAGGTTCCCTTACTGGACCGGTATCCGTCGGCCATAAAGCAATACCAGGCGAGCACGGATGAGTCCCGCGGGGCGGAACGCATCCGTGGCACCAGACTCCATCGCAGCACTTTCATCTTCCGTTGTGACTGATACGTCATGGTGATTCGCCGGGATCACGGAGATAACCCACGTCACCGTGGGCCTTCCTGATTCTCTGTCTCTGTCTGGGATGGCCAAGGCGACATTTCTGGCAACTGCTCTAAGTGACTTAACGTTGAATGAGCGGCTGGGTACGAATTCCCGCTCTCTATCTTAGTGTCAGGAACTCTGGCCGGCGAGATTTATGAGGCCGCCGGCGAGGAGGATCTTTCTCTCCCGATCAGTCACATCCAGCCTCAAAAGCATTTTTCTACCGGACGGCAGCAGTTCGGCAATCAACTCCTCTTTCCCCTGCTCCACCGCGGCTCGCACGCCTTCAAAGCGGATTCTATCGTCACTGGAAAGCGTCTCGTAGTCATTGGGATCGGAGAAAGTCAGCGGAAGTATGCCGAAGTTGATGAGATTGGCCTTATGAATTCGCGCGAAGCTCTTGGCCAGCTTGGCGCGGATGCCGAGGAAGCGCGGCGCTATGGCAGCGTGTTCCCTCGAGGAACCTTGCCCGTAGTTCTCCGCCCCCGACGACAAAGCCTAGCTTCGCGCTCTTAGCGCGGCGCGGAAAATCCGGATCGACCTTGTCGAAGACAAATTCGCTGATGGCCTCTATGTTGCTCCGTAAGGGGAGGATCTTGCTCCCAGCGGGCATGATTTCATCCGTGCTGATGTTGTCCCCCACCTTGATTATCACAGCGCCCTCTATGGCTTCTTCGAGCCGGCCGAACTTTGGGAACGGCTTGATGTTCGGGCCCATGATGATTTCGACGCTCGATGGATCTGAAGCCGGATGAACCAGGTTTTCATCATTGAACGAGTATTTGACCGGGTCCGAAACCCGCGGATATTCCCCGAGCGCTCTCGGATCGGTGATTTTTCCTAAAATCGCGGCTGCAACGGCTGTCTGAGGCGAGCACAGGTAAACCTGGTCGGGAAAGGTCCCGCTCCGGCCCGGGAAGTTCCTGGGGAAAGTCCGCAGTGAGACCGCTCCTGTAGCGGGGGCTTGTCCCATGCCGATGCATCCGAGGCACCCGGATTGGTGGATACGCGCTCCACTCAAAATGAGGTCCTTGACTCCACCCGCCTCTGCCACGTTTAACAGGACTTGACTGCTGCCGGGGTTGATCTCGAAGCTCACGTCCGGGTGACAATGCCGCCCTTCAACGGCCTTGGCGACTACCATGAAGTTTCGGAACGAGGAATTAGCCGAAGAGCCGACAATCACCTGGGAAACGTCGATTCCTTCCACCTCGGACACCTTCTTTACGTTGCCGGGGGAACTGGGACAGGCAATCAACGGCTCGAGCGCGCTGAGGTCAAGCTCAATGATTTCGCTGTACCTGGCATCCGCGTCAGCCACGATTTCGGTCCAGACCTCACCCCGTCCCTGGCTTTCGAGGAACTCCCGCGTGCGAGTGTCGGAAGGAAACATGCTGCTAGTGGCTCCTAACTCCGCACCCATGTTCCCTATGGTAGCTCGGTCCGTTGCGGAGAGATTCTCGACGCCCGGCCCGAAATATTCGAAGATTTTCCCCAGCCCCCCCTTCACTGTCAGCCTGCGCAGCATTTCAAGGATTACGTCCATGGCAGACACCCACGGCTGCAGGGAGCCGGTGAGTCGCACACCCACAATCCTCGGCATGGAGAGGTGGAAGGGGTGACCCGCCATGGCCATGGCAACGTCCAATCCTCCAGCCCCGATGGCGAGCATGGAGCTTCCGGCATTGGTCGGGGTGTGGCTGTCCGAACCGAGAAGCGTCTTGCCCGGCACGCTGAAGCGCTCCAGGTGCACCTGGTGAGACACGCCGTTGCCGGGTCTGCTGTAGATCACCCCATACTTGGCAGCGGCACTTCTCAGGAATCGGTGATCGTCCGCGTTCTTGAAATCCGACTGCAGAAGATTGTGATCCACATAACTAACGGAAACTTCCGTTTTCACTCTCGGTACACCCATAGCCATAAATTCGAGAAAGGCCATGGTGCCGGTCGCGTCTTGCGTGAGAGTGTGGTCAACTTTGATGGCTATTTCGGAACCGGGTTCGAGTTTTCCTTTTACCAGATGGGCCTCAATAATTTTTTCAGCAACCGTTTTTCCCATATTTGAATCCTCATCATATAGGCAATTTTATCCGCCCAGAAGGGGGGTCCATTGTTGCACCGTGTTCTCCACCATAGGCCCGGCCCCGCTCTTCACGATCCTGTTATGACAGGGCAAGAGAATGTTCACGTCCAGGCCTGCAATCAGCTCCAGGGACCGCTTGAGATCGGCCGGGTTAGCTGAAACCAAATCATAGCGACCGATGGCTCCGTCGGCATATATCGTGTCACCTGACATTAAGAGCCTGTGTTCGTTATTGAAGAGGCCGATGCTCCCCGCGGAATGTCCGGGCAGATGGATCACCTTGAATGCGATTCCGCCGAGGTCGAGATTCTCCCCGCCTTCGAGCTTTCTGTGGACCTTTATCCTGAAGAGATCTTTAGGAATATTGTACTGCGATCGGATCATGGACTCGAACATTTGATTGCCCCAAACTATTCGGGCATCACCGCGTTCGAGATAATCAGCCTCGTCTTTATGGACCCACACTTCCGCCTCGGGGATAGCTTTCAATATTTCCGGGAGGCATCCAATATGATCTAAATGAGTGTGGGTCATGATGATCCGCTTCACCTTGTCGAAGGGGATTCCGCAACTCTCCAATCCCTCAAGCTTGTAGGCCCCCATTTCCATGAGCCCGCAATCTACCAGGGAAAAATCGTCTGATTCAGGCTTACCCACCACATACATGTGGGAGTCGGGAAGAAACTTGTCTTTGCCCGGTATCCACCGAACTCCTTCAACAACGTGTTCGAACACTCTGTCACCTCAAAACGTTTTCTACGATTAGTAGTCCCTCACGTACGGGCGACGAAAACTGTTATTGCGAGCGAAGCGAAGCAATCTCTCACGGTGGCGACGGGCGTTCCGCCCGTTGTCATTCCCGCGAGGCGGAAATCCATGGTAGGGCGGACCCGTGCGTCCGCCCTGGACAGACACATGGGTCTGCCCCTACAAGACCCCGGATCGGAGTCCGGAGTGACAAATGACCGACAATCCCGCGTTCCGCGCGGGACGGTCCCACTGTCAAGATCGCTTTCCCGCGGAACGCGGGATTTCACTCCTCGCAATGACAGGAATCCGAAGATTCCCCGTGTAAGTGAATGGATGCTCCGATTATCAATTATGCCAATGCTCTTTCAAATGAGTGATACACCCCTACTCCCCGTCATCCGGGAAAATCCAGCTCCAGTCATCCTCGGGAAGAAGATTCCGCTTAATTTGCTTGGTGTATTGATCCATGATTAGCCACTCACCTCGTCCGTAGGCTACTGGCTCCGGATTTCCCGGATCAGTCATGGAGAGTATTGTCCCTTGGGCAAGAAAGAAACGAGGGTTCCGAGGATTGCCGCGTATACCCGAGGGCTCGCCCACAAAAAGCAGTTTCTCTTCTCTTCCCACGGGCCTCAAGAGCGTGAAATCGACTCGGACCGAAAGCCCGGCAGCTCTTGTTATCATAAAGCCTCCCCACGCCGTGTTCTCGTCAAAAATTGAGATGAGAACCGCAGGGTGAAGCTCTTCTTTTCCTATGAGAAAACTTTCTCCCCTGTCCACATCAGCCGAGTCATAACCCCAGGGGGTGGTTATCACGGTGGTCCCGTTCGAGGCGTGGAGCCTAAACCTTCGCTGTAAGCCGGTTACGCTGCGGTGGTGTCCGCATACAAAGCAGTTTCTGTAGTACGGGAGGCCGCGAAATTGCTCAGTAGGCGGCGCCGGGAAGACTGACCGGCCTGCCCGAATGTGCGGCAGAGCGAATCTCGGCTCTCAGATAAGGTGTTTTGTCGCCATCCTTGCCTATCCGCGCGGAGATACGCGGCTCCTCGTCTTTAGGGCCCTGTTCCACTGTAAATACGGCCCTATCCCCTATATTTATTCCGGAGCCGCCGAACTTGAAGTGCACGTCAACAGGATATGGGAGCTGTCCGATCCGACGCCAGGCATCCAGACACAGCCCCATGCCCAGGCCCCCGTGAGGTATGCCTATAAAGCCTTCGTGGCGAGGCTCAAAGACCAATTCTTCGTCTGCTCTAAGCTCCGTCGCGTCCAGCGGGACCATCTTGAAGAAAGGATCATTGCCCGTCAGGAACGAATGTTCATTAGGTTTGATAAACATGACTCCTCCATACCACAAATGGCAGGCGTCGCCGCAACGGTTCCATCACCTATCAATATACAGCGAAACCGCTTCTCCTCCTCCGAGGCACAGCGAAGCCATGCCGGACTTCGCCCCCCGGTTCTTCATAGCATAAATCAGGGTTGTGAGAACCCTGGCCCCGCTGGCTCCAATGGGATGACCCAGCGCAACCGAACCGCCGTTGACGTTACACCGATCGGCATCCAGGCCCAACTCGCGGATAACGCCCACAGTAGAGCCTGCAAATGCTTCATTGACCTCCATGAGGTCGATTCCGCGGTAATCTATGCCCTCCTTGGAGGCGACTTTGGGAATCGAGAGCATCGGGGCCATGAGGACATACTTCATATCCAAGCCGGCGCTCCCCTGGGAGCCCACCCTGGCCAACACTTCCAGCCCTCTCTCCTTTGCCTTCTCCTGAGACATGACGCAAATAGCCGCAGCTCCGTCCGAGATTACGGATGCATTGCCGGCGGTGGCGTACCCATTGGCCTGAAATGCCGGCTTCATCTTGCTCAAAGCCTCGTAGTTCGTGTCTCGCGGGCACTCGTCCGTGTCAAAGATCTTCGGGTCGCCTTTTCGCTGGGGCACGCTAACAGGCATGATCTCTTCTTTGAACCGGCCCTCTTTGATAGACTCAAGCGACCGTGAATAGCTCAATGCAGCGTACCGGTCCTGGTCCTCTCTTGAGACATTGTACTTCTCGCTGCACAGGTCGTTACTGATCCCCATGTGGAAATCGTTGACGATGTCCCAGAGGCCGTCATGCACCATGTGATCAACCAGGCCACCGTTGCCCATCCGATATCCGAAGCGGGCTTTTTCCAGATAGTAGGGGGCGTTGCTCATACTCTCCATTCCCCCCGCGATGACAACGTCCGCGTCCCCGAGCTGGATGGCCTGCGCCGCCAACATAACCGCTTTGAGCCCCGACCCACAGACCTTATTTATGGTAAAGCATTGTGTTTCATACGGAAGGCCCGCTTTAAGAGATGCCTGACGAGCGGGATTCTGCCCGTACCCGCACGGGAGCACTTGCCCCATTATGACTTCGTCCACGTCGGCCTTTTCTATCCCGGCCCTCTTAACAGCCTCTTGGATAATCATCCCTCCCAACTTGGTCGCGCCGAAGCCGCTCAGTGTGCCACCGAAAGAGCCCAGCGGCGTACGAACGGCACTTACTATGACAGCCTCTCGCTTGACGCTCATCCGTATTCCTTTCATTCTTCTATTTGATTCGTGTCCGAGCACGTGGCAGCCGCGTTGCGGCCCAAGATTCTTGAAACAGTGAGGCTTACAGGTACCTGTCTATTAGTATCTCGGCAATCTGGACCGCATTAAGTGCGGCTCCTTTGACAATATTGTCCGAGACCACCCAGACATTCAAACCATTAGGTATGGTGTCATCCTCACGAATACGGCCCACCAGAGTGACATCCTCTCCTCCTGCGAGTGCAGTCAGTGGATACTGGTTGCATGGCGGATCGTCCACCACCTTCACGCCGGGGGCATGTTTCAGAATCTCACGCGCCTCTTCAGACCGGATTTTCTTTTCTGTCTCTATGTTCACCGATTCCGAGTGGCCGAAAAAAGTCGGCACCCTGACGGCGGTAGCCGTCACCCGGATGGACGGATCCAATATCTTTTGGGTCTCCCACACCATTTTCATCTCTTCTTTGGAGTAGCCATTCTCCAAGAAGACATCAATGTGGGGCAAACACTCGAAGGCAATGCGGTGAGGGTACACATTCGTGGGCACGGTGCGGTACGGTTTCAATGCCTCCCGCAAGCGTATCCAGATTGAAGTCTTTCGTCCACTGAACCGCTGAAGAAATCTCTCGTGACTGCACCAACATCTCCTCGATGGCGTCCTTGCCGGTTCCTGAAACAGACTGATACGTGGACACAACGACTCGCTTGATAGTTGCCGCATCGTGGATTGGTTTGAGCACAACGACCATCTGTATGGTCGAACAGTTAGGATTGGCGATAATGTTCCTGGTCTTGTATCCCGCAATGGCTTCAGGGTTCACTTCCGGCACTATCAGAGGTACGTCGGGATCCATTCGGAAGTGGGCTGTATTGTCTATTACGATGCAGCCGGCAGCCGCGGCTATCGGTGCGAATTGGGCGCTGACAGACCCGCCCGGCGAGAATAGGCCGATGTCCACACCTTCAAAGGAGGATTCAGTGAGTTCCTTCACAGGATGGTCTTCTCCCCTGAACCGCAGGGTCCTTCCTGTGGAACGGCCCGAGGCCAACAGCACAATTTCGTCCACCGGAAAAGACCGGCTCTCCAATAGACTGATCATCACGTTGCCCACTGCGCCCGTTGCGCCTACAACCGCAACCCTGTATCCCTGCTTTTTCATTTCCGCGTCTATTCCTCCTCTGTTGTCCGATCAGCCAAGCGATCTAGCCCCTGCCAACCCTGTCTTTCCGTCCGCGGCGCGTCCCACCCCGCCGACCATAAGATCGGGATCACTTATGTACCAGCGTTTGTTGGATAGAATCAAGAAAAGGTTGGACGCGCTTCAGTCATTGATGACCATATCTTAATCATCAACCAATTACTTCTGAATGGTGGATGGCTTATCACCAGTCTTGCTCTGCTTTGTCTCCGATTTTCCGGTCGTTTGAGTATCGACCTGCTCCACGGAAACTCGTTGCAGTGAGAAATCGCCTGATGTGCTGTCTTTTTTCATGATCCAGACTCTGCCGGTATCTGTATCGAGCATAAACGTATGACCTTTGGCCTGGGGAGAGACAAAGATTTGGTACCTGCCGGTCGTCGTCACCTGGGTGCCGCCTTCGGTGGACTTCCCTTCCTGCACGGACAGTTCTTTTCCCAGCGGCCACTGCGCCTGGGCTGTGGCAACCACGCCCGCGGAAACGGCTGCAACGAGAATTAACCTCATGATACCATTCATCGGTCCTCTCCTGAACACATGCAGATGTTAAACTATATCAGCCTGGGGAAAAAGCGTCAAACAGGAGAAATGCTTTGACGGGCAACGACCCGGTAGTGGCGACCGGCCGGTAGCCCACGAAGGGCGAGCACCGCTCGGCCCTACCATATCGTTTACTCTCTTATAGGGATTCACAAAAGTGATGTCGGTTTGGGTAGGCGAAAAAATTGGAAGATTGTCATTGCGAGGGCGAAGCCCGAAGCAATCTCCAATTAGCCGAAAACGAGATTGCTTCGTCGTTCCACTTCTCGCAATGACATGGTTAGACCATGCGGGATGTGGGCGTGAATCATGACCGAATCTGACGCAATTTTCGAGAACCGTTATATAAAGGCGTTTCTAAAGCACATTACCGTCTCAACCGCTCTCTTTTGTCAATGAGATCGACTAGTAGACGCGCGTCGCAAAAATAAGCGGTTGTCAAGAAAAAGCCTGGTGTGATAGAGTCTGGGGCGCTTGTCGTGGGTGTGGACTTTTTCATGAAGCTGTAGTGCAGCGGATGGGCTTTCCCTGCAAGCTTAATTTCTTGACGAATGCAGTATTTTTATGGTATTAAAGCCATTACAGATACTGTATCTTGCAAAAAAATATAATCCATTCTTTTTTAGAGGTTTTTTGATCGCGAACACTCACACACTCATGACGCGACCAATTTCATGTACGGAACGCGAAGGTATGCGCCACACAACAAATCGGTGCTTGTTCGTCCTTATCGGACTGGTTTTGCTCTGTATTCCTCTTAAGTTGCAGGCCATGACAGCGCATGAAATTCTGGAGCAGGTCTTTAAGCAGAATTTCAGCGACTCGTTTCGCGTGGTGCTGACGGTGAAGACGCTAAAAGGGAAGAAAGTTATTTCCGACCATGTTCTTTGGCTCGTGGGAAAGACAAGCCAGGATACCAGCACTTTCTTTATTGATTTCGTGGAGCCTAAAGAATCCAAAGGACTGCGCTTTCTCTTTGAGTTAGAGCCCGGCAAGGAGCCGAAGGCTTTCATGTACATTCCGGCAGCCGGAAAGACTCTCCCCTTGGACGTTGACGAGCCGTCGGTGGATATAGGAGCTACCGGTCTTACCATGGAAGATATCCAGGGCTTTGTGCCTAAGGGCGGGGAAAAAGAGACCATTCTCAAGGAAGAGAAAGCAGACGGTCGCGATTGCTACGTAATCAGCGTTGCGCTGCCTGATGGAAAAGGAGAGCGACTGCTCTGGGTGTCGAAAAACGATTTTCTGATCGTGAAGTCACAACAACTGGACGCACAAGGGAAGACAAAGAGAATGTTCCGCGTAGTTGAATTCTTCAAAACCGAGAAAGGCAAGGAGTTTCCCAGAGAGGAAGAGATCACTATCCCGGACAAGGGGATTCGAATTCAACTGCGACAGGACAATGCAGTCTTCGGAATGGCTCTCCCGGATGAAGTAACCGATCCGGCAAAATTCGGGACTTTTTCCTGGAAAGACTGATCGCAATCACAGGACGGTCTAAAGAGCTGATCGATCCCAATCTTTGCGAGCGTTTGACCATGACACAAATCCTGAAACACATGCTGATCGCCGCGAGCCTCTTCTTGGTTGCAAGTTGCGCGGGCCTCCCGATCTGAAGAGGATGCAGGGGAACATGGACCAGATGGTCCAGTACATGGGGGTAATGGCGTCCTGCATGCCTCACATGGTCAACAGCACCACTCGAATGGCTAACATGGCAGAGACAATGCAGGGCAAGACCGACGCCTTGCTGGCCAACCTCGAGAAAAAAGGAACCGGCGCGGAGCGGGCTATTCAGAATTACTCCCAGGCTGTCCTGGATAACGAACGGGCAGTGATCAAGAGCTTGCAGGGAATTCGCCAGGAATTGGGGGATATGAAGCAATCATTCCGCCCCGCCGCGGGTTCAACAGACGCCGATCAGGCACGAGCCAACATGGCGCTGCAGAACAAGCTCAATGACATCGAGGCCAGGCTGTCCGCCGTCGTGGCAAAGATGGATAAGATGAGCAAACAAGCTCCTAATAAGATCCATGACTCAGCATAGTGCAACCCTCCCCTGTAATTCTATACCTTCACCGAACACTATTCGTAGCCTTCTCAAACTCCTGAAGGATGCGCCCCTGGCTTTGGCCGGCGCTTTCACTCGGCTGACGCGCCGCGGTTTATCTGCTATGATGAGCCCATGGAAATCCTCATCGAAATAATTGCCTCTTCAGTTAGAGTTTTTCGCGAAGCGGCTCTGTATATCCTTTTCGGATTGATGATCGCGGGCATCATGCGGATCTATCTCCGGCCGGAGTCGGTGGCTCACTACTTTCATCGCGGCCGATTCAGGTCTGTGCTTTACGCTGCTCTGCTGGGGATTCCTCTTCCGCTCTGATCGTGCGGCGTGGTTCCCGCAGTTGCGGGGCTCAAGAAACAGGGAGCAAACAACGGTGCGTGCTTGGCTTTCCTCATATCCACTCCTGAAACCGGGGTTGATTCCATAGCCTTGACCTATTCCCTGTTGGATCCTCTCATCACCGTGATCAGGCCGATGACCGCGTTTGCCACCGCTATGGTAGCGGGAATTGTAGATAACTTTGCAGGAAGGCCCAAGAAGCCCGAGCAACGCCCTATAGTGAATCGGACATGCCTGGTGGACGGTTGCTGCGACGGGACGGATTGCGACCCCGCGGAACACGCAGCGCATCACAACTTCGTTGAAAAGGTGCGAGCGGGCATAGGGTACGCGTTTGGGGATCTGATGGCGGATCTTGCAGGCTGGTTCATGCTGGGGATAATACTCGCGGGCATTATCACAGCCTTGGTTCCGGAGTCCTTTGTGAGCAGCGTCTTTGGTTCCGGCCTATTGGCCTACCTGAGTATGTTGGCCGTGAGTCTTCCCATGTATGTATGCGCATCCATGTCGACCCCGGTCGCGGCCGCTCTGGTTATGAAAGGAATGAGCCCGGGCGTGGCGCTCATTTTGCTCTTGGCCGGGCCGGCCACCAACATGGCCACCATTGCAATGGTGGGCGGAATGCTCGGTAAACGGTCACTGGGAATTTATCTCGGGTCAATCGCATTGTGTACTCTGATCGCGGCATATCTGACCGACCTACTCTACTCGGCGCTGGGTATCTCCGCGAAAGCAGCCGCAGGCGCTGCGGCCGGTGAGTTCATTCCTCAATGGCTGGAATTGGGCGCTTCGATCGTGTTGGCTCTGCTGATTGCACGCGCCTTGTGGAAGAAAATTATCCACGCGAGGCTCGTTTCACAGGCTATCGAACGTTTCGGCTCACGGGAGAAAACGACGGTTGCCGCGTGCTGCGGAGACGGGCGCCCCGGAGAAACTTGAGGAACAAAGACCTCCCCGTGAGGGAGTTCCCAACAAACAACTATGGACGCCATCTCCACCAATTTCCCTGCCGGCCTTCGCTATCCCTCTGATCCCCGAGTGGTTCTTGTCCATCCCCCTGCGATAAGCAAGCGATACCTTAAGACAAAATTTATGCCGTACGGCATGTCCGTAATCTATGCCTTCCTGAAAGAGCATTCCGTCCCCGTGGTCCAATATGATTTTCTGATGGAATACCTCTTTGGGAATGACAATGGCATCGACTATCACAATGGTGAAAAGACCTTTTCAGAGAGAGATTTCTTTGAAGTTCTTAAGGGAAATGGTTCTCAAAACGCTCTCCAGGCCTTTGCGGACAATTACGCCAGGCGCCTGATTCTTGACGCGGGAATGTACGCCTTTTCCATAGTAGCCTATCATCAGTTCTGGGCTTCGCTGCTGATTGCACGGTATATTCGCGGAGTCAACCCGGAGGCTGTGATCGTCTTCGGCGGGCCTTTCATCACGATTAGACCGGTAGAATCGTTTGTTCCCTACGGCATGGCCGACTACTGGGTGAAGGGGAGCGGAGAGATTCCGCTATTGATGCTACACCGGCTCCATCAGGAGAGGATTGAGATCCCCCGAGGGGAGATACCGGGTGTTATTTATTTCGACGGAGGAGGCCTCGTTCAAGCACCTCAGTCACATCTGCCGGCTGAAGAAGAACGCGTTCCCGACTTTGAGGGTCTTTCGCTGGGGTCGTATCGGTATGATCATCCTTTGACAGGAGAGAAGACGCTCTTTCTTCCGTATCGAATGTCAAAGGGGTGCCCTTCCCGGTGTAGTTTCTGTACAGGACGGTTGGTGGACAGGTATGACTGTAAATCCGCGGATAAGATCGTTTCAGAACTGTCCGAACTAGCCCGGAATTACCAAACTCCCACATTCCAATTCGCAGACGCTTCTATTAACGGTAATCCCGATCGCTTCGCACAGGTTTGCGACCGCCTGGCCGCGAGTTTTCCCGAAATCCGCTGGTATGCCTACGCAAAGGTGAATGGTTTCAGCCCGGCACTTTTGAAGAAGGCAAAGAAGGCTGGGTGTTTCAGCCTCTTCTGGGGGGTAGAGTCGGCGCATCCTCCCACAGTCCGATTGCTGGGGAAGAGCTTCGACACGACGATGATGTACGATCTGATTGACGAATCAATAAGCCTTGGGATCAAGAACTACGTTCATCTCATTTACAACGCGCCCCACGAGTCGGAAGGAGACGTGGAAAGTCTTATCCGTCTCATGGAACGATTCAGCGATTCAGACATGGTCGCGTTCTTACCTCAGCGTTTTCTCCTGGAGCCACAGTCCTTGATGTTCGAGCATCCGGAACGGTATGGGCTGACCAACTTGCGAAGTGTCGAGACCTCCGTCTTTGAGAGAGAACAGTTTGTGTATGACGAACTGGACGGGTTGGAGTCGGAGAAGATACGAGAGAGGAATGAACAATGTCGAAAAAGGCTCGAAGCGCATCTTGACCGGATCCGGTACAGTAACTTGATTAACGGTGCCGGGAGCGCGCTTCTCAGGAGGATTCCACCCAAATTGCTTGTTGCATCGCAGAGACGTGCGAGGACTTCTCGGTTAGTTGGAAGCCTGCATGAGATAATCGTCGCATGGCTGGAATCGAAGAATACCGCGAGAGAGCAGCTTTGACAAAGTAGAGCAACCGGAGGACCTCTAACAAGTTCCCCCCTTTGGTAAAGGGGGGCTAGGGGGGATTTTGAGCTAACCCATTGAAAATCCCCCTAAATCCCCCTTTAGAAAAGGGGGACTTTGAGAGCCTCTCGGCCTCCCCCTCTAATGAAACCCTCCTACACCGATGGGAGCAGCTTCGGCAGGGAGTCTTCCGCTTTTTTCAACCCGTCTATCCACAGGCGCGGGTATTGGCGAACCTGGAGCAGGTTTAGCCGGCCATGCCCATTCGGCATCTGGGTCGCGCCCGAAGATGTTACCGCGTTGTTGGGGGTTGTAACGTTCTTGGGTGTTGTAAACATCACCGACGGCGCTGACCCCGAAGGTATGCAAGTGCTTCTCATCGTATGGATAGTTTCTTAATGGAAGCATGAGGTAAAGGTTGGCCTGCGCGTTGCGAACCGCAGTGTCCGGATTCTGATTGTCATAGCGTGGCAACTCTTCCCCCCACGACCGAACCACTATTCGTGTGGGATCAACCTTATAAATCTTCACTAGCGCGTCTTTTACGTTTCTGGCCCGAGCCATGCCGAGTTGATGGTTTCCCCTCGTGTCTCCGAAAAATGATGTGTGCCCGTCAATTTGGAGAACATATTGCGGAATAGCATGAAGATAGTTGGCCACGCTCTCGAGCTTAAGCGCTTCAGAGGGGAGCAGATCAGCGCTCTTCATTTTGAAAAAGATTTCCGGATATGGGAACATTATCTCTCTCACAAGAACGTCCCATGAAAATTCCTTCATTTGGTCCTTACTACGCACTTCCTCCCATTGCCGACAATATCCGCCGGTTAGCTTGCACACCTCATAGAGGTTCCTCCAGCCGACTTCCCTATCTCCACCGAAGAAAATGCCGTAGACCTGAACTTTCTTGCCGTACGCGTCTTTCAAGGCAATAGCGGTCTTCTGCGGGCATTCACCCATAGAACCTCCGTCGGTGAGAACTACTACTGCAGTGCGGCCGGCTGCGGTGCCTATAAGAGACCCCGCCAATTGCAGCGCGTCCTGAAAGGCGGCAGTTCGCCGGGGACCGGTCCCTTCCTTACGTAAACACGCGTAGTTCGACGCATACTTGACCCTTGTCCACGGACCGAGCGGACCCAGTAGACTGGGCGTTGCGCAGTCACCAAAGGTTATCAGCGCGGTGTTCAGATCATACTGCCACTGAGGCACATGAGGCATCACCGCATTGAACATCATGAATGCCCTGGTTGCAACGAACATGCGGGAAAAGTCGTAGTTTTTCGGGTATCCTGCCATCATGGAGTCGGACACGTCGAAGAGAAAGATCACATTGTGAAACCTCGGTATGAAATCGTGACCTTTTTCTCCTTGGACTCCTGAAAATGAGGGTCCCGGTAGGAAGATGAGGAGAGCCGCCAAAGCTACGGCAGCAAGGCTTGTTTTCATTGACCATCCTCCTGGTTGACTCACGCACCGTTATATTAACTAAAATGCATGATGTCCAATATATACACGCCTATATTAAAGTAATTACTTAGATATGTCAAGGAGAATGTGACCTTACCCCAAGCACCCGGTTATCCGGGGGCACGTCGTCGCCTCTGGCATTGTGAGAAGTGAAATCCCTAGTTTCGCGGGAAAGCGCTCCGGCCTGCGGTGCTGGAGACTGCTTCGCTTCGCTCGCAATGACATATTTTGGGACGCGCCTATGTTCCTACGAAACTCAACGCATACTTAATACTCGGTTTCCAAAGTTCGGTGCGGTCTTTCGGGCAGCTTTGGTGGGACAGGCATCCTGCCTGTCGATCAAGAAATGACAGGCAGGATGCCTGTCCCACCAATACCATGGTCTCGAATCCTCTTCGATCGTCTCCAGGCCAAGAATACGTCACCCCAATTACGAATTGGGCTAATCAGGCATGGAATATTCTGCGAGCTGGGGTTAAACTCGGACTCGTACCACATTTGCTTCAAGATTTAACGCGGCATCCAGAATCGTGTATTTGCAGCGAGGATAGCCGTGCAGCCGAATCATTGTTGGACCGGCGGTGGATCAGCTATGCAGGAACAGCTCCCAAAAATCCTGATCGTAGACGACGAACCGAACATGTTGCACATGCTCAGTTCCATTCTTAAGCAGGACGGATTCGAGCCCCGGTGCGCCGGCTCTGCCCAGCAGGCTCTGGAACTTGCTGAAAGCGATAGGTTTGATTTTATTCTTTCAGATGTTCGAATGCCCGGAATGGACGGCATTCAACTTCTGGAGCGCCTGCGAGGTCGTGGGATCGACACAATCGTCATCCTCATGAGCGCCTATGGCAGCGTCGAACTTGCACTGGATGCGATGCGCAAAGGCGCGTACGACTATATTTCTAAGCCGTTCAAGGCCGACGAAGTAGTGTTAACTCTCCGTAAGGCTTCGGAAAGGGAGAGGTTGAGGCGAGAAGTGGTGCGCCTTCGGCGCCGGCTGCTCCGAATTGAGGGAAACCCGGAGATTGTTGTGAAAAGCCCGCCCATGAAGGCGATCCTGGATGCGGTTCACCAGGTAGCACGCTCAGATTCCGCAGTGCTCATAACCGGGGAATCCGGGACCGGGAAGGAGATGATGGCACGGGAGATTCACCGCTGTTCTCCCCGCTCCCGTGGGGCTTTTGTAGCGGTCAATTGCGGCGCCATACCGGCCGCTCTCCTTGAGACAGAGTTGTTTGGACACGCGCGAGGGGCATTTACAGGAGCTTATGACGAAAAACCGGGTCTTTTTGAGGAAGCTGATGGAGGAACGCTGCTGCTTGACGAAATTGCAACTATGGAGCCTTCGCTCCAAGTGAAGCTCTTGAGGATCCTCGATACCGGAGAAATGCGAAGGGTGGGCGAAACTGTCCCCCGGCACGTTTCCGTGAGGATCCTGGCCGCCACAAACGTAGATCCGGATGTTGCCATGGAAAATGGCCTTTTCAGAAAAGACCTGTATTACCGACTAAATGTTATGCATATCGAAGTCCCTCCTCTGAGAGAAAGAAAGGAGGACATCATTCCGCTGGTGGAGCACTTCGTGGACATTTTCAACAAGAAGATGGGGCTCAAAATCAGTCACATCAGCCGGGATGCCAGGGAGGCCCTGCTAAAATGCCCCTGGAAGGGAAACGTGCGAGAGCTTCAAAATGTCGTCGAAAGGGCCATGATACTCACAGTGGGAGATGCGATTACTCTGGAATGCCTTCCGAGCGATATTCGCGTTTCCGACCGCGGCGGACCAATTTTACAGGCCGAGGAAGAAACCATGTCGCTCAAGAAGGCATCCAAGGCCCTGGAAAAGACCCTTATCAGCAGGGCACTAAACCGCACTGGGGGGAACCGTTCCCAAGCAGCTCAGGTCCTTGAAATCAGCTACCCTTCCCTACTCCAGAAAATCAAAGAATACGGATTGTTATAGCGCCTTTTCCATGGCCGACTCGTGACCGTTCAAAATGGGGTGAACGCCCGGCGGTCTCCCGACCCGCCTCTGGCGGGGTCATACCTAAGTTCGCGTTCGAGAAACGAACGTGCGCCTTGGTAGGAGCGCACCTGCGTGTGCGCCCAAAGCAGCCGGCAGACACGCAGGTCTGCCCCTACCCCAAGTCTCGGTTGTCGTCACCGCTTGCAAACGAATCTGTACTGCATATCTGAATGCGCGATGCCTTATCTCATAGAAATACGGAGAAAAGAGAAATCCTCTCCGGTCTCCGCGACTCTCCCGGTGAATCATTAGAGCGACGGTTTTGGGACTCAGTCGTAGGGGGATTGAGGACTAAGAGGACTGTTTGTGTGCAGTACTTGCACCCGCACTCGGTGTCCCGCAGAAAAGGGGGCCTCCTCAGGGAGGAGAATCATTAATCCGTCAGCCAGGACCATGGATCGAAGAGCCCCGGAACTCTGGGTACCGGTGGTCGCCGCCATCATGTTCCCGTCCCGTTCGAAAAGTTTGCACCTTACCAGGTGGAGTCGATCCGATGTGATCCCCACATCTTCGGCGAGCGTTGCTTCAATGAGCGGTCTGAAAAGGCTCACGTGCCCCATCATCTTCAACAGGGCCGGCCTTACAAACTGCTCGAAAGATATCATGGCCGAGGCTGGATTGCCCGGCAAGCCGAATACCGGTTTGTTCCCGATTGTTCCGAACAAGAGCGGCTTGCCCGGTTTCATGGCCACCTTCCAGAACTTGACCCTCATCCCCAGTTTTGAGAGAGCATCTTTGACCAGATCGTATTTTCCTACCGATACGCCGCCGGACGTGATTATGACATCGGCCCTCATCCCGTCTGAAATGCGAGCGCGTTGGTCTGCTTCATCATCGGAGGCTATTCCCAGGGAAAGTGGTATGGCCCCGCATTCAAGCACCTGCGCGGCCAGGCTGTAACTGTTGGAACAAACCACCTTTCCATCAGAGAAGGGCTCATCCAGGTCAACTAGTTCGTCCCCTGTGGATAGAATGGCTACAATCGGACGTTGATAAACATGCACGTATGCGTGCCCGAGCGTGGCAAGCATCCCCACTTCCGGCGGCCTGATAATGTCTCCCACCGCAAGCACGATCTCTCCCGCTTTCACGTCTTCCCCATGAAGGCGGATGTGTGCGCCCGGGCCGGGATCTCGGAGACAGAGGACATGGTCACCTTCTGTCTGGGTATCTTCTACCATGATCACAGTGTCTGCTCCCGAAGGAATCAATCCGCCGGTCATTATGCGGACCGCTTCACCAGGTCCCACTGTGCCGCGGAAAGGCTTTCCGGCCGGCGAGTCGCCAATTATTTTCAATTTGGCAGGATTAGTCGAGTTCACGCCTGCCAGGTCTTCGTGGCGGCAGCAGTATCCATCCATGGCGGAGTTTTCTCCGGAAGGTACGTCTCGCTTCGCAGCCACATCCTGGCCGAGGACCCGTCCAAGCGCCTCGACTATGTATACTCTTTCCCTTCCGAGGACGGGAATCTCCTCCAGTACCTTACGTTGTGCTTCACCGATTTCGATCACGGGAACCTCAGTGTTCGACGACCGCTAAACTAGAGCCCATAAAAGCGTACTACAAAATTGTTTTGTTTGCAAAAAGAGACCAGGGCACTAATCTATGGTAAATATAGGTTAAGCCAAGGCGTTCAATTGTGCTGATGAGTTATCGTGCGAGAAGGGACGGGAGACGATTTCTTTTTCACTTTTTCTTGCGACAGTGCGGAATTCCCGTCTAGTTCACCTGACGGCACGAGAAGGAATTTTGATTCAAGGAGACAAAGCCAATGAAATGGTCGTTTAAAATCGGTTCCATCCTGGGAATACCACTCAAGGTTCATGTCACCTTCTTGTTCTTGCTTCTCATTATCTACTTTGTCGGAGACAAAATTATCGGCATTGGGGGCCTGCACGGTCTGATTTTCGTCGGACTGATTTTTGCGTCGGTGGTTTTTCATGAGCTGAGCCATGCCATGGTCGCGCGCCACTACGGAATCAATGCTGTGGACATAACGCTACTTCCCATCGGTGGAGTGGCACGAATGCCCACTACGCCGGAGGATCCGCGGCAGGAAGTTCTGATATCCGCAGCTGGTCCCGCGGCGAGTCTGGTTCTTGCCATTTCGCTTTGGTTCGTATCTGACCTGCTGGGGTACGGGCTCAGTTTCTGGAACGTCTCGATCCAGGGGAATCTCCTCGTGCAACTTGCCGCGGTGAATTTTATCCTAGCAATCTTCAATATCATACCGGCTTTTCCTATGGACGGGGGACGGGTGCTTCGTGGACTTCTGGCGCTGTATATGAGCCCTTTGAAGGCGACTCACATCGCAGTGGGAATCGGGCAGGCTCTGGCCATTGGCTTGTTCTTTCTTGGCTTGTTGTCCATGAACGTGTTTATGATTCTGATAGCACTGTTTGTGTACATGGGAGCGGAAGCCGAAGAGCGGCAGTTGGGCATCATGCTCCCCCTCAAAGGTGTAACGGCTAGAGCTGCCATGGTGAGTGATATAGACGTCCTCTCGCCGTATGACACTGTGGGAGACGTAGCCGAACGTTATTGCCGAGGGTTTCAGGAGGATTTCCCGGTGGTTGACGGACGCAGGCTGGTAGGTCTGGTTACCAGGGACGCCCTCGTCAATGCGCTCCACAAGAAAGGACCCTCTATGCTTGTGTCGCAGGCGATGACCAGCGATTTTCCCACGGCGGCTGAGGAAACTCTTCTGAGTGACATTCTTGAAAAGATTCAGGCAAGCGGCAGCAAAGCGGTACCTATACTCAGGGCCGGTGAAATTTGCGGGCTCATCACGCTGGAGCAGATTGGCAGGTACAGCATGCTCTGCGCGGGATATGCGTGCGATTTCATGGGAGCGGACAAGCGCGGACCTGTCCCGGCCGAGCGGCCTTGAGCCTCACACACGTTTGGCGATTATCAAGGGGGATATCTCATGTATCTTGTGACCGCGGAGGAGATGAGAGCCTTCGATGTAGCGGCCATTGAGGAGTATGGAATTCCCGGTGTTGTCCTCATGGAGAACGCCGGACGCACGACCTTTCACATTCTGAAGACGCACCTCGGGGGCGATGTCCGGGACCTCAAGGTATCCGTTGTGGCCGGCCCGGGAAACAACGGCGGCGACGGGTACGTTATCGCTCGATATCTGATCAATCATGGGGCTGAGGTGCAAACTTTCCTCCTCAGCCCCCGCGAAAAGATAAAAGGGGACGCGCTGGTCAATCTCCAGGTCCTCGAACGCATGAGTTCTCGCGTCTATGAGGTGACGGACGAGGAGTCGTTCAAACAGGCCGTTCGCCAATGGCGCCAAAGCCAAGTAGTTGTCGATGCCATTCTTGGGACAGGCCTGGATTCCGAGGTTCGGTCTCCTTATCGCGAAGCCGTCGTTGAGATCAATCGGGTCAACGGTCTGCGCCTCGCGGTTGACATCCCGTCAGGGCTTGATGCCGACACGGGCCGTATCCTCGGCTGCGCGGTTCAGGCGGATTTGACCGCCACGTACGGCTTCAAGAAGTTGGGAATGGCCCTGTATCCGGGGCTGGAATGCTGCGGCAAAGTGGAGGTCGTGGACATCTCCATTCCCCTCCATGCAATCGAGAAAAACCCGCCTAGAGCCTGGCTTTACGAAAAACCGGATGCCATAGAGTTTTGGCGACTGCGTTCCGATGCTCAAGCGCACAAGGGAATTTTCGGACATTTACTTATTGTGGGAGGGTCTCCGGGAAAGACCGGTGCGCCTGCAATGGCCGCGAGAGCTGCCTCTCGCATGGGTGCCGGCCTCGTGACTGTTGGAGCCCCTGCTTCTCTGAATCCGATACTCGAAGCCAAGCTCACCGAAGAGATGACCGAGCCGCTCCCTGAGAGCGTACCGGGTTATCTCGGCTCAGCAGCCGTTGATCGCATTCTCGCGCTTGCAGAAGGGAAACGCTGCGTAGTACTGGGTCCCGGCCTTTCGACCGTTGAAGGAATCGCCGAATTGATTAACAAATTGCTGGCTGTCTACCAGAGACGGCTAGTTATTGACGCGGACGGTCTCAATGCTCTCGCTCCAAACCTGGATGTCCTTCGCCAGACCAAGGCCCGCGTGGTTCTGACCCCTCATCCCGGCGAAATGGCCCGCCTCACCGGCAAGACCGTGAGAGAAGTCCAGCAGGATAGGATGGGCCTTGCGAGGTCCTTGGCGACTGACTACGGAATATGGCTCATCTTGAAAGGCGCCCGAACCTTGACCGCGTCGCCGGACGGCAGAATCATTGTGAACACCACAGGAACCCCGTGGATGGCCTCAGGTGGGCAGGGGGACGTCCTGAGCGGTATCCTTGGCGGTTTGCTCGTCCAGGGCATACCTCCCGAAGAGGCCCTCCCTTTCGGGGTATACCTGCACGGGCTGGCTGCGGACAACATCGTAGGGCGCGTCGGTCCCGGCCCGGTCATTGCCACGGACGTGATCGAGGAACTCCCCAGGACGCTCAGCGCGGAAAGGGCGGAGGAAGAATAGGGCAAGACGGGAGGACGATCTGGGAACGCAACTAGCACGTGCTTATGATATCGAGAGTTTCCCCGCGGCTTGACAACACCGAGAGGCTAATTCATACTCAAAACTTCACCACGTTTAGGGGATATTGCATGCAGCCTTCCAAACCCCTTCCCGCGCTTACTTCAGCCATGGAAGACTATCTGGAGGCGATCTATCACCTGGAGAAAGAGCGTCGGATCGCTCGCGTCCGTGATATCGCCAACAGGCTCGGCGTCAAGATGTCATCCGTCACTTCTGCTCTGAAGAGCCTCGGCGGGCGCGGGCTGATCCAATACGATCCTCACCAGTTCATCACTCTGACCGAGCGCGGGATAAGAAAGGCCAAGGAGATAGTTCGGAAACACGAGATCCTGAAGCGCTTCCTGGTGAGGGTGCTCCAGGTGGGAGAAGAGGTCGCGGAGGACAACGCCTGCCGCATCGAGCATCACCTTGACCCCGAGGTAATTGAAAAGCTGGTCAGGTTGGGAGAATTCATCGAAATGTGTCCGGTCGATCAGACCAGGTGGCTGGAGGGTGTGGCCGACACGTGTGAGGAGTGTATTCCCTGCCTGGATAGAGCCAAGGAGAAGCTGCAGAGCCGAGCCCAGGCCCAGAAGGCGGCCTTGGATGACGGCATGACCCTAGCAGGAGCGCGTCCGGGATCTCAGGTGGTGGTAGACAGCTTGAAAGGATCAGGGGAGTCTAGAAAGCTATTGGCCAAGCAGGGCCTGGAGACCGGCGTCATCGTGGAGATCGAAAAGAAGGATGCTAAATCAGGAAGCCTTCACGTCAACATCAAAGGCTACCACATATCCCTCACAAAGGCCGATGCGTCCAAGATCCTGGTAAAGCCCATATAGAATCCTGTCCGGAACAGCCACACAATCAGCAGTTTCCTTCCCTAACGCACGCGAGGCTCTTTCAAACCAGTAGTTGCGCAATCCGACGGCGAATTAAAACCTTGCTCACACCCCGAACAGCCGCATCCGCAGTCGGTACTGCCAGTCCGGGCCGCCCTGAAACTATTCCAGAAGCGCCTACCAATAAAGAAGGCCGAAGCAGCTACCAGTAATCCCACAGCAATTTCCTGCCACATTGTCAGCTCCTGACCTGGGCTTTCTTATACTTACGAGAGACCCAGCTTCAAAAATGTCCCGCCGGAATGAACTGCCAACGCAACGCAGTACGCCAGGATGGTGGTGTAGGCCATTGCAAAGAGCGTCCATCCCCATGACCCGGATTCCTTCTTTATGACCACGAGCGTGGCTATACACGGATTGTAGAGCATCACAAATACGATGAGCGTGAAAGCCATCAGAGGATTCCAGCCGGGTTCCTTCCGCAGCTTTTCCCCGAGGCCCTCGGCTTCCCGTGGCTTCACCTCGCCCAGGGAGTAAGCGGTTCCCAGCGTTGCCACCACTACTTCTTTGGCGGCAAAGCCGCCCACCAGAGCCACATTTGTTCTCCAGTCGAAGCCGATGGGACGGAACACCGTTTCCAAGGCCACGCCTAGACGTCCACCTATTGTGTGTTTGAGTTGCTCGCTTAGCTTTTCGCCCTCTATCGCTGTCTTTTCCGCTGCAAACGCAGCATACGCCGAAGCGACGGGACCGATATCGGCATCCATCGGTTGCTTGGAAGATTCGGGCTTGGCGTCAGAGTTCTTCTTCAATGCCTCAGCCAGCGCAATAAACGTCGGCTTTTTCGCCCCGACAGTCGGGCGCTCACCTTCTTCGATCTGCTTGATGAATTTCTCGAATTCTTCGATATCATTTTCGGATTTGAATACCCCGCTGACTTTAGGGTCTGCCAGAAAGGCTGATGTCAGCTTCGCCTTCCTCTCTTCGAAACGGTTTGCCTTTTCCGGCGATAGGGTGGGAAATGTCATCATGGCCCACAGCACGATGGATACGGCAAGGAGTATTGTGCCGGCCTTCTTGATGTACATCCATGTGCGTTCCCACGTGTGAATAAGAAGGCCTCTCAATGTTGGAACTCGGTACGGAGGCAACTCGAGGACGAATGGAGCGGATGGCCCAGCCAGCACCGTCGAACGAATAACTTTCCCCGCGATCAATACCATTGCCCAAGAGATCAGGGTCAAAAGGATCATAAACCGGGCTTGGCTGTGAGCAAAGAATGCGCCGATAAGCAGCGCATATACAGGGAGTTTTGCCCCGCAGTTCATGAGGGGGGCCACTAATATCGTGACCAGCCGCTCCTTTGGTTCCTTCATAGTGCGGGTAGCCATGATTCCGGGCACAGCACAGCCGCCCGCGATCCCGCCTGCCACCATAAGGGCCAGCACGGACGAACCGTGCAGACCAAAGCCTCTGAGCACCCGATCCAGCATGAACGCTATTCTCGCCATGTACCCTGTATCTTCCAGTATGGCGATGGCCAGAAACATAAAGGCAATAAGAGGAGTGAATCCCAACACCCCCCCTACCCCGTTAATAATGCCGCTCACGACCAGAGATCGGAGAAGCCCCTCGGGAATTATTTCCCCCGCGAGGGTCCCCAGCCACTGAAATAGCGCTTGGCAGGCTTTGACCAGAGGCTCGCTCGCCTGAAACGTAAACATGTACACGAGATACAGTATCAACATGAGTACGGCCGGGCCGAGCATTCGGTCCGTAAGCACCTTGTCAATGGATTCGCTCAAGTGAACACGATCGCTGCTGTCAACATGCACAGCCTGCTTCACGGCACCGGAGATGAATCCGTAACGAGCATCAGTCAGGACTATCTCGGGGGGGTCGGCGAATATGTCTTCAATGTGTTTGCGGCTCTGCTCAACCTGATCAAATACCCCGTCCCGCCCGATGGATGACGCGACCATCTTCGCTATCTCGGTGTCTCCTTCCAGAAGCTTAACTGCGAGCCAGCGATTAGAAAGCCCGTTCAAGCGGGTTTGTGCCGTGTTGAGGCTCTGTTCTATTTTTGCGAGTTCCTCTTCAACTTCAGTGCCGTACGTAACAGTTCTTTGAGTGCCGGCAACGTCCGCGGTCTCGGCACGTTCGATCGCCCTATCAAGAAGCTCTTCAATTCCTATCCTTTTTTTGCCGTTGGTAGGTATTACAGGCACGCCCAACAAGTCAGAGAGTGACTTATCGTTGATGTGTATGTGCCGCCCCTGAGCAACATCTATCATGTTCAGGGCTATGACTATTGGGGCCCCCATTTCCAAGAGCTGAACGGACAGGTACAGATTGCGCTCCAGGTTGGAAGCGTCCACCACGTCCACCACCACATCGGGTGCAGATTCAACGATAAAATTCCGAGCTATGATTTCTTCGAGGGAATAGGCTGTCAGGGAATAAGTGCCAGGCAGATCTACTACGTGGATCTCGCGATCCCCATGGATGACGGTCCCCTCCTTTTTTTCAACAGTGACACCAGGCCAGTTTCCCACATGCTGGCGTGCCCCTGTCAGGGCATTGAACAACGTAGTTTTGCCGGCATTGGGGTTGCCGGCAAGAGCCACAACGATTTGGTTGGACATGGGTACGAGTCTCTCAGGCGGCTGCCTGGTCCAGCTCACTTATGAGGATATCCGAGGCTTGATCTTTTCGGAGTGTCAGGTGGTATCCTTTAATCACGAACTCCACGGGATCGCTTAACGGCGCGTACTTGACAACCATCACTTCTGTGCCTTTTGTGAAGCCCATCTCCATCATTCTCAGACGGAAGTCCGGGTGGCCGCACACCTGGGCAATTCTTCCCTTCTGGCCGGGCTTCAGGTTGGACAGCTTTATCAAACTATCGGCACGGCATTCTTGTCCCGCAAGCGCAGGGCAGTCAGCACATTGTTCCTGGGAAGGGGCAGGGTTCATGGAATCTCCTGATTATTCGCACACAAGCTATCGGACAGGGCTGCCGAAAGCAAGTGAATCTATTACAGTTAGTCCAGTCGAATTTATTTTTACCCCCCGACAATTCATTTGTCAAGCTCACAATTGCGGAAAAAGAAAAAAAACAGTGGTGGACTCACAACGACTTAATATCTATAGTGGAAGCACGTGTGCTGGCCCGAATCCGGGCTTGGACTGCATGACTGGTTGGACAAGGAGGCGACATGGTGGCAAGTCGGCTTGAGACCGATCCTTTTCCCAGGCTTCTCACGGACGGTCTCTGGGTGTTAGGTAATTACTATTTCAATCTCTACCTGGTGAAAGGGGAGCAGGCTTCTGCGCTTATCGAAGTCGGCGTCTCCGCAGTCGTGGACGACGTTATCCGGCAGTTGGAAGGGCTGCAGGTGAGCCCAACCTTTCTGGTCGTCACGCATCCTCATGCCGACCATATCACCGGTTTGCCGGGACTGCGGGAGAGGTTTCCACAGGCCCTGGTCGTGGCCGCTGAAGGCGCGCCCGAATTTCTCGCCCACCCCAAGGCAGGGAAGGCTATAGTGCCGGAAGACCGCCACATGACTAATTTCCTCGAAGCACACGGGATTAAACCGGGCCGGCCACCCGTGGAGGAGGCTCCTACCCTTGAAAACTGTCTCATTGCCAGGGACAATGACGAAATGGATCTCGGGGGATTGACGCTCCGTTTCCTGAGCGTCAAGGGGCACGCGCCGGGGAAAATCGTGGCTTGGGTCCCTGAGATCAGAGCGTTTATGCTGTCCGATTCCCTCGGATTCAGATTTCCGGGTCGTGGCGTAATGCCTCTCTTTTTGACGGGATACTCTGACTACATCGCTACTCTTGATCGCCTCGAAGCCCTGCAACCTTCGATTATCGGGGTCGCGCATCAGGGGCCGGTTGTGGGTAAGAATGAGGTGGATGAGGCCTTTCGCGAGGCCCGGCAGACCGCAGCGGAGCTTCGGGACCGGATACTGAGAGATCAAAGGGACGCGGACGACCTGGTTCGTGATATATTCAACACATATTATCGCGACGAGTTGACCCTCTACACAGAGCAAAATATTGTCAACTGCGCCAAACTCGTGGTGAAAAGGGCCAGAGAGTGAGACTTTATAGTGTCTTGGGTTGAGAATCGCTATTTGCCGGACAACAGCAGTTGACCGGAGTAGGGGTTGACCCGGGTGTCATACCCGGATGTGGCTTTGTTCCCTGGTTTAGCTTGGGAACGAGTTGTAAAGCTACTGACAAGGAATTCAGCGAACAATGGACTTCAGGGCAATTCAAGTCATCTGTCTGGCGGTCTCATCCTTGATGGACGAGATGGTTTGGAACGTGTACGGCGAGCAAGGGCTTCACACGCCTAAGATACAGGTCGAGGATGATTGCCACAAGCTTGATATCCTTATGGATGTCATGGGCACCCTCACTCGGATGATGGACACGCGATTAGCCTATGTCACTACCGAGGGGAAAGTCATCCGCGAGTGGATTGAATCCATTCTGGAAATAGGCGGCAGATACAAGAAGCAATTGGAGACCCTCGAGGCTCTGGAACGCCAGCAGAAATTATGATCCGCAACAAATGCTTCCCTGACACTCCTATGTGGACGAAGGTCCTCCCTTCAGTGCCTCGTAGGCCCGCCTCTCTTCCTCAGGTGTCATGAATTTGGTTGGCAGGTCGGGCGTCGGTCTCCCCAAGGTCTCACATTTGGCCAACCCCATGGGATTGTACGGGAGAAGCCAGACCTTTCCAACTCCGCATGAGTGCAAGAAACCGGCGATCGCGGAAAGATTCTGCTTGGTCGCGGTGATTCCCGGTACTAGGGGAATGCGGGGCTGGACCTCTGCTCCTTCCTCCCCGACCAGCCTTCCAAAATTTCGCAGAATAATTTCGTTCGGTCTGCCGCAATACCTCTTGTGAGCTGCATTGTCGGCTAGCTTGATATCATAATAGATGAGGTCCAGGTACGGGTAGATCTTCTGACGAAAGGAGCGATAGTTAAAATAACCTGATGTCTCCATAACTATGTGGATGCCCTTGGCTTTCAGGCTCTGGAGCAGAGCTTCAAGATACTCGGGGAAAATGGTGCACTCGCCACCGGAAAGCGTTACCCCGCCTCCCGAGTGGCGATAATATTCAAAATCCCGAAGAAGGACCTCTGTGAGAGATTCCACCGAATAGTGTGCACCGATCAGTTTTAGCGCGTCAGTTGGGCAAACCTCCGCGCAAATGCCGCAACGATCACACCTGTCTCTGTGGATTCGTCCGGGAAGCTCCAGATCCACAGCCCCTAGCGGGCAAGCTTGCTCGCACGCTCCGCATTCGATACACTGGGCCTCGGAGAAGGCGATCTCCGGGCCAGGCTTCTGGGCTTCGGGGTTGTGACAGAAGATGCACCTAAGAGGGCATCCCTTGAAAAAGACCACACTGCGTATCCCCGGTCCGTCCTCGAAGCTGTACCTCTTGATGTCGATCACCAAGGGCAGTTCCATCATAGTCACACCTAAAGAAGAACTGACAAGAGAGCCGCGCTCAGTGGAGCCCCAGCCTCTCCTTAAGATCCCTTGCCATGTAGCCGAACTTGAATAGATAGTTTAAATTGCCGTAGACCTGTACGTCATTGGCCAAGACTGAATCGATTATGTCTGTTCCGCCGGAAAAGATAAACTTCCAGAGAGCATCGACATCCTTGAAAGTCACCTTGATGTCCCAGTTGGCCAGGTCGGGATCGCGCTCCACCAGCATCTCTCCGTCCTTGAAGATCGCGGCGGACTGCACGGCATTGTTTTCGGTTGCAAAGGCATAGACAGCGTTGAAACCCGCTATGTTCGCGTCATATCCCTGCAAGCCGAGAAGTGCGGCAGGAAAACCGCTAGAAGCTTCGAATGCCAGTTTCATCGCGATAAGAAGATTCTCCAATGTCCAATCAGCTATCGTCCCGCTCAAGCCCCCTATGAATTCGACCAACCCATTTTGTCCGTGAGTCATGACATCCCTCCCGCTTCAGGAATGTACAGCCATTGCCAGGTAAGTGTCTTGCGACATTGACCCATTGGCTCTTTGCCGCAGCCGTCAGAAAACTACCAGCTTCGAAGGTTGCGCGTTTCCGCTGGAAAGCAGATACTCCGTGCGCTCAATGATCTCCTGCTGCATCTGTGGATTGAGGTCCTTGAAGTAGGCAGTGTACCCGGAAACCCTGACTGGAAAGCCACCATATTTCTCCGGGTCCTCCTTGGCGCGCTCAAAGTCCTCCCGAGACCGTACGTTGAACTGGATTTCGAAGCCTCCGTCACCATTTCCTCCAACTCCGCTGAAAAAGGCTTTCACGGTGGCGGCAAAATGGTCTCGCATCAGCTCGAAATGCGGTTCCGGGGTATATTTTATGTTCAGAGCCACGCCGCCTGAGAGAGCTTGTGCAGGAAGCTTTGCCACTGAATTGAGAGCCTTGGTAAAACTAGGCGCAGCCCGGGAAACCGGCGTGATGCCGCTGGCATAGTTTGCCTGTTCCTTCCGACCGTTGGGGAGGCTCCGAGTGAGCCTGCCGAAGCCTGCATGGATAGTCATGGTCCAGTAACCAACACGATACTTGCCGCCTCGATAATTCACTCTTGAGCGGAACGCGTCGTCCAGCATAGTGACCACCTTAGCCGCGATGGCATCCGCGTCCGGGTGTTCATTACCGTATTTTGGGGTTTTCTCGGGATTCGCCAACAGTCGGCGCAACGGTTCGTCGTCAACGAAGTCGTTATGGAGAGCGCCGAGCAGCTTGGAAAAGGACATATACTCTTTGTTGAACACCCACTTGTTTATGGCGCTGAGCGAATCCACCACGTCGGCGAATCCTATCATAGCGGCCCCAGAGGAGTTTATGGTCGCACCCCCTCGGATAAGATCCATGCCCTTATCCATGGGACCTTCGAAAAAGGCTGACAAGATGGGTGTTGGATAGAAGTCTTGATGCGTCTTGCCAAACTTGTCGTTGAGGATGGTCGCTCGATCAATGAGCCAACGAGTTTGCGTTTCGAACGCTGCCCAGAAGACGTCAAAGGATGCAAAAGTCGCGGGATCGCCGGTCTTGGGGCTGATGTCCTTCTGGCCGGTGTACCTGTGCTTGCCGTTAAACAGCGCCAATTCAAGCGCTGAAACAAGATTGACAAGTATTGCTGCGGGGTGGCCGTAAGTTCTTCCCTCGCTTACCGGCTCCACGCAACCGACGATGCCATAGTCTCTGGCCTGCTCTTCTGAGTTGCCTTTGGAGATCAGAGCCTTGATCACGGCCCTGTCATTATGTATGGCAGGGGTGCACCGCGTAATGATATTGACCTCACTGATCCTCTTAAGGTACTCATCGGAATTCTTTGAAGGATGGTACCTTGCATTGAGATTGGGGTCTCTCAGTTGCATCAATTCCGTGGCTTTGAGTATCAGGTAGGTGACATCGTTGACCGCATCCTCGCCGTTGGCGTCCACACCCCCAATAGTTACAGCTTGATTTGAACCGGTTCCGCCGAATAGCTGCTCGCCCGTTTCAGTCATGGTCGGGACGTGATCCCCGATTTTGAGCCATAGATAGCAGAGGAGTTCGACAGCTTTTTCAGGGGTCAAGCGGTCGTGTTCGACGTCTTCCCTATAAAAAGGATAAAGGAGCTGATCCAGACGCCCCAGACTCAATCCTACGTTTGGGTTCTCAAGATGCATGGCAGTCCAACATATCCAGACTGACGTCATAGCCTCTCGAAAAGTGTCCGCCCCCGCTTCCGGGACCTTACTGTAAGTTGTGGCAATCTCATTGAGCCTGACCTTCTCCAGAGGATTGCTCGCCAGTCCTGCCAGGAGTCTCGCTTCCCGAGCCAGGTTCTTGGAGTAATTAATGATTCCGCTCAGCACTTCTATGATGGCGGCGTAAAACTCGATCTTGGATGGATCATCCGTCCCGCTCTTCTTTTCATTAGCTTCCCCGATCATCCCGCTCAGACCCGAATGAATCGCTTTGGAAAAATCCGGTATGGTGTGAGATATGCACAGCGGTTTGCTGGTGAGGAAAAAAACCCAGTTCTGAAACAGCTTCAGCTCATCAGGATAATTCGTGGCAATAGGTCCTTGGAACTGCCCTTTGTAGTCACGATACCTGGTGATCTCCACCACGTTTTTCTTCATCCAGTGCGGAAAGATCTTCAAGTTAAGCTCCTCCGCTTCCTGAGGTGTGATGTAGAACGGATTCGGATACCGCGTGCGCATGCTATTCAGTTCAGGCCAGAGGAAAAGCCCAATCAGTTCCGGATAGACAGGCACCCCTTTGAACCTGCTGGTAGTGGAACCGGCAAATGGGGATGTGTCCTTCAGTGAGAACTCATACATATTCTTGTCATGCGCATGGGTATGCCGGACAACTGCGGTCCGATTCTCCAAAACGTGTCGGTACGCCTTGGCCTTATCGAGAATCGAGATCTTGTCCTGGTCAAGCAGACCGTTGGTTACGTGAAACTCAGTGATCAAACGGGGACGTTCAACACAGATCTCGGGCACCGCATCAAAGTATGCTTTCCTGAGATTCTTGAGGTCCTCGGTACCTGATCGAGACTTTTTATGCGACTAAGTGAGACGTCGTCGAGAGTAACTTTTGTCATTGGCGTTTACCCCCTCCTGGACTTTTTCGTCCGCTTGCCTCCGGTTGGAAAGGAAGTTGTTCTTAGCCTCCTCGGTCTTGCTCCAAGCTAGTGCCGATCCCCAAGTAGACCCGGCCTCTTGTGGGCAAACCTGTCCTCTCCGAGAATCCCATTCGACCGCGAACCGGTAAATCTCGTGACGGACAAACAACAACCACCCCCTCCCTGTTTGCCGATAATTTTCGCGCCTATTCAGCCTTTATGCTTTAGTAGCTGGTTATGTCAGTTGTCCTCGATCCGCCGACGACTTAACGAATTTGACGAAATGTGATTCTGAATTAGCTTGACGATGCCCCCACAGGCTGATACTTGCCACTTCTTGGGGTCGATGCAGTTCGACTCACATACCATTCTAGGCAGTCGGCAATGTGCTGTCAAATTAAAAAAAGCGATTTAGTCGTGCATTCAATTTTGCGGGATGATGGTTGTCACTGCGAGCGAAGCGAAGCAATCTCCAGTCCAGTGGAACGCTGGATGTAAATCCGCGGAAAAAGGTCCTTCGGGCAAGTCAGTAAATTCCGGAACCCACACTGATCCTGTCCCTGACGTCACTTTCTTGGCCTCTTCCGATCCCTGATCCGGTCCCGGACTTCCTCCAATCTAACGTCCGACGAATGTTGCGTCGCGGCCTCCGGCGTTCCCTCGGCCCGCGGATCTTTACCCCCCTCGGATGGGCCTCCCTTGCGGTGCCTTTTGAGGAAAAACAGAAAAGTGAGCGAGACTCCGACGACGTAAAGAAGGAATAGGCCTGAACCGGCGCCGAATGCATCCGGTAAGATGGTCCCGAGACCGACCAGTCCGGCAAGCGAGAGGCCCGTCAAAAACAGGATCAAGAGAATCGGTCTGAGAAAGCCCATGAGACAAAATTCTTGTTCAATGTGACTGCCAAGTCTTTACCGATTCCGTCATGCGGAACCCTGGCCAGACGCGTCGGTCGATTCCCCCTGGGGAGCATCTTGCCGGTGGCGAACTGACGGCAAGATGCCTGTCCCACCAATTTTTCCCGTCCACCCCAATCTTAATCCTTCAGCCCTCAAGCCTCAATCGGACCAGGGTAGCGCCCCATCCTCCGGCTTCGAGCGGGGCCTCAGAAAAGCTTTCCACCAGCGGGTTTTTCGCCAAGATCTTCCGTACCCGGTCCCGCAGGACCCCCTTGCCTTTTCCGTGAATGATTCTTAAGTCATATATTCCCATTTTGAGGCATTCATCCACATAATCTCCGAGCAGGTCCGCGACTTCTTTGGGAGAAAAGGTGTGAAGGTCCAGGACACCATCAATGGGGAGCACGATTGGCTCCCGATCCACGTTAGTGTCTGCCGAGAAACTGTTTTCTTCGGACTTCGAATCTTTTGGTTTCATGTTTTCCGTACCCGTCTCTTACAAGACGGTGTTATACTTCAATTCAATCGAAAAACGTGAGAATTATGGCCAGAATACTCGTCGGCATCATGGGCGACGCGGGAGGACATATTAGTCAAGCCCTCGCCGTCGCCAATGAAATGCCCCACCATGAATTCCTGTTTATCGGCGGCGGCCGCGTTCTGGATCTTCGCCGCATGGGATACTCTGTAGAAGAGGTCCCGGTGCCGGCGACTTATTACGTGAACAATCGGGTGGATGTCTCCGGAACGGTTCGGAATGCTCTGAAGGTCCTTTTTGACAGGAAGCGCACCGTAGAAAGAGTCGTACAGATCGTCAAGGATTTCGATCCGGCCCTCATTCTAACCGCGTACGAATACTTCGCACCTTTGGCTGCTCGCAAGCTGGGTATTCCATGCGTCAGCATCGACAATCATCATTTTCTGAACAAGTGTGTTTGTGAGGTCCCCAAAGAACAAACGGTGGGCCGTTTGATGTACGCCCTGCCTCTTCGCTGGATGTTCAGCAATGCGGACTATTATTTTATCAGCGCTTTCTATAATCTCCCGCCGGCTGACCCCGCGGAGACGGAAGTCTTCCCGCCGGTTCTAAGACGGGCCGTCCTGGAAGTCGAACGAGCCAACGAGGATCATGTCCTCGTGTACCAGACTTCCCCCACCTTTCTGCGCCTGGTCACGGCCCTCGAGCAGATGCCGCACAAGATCATCGTGTATGGCCTGGGCGAGCGGCCTTCTTCCAAGAACATTGAGTACAAAGCCCCGTCAACAACAGGTTTCCTGAACGACCTGGCCACTTGCCGGTACTTGATAACCAATGGCGGACACAATGCCATTGCCGAGGCGCTGTACTTCGGCAAACCAGTATTCTCATTCCCCATTCACTTCGCCTACGAACAGTTCTTCAATGCGTTCATGGTGGGATCGCTTGGATACGGAAACTACTCCCTTGTTGCTAATCCGGATGCGGCTGTATTCAACGAATTCGAGGCACGGCTGGACGAGTTTCGAAATCGGATAGCGCAGGGAGAATTCTATGGGAACGTGAAGCTTGCCGCACGACTGGAAGAGCTGATTGGAAGACGAAAGGGTTAAGCGCCGGCAACAGTCGGTTCACGGTTCAGAGCCGCGCCACCAAGACCTCATTCCGTTTCCGAAGCCGACTTGCTTGGAAGGCGCCCGAGAAAACGCGGGCCAATCTTCCAAAGAATCAGAAAATAGAAAGCCAAAGTAATTGCGACTGCGGGATGAAGCGTGACAAGGGGCTCGATCAGCAGAAAGATTCCGAATGAAACTCCCGCCAGGACCACCGGAAAAAGAAAATCCTTCTCTTTGACAAATCGGAACCTGATCCGGCAATAAAAAAACGTCAAGAGCGTCATAACCAGCTTGGTGAAGATGATTACCAGACACGCGCCTGCAAGACCAAACTGGGGCACCAACTTCAGATTGAACAAGAAGTTGAGTGCTGTAGCTGCCACGGCAAACCCGAGGAGCAGATTGACTGCGCCGGCTACCATCATGACATATTTGAAGAGGTTGCTTTCAAAAGAAAGAAGAATCGTCCAGACCAGGTATTGCGGCATCCAGGCGGCATCAATGTAATTTTCCCCATAGATGTAATATATGAGAGGTCCGCTCTCAGCATGGAGGAAAAACATTATGGGAAAGGCCAAGGCCATCAGCCACTGAGCAGTACGCCGTACAAGCGGCCCCACCTCAACGCGGTTCGTCCACCACAGGGATGCGAGCAGTGGGAAGACCACCCATCCGAGGAGTTGATCGGAAGCCAAAATCGAAATGGGATCGACCAACATCCATGCGGCACTGTACAGGCCCACCCCCTTTACTCCCGCTGCGCTCTCCAGGAAAAAGATGTTTGTCTTGTTGTAAATAATCCCGAGAATCTCGATCAAGGCAAAGACCAGGGCAGCTCTGAACATAATCCAGACCGCCGGCCATTTTGGGCGCAAGAACAACCGGACGAGGTAATCCTTCTTGTAATAGGCAATGCCGAATCCCAGCCTCACCAACGCGGATATCAGCTTGAACAGGCTTACGAGCACCGGGTTGAATCCCAATGCTGCGGTTATTGCGCCGTACCCATACGAGAGGACCGAACTGGTCACCCTTACACGGGCCTCCCTGGCCTGCAGCCCTCTAACGCGCCACTCCTCGAAAAAGGTCTCAGCCAGAGCCTCAAGTGCGCACCCGAGCGACACTAGAAAGAGAATCAACCCCATCTGAGCCGAGAACTCGCGATACAGGGCCAATCCCGCCACGGCCAGCATGGACGGGACGAACAGTGCCAATTTTATGACGTTTGCCCTGTTTAGGATCTCAGGCGCTTTGTCTCGTTCGGCACGCCCCAGCGCGGGGACCAACGCATAGTACAGCCCGAATTGAATCACTGTCATCGCCACGCTGCCTGCGGCCAGCGCGTACATGACCTCGCCGTACAGGGTCTCATCCACCCGCGCGAGGTAGAGGAAGAACCCCCAGCTTGTGACCCCTTCCACTCCCTGGGCCGACAACAGATGCATGAAACGGCTAATGATTCCCCTTGCCGAGGACGCTGAGCCGCCTTTTTCCGACTGTGATTCCATAAATTTCTCGCGTGGCCGACACCCGGTGGGCTTAACTTTGCATTGTTAGGGGCAGCCGAGCATGCTACTATACCACCTGACGACGGAGACGGGTCAAGGTCTCTTCACGCAACCGTGTCAGGTTCGGAAGAGGACCGGCCCGAGCCATTCCACGAAAAATCCCTCTTGCATAACCGCGCAACTGTGATAAAGGTCCCCGGCACGAACCTCGACCGGGAATCCATGAGATTCACCTCAGCTCGACGGCTGATCCAAGGAATCTTGTTAGCCCGCGGGAGATGTCAGCATGGTAAGAGCAAAAGAGTTCGACACCGACATACCCTATGTCGTTGAATTTCAGGACCTGAAGACGATTGTGGGCATGAGACGCCTCTGCGAGGAAAAGATACGTGGCGCCTCGACCTCCACCGAAAAGAATACTTACCAACGGCTCTTGAAATTGCTGGACATGAGATTCCGACAGCTACAAGAAGAAAAGGCGGCCAAGGCCCCCAGAGAATAGACCAGCGTTTATGTGCTGCCATGAACATGGGCAATCGTTCACTTCAGACAAAGAGGATTATGTGTCCTCTGCATTTTTCCCAGGTGAGGCGTAACGCATTCAGGTGAGTGACAATGAAGGCACTACCGGCCTGACTGCATGCCTCCGAGCGCGCATGTGGTGGTGTGCAAGCTATCTTTCCGCTCTGCGGTCCTGGCGCCTGTTGTCGTGATTTTGCGCGGGAACGCGGGACTTCCTTGCGGCTGACAGCTTACAAGTAATCGAGTGACACCATATATAACCTCCGTACGGGGGAATCGAGGCGATCATGAAACTGAAGCCGGGTCGCGCACTCTTTTGGATCGTGGTGGCGGTACTCGTTGTGGCGGCAGGAGGCGTTCTTTTCTGGCTGCCGCATCTTAACCAATATCAACGAGAAGGAACCATCGTTCTGCCCGGTCTCAGCAAGCCTGTCACGATCATGCGCGATGAGAAAGGCATGGCATATATTCGTGCCGAAACCCTCTACGACGGCCTCATGGCTCAGGGCTTTGTCACTGCTCAGGACCGGCTGTTCCAGATGCAGCTCACGCGACTCTTGGCTGAAGGTCGTATTTCCGAGTTGGCTGGTGACGCCGGCAAGCCCCTTGACGTGCGTATGAGAACAATAGGCATTCATCGCAACGCCAAGAGACATGCCGAAATTTTGGATGACAACTCAAGACTCTTTATTCAGAAATATCTTGACGGCGTCAATGCATTCATAAGAACGCGACCTAAAGAGCACCACATCGAATTCAAGCTGGCCGGCATCAAGCCGGAAACCTGGGAGGTCTCCGATAGTCTTGCCATAATCTATTACATGGGTTGGACTACCTCGGCCAACATGAGCACGGAAATCATAGCCCAGATGTTGGTAGACAAACTGGGACCCGAACGGGCTTCTCAACTATTTCCGCTCAACATAAACCCCGATGATCCGCGAGACGAGGCCGGCAGGCCCAATACGCAAGTCAATGCCAGCGAGCCACTTCATTTTGCCGCTGATTACTCGCTGCTCCAGTATTTAGAGACAGTGGGACGCGGCCATGGGAGTAACAACTGGGCCGTCGCTCCCCGATTCTCGCCGAGCGGCAAGCCCGTGGTCGCAGATGATCCACATCTCGATGCCAGGATGCTGCCGGGGGTATGGTATCCGGTCGGAATTATCACGCCTCAACTGAGGGCGGTGGGGGCCACGGTACCTGGAATTCCAGGCATGGTGATCTGCCGGACTGATCGTTTCGCCATGGGTGTGACAAACAATTACGGCGATTGCCAGGACCTCTATGTGGAGACTGTGGATCCCGCATGATCCCTCCAAGTACAAGGAGGGTTCGGAATCTGTGCCGTTCAAAGTGGTCCGGGAGACGCTCAGGATTAAAGATAGCAGCTCCGCCACGTCATACAGGGATGAACCCCTGGACATCAGATTTACTCGCAGAGGCCCGGTGGTTTCCGAAGCCTTGCCTGAGCTTCGGACCGATAAGGTTGTCACCTTGCGGTGGGCCGCCGCTGAAACCATGGGACCTAAAATCGGTCTTGAAGAGTTGCTGACCGCCAGGTCTTCCAAGGACGTGCGCGAGGCCATAGGTCACTTGAACTTCATCGTACTAAATTGCGTGTTCGCTGACGTGGATGGCACCATAGGATGGCATGTGTCGGGCAAGCTGCCGATCCGGTCCCAGGGAGACTCGACAGTTCCTTACGTGGTCAAGGACTCAACGGACAACTGGATCGGTTGGATTCCTTTCGATCAAATGCCGAATTCTGAGAATCCTTCCCGCGGATGGTTAGGCACATGCAATCACAAGACCGTGGATGCCAATTACCCGTACTATTATTCGTCGCATTTTGCCGCATCTTACAGATACCGCAGGCTCAAACAACTGCTGGATGCCCCGGGGCCCAAGTCGGTGGACGAGCACTGGCAATTTCAGAGGGATCCCACGAATACCATGGCCCAAGCAGTGTGCCCGATCATGGCGAAGGCTCTTATCTCCTATCCTGATACCAAGGAAATAGGCGATATACTGGCCGAGTGGAATCACCGTGACGATCTGAGCCAGGTGGCACCAACTCTGTTCCAGACGATCTATCGAAATTTCTTTCGCCTGGTTTTTGAGGACGAGTTGGGACCTCACCTGACGGCGGTCATGCTCAATGAGGGCTATTTCTGGCAAGAGAGACTCCAGCGCATGGTGCTGGCAGGATCTGCGCCGTGGTTCGACGACGTGAGGACTAAAGACAAAACCGAAACCATGAATGATCTCTTCCACCACGCTGCGCGGCAGGCTGACAAGCAGCTTGGATCATTGTTTGGTACCGACCGCAAGGAATGGAAATGGGGCAAGGTCCATCAAATAGAATTCGTCAATCCGATCAGACGTCAGGGTTTCGGCACGTCATTGCTAGGCAGCGGCAGGAATCCAATGGGCGGTTCCAGAGAAACGCTCTACTGCGCCTGGTACGACTATGACAAGCCCTTTGACGTCATTCTTTCAGCCTCGTTACGAATGGTGGCCGACCTCGGCGATCAGGATAAGGTCCTCGCAGTACTGCCGGGTGGCGTCTGCGGAAGAACATTTCATCCGCATCAGAAGGATCAGATCGAACCGTACATGCGAGGAGACCATGTGTACTGGTGGTTCAGTGATAAAGCAATAAAAGAGCACGCCAAAACTACTCTGGAACTTAAGCCGCAAGAGCACGAGAAAGATCGAGTCTCTGGTGTCCTGTCCCTCAAATAAGTTACATTACCGGCCATTTGAGCCCCTCCCGGGCGTTCCGACTAGGCAGAAGGGGGCCAGTTTTGTCATTGCGAGCGCAGCGAAGCAATCTCACGGGGTTGTAGAGCAAGCGCTGGAGATTGCTTCGTCGCTTCGCTCCTCGCAATGACACTGACTTGCGTGCTGGCCAGGTCAGGGACTAGAAAGCTAATTGCGGGACACCACTCTAGCTGAAACGACCTGATCAGCTGCTCTCTCGATGTGGATCATCTAGGCGCGCCCTTTCACAATTATGGAGCCGACGCACGGTCGGACCGTCCACGCGGAACGCGGGATTGCCCGTCATCCTGCCTCCTATGAAGCTGGTGACATTAGTTGCCTAGCGATGTCTTCAGCCTGGCTGATCAGATCAGGCCTTTGCGAAATAGAGTCGGCAGACCGAGGACCGTTCATTCGGAGAAGGAAGTTATTCGAAAACCCGAAGCGTTTGAGCCACATTTCGTACCGAGGATGGACGTCTGAGTAGATGTTCAAGTCGGGCTGGCCCTGGGCAAAAACGAAAACAGACGACTTGCCCGGCTTGAGGCGGCTACTGAAATCCGGGCTCAGATACGAATATGTCCGATCGAAAAATGACTTGAACTGGCCGGACACCTCCCCGAAATAATTTGGCGAAGCCATAATAACGGCGTCCGCCTCCTTGACGGCCTCCAACACCGGTGTCAGGTCATCGTTGACGACGCAGTGGTCCAGCTTTGTCTTGCAGGTTTCGCAGCCTTGGCAACCGCGGAACTGGAGCTTATTCAAAATAAACTCCCGGCACTCGGCTCCCTGTTCTCCAGCCTTCTGCAGAATGGTTCTTGCCAGAGCCGTGCTGTTACTCTTCCCTCTAGGGCTTCCCAAGATGGCGACTATCTTCATTTGCTCAACCCCATAATAGCGAAATAGTGACTTCGCAAAGGAAATCCGCAACATTGCACTAAAGCAGAGTTGCAGGAAACGCTACAGTTTCCGAACCCCAGTTTACCTTACATTCGCCGACCCCTGTCAAGTATTTGACCAAGCTGAAAAGTCTTGCGCGTGGACCCAGTTTGAAAGTAGAATTGTCTCCGGCGTTTTCTTACCCCCGGTCCAATCGCACGCGTCGGAGCACGGATTCCCATCCTGACCTGACCGTATATCTTCTGCCCTGGCCTAAAGGCCCAGGCGTGACTGTCATATTTGGTCAATCATCCATCCGTGAGCATGCCCTTTCGTTTCCAGAGTACACGGAAGGGAAAGCCGTACCACAAACAGCAGGAGGAAGATGCCCATGCCGGTAAAGATTTTACTTACCGAAGACGAGATGCCCCGCCAATGGTATAACATCGTGGCGGACATGCCGAACCCCATGCAGCCCCCTTTGCATCCGGGCACCGGTCAGCCTCTTGGCCCCCAGGACCTGGCCCCTGTTTTCCCCATGAATCTTATCGAACAGGAAGTGAGCCAGGAGAGGTGGATCGACATCCCGAACGAAGTCGTGGAAAAGCTGCTGATATGGCGCCCTACCCCTTTATATCGTGCGGTCCACCTGGAGAAATTCCTAAACTGCCCGGTAAAGATTTACTACAAGAACGAAGGTGTTAGCCCGGCCGGTAGTCACAAGCCCAACACAGCCATACCCCAGGTCTATTACAACAAAGTTTTCGGCATCAAGAGAATCGCCACTGAAACTGGCGCGGGGCAATGGGGAAGCGCTTTGGCTTTCGCTTGCAATCAATTCGGGCTGGAAGCAAAGGTCTACATGGTCCGGGTAAGTTATGAGCAGAAGCCTTATCGCCGCCTCATGATGAACACATGGGGAGCGACATGTATTCCCAGCCCCAGCACCGAAACCGAGGCCGGCCGCAAGATTCTTGCCCAGGACCCCAATTCTCCGGGCAGTCTCGGCATTGCAATCAGTGAGGCAGTGGAAGACGCGGTGACCAGTGAAGCCCAGGGCCGCCCGCCTACGCGCTACTCCCTCGGGAGCGTTTTGAATCACGTGATGCTTCACCAGACGATCATCGGTCAGGAAGCCCAAAAACAGCTCGCCAAGGCCGGCGACTACCCGGATATCGTAATAGGTTGCGCCGGTGGTGGGAGCAACTTCGCAGGCTGTGCCTTCCCGTTCCTGCGAGACAAGATCGCGGGGAAACAGATCCAGATCATTGCTGTCGAACCAACCTCTTGCCCGACCATGACCAAAGGCCCGTTCGCTTACGACTTCGGCGACACAGTTCAGATGACCCCATTGCTCCCAATGCACACGCTGGGGCATTCATTTGTGCCGGCCCCCATTCACGCGGGGGGATTGCGTTACCACGGCATGGCCCCTCTGGTCAGCCAATTGATCATGGACGGCCTCATCGAACCTCGAGCCGTACATCAATTGGAAACTTTCAGCGCTGGGGTGACCTGGGCAAGGACGGAAGGGTTTATACCCGCGCCCGAGACCAATCACGCTCTGGCGGCTGTCATACAAGAGGCAAAGAAAGCCAAGGAAGAAGGAAAGCAGAAGACGATCCTCGTTAATTGGAGCGGTCATGGCCTCGTGGACCTTGCCGCATACGACGCGTATTTCCAGGGCAAGCTATTTGACTACGAACTCCCGATGGAAGAGATCCAAGAAGCTCTCAAGGCCCTGGAAGGGTTTCCGAAGCCAAAGATGTGACCCTCATATTTGAAGATCGCGTATCCGGCTGCGGGGTTGGTGTCTCTAACCGCCCCGCAGTTTTTTTGTATTCCAGAGCCCGGCGCAATATCGGCACCCCCGGAAAAATGGCGTTTCGGCAATGGCCGAGAATTGTCATTGCGAAGGCCTCGGCCCCTTTCAGGGCCTACCTTTACCCGCATCAACAATTCTGTTAATATTGGCGCATAGATTATCTATTCTAACGGGATTCGATATTTGGGGCGACGCGGGAGATCGCATGAAAGCATCTTCTTCCAATCCTCCTTATGAAGAAAAGCAGATTCGTTGCCCTAGGTTGGGCGGGCCGGTGAATTTCGAATTCTGTCGTGTGGAGGGACGCGAACTACCCTGCGGAAAAGCCCTGGCCTGCTGGGGCCACTACTTTGATGTGGAAGCATATTTTCGTCAACAACTCAGCCCCGAAGACTTCGAAAAATGCTTTGTTCAACCGCAGCCCACCAAACTGTGCACTCTGATCGAATTGATAGAAAAGGCCCGCAAGCTTACAGACGCGGTCGGCAAAGAATGATCTGCTTTGATTATGTGCTTTTTTTCATCACACTCTGATAAAGTAATCCGGAGTTGGGGCGGAATGAAATTGGACGGCGTAGAAGAGCGGATCAGGCGCAAGATGGCGTCACGGGGCATCCATCCGGAGGCCATCGAGAATTTTCTGCGGATGGTCGACCAAATTAATGATGAACGCTCTGCCTACGTTTCGGTCGACGAGGTCTCCACGCCCGACGCCGACCTTCTCTTGAACCCTCCGGATCCGAAAAGTATCGCAAAACTTGCGGCAAGAGGAAGATCCCTTCTGACAAAAGCGGCGGTCATCAAGTTAAACGGCGGCCGCAGCACCACCATGGGCGGTGTGGTCCCCAAAGGAGTCCTCACAGCCAAAAACGGCCGGTCCTATCTGGAGATCATCATCGGCCAGATAGAGGCTATTCGCAGGGAATGGGGCATCCAAATGCCTCTGGTCCTGATGGACAGCTTCTTCACTCACGGTCCTACACTTGAGATCGTCAGGCGTTTTGATCTCCAGGTGCTGACCTTCATTCAAAACCAGATACCACGATTAGTGGAGGGGAACTCTGGAGCCCCTCGAGAGCGGCACAGACGAGGACTGGGCGCCTCCCGGCCACGGGGACGTGTACGAAAGCCTGCAACGGACCGGCCTCCTGGAAAAGCTAAGGGAAGCTGGTTGCAGGTGGGCGTTTATCTCCAATCTGGACAATCTAGCGGCTTCCGTTGAACCTTGGATATTGGGGCTGATGGAGGCGGAAAAGATCGAGTTTCTGCTTGAAGTCACCGCCAGGACAAAGGTGGACCGAAAAGGTGGGACTCTCGTGGTCGGAAATGGCCGGCTGGACCTGCTGGAAATTGCTCAGGTCGCACCCGAAGACAGAGAATCCTTTATGGATATAAATCGGTTTCAGGTCTTCAATACCAATAACGTGTGGGTGGACCTGGACGCTCTCTCCGCCGCCCTCAAGGATAAGTCCCTAAGATTGCCGCTCATACTGAATCACAAGACCATCGGAAGTCACAAGGTTATCCAGCTTGAAACGGCCATGGGAGCTGCAATCGGATCTTTCTCCCGTGCACGCGGCCTGCAAGTAGGCAGGGACCGATTTTTCCCCACCAAGAAAGTTGCGGACCTGTTTTTGCTGCAATCCGACGTCTGCGCACTGGATTCAATGGATAAGTTACAAAAGAATCCCTTGCGGCCGTCATCATTGCCGTTGAGGCCGACAGTATTTTTCGGACCGGAATTCTTGAATTCGCCCCTTGAGTTGTCCGAGCGCTTCGAGGACCCGTCTTCCGTGTCTCTCGTGAACGCTTGTTCCCTTGAGGTGTCGGGGCCGGTTTTCTTCGAGAGAGACATAAAGATCGAGGGGAAGGTAGCAATTAATGCTCCGCCGGGAGAAGTTTACCGCATTTCAAAGGGGACGGTGCTTCGGGGCGGCAAGTATCCCTGATGTGAGCCGCGGCGTCCTAAAGAAAAACTCCCGCGAACTCCGTGACGAATAATGACCAGCAATGAAAGGAACCAGCCATGCCGGATTCTGGACAAAAGGGACTGAGTGCCTTCAAGGCGTATGATATTCGAGGTCGTATCCCCGATGAACTCAACGAAGAGATGGCTTACAAGATCGGCAAAGCGTATGCTTCTCTGCTGAAACCCTCAAGAGTCTGCTTGGGAAGAGACGTTCGGCTTTCCAGCGCGGCTATCTCCGAGTCCGTAGCGAGAGGACTCAACGATCTGGGATGCGATGTGCTGGACATAGGACTGTGCCCCACTGAAGAAGTCTATTTTGCAACTTCGCATTTTAAGCTTGATGGCGGAATTATGATCACCGCCAGCCATAATCCGATGGATTACAACGGCATGAAGTTGGTTAAGAAAGAATCGAGACCGATAAGCGCGGATACCGGCCTTAAGGATATCGAACGGATGGTAGTGACCGAAAGTTTTCAGCCGGAGGCCGACAAGAAAGGTGCGACTAAGTCAATAAGCTCACGGGATGCCTTCATAGACCATCTCCTTACTTATGTTCATCCGGAAAAGATCTCAAGGCTCAAAGTGGTCATGAACTGCGGCAACGGCTGTGCGGGGCCGGTTCTCGACAAGCTTGAAAGCAGACTCCCCCTCGAGTTCATAAAAATCTTCCCGGAGCCCGACGGCACCTTCCCTAATGGGATCCCCAATCCTATTCTACCCGAAAACCGAGGGGTCACCGCTGAGAGCGTGGGTACAACACAAAGCAGCCCTCGGGATTGCGTGGGATGGAGATTCCGACAGATGCTTTTTTTTCGACGAAAAGGGAGGATTCATCGAGGGGTACTATATTGTGGGCTTGCTTGCACAGGCTTTTCTGAGGCGGCGTCCCGGTTCAAAAATTGTGCACGATCCGAGGCTCGTCTGGAACACGGTTGAGATGGTGGAGGAAGCAGGCGGCATCCCGGTGATGAGCAAAGCCGGCCACGCGTTTATCAAAGAACGAATGCGTGTGGAGGATGCTATTTACGGCGGGGAGATGTCCGCGCACCACTATTTCAGAGATTTCGCCTATTGTGACAGCGGCATGATCCCGTGGCTGCTTCTGGTAGAGACTCTCAGCATTTCGGGCCGCCCCTTATCGGAACTCATTCAGGCCCGAATGGACAAGTATCCCGTAAGTGGCGAAATCAACCGAACGGTACCGGATCCCCACGGCGTGATCGAAAAGGTAGAGGCCCACTACAAAGGCCAAGGGCCCGAGATCGACTACACTGACGGCCTGAGCATGGAATTCGACAAATGGAGGTTTAACCTGAGACCGTCCAACACCGAGCCGGTAATCAGGCTGAACGTAGAAGTTAGGCGGGACAAAAAGCTACTTCAGGACAAAACCGCTGAGATCTTGGACCTGATTGAGAGCCTGGCCTGACAAAAAAGGGCGGCCTTTCGGCCGCCCTGTAAGCGTTCCCGATCTCTTATCAGGAAACTCTAAATTTGTAGACTTCGTTGGTATGGGGATCAATCACGTGCACCGCGCAAGCTATGCACGGATCGAAGGAGTGGACTGTGCGAAGGATCTCGAGAGGCTTTTTCGGATCAGCAACCGGTGTTCCGATGAGAGCGTTCTCCACGGGTCCCTTCTGTCCCTTTGCGTCCGCGGGTCCAAGGTTCCATGTGGACGGAACAACTTGCTGATAGTTCTTGATCTTGCCTTTCTCGATGTTGATCCAGTGGCCCAAGGAGCCACGCGCGACGTCGTTCAGGCCCATGCCCTGGCCGTTGCTGCTCTCATCGAGTTTGTATGAAGTGAAGGTCTTCGTGTCGCCCTTCTTAATATTCTCGATGAGGTCGTCGACCCATTTCTCCGCCCTCTTCGCATTGACCAGGCACTTGATGCCACGGGCCGCGATCCTTCCCAGAGTAGAGAACAGGGCGGGAGCCTGGACATCCAGCTTCTTCAGCACCATATCGACGGTCTCTTTGATCTCTTTGTTTCCGCCGACGTAGGATGTGAGACACTGGGCGAGGGGGCCGACTTCCATGGACCTTCCCATCGTACCTGGGGGCCTTCATCCAGCTATACTTCCCCTTGGTGTCGGGAATCGCACCCTTGAGCTTGTCGCCGGAGAGAGGCTTGGTCTCGCCCACTGAGGGATGCAAGGGTTTGTCGCCGTCATACCAGGCGTGGGTAACATCTTCGGTAATCTTCTGCGGGTCGACCTTCACCAGATCGAGCTTCCCGTCGAGAATCATTCCTCTCTTGAAGTAGAAGCTGTCGGGCTCCGCGTCTCCTTCGGGGAAATCGCCATAGGAGAGGAAGTTCTTGTTTCCACCGATCGCTGCCCAATCTTTGTAGAAGCCTGCCACGGCCAACAGATCTGGAATATAGACTTCCTCGATGAACTTGATCTGCTCTTTGATCATGTACTTATACTGGGCAATCCATTCTACACTGGCCAGTTGCTGAGCCACGGTCACGCCGCCGGGCAGATGCCCCTGCAAATGCGGATTCTTGGCGCCCCAGATTGCGGTGATCTGTGCCGCGAAGACCTGCTGGCGCAGGTTGTCCAGATAGTGCCCCACGGCCATCAGATTGGCCTCAGCAGGAAGCTTATAGGCGGGGTGGCCCCAGTAGGCGTTGGCAAAGGGACCCAGTTGACCGGAGTCAACAAAGGCCTTCAGCTTTCCCTTGAGGGCTTCATAGTACTTTGGACCCTGGGCTCTCCCGCTGACTGCGTCGGAGAGTTCCGCGGTCTTCTTTGGATCCGCCGAAAGGGCCGAGACCACGTCCACCCAGTCCAGGGCGCACAACTGATAAAAATGAACGGGGTGATCGTGCATGTTTTGGGCCGCGTGGGTCAGGTTGCGTATAATTCGGGCGTTTGGGGGAATCTTTACTTTGAGAGCGTCCTCGACAGCCCTCACGGAGGCTAGGGAGTGCACGAGTGTGCAAACGCCGCAGGAACGCTGGGTCAACAGGTGGGCGTCTCGCGGGTCACGTCCCTGGAGAATTATTTCAAGCCCCCTGAAGAGCGTTCCGCTGCTCCAAGCGTCCTTCACCTTGCCATTCTCTACTTCTACCTCTATGCGCAGGTGACCCTCAATCCTTGGAATGGGGTCAACGACGACTCTTGCCATTGTTTCGCTCCTTTTCTAAAAGCTCACTTCATTGGGTTGAATTCTCACTGAACCTAGCTTCGTTCCACGTAGAAGGGACTCATTTTGTCCCAGAAGTCCGGTTCGTGGCACCCAATGCACGGATGACCCGCGCCGACAGGCCAGTTGGTCCCCTGGTTCCACCTGATCTTGGGGCAATTGGCGTGCGTCTCGGGACCTTGGCAGCCCACCTTGCGGAGGCACCAACCTTTGGCGGCCCCTTCGTCTCCGAATTCTTTCACGAACTCTTCGGCTTCATAGTGGCCCCTTCGTTCACAGTTGTCGTGAATGAGTTGGCCATAAGCAAACAACGGTCGGCCTTTGTCATCCAGCGCAGGGAGCTTGCCCAGCAGGAGGTAATGAACAATCGTCGCCACCATATTGTCTGCGTTGGGCGGACAACCCGCCAGGTTGACCGTCTTCACACCGGTGACTTCTTGCACGCTCTTTGATCCCGTCGGATTGGGCTTAGCGGCAGGCAAGCCTCCGTAGCTCGCACAAATACCCACGCAAATCACCGCCGCGGCATTCTTGCAGGCATTATTGGCAATCTCCATCATGGTTTTGCCGCCAATCCTGCCATAGGCGCCGTTATCCTTTGTGGGGATCGCTCCATCCGCGATACAGATGTACTTTCCTTTGTTGTTCTTAATTGTCTCTTCGAGAATGTGCTCCGCCTGCTCGCCGGCTGCGGCCATCACGGTTTCGTGATAGGCCAAGTCAATGATATCCAGGATAATATCCGCGGCCCAGGGGTGAGCGCTTCGGATAAAGGATTCCGTGCATCCGGTGCACTCCGACAGACTCAACCACACCACTGTGGGTCGCTTTGCTGCCACGGCCTCGGCAATTCGCGGAGCAAAAGTCATAGGAAGGCCTAAAACGGTCGCCATGAACCCGCAGAACTTCATGAAGTCCCTGCGGTTAACGCCCTTCAGTGCCAACCTTTCGGGAACGTCAATAGACTTGTCCATTATTAACCTCCTTGCATGGACCCTTGAATACACCCCTACCTCGTACCCGCGATGGGAACTCAATCAGGAACTGAGCACCCCTCACTGCAGTTCGAGTCCTTGGGTCAATAGTTGATTTGTAAGCTGTGGATTTGCAAACGCCGTCAAACACAAGTTCGATATACAAAGCGCATTGCTACGCATCAGCGCACAATAACGTAGATAATGGCTAAAATCAAGGGAATTCTGCAACGATTACGTAGTGCTACCTTTTTTTTGTTGGTGCCACGATACGCCCCGCCGCCCCTTCTGGAACCATCAGACGCTCTTCTGCACTGCTTCTAACGTCCTCTCAATATCGTCATCAGTGTGCGACGCGCTCACGAACCATGCCTCAAAAGGGGAAGGAGCCAAATAAACTCCATTATCCAACATCTTACCGAAGAAATGCCTGAAAGCCTCCTTATCGGCCTGCAATGCCTCCTCATAACAAGTGACCGGCCCCGGATGAAAAAAGAGCGACAACATGGACCCTACTCTGTTCACCGTGTGAGGAATGCTCTTGCGGGTGAGGATCTCATTCATGCCGTTTGCCAGTGCAGCCGCTTTCCTTTCGAGCTGCGGGTACGGATTATCTCGTTTAAGGATCTTGAGAGTGGCCAAACCCGCCGCAACTGCCAGCGGATTCCCCGACAGGGTCCCTGCCTGATAGACCCCGCCAACAGGCGCGAGGTATTCCATAATGGCTCTTGGCCCTCCGAACGCCGCTGCCGGCAACCCACCGCCGATAATCTTTCCCAGGCAGGTCAGATCGGGCTTGATTCCGTACAGTTCCTGAGCCCCACCAGGCCCGACCCTGAAGCCAGTGATGACCTCGTCAAAAATCAGGAGCGCTCCATCCCGGGTGCATAGGTCTCGAAGGCCGCGCAGGAATCCTTCCTTCGGCGGCACGACGCCCATGTTGCCTGCTACCGGCTCCACCACTACTGCGGCCAACCGGTTGGGATTTTCTTCTATTTGGCCGCGAACAGCTTCCAGGTCATTAAACGGGACAACCACAGTCTGGTCCACAACATTTCCCGGCACGCCGAGCGAATCGGGAATCGCAAAAGTTGCCGCCCCCGAACCTGCGCGTGCAAGCAAGCTATCACTGTGGCCGTGGTAGCACCCGGAGAACTTGATGATCCTGTCCCTGCCGGTATAGCCTCGAGCCAGTCGAATTGCGCTCATGGCCGCTTCAGTCCCTGAATTGACCAGCCTGACCATCTCGATGGAGGGGACCATATCCCCTATGGTCCGGGCCATCTCAACTTCGCGCCGCGTAGGGGCCCCGAACGACGTCCCGTTCTTCATGGCTAATTCCACGGCTTCCAATACCTCAGGATGGGCATGGCCAAGGATCAGCGGACCCCAAGAGCCCACATAATCGATAAATGTATTGCCGTCTTCGTCCACGATTTTGGAACCCTTGCCGGATCGGATGAAACGGGGAGGAAGTCCCACAGCCTTGAAGGCCCGCACCGGCGAGTTCACGCCGCCGGGAATTACTGCTTTTGCCTCATGAAACAGGGATTCGGATGTCTTGGTTATTGTCATGAGCCACCCTTCCTGGTGTCTTCTATTTTGGGTGTCATACCGACTATCGTAGCTAGAGAGCTACGACGAAGCATGAATGCCACATTTAATTGGTAGGTCGGGCCGCGCCCGACGCAATCGGCGGCCACGGGCCGCCCTACAGGCCGCTATGGTTTGGCATTGGTCAGTAGCACCGGCATCTTGCCGGTGCTTGAACGTTGATCGGCAAGAGGCCGGCCCTACTATTACCCCTTCAAGATGCTCACTGGCTTGGTTGGACTTTGCATATCAGTCGTCCTGTTCGGGGTCTTCATCGTCAAAATAGGTCATGCTGACCTTCTTGAGTTCCCGTTCACTGAAAAGTATTTCGTATTCCTTTACCCCTGTCTTCTCGGACATGAGTCGGACTATGTCGAGACATCCGCTTTCCGACGAGGCGTGGACCATAGTGAACAAAGTCCCCCCTTTTTCCCCGAAGGGGGGCCTTTCGTAGCAGTGGGTAACTTCCGGAAACCCTGCCATGAGCCGGCCTGCCTCTTCGATCCTGCCGGGTTCGACCTTCCAGACGATCATGCCGTTGAAGCCGATTCCGGCTTCGATATGCCGTATCATGGCCCCGATCCGACGGATGATGCCGTCCTCCTGCATGCGCTTGATGCGTCGAATAACCTCCGTTTCCGAAATGCTCACAACCGAGGCTATTCCGGCATACGGTTCGGGTGAATCGTCAAGGTCCCCCTGTAGGGCCACCAAGATCTTTCTGTCGATTGAGTCCAGGTCTACGAGAGACATTGCTATAGCTTCCGGTTTGTAATTGATTTACTATATAACGCCGTGTTTGCTGCGAACAAGGAAAATAGTCCGCTGTGCTTTGTCTTTCCCATGGGAATTGAGGCTCACCAGTTCATCCATAGGCTGGAGGTGCGTCGTCGGTGGAATAAGGGAAAGGCAACTTACAGAGAAGCCTTTTTCGAGGGGACGCGACTGTTGGTAGTACGGTGCGGAATCGGCCCGGACAGGGCAGCCGCTGCTGTTAGAAACCTGGACATAACCCCGTCTGGGATTCTTTGCGTGGGCGCCGCGGGTGGGCTTGTGCCCCACCTGAAGATCGGTGATATGGTTGTCTCCTCAGATACGCTCTTTGCTCATGATCTCGATAATGTCTGCAAATGTCCGTCACTCGTGATCGAGGCCTTGGCCTCAGCTTGTCGAAGTGAGAGCCTAACTTGCAAAGTCACACGCATCGTTACTGCACGCAATGCCGTTTTTGCCCGAGAAGAGCGGCAGAGTCTCCATAAAACCACGGGTGCCGAGGCCGTAGATATGGAAAGTCATGCGGTTGGTCTGGAAGCTATGCGACTCAGCGTGCCCTTCACCTCGCTCCGAGTGATTTCCGACGACCTCGATTCTCCGCCCCTGCCTGATTGGCGCGACCTCAAAGAATTATGGAGCAACCCCCTTGAATTACGCGAAAATCTTGGCGCAATGATGCGATGGTGGACATTTATGAAGACTTTCAGGCGAGTGGTCGGACTTCTTCACCCCGTTCTCGTGAGAATGATACGCAATTCCGGGAAGTGTCTTTCGTGACAGGGAGCATTCGTCCAAGACCATAACCATTAAATTACCGGCGGGGAAAGAGGGTCTCGGTCAACAGGTCACTAGCATCAGTAGGGCCGGCATCTTGCCGGTCCATGGTGGGGACCGGCAAGATGCCGGCCCTACTATTCCTGCTGAACGACCAGTCTTGATTGCCCTTGCCCAATTGAACGCTTGCCAAGGTCTTCAATTCGTTCTTGACATACTTTTTTGCAACATTTATGATGGATGCGCTAGCCTTGCAATTCGCCCGGCGGGACGACCGTATCCTCCTTGTTTGGAGCCATACCCTTTTGTCAAATCCGTCGGGCTTCTTTTTGGACATCCCTTGATTGCCGGCCACCCCGCGTCGACATCCCACTCCAGAGGCATTCCCCCCGAAAAAAGCCTTGCCCATTAGGCCGGCGGCGGTGATACAATCGAGGTGGCCACGGCAACTCCTAATGCCATGAGTGATGGCCGAGAGAATACGGGCGTGACCTCGCAGGCGGTTTGGGCCTCTCGTTGATTCCTCCGTGCGTCTCTGATCTAATGACTCGTGAAAAACTCGACCCACTTTTCGGGGTAGAAAAAAATGAGCGAAGACAAGAGGGTTGATCCCTCATCCGACGACCACAGGCTCAGTTCCACGGCCGCACAAATTGATTCGCCGACCGCGGGACTCGATCATGGCCCCCCCATTGGAACGCCTCCGAACTTGCAGAGCAACCATGCGGATCTGGTGCTCTTGCTCGGAATAGTGTCGCTGTTTATGTGCGGACCTCTGGGAGTAATCGCGTGGATCACCGGGAGTGCCGACCTGAGGAAGATTCGCAACGGCCTGATGTCTTCTCGGAAAATCGGTACTTTGAAAGTCGGCAGAGCGCTGGGGATCGTAGGAACGTGCCTATTCGTAGCCTCATTTGTCATTGTGGGCCTGATAGCTCAACGCGGAGTCCCAGACCTTGGCTTGACATGGAAGAGTAGTCCCCTCTCACCGGATCAGCTTGTCTTTGCAGGAGAATGGTCTGGTAAGAAAGGGACCCTCATAAGGATTCAGGCCGATGGGCGGGGTGATTTCAAGAGTGGTCATAGCTCTGTCACAGGCGGAAATGTGCGTATCCAGGACAGGTCCCTCTCTATCGGAACCATGGGGCTGTCAAGGACCTGGCACATCGACAAGCCTCCTCATCTTGAGAATGACAGTTGGACAATGGAGCTGGACAACGAGGTGTTTGTGAGAAGAGGAGAAGGCCACATGGTGTAATGCTGAGTGCTCACACCAGTTCGCGGTCAAACAATGAATGATCCGCCCTAGCAATTGCCAACATTTTTGTCCGATATCGGGGGACACATCCATCATTCCCGCGTACACGGGAATCCAAAGTCTGGACCCCGGATCAAGTCCGGGTGATCACGCCGTTGGCGTGACCATTCCCGCAAGTCGGACAAACCCTTCGGCAATCGATATAAATCACACACGGATCTGGGCGCCTGGTCAGTGCTGGCTGGTTACTAACTGAGGTCCTCTATTTGCCGAGCAATTTTCTGAAATGGTATCCGAAAATCGCGCTGGAGACCGCCTCGCCGAAGGATTCCCTGTGGAAGAGAAACGCCTTGATCAAGAACTTCCAGTAATAGAATTTGTTCTTCCCCTTGTCCAGGATCCCAAGGTACAGAATGGAATTGAAGAAAGCCATTAGCTCTGTTCTGTCCACGCGCTTACGCCGGGTAGGCTTATAGTCTTTAAGGAATTCCATAACGCGATTGTAGTATTGCTTGGGTGAATAGATGTAGTTCAAAACCGCCTGGTATCCGTCTCTTACCGTCTGCGCGTCCATCTTCGGTATAAAGTTCAATGATCCGTCACAGTTGTCGCCGGTGCAACCCTCTATGAGTCGGCCCTCATCTTTGAGACGTTGGTACAAGCGAGTCCCCGGGATGGCATTCAAGAGGCCTATCATGGCCTTCGCAACACCGCTGTTCTGTATGAACTTGATTTGACGCTCGAAGATATTTGGAGGGTCATTGTCAAAACCAATGATAAATCCTCCCATGACCTCCATGCCGTGTCTCTGGATAGTCTTGACCGCCTCCAGAAGGTCAATGGAACGGTTCTGGTGCTTCCCGCATTCTGCCAAACATTCTTCCGCAGGCGTCTCCAGCCCAAGAAAGACCGAGTCGAAGCCCGCGGACGTCATCAATTTCATCAGATCTGCATCCTGAGCAAGATTGACCGAGGCCTCCGTGTAAAGCGTAAAGGGGAACCTATTGGCCTCCTGCCAAGGAGCAAGGCTCCTGAGGAACGATTTCACTTTCACATGATTCCCGATGAAGTTGTCATCAACTATGAAGAGTCGTCCCCGCCAGCCGAGATCGTAGAGCCGTTGGAACTCCTGAATCATTTGGTCGCTGGACTTGACTCGTGGCTTGCGGCCGTTAAGGTGGACGATATCGCAGAACTCACAGTCAAAAGGGCAACCCCTTGAATACTGCACAGACATGGAAGCGTAATACTTCATGTTGATAAGGTCCCACCTGGGCAGGGGGGTGGTTGTGATGTCCGGCTTTTCTTCGGTAGCTGTAAATCCGGCGCGGGTTCCCTGCTTCAAGATCCTTGAGGAACATCGGCAATGTGATTTCGGCCTCATTGAGCACCAAATGATCGATTTCACTGTAATCTTCCGCACAACTCGTGAAAAGCGGGCCACCCGCGATAGTGGTTTTGCCCATGCTCCGGCATCGGCCCACGACTTCTCTTACTGATTCCTTTTGAACCACCATGGCGCCGATGAAGACCATGTCGGCCCATCGAATCCATTCATCCGTCAGCGCTTCCACGTTCATGTCGATGAGCCGAAGCTCCCAATCCCGGGGCATCATGGCTCCTACCGTCAACAATCCCAATGGGACATGCGCCGCCCTTTTGTGAATGAACTTCAGTATATGTTTGAAACTCCAGAAGGTATCCGGTATGGACGGATAGACCAGTAGTGCTTTCATTGATTGTATTCCTCATCCAATGCTTCAATTGTGGTGAAAAGCGTTGAGGTTTGCGCCAAGGATCACCCTACGCCATCCCATCCCCCCGAGGAATGGGAATGAGAATTCTCTCCCACGTCGGGAGAGGCTAGGATGAGGTGCATCTTTACGGCGGTGTATCACCCACGGATCCGAACGCAGCCTACTATTAAAAGCCTGATCCAAAGATAGATGATAATAGCGTTTCGGTCAAGTGTGATTTAGAAGAGCAGCTAATTGTTCAGTTGCTGGTGGGCTGTGTGGGCTCACATCCAATGGCCCCATGACCTCAGCCTTCATTCCCGAGCAAGCGGGAATCCAGAATGGCCGGAGTAGGCAAACAGTCGGGGCGATTCGCGAATCGCCCCTGCCGGATTCCCGCTCTTACCTGAAGGTGCCTGCCCTTTGTGCAGTAGCTCTCAGATATTTGGTCCACGAATGAGCCTTCGGCACATCCGTGCTGGGACGGGTGTGTCGGAACGTCCGTGGCACTGCGTTCCCTTGCTGGAGAGGTATCCGTAGACCATCGCGTAGTAACCAGCAGGCACGGATGAATCCCGCGGGGCAGGATGCATCCGTGGCACCAGACTCTGTCGTAGCACTTTTATGTTGCGCTGTGACTGACAAGTCACGGCTGTTCGCGGGGATGACGGGGCTTCTTCCGACTGGGCCTGAGGAATAGGGCCTAATCGCTGTTAAGCTCAAGCAGGTCTTTATCGTACTCCACATCCACAGCTTTTGGATCTTGAGCGTGGACCGCGATCAGATGACGAAGATGCACGAGGCTATCGAGGTCTATTTTTGTGAACTTCACGGCCATACCGTCATCGTCAGCCCTTACCACTTCAGCCTCCACCTGAATCCTCAACAGACTGGCACGCCCAATGAGATCTATCTCCAAAACGCATGATGTGCTCTCCGGCAAGGAAGTCCCCGATGTGAACACGAAAGCGCCGCCAAGGCTAATATTCCGCAGGCGATTAGACATTATGACGGTTTTGCCCGCGGTGATTTTGATTGTTGTCTCGAAGAGTACGCGAGTAAATCTTCTTTTTTCGTCAAAAGGCATTTGCGTATCCGCCTGCCCACTCTACTGTTGCTACGGAACCATATTCCAGCTTTGATCTCCGGAGTCAGATAGATAAGGAAGAAAGCTCCGCCATTGGTTGCTTCCAAACATTCGGCCATCGCCTGAAACATCGGCATTAGGCCCGCGGGCCGACTAAAGGCGATGGACGTCTATCAAGATGTTCGGGATCATAAGCGCAAGCCGCCAACAAATGGGTGGCACGAGTACCCGGCCTTACTTGGGGGCAAGGACGAGCGTCATGTTCCGGCCCTCAAATTTTGCCGACTGCTCCACCTGCACTTCGTCGCCCACCAAGGCGAGGACTCGATCAATTAACAGACGAGCTTGCTCTGGATGCGTGATTTCTCGTCCTCGAAACATGACCGTCACTTTGACCTTACAGTTGTCGGCAATAAAGCGCTTGAGTCGCTTCACCTTGTAGTCGAGGTCATGCTCTTCCGTCTTCGGCCTCAGCTTGATCTCTTTCAGCACGACTGTGGCTTGCTTCTTCTTTCTCTCGTGGTCTTTCTTGCTCTCCTCATAGCGGAATTTCCCGTAGTCCATGATCTTGCACACGGGAGGATCCACGTTAGGAGCCACTTCAACTAGATCAAGGCCGAACTCCTCAGATTTAGCAAGAGCTTCCGCAAGGTCCAAAATCCCGAGTTGTTCCCCGTCAGGCGATATTACCCGAAGTTTGGCAGCTCGAATCCTCTGGTTCACCCTGACCTTAGGTTCCACCACGACGGGAACTCTTGGTCTACCTTTCATGAAAAAAGCCCCCTTGAAAAGAACCCTATTGCGGTCAAACGCCGCATTCTTTTAGGCACGTCTATCCACCTCTTCACGAGTCCTAGACATAAATTCTTCGAGAGACAATGCACCTGTCGCGTCATCTCCCCGGTCGCGCACCGCAACGGTCCGCCCCGTGATTTCCTTGGCCCCGCCGAGTCGCCGACGATCTGTTTGTTTGGCTTCTTCCCGGAGTTTCAGACGGAGCTCCAGGCTTTCCTCAGAGGGAAAAGCCGTGCCACAGATGCGTTGGAGCATGGGATTGCGTTCGTCGCCACGCCAGTACGTACCTGTCACCTTGATGAGCTTGAAGGCCTTAATGAACCCCGAATTTGGAACATGGGGCCCAAGGCACAGGTCAGTGAATTCGCCTTGCGAGTAAAGGCTGATTTCTTCTACATTGAAGCCTTTTATCAATTCGACTTTGTAGGTCTCTCCTTTGTGAAGAAAAAGCTGAATCGCTTCATCCTTAGGCAGCACCATACGGCGGAAAGGTAGCCTACTCCGTACAATTTCGCTCATTCGGTTTTCTATTTTGTCCAAATCCTCGGGAGTGAACGGACGAGATGTATCGAAATCATAACAGAACCCTTCTTCCACGGGTGGACCAAGAGTAATTTTTGCATCCGGGAAGAGTTCCTTTACGGCCTGAGCCATAACGTGGGCGGCAGAATGACGGAGGATCTCAAGACCTCTGGGCGACGGGGCCGCGATAAATTCGAGTCTACCGGACTCCGTCAAGGGAGCTGACAGATCCACACCAGTGCCGTTCAGGGCCGCCGCGAGCACGTCACAGCCGTTATCGACGCGATTATCCCTTAGAATTTCTCCGGGAGTGATACCAGGTGGGTAAGACTTGCTTGTGTCTTGGATCTGAATCTCGATGGAGGGCTTCATGCTCTCAAAAGATTCGTTTCAAAGACGGTGGGTGCGTCCCACAACCCGTTACATGCCATCGAATCGATATCCCTCCTCCTTTATTACGGGACCTTGCCGGAGGACAACTCCTTGCGCCCTAGAATGGTAGGCGCGTGGGGATTTGAACCCCAGACCCTCACCGCGTCAAGGTGATGCTCTCCCCCTGAGCTACGCGCCTTCAATTCATGCCAAACGCTAGCAATCCGTCAAAAAAATGTCAAGGGAAAACAAGGAGGATCAAGGTTTCCAAGGGGAGGCTGAAGAATATTGCTTCTGCTCCATCATGTAACTATTCGAAAAACAGGTTTTCCTGTCCTGAATCAATGCCTGAAGAAGTCCGAGAGCGCCTTTGTCATTCCACCTGGCGGCCCCGACGCTGTATCCGACTGCGCTGCCCCTGCAATCCACAATATAAGTAGTTGGAAACGCCGGGACTTCTAGGATGGCCTCCATTCCGGGATTTACCACGAAGGCAGTGTTCTTGCCGCTCATGTTTACCACTTTCAAACTGACTCCACGATCTCCGCCATGGAGGACCGGGAACAAAAACCTGTTAGATGCCGCGTGCTCAGCGATAGCCGGCGGTGAATCCACTAAATTTACCCACAGAATTTCGAGGCCGGCCGGCCCGAAGCTCCTCTTGACCTCTTGGAGAAGAGGCTCTTCCACACGGCAGGCTGGACATTGTATCGACCAGAAATGCAGCAGTACTACTTTGCCTTTGAAATCCGCCAGAGACACTGTTTGTCCCGACGGGCTCTGCAATCTTAAATCTGCAATTTTGAGTGGCTTGGGGTACATGAAAATGTTAGCGTTTGAGGAGAGATCAGAAGCAAATACGGTTCCGTGGAAGACGAATAGGAAAAGTGAGAACAAGATGAGCTTGCGAGTTACATTGGCATATATGGGGTTCATATCACCTCCAGTCCGATCTAGTAAATATAAATATACGCATTATACTATATAATCTCGCATGTCAATATTTTTCTTGCACGACCGTCACCGGGCTTATAATTGATGGATTAGGGAAGGCATGGTATGTAACGAAACAATGGATCCTATGAAGACAAGGGGCGTCCTGGTCATGGTCCACGGCGTGGGGGTGCTCATCCGCGGGCCTTCCGGTGCCGGGAAATCCCTTGCAGCGCTTAATCTGATGCGTCGGGGTCATAGTCTGATCTCGGACGATCTCGTTGAGGTGACACTGAACCCCGCAGGGGACATTGTGGGCAGATCTGTAGAAGAAGAAGTTCGTATCGAGGTACGAGGCCTGGGGATCTTTGCTGCCCGAACTCTGTTCCTCCATGCAGTGGTCCCATCATCGCGCATAGATTTTGTCGTCGATTTGGATACTTATGACCACTCAAGAGACGCGGGGAGAATGGTCCCGGAAACGGGGACACTCGGTTTATTGGGACACGATCTGCTGACGGTGCGAGTCCCATTGCCCACTGGAGTGGACCCCGCACTTCTAATTGAGATACTGGCTTGGCGATTCAAGCAAAGCGGAACGGTGAGACCTTAATGCAAAGAAAAGTCGTCGTAGTAACGGGAATGTCTGGATCGGGTAAATCCACCGTGGCACACACGCTTGAGGATGCCGGCTTCTTCTGTGTGGACAACCTTCCTGTTGATCTACTCCCCAAGCTGCTGGAACTGGTCAGCTCCCGGACCGGCGAACTGACCCGCTTGGCCCTTGTCATAGATTTGCGCCAGAGGAAGTTTTTCCCCCGGTATTCCGCGATATTCAACTCGCTGGAACTCTCGGGCACTTCTCTGGAGATTCTCTTTCTGGATGCCAGGGACGATGTGCTCGTCCGCCGCTACAGCGAGACGCGGCGCCAGCATCCATTGGCCCCCACGGGAAACGCTATCGACGGAATCAAAAGGGAGCGCCTCGAACTGGTGGAAATAAAGGAGATGGCCGACTGGATCATAGACTCTTCGGACATGACAGTGCACCAGTTGCGCGAGGAGATAAAGAAGATATTTGAGACAGTGCGCAGCGACGTACTGAAACTTGTGGTTACGTCGTTCGGGTACGGGCGGGGCGTGCCCATGGAATCGGATGTTGTGCTGGATGTTCGGTTCCTCCCTAATCCTTATTTTGTCGAGGAACTCAAGAACCTGGACGGCAGGAATTTTGAGGTATCGTCCTGGGTCTTGTCGCATGAGGTGACGACCAAGTTCTTGGAAAAACTTGAGGACATGTTGGTTTTTCTTTTACCTCTTTACATACGAGAGGGGAAGCAGTACCTTACCATTTCAATAGGATGCACTGGCGGGCGCCACAGATCTGTCGTGGTGGCCGAACATGTTGCAAAACTCTTGAAGAAAAACGGTTTCGCCGGCGTAGAGGTCAGGCACAGGGAATTGGCCGCTTAGCTTGGTCGAAATCACGTATTGTCGGGAAATTCAATCATGATCGGAATCCTTTTGTTGACTCACGGAGAACTCGGTCTCCAGTTCCTCACTACCGCCCGGCTGATAGGACTGAAATCGGAAGAGTCCGTTTCGGCCCTCGGCATAGATCCGACCGACTCGCCGGATCTGTTGAGAGATCAGGTCGCCCAATCCATCAAGAAAGTTGACAGCGGGAACGGAGTGCTCATTTTGACCGACCTCTTTGGCGGGACTCCTACTAACCTATCTCTTTCATTCCTGGAAGACGGCAAGGTCGAAGTGGTGACCGGTCTGAACCTTCCAATGATCATCAAGGCAATTAACTCCAAAGGGGACCACGATCTCCGCAGTTTAGCCAAGATCGCTTCCGAAGCCGGAAAAGAGAATATCTACCTGGCCAGTGAATTCCTGAGACAAAGGCTGAAAAGAAGAGCCGGCGGCGAAAAACAGGCCTGATACAATTGTCTAACTGATCGGATGAGTTTCGCGCATGCCCATAGTGTTAGTCAGGGTTGATGACAGATTGATCCACGGGCAAATCCTGGAAGGATGGCTCCCCTCCACCCGCGCCCAGGAAGTGCTGGTGGCCAATGACGCCCTGGCCTTCGACCAGACCCAGAAGATGATTATGGAGTCGGCTGTTCCACGCTCGATACGACTGATAGTGGACAGTGTCGAACGCATCGCTCTTCTGCTCCTGGAGAGCAGCGAACGGGACCTCCGGAGAATGGTGATTGTAGACAGCCCCATCGATGCGCTGAGGCTCAAAAGGGCCGGCGTCCAATTCGATCACTTGAATCTGGGAAACCTTGGGACGAATAAAGTTAGGACCTATCTGAGCCGCACCGTGACGGTCGGAGATGATGGCATGCAGGCCCTGTTCAATATCGTAGACGAAGGTGTCCAGGTCCACATTCAGAGCGTCCCCTTTGACAAACCGGTGAACCTGTCGGAATTATGTGGCTGCCTGCCCAAGGCTTGATACCTGTGCCGCCCCACGACCCTGCTCCTTATGCAGCATACTCTGTAAATTGTGCGCCTTCTTCACCCGCGTTGGACAGAATGCCGCCCGTATCAGAAGAATTTTTGAGCCTGCGTGTACCTACATTGTGGTGCGGTGCACTGACTTTCGCGCCTGAAGGACGTTTGCGAAGATCCCCCCTCTCCCTACCCTCTCCCGCCGGGGGAGAGGGTTTCCTCATCCCCCTCCCTTCACGGGATGGGCCAGGGGAGGGTGACCTTGACGCAAATCCCAATGCACTGCCTATGGTCCAGAGGACTTCACGGGGTAACCCATGATTCATGAGGCGCTGCTGGCCGGGGCCGTTGGTGGTCTCCTCTGGCTGGACAGATTTCAGCTCTTCCAGGTGCAGATTTCAAGGCCTCTCGTATCAGCTCCACTCGTAGGCTGGATATTGGGAGATCTGTCCGCGGGTCTTGCATCGGGACTTCTCTTCGAGATGCTATGGCTCAGAAGGCCGCCGGTCGGGGGTTACATCCCGCCGGACAGCACGCTCGCGTCCATAGCCACCGCGGCGGTGTCCGCAATGGTCCGGGCCCACACCGGCCTTCCGCTTACAGCCACTGTTTTTCTTAGTTTTCTCTTCATGCTTCCTGTTGCTCACCTGGGTAAGAAACTTGACGGCTTTCTTCGGGTCGGGCTGGGGGCCCTGGCGCGACGCGCAGAGGAGGTTCAGCGCCGTGGTCCTGAACGGGGCATATATATCTATGGTCTCACTGGATTGGCATTAGGTTTTTCTTGCGCCTTGGCGGCCCTGTTCTCTGTCATTATCCTCGGGCACAGTGATCGTACAGGAGTTGGCGCGGCTCATCCCTCCTCCATATATCAAGGCCTGCGCATACGGGTTCTACGTTGTTCCTCTTGTGGGAGTGGCCGACATGATGGCCGGCCCTCAACAGGCACGTTACATTTTACTTTTTGTTTTGGGATTTGCAGCTTTTCT
>CAWEJR010000032.1:0-233051 GCA_963809365.1 uncultured delta proteobacterium | reverse complement strand
GTGACCCGAGAATAATCTCGACCATGGAAGACCTCCGTGAGAAACTGTGGGTTAAAACGCAGGTGGGCGGAGTGGCCCGCTATGAAGGAGATTCTTATCATCGAGTGAGCAATGATTTGCCGGGCAACCCCTGGTTTATCTGCACACTGTGGCTCGCGGATTTTCTTGCGGACAGGGCCGAAACTGAAACAGACGTGGCGGCTGCCGTTGAACTGATTCAATGGGTAACTGACCATGCCCTTCCTTCTGGGGTCCTCGCTGAGCAGGTTCACCCCCTTACCGGGGAACCGTTGTCTGTTTCACCCCTGACATGGAGCCACGCCACGTTCGTAGCCACCGTGCATCGAGTTCTTCGGCACCTGGGAAGGATAAGGATATGCCCCGAATGCGGTATGGAAATGACTGACCGGGCCCCAAAGGAACACTGGCTGGAGAAGCTTTATGCCGATACTTGCAATACTATCTACGGCTTTTGCCAGGTGAGATAGACCATCTTGGTAACCGCTCACAAGGCGGCGCTCTTCCTGGTCTCAATCGTGGCCGGCAGGGACGCCGGCCCTACCATGAGCCCCGGTAGGACCGGCCTCCGTGCCGGTCGCCAAATGTCCGTGAGCGGCTACCAATGTTGGAACGATGGTTAGAGGGTTGCGGTCAAAGAGGACAAAATGAACGGCTCGCATCAACCAATCGCTTTAGCCGGCGATATCGGAGGAACCAAAACCAATCTTGGCTTGTTCGCCCCCGGGCAAGACCGCCCCACAATGCTCGTAATGGAATCATATTCAAGCGCTCACGCGGCTGGTTTGCCCGAGTTGATCACACGATTTTTAGAAGCCCATCCCCAGTCTGTGTCTGCAGCGTGCTTTGGGATTGCAGGTCCTGTCATAGATGGCCGTTGCAAGGCCACGAACCTTCCCTGGGAAGTATCCGAGGCTGAAATAAGGCAGAATTTCAACTGGAACAAGGTTCGCCTCATCAATGATTTGGCAGCCACGGCCCTGGCCGTCCCACTCCTTCACGGCCCCGAGCTGTCCACGTTGAACGCGATGCCCGCGGAAAGAGGGAACATCGGACTTGTGGCGCCAGGAACCGGTTTGGGAGTCTCTCTCCTCGTGGTGGCGGATGGGAAATTGTATCCAATAGCTTCAGAGGGAGGCCACGTAGATTTTGCCCCCAGAAATGACGACGAAGTAGACCTCTGGAGGTACCTCCGCCAGCGCGAGGATCACGTCAGCGTCGAGCGGCTTGCTTCGGGGCCAGGCATCTCTGCCATCTATTCGTGGCTCAAGGAGCGCGACCGATATGAGGAACCCGATTGGTTCTCTGAGAAAATGAAGGCCAATGATCCACCGGCTGTGATATCAGAGGCGGCCCTCGTAGAGAAGCTGGAGCCGTGTGTTAAGACCTTAAGACTGTTCGTGTCGATACTCGGGGCCATTGCGGGCAATCTGGCCCTGACGGGAATGACCACCGGCGGCATGTACATAGGCGGCGGGATCATTCCCCGAATCCTACCTATTCTTGAAGAGGCGGACTTCATGGGGGCCTTCGCCGACAAGGGGCGATTCAGGGACTTGCTTTCCAGGATACCGGTGCACGTAATTCTCAATGACAAAGCCGCATTGCTGGGTGCAGCCTGGTGTGCGCTGAATAGGCCGGCAGCCTCGCTAGATTGATATAGTGTTGGTCGGAATTAAAAGCGTGTCGCGTGGCAGGTTTGAGTAGGTTTGTTAAGTTGTTTCCCAAATTGGCTCCCCGCCCTCATAATTTGTTGGCCTTGTGACGAGGTGAAACATGGAGTTAGACCGCGAAAGCATCGACAGGTACGTGGACATAGCTGTCAAAGGCCAAGCCCCGGATCTGAAGATTCCATCAGGGGCCTGTGTGGTGGATCGGCCGGTTGACCCCTGCTCAATAGTGATTTTCGGCGCGACAGGAGACTTGACGACAAGAAAGTTGGCTCCCTCTCTCTATAATCTTTATTTGTCCGATGCGTTTCCAGAGTCGTTTGTGATTTTGGGCGCGGCGCGTTCGGAACTGTCCCATGAACAGTTCCGCGGCCGGATAAAACAGGCCTTGGCAGGAGTGGACCTGGCCAAATGGGAGGACTTTGCGTCCCATCTCTATTACCATCGCGTGGAGTTGGACTCCGTTGAGTCGTTCAAGGAGCTTTCCGGCACTCTCAAGGAACTTGAAGGCAAGCATAATACCGCTGCCAACAAGATCTTTTACCTCGCCATACCGCCTTCGGCTTATGGAAGCGTAGCTGGTATGCTCGGTGAGGCCGGGCTTTCCCGCGAGCATACCGATGGGCACGGGTGGAGCCGCATTGTCGTCGAGAAGCCTTTTGGAAGGGACTTGAAATCCGCGCAGGAATTGGATCGAGAACTTCACGAACACTTTAGCGAACGCCAAATCTTCCGGATCGATCATTATCTCGCCAAAGAAACCGTCCAGAATGTTTTAATGTTTCGATTTGCCAATGCGATTTTTGAGCCGCTATGGAACAGAATGTTTATAGACCACGTGCATATTAACGCGGCAGAATCCCTCGGCGTAGAGAAGAGAGCCGCCTACTATGAGGAATCCGGTGTCTTAAGGGACATGTTTCAAAGTCACATGATGCAGCTACTTGCAGTCATCGCGATGGAGCCACCGTCCCTTTTCGAGGCCGACCAGGTCAGAGACGAGCATGTCAAGGTATTCCGGGCTCTTAGGCCTATTCTTCGTAACGATCCATCCAAAAACCTTGTCCTGGGACAATACGGGCCGGGCACGGTGGACGGGAAGCAGGTCCTGGGTTATCGGGAGGAATCGGGAGTAAGCACGGATTCGCTCACCCCGACTTTCGGCATGATGACGGTTTTCGTGGACAACTGGCGCTGGCAGGACGTTCCGTTCCATCTGACATCGGGAAAACGGCTTGCAGAAAAGCTGACGAACATAGTCATTCATTTCAAAAAAGTGCCTCATTTGCTCTTTCAGAATGTTCTAGGTGAGTCCATAACCGCCAATCTCTTGACACTGGGAATTCAACCCGAGGAAAAGATAAACCTCACTTTTGAGACAAAAAATCCGGGAGCCAGGGTTTGCCTGCGCTCCGTGAACATGGATTTCAATTACCAAGAGAACTATGAAGGGCCTGTTCTGGACGCTTATGAAAAAGCGCTTATTGACTGCATGCAAGGCGACCAGATGCTCTTCTGGAGGCAAGACGGTGTCGAACTGTGCTGGGCTTTCTTAGACCCGGTCCTGGAACAGTGCGAAGGTTGCGAGGACAGATCCGGCCGCCTACTATCGTATGAAGCGGGAAGCTGGGGACCGGATGCCGTGAAGGTTCGAATCGCCGGGAGATGACTCCGCCTTATTTATTATTGAGAGGGGGCTCACGTGAACAAAGAATTGGATGAAATTTGCATTAACACACTTCGATTCCTGGCGGTAGATGCCGTTCAGAAGGCTAATTCCGGACATCCCGGCCTGCCGCTTGGATGTGCGGCCATGGCCTACACTTTGTGGGACCGGTTCCTCCGTTACAACCCTCATGATCCAGCATGGCCCAATAGAGATCGTTTTATTCTTTCAGCCGGACACGGTTGCGCACTGCTGTATGCCTTGCTGCACGTGACGGGGTTTGACCTGCCTCTGGACGAACTAAAACGGTTTCGCCAGTGGGAAAGCCACACACCAGGCCACCCGGAATATGGGAAAGCGCCCGGCGTGGAAGCCACTACAGGACCTTTGGGACAAGGATTCGCTAACGCGGTGGGTATGGCAATTGCCGAAGAGGCTCTCGCAGCAAGGTTTAATAGACCCGGCTATCAGATCATTGACCACTTCACGTACGTAGTAGCCAGCGACGGCGACTTAATGGAAGGAGTTTCATCAGAGGCGGCATCGTTGGCAGGACATCTCCATTTGGGAAAACTGATCGTGCTGTATGACGACAACCACATTAGCATTGAAGGCGGCACCGACCTTGCGTTCACCGAAGACAGGGACGCCAGATTTGCCGCTTACGGATGGCATACCCAGCAGGTGACTGACGGGAATGACGTTGAAGATGGTTGCAGCCGCGATTGAAGAAGCCCGTCAAAACAAAGATCGGCCGTCGTTTATCGACGTTCATACTCACATCGGATACGGCAGCCCGCATAAGCAGGATACCGCGTCAGCCCATGGTGAGCCGCTCGGGGAAGACGAAGTCCGTTTAACAAAGCAGCGTCTGGGCTGGCCGTTGGAACCCTCTTTTTACATCCCGGAAGAAGCGCTCAAGCATTTTCAGATTGCCGCGAAACGTGGCGAAACACTCCAGGCGGAGTGGAAATCTCTTTTTAAAGACTATTCTCGGAAATATCCTGACCTTGGAACCGAATTCGAGAGAAGAATGCAGCGCAAACTCCCCGAGAATTGGGATCAAGGATCTGCCCAAATTCAGTTCTGAAGAAGGCCCCGTGGCAACAAGAGCGGCTTCAGGAAAGGTCCTCAACGCGTTTGCTCCGTACCTGCCCGAACTAATGGGAGGATCTGCCGATCTGGCGCCGAGCACTATCACGCTGATGAAAGATACCGGAGATTTCGGCGCTGATAATCGCACAGGCCGTAACATGCATTTTGGGGTTCGCGAGCACTCCATGGGAGCCATAATAAACGGTATGGCACTGCATAGGGGATTAATCCCTTACGGCGCGACTTTCCTTATTTTCAGCGACTACATGCGACCCCCGATGCGGCTTGCAGCAATGAGCGGTCTAGGGGTTATTTACGTCTTTACGCATGACAGTATCGGACTTGGAGAAGACGGGCCTACCCATCAACCGGTTGAACAGTTGCTGGGCATTCGCTCAGTTCCAGGAATGACCGTCATAAGACCCGCTGATGCCAACGAAACCGCAGCAGCCTGGAAGGTCGCCATTGAGCATCGGGCCGGGCCGGTGGCCTTAGTGTTGACCCGCCAGAAAATACCCATCCTGGACCTGTCCACCTATCCCCAGATTCCAGCGGGTGTTCGCCACGGCGGGTACGTTCTTGCCGAGGCGCCCGACAGCGGCGAACCGGAGGTAGTGCTGGTCGCCACTGGATCAGAAGTGCATGTAGCGCTGGGCGGGAGGGACATGTTGATGCGTGACGGTGTGGCGGCCAGGGTAGTGAGTCTGCCAAGCTGGAATCTCTTCGAAGGGCAATCTCAAGCATACCGCGATCAGCTATTTCCTCCCGGCACTCCAATTCTAGCAGTGGAGGCAGGGGTTTCGCTCGGCTGGAGGCCCTATGTGGGTGGAGATGTTGAAGTTATCGGTGTGGATCGCTTTGGAGCTTCGGCCCCGGGCGACGTCGTAATGCGCGAATACGGCTTTACCCCCGAGAATGTCCGTACACGGGCTCTCGATCTATTGAAACAAAGGAAGCACTGACATGGCGAAGGTGGGAATAGCTGCTGATCACGGTGGATTCTCCTTGAAAGAAGAGGTCCGCACCGCGCTTGAATCCGCCGGCCACACTATAGTGGATTACGGGGCTGTTCGAGATGCAAGAGGACGACGACTACCCGGATTTCGTGATCCCTCTGGCACGGGCCGTCGCAACAGGTCAAGTCGAACGGGGGATAGCAGTATGCGGCAGCGGTGTGGGCGCGGCCATAGCTGCGAACAAGATTCCAGGTGTGCGGGCTGCATTGGTACACGAGACTTTTTCGGCTCACCAGGGGGTCGAGGACGACAACATGAACGTCATTTGCCTTGGCGGAAGAGTGATTGCTCTTGCCATGGCTTTGGAATTGATCCACGCATTTCTCAGAGCAAAATTTAGCGGTGCTGAGCGCCACAAGCGGCGCCTCGCCAAAGTGGCGGCTTTGGAAGAAGAGGGAGAAAAATGATGTTCAAAAATCCATTGGTGCGAATACAGGACTTTGGCCAAAGTATCTGGCTGGATTTTATCCGGAGAGGCATGCTGATCTGCGGGGAACTCAAGCAACTTATCGAGGAAGATGGCCTTCGTGGCGTAACTTCCAATCCCGCTATATTTGAAAAGGCCATTTCCGGCAGCAAAGATTATCTTGCAGCGGTTGGATCATTGGCTCTGGAGGGCAAAAAGAGTGAAGAGATTTACGAAGCGCTTGCCATAGAAGATGTGCAGCAGGCGGCTGATGATTTCCGTCCGGTTTTTGATGAGTCAGACGGACGCTACGGTTTTGTGAGCCTCGAAGTCTCTCCCCGGCTGGCCCGAGACACGCCGGGAACCATCAAGGAAGCTCGCCGCTTGTGGGCTGCCCTGAATCGGCCCAACGTCTTCATCAAAGTGCCCGCCACCAAGGAAGGGCTCCCTGCAATTCAACAGCTTATCAGTGAGGGCATCAACGTCAACGTGACCCTCCTCTTTGGTTTGGAACGGTATCGTGAAGTGACGGAAGCTTATATAGCGGGATTGGAACAGCGTGCGGCCGCGGGGAAGCCCATAGACCGGATTGCATCTGTGGCCAGCTTCTTCCTCAGCCGTATCGATCTGCTGGTTGATCCGCTTTTGGAAGAGACCATGAAGCAAGGAGGAAAACAGGCTGAAATTGCAGATTCATTGCGAGGTGAAGTGGCCATCGCGAGCGCCAAGATCGCTTATCAGATCTACAAAGAAGTCTTTTCAGCCGAGCGGTTCCAAAAGCTCGCCACCCAGGGGGCACGCCCCCAGCCGGTACTCTGGGCCAGTACCAGCACCAAGAACCCAAGCTACAGCGACGTGAAATACGTGGAGGCGCTTATTGGCCAGGACACGATCAATACGCTCCCTATGGAAACTCTGGATGCATATCGCGATCACGGCGACCCGGCTTCCCGTCTTGAACAAGGCGTGGACAAGGCGCGGAAAGTCTTGGACATGTTGCCGGAAGTGGGGATCGAGTTGATGAAAGTGACTCAACAACTCGAAGATGAGGGCGTTGAAAAGTTCGTTAAACCGTTTGATAAGTTGGTGAAGGCGTTGGAAGAAAGGCGGAAAGAGGCGCTGGCAGAACCGGTGGACGTGCAGGAGCTGCATCTTGGCCCGTACAAAGGCGAAGTGGAGGCCCGCATGTCTCAACTGGAGAGTAGCAACTTTGGCAAGCGCCTGTGGCGCAAGGATGCGAGCTTGTGGAAACATGACCCCGAAGCCCAAAAGACGATCTGCGGCTCGATGGGTTGGCTCCACGTTGCACGGAAGATGGTGGACCATGTGCCTCACCTCGAAGAATTTGCAACTCAAGTGATTGAGACAGGCTTCCGACAAGTGGTTCACATGGGGATGGGCGGGAGCAGCCTCGCGCCCCTCGTGTTTCAGGAATCTTTCCCCACTGGAAAACACGGCCTGCCACTGAGGGTTCTTGATACCACCGACCCCGCGACTATTCTTAAAATCGAGCGGGAGGTTCCACTCGCGGAGACCCTTTTCATTGTGGCGACGAAGTCCGGAACCACGGCCGAACCTCTAGCCTTTGGGGACTATTTTTATGACAAGGTCAAGTCCCTGAAAGGTGATCGTGCAGGCGAAAACTTTGTAGCTATTACCGATCCCGGATCGCCGCTCGTGGATCTGGCCCGAAAGCGCAATTTTCGCCGGACATTTCTTAATTTTGAAGACATCGGAGGCCGCTATTCGGCTCTATCCTATTTCGGCCTGTTACCAGCGGCGCTCAAGGGCATTGATGTGGCCGAATTGCTGGAACGGGCCTTGCGGATGGCCCATGCATGCGCGTCTGTAATTCCCGTCAAAGAGAATCCGGGATTGGCCCTTGGCACGCTTATCGGAGAACTTGCGGCCAAGGGGCTCGACAAGCTCACCTTCCTGGTCCCCGAATCACTCTCCAGCCTGGGAATGTGGCTCGAACAACTGCTTGCCGAAAGCACGGGCAAGGAAGGAAAGGGCATACTGCCCGTCGCGGGTGAACTGCCTGGCGAGCCGACAAGTTATGGGAATGACAGAACCTTTGTTTACCTCAAATTAGAAGACAAGACGGATGAATCCCTTGAGGAGAAGGTTTCGGGATTAATTGCCGCGGGTAGGCCGGTAATAACAATCCGCCTGAGGGACTTGCTCGATCTTGGGCAAGAATTCTTGCGATGGGAAATTGCTACTGCAACCGCAGGAGGTGTTCTGGGCATCAACCCCTTTGACCAACCCAATGTTCAGGAGAGTAAAGACAATACAAATCGCTTGTTAAAACAGGTCGAGCAAGCTGGAACACTGCCTCAGGAGAAGCCGGCCCTGGTAGAAGGGTCCTTGCAGTTTTTCGCAAATGAAGGAGCTTCTGACGCGAAAGGTTTGGTCTCTAACTTCTTTAGCACGGTGCGTCCAGGGGATTATGTGGCCCTTCAGGCTTATCTCACTGAAGGTCCTGAAGTTAATTCCGCATTGCAGGACCTGCGCATGCTGCTGCGAGATCGCCTTCATTTGGCCACAACCCTGGGATACGGACCACGCTTCCTCCATTCCACGGGCCAATACCACAAAGGAGGCCCCAACAGCGGCCTGTTCTTACAATTGACATCCGAAGACCTGGAAGACGCTGCGGTTCCGGGGCGTCCGTACACTTTCGGGCTTTTGAAAAAGGCCCAGGCCCTGGGCGATCTGGAGGCCCTGCGCAAACACAACCGTCGTGCGGTAAGAGTTGATTTGGGCAAGGACGTACTCGGTGGGCTGGCGGCCCTTAAAGATGCGGTGCAGTCGGCGATCTAACATTTATCGTTCCTTGTAAGATCAAATTTGAGCCGCGGTATCACTTGCGAAAGTGACGAAAGAGAATTGCCCATGACAAAACCCCCTCGAATCAACACGTTGTTCTTAGATATCGGCGGCGTACTCCTCACCAATGGTTGGGATAGGAACGCGCGTGCTCGGGCGGCTGAGAAATTCCATTTGGATCAGGATGAATTCTCCGAGCGCCATCACATGACCTTTGATACGTACGAAGAAGGAAAGCTAAGCCTGGACGAATATCTGAATCGCGTGGTCTTCTATCAGCAACAGCCTTTCACCGTGCAGGATTTCAAAAAGTTTATGTTCGACCAGTCCCAGCCCATTGAAGCGATGATCATGTTAGTCCGCGGATTGAAGAACCATTATGGCTTGAAAACAGTAGTAGTCAGCAATGAAGGCAGGGAATTGACTGAATATCGCATCAAGGAATTCAGGTTGTACGAATTTATCGATGCATTTATCTCTTCCTGCTTTGTTCATTTTCGCAAACCGGATGAGGATATCTATCGTATTGCGCTGGACATTTCGCAGGTGCGGCCGGAAGAAGTCGCATACCTCGATGATCGGAAAATGTTCGTAGAAGTGGCACAAAGCCTCGGAATTCAGGGAATTCATCACACGGGATATGAATCGACGGTCGCAATGCTCAAGGATATGGGGCTGGGATTGCCGGACGACTGACATTTCGAGAATGATAGTGAAGCAACGTAATAGTTCACCGCTGAGAGCGCAGAGACCGCAGAGAGATTTTGTTTCCGGACGCGGCGTATCGCCTCCTAAATGGACATTATTATTCTCCGCGTTCTCTGCGAACTCTGCGGTAAATCTCAAATTGGGGGCCACAAGATGAATACCTCATGTGATATCGGCATGATCGGCCTGGGAGTTATGGGGCGTAATCTGGCGCTGAACATGGCAGATCATGGCTTTGCAGTGGCAGGTTACAACAGGCATCTTGATAAGGTTGCTCTCCTGGAACAGGAAGCAGAAGGACGAACCGTGGTCGGCACCAGGTCCGAGGAAGAGCTTGCCAAAGCGCTGCGAAAGCCTCGCGCGGTCATGATGATGGTTCCCGCGGGCAAGGCTGTGGATCAGGTGATTCACGACCTTCTGCCGTATTTGGAGCCTGGGGACCTGATAATTGACGGCGGCAATTCGCATTACAAGGACACTGATATTCGTGCCGCGGCATTGGAAGCGAAAGGCATAAATTTCCTGGGTGTCGGTATTTCCGGAGGTGAAAAGGGGGCCCGGTTCGGGCCTAGCATGATGCCCGGCGGGGCAAGGGAAGCGTACGAGCGGGTGCGGCCCATATTTGAAGCAGTGGCGGCCAAAGTCGATGGAGAACCGTGCGTCACGTACCTTGGGCCTGGATCAGCAGGTCATTACGTGAAAGTGGTTCACAATGGAATTGAATACGGATTAATGCAGCTTATTTCAGAAACCTACCACCTGATGAAACTCCTGCTCGGCTTGAATGATGATGAACTCCATGATGTTTACTATGAGTGGAACCAGGGAGAATTGGAATCCTTCTTGTTGGAAATCACGTATCAAATTTTTCGCTATGTGGACGAAAAAACAGGTCTAAGACTCATTGATGAAATCCTGGACGAAGCCAAGCAGAAAGGAACGGGAAAGTGGACCTCCCAGGATGCTATGGATCTTCAGGTGCCGGTGCCTACAATCGACATGGCAGTGGCAATGCGCGATTTATCCGGATACAAGGCTGAGAGAGAAACAGCATCGAAAAGCTTGTCAGGACCTACGCCAAAGTTCGACGGCGACAAAAAAGCATTTATTCAAAGTCTTCACAACGCATTCTCCTTTGGCATGATTGCGACGTACTCGCAGGGGATGGCACTCCTGAAGACCGCGTCCCAAGCGTACAATTACGGATTGCAGCTTCATGAAGTCGCGCGCATCTGGCGGGGCGGCTGCATCATTCGAGCACGTTTGCTGGAGGACATTCGTTCAGCGCTGAAGTCCCAACCGGACCTTCCCAACCTCATGTTGGATGCCAAGCTTTCCCAAATGCTCCTGCAACGACAAGAAGATTTGCGGCAGCATCGTGCGGACTGCCGTCGAATCAGGCATCCCTGCGCCAGGGCTCATGGCGTCGCTGGCCTACTTCGATGGTTACCGCAGTGGTTGGTTGCCTGCCAACCTGATTCAGGCTCAACGTGACTATTTTGGCTCTCACACCTATGAACGGATAGACGAAAAAGGTGTATTCCATACCCAATGGGATCAAGGGTTAAGCAGCTGACTCGCCCAGGACGCGTGATACGAACTCAAACTGGAATCACCCGTCACCGGATCGACATCCGTTCGACTATCCCCTTGGAATCCGAGGTCTTCAAGAATTAGGTCCGGATTCGAATGTATCGACTGGGCACCGTTCCATTTGATGGCCGCGGTCCCATCTTCGGCTGAAAGCTTATCCAGCAGCACCAGATTGGTTCCCTCACGCTTGAGGATCAGCAGGCTGTCGAGAGGAATCGGAGGCCGCACAGCGCTACCCCTGGCCGTAAGACCCGCGGGAGATACGGTTGCCCATTCTCCCTCGGTATTGTTCGGAACTTGGTTTTTTGAATAGAGAAAGTACGCATAAAGGTCCTTCTTGCCGTAAAGCATTCGTCACGAACTCGCCAATTCCATCCACACCTTGAAACACGACAGCTCTGTCCATCCCGCCTTTAGATACGTATGATTGCACATCCATCAGCAGGAAGGTGGTTCCCGGCTTCACGTCAGGAACATGCCTCAGGAGGCTTGCCAACAACGTCTCTCTCCTGGCCGCGGCCTCCTGCCAGCCATTGCGCAGATCCGCAAGGAAGACGGCCATGAGACCTATCATGCCCACCGCGATGACTTTTGTCCCGAAGAGAATTCGCTTGTCTTTTGACGCTGAGAACAACAGCGCTAGCAGGATGGCAAGCCCGAAAGTCGCGGACGAGTACACCCGGCTTTGGCTCGTGAACCCCATTGACGGGTTGTAACTCGCGAGCAAATACGGAAGCATACCCAAGACCAGAACGGCCATGCCCAGCGCGGCAATGTACAGGGGGCTTTGCGTCCAGCCCGCGGGCCTCTCACTGACCGCAGAGTCCTCTCTGGAGGCCCTGAAAACCAATGCCGCGGCAAGCAGCGCCACCGGGCAAGCCCACACCCAGGCTGCCGGGTCCCAAGAAATCTCACGGAACGGCGCCACCGTGTAGAGCATCAGATTGTAAACGTATGAGGAGACCAGATTGAACGAAGGCACCAGCGAACGGTGACCCACAGCGCCGCCTCCAAACAATCCAAATCGCACAAGAACAAAGGCCGCAAAAGCGACCGTGATTCCAACACCGAGCCGCAAAGCGAATGATCGATCTGACACGCTTTGGCCGCGATTGACGTGAATCGGCCAAACGAAAAGAGGAACGGCAAAAATCAGGAACGTCGCGTTCTCGTAAGTCAAGTGACGCGGCAAGATACAGAATCACCGGCAACGTCAGGCCGAGCCACGATTTCGAGGCGCCTGCCCAATGCTGAAAAGCCAATACGGACGTCCAGAACAAGAGCATTGAAAGCCGTGAATTGTCGGTGTGAAACATATAGATCAAATTGGAAAGCGGGGTCAGAAGAAAGCCGAAGAATACGGCCAGGACCACAAGAGTTTTTCTGCGGGGGAAAGCTCTGTTCAAACAGGCTCCCATGAGCCAAACACGAGCCCGCGGAAAGAAGCAATGCCGACAAGGTAAAAAGGACTCTGTTAAGCCCGAAAATTTCAAAGCTCAGTACAGTATAGAGTCCTTCTATAGGCCGCCGCGACGCCCTCGCGTATTCCCATATTGAATTGGGAAAGGAATACCAATACGGCCATGAAAACTGCCACCAGTCGTCACCCTGGAAGCCGATATTTCCGATCAATATGGCAAGGCTCGAGCAACAGACGATTAGGGCAGCGCCTGTCAGGGGTATGATGCCGGTTATCGAGGCTCCTCGAGCCGGAACTGAGTTCATTTCTTCCAATAAATCTCCACCTTCATTCTTATAGCATTTCTCTAAAGCTCTTTCCGAATGGCACGTTCCCGTCGTCCCGGCGAACGCCGGGACCCAGGTCCTCCTGGATTCCGGCGTTCGTCGGAGTGACGTTAGTAAACAATCGGAAATTATTTTCGAGAGTCGCCTGGTGCCACGGATGTGCGAAGCTCATCCGTGCCCGAACGAGGCTAGCCATTCACGGGGCTCGTCCGCGGCACATCATACTTAATTTTTGCGCCTGATTCAAAAGTGGGAGGAGAGATTTGCAGAGGTTGCAGCAGTTCTCGAAAGTTCTGTCATTTCGCACCTGGCACGGAAGAAGTGAGGATCATTGGTGGGGTGCCACTGCTGGGCAAACCAGAAGTGGCACTCAATAAAGTTGTGAAAGCTATCCCAGGGTAGTAGCGCTCACCCCTACACGGGCAGGGGCACTGCCTGCTTTTGCTCGACCGTTACAAGGGGTATGGAGAGCTGATGAGAAATGTTTTCGAGGAGCCTTGACCATGCCTGGCTCTTCTCAGACCCTTTTCTGAGTCTTGGCGAATCAAAGATCACCATTGAAACATCCTTATGCCGCTTGGCATAATTGAACAGCTTCTGGCTTACATCGCCAAGTCTTATAGTGACTTTGAACGGGATCCCATCTTCCTCCAGTTGTCGGACAAGGGCCACAATATTGCGGGACCCTTCGGTCATCTTGTTACTCAGCAACTCGTAGTCGTCACCCTTGCGAGATTGCTCAATCACCTGGAGAAGGTCCAGCTCCGAGTTTGTGCGCTTACATAGATTCAAAGCATAGGCGAAAGGCTCGGGGCTGGGAGACTCCCCCTCGATAACGAGAAGCACGGTTTTGGATTTAGCCAAAGGTTCCGCTATCTCTGTCGCCGCATCAAACTCTCCTGCCTCAGCATATGCAACCGCGGCCATCTGCTGCTGCAACCGTTCACGAAAACTCTTGAGTCTCGATTTGGCTGGAGTAGCTTGATTCAACGATCCGGCCTCACGCGAATGTTCCGATTCCGGCCGATTCTTCGTTGGCTTTCCATCGCTCTCACTGCCTCCTGAGTCCGAAGAGGTAATAGCGTTCAGCATGGAGGTTATCCTATCCTTAGTCTTTTTCATCGTGACCTCCTGAGTTCTTCCGCCTCATAGATATTCAACTTTCGTGCCAAATTCGTAAGGGCCAACGAGCGCCGAAATAGGTGTACATAACCATTCACTGTAATTGTTCACCGGGAAAGAATCATTTACCGCAGAGATCGCAGAGAACGCAGACTCATAAAGTAGGTTCAGCAAGGCCATGCAGGCCATTGGGGCAGCCTGTCCCAAATGAGGATCTGCAATGTTACAGGCCTGACGCGAATGCCTCGTGAGGGCGAAAACACACAGAAACAGATTTCCCTGCGTCTCTGCGTGCTGAGATCCTTATCTTCCTGGCGAAGCCCGTCCGATGTTGCATCACGTGATTTGAAGTTGCATTGTGCAACAGGTTCCGCTCCCTGGAGTAAATTAATCACCGGTGCCGCGGCCGGTTTGGCCGTGATACATGCGCCGGATCTCGTTTGGTTGTGAAGGTTAGTCAATAGTAGTTTCAAATGGTTATGCTGTCTTTCACAAAAGCGAAACGGAAAGCCGCAGTGCCTTCCGCGATTTCTAGCTGCGCCCAATGATTTTCTTTTCGATTTTGCGTATTGCGCGTGACAAATAAGCGTTGCGATATGCAACATACTTCTTGGCGCGCTGTCTCAAAAAAATATGTCCAGTTTTATCGAATCGAACTATCAAGCGATAAAGCTGTTGCAAGATGCAACATATCCTTCAATGATGAAAGCTGTCCGCAGCATCGCGCGAGAAAGTTTGAGATTGATAAAACTAATACTAAAAGACTGTTAGCCTTTCTTAACACGTTTCTACGGAATGGAACGGATTTTGCCTTCTCCTTTGATAACCCCATGCCGGCGTACATGTCGGCACCGTTAAGGAGAGTCGATGCGCATCGACATACTAGGTATCAGATTGAGTATCAGGCACAAGGTCATCATAGCGGTGGCCGCACTCTATGTATTCATGGCGGCCGGCATTCTGGGATCCTACTACTTCATGCACGAGCTTGAAGAAAAAATCAGCTATCTCGAAGACATCAGCAAACTGGAGGAGTCGGTCCTGGAGATTCGCCGCTTCGAAAAAAACTATTTTCTATACGGCGATCAACAATCTCTGAATACGGCCCTGTACCATCTGAGCCGGGTCCAGGACCTCCTCGACAAGAATGCTCCAAAGATTCAGGCTCTCTCATCTTCTCGGCAGGTTGACCGCTTCAAAAGTGACCTTCAAGAATACGAACTCCTGATTTCGAGATGTTTGGATCCCGCTTTGGCTCAAAAGTGTCTGCCAACCTCGGACAGCCGGGTTGAATTTGAGGCGAAGATACGCAAAACAGGTTCGTCCATATCGGATTTTGCCCAGAATGTGGCCCAACGAAAACGGGAGTCCATCAAACAGACAATAGGAACGACTGTCAGGCTGCAACTATTGGTTTTTGCGCTGATTGGGATCGGTCTGGTCGCTGTGGGCAGCTTTGTGTTTGCGAAAGTGATGAAGCCTCTGAAATTATTGGAGGAGAGTACCCATAACATCGCTCGGGGCCGGTTCACACCCATCGAAAACCTGCCCCCTGAAAAGGAGATTCGTGATATTTTCAATTCTTTCAATAGGATGGCTGTTCAGCTAAAAACGAGGGAGGAACAACTGGTTCAGTCCAAGAAGCTCGCATCTCTCGGCACGATGCTGGCTGGTGTAGCCCACGAAGTGAACAATCCACTCTCTAATATCTCATCTTCCTGCGAAATCCTTTTGGAAGAACTGGATGATGGCGACAAGGACTTTCAGAGGAAGGTGCTAAGAAAGGTTGTGGGACAGGTCGATAAAGCTCGCGGCATTGTCCTTAACCTGCTGGAGTTTTCTCGAAACAAGGAATTTTTCAAAGAATCGCTGAACCTGAATAAAATTGTTGAGAGTACTTTGGGACTACTGCACGGGCAAGTTCCAGCCGGTGTGAAGGTGCGCGCAGAAATCCCTCCGAATCTGACGATATTTGCTGACAAGCAGCGGATCCAGCAGGCTTTCATGAATCTGATAGGCAATGCCATTCAGGCTTGCCGGGCAGAAGGAGAAGTGAGAATTCGAGCGGAAGGATCATACGACGAGATGGTTACGATGATCATACGGGACACAGGGACCGGAATTCGCGAAGAAGACCTGCCGAAGATTTTCGATCCGTTCTTCACAACCAAAGATGTAGGACAGGGCACCGGCTTGGGCCTGTTTATCACACACGATATCATCGTGAGACACAACGGCTCGATCAAGGTGAAGAGTACCCCCGGTTCAGGGACCTCGTTCACCATAAAGTTGCCCGCTAAGGAACCTTCAGAATGAGCACTCCCCCACGGTTACTGATAATCGACGACGAAGAAATGGCCTTAATGAACCTTGAGCACATACTCATGAAACAGGGCTACGATATTGTCACCGCAGATACCGGCCCCAAGGGGTTGGAGCTGGCAAAGAGCGGCCGCTTTGACGTAGTGCTCACAGACCTGAGGATGGAAAAAGTTGATGGCATGAGGATCCTCGAGGAGAGCAGACGGTTCAATCCTTCCTGTGAAGTAATCATGATTACCGGGTATGCAACGGTGGACTCGGCCATTGAAGCCATGAAGAAAGGCGCCTACCATTACATTTCGAAGCCCTATCGCATCGACGCGGTTCGCAAGGTCGTATCCGAAGCCATTGAGAAGATCAGGTTGACTCATGAGAATATTCAGCTCAAGGAAGACTTGAAGAAGTTCAAGGACGCGGAGAACGTGAAGATTATTACCAAAGATCCGGCAATGTTACGGATCCTGAATATCGCCCGCCAGATCGCCCTCACAGACTGTAATGTACTTATCAGCGGCGAATCCGGCACCGGCAAAGAGCTTCTGGCCAGGTTCATCCACGACCACAGCAAACGTAGTGAAGGGCTCTTGATGGCTGTAAACTGTGGAGTCTTCGGCGAAGAACTTCTCACAAACGAACTTTTCGGCCACGAAAAGGGGGCATACACAGGAGCCAGCACGGGCAAGCCGGGAATCATTGAGTTGACGAGGGGCGGGACACTGTTCCTGGACGAGATAACTGAAATGTCCACGAACATGCAGGTGAAGCTTCTAAGGGTAATTCAGGAGAGGCAGATGATGAGAGTGGGAGGGACCCGTACGATAACCGTTGACGTGCGATTTGTTGCCGCGACGAACCGGAACATTCAGGAAGCGGTTCAGACGAACGAATTTCGCAAGGACCTGTATTACCGTTTGAACGTGGTTTCGCTCGACCTTCCGCCACTTGCCTCACGAAAGAACGATATTCCGCTGCTGGCACAGCACTTTCTCGAAAAGCACTCGAAGTTGATGGGCAGGGCCATGCCCTCGTTGTCGAGAGAAGTGTTGAATATTCTTAAGGACTATGATTTCCCGGGAAACGTGAGGGAGCTTGAAAACATCATCGAACGCGGTATGGCTTTGGCATTGGATAGTGTGATTGAGGCCGATCATTTGCCCGATGATATCAGGGAGTTTAAAATTAAGACATTCCGAAGAAAGGACGGAAAGCTGCCGACACTCGAAGAACAGGAAATCGACTACATCCAGAAGGTGTTGACAGAAACCAGCGGAAATAAAACGTTAGCGGCAGACACTTTGGGCATAGACAGGGTATCTTTGTGGCGCAAGATCAAAAGGTACGGGCTCGAGTAGCCGGCGGAATCTTTGCAAGCCAATCAAAACGGGGTTCCCATTCCCTGGCAACCCCGAGACGTATAATCAAGCTATGGTTACTAACCGTTTACCGTAGAAAATCTTCCCGTCTTCAAGCCTCGCTTTTATTCCTGAAGACGAGCACGGGCCGCGTGGTGGATCGCACCAGATTCAAGGCCTCGTCGCTTATCATCCGCAGCAACTTCGGCTTGCTGTGGCCGTAAGCCCCCAGTATGACTAGGTCATACGGTGAACTCTTCACCTCCTGGAGTACCTCATCCACGTATTCGCCCTTCTTGGTTTTGATTTCCGGTTCATGGCCAAGGTCTTTCAATGTCCGGTTTCCGTCGAGAAGGCAAGCTTGAGCAAACTCAGCGGTTTCTCCCCTCCCGTTCTCTTGAACATGGAGCACGGTAATTTGGGGCTTTTTCCGCGCCAAGAGCGGACCCACGAATTTCAGCGCGTCCTGATCGCATTGCGAACCTCTATATGCCACTAAGACCCTTTTGATTTCGCGGAAGTCCCTGGCTATGAGTATCGGCCGCTTGGTGTGGTGCAGAATCTTGGCATGAACGGTGCCCAGCAGAAAGCCCCTCAGAGCCGAGTGACCGTGCGAACCCAGAACAATCATGTCGTAATCCCCTTGTTGTGCGGTCTCAAGGATTGCTTCCGCAGGATCTCCCGTGGCTATCAGCGGCTCGCAGGGAACTTTGCCCGCGAGGCAGTATTGGCATGAGTTTAGAGCTTTTTCCTGGACTTGAAGCGCGTCGGAATCGATCCAGTCCTTGAGGCCGTCCTTTGAAAAGAACGGAGCGTAGAAACTTTCGGGTCCGACTTCGACTTCGTCGGGTTTCACGTACAGCGCGTGTACGTCAGCATCGAAATGCTCGAGCAGATGACATGTGTACGCAAGCGCCATGTGCGATTCAGGACTTTTATCAATGGCAACTAACACTTTCATTGTCAATTTCCCTCGCTGGTAATGGTCGTGACGATCCAGTCTCGAAGGCCCATTCGATCAAACATGCTCGTAACTTTCAGTGACAATCGGCGCCGCATGCGGCTCGGCTGCGCGTCTGCCTTTCCACATGGCCCCGAGGATGATGACCGCGCCCACTGCCAGTGCCAGACACATGATAAGGAAACTGGCCAAATCGAGAATGTGAATCGTTGACTTTGACATTGATATGAAGCCCAGTTGCTCCAGATACTGGGGCACCGCGAGCGCCCGACTCACGGCCACCACGATCATGATGGTACCCATAACCACTTTGATCATGTGCTCCTTTACATAGGTAGTGCCTATGGCGCCAAGTTGAACTCCCAGAAGGGAACCGGCAAGGATGATCAGCGTGAGTCTGATATCCACCATGCCGTGAATGGCCCACTTCACCGAACCGCCAAGCCCCATAAGAAAGGCGATCACAAGCTCAGTTGCCGACGAAATCAACCCGGAAGCCCCGACGACGTAGATCATCCCCGGCACGCCGATAAAGCCACCCACCGCTATTGTTGCGGCCAACATTCCAGTGGCAAACCCCACGGGTATGGTGAACCATAACGATATCGTCAGGTCTGCGGTCTTGAAATGAATCATGGGAGGCAGATTAATCTTTTGGAGCCTTAGCGCAAGGGACGACACTTGCTCGCCCGCGCCGGATTTGAGCGTTTTCCAGGCATCATAGAAGACATATCCCCCGACAACGATGAGCACCACCACAAAAGAGAGGCTCACATAGAGGTTCGAGCCGGCCTCCCCCCATTTTGCCAAGATCATCTCTTGGATCTTTATGCCTGCTTGCACTCCAACTGTAGCCGAAGCAGCCATTACGAGGCCAAGCTTCAAGTCAACCTGGCCGTACTTGTACCTCTTGTACGCCCCGACCATGGCTTTGGGGAATTTGTGACACATGTTGCTGGCCACCGCGACCGCAGCGGGGACTCCGAGGCTCATCATACCCGGAGTAAGGACGAATGCGCCTCCGGAGCCAATGAAACCGCTCACCAGGCCGCCGATGAAACCCACCACAAACAAAAAACCGATGTTCATCCAAGTGAGATCTATGAATTTTACGCCTTCCAGGGCCAAATCGTGCATGGGGATGTCCTCCTGATTAAATGCTAACTACACACTCAAGCGTACACGCGGCCGCGGCCTTTGGGCCGGACGCGGGACAGGTCTGACTTCTGGTCGTTTTGCAGGCTGCTTCGTGATGGCTTCGATGCCCAGCATCGACCAGAGATTGCTTGCAAATGTTCCGTGCGCGAAGGAGACTATAAATACCGTTGCAATGGGCAGGGCCGCATAATAGCCGCCCTTTGTGAAAAGCTGCAGAATGTAATCGGAATTCCAGAAAGCCGCGGCATAAAGGGCTGCGGTGACAGCGCCAAAGACAATGGTCTTTGCCACAGGTTTTTTCTTTGTTGCGCTATGGGTAGCCGCCATAATGTGCCTCCAAACTTGGAATTTTTCACTCGATGTGATCGAACAAATTGCAGTGCTCGGCCCAAAGCCGACAGCACCAGCGCCTGTTTTGTAGGTCATGTCCGGTACAGTTGCTTCTTGGCTCTCTCCTCAGCCCGTTTATGGGTCTTTACGGGCCTCGTCGTGCGCCGCGCGAAAGAGTCTTTCGTGAGAGATTGGGCAGTGTCCCATTCCCCTTCTTCGGCGAAAGCTACGGCCATTGCCATTGCTTGAAACTTTTCTCTCCAGGATCTCATGTCGACCTCCAGGGCATCGGTATTCGGGTCGCCCTTTCTACTATCAAATAGTGTGCCAAATCAAAAAGACGGCTTTATTGCTTACTTTCAGCATTAGAAAGTAGGAAGTGGGTGGTCCCGTGGGAACATTCAAGTGTTGCGATAAGCAACATTATGGAAGAAACGTGACATTACCAATTTTGATTTAAACGGCTTATCTCTTATTGCACCAGCCCAAGAAACGTTACACAATGCAACGGTTACGCTTCCACTGAATCTTGCGAAAAATGCATGTTTCTCGGCTAACCTCAAATCAATCCTGTTGTGACGCCGGCGTTTTCCTCCTATAATCGGCAATTAAGGTTCTACGACGGCGAGAGGTTCATAATGGCCTTTTTCAGGAAAAGCGAGGAACACCAGCCCTCAGTGCCTCAAGATCTTCTCGATCTCCGGACCGCGGTAGAAAAAGCACGGCTACCGGAAAACGTAGCCGCGGTGGCCTTGAAGGAGTTGGAGAGGATCGAGAAGACAGATCCGTCTGCCGCGGAATACTCCATCGGCACAACTTACCTCGATTACCTCGTGTCCCTGCCGTGGAACCGTTATACGGAGGACAACTTGGACATCGAAAGGGCCGAGCGCGTCCTGGAAAGCCGACATTACGGCCTGGCCCTGGTTAAAGAGCGTATCCTCGAATACCTTGCCGTTAGAACACTTCGCAATATGAGAACCTTTCGCATTCTTGTAGTCGACGACGAGGAAATTGCCCGCACAAATATCGAGCATGTCTTAGCCAAGCAAGGCCATCTCGTGGAGATCGCGTGCAACGGGGTTGAAGCTCTGGAGAAAGTGGGAAAACAGGAGTTTGATCTTATTATTACCGACTTGAAAATGGAGAAAATGAGCGGACTTCAACTCCTGGAGACCCTAAAACGAACGACGCCTTTGACCGACATCATTATGGTTACGGGGTATGCCACCGTAGATTCCGCGGTGGACGCCTTAACCAAAGGAGCCGCATACTACCTTGCCAAACCGTTCAAACTGGATGACCTGCGCGTTACCGTTAATCGGATTCTCGAGAAGAAGCGTCATACCCAAATCACACGTGGGCCCATCCTCTGCTTTTCAGGCCCACCGGGAACGGGAAAAACGTCTATCGGACAGGCCATCGCGGATGCCATGGAGCGGAAATTCCTGCGGCTTTCGCTCGCAGGGTTGCGTGATGAAGCTGAGCTGAGGGGCCACCGAAGGACCTACGTCGGGGCCATGCCCGGCCGCATAATTAGCGAAGTGAAACGGTTGGACCTCAAGAATCCCGTGTTCATGCTGGATGAGATCGACAAAATCGGTCAGGACTTTAGGGGCGATCCCGCGTCCGTCTTGCTTGAAATACTCGATCCTGAGCAGAACCATCAGTTTGTAGACCATTATCTGGACGTCCCTTTCGATCTGTCCTCCGTCATGTTTATCGCCACGGCCAATGTAGTCGAGAACCTCCCTACGCCCCTCCTGGATCGTCTCGAAGTGATAACCTTTCCCGGCTATACTGAAAAGGAAAAGAGGAAGATAGCGAAAGACTACTTGATCCCCCGCCAATTGAGGGACAATGGTTTGACTGGTCGGGGCATACATTTCACTGATCAGGCCATAGCGAAGATCATTCAAGATCATACGCGGGAGGCAGGGCTGAGGAATCTCGAACGTGAAATCGCCAACATCGCCAGGAAGCTGGCACGCATCTGCTTGAAAGGCAACGATGAGTCTTTTCGCACGACTGTCGATGAAGACCTTGTGGGGGAGTTCTTGGGTCCGCGAAAATACTCTCACGAGGCGCTGGAAACTGAAAATCAGGTCGGCGTCACCACCGGCCTAGTTTGGACCGAATTCGGCGGAGAGATCATCTTTGTAGAGGCTACCCGCATGAAGGGCGGCCAACAGCTAATCCTGACCGGTTCCCTGGGGGCTGTTCTCAAGGAGTCTGCCCAGACGGCATTGAGTTATGTCCGGAGCCACGCTGGTCTCTGCGGGATAGATCCTGAATTCTTTTCTGAACATGACATTCATATCCACATTCCGGCCGGTGCGGTTCCCAAAGATGGGCCATCGGCAGGAGTGACGATTGCCTTGGCGCTCATTTCTCTGCTCACCTCTCGACCTGCGCGGCGCAACGTCGGCCTGAGCGGAGAAATTACCCTGAACGGAAGGATGCTGGCTGTAAGCGGGATTCGTGAAAAGGTTTTGGCCGCACAACGCGCGGGCCTGAAGACTGTGGTGTTTCCCAAGCGAAACGAAGTCGATGTAAACAGCTTACCGAACGATGTAACTGAAGGCGTGGAGTTGATCTTGGCCGAAGACATTGGTGAACTGATTGACCTCGTCATACTTAATTCTGGCTCCTAGCCGGGGATCGGGATGTGTCTCTACCCGCTGTAGACGCCGGTATGCGTTCGCATACGGCCTGAATTCTGCGGCTTGATTGTTGCCCGTTTTCACCTTTCTGGACAGAGCCGCTGCCTACAAAGAACTCGGGTTATTCAGGGATATCGGCTGTGCGGTCATCTTGAGCGCTTTAGCAGTCGTCCCTACTCTGGGCTCGTACGTCTGGTACAAACACCTGGCCTAACAAGCCAAGCGAACCGGGCCTGGTATAGATCTCAAACATTGGGCGTCCCAGGCTGTTTGAAATGTTTGTCGCCCGCGGGGACCGTGCTCGATCAGGGGGGCGGTTCTTGTGAAACGGCCGTGACTTAGCTATAATAATTAGGTGTCGAACAAGATAGTTTTGATTTCCGATTTTCACAGGTAAGTCCCTTCCAGCGTCTTTTAAATATGCTGAAAATCCCCCACCCGAATGAACTGAAACTTGATCCCCTGGAGCGTCTCCCGGTAGACGTTCGACTTTTGGTCAAAGAAAAGGGGACGCTGCACGAATACAATCCGGGCGACACGTTAATGGCGCCGAGTGACGTTGGGGACCGGATTCGTTTCCTTATTTCCGGCGAGGCCAGTGTAATGCTCCGGGATGGCGATGCCCAAGAGATCGCTGTGGACGTTCTCAGGCCGGGGGACATGTTCGGGGAGATCAGCTTCCTCACAGGGAGTCCATCCCCGGCGAATTCGGCGCTGGTGGCCGACGAGCCTTGTCGAGTATTGGAGATTTCCGCTAACGAGTTCGAAGAAATCTTGCGTGACAATCCCGACCTCACCATGACGCTGGTGCGGAACTTGGCCCGCAAGATAATGCGGCTGGATCGAAGCGTTCTTGCGAGTAAGGCCAAAAGGAAGGCTCTACAGTCTCTGATAAGCCGGGAGGAGCATATATTCCCGGATTACGTGATCGGGGATTACGTTCGTCGCCACCTAACAGCGAAACTCGAAGAATTGGCTCATTCAGACGGCCCCGTCCTCATAATCGGAGAGACCGGCGTGGGGAAAGAAGTTCTTGCCCACGCTCTGTTCAGGCTCAGCCACCATTACAAAAGCGTCTTCCTGCTGCTTGACCTTTTGAGAACTCGGTCGGACCAAACTTTTGGCGCAGGGGGGCCTGATGCTTCTGAGAGCGAGGCCCACCCTACGGAAGAGCAGATTCGGCTGTTCTTCGGCTCCGAAGAGAAGGGCGATGGAGAAGGCTCAAAGACCACTCCGGGATATATCGAACTGACCGAAGACGGGACGCTGCTTGTCCGAGGCACTGAACAGCTCACCGCAGAAATGCAGGAAAAGCTTCTAGAGGCCGTTACAGGGGGCAACTTTCGGAGATTCGATGGTTCAACCGACCAAAAGGTGCAGATCCGGCTCATTGCCACCACTACCCTGCCTGTTGAGGAGATATCGCCGGAGCGGCATCCCCTGTTGCACGGGCTGAAGGATCGTTCGATAATCATCCCTCCTTTAAGGAGCCGTCGAAGAGAAATACCGGGCCTCGTCAAACACTACCTGAATCAATACTGCCAGGAACTCCGCAAAGAAATCGCCAAGCTGCCGAAAGAAACCCTTAAGACCCTCGTTAATTATTCCTGGCCCGGCAACGATGTGGAACTCTCCACTACCCTGAAAAGAGCCGTACTTGTATCTGAAGGGGGTGAACTTAAGCCTCAAGATATTTACTTCGACCTCAAACGAATCGAGGGAGAGGGGAGACTCAATCTCCTGAGATTTCAACCGGTATACCAAGCAGTGAGGAGCCCTCTGTTCCCTGCGATTTTCCAGAGTGCTGCCACGCCATTTTTCTTCATTCTGCTCGTGCTGTTGTTCCTGGGTCCGGCTGATCCCATGAAAAATCCTGCTGCGTTGTTCAGTTGGGCGGTCGGATGGCCGACACTGATCATAGGGGCGTTTGTGTGGGCTCGTTTTTGGTGCTCCCTTTGCCCCATCGGTACACTCAGCAAGCTCGCCAAGAAGATTATCGCGCTGGAGCGACCGTTTCCTCAGGCGCTGAAGAATCGCAGCGACTTGTTTGTTGTGGGAGCCGTCTTATTCATAATCTGGCTGGAAACCGCGACTGATATACGGAGTTCGCCTTTCAACCTCGGTTTGCTGCTATTAACCATGCTGGTTTCGGCTGTCGTGGTCGGGGTCATCTTTGAGCGGCAATCTTGGTGCCGCTACTTGTGCGGTCTTGGCGGGATGGTTGGCATCCTGGCAAAGGCTTCACCCCTGGAACTTCGTGCAGATCGTAATGTCTGCATTTCCCAGTGCGCGTCAAATGAGTGCTTCCTGGGTACTCCGACCAGGGAGGGATGCCCCTTTGGGCAAGTTGCTCCGAAACTCCACAGTAACAGGTTTTGCAAGATTTGCGGCCAGTGTGTAAAAAACTGTCCGCACGGCGCCATAAACTTGAACCTCCGTGTACCCGGGAAAGAAATATGGGAGATGCGGCACACGAACAGCCGCACAGCCTTCCTCATCGTCGGCATGATCAGCGGGTTGCTGAGCGAGATGCTGAGCAAAATGCCTGTTTACGGCCAAGTGACGGGGTTCTTGCCTCTGCCGGAAATAGGCAAATTTACCATATTCTTCCTGGCTCTTGTAATCGGCTTCAACCTGCTGTTGTTGCTCGCAGCAGCTCTGTCGCACAAGGTATTTGACGATTCCTTCATGGACAACTACTCGCGATATGGCCTCGCCCTGTTGCCGTTGGCGCTTACCGGTTTCACCGCGTTTCATCTCTATTACCTCATAAACCTCGGCGTGCAATTGCCCATTTTGGTTAGCGAGACATTTCAATTCGAGATACTTCAGGCAGCTCATCATCACCGTACCCCTATGGCTGACGCTTTTCTTCCAGCAGGCACTCATTTGGATCGGTCTGGGCTGGAGCCTCCTGATCATGTACAGGCTCGGCAGCGCCGATCAACAAGGCTTTTGGAACAACCTTTTCGGGACGCTTCCGCACAGTCTCCTGGCCGTCACTATCACTCTGTGTTTGCTGGAGACAACCAAGGTGTTCTTTTACCAAATTTAGGCCACTCCGACCGGCAGGAACGCCGGTCCTTAGCAATGGGTCGATAGCGACCCCGCGCGGAACGCGAGATTGAAATCCAGCCTGTGGCGGGAGTGAATTCCGGCGTGCGCTGGAATGACGCAATGTTTATGCCTGGTGACCAGGGATTTCTCCCTGGAGGATCTAAGTTTAGCCTGTATAACAGCACGGTTAGCTCTTCACGAACATTTAAATTGACAGGCCGGCAAGACTAAGCGATACTTCTTATCTTAAGAAATACTTAATTATTGGGCAGGCGAAGTTCTTATGGCCGTCGAAATAGACATAGGACAACGGATCAAATCGCACCGGCGGAGCAATCATCTGACCCTCAAGCAGCTCGCAGAAAAGGTCGGCTGCACAGACGCGTACTTATCTCAGATAGAGAACGGCCGAGTATCTCCGTCCATAGCCAGCTTGAAAAGAATCGCCAGCGCGTTACAGAGTAAGATTACAGACTTTTTCGTGGAGGGTCAGGATGATGATCCCGTGGTCCTTAAGCAGGACCAGCGGATCACTCTCTCTTTGGATCGATGGAACGCGGAAATCCAATCCCTCGTGGTGAACCCGAAGAACAAGCGGATGCACCCATTTTACACTACCATTCAGCCGGGTGGCGGGTCGCACGGCCTTTATAGCCATGTGGGCGAGGAGTTCGGCATAGTCATAAAGGGGGAGCTGGAAATCGATCTTGACGGCACGCTCCATCTAGTGAAAGAGAATGAGAGCTTTTACTACAATTCGTCCCAACCTCACAGTTGGACGAATCCGGGAAAGGGCGACACTGTGGTGGTCTGGGTAATCAGTCCGCCCACGTTTTGATTTCCGATTCGCCTCGGCGAAGAGAAATCGGGATAGTTCGGTCAGTTAAACGTTTTTCAATGAAGAGAGGAGGGTGACATGTATCGCAGAGCTTTCATGATAGTGGGGATTCTGCTGGCCACCGGCCTGCTGTTCGGAATGGCCGCTCAAGCCAAGGATGCTAAACCGTTTCGCATCGGTGTGTCTGTTTCGTTGACCGGGGTTTTCGGCAAGGACGGCAGCCTCGTAAAAGATGCGTACACTCTCTGGATGGAGACGGTAAATGCGAAGGGCGGCATTAACGGCCATCCGGTTGAGTTGATTTTCTACGACGACAAAAGCGATGCTTCCACTGGCGCCAAGTTGACGGAACAGCTAATAGTCAGCGATAAGGTGGACCTCCTCCTGGGCGGGTTCGGGAGCAACGCGCTCTTTGCGGCAAGCCCTGTTGCGGAGAAATACGCATACCCACTCATCAGCGGAGGGGCAAGCTCAGACAAACTTTTCGAAAGAGGCTTCAAGTATTACTTTTCGACCTTGGGTAAGGCCACCGAAGAAGTGCGGGGCTGCGTCGAGATGTTTCAGGCAGTGAATCCTAAACCCAAGACAGCGGCAATCGTAGGGGCCGATATTCTGTTCACTTCGCTGGCATGCGAAGGGTTCAAGAAATATTGTGCGGCAAGCGGCATCGAAGTGATCCATTATGAACTCTTTCCCATGGCTCTGGAAGACTACAATTCTTTGCTTGCGAAAGTTAAGAACAAGAATCCCGACATCCTGTTTGTGGGGTCGCATCTACTCGTGGCCATGAAGACCATAAAGGCAATGAAGGAGATCGATTTCAGCCCTAAGGCTGTGGCGTTCAGTTACGGGCCTACCGTTCCAAAGTTCATCGAGGATTTGAAAGGCGATGCCGAGTACGTCATAGCCGCTTCCGAATGGACCTCCAATATGCCTTACAAGGATCAGATCTTTGGATCAGCGGCAGATTTCAACAAGCTTTATTTTGAACGCTTCAAGAGGTACCCGGATTACGTGGAAGCAGCTTCAGTCGGCGGGGCAGTCGCGCAGCAGATGGTGATCCAGGAGCTGGGTCTCAAAGCGCCCGTCGCTAAGAAAGACCGAGAAGCCATCATGGAAAAGCTCCACACCGGAGTCTTCGACACTTTTTACGGAAAAATCCAGTTTGGTCCTGATGGGGCCAATGTGGCGCATCCACCAGTTGCGGTTCAGATTCAGGATGGAAAGCTGAAAAACGTTTTCCCCTTGGAATTTGCTGAATCCAAAATCAGGTATCCTTTTAAGCCCTGGAAGGAACGGTAAGGGCTGAACGCCAAAGGGAGATATGAATGGCTCTTATACCTGAAGTCAAGCCGCATTACGGAAAACTCAGATTGCTGATAGACGGCGAGTGGGTGGACTCCAAGTCCACCCAGGTCCATGAGACGGTCAATCCTGCCACCGGAGAAGTCATCGCCGAGTTTCCCACGGCTACCAAGGAAGAAGCCAGGGCCGCGGTAGAAGCGGCCCAACGTGGCTTTGAAGCTATGAAGAGAATCGCTCTGCGCGAGCGCGCCAAGATGCTTTTCGACATGCGCCAGAAATTCGAGGACCGTTTTGATGAGTTGACCCGCGTCCTGACGCAAGACCACGGACGGACTATCAAGGAATCTATCGGCTCTGTCCGTCGAGTGATTGAAAACATCGAATCCGCGTGCTCAGCGGCATACGGCCTCGCAGCCCGGAACGAGCACATCGACAATTTGGCCAACGGCATTGACATGTGGCTCACCTGGGAACCCGTGGGAGCTTTCCTGATCGTCACTCCGGGAAACATTCCCATGCACGCATGGTCCTCCTTTGTGCCTTATGCCTTGGCCGCGGGCTGTTCTGTGGTGGTCAGCCCGAGCCGTCAGGACCCCGTGGCAGCGGAGTACATTGCTCGAGTCGCCTTGGAGGTTGGTTGGCCCAAGGGCGCCATCAACTTGATCCACGGGGGCCGAGAAATCAACAAGTACATCCTTCAGCAGGCCGAGATTCAGGGCCTGGGCTTTATCGGCTCATCACATGCCGGCTGGGAGCTTTTTAAACTTTGCGGCGAACTCGGCAAGAACTCCTCTATCAACGGCAATGGTAAGAACACCGTGGTGATCATGCCTGATGTCGACGTCAAGAACATCGTTCCCTTCGTGCGTCAGGGATGCTTCGGCATGACAGGTCAGCGCTGTCTCGGGTCCGACAACGTCATGGTAGTGGGCGACATCTACGACGAATTCAAAAAGGGGCTCGTCGAGATGGCCAGGAACATGAAACTCGGCTACGGTCTGGATGAGTCGACCGACATGGGCCCGTACTGCACCGCCGCAGGGCGGGAAAAGGTCGCCGCCTGGATAGATCGAGGCCTGGCCGCCGGGGCTACAATGGTGCATGGCGGCTGGGTACTGCCACCGGAGTTGTCCAAGGGCTTTTTCCTGGCCCCGACCATCATCGAGAATGTTCACCCTGATATGAACATTGCCCAGGAAGAGGCATTCGGTGCGGTAGCGGCCTTGATTCGGGTGGGAAGTCTAGACGAAGCCATTCATTTTATCAACTCCGGGACTGACCTGGGCCACTCTGCCTGCATCATGACGGAGAGCGGCCGAAATGCCAGGAAGTTCGCGCGGGAAGTCAATGTGGGAAACGTTGGAATCAACGTTGGCGTGCCCCAACCGTACGCCTTCTTTCCCCTCGGCTCGAAACGCAAGTCCTTCTTTGGCGGGGCCAAGAGCAGGATGGCCTCCATGAGGCTCTTCTTGGACGAAAAGACGGTGACGGCGCGGTGGGTATGAGCGAGTCCGCAGTGCAGTCGTCGCCAACAGCTCTTGGTTGCAAGCGGTTTCGGTAACCGTAGTGTTATAAACAATGGACACTGTATTACTTCAAGCCATCATAAACGGACTGCTTCTGGGCGGAGTATATGCTGCCTATTCGGCGGGCTTTTCCCTGATCTTCGGGGTGATGGGTGTGGTGAATCTGGCCCACGGTGAATTGATAATGCTGGGGGCCTTTACGTCATATTGGATGTTCGTATACCTCAATATGGATCCCTATGTGACCACTCCGTTCGCCATGGTGTTTCTGTTCGTATTCGGTTATTTGTTGCAGAAATACATAATAAATCGCGTAATTGAACAGCCTCACATCATGAGCTACATCCTGACCTTCGGGATTCACCTCATGGTGGCCAATCTGGCCTTGAAGTTCTGGACGCACGACTTCAGATCGATCACCACGGCCTATTCAGGTATGAACGCAGCCTTTTGGGGGCTTAACGTGCCCTTATCCAGGCTGATTACATTTTGTCTGGCTCTGATCATCATAGCGGCCTTGTGGTTTTTCCTGGCTCGTACCTGAAACCGGACGTGCTATCCGCGCTACCTCCATGGACAAGGAGGTGGCGCGGCTGATGGGAGTCAACATCCGTGAGATCTATGCGATTACCTTCGGCATCGGAGCGGCCATCACAGGGCTGGCAGGCGCTTCGATCAGTCCGTTTGTGATCATTTTTCCGGAAATGGGCCTGGGGTACACAATAATCGCGTTCTGTGTCGTGGTGCTAGGAGGCATGGGATACATGCCCGGCGCGCTGGTGGGCGGGTTGATCCTGGGTGTGGCCCAGTCTCTGACTGCCACGTATCTGAGTGCAGGGATTTCAGTGGCTATTACCTTTTTGATCCTGTTTTTCATGTTGATTTTTCGTCCCACCGGCATCGTGGGCAAAGGACTAGCGGCCTAGTGCCAGTGCGATGCCGCAGATCTGAGCTAAACCGGACAACAGCGGATAAGGTGATCGGAATGGCTTTTTGGAACTTGAAGACGCTGAAGCTCGACGAATTTCGTCCCGGTATTTTTAGCAAGGTGGAGGCCGGGGCAAATCTCACTATGGCCTTTATGCAAATTGCGGCGGACAAGGAAGGCACTCCGCACGACCACCCTTTCGACCAATGCGGAGTAGTGATTGAGGGCGAGATAGAGATGTCAATCGGCGAAGATACAAGACTGGTCAAGCCCATGGAGGCATATTTAATTCCTGCCGGGATCACTCACAGTTGGAAGACTCTGAGTCAAACAGCGACGATCTTCGATGTGACGGCTAATAGGAGCGGATCTTGAGGTCGGTTCCCCGAAGACAAGGGATGGATTTGCAAGTGACATGCGGAGACCCGCCTTACTTTGACGAGACAATGCCCGTGCAGTCTCCGGAATCCTATGAAGCAAGATAGGTCCATGAAAAAGTTTTGGGTAGCCCTCATTTCCGTTTCTGTTGCGGTGAGTCTGTTTCCTCTAGTTGTAACTTCTGAATACTCTGTGCGCATCGCCGCCATAGTGCTCCTTTGGATCGGTATGGCAGGTTGTTGGAACCTCATGAGCGGCTACACAGGCTACATTGATTTTGGGCCTGTGGTCTATTTCGGTCTGGGCTCATATACCACCGCCATTGTGATGACGAAATACGGAGCCTTGTTTTTCCCATCGGTCATTCTGGCAGGGGTGGTGGCCGCTCTGATGGCCCTTCCCATAGGTATTTCGACCCTTCGTCTTAAGGGCGCCTACTTTGCCATTGCTACCTTCGCGTTTGCGGAAACCATGAAACAGGTTTCGTTGGAATTCGATCGGACGTTCGGCGTGACCTTTTTCGAAGGGAGCCACGGCATTACGCTTCCTTTGAGCGGTCACAGCAATGAGTTTTTCTTCTACTGTATTTTGGCTGTGACTCTCGTGATTGTCCTGCTCCACTACAGTATCGAGCACTCCAAATTTGGGTACGGGCTGAAAGCAATTCACGAAGCGGAGCCCGCGGCCGAGATCGCGGGAGTAAATACCACGGGCCTCAAACTGCGGGCCTATGTGACGAGTGCGTTTTTTCTCGGGCTATTGGGCGGTATTGAAGCTTACTGGATCACCTACATAACTCCCACGGACGTTTTCAACGTTCACAAGACCGTGCAAATGGTCATAATGACCCTGCTGGGAGGAATGGGAACCTTTCTTGGACCCATTGTGGGCGCTTCCTTTCTGACTCTATTGTCGGAGTACCTGGGCGCCACATTTGTAGAAGACTACATGATTTTGGTGGGAGCCATTATCATTGTCATAATCCTCATTATGCCAAACGGCATAGTAGGGACCATCAAGGAGCGGAGAGGTATTCGCTTCATCTGACGGAATGATCAAGTCGTTTGCTTTTTTGCGAGGCACGGAAGAGCCGGACGGCACGTCCGTGGCACCAACGTTTCAAGCGTTTTCATGCTTCGTTGTAGCTTTCTAGCTATGGAGTTGGCATAAGGCGGATTCATGGTTGTTCTTGAATGCATAGACATTAGCAAGAGCTTCGGAGCTTTAATGGCCGTGGAGATGGTGAGCTTTTCCCTTAAGCGTGGGGAAATTCTCGGCATGATCGGCCCCAATGGCGCAGGGAAAACCACGCTCTTTAACTGCCTCATAGGCATATACCGCCCTGATACGGGCCGAGTGTGCTTCAATGGTCACGAAATCGCCGGGATGAGGCCCCACAAGATTTGCAGGCTGGGAATGGCAAAGACCTCTCAGATCATGGAACCGTTTCGGGCTATGACGGTATTCGAGAATGTCTTGGTGGGCGCACTTCACGGCGGTCAGCTCAACATGTCGGATGCCCGGCGAGAGACGGCAAATGTTCTGGAATTGGTGGGATTGGCCGAACATAGCGACAAACCGTCCACTTCCATTTCTGTTCCTGCACGCAGGCGGTTAGAACTAGCGCGGGCTCTGGTCACCGGCGCAGACGTGCTGCTGCTGGATGAAAATATGGCGGGGCTCAACCCGTACGAGATTGATGAAGCCCTGGAACTGTTGCGCAAGATTCGTGACTCAGGGAAATCACTCATCGTTGTCGAACACATCATGCGCGCGGTCATGGGCATATCAGACAGGATCATTGTGCTGAATTACGGGGCGAAGATAGCGGAAGGCGCCCCCAACGACGTAGTCAACAACGAAGCAAGTTATCCAAGCTTATTTGGGATGCAAGTTTTCTTCATGTTGAAGAGCATGGAATGCACGACGTATGAACGAAGCACTCTTAAAAGTTGACCATATCAACGTCTCTTACAAAGATGTTCAGGTCCTGCGAGACGTAACCCTGGAGGTACACAAGGGAGAAATCGTCACGGTCATCGGCCCCAATGGAGCAGGCAAGAGCACTCTTATGAATACGGTGGTCGGCTTTCTGCATCCAGGAACCGGGTCGATCAACTTTAACGGCCGACCTATTGAACGTGTGCCTCCTGAAAAAGTGGTTCAGCTTGGCCTCACTATCGTGCCCGAAGGGGCTCGGGTCTTTTCGGAGATGAGCGTTCTGGACAACCTGAAAATGGGTTCGTACATCAAGTCCGCACGAGCAGAAAGGAACAGGAGCCTCGAGCAGATCTTCAGCTTCTTCCCGAGACTGCACGAGCGTCTGGACCAGAAGGCCGGCACGCTCAGCGGGGGTGAACGACAAATGTTGGCGATCGGGCGTGCACTGATGTCCAGACCTTCACTGTTGCTGCTCGACGAACCCTCTCTGGGGCTAGCGCCGATACTGGTAGGAAAGGTTTTCGAGACGATCAAGGAAATTGCTGCCACGGGCCTGACTGTGTTGCTGGTGGAGCAAAACGTTCATTCTTCATTGGAATTGACGGATCGAGGGTACGTGCTGGAGAACGGACGGGTGATAATGGAAGGGTCCGGCTCGGAACTTATGAACAACGCACATATCAAGAAATCGTATCTCGCTATATAATAGGACATCCATCATGGACGGGAATTATCACGATAGAACCTCACGTCTTTTAAAGATCTCCTTTACCCTGAACGGAAAGCCTGTGGAGATCGAGGTAATACCGTGGGACACGGCTCTTGCGGTGCTCCGAGAGCAGTTAGGTCTGAAGGGTACCAAGGAAGGCTGTGGCATCGGTGAATGCGGGGCCTGCACCATTCTGGTGGACGGCCTCGCTGTGGACTCATGCCTGATGCCGGCCCCCAAGTTGGATGGCAGGAAAGTGGAGACCGTGGAAGGATTGCGGCAAGGCGAGGCCCTGCACCCTCTTCAAGAAGCCTTTTTGTCAAAGGGAGCCGTTCAGTGCGGGTATTGCACGCCTGGCATGCTGATGTCGGCAAAAGCTCTTCTGGATAGGAACCCAAACCCGGAACGTAATGAATTGGTGGAAGCGCTTTCCGGCAACTTGTGCCGCTGCACGGGCTACGTGCAAATCTTGGAGGCCGCTGAAGAGGCGGCTAAGACGCTTGGCAAGGCCAAGTGACCATCGTAACGATCCATTTTGGACAATCGTTTTCTGTAGGAGTAGGTGGTTTCATTGGCTTTTTGTGGACCACTAGCGTGAGATAGCGGTACGGGCAGACCTATGTGTCTGCCCAGGTCTGTATGCGACTACACCCAGAAGGGCGCACGCGCAGATGCGCCCCTACCTGAGCCTGCGGCACAGCAAACGTAATCGTTGTTAACGGTGGCCCTTCAAGGCGCTGCCGACTGAAAATCCATTTTATTGAAACGATGAGTGAATGAGATCTCGTTTTGAATACATCCTGCCACGCTCTCTGAAGGAAGCTTTAGACTTTCTCGCAGACCACGGCTCCCAGACTTCCATAATCGCCGGCGGTACCGACCTGATGATTGCGGTGAGGAACGGAGACGTGGCAAGCAGATACGTGGTGGACGTTTCCCGACTGGAGGAGATGCGGACAATCGCAGTAACGGAAGGGACTCTTTCAATCGGGGCGGCGGTGACTTATCACAGAAATCGTAAACAGCCCCCAGATAGCTCAATGGGCGCCGATATTGGCTCAAGCCGCCGGATGCGTAGGGAGCGTTCAGATCCGCAACGTGGGAACACTCGGTGGAAACGTTGCAAACGCATCACCGGCCGCGGACAGCGTGCCGCCGCTGCTGGTCCATCGGGCTCGGGTGCAGATTCGGTCCGCCTCGTCGGAACGAAGCGAACCTTTGGAAGAGGTTATAATTGGTCCGTACCGCACCACTCTGAAACCAGGCGAAGTCATAACGCGATTCATCCTTGAGCCCCTAGGAGATGAGTATCGCTGGAACTTCCAGAGGATTGCAAGACGCAGAGCACTCTCTGTGGCAAGGATGAATGCCGCGGTGATTGGACGGCTGGACTCAAGCGGTGTGGTGGAAGACTTGAGGCTCTCCGCTGGGTTCCATCACCCCAGAGCCTTCAAGGATGACCGGAGCAGAAAATCATCTGAAAGGGAAGGTCCCTGATCCTTTGCTGATTCAAGAGGCCGCGGAGAAAGTCTCACTGGAGATGGTCCGCAGGAGTGGCGTGCGCGCCTCGACCGAGTACAAACGGCCTGCCGTGGAGGGCCTAGTTGTCAAGGCGCTTTCCGAGCTATTTATCAAGCAGAGTTGCAATGCATAAGAAGATTTTGAAAACCGTCGGTACGAGCGTCCAAAGAGTAGGAGCCTTGGAACGGGTCACGGGCGAAGCCCTATTTGCCGGCGATATGCACATGGAAGGAGCGGTAACGCTCGTAGCGCTGCGAAGTGATAGGCCGCATGCCCGCATTGTAAATATCGACCTTGCCTCAGCCATGGAAACGCCTGGTTGTCTCCGAATATTCACCGCGCGTGACATCCCAGGCCGCAACCGCCTCGGCATCATCAACAAAGACCAGCACCTACTCGCAGACCATAAGGTGAGGTGCATAGGCGATCCTATAGCATTGGTTGCCGCTGAAACACCTGAAGCCGCGCAACAAGCGGTAGAATCCATAGCCGTGCTTTACGAGGACCTGCCGGCGGTTTTTGACCCGGAAGAGGCTTTGAGACCGGGCGCACCCTTGATTCACGAAAAAGGGAACTTGCTTGGGAAACGTGTGGTAAAACGCGGCAGTCCAGACGCTGCTTTCAGGGAAGCTGATGTGGTAGTGGAGCGGGTTTATACCACCCCCCACATCGAACACACGTACCTTGAACCAGACGCGGGTCTGGCCTACTTAGACCCGGATGGAATTGTCGTTGTCTACGCGTCCACGCAAAATCCCCACTACGATCAAAAAGACGTTGCGGATCTGCTGGGCCTCGATGAGAGCAAGGTCAGAATCGTCCAGGCCGCGACAGGTGGCGGCTTCGGCTCGAAACTGGACTTAAACGTTCAAGGCTTCGTGGGTTTGGCGGCCTACCTTTTGAACAGGCCCGCGCGGATGACCTACACCAGAGAAGAGGCTTATCTTTGCACCTCGAAACGCCATCCCATCAAGATCTATTACAAGAGTGGCGCCACCCGAGATGGCAGGCTTGTTGCCGCTGACATTCGGATTATCGGGGACACCGGGGCTTATGCTTCTTACGGGTTGGCCGTAGTCACGCGCTCTGCGGTTCATGCCAGCTGGGCCGTACGAGGTTCCCAATCTCTATGCTGAATCGCTGTTCGCCTATACCAACAACCCGATGGCCGGGGCCATGAGAGGTTTTGGCGTCCCCCAAATGGCGTTTGCACACGAATCGCAGATGGATTTGCTGGCCGAAGCTCTGAGCATAAGCCCCTTGGAAATCAGGCTCAGGAATTGCTATCGGATAGGTTCTCTTACATCAACAAGGCAAGAACTTAAGGCAAGTGTGGGCATAAAGGCCACCCTCGAAGCGGTCGCTCCGTATTACACTCAGAGTGCAAAAGAAAAAAGGGCCGACTCTGAGCCCTACGTGAGGAGGGGGGTCGGCATTGGCTCCATGATATACGGTATCGGCAATACCGGCGTGCAAAATCCTGCTACAGCCCACATAGAGCTGACCGAGGACGGGCGAATCACTCTGTTTACCGGCGCAGCAGATATGGGCCAGGGTTCTTCTACGGTACTCTCCCAAATTGCAGCGGAGGAACTGGGCCTCAGTCCTGAGGAAGTTCATCTGGTGGTGGCAGACACCATGTTCACAACCTCGGCGGGAGCCTCCTCGGCCAGCCGTCAGACGTATATTTCCGGCAATGCCGTCCTTGAGGCCGCGAAGAAACTCAAGGAAGTGCTCTTAACTGAAGCGGCCATGATTCTCAAAATCGACCGGGGAGACCTGATAGTGGAAGCAGGCCGCGTCTGTTCACGAGAAAATCCGGAGAATGCTGTATCGTTTGAACGCATCGCACAGCGGGCGCACCGCACAGGGCTCCCCCTCAAATGGCAGGGATATTTCGACCCGGCCACTACTTCCCTGGACCCTGAGACCGGCGCAGGCGACCCGTACGCCACCTATGCGTTTGCCACTCATCTCGCTGAGGTCGAGGTGAACATTGTGTCCGGTGAAGTGCGGGTTTTGAGGATAGTTGCTGCCCATGACGTCGGGAAAGCGATCAACCCGCGCAATGTGCACGGCCAGATTTACAGCGGTGTTGCAATGGGGGTCGGTTTTGCTCTGATGGAGGAATTCATTCCTGGAAAGACAGAATCCATGAAGGATTATCACATACCTTCCTGTGCGGACATGCCGGAAGTAGTTTCCATCATCGTGGAAGACCCTGAACCCACCGGACCGTTCGGCGCCAAGGGAGTTGGAGAGCCAGCGCTCATACCAACCGCCCCGGCCATTTTGAACGCTATCGCCGACGCTCTGGGCGTGAGAATATACGATCTTCCGGCGAACTTGGAGCGAGTCATTAAAGCCGCCTCGATCGCGAAACCAGTCCAAAGGCGCGTCCAGCGCGGCTGAACATATAGAGGAGGAGTTTTATGGCAAGCACTCTCATCAAGGGCATTGGGACACTCATCAGCGGAGACATCAACAATCCCATCCTGGATGCAGACGCGATATTTGTTGCGGACGGCAAGATCAAGAGGATAGGAAAAGCCGCAGATCTTGAGTCGCTTGGGGCGGAAACCGTGGTTGACGCCTCTGGTGGCACAATCACCCCTGGCCTGATAGATTCCCACTGCCACGTGGTATTCGGTGACTACACTCCACGGCAGCACCAGATAGGTTTCTTGGAGAGTGAGGTCCACGGCGGCGTCACTACGATAATATCAGCCGGCGAAGTCCACTTGCCCGGAAGGCCTAAAGATCCGGCCGGAACCAAGGCGCTCGCCATACTGGCAGCCAAATCGTTTGCCAATTTCAGACCCGGCGGCGCAAAGATTCTCGGCGGTTCGGTAATCCTGGAGAAGGGATTGACCGAGGCTGACTTTGCTGAGATGGCCCGCGAGGGTGTGAAGGTGGTCGGTGAGATCGGCCTCGGATCGGTAAAATTTCCGGAAGATGCCGTGCCCATGGTTAAGTGGGCCAAGAAGCATGGAATGATCGTGATGATGCATACCGGCGGCACTTCAATACCGGGCAGCGATACCGTCACAGCCGCACAGGTCATAGCAACGGACCCGCATATCGCTTGTCATGTCAACGGAGGACCTACAGCGGTTTCTCCGGAGGAAATCCGCAAGCTTGTTCAGGAGACCTCGTATATTCTCGAACTGGTGCACTGCGGCAATCCGAAAGCCATGCTTGAGGCCCTGAACCTGGGTGTAAAGCACAACGCGCTGGATCGATTCATCATCGGCAACGACGCGCCTTCAGGGACCGGCGTTGTGCCCCTTGGCATCCTGAGAGTGATTTGCATGGCCGCTTCCCTGACCGCGGTGAAGGCCGAGCAGGCTCTTTGTATGGCTACAGGGAACACGGCCAAAGTATATGGCCTGAACACCGGATTCGTCCGAGAGGGACTGGCTGCTGACCTGGTCGCAATGGACGCTCCAATGGGGTCTGTGGGCGCAGACGCGCTGCAGGCAATCGAAGCCGGGGATATACCGGGCGTTTCCATGGTCATGATCGATGGGAAGATAGAAGTGAAGGTCAGCCGAAACACGCCACCAGCCGTGAGAAAGGCTAAGTGTGGTCTGAGAAAACAGGGATTGGCTGTGAGAGACGTCGGAAAGAAAGGATCTAGTCCACTACTCAGTCGGATAAGCGCATGCAGGTAATCATTGAAAAGTGCAAGGGCTGTGGAACCTGCGTTCTGGACTGCCCACAGGGCGCAATAACCATCTCGAAGAAGATAGCAGTCATCGGGGACGCGTGCTCTCAGTGCGGAGCGTGTCTCAAGGTTTGTCCGGAAGAAGCGATCTTCTCGGATGATGCGCCGTCCCCGTTGGCCGCAACCTGTGAAGCCTGTCCTATCTGTTGCCGCATCAAGGAGGGTTATACGGGCGCGTGTCAACGCTTCATGAATCGCGCAGGCATTCTGGAGCGCACCATTCCTCTCAAGACGTACGAAGAGGTCAAACATCTGGTTGGGCCCGATTGGAAGCCTGCCATACGGCAGCCGCTTATCACCGGTATCGGCGCAGGTACCACGTACCCGGACTGCAAGCCTGCACCTCACATCGTCCAGTCAAAGGTTGACGGAGTTGACGTGGTAACCGTGGTGACCGAAGCCCCTCTGAGCTATTCGGGCATAAAGTTGAAAGTGGACACAGACTCCACTATAGGGCAGGAAGGGGCCGGAATATTCTTTCGCAAGAAAAGGGTGGGACATCTCACTACCGAGGAATACGGATCAAAAATCCTCTCCATAGGCGGCGCCAACTTGCTTACGAGCAGCGATGGTATGACTGTGGCAAGACTGGTATCTGATCTTGCAAACCGAAAGAACGTCAGGTTGCGCATTGAGGCAGGCAGCCGGCTTGAACTTCAAGTGGGGAATCGCCCTATCATCGATGGAACAGTGGACGAGGTAATGCGTGTCGGCTGCGGCAGCGCCACTTTGGGACTGTTTGCCAATATTTTCAAGGAAGTGGCCGATGAGGTCATAGTGCTGGACTCCCATCTCACAGGTCTGATGAGCGAACACGCCGCGGGCCTGTACGTTGGAGCGCGGCCCAGCGGCGTGAACCTGCGTTTCAAACGGAGCACTCCGGGCAGGTACTTTGGTGATCACGGTCAAGGATGGGGAGGAACTTCAATAGTTGACCCGAAAGACGTCATCGAATCAATTGATATGAACGTGGCCAGACTGGGCATGAGGATACTCATTACCGAAACGACCGGCCGCAAGGCTGCGCTGTTGGAGCTAAGCGCGGATGGAAATGTGGCAGAGATTCCCATGACTCCAGAGGCGCAGGGGGCTGTGTCTGAACTAGCCGCCACCTGCCAGGAATCCAAGGTCTCAGGAATATATTGTGGCGGCTCAGGAGGAAGCGCCCGAGCAGGGGTGACACGCTACCCCATAAAGCTCACGCAGGCAGTGCACTCTATGCGGGCGCGCTTGACCGTCGGAGGCGCGCCCACGTTCGTGCTGCCGGGAGGCGGAATAAACTTTATGGTGGATGTTGGAAAAGTTATGCCTGGCGCATTCACCTGGGTTCCCACACCTGCTACGGTGTGCCCGATCGAGTACACCATGACCCTGGAAGATTTCCGCGAAATGGGGGGTCATGTGGAAGCCATGAAGCCGTTTGTGACAAAGGAATAGAGTGCCGAATTATTGGGAGAGCCGGATTCTTACATTGGGGGATGGCACGGTGCTCGTGGAATGCGGGCCCATGCGAATGTTTATAGAAGGATACGCAGCCGGGATCAGTCAACCGGAAGCGTGTCGCAGGGCCGCGCAGGAAGCTATCAAATTCTTGGAACAAATTGCAGAGCATAGAACGGAGATCCAGGCTCCCGGCCTGACGCTTCCTGAACCTCCGAAGCGCCTGTTGATTCACGAAATGTGGCAGGCTGTCTGTCTGGTGGGGGATGAGGATCTCACTCCCATGGCGGCTGTTGCCGGAACAATTGCCGATGCTACGGCTGATTTCCTTGCAAGTGAAGGTCTGACCAAGGTTGTCGTAAATAATGGCGGGGATGTGGCCCTGCGTTTGATGTCTGGAGAGACGGTGACAGTAGGGATCCGGCCTGACGTGAATGGTACGGATGTGACACGTAGAGTTCTGATTACTTCTGAAATGAATATTCGCGGAATATGCACGAGCGGCCTTGGGGGCCGAAGCTTTACCCGCGGTGTGGCTTCCGCTGCTACTGTATTTGCCTCTCGGGCCTCATTGGCCGACGCGGCTGCCACGGCTGTGGCCAATGCCACTTATATTGTCAACCCTGCAGTCCATAGATGTCGGGCTGATTCTATTGATCCGAATACAGATCTCAGAGGCGTGGAAATCACTTCTGAGGTAGGAGAATTGACCCTGGACGAAATCGACGCCGCCCTGAAACAAGGTATCGAGCGAGCCGAACAGCTCGTGAAGCGCAGCCTTATAGTGGCGGCTTGTGTTGCGGTCAAAGGTCACATGCGGTGCATCGGGGCCTTTGATGAGTAAAGCAAAAAATCTGCGGGGACCTTCTTACAAGAAGAGCCTCCCAGCTTTTTCCTCCTTTGGCCTGCAAGCATTCACAGGAGCGGACGCCATGAAAACCATACAGGTGAAAACAGGATCTAGAATCGAGTTTGCGGACATCACATCCCGGGTCCAGGAAGCGATCTCGAAGAGCGGTGTCAAGGAGGGAATCGCTGTGGTGTACGTGCCTCACACCACGGCTGGAGTTACTATCAACGAGGCCGCGGATCCCGCGGTGGTGCAGGACATAATAGGAAAACTCTCCCAACTGGTTCCGCATCACAATTCCTACCGGCACGCTGAAGGGAATGCCGACGCGCATATAAAGGCCACTCTCGTGGGAAGTTCCGTACATTTGATCGTTTCAGGCGGGTCTGCAGCTCTAGGGACATGGCAGGGGATATTCTTTTGCGAGTTCGATGGTCCGCGGAGTCGAAAGGTATTCGTCAAGGTTCAGCCCGGTTAGGAATGGTTGCAAGGTTTTATGCCGTAGGGGCGGTTCGCGGGAGGCGTCCTCCTGACTCTGCAAGATGATGTGGGAGCGTGAATGGTGACCGACATAGTTGAAATTTTCACCGACGGAGCGTGCAGGGGCAACCCCGGCCCTGGCGGATGGGCTGCGCTTATGCGGTGCAAAGGGGTAAAGAAGTCCCTCAGCGGGGGCCAACCCGCGACGACGAACAACCGCATGGAAATGATGGCGGCCATTATGGCCCTGGAAGCCCTCAAGCGCCCGTGCAAGGTCACAATCACGACTGATTCCCAATACCTGATGAAAGGGATTACAGAATGGCTCAAAAGCTGGAAAAAAAGGGGCTGGCTGACTGCTGAGAAAAAGCCGGTCAAGAATGTCGACCTCTGGAAGCGCCTGGACGAGGTCGCATCTCGTCACGAAGTGGAATGGCACTGGGTGAAGGGGCACAATAACCATGAGGAAAACGAAATTGCCGACGCATTAGCCAGGAAGGAAATAGAGAAATTCCTCTAGACCGCTTCGTTGAGAAGCTTCTCAGTGTCGCGTCAAACCCAAAACTCCGGATACCGCCTATTCCGAGCAATATTGTTGAAAAGGAGGGCCACCAACAGCAGTATCATTACCCCGATTCCAACAGGTAGAACAGCGTACGTGAACCCCAGAGAATGAATCTTGTCGTCCCCTATTATGGCTATTAAAGCGGTTGCCCCGGCAGGGGGGTGTAATGTCTTGGTGAGGTGCATTAAAGCTATCACGGTTGCCACCGCGACCGAAGACGCCAGCCAGGGTTGCGCCCAGAATATTTTGTAGCAAGCCACTCCGATTAATGCCGACAATACGTGTCCGCCGACCAAGTTTCTGGGCTGGGCCAATGGGCTCTTGATGGCCCCGAATATGAGAACCGCGGAAGCGCCAAACGAGGCTATCATCATGATGAGGCCGGTCCCGGCGAGCACGTTGAAATTGATGTAGGCCACCGCAGAAATCCCCACGAAAGCCCCCAACCACGACCAGAGTACTTCTGAAACATTGACCCTCGGGGGGCTTTTGGTAGTGCCTTTCATCTTCGACAAGTAATTCATGCGCCACCCCCGAAACAAGACGAGCGCACGATATCTCCGCGAGAAACGATCCCTACCATCCGGCCATTGCTATCGACCACCGGCACCCGATTGACGCCTCTTTGAGTGAAAAGGCCGGCTACTTCCATGACGGGGGTTTCTTCCTTTACCGTCACAGCGGGGGAAGACATGATGTCCCCGGCGACCTTTTCTATAATGGGAACCGCCAAACAGGACCTGCCCTTCAGGCACTGGGCTATCACCTCCATAAAGGTCTTGGCCGATCCGCCTCCCATGACCGACAGCAAGTCCTTTTCAGAGACAACCCCGATCACCTTCCCGTCGACGTCAATCACGGGCACGCCGGATACATTGCTCGCAGCCATTATGCTCGCCACGTCCTTCAATGGCGTATCGTCAGACACGGCTGCCACGTCCTTGGTCATGACTTCAATGACCCTAACTGAACGGGTCAATCGCAGAACTGCATGTCTGTATGCCTTCAGATAGACGTCCTTGAAATCGCCGGGGGTTATGTCCAGGTAACCTGAAATATCTTTCATGGCCTCGTAGATATCGTCATCTGAGATATCCACCGGTACGCAGGCCTCAATGTCTTGGTTGGTCATTGTCTCCCTCGAAAAACACGAGTTCCGTCCAAAGGGCTTTTGGATGATTTTGAATCAACCGCCGTGCATAAGCAAGTTAGATCGGAATTATAAGGTGTTCATTCACTGTTCTCGTTCCCATGCTCTGCCTGGGAATGCGTGGCCTGGAGGCTCCGCCTCCACTATCATGGTGAGACAAGACCATTTTACGGGCAGAGTCCCGCGGACGCGGGATTCCCAGGCGGAGCCACATAGGCGCTAACTTAGTGATTTGTTCCCCCCTTTCGTAAAGGGGGGTCAGGGGGGATTTTGCATTAACTCCCCAAGGTGGCGTGGAAAATCCCCCTAAATCCCCCTTTAGAAAAGGGGGACTTTGAAGGCGACTCAAGATTCCATAAAGTCCGCAACTAATGAAACCACCATTAAGTTAGCGCCTATGAGGCCGAGCCAGGGAACCAGAAAATTATAAGAAACCCCTAAGCCATCGAGTCGAAGATGGCTTAGGGGTCAGTGATGTCGACTAGAATTCGTTTAAGTTAGGAGCTACCCTCCAAATCAACAATTTCGCGGTAGCTGAGATGAGCTCAGGAGAGCTATTACGATTTGAACTCCGTGCGGCCGACGGACCCGCTGCCCCGTGCGTTGAGCACGTATTCCGGTCGAGCTTCCGGGAAGAGAGGCAGAATGGGCTGTTGCGTGAACACTCCAGAATAGCAAGTCTGGAGTTCGGATGACAGGGCTATCCGAATGGCGTCTCCCACCTCGCTGATGAAGTGAAGGGTCATCCCGTCCTTCACGTAGTCGGGGAGGTCTCTGAGATGGGCCTCATTCTTTTTCGGTAGAATTACTTCACGAACTCCGGCGCGTCTTGCTGCAAGCAACTTCTCTTTGACACCCCCTATAGGGAGCACGCGACCCCTGAGGGTCAACTCACCGGTCATGGCCACATCTCGGCGCACCGGGATACCGCTGAAGAATGATGCCAATGCAACTGCAATGGTTATGCCTGCGGACGGTCCATCTTTGGGGATTGCCCCGGCCGGCACATGAATGTGCAGGTCTGTCTGCGAAAGCAGTTGCTCTTCTATTCCGTATAGATTGCATGTACTTCGCAAATAGCTCAAAGCTGCGCGAGCCGACTCCTGCATGACATCGCCGAGGCAGCCGGTCATGGTAAGTTCTTTCTGTCCTTTGAAACCGGTCGCCTCTATGAAAATGATGTCACCACCGCTCTCCGTCCAGGCCAATCCGGTGGCGATGCCTACCTGGTCCTCCTCTTCGGCCAGGTCGAAAAAGTATTTTGCCGGGCCCAGCAACTCTTCGATCGTCTCCGGGAATATCTCTTCGCGCAAAGGTTTTTCTTCGGTGATTTCACGGGCGATTTTTCGGCAGACGGACCCTATCTCCCGTTCAAGATTGCGGACACCGGCCTCACGCGTGAAGGCTCTCACAATCAGGCGGATTGCTTCAGGACTGAACTGTATCGGGTACTCCCGGATGCCGTTTTCCTCCATAGCCTTATTGATCAGGAAGAATTCCGAGATCTTTTCCTTTTCCTCATCTGTATAGCCGGGGATGCGAATTACTTCCATGCGATCACGCAGAGGCGCGGGAATGGGATCAAGCTGGTTGGCCGTGGCAATGAACAAGACGCTGCTGAGGTCAAAGGAGATATCCAAGTAATGGTCTCCAAACGCGTTGTTCTGTTCAGGATCCAAAACCTCCAGCAGTGCGCACGCGGGATCGCCCCTGAAATCCTGGCCGACCTTATCCACCTCGTCCAACATGAAAACAGGATTCCTGGTTCCGGCCCTGCGTATTTCCTGGACGATCCGGCCGGGCATAGCGCCGATATAGGTTCGTCGGTGACCCCTGATTTCTGCTTCATCGCGCATGCCACCCAATGAGATCCGGATGAATTTTCTCCCGAGGGCCCTGGCAATAGATTTTCCCAGAGAAGTCTTGCCGACTCCCGGTGGACCCACAAAACATAGTATAGGGCCCTTATTGTTCTCCTTGAGCTTTCGGACGGCCAGGAACTCGAGGATACGATCTTTCACCTCAACGAGGTTATAGTGATCTTCGTCAAGTGTCCGCTGCGCTCTGTTAATATCCAGGTTGTCCTGCGTTGCAACATTCCAGGGCAAACTCGTGAGGACCTCGAGATAGGTCCTCGATACGATATATTCAGGCGAATGTGCCGGAATCCGTTCCAGCCTTTGAAGTTCCCGGGTTGCCACCTCCACTGCATCATCAGACATCCCTGAATTTCGTATCTTTTCTTGGAATTCTTTGATTTCGGACCCATGAGCGTCATCGGCTGATCCGAGGTCCTTTTGCATGGCCCGCATCTGCTGGCGAAGGCCCATTTCCCTTTGCCGACGAGTCGAAGCAGACACGCCGTGGACAGCTTCGTTTGTTGCCTGCAGCTTCGGTTGGAGGGCCTGGACATCAGTCTGCAAATGTGAAAGCACCTTTTTGAGCCTGGCCAGCGGGTCGTCCATCTCCAGGAGGGATTGTTTGTCTTCGGCCTTCAAAGGGAGATAGACTGCTATGAGATCCGCGAGTCTACCAGGGTCATCTGCTCGTTCGATCATTGACATGGAGTGGTCGCTCACTGGCCTGTCAAGGCAAAGCGTCAATTTAAACAGAGCGGCCACACTATTGATAAGGGTGTCCATCAGTTCCTGAGGCTCACATTCCTCTTCTACGAGGCTCACCTCTCCCATGAGGTACGGCTCATATTGGATCTGCCTCACAAGTCGTACACGGCAGATGCCGTCCGCGATGGCCTTGACGCCTCCGCTCTCCAGTCGAACCACCTGGTGGATCCGCGCAAGGGTACCGACCATTGAGATCTCATCGCCCGGGAGCATTCAGGCGGTTGCGTGCTTTCTGGTAAAACAGCCCTACGAGATTGTCCCCGCCGACCACGGATTCCGCGAGCTTTACCACTCGGGATCCTTTCAGGAAGAGCGGGATCATCACGTTCGGAAAAACAACCATATCCCTCAAAGGAAGAATCGGGACAACCGTCGGAAAGTCGTCCACAAACTTGGATGATTTCATGGCAGCGTTACACCCATCCCTGAATAATGGAACAGAAGATCATTATCTCAGTTTATTGCGTTGCTAACATACCTGATTTTCACGTAAAAGTCAAGATTAGGTGTAAAATGTATATTCCGAAGCGCATTTCACGCCGGTTTGCCTACGCAAAATCAACATAATTTTAGAAAGCAATATCAAATTGTTCCAATTAGTTTCGCGTCAAAGCTATTAAGCTTTGATCCGTCGACCGGACCGGCAGCCCAACGCCCCCCACCCGGTCGTGGGAAAGACAGACGGCACGAATATTCCGGGGCCCCAGGCATGGAAAATGGTAGTCTAGAGCAAGCTTTTTCAGTCCCCTAACACTTCCCTCACTGTTGTTGCCTTAAACCGCCTGTCCCGGTCAGGGCGGGTTTGAAACCCGCCCCTACTGCTCCGTCATTCCGGCGAACCACCATGACTTGTCAGTCACTACGGAACATGAAAGTGCTGTGATGGCAGTCTGGTGCCACGGATGTGTTCCGCCCCGCGGGACTCATCCGTGCCTGCCGGTATTCTTCATGGCCGAGGGATCCCTGTCCAGCAAGGAACCTAATGTCAGACGCCCTGACTGCTCCGTCCAGGCACGGATGAGCCTTCGGCACATCCGTGGCACCAGATTTCCATCGACTGCTGCATAATGGGCACGCACTTTCAGGTAAACGCCGGAATCCAGGTTTCGCCACAGGCGGATCTTGATCCCGACTTTGCAGGACTGATTTCAGCAACGGTCACGTGACCAGTATCTTCTCAGGCAGTCTAGTAGCTGGGTCCAGATTGCGGGTTAGTGAATTCCAGGCCTGCTGGAGCTGATTGTCCCGGAAGAGCACCTGTTCCGGACAATCGCCATGAACTCTGTTCAGGGCTTTTAAGATCCCTTTGTAAGTGTCGACGACTGTCGACAGTGGCCTTGAGATAAGCAGTGGAACCTCAATGTCGTCTATTTCTTCCTCGTCAGGCCAATCCATTTCCCACACTACAGAAGCTACGGAAATATAATCGCTTGCGATTCGCTCGCGTTCCCGCGACTGACCGGGATCAGGTAGCACTACGGTGAAATTGATTGAAACAACTTCCCCCTCTGGATAGAGCGGGTGATACGACCGATTCAAAAAAAGACCCGGGTGGGCAGCTCTTTCAATAGCTCTGTCAAAGAACGAAACTGGTGGAAGGTCCCTGAAATCAAGCACCACATTGAGGACTGCATGTGGATTGGCGTCACTGAACTCCTGAAGCATCGTGAGCATTGCCGGCTCACGGTAACGGCCTGTGAACCAGATAACAAAGGGATCGGTTGCCTTTTGGATAACACCAGTCAATGCTCTCTCCCACTCTGCATGTTCAGGATAGACAATCCACTTGCTCACGTACTCAGCCCTATCCAGTGCCGTTAGCAATCCCGGACCCGTGTCCACAAGCGACGGTGGGGGTATATAATCTAGTTCCATGTCAAACATCTGCTCGCATCTCAGGAGTGCCGGCCGAAACTCCGCCTCCGGGAAGGTTTGAGTGGAACGCACGTAATAAGGAGGACGAGGATCGTATTGCAGGCCGAGACCTGTTGCTTGGGCCCTGAAATCGGTTCCCGGAAGAACCGAGAGCACAAACGGATGAACCACCGAATAAGCGCGAGTGCGTTTCAGCCATTCCAACGTGCCTGAAAATCCCTCCGGAGTATCTCCAGGCAGCCCCAGGATGATACCGGTAGTGACGTCGATGTCCGCCTCTTTGAGCCACCCAACTCCCCGACTGACTTTATCCGGATCCACGTGACGTCCCGCTGCGCGGAGGGCCGTTGGGTTGACGCTTTGTAGACCCACTTCCGCAGTTACCAAACCGGCATCCTTTAGAAGCCGAACATCGTCCTGAGTAAGAGTGTCGCCTCGCAATTCAGCGTGGAGTCTCAGGTCCTTTTGGCCTCTGCGCAGCGTAATGGACCGGAGTAGATCCCTAAAGCCAGGCTGTGCGTTAAACGTGGGATCCATCAAATAGATTTCATTGACCCCGGAATCCCGTGTATAGGCCCAATCAAGCACCTTTTCGATAGAAGCGGATGGGTGGGGCCTCACATCACGAAATGACTTATGGTAATAACAGTAGCGACAGCGAAAGGGGCATCCCCTGACCGTTTCCAGAAAAAGCGTGCCGTCTCGCGAGGGGCCGATTCGCCATCCAGGTAAGGATACGGACAGGATTCGAGATTCCACGTCTGTGGCGGCGCCTCGTTCACATGGACCCCGAGGGAATCTTTGAAGAAGATCCCCGGAATGCCCAATGGTTGCCGCCGATCTCCCAGCGCCTCAAGCAAAGGAGCGATCCTGGATTCGCCTTCGCCGAAAACCCCGGCATCCACTGCCGGATGTTCCAGGACCCACTTATTGTCGGGGGTAACCTCAGGGCCACCCACGAGGATTAGGGTTGAGGGCAACCGTCTCTTTATATTGGAAGCAAGAAATAAGCTTCTTTCCACATTCCAAACGTAAAGCGTCAAGGCGGCCACAGCAGGGCGCATGTCGGCAACCTTCCCGGCGAGCCCCTGATCCGCGAACACGTCCGTGATGTCGGGTCCCAGAATTTCGGCTTGGATGGATTGTGGCCCCGAAGCCTCCAGCGCTGCCAGAACAAAACCCGCGGCCAAAGGAATGTTAGTTGGAGGTTCCTCGAAGGAGAAGCGGGGAGGGGGTAGCTGTAAGAATAGGGCTGATTTCATTCACCGTAATGTGAAGGCTGATTGCCCGGTACCAGTTATTCTGGGAGCTTCTCCCCCGTCTGGGTCACATCACTACCGTAGTACGAGGCCTCCCAAGTGAGAATACCACATGGGATAGTTTCTAATCCACAACGACTTACAGGGGCGCCGCGACCGCAGCCGCCTGCCTGATGCCATCAGGAGGGCAGGATAATGGGATCGAGGGTCACGCGAAAATGGATCTTTGTGATAAAGGAACTATCCATCAGTGGAAGCTGCAAGAGCTTGTTCGTTCCCGGCCTATAAATGCTATGCCCAATAAATAACTTACATAATGAGGGATCATTGCGTTTCGTGAAGATTTTTGCGAAATCCGAGAGCATTCGTAAAGCTTATTGCCTGAGTCTTCTCATGGGAGGAACTTCCATAGCGAAACCACTCTCCGCCCTCAGTACCTCCCCAACCATGGAACCCACTTACAATAGTGCAGAGTCGGATTTTCCTTCAAATCGCCTTTCCTGCACAATTTTCTGGGTCGTGGCCGGCCTGCTGCTGGTCGGTCTACACTTAGCTCTGGCTTGGCTTTCAAGCAGTTTTGATTATGAAACGCCCATTCTAGAAAGGCCCATATTGAGCCTAGTGCTCATAGAGCTTGTCGCAGGGGCGGTTTTCATGACCACTATTTGGGGGATCCGATTGTCTCTACCCGGGAGCCGCGCTCTGATGACATGGGTCATCGTGGTAGGGGCCCTGCTCCGTGCCATTATGATGACTTCCACGCCCATGCTGGAGACGGACTTCTATCGGTACATGTGGGATGGCGCGGTCCTGGCCAATGGTATCAGCCCATACCGTTATTCTCCGGAGGAGGCCGCCAAGCCTTCAGACTCCGTTCCGATTGTGCTTCAGAAACTGGCTCATGAATCCGGCAACGTGATAACCCAAGTTAATCACCCCGAACTGCGGACCATTTATCCTCCCGTGGCTCAGGTATTCTTCGCCGCGGCGTATTTTCTCGGCCCCTGGAGCATGCTTTCCTTACGAATCGTGCTGGCCGTGTTCGACGCGGCCACGTTCCTGCTTTTGTTGGCGGTGCTTAGAGGTTTGAATCTATCCTCGCTCTTCGTTGTTATCTATTGGTGGAATCCGCTGGTGGTGAAGGAGATTTTCAACAGCGCACACATGGATGTGATTGCAGTCCCATTGGTACTGGCCGCGTTGATATTGACAATGAGGGCGCGGCATCTGAATGCCGCGGGGGTACTAGCCCTGGCAGTGGGGGCCAAGCTGTGGCCTGTAGTCCTGTTGCCCGTGGTTTTGTCGCGGCTGTGGCGGGTCCCGCGGCACCTCTTCCTTGCCGTGGCTTTATTCAGTTTCCTCTCTCTGCATGCTGCTACTCCCCGTGTACCTCGGCGGCTTCGATTGGAATTCCGGATTCATGGCTTACGGGCGACAGTGGGAGATGAATGATGCCCTCTTTATGGCGTTGACATGGGGGGTCGCATGGTTCGCCAAATTAGTCCCCGCGACCTTCTCCGTTCTTCAGACCCAAGTTGATGCCGCAGCCCGAATCTTTACCCTTCTCATTCTCGGTGCCTGGATTGCTTGGCTCTCAAGGAATCGAGCCGGCGGAGCCGGCTGAATTCTGGGAACGATCTCTGCTGATAGTAGCAGCACTGTTTTTGCTAAGTCCCACGCAGTTCCCATGGTACTATCTGTGGGTGCTGCCGTTCTTGGTTATAAAACCTAGGTTTTCGCTACTGCTCTTGGGAGCTCTCCTGCCGCTGTACTACCTGCGGTTTTATTATGCAGCGCGGGACAATGTCGGAGTTTTCGATTACTACATTGTGTGGCTGGAGTACATTCCCGTCTGGTGTATGTTGATTTACGAATGGCTGGTCGCTTCCGGAGCGCGCGCCGGTAAACCGTTGGGAGAAACGCATGCAAGCCCGATGTGAATACTCGGAACTGACTGTTCCGGGCGACCGCTCGTACGTGGCCGTAGCAGTTGCGTATGTAGGTGAGGTTTCAAGGAAACTGGGGTTTGGAGAAGACCAACGAAAGAAGATCGGCTTGGCGGTAGAGCAAGCGGTAGCCAATGTGATTGAGCAGACCTTTGAACCCGGTGATAGACAGACTTTTGAGATCTCTTGCGAGCGCGTCCCTGTGGGACTTCAGATCGTCATTAAAGAAAGGGGGATGCCTTTTGACCCATCACGGATACCGTTGTTTCAACGCTCAGAGGGAAACGGGACCGAAATCCTCGGGAGCCAGCCGACATTCCGTTACTGAGAGACCTCGTGGATGAGTTCTCGATTCATAATCTTGGACCTGACGGACAAGAGATTCGTCTCGTGAAGTACCTCAGGGACAAAAGCGTCGAAGATTACTTCCAGGCTTGTGAATTGGAGCAATTTCAGCAGCCGTCCAAAACACGGAAACAAATATCAGGACCTGGGGAATTTCACGTCCACCTGATGAAGCCTTCGGAGGCTTTAGAAGTTGCCAGGTCGGCTTACAAAGCCTATGGCTACACGTATTCAAACGAGCACATTTATTATCCGGACCGCATGGTGGAGCTGAACGAGAGCGGACAACTGATATCAGCAACGGCCGTAACACCTGACGGAGAACTTGCAGGGCACTGTGCGATTTTCCGGTCAAACTCCGGGTCTCGAAGCGCGGAAATCGGCCAAGCGGTGGTAAAGCCGGAATTTCGCGGACAAGGATGCTTGCTGCGCCTTACGGAGTTCCTCATAAACGAAGCGAAATCCCGCGGCCTGACCGGCCTGTATGTCCGTGCCGTGACAAGCCACACCTTTTCGCAAAGAGTCACCACGCGGCTTGGCTTCACAGCATGTGCGATACTGCTTGGTTATGCGCCGGCAAATATAACGTTCAGGGGTATCAAGGAAGACCTTGCCCAGCGTGAAACCTTCGTAGTGCAGTACAAGTATCTCGAAAAACCCGGTCCCTTGAAGCTTTATGCGCCATCAAGGCACAAGGACTTTATTGCGAAACTTTACGCCAATCTCGGCGTATCACCTCAATTCGAGGCCCATGAGAAGTCACCGGCGGCAGTTCGCCAATCGGAGTCAGTCCTGAAAACCAAAACCGCTGCCTCAATGCCTCCGGGTTACGCATCAATAGAGGTACTTCGATGCGGCGAAAACATCAGCTCGGAGGTGAAAAACGCTTTAAAGGAATTTCGCCTGAAACGGTACGATGTTATCGCGCTGTATCTGGATCTCCGCGACCCGCTCACTTATCACCTGGTCGCTGAATTTGAGGCCCTCGGCTTTTTCTTCGCCGGGATACTTCCCGGTGGATCCGTCGGGGAAGCGCTGGTGTTACAGTACCTCAACAATGTCGAGATAGATTATGACTCAATCAAGCTGCATACCGAAGCAAGCCGCGAAATACTGGCCTATGTCAGGTTGCAGGATCCCAATCGGGGGTAGAAACGCATACGGCTCCTTTAAAGACAAATTTGGCGGGAAGTTTAGGACGACCGGGGACGCAGTATCGATTTTCTTACTTCTTATTCTTGAGTAAATCCTCTAGGGAAGCGAATGGCCTGTACGTGGAAACCGACTCTTCTTCCTCCCTCCACCTGGCCTCATCATCCGGTTCCTCCTCCAGATACCGGGCGTGCTCCTTGTCATGGCACTCGAGACACAGCAGTTCCCAATTGCTGCCGTCAGGTGGATTGTTGTCGTGGTTGTGATCCTTGTGATGGACGGTAAGCTCGCTCAGTCTTTTGCCTGCGAATTCACGGCCGCATCGGCCACAGATGTGGGGGAAAATCTTCAGGGCTTTGTCTCGATAAGTCGTCAGCCGTTGCCCTCGATTTCGTCGAGCCTCGGCAATGATCTTATCGAGTTTACCGACTTCTGTTTTCGGCTTCCTAGGGAGCATGTGTCAACTCTCCGGTCATTCGGTCTACAATAGAAGTATCTCACCCCTTGTTATGCAGTCAACTCGTCTCTTGCAAAATTTCTTTCCCTAAAACGACGGAAGTCGGAGCGCGGAATCGGTGAGTCCTCGGGTTCGGGCGATAAGTCGGCTTGCAATTCCCACTGACGTCGTCTAGAATGCAGCCAATATTCAGGTGGCAAACTCGAAGTGGTGTTGTTGAGGAGGAATTCAGGAATAATTAGATTTTATTGTTGAGCAGGCGAGTGTTTTGCCACAAATGTGAAAGCTTCCACCGTTCACCCACACCAAGGAATTTCGAATAATGGACGTTACGACGCTCCTGAGCTTGGTGGTGTTCGCTGCATCTATAGTAGCCTTACAAATCCATGCTGCTCCTGATTTGCATGGGGTCTTTGAGTTCTACCCTTTAGTTCCAGTCATGGCTACCCTATTCAGTTGGACTATCCCAAGCAAAGATGCGACGGGACTAAGAGGGCGGTCATGAAGCTGATATCCACCAGAATCACTAGCATAATCATCATAATTGGCATTTCCTTAATTTTGCTTACTGCCGCCATCTGGTTTGTTCAAACCCATTCTCAGAAATTAGCAGTCCCAGTGGAAAAAATAACGCTGGGCACTTTGGCAAGCGAGCTATCGTCTCTGATCTGGGTTGCCAAAAACAAAGGGTATTTTGCCGAACAAGGGCTTGACGTCGACATCAAGTTGTATGAATCCGGTCTTGATGCTTTCAACGATATGATGGCGGGCAATGTGGAATTTGCAACTGCAGACGAGTTTGTGGCAGTCCGTCACATTTTGGAGGGGTCTGACTTTCGCATAATTGCGAGCATAGACGAGGCCGGCGATGTGAAAGTCGTATCAAGAAAAGACCATGGCATCACAAAGATAACCGATCTAAAGGGTAAAAGAATAGGGCTGGTACAAGGTACAATCGCAGAAGTTTATCTCGATCTCTTGCTGCTTTTGCAGGAAATCTCTCCCCAGGATGTGCAGACGGTCAATTTGAGTCCGTCCGAGCAGTTGAGATCTATTACAAAAGGCGAAGTTGACGCTGTAATAATTTGGGAACCTGCCGCCACCAAGGTGAAAAATGAGTTGGGTTCGAATGCTATGGTCTGGGATGGTTTTGGAGGACAGGAATATTATTGGTTACTCCTCGCCAAGAACGAGACTATCAAACGGCGTCCTTTGGCCGTGCAACGATTGTTGAGAGCGTTAATATCAGCGGAAAACTTCATTCTGACGAAAACGTCCGATGCCCAGAGTATCGTTGCACAACATTCGGGTTCACAAGGGATACAATCCTTACCAAAGCGATCATGTCTTCAGCTCCAACCTGGATAGACCTCTCATAGTCGCGATGGAGGCCCAAGCCAGATGGATGAAATCGAAATCGCCAGGCGGTCAATCCGACTTTCCGGACTTCCTGGACTTCATTTACTTTGATGCCTTAGAAGCTGTGAAACCCGAAGGAGTCAGAATAATTCATTAGGAATGCATCATGACCATCGATTCTAGAATCAAGACAACTTCTCTCGTCCTCGTCTTCTTTGTCTTAGGAATGGGTGTCATTCTCTTTTGGAATTGTCGCCAGATCGAGAATGGAATTGAACAAATGAGAATGAACTCACAAATAGTCGAGGCTGCATTTATGCTTAGGGTCCTGATGGACGAACAGTTGACATACCCGGGAAAACGTACTCTGAGTCAATGGCAAAGGCAGCACGACGTTTTGGGTCAAATTTTACGAGAAGCAACATACTCGGATGCGGCTCGGCCTGCCATGCTAAAAAAATTGCGCGACGATTATGAAGACGTCGGTCTACCTTTTGCTCAACTCGTGGCGAGGCAGACTCCGAAATCCGGTGAGATCAACACTCAGACCGTGACAGCCTTAGATGAAACCTTGAGAACCCTGCTGTCTCTTCATCTTGAAAAGATAGTTAATACCGCTTGCCGGTTAACCGTTTCCAGTCAAGTTTCAGCCCTGAATATGCAGAAGTTGACTAAGAAGGTCATCGTCTGGACCACAATACTAATGATGTCTATTTTTTTGATAAACCTATACTTGCTAAAAAAATCCGTGGTCAATCCGCTTAGAAGAATATCCGAAGGGGCTCAAATCGTAGGAGACGGAAATCTCGGTTACAGCGTGGATGCCAACAGCAGCGATGAAGTGGGCCAATTAGCCGCGGCCTTCAATAAGATGTCTCTAAATCTCAAGAAAACCCATGATTCGTTAGAAATGGAGATACGAGAACGAAAGCACACTGAGCAAGAACTACTTCGCTCAAATGCCGAGCTTCAACAGTTTGCTTACGTGGCTTCCCACGATCTCCAGGAACCTTTGCGCAACGTCGCCAATTGTGTGCAGATTTTGAAGGAGGAATACAGGAACAAATTGGACGCTGATGCCGACCAGCTTATTCATTACGCGGTCGATTCTGTGGTAAGGATGAAGGCTCTCATCAATGATCTGTTGCTCTTTTCCCGAGTCGGCACTAGAAGTCAGCAGTTCGAGGAAACGAATTGCGAAGAAGTCCTAGAAGAAACGCTCACAAGCATGCGGTCATCAATTGCGGAGACCGGCGCTGTCATAACTCATGATCCATTGCCCACTATATCAGCGGACGGGACGCAGTTGCCGCAGGTGTTTCAAAATCTCGTTGCCAATTCTATAAAATTTCGCCGCGATGAACCGCCAAAGGTCCATATTTCGGCCGTCAAGAATGGAAGCGAGTGGGTCTTTTCCCTAAAGGACAACGGTATTGGGATTGAACCCAGGCATTTTGAGCGCATCTTTGTCATCTTTCAAAGACTGCACAACCGTACTGAATACGAGGGCAGCGGCATGGGTCTGGCCATCGTGAAGAAAATCGTAGAACGCCACCAAGGCAAGGTCTGGGTAGAATCCGAGGTCGGGGTTGGTTCAACGTTTTACTTCACCATTCCGAATGAGGGATGAGAGCGGAGATGCCCATGGGACAAGACTTTAAATGCGTGGAAATCTTGCTTGTGGAAGACAATCCGGTGGACGTGTTGGTCACGAAAAGGGCGTTACAGGGCGGAAACGTATGCAACAACCTGCACGTCGTGCAAGACGGGGAAGAGGCGATGGACTTCCTATACCAAAGGGGCAAATATTCCAATGCGCCGCGTCCTGGTCTCATTCTCCTCGACCTGAATCTGCCAAAGAAAAGCGGCCGAGAAGTCCTGGCTGAGATCAAGCAAGATCCGGGTCTACTTGATATCCCGGTAATTGTTCTTACCACCTCGGAGGCCGAAGCAGATGTTCTGTTGAGTTACGGCTTGCATGCTAATTGCTTCATTACGAAACCCGTTGATTTGGACCAATTTACCGACGTGGTCAGATCCATTGAAGGATTCTGGTTCACAGTGGTGAACCTCCCCCCTTCAGAGCGAAAACCATGATCCTTGAAACAATTAGAATACTTATTGTTGAAGACAACCCCGTGGATGCCATTTGGGTCAAGAGGCAATTGGCTCAGATCAATACCATGAGCTTTGAAGTGACCCATGTGGAAAGGCTCGCGGATGCCGCGGAGCGCCTAAGCAGGGAACAATTCGATATAATCTTGTTGGATCTCCTGCTCCCTGATAGCCAGGGATTGGAAACCTTCCTTGAAATCCGCAATTATGCCGGCGGGATACCGGTTGTAGTCGCATCCGGCATAGACGATGAAGAATTGGCGATTGCCGCGGTAAGAACAGGCGCCCAAGACTACCTGGTAAAGGACAAGTGGGACGGGTTTACCCTGTCACGGTCCATTGTCTATGCCATTGAACGACAACGACTCCTTGCCCAACTAGGCGAAGCGGAGCGTTCTCTGCGTCAGAGTGAGGAACGCTTCCGGGCCGTATTTGAAGGGGCGCAGGACTTAATTTACATCAAGGATCAGAACCTGCAATTTACCCACGTAAATCCTGCCATGTGCAGTCGCTTCGAATTCACTGCTTCCGAACTCGTCGGGCAGCAGTCCGAAAATCTTTTTGGCAAGGAAGCTGCAAAGCATATTAGAGAAGTTGATCTTCGAGTCCTTGCCGGGGAAACTATAGAAGAACAACGCGTGCTGTCGATCCGCGGAGTGAGTTTTGTTTTCAATACACTCAGAACGCCATTACGTAATGCCGCGGGTGAGATTGTCGGCCTGTGCGCGATATCTCGTGACATTACTGATTGGAAGCAAATCGATTCACCGGCTGCAATAAAAGCGGATGAATACCCGTCCGCTGCTATGCGGTCCACGCTCGAACGGGCTCGCTTGGCCGCAGGAAGAGATACCGCCATCACCCTCTTGGGTGAAAGCGGGAGCGGCAAGAATTATCTTGCCAAGTACATTCATGACTACTCGGCCCGCTCTGCTGGGCCATATTTCCCCATTAATTGCGCGGCTGTGGCGCCGGAACTTGTCGAATCCGAGTTGTTCGGCCATGAAAAGGGGGCTTTTGCAGGCGCGCACGGGCGAAAGCGGGGACTTCTCGAATTGGTAGAAGGCGGGACGCTACTGTTAAACGAAATCGGTGAGCTTTCACCTCCTGCGCAGGCTAAGGTGATGACTTTCTTGAATACCCGAAAATTTAAGCGCGTGGGCGGAGAACAAGAAATATCCGTGAATGCGCGTCTGATCGCTGCTGCCAACAGGGATCTACAGGAAGAGGTCAAGGCAGGCAAGTTCAGGAGTGATCTTTCACACCGGCTCAAGCAAGTCACAATCGTTGTTCCACCCCTGCGAGACCGGCCTAAGGACATACCACTGCTGGTTCAAGAATTCCTATCCCAACTCCAGCATGAATTGCAGCTTGCCGCCTTGCCGATGGTCGATTCCGCCGCGATGGATCGGATGAAATACTACTCCTGGCCGGGAAATTTAAGGGAGTTGCGTAATGTGCTGGAGAGAGCTGTAATATTGTCAGGCGGTAAAGAGATCAATGTCAACCATCTTTGGCTGCGGGGTCATGACAAGGGGTCGAGTTCCGATTGGTCATTCGCAACCTCTTTTCCTACTGATCAATCTCTTAACGAGATAACACATGACCTGAAGCGTTCCCTCGTAAATGAGGCCCTGAGGCGTTCTAAGGGCAGCCGACAAGGGGCCGCTCGGCTGCTGGGCATTTCCCGGTACTCGTTGAAGCACTACATGAAAGCTCTCGGAATGATGCAATCTTTTCCGGAATGCTGAGTCGCCGGATTAGTCAGTCCGTTTGGTAGAACCCATACTCGCAGGCTCGTCAGGTGCCGTAGCGTCACGCCTTTCCGACGTTTGGTGGCGGGGGCGGAGGGTCTCCTTCGATGACCAGGATAGCCATGCCCGCCTCCAAGTGCCACTCGATGTGGCAATGGAAGAACCATACACCGGGATTGCCGGCCTCCCATTGGACGACACCCCAACCATTTCGGGGGATAGTAAGATTGTCCTTTTGGATGGGATCGGTCTCGTTAAGGGCCTGTCCATTGTATTTCCCTGCGCCTTCGGCACTCAGCCCCAAGACATGGAAGTAGTGCCCGTGCAGATGAAACGGGTGGCTCATTTTTGATTCGTTGTTGATAACCACGCGGACGACATCCCCTTCCTTGAGTTTCATCTGCGTGACAGGAGGCTCCGGCGGATTACGATCCTCCGTCAACGGCTTCCGAGGCAGCTCGAAGACCTGTCCATTTACCATCCACCTATACGGCATCATAGAGCCCGTGAGCACAAGGAGTTTGTCGGTCGTGGGAGCCTTCGGCTTCTGGGGCGTGTACGGCTTGAGGTCTCCCAACTTAAGCAAAGTGCCCCATGCCGCGGTCGATTTAGGCAGCTCCACTGAAGCGCCGCGGTATCTCAGTACCGCGAGGGCATGGTCTTCCTTGTCCTCTTCCAGAGTCTTGGCTCGAATCCAATAATTTGCAGCCGGCTGGTCCGCCTTCACGATAACGTCGAACCGTTCCCCGACGTCGATGATCAGGCTATCAACCTCCAGGGGTTTGGTTAGAGCCCCGTCGGTAGCAATCACTGAGAGTTTGTGCTCATCAATGGCGAACCTGAATGCGTAGGTTGACGAGGCGTTAATAATGCGAAACCGAATTCGATCCTTCGGGTTGACTTCGTAGATTTCCAAGGGAGCTTGGGAACTTGGATCAAATCTTCCCTTCCCGTTGATCAGAGCCGATTCGAAGGGAACATCCCCAACATCGGGCATATCTGCAGATTGCATGTACATGGACACCTTGGGGTCCTTCTGGTCGGAGCCCATGTCCATAGTCATAGATGCACCCGTTTTCATGGCCGCACCGCCTTTCATGGGCATGTACGCACCTTTTTTCAGATTTGCCAGAATCTGTTCGGAGGGGATATGGAACCAGTCATTGATCATGATGATGCGATCGTAATTGTAATCGTTTTTGTACGGGTTTTCGTTTTCTTCGATGATGAGGGGGCCGAACAACCCATCAGAGTACTGAACTCCGGTGTGAGAATGATACCAGTGAGTACCCGCCGGATAAGCCCTAAACGTGTATGTAAAGCAGTCTCCCGGCCTGATGGCGGCCTGTGAGACCCTCTCCACACCATCCATAAACCAGGTTCCGTTCTGGTGGATGCCATGCCAATGTATCGTGGTTGGTTGCGGCAGGTTGTTGCACAAGGTTACCGAGATTTCCTCGCCTTCTTTGGCACGGATGGTGGGACCGGGGAACATGCCGTTTATCGCCCATATACCCCCCACTTTTGGCTTGCCATCAGGCCATGCTCCAGGCGTCAGAATGCCCGTTTTGAATTCAAACTGTCTTCGCCCTCCCTGTGCTGCTATTGCAACGGGAAAAGTTCCGGCGCCCAAGGCCGCGGCACCGGTGAGGCCGGCCGCCACGATAAAGAACTTCCTCCTTGTCAAAGTAACTGTTCCCATCTGGACCCTCCTTTCCGCGTGCGACTAATATTAATGTGGTTTCAAATAGGTAACCTACTGACCGGGGGGACCTACTTTGCCCTGTTGCTCCAGCTCACTGTTGCAGTTCTAAGCGGTCTCCCTGCCAACCAACGGCCCGTACGGCAGGGATGCCTCCCAAAGACGGGCAAAGTAACCGCTTAATCATCCCAGCGAATAGAGCCGCGTGTCCGCTAGTATAGAATAAGTGATGATCTTCAAAGTTGGGACACGGCCTGGATTCCGTTTCAAATGCGATTTTTGATTCCCGCTGCGTCAGTATATTTGCTACCTGACGAGCAATAGAAGGCGCAGGATCGATCACTCTCGTCCCGGGGCCCATAAACTGCTCAATGATCGGTCGAAGGAAAGGATAGTGAGTGCAGCCGAGCACTAATTGATCTACCTCAGCCTCGATCATGGGTGATAGATATCTCTCCAGCAAGGCCGTCGTCTCAGGGGTGTCCAATGCGCCGGACTCCACCGCGTCCACCAGTCCCGGACACGCTTGAGAGAGCACCGACACACCATTCGTGTATCGCTTCACCAAGTTGGCAAAGAGTTCCCCTTGAAACGTGACCGGCGTGGCAATTACGCCCACTACACCGGTGCGAGTGCTCTCAATCGCGGGTTTGAGGGCCGGTTCCATCCCCACGAAAGGTACCTCGGGGAAGAGGTCCCGCAGATAATACAATGCAGCAGCAGAAGTGGTATTACTGGCGATGACTATGACCTTGGCGCCTCTCGCCAACAGAAAACGGGTGATCCCTTCGGCAAAGCGACAAACCTCGTTCAAGGAGCGGGAACCGTACGGCACATGAGCTTGATCGGCCAGATAGAGAGTGGCTTCGTGGGGGAGTTCACGGACAACCTCACGCCACACACTCAGGCCTCCCACGCCAGAATCGAAGATACCGATGAATCCACGACCTCTCATTTAAAACCTCGACTCCGAGCCAAAAAACAACCGGATAGTGAAACCGCTCTACGGCAGATGATACTTCCGAATAGAAACCCAAACAACACTGTTCCGAGAATATAATGTGGCTCCGATTAGTCAGCAAGTCGCACAAATGGAAGCACGCGGTCTTCAGGGCTCCTTCTCTTACCCTGTCATTGTCTAACTATTACTTCGTAGGTTCCCAGGTACTAAACTTAGTGTATTGAGGCCGATGTTTCCGGTCTCGGACTACGCAGAAAGGAGACGAGAGCAATGCCGACACCTGAAGCCGCTAAATTATCAGAACTCATTCACCAAAAGGTGGCTGAGTTCAAGGAGGCTATGCGAGGATCTCGATGAGGAAACAGCTTCTCGTGCGCCCTCCGGAAGATGGTCACCGAAAGAGATTGTGTCACACCTGTGCGGTCCGGAGGGGGTCGGACTTATGCCGACTTTTTCCGAATTTGTAGAAAAGGATATTCCACGGTTTGACATCGAGGCCGAGAATCCCTTTTTCTCCGAGAACCGTGCTCGCATGACCTTTGCTGAGCTTCTCGAAGAGTTCGAGAGGGAATACGGTCACATTGCCGAATTCGTGGAAGGTTTGTCCGAGGAACAGCTCAACCGGAAGGCCCACATTCCGCTTCTGAAGGAAACCCCATTTGGTGAGTATCCCACCCTAGGAGCGTGGACACAAGTAATCGGTGAGCACCATCTTGGCTCGCACATAGATCACATGAGGGCGATCTTGAAAGTCCTGGGTGTTACGTCAGGACTGCCGAGAAAACAGATGGGCCTAGAGTCTCATGCTGTTTCGCCTTCAAACTCTATGACCTGGGAGTGCTTGGGCTGACAAGTTTTTCCTCGATCAGTGACATTGCGATACGGGTGCTTTCTTCCGTATACTGCCTGCATTGATCTATAAGGTTATTGGATTTGAAGTAGTCTTGCCCTTCATCTGTGCCCAGATCGCAGCCTGTAAGGTCTCGGCAATTAGTTGAGCCGAAGCGAGCTTCAAAGAGTTCCAAAAGTTTTCTGACCGTGTCGTACGCGGGGAGGACAGACTCGCTCGGAGATTTTCTACCAGTAAACAGACTGATGGCCATGACACCGCCGCTCACAGCTCCGCATATTCCACAAGTTCTCGACAGGCCGCCGCAGAATCCTGTGGCAATATTCGGTATGAAATCCGTCTCGATTCCTTTACTTTCCGCTACAGCTAGCAGAACGCTTTCAGCTCAGTAATAACCTGACTGAATAAGCTCTCCAGCTCGAAGTGATGTTTTATCTATCATGATCTTTCCTCGCTCAAATCGCAGGACAAACCAATGAGAGGCTCGTCCAGCCTTCAGAAGCATCTAATCTTGCCTAAGCATACGGCCAATAACAAAGACACTATCATTGCTGTGCCTGTGTTTGCAACTACTTGACGAGACGTTGGCGCCTCACAGTGACGCTCTCCCCCGCGACGCCCCAATTATCTGTATCGACTTCATCGATTATGACAGAGGTCATCTGCGGGTCTTTTCCGAGCACATCGAACAAGAGTTGTGTGACGCCTCGGATCAGTTCAGCTTTCTGCGCTGGAGTCGTCTGCTCTCTCGTGATTCTGATGTTGACGAATGGCATTGTTTCCTCCTTTATGCCGCAGGCAGTGCCCAGAGTCATGCAGCTTAGGTTAGTGGGGTTGCTGGGGGGTCGATTACCGGATCTAGGATCATTTACTATATGAGACGGTTGGCTGTAAACCCACTCATCTTTTCGTTGTCCAACTTCATAATCCGGGATAAATTGGACGGATCAGCTTTCTGAATGTTAGTGGCTACTGCAATACTGAGAGAGGAGCTTTCACGATTACCCCCGGTCTCAAAGCAAAAGGAGAGTCACGTGTGCGGACGATTTGTATTGATGACGGTCGGACGCGATATCGCGGAGCACTTCCAACTCTCTGAAGAGCCTGAGTTGGAACCGCGTTACAATATCGCACCCACTCAGATGGTCGCAGTGGTGCGGTTGGACGATGAGACTGCCCGCCGGAAATTACGATTGGTGAAGTGGGGACTAATCCCGTTTTGGGCAAAAGACACCTCCATAGGTTCCCGGTTGATCAACGCCAGAGCGGAGACCGCGGCAGACAAACCGGCCTTCCGGGCTGCTTTCAAATACAGACGCTGCCTTGTCCCGGCAGACGGATTCTATGAATGGAAGCGCCTGGAGAAGAAAAGACAACCTTACTTTTTCGGTTCGTCCGACAACAAACCCTTGGCGTTTGCCGGCCTCTGGGAACGCTGGGAAGGGCCCGACGGTGAGGTCATTGAGTCATGCACGGTTCTCACCACTGATTCCAACGAGCTTTTGCAGCCGATTCATGACCGGATGCCCGTAATCCTGAAGGCCGCGGACTATGACCTCTGGCTTGACCCTACCGTCAAGAAACCGGAACTCTTGAAGCATTTGCTGAAACCCTACCCATCCGAAGAAATGACAGGCCACCCGGTGACCTCAAAGGTGAACAAGGCCGCGTATGAAAGCCCCGATTGTATTAAACCCGTAGATGTGGATGAAGATTGATAACTGTCGCAATGGTCACACGTGCTGAGAATTACGGTTGAATAAGGGTTCGAAAGACCCCTTACCGTTCCCTCTCTCGCTAGACGAGAGAGGGTCCTATCCCCCTCCCTTGACGGGAGGGGTTAGGGGAGGGTGGTTCTTGTTACAAAATTCAAAGCTTCTCACTATACAAGCTATTGAGGGGCTCCGGGGTCAGGTCCATGATCGAGATCGACGGCTCAATGCATTCCGGAAGCGGAACGCTTTTAAGATATGCGGTCGCCCTGGCTACGCTGAGACGCGAAGCCCTGCACATGACCCGCATTCGCGCCAAACGCCCCAAACCTGGATTAAGGGCCCAGCATTTGAACGCTGTGACCTCATGTTCCGCCATCTCAGGGGGGCAAGTGGACGGTGCGGAAGTGGGCTCTCAGGAGCTTGTTTATCGGCCGGGAGATGCCTTGAAGGGCGGGGACTTTGAGTTTGACATCGGAACGGCCGGTTCCGCGACCATGGCGGCCTTCACTTTGATTCCACCCTGCCTGTTTGCTCGGAAAACGTCACGCTTGATCATCACAGGTGGCCTCTTCCAGGATTTTGCCCCTAGCTTTTTCCACATGCAAAATGTGCTTGTCCCGCTGCTTCAGCGCATGGGCGCGGACGTGAAGATGGACATGCTGAGGCCCGGATACGTTCCGAAGGGTGGTGGCCGGCTAAGGATGGTAGTCAGTCCCAGGCGGTCGCCACTTAAGCCGCTCCGTATGATGACACAAGGGACAGTCGAAACGATTCGCGGAATAGCCCTGTCGTCTCATCTTAGCGAGCAGGCTGTCAGCCGCAGAATGGCCGACACGTGCGACGCGATTCTGAAACGAAGGGGCTATGATCCGGATATCCGGATGATAGAAGATTCGACGGCTGTCCAGAGAGGGGCTGCCCTGACTTTGTGGGGTCAGACAGACAGGGGCTGTTTGCTAGGTGCGGACCAAGCGGGAAAACCTGGCCGCAAATCTGAAGCCATTGCAGATTTTGTAGCGCTCTCTCTGCTCAAAGACCTCGACACCGGGGCTACCACTGACCGTCATCTGGCCGACCAGTTGATCCTCTTCGCCGCGCTTGCTGCCGGCACGAGCGAATACACGATCCCTGCGGTGACAGAGCATGTGACAACTAATCTCTGGCTGGTGCAAAAGATACTGGGGGTAGAGGCACACCTCGAAGGCAAGATCGTACATGTGGAAGGTGTCGGGCACGTCCCGTGAAGGGGCTATACGGAGATTTGGAAAGATTCCCTCGGAGGAAAGCATGACCGACCGCAAGACTGGTGCGGCCGCTATAATCGGAAGCTCCATCGCAATCTTTTGGCAGGGGGCATTCATTTTTGGGCTCCCGGGGGTGATGGCCCCTCGCTGGCAAGAAATGTTTCATGTGGGGCGGGGAGCCGTAGGAAACATCCTCTTTTTTGTCATAGCCGCCACCGGTTTCTTCATGTTCTTTGTGGGTGGCTGGCAGGAGAAATTCGGGACGAGACGGATGATTTCAATCGGAACAGTTATCTGCGGATTGAATCTGTTCACCCTAGCCTATGCCTCAAATGTTTTTTTGCTCTATCTATGGGCTTTCTTGATGGGGTTGGCCTCCTGTTTCGTCTACATTCCGGCTCTCACCAGCGTGCAGCGGTGGTATCCCGCGCGACGCGGTCTGGTGTCGGGGATAGTAAACATGGTGTTTGGCCTTTCCGCGGCTGTTATGTCCCCGTTGTTCGGCTGGATGATCGATGCCTTGGGCTACGTGCCTATGCTCGTAACCATGGCGGTAATTGCTTTGCTGGCCGGCCTCGCAGCGGCTCAGTTTACAGAAGCGCCTCCCCAGACGCTGCAGGTAGGGCAAGCGATGTCTGGAACTGCCTCCGGTCTCGTCAGTCTGGGGACATCTTTGACGGTTGGGGAGAGCCTGCGCACAAAGAGTTTCTGGTTTCTCTGGCTCACTTGGGCATTTCAAGGGGCCGCGGGAATTGCCATGGTTACGCTCTCAACGTCTTTCGGGCTTTCCAAGGGATTCGGCTTTGAGTCCGCGGTGGTGATTTTGACCGCCTTTAATATCACCAACGGCTCTGAGCCGTTTTTTGACAGGGTATCTGTCCGATCTTGTCGGCCGCAACTTCACAATGAGTCTCACGTTCTTTGCCGCGGGGTGCGCATACCTTGTTTTACCGCATGTGAATAGCCTGGTCCTGTCGGCTTCGCTCGCGGCTGTCATCGGCTTCGGGTTCGGCACATTATTCGGGGTGTCTGCCCCCCTTGTCACCGACTGCTTCGGCATGAAGCATTTCGGGGCTATTTTCGGGCTTGTTTTTACGGCATACGGATTTGTTTCAGGAATTATAGGCCCTTCTCTGAGCGGATATATCCTGGATGCAACGAACGGCAATTTTGGTGCTGTCTTTGCCTATCTTGGAATCTTTTGCTTGATGTCGGGTGTGTTTATACGCTTCGTGTTGCCGCCGCGCGCAACGGTTTAATTGTCACACGGAAGAGGCTCTAGCCTAAGTTAAGCGGATTCCACTCGACTTATGCCGGCAACTTGCTCTTTGAGCAGCCGTTCCACGCCATGCCGGAGTGTCATCTGTGACATCGGGCAACCGCCACACGCCCCCGTCAGTCTGACAGTCACCACTCCTTCTTCAGACACACCCACAAGCTCTATGTCGCCGCCGTCTCGTTGAAGTGACGGCCGGATTTTCTCCAGTGCCGCTTCGATTTGAGATCTCATAGTCTCCTCCTGAATAATTGAATGAGCCCTTCTCAGAGTGAATCAAGAAGGCTCTAATGGGACTGGATTACTACCAATGCTGTTGACCAAAGCCGCTCCACGGCCAAGCGATTTTAGTCAACAACATTGGATATCATCGCAGCGGCGTCCCGTCACTCTTGCTTTCCAACATGATCGGAGTCGGTAGACAGTTTTCTTTGCCGGCCGCAAACGGCCACGCAGAGACCAGTGCGCAAGCGAACATTACCAAGCCTCCAAGCAGAAACATGAATGGAAGACCCTTGGCGTCGGCAATGACACCCCATGCAAACATCGAAACGTTTATTCCCACCCCAAAAGAGCCTGTATATAGGGCCACAACAACGCCGCGGTTATGATCTTCAGCCCTGTCCACCATCCGCGCCATCATAGCCGGATAAGACAGGCCCTGTAAGACGCCAAAGAGGCTTCCCAAGAAAGCCGTCTGAAGAATGGAATCCATCCGGGAAGTGGAAACCAGCAGCACTCCAAAACCGACCAAACAGGCAAGGATAAGCTTATCCCGATTGACTCGGTCAACAAGTTGTCCCAGCAGGATCCGAACGATCAGAAGGCTGCAACCGTAGCAGATAAAGAACAGGCCGGCCTGGAATCCAAAACTCTTGGCAAAGAGCGGGAAAAACATGTTCATAGCCGCGAATCCGGACCCAAAAATCCCAGCCGTGACCATCATGGGGAGGTGACCATTTTTAAAGGCGGTCGGGAAAAAGCCCTGGAGCCGTTCATGGCTGATCTTGTGTTCCGGTTCTTTGACCATGAGCGCCATCACGAATCCGAGCAGGCCGAATCCTACGAGCAGGAGAAAATACGCGCTGTATCCCCATTTGAGAAGGAACATTTCTCCTATGTACGGACCAACCGCCACGGCCAACGATCCGGACACGCCGAAGAGTCCTATCCCTTGCGCGCGGTGGTCAGGGGGGATCAGATCCACGATAGCGGTGGCACATCCGTTGAAGCAGGCTGCAAAGGCGATTCCCTGAATAAGGCGCACGATAATCATGAGAGGAGAATAAGTGTCGAAGAGAAGGAAGCCCCCGTTGGTGAGGCCCATAAGGAGGATCCCTCCGACTATAAAAATCTTGCGCCCATAACGGTCGATTAGCGGTGCCAGGAAGGGCAAGCATCCGAGCGAAGTGACCCCGATTGAACCCATCACCAGGCCCACGTCAACGCTGTTACCCCCCAATTCTACAATGACCACAGGCAGAAAGCTCCACGTTGCGACAACGAGGAATAAGCAAAGATTGGTAGCTGCTATCAGCAGAAACTGACCATTAAACAAGAGAGCTGACATTCAGACAAATTCTCCGTTTCCATCCGTACAAACAATCAGCACGAATACAATTCCGGATGGATCTTCCTTGTACTATCCCGGTGCTCAGTTTTCAATAGTTGATGCCTCAAGGTTCCAACCCCTCTCGACCAGTTCAGGATTTAAGCGCGACATATTCGTCAGTACGGCCTCGGAAAGAAGACACCCGTACGGAATTAAGGTTCCCTACCGCCGGCCGCCTCCGTAGGTAATTCCCATCCCTTGGTAGAACCCTTTTGATCCCTCCACTTAATCCGGCGCGGTGAACGATGTTCCGGCTGGACTCCAGGAGACGCTCCTTCCGCAGAGGGGTGCGATTCGCCTACTCCAGGGGGCGCCTCATCCCCGATGTTGGGCCGAGCCCCACGATCATCCGTGACGTCCTCTTCGAGGATTTTCGAGCCACCCGAGGGTGTTTTTCTCTCGGGGGCAATCGCAGAGCATCCCCAAAGCCAGGCCGCCAAAACCAGAAAAAGAATCACCTGAAATGACTTCGAGACCACCAGATATTCCCCTTCCCGGACCAAGATTCATCGCTGGAACAATTCGAAAAACCGGCGTTGCCCACGCCCTCTTGTGGAACCTCGCCAGGCCCCCTGTTGTCGCCGGTCTGTCAAGCAGAGGATACCAGCATTGCCGGCGTAATGCATCGGCTTTGTTATCGCTTGATCACGTTCTCATCTAATAATTATTAATGTTGAAAAATCAAGAAGATTTGTAGTATAATTAAAGTATATCTTCATAAAAAAGAGGCTTCCCGATGAGGAAAAAAGTGGTTAAGGTTACTAAAATTACCAAAGTGCTAAAAGTGTCTGAGATTCTTGGCGATATATTGTCGGACGTCACTGACGAAGAGTTGCTGGAAAAATACGACCTAGGCTGGAAGCAGCTCGAAAAAGTCTATTGCAAGCTGTTTTATGGCGGATTCTTGGAGAGGGATCAGCTTCGGAGGCGGAGCCGGTTGCGAGCCGGTAAGCCAACATCTCACATTCCATTGGCAGAGATCGAGGACCCGGGCAGAGTATATGAATGTTTGATTTGCGGCTACACGTCTCGGTTACACTTCAGTGCCTGCCCGCGATGCCGCCAGATCAATTTACGTAGGCTTACTATGCAATCGGCCCGAGTTATCGCGTCGTCCCGAACCGCGGCCCATGCTGCGGCACCCTTTTGAGCCATGGTTGGCAACACGGGTCGTCAGACCTCTTGATTGATTAACTAATTGATTTAATTTATAAGAAGGGTGGACTGGTGTACAGGTTCACACGTACCGTTTAGACTTTTTGAAAGATCAAGGATGCCGGCTTCACGAGCTGAACCACCCGAGAATCTAACGCGAAGGAGAACGGTATGGGAATGAGCATGCGCGCGGAATCACACTTCGGGGAACGCGCCCTGAAATTCAAGGATGCGTGTTAGCGTCGGGGAGAGAAGGAATGTCCGATCGGGTTCAATCAATTAGAGGACGCCCAAGGGAGCCCCTCACAGCAACGGTGGAGATTGCCCGGGAAGGATTGAAGTTTCGGCGGTTCTTCTCGGTTCAGGGCAAAGATCCGCTGGACATGGTCCAATGGGAGAGGCGTTCCGCAGTAATCCGCAATCAAGAAGGGAAGATCATCTTCGAGCAGCATGGTGTGGAGGCTCCGGCCTTTTGGTCCGCCATGGCTCTCAATGTAGTGGTGTCTCGCTATTTCCGCGGCCACCCGGGTATGCCCGATAGGGAAACAAGCATAAAAAGCCTGCTTGGTCGGATCGTTGATACTATCGCCGCGTGGGGGGGAGAACAAGGCTATTTTGCTTCTGATGAAGATGAAAAGGTCTTTCGGGACGAATTGATGCACCTTGTGCTCCACCAGAAAGCTTCATTCAACAGTCCCGTCTGGTTCAACGTGGGAGTAGAGCCCGTTCCACAATGCTCAGCCTGCTTCATCATTAGCGTGGACGACACCATGGAGTCCATACTCCACTGGTATACCCAGGAAGGGATCATCTTCAAAGGCGGGTCCGGTTCGGGCGTCAACGTTTCCAAGTTGAGATCCGCCCGGGAGCCTCTTGCCGGTGGCGGCACCGCGTCCGGTCCAATTTCCTTCATGAAGGCCGCGGACGCGTCGGCCGGAGTGATCAAGTCAGGAGGGAAGACTCGTCGCGCAGCGAAGATGGTCATAGTGAATGTCGACCATCCTGACATACTGGAATTCATACGTTCCAAGGCAACGGAAGAGAAGAAGGCCCAAGCACTGGTGCAAGCAGGTTATGACGGCTCATTAGAGGGTGAGGCTTACGCGACCGTGGCTTTTCAGAACTCTAATCACTCGGTCAGGGTTGCCGACGAATTCATGGAGGCCGATGAAGCGGACAGCGAGTGGAATACGAAGTTCGTTGTATCAGGAGAGGTTGCAGACACGTATCGTGCTCGGGATCTTCTGCGGGAAATCGCTGGAGCGGCTCATGCCTGTGGAGACCCTGGGATTCAATTCGACACCACTATAAACCGGTGGCACACGTGTCCGGAGACTGCGCCCATTAGGGCATCCAACCCGTGCTCCGAGTATATGCATGTGGACGACTCTGCTTGTAATCTTTCCTCCCTAAAGCTTACTGCTTTCTTGGATGCGGGGGACCTCTTCCAGGCGGACGCTTTTCGACACTCGGTTGACATCATGATAACGGCCCAGGACATCCTTGTGGACAAGGCAAGCTATCCAACCCCGGCCATCACAAGGAACTCACGAGGGATGCGGGCACTAGGGCTGGGCTATGCAGACCTGGGGGCCCTTATCATGGCGTTGGGCCTTCCGTATGACTCTGACGAAGGCCGTGCGTGGGCGTCCACAATAACTGCCATTATGACCGGCGAGGCCTATGTTCAATCTGCCCGACTCGCATCGGTCAGAAGTCCTTTCAGTGAATTTCAGAAGAACCGGGAAGCAATGCTCCAAGTCATACGGGAGCACCGGAACCACGCCCTTCAAATTACCCCGAGAGGCGTGTCGGAGGAACTCGTAGCCAAGGCCCGACAAGTATGGGATCTCGCGTTGGAAATGGGCGAAGAACATGGCTACGCGAATTGTCAGGCCACTGTCGTGGCTCCCACTGGGACCGTGGCATTTATGATGGACTGTGACACCACGGGCGTGGAGCCCGAAATTGCCCTGGTCAAATATAAGAATCTCTCCGGCGGGGGGCAGCTTCAAATCGTGAACCGCACAGTGGCCCGTGGCCTGGACCGACTGGGATATCCCCCCCTGGTAGTTGAGAATATCATTGCAAAGATCGAGGAAACCGGGACCATAGAGGGGATTCGAGAGGTCTTGCCAGAGCATTTGCCCGTGTTTGATTGCGCGTTCCGTCCCATACAGGGAACGAGATTCATCTCCACAGAGGGACATCTCAAAATGATGGCCGCTGTTCAGCCGTTCATTTCAGGGGCCATCTCCAAGACGGTCAACCTTCCCCACGATACCGCCATAGAGAAGATCGAGGAGATTTTCCGTCTTGCCTGGCGCTTGGGGCTCAAATCGATCTCAGTCTATCGGGACGGGTGCAAGGCCGGTCAGCCGGTGGGTCTATCCTTAGAGGAGGCGACAAAATCTGCGCGTCCTGTGCGCCGCAGGCTGCCGGTTGACTGCAAAACCGTTCGGCACAAGTTCGAGATCGCCGGACAGAAGGGATACATTCATACCGGATTCTATGATGATGGAACCGTTGGAGAGATCTTCATACGAATGTCGAAGGAAGGCAGCACTATTTCAGGTCTGATGGACACCATTGCCACACTCACGTCAATCGCGCTTCAGTATGGTGTCCCACTGGAAGCGCTCGTTAACAAGTTCAGCCACGTGCGTTTCGAGCCCTCCGGCTTCACGAGCAACCCCGACATCCCCATAGCAAAATCACTAACCGACTATATATTCCGGTATCTGGGCTTGCGTTTCCTTGACAAGACACAGCAGGAGGCGGCAGGTCTCCTGCCTCCCGGAAAAGGATTGGGCGAGACAAGCGGTAACTACGATTCGGGAAATCAATCCAAGCCAGCTGCCGCTGATGTCAAAACAAGGGGCCACGCGTTCAATCCGCAATCAGACGCTCCTGCGTGTTACGACTGCGGCTCCATAATGGTACGACACGGCTCCTGCTACGAATGTTTGAACTGCGGCGCTACCACGGGATGCTCGTAAAGTGAAGTAACGGCAGTCAAAAGCCAAAATTAGTCTGAATCGCAGAAAAGGCAGTCCACGACCACCTCGCCACGGAGCCTGGCACACTCGTTCTTCGTGTGCCTCACGCACTCCGGCTTGGCTTTGGACTGCTTTCAAGAGCAACGAGCGCAAGCAGCAGTAGACCATATCACTTTCAGACGAAACCGTATCGGAACCAGAATCATCAGAGCCAGAATCCAATACGAACGGAAACAGTCTTTTCATTAACTACCCCCGAATAATTCTGTGCGATACGAGGCCTTCACAGAGTCCGTGGGCAATGGCCGGTGACCGGTCGGCGCCTGCCCATGGCCACGGAGTATACCACACACCCTCGTGGTTTGGATGACATCTCTCCCTCGAGTGGTGTTTCACAGGATACCACAGACTATTAATGTCATATCTCCGGTCGGTCCAAGCTGAACGTGTATCACGATCCCGCCTGACATTCCGTTCCCGTCGCCCGAGAGCTTCCCCTCTCTTGACAAGCCCTGTGGTAACGCGTAATTTTGAAAGGTTTTCCAGAGTTTGGAAGAGAGCAACCGATCATACGGAAGCCTCAAGAAAATACGACGGACGAGTGACAGAACCATGCTGGCAATTTGGCGCGCGGCAGTCGAACAGTTTGAGGAAGGCCGGAGCTTTGTCTTGGCCACAATACTTGATGTCAAAGGATCTTCCCCTCGACACGTGGGAACCCGTTTCCTTATCCAGCAGGACGGAACCATCGTGGGGACAATCGGGGGAGGGCTGTTTGAAGCCCAAGTTCAGGAGTTTGCAGCCGCGGCTTTGCATGCAGGCACATCCCACCGCGCTCCTTTTTCCTTTACCGGAGAAGGCGCAGAATCCAAAGAGATGATTTGCGGCGGAAATGCCGAAGTCCTGGTCGAATTTGTTGACGCAGGAGATAAGGTCCGGGAAGAAATCTTCAAGCAGTTGTTGGCCATAGCTCAAAATAGGGGCTCAGGGTATTTGCTCACCAACATCGCAATACCTGTAGGTGGTGAGGCGGTAGGTGGGATTGATTATCTCTTGATGGATGGAGAGGGAAGACGCTACGGGGGCTTTCCCCATGCCGATTCTGTGCTGCAAATACTGCCCCAGCAGCGGCTTCTTAAGCCCGCTCAACTCCTCGAAGCCCCAGGTACGGAGCACCCGGTCTTTCTGGAATGGTTGAAGGCGCATGGTACAGTAATCATATTCGGCGCGGGGCACGTGGGCGCCTGCGTGTCCCACCTAGCCGCATACGTGCGATTCAACGTTGTAGTGCTTGACGACCGTGAGGAGTTCGCTTCACCTGCGAAACTCCCCGATGCTCACCAAGTCGTTGTTGTAGACTCATTCCACCAGGCCTTTTCTGACCTGGCCGTGGATGAAGACAGTTACCTGGTGATCGTAACCAGAGGTCACGCTCACGACAAAACTGTGCTCGCCCAAGCTCTGCGGACAAACGCAGGTTACATTGGCATGATAGGGTCTCGAAGGAAGACAAAGCTTGTTCTGGAGGCACTGCTAAGAGAGGGGTTCAGCTGGGAGGACCTTCAGCGCGTCCACGCGCCCATCGGGCTCCCCATTGGAGGAGAAACCCCCGAAGAGATAGGGGTTTCCATCATTGGTGAGATGATTCAGATCCGGCATCGCAAAGAAAGTTTGCAACGACTCGGGGCCTAGCGTTTACCCGTCCATGATTCCCAAGCCGAAATAAGGGGTGAGCGGGTTCCAAGGCAACGGTGAAGCGATAAGCATTTATTGGAAAGAGCATGCTCAACGGAAAGAGGATAATAGTAGTCCTGCCTGCATATAACGCGGCCCAAACACTTGAGAGTACCGTCTCGGAACTGGATCGGCAAGTGGTGGATGACATCCTTCTGGTCGATGACTCCAGCGCGGATGAGACGGTACGCATGGCCAAGAAACTGGGGATAAGGTGCTTCCTTCATGACCGCAACTACGGTTATGGCCGCAATCAGAAGACCTGTTACACTGAAGCCCTCAAGCTCGGGGCTGACGTCGTCGTAATGCTGCATCCGGATTATCAATATGCCCCCAAGCTCGTGCCTGCGATGGCTGCTATGGTCGTCTCCGGAGAATACGACGTGGTGCTGGGCTCCCGCATTTTGGGCGGAAAAGCGAGAAAAAGCGGCATGCCGGTCTACAAGTACATTTCCAATAGGTTTCTCACATTAACGGAGAATCTTTTTTTCGGATCGAAGCTATCAGAGTTTCACACCGGGTACAGGGCCTTTTCTCGGAGAGTGCTGGGGGATCTCCCGTTCCACGAGAATTCGGACGACTTCCTTTTTGATAACGAGATGCTGGCTCAGGCCATCTTCTTCAACTTCAACGTAGGGGAGATCTCCTGCCCCACACGGTATTTTCCGGAGGCATCCTCCATCAATTTCAGGCGATCCGTTATTTACGGGTTTGGCGTTTTGTGGACCTCGGTGCGCTTCCGACTCCAAAAATGGGGGCTGGCTCGTTTTCGGATCTTCGAGAATTCCAACGCGGTCCCCGCGAAAGATTACTATTCTGAAATCAAGTGAAGTGCCTCCGCAGAACTGGGTGTACGCACTAAGCGCTGCTGTGCCCTTAGACTTTTCAACCCGCTGAAATTCCACTTGGGGGAATTGGGCTCAATCGTGCCCCCCCACTGGCTCCACCCTCTTATCCCATCATTAATTAACCAGTAAGATTAAGAAGTTAGCTTAACGTTATTCAACTAAAATGCCGAGGAGTCGTGCGCGCCCGCGCAGCGTTTCGACTGTTGAACCGCACTGTTATAATCGTGATGTCAACTAGTTGTGTGTATTGGTGTGGTCGGCGGAGGTGCGCCATGGAGGCGAATCGTCGTTTGACGGCTCCTACATGGGGTTTTTGTGGATTGAGAGCGGATTTCGTTAAACTAATTTCTAGGTTTTTTAAATAACATTTGGATTCAATGACATTTTTCTCTTGACATTCTGTGAAATATTGTTAAGGTCGGAATCGCAAGACATTAGAACCCTGAGGGAGGGTGTTATGTTAAGAAACGCATTAAAGTACGTGTTTGTGTTGATGTTAATGGTGACAGCATTTTCGGCTGCCGCATTCGCAGAATCCACGCAAGCTACCTATGATCCCTGCACCGGCGCCTCGGGATACAAGGCAATCTCCAAGGTGAAGCCGCCTCCGGCTCCAGCGCCCACAGCATTGAAAGTGAAGCCTTGGGGCCTTACTTCCCGATTCGATGCATTGTCCCAGTACAATCCCGTGAATTGGGGGGCGGATTGCTGCCTGCCTATGCCGGCAAAGGGGCAGTTCGTGATCTCACCCCGGGTCTTTTTCGCTCGGTTGAGCGGTGAAGCTCGCCGTGGCACTGATATTACGGGCGTACAAACCGCGGTGGTCAACTTTGACGACCACCTGGGATTCAGAAAGAGCGGAAACGCAATCTGGTCTTTCGACGCCCTTTACCAGATACGGCCGCGGTGGGGCATCAGGTACTCTTTCTCACCAATGGTAATGGAGGCCACAAATTCTCCGCTGACCGCTTTCAGCTTCGCTGGTCAGACATTTGCGGCCGGGAATCCAGTCCATTCCAAATGGGAGCGATTCGAACACAGGGCCGGCCTCGTCTTTACCCTGAGTCGAACCAATTACAGCAGTACCAACTTCTTTGCCGAATGGCTTAATGTCCAGGACAAACTGACAATCGGGGGAACGGCCGGCACTGCCTTCGCGGTCACCATGAATGACACGAAGAACATGGCCGTCACCGGGATCGAATTTGACAAGTGCTTGAAGAACTACCGCGGCAACACGTTGGCTCTCAGCGGGAGAGGCTCCATCGCCTTCCTGAACGACTCGATCGGGTATGATGCCGAGGCCGCATTGAGTTACTTGATTCCCATCAAGACCGGACGCTTCGGCTTCGTCAAGGGCGGGTATCGTTATGCCTATCTCAAGAAAGACAGGCCTGCCAGGATGTTCAACACGAGTCTGGACGGACCCTTTGTCCAGGTAGGATTCCTTTTCTGATGGCCGTGTAGCCGGTACGAGCCCTTTTCCTCCCCCGATTTTTGTTGCCCGACCAAGTTTCCTCATACCCTCCAAAGTCCGACTCAGTGGTCGGGCTTTTTTTTTGAGCGCGGGGACCTTTTGGGTCCCCTGCGCTAAGGTCTTCACAAAAAACGCGTCGTTTCACGTAAATCTCCTTGTTTTTTCTAGCGCTTGACAGGACCGCGACGGGATGATAGCAACTCACAATCATGGAAAAAGGCTTAGGAAAAGGCGATGCTGACGATATCCCTTTGCTGCCGCGCCCTGCTCATGTCCATTTGATGGGAATTTGCGGCACTGGCATGGCTTCCCTAGCCGGGATGTTTCATGAAAGCGGCTGCAGGGTGACCGGGTCGGATCAGGCCATATACCCACCTATGAGCTATTTCCTGCGAGATCTGGGGATCCGCGTGATTGACGGATATCAAGCCTCTAACCTTGATCCTGTCCCCGATCTGGTGGTCGTCGGCAATGTAATCCGGCAGACCAATCCGGAAGCGGTCGAGCTTGAAAGGTCCGGCATTCCCTTCACCTCCATGCCGGGGGCATTGAACAGATACTTTATCGGCAATAAGACCCGTATCGTCGTCGCGGGGACGCACGGCAAAACTACCGTCAGCGCCATGATAGCCTGGGTTCTATATAAAGAACAGCGTGATCCGGGCTTCATGATTGGAGGAATGCCGGAGAATTTCAAAAGGAATTACCGTCTGGGCGGCGGCCCTCTCTTCGTGATCGAAGGAGATGAGTACGACACCGCTTATTTTGACAAGGGGCCGAAACTTCTTCATTACAACCCTCAAATAGCCGTGATAACATCCTGTGAGTTCGACCACGCGGACATTTACAGCAGTCTGGAAGAGATTAAGGACCAGTTCCGGGCCTTTGCGAAACTTGTCCCTTCCAATGGGAGCCTTATAACCTATGGAGGGGATGACCGGGTCCTGGAAATAATTGGAGACTGTGACGGGCCGGTGCAGACGTATGGAACTGAATCGGTCATGAACTGGCGCGGAGTTAAGCTTGACGAAGGTCCTGAGGGCATCAGGGCGCTCATAATGAAGGATGGTCAAGGGGTGGCAGCGGGAACTTTGCCGGTCTTTGGCTTTCATAATGTCTTAAATGCGGTCGCAGCAGTCGCAGCCGCTGCTAACGTGGGCATCGAACCACAGAGGGCCTTGGATGCACTGGGATCCTTCAAGGGGGTTAAGCGACGGCAGGAAATCCTGGGGGAAGAGTCCGGGATACTTCTGATTGATGACTTCGCCCATCATCCCACTGCCGTGAAGGTTACGTGCGATGCCATTCATTCCCGTTTTTCGGATCGGCGGCTGGTAGCGGTATTCGAGCCCCGCACCAACACAAGCAGGCGCGCCATTTTTCAAGAACTCTATGTGCATGCCTTCCTCAGTGCAGATCTGATTGTGTTGAGGGAGCCCCGTGATGTGGCAAGAATTCCTGAGACGGAACGATTCAGTTCTGAACGGCTGGCTCACGATTTGAGGCACTTGGGCAAAGCTGCCCAAGCCTTTGATGATACTGACGGACTTCTCGAATTCCTTTCGAAGGAGCTGCGGGCGGGAGACGTTGTCCTGACTATGTCCAACGGGAGTTTTGACGATGTCAATTCTCGTCTGTTGGCATCCCTTAAGGAGTCGGGAAAATGAAAGAAGCCGTTCTGTACGACCGATTGGAAGACAGGGCCGTCAAATGCCAGTCTGTGCCGCCACGGATGCAAAATCGATGAGGGCAAGACAGGGATTTGTGGGGTTCGCTTGAATAAAGACGGGACACTTTTCACACTCGTTTACGATAAGGTGGTGTCCACAAACGTGGACCCCATCGAAAAGAAGCCCCTGTTCCACTTTTTGCCCGGCAGCAAATCCTTCTCTATTGCCACTGTCGGCTGCAACTTTTTCTGCACGTTCTGCCAGAATTATTCGATTTCTCAGATGCCTCGAGACCGGGGACGTATAATAGGGGAGGCGTATTCCCCGTCCGAAATCGTTGCCCTGGCAGTTGCAAACGATTGCAGGAGTATTGCCTACACCTATACTGAGCCCACCATATACTATGAACTGGCGCGCGAGACGATGGTGGAAGCAAAAAAGTCCGGGGTCTTTAACGTCTTTGTTACCAACGGTTACATGACTCGGGATATGCTCGACGACGCAAAAGGTCTTATTGACGCGGCCAACGTCGACTTAAAGGCTTTCAACGACCGGTTTTACTTACATTATTGCAAAGCCCGCCGGGAAGGCGTGATTGACACGCTCCGGTACATGAAAGAACTGGGCATATGGTTGGAGGTGACAACTCTTCTTATCCCGACACTTAACGATGATCCGACCGAGGTCCGGGAGTTGGCTCGGTTCATCCGTAATGATCTCGGGGCCGAGACTCCCTGGCATGTGAGCCGATATTATCCGCAGTACAAGGAGCAGGGGTTGCCGCCCACAGATGTCGAGGCTCTGCGGCGGGTCAGGCAGGTTGGGCTTGATGAGGGGCTGCATCACGTTTATACCGGTAACGTCCCTTGGGATCCCGGCGAAAAAACATACTGTCCCGGCTGCTCTCTGCTCTTGATCGATCGAGAGGGGTATAAAATTCAAAAAAATGCGCTCAAGGACGGGCTTTGTCCCAAATGCGGCTATCGGTTGGAGGGTATTGAGCTTTAGAATGGGTGCATCCGCGGATCAGCCGAGCCGAGCTTCATGCGGGTAGAGTAGGCAGATCATTCTCGGCGTGCGGCGACATGAAAAGAGAGATTACATGGGAACAAGCAGAGAAATTCTGATCGCTCCTTCCATACTTTCCGCGGATTTCACGCGGCTGGGAGAAGAGATTCGTGCAGTTCAGGAAGCCGGTGCCGACTGGATACACATAGACGTGATGGACGGCCATTTCGTGCCCAATATTACCATAGGACCCATGATCGTCGAAGCAGTGAAAAAGGTTGCTGACGTTCCTCTCGACGTTCACCTCATGATCTCGGATCCTGACTGCTACCTGGAAGATTTTCAAGCCTCCGGAGCGGACATTCTGACTGTCCACCCGGAAGCCACATTCCATTTGCACCGCACTCTTACGAGGATTAGGGAATTGGGTATGAAAGCGGGCGTAGCTCTTAATCCTTCAACGGGTCTGGGCGCCATCGAATATGTTATGCCGGAGCTGGACGTGGTTATGCTGATGACGGTGAACCCCGGCTTTGGGGGCCAGTCGTTCATCTCCACCATGCTTCCCAAGGTCACGGCACTCAAACAGATGATTGATCGATCAGGATACGACATTCTCATCGAGGTGGATGGCGGGGTGAGCCCCGAGACCGCACCGGATTTGGCACGAAATGGCGCGGACGTATTTGTGGCGGGAAGCGCTGTTTTTGGTCATCCCCCTTACGGCGAGGTTATCAAGAAACTGAAATCTTCCAGGCCGGCCGGCACGTAACAAGTCTGGGCGGGCCACGAGGTAAGAGATATCATGCAAAAAAATATACCTACTTGTGCGGTCTTAGTCATGCTTGCCGCAATGCTGGTTCTCGCTGCGGGCCAGTCCTTTTCGGCGACTGAAAAGCGGCACGAACCTGATCGTAAAGCCATCGAGTTGCCGGACCTTGAGAAGGACCCCGGCCTGTTTTTTTTAATGGGCGAGCAGGCGGAAGCCCTCGGGCAAACGGAAGCTGTTCTCGAGTACTTCCGTAAAGCCCTGAAGCTTGATCCCAGTTCGGCATATCTCAACACCCGTATCGCCAACCTGTTGGCTCGGAACAGGAAAGTCGCTGAGGCGTTGCTGATGGCCCAAAATGCCACCTTGTTGGACCCGCAATACGAGGAGGCATACACCTTATTGGGTAAGATCTACACCATCACCGGAGATCGGACCAAGGCCATCGAAGCGTACAATAAGGCTCTGGAGCTAAAGCCGGACGAACGGGACCTCTACGTTTTTATCGGGTCTCTCCAAGCCTCACAGAAGCTCTTCGAGGACTCTGAGAAGACCTTCTCGAAGATGATCAAGCAGTTTCCCGACGAAAAGGAAGGATACTTTTATCTCGGCAAAGTCTACGTCGAGAACAAGCAATATGAAAAGGCAGTTGAGATTTTCAAGGCACTTGTCGATAGGGGAGCGGACACATCTGCTCAGGCCCATGTGGAGCTGGGAGGCATCTATTACTTGCAGAAAAATTACCCTGAAGCTGAAGAGCAATTCAGGGAGGCGGTGAAGGTGGATGCCTTCAATATCAACGCTCGTCTGAGCTTGGGCCAGGTATTGGCAAGTCAGAAAAAATACACCGAGTCGTACCAGGTATTTGAAGAGCTTTCCAAGCTGGCACCCTCCAATCTCGGCGTCCAGATGAAGATGGCATTGATCCTTGCGGAGCAGAAACAGTTTGACAAAGCGAAAGAATTGCTCGACCAGGTCCTTCAGACCCAGCCCGGCTGGGACCAGGTTCGATTCCATCTGGGGAGGGTCCTCAGAGAACAGGGAAAATTGGACGAGGCCGAGAAGGAGTTTGTCCAGATTCGCAAAGGGCAGCCGACATTTCTCAATTCCAGGGTTATGTTGTCACTCATGTTCCTCAAGGTAAAGGATTTAGGTAAGGCCATCAGATACATAGATGAGGCAATCGACCCGGAAACAAAAGACACGGATTTTTTTCACATTAAGGGTTCTATTCTGGAGGAACTGAATCGGTACGATGAGGCATTGCAAGTCTATGAGAAAGCGTTGGAGATCGAACCGAAGAACGTGAAGATCCGATACTCTCTGGGAAATGTTCTCGAGAAGAGCGGCCGTCGCACCCGCGCGATGGATGAAATGGAAAAAATACTCGTTGAAAAGCCCGACGACGCGAGCGCTCTGAATTTTATCGGTTATACGTTGGCAGTGGCCGGCAAAGACCTGGCGCGCGCGGAGAGTCTAGTCCGCAAGGCAGCGACACTGAAGCCGGACGACGGCTATATCATGGATTCTTTGGGATGGATCCTCTTCAAAACCGGCAGGACCGACGAGGCGCTCGAGCACCTGGAAAAGGCGGCGGACAAAGTCAAAACAGATCCTATTGTGGCTGAACACCTGGGAGACATTCTGCTGGCAAAGGACAAGAAACAAGATGCCCTAGAGGCCTACCGAAGGTCGCTCCAGGTGAACCCGGAAAACATGGTGATCCAGGATAAGCTTCAAAAATTGGAGCAAGACATTCAGGTTGAAAAGAAATAAATTCCGAACGCTGCGTAGAGAACTTTCTGGAATCGTGAAGCCGGCTCTTGTGGCGGTAGTTCTTCTGATTGGGGCCATCATCATCTTAGGAATGTGCCCCCTATCCTCGAATGCCGCCGGGCCGACGAAAGAGTCCAGGCCTAACTGCTCCAGGTACTCTCTTCCATCATCCCTTCTTAACAAGCCGTTCCACTTTGCGGGCGAGCTGGTTCCGATTCAACGGCCCGACGTGCAGTCCCGCATTTTGCATCAGATTAATTTCCTGCTGCTCGATGCCAGAGGCGTTCTTACCGATTGGCTGTCGGAAAAAAGCCGATACGCTTGGATTTTTGACGAGGTCCTCCGGAAAGAAGGTGTTCCCGACGAGTTTGTCCTGTTTGCCCCAGTTCTGTCGGCGTTGACTCTGAAAGCCTCGTCCCGGTCAACTGTGGTTGGTTGGTGGGCCCTGGATAGGCCCTGCGCCGCCTCTGACGGTGTCGAGATGCAGGAAGACTCTTGGCACGACGACCGAATGGACCTTGATCTCTCCACGCGCTGTTTTGCCGCACGGCTTAAAGCTGCTCGAAAAGAATTGGGCGGGGGGAGCTGGCTGATGACTGCCGCCGCCTACATCACGTCCACGAAAACGATCCAGGAGCTACGACAACGCTGGAATACGGATCAGTACCTGGGACATGCCGCTCCCCGAAAACGCCGAAGATTTGGTTGTGAGGTGGATCGCCCTGTGGATTATCAATGGCCACAGGGATATCTACGGTCTCAAGTTCAAGGGTGCGCCTCCCTTTACATTCGATCAAGTTACCGGCTTGGTCCTAAACAAAGATCTGACTGTAGCTGAGATCGCTCACATGACGGGCGTCTCTCCGCGAGAGATCCTGGAGTTGAACCCGAGAATCAAAGTCGCAGCGCCGGCATTACCGGCCACGGCACGAGGCAAGAGTCTGTCTCACACGATTGCTGCACCCAAAGGTAAAGGTTGGGTCCTGGTGGACAAGCTAAAAAAGGGAGGTTACGTAGCGGAATCGCCCAAGCCGTAACTGATCCGAGCCACTTACAAGTGCATGATTACGTCTATATCGGTTACCAATTTGGTTGGTGCGATTTGTTTTACCCAGCGAGACGCGGGGTCATTGCGAGGAGTGAAATGACGAGGCAATCCTTTCTTCGGTGGGACGGGCACGCTGCCCGTCATTTCTGGACAGGCCAGTCAGCGACCTGTCCCACAAATGGAGATTGCGTAGCTGCGCTCGCAATGACACATTCGGAGAGAACCCCTGCCCTTGGACACTTCGATGCTTATCCTCTGTCTTGTTTGGTCTTGACTAGGAAAACAAAAAGCCTTAATGTTTGCACGAGGAAGATCAATATTATAGCAGAAAACGTGCCTTTTTTCATCCGGAGTTGACAGCATGACACTGAACCGTTGGGATCCTCTGAGAGATCTACTGAATTTTCAAGAGAAGATGAGTCGGCTGTTGGACGTCTGCGGGGAAGAAGGAACCTGTAAGCGCACTGCCTCTTGGTGTCCGACGGTGGACATACTTGAAACACCCGACGGCTACCTGTTCAGGGCGGAACTGCCGGGGGTGGGACGCGAGAACATCAATATCGAAGTTCGGGGAAACGAACTGGTCTTGTACGGTGAACGGCCTATCGAATCGGAGCCGAGAGTCGCAGCTTATCGCAGGATAGAGAGGGTCCACGGATTTTTTGAGCGCAGATTCCCATTGCCCGGTAACGTGAACGTGGACAAGGCCGAGGCCAGATATGTGGACGGTATTCTCGACGTCTTTCTACCAAAATCTCAGGAAGACCGTAACCGAAGCGTCGACGTGGTTTACCTTCGCTGACGCGTCCCTGAGATTCGCCTCCCCTAATTGAATCTATTCTTGAACAAGCCGGCCCCGGCAGTGCAAAAAGGGCATGTGAGTTGCATGCTATGAGGTCATTCTCGTAAGCCCGTAGGGCCGTCAGGATAAGAGGCTCTCGCAGAATTTGAGACAGAAGAGGCTCGATGGCCCTGCCTGAGGGCCTTGAAGGCTTCCGCTGAATAGAGTTGAAATGGCCAAACGCGACCCGTACAATATCCTAGGTGTGAGCCGATCAGCTTCCGACGAGGAAATCAAACGGGCTTATCGGAAACTCGCGAGGCGGCATCATCCGGATCTGAATAATAGCAGCAAGGCTTCTGAAGCCCGGTTCAAGGAGTTGGCGGAAGCTTACGAAGTCCTCGCGGACAGTGAAAAACGCCAAAAATATGACATGTTCGGTTATGAGGGCTTAGACGCAACAGCGAGGGGTTACGGTTCAGCCGGCGGCCGCGGTCCGTTCGGTCAGGCGGGATTTGGACGTTCAGGATTCGGTTTTGACTTCGGCTCTTTCAGCGGAAGTTCAAAACAGGGGGTGTTTGACGACATTTTCTCGGAATTTTTTCGGGCAGATGCCGACCCGCGTAACCGGAGGCGCCGGCCGGCCCGTGGGGACAACCTGGGGTATGAGCTGACCATTGATTTCGAGCAAGCCTATCAAGGGGCATCGGCAGTAGTCCGGATACTGGAACGTAAAATCAATGTTCACATCCCTGCCGGGGTTGACTCGGGATCCAGAATTCGGGTGCCTGGCCAGGGGGCCCCGGGCAGGCATGGCGGTCCTCCGGGCGACTTGTTCCTGGATATAATCGTTACTCCTCACCGATATTTTCGCCGGGAGGGGGATCACATTTTTCTTGCCATCCCGATTACAATCGGTGAGGCAATTCTGGGTACCAAGGTAGAGATTCCCGGGCCTGACGGGCGGCTGCTTCTTAGAATTCCCCCGGGGACACAATCGGGCACCAATTTTCGCTTCAAGGGAAAAGGGTTCCCATCTGTCAGGGGTGGGGCAGGCGGCGACCTGTACGTCACTGCCCAGGTAGTAGTTCCTCAGCGTGTGGACTCCGTTTCCCGAGACCTTTTGGCCGAGTTCGAGCGACGTAATCCGATCAATCCCAGGCAGGGGCTTTAACGCCGATGGGAGTGCGAGGTATGGAGAATAGCGATGGAAGAGTCTGATCGATCTGACGAATTTAAGGTGACTGACAAGCGGCGATTTACCACCGAAGGGCAGTCAAAACAAGAGGCTGAAGGCGGTGAAAAAGAGACTCCGAGGCCAGACGCGCGCCAAGAACCACCCCCAGAGGAACCTCGAACTGGTCCCGAAAGTGCCGAAGCTCCGCGGCCGCTCGATTTTTCAGGTTTCGTTTTGAGCCTTGCCAACACAGCCCTTTATCAACTTGGGTTCATCAAGGTATCCGAGTCTGAAGAAGTACAAAAGGATCTTCCAGGAGCACGGCAGATAATCGATATCGTAGCAATGCTCGAAGAGAAAACTCGCGGGAACCTGACGGATCAGGAGAAAAAGATAATAACTGAGACATTGTTTCAATTAAGGATGGCTTTTGTGGAAGCTTCCAAGTAGAATAAAAGATTACTGACTTCACATCCCAGGGATGTGACAAGGAGAACGGTTTATGTCGAGAATTTGTGAAATATGCGGGAAGCGACCGCTGAAGGGATACAACGTCAGCCACGCGCATAACCGTACCAAGAAGATATCTTATCCGAACCTCCAGAAGGTCAGGGTCATGGAATCATCCGGCCAGGTCAAAAGGGTGAAAGTCTGCACCCGCTGCATTCGGTCAAACAAGGTATCCAAGGCCCCGTAGAAGAGCACTGCGATTCCAAGTCTATCTGAATTTCGAGGTGGGGTAACAACCGGGGGGAGGCGCGCCTATCGGGTCTCCGAGGCTGGAACCGTTTCGAACAGAAGCTTCCCTGTGTCGAGTTTCGGCGTTCGCTTCGACAGATAGAGCATCTCGATGCCCACGACTTTGTTGTCCGCGTTGTAATCGACGATGATACCAGGGGATACTTCTTCGGAGTCAACAATGTCGGATTCGTCAAGCGTGAGATAAAGTGCATCGGCCTCGCGGTCAATCTTGAGTTTCATAGCCTTCCCCTCATCTTTCGGTCGAAAGCCCATCCGGCTGCTTTCCTGATCACACTATTCCGAGGCGCTCGACTTTTTCTACCCCTTTGACTGTTTTGAGGGCGTTCATGACGCGGGTGAGGTGCTCCAGGTTCCGAACGGAAACCATGAAGATCCCCTGCGCCTCATGGTCATTCACTGTCTTTACGTTGGCCTGGACGATATCCGCATCGTTGGAAGAGAAGACACCACTTATGGTAGCCAGCATGCCGGTCCTGTTTTCGGTCTGGACACCCAGCCTCACGATCCGGCGAAGGGCTTGATCCTCGTCCCAGCTCACATCGACGATTCTCTTCGAATCGGTGGTCTGAAGATTGATGCAGTCTTCTTTGTGGATGGTGACTCCGCGGCCCCTGGTGATGAATCCCATGATCGAATCACCAGGCAGAGGGTTGCAGCACTTCGCGAAGTTTACCATCACATCGGCCAACCCCTGGACCCTCACGCCGCTCTTTGTGGCGCCGTGTTCCTTTCTTACATGTTTCTCTTCGACTAGAGCCGCCTTCGCCTTTTCTCGCTCCTGTGGCGGCACCAACTTGGTAATAACAACCTTGGGGGAAAGTCTGCCGTATCCGATGGCCGCGTAAAGGTCCTCTTCAGTTTTGAAACTGAACTCGCTGGCAACCTCAAGGATTCCGCCTTCTTTTTCAGCCCGCTTCAGGTCGATCCGCCACTTGCGTAGTTCTCGGTCGACGCTGTCTGTCCCCATCTGAACCGCACGTTCACGTTCCTCCGCGAGAACGAAATGGCGGATCTTGGTCCTGGCCCGGCCTGTCTTCACGTGTTTGAGCCAATCTTTGCTCGGCTTCTGGTGGGCTGACGTGACAATCTCGACGCTGTCCCCGGTGTGCAATTCGTACTTCAACGAGACCATCTTCCCGTTAACGCGGGCTCCGACGCACCGGTGGCCTACCTCGGTGTGAATAGAGTAGGCAAAATCCAAAGGTGTGGCCCCCTTGGGGAATTCCTTTACCTCTCCCTTGGGAGTGAAGACGTACACCTCATCCGGATAAAGATCCACGCGCACGTTCTCGAAGAATTCTCGGGGATCGTCCAGGTCCTGCTGCCATTCCATCATCTGGCGCAGCCAATTGATGACTTTCGTATCCTCGGCTTCAGGGACCTTCCCTTCCTTGTAGGACCAGTGGGCCGCGATTCCTTCTTCCGCGATAAGATCCATCTCGTAAGTGCGTATCTGGATTTCTATCCTTGCGCCTTTAGGCCCGATGACCGTGGTATGGAGGGATTGGTAACCATTGCTCTTCGGCATGGCTATGTAGTCTTTGAACCTGCCCGACACAGGACGCCAAAGGGAATGGATAAGGCCCAAAACGGCATAGCACTCACTGACACTGTTCAAGATTATGCGAAAAGCGGTGAGGTCGTGAACCTGGTCGAACTCCAGGTTCTGAGCCATCATCTTATGGTGTATACTATAGATGTCCTTATTACGCCCTTTGGTCACTGCATTTATGTTGTACTGCTCCAACTTCTCACGAATAATTCTCAGAACATTATTAACGTATTCTTCGGTTTGCTTTATTGTTTCATCGAGGCGAGTCTTAATGTAGTTGTACTGTTCGGTTTCAATGTATCTGAAGGCAAGGTCCTCGAGTTCCGTCCTCATCCAATAGATTCCCAGGCGTGCAGCCAGGGGCGCGTAGATCTCCATGGTTTCCCTGGCGATTCTCTTTTGAGCCTCCATGGGCATGGGATCAAGCGTGCGCATGTTATGAAGCCGGTCAGCCAGCTTCACGAGCAGCACTCTAATGTCGCGGCTCATCGCGAGAATCATTTTGCGAAAATTCTCGGCCTGCCGCTCTTCCTTGGACTGAAACTCAATTTTACTAATCTTGGTTACGCCATCGACGAGAGTCGCAATCTCCGTGCCGAAAAAGCGTTCCAGGTCCTCAACGGTGGTTAGAGTGTCCTCCACCGTATCGTGCAAAAGGCCGGTTGCAACCGAGGATTCATCCAGCTTCATCTGGGCAAGAATGCTAGCTACGGCTACAGGGTGCACGAGATATGGCTCGCCGGACATTCGCGTCTGGCCGACGTGGACCTGCGCGGAATAGACGTAAGCCGCTCGAATCAGGTCAAGGTCGGCATCCGGGTAATATGACTTTACCAGGTCCTGGATCTCTCCGAAACGAACAATGGGTTTACCGCCTCGACTCTTGGACGGCTGTGACGCCTTATTTTGGTCATGTTCATGCTTCACAGTCATTTATCCCACAAAATGTTGGCCTTAACAGCGGTCGCCTGCTACATTCCACGATAGCGCGGCTGACTGCAACCCTGTTCCCATCCTGTCACATCAAATATTTCGCCATCCCCGACGAATTCGGCAAGCAGAAACTTAAGCTTTGCCTCGCCGAGGTCGTTGGCCCTGGGCACTTTTGCCCGCCCGGTGCTCTTCCAAAGATCTCCCCTGCCGTTTCTTGAGCACAAGGCGTAATGGGGAGCCGGCGAAGTCGAAGACTTCCCTCAAGCGGTTCTCCAGGAACCTCTTATATGAGAAGTGGATCGACTCCGGATAGTTGCAAAAAAACATGAACGTTGGAGGCGCCACCTGCACCTGCGTCATGTAGTAGATCTTGATCCGTTTCCCTTTGCGGTGCATTCCCGGAGGGTGCGAGGTCAATGTTTCTTCCAGAAACTTGTTCAGCCCTGCGGTGCTGATCCTCTTACGGTACTTTGCGTTAACGTCGTCGATCAGGTTAAAGAGTTTGACCGCCCGAGTCCCTTCCAGTGCCGAAACGGTAAGTATTGGAGCGTACTGGAGATACTTGAGAGCATCCCGCACGTGCTCAATAAATCGGTCAATAGTTGAGGTGTCTTTAGGGATCAGGTCCCATTTATTGAGTACCAGTATCACTCCCCTGCCTTTTTCAAAAGCGTATCCTGCGATCCGGGCATCCTGTTCGGTCACTCCTTCTCTTGAATCCATCATAACGAGCACGATTTCTGCCCGGTCTATGCTTCTGAACGCCTTGATAACGCTATACTTTTCGAGGCGGTCCACTATGCGGGCACGTCTTCTTATGCCGGCGGTGTCGATGAAAAGATATTCCTTGCCGTAATGGCGTACTGTGGTGTCAATCGAATCTCTTGTGGTGCCGGGCTCAGGGTTCGCCACCAGTCTCTCTTCGCCCAGCAGAAGATTAATCAAAGTAGATTTGCCGACGTTTGGCCGGCCCACAACGGCCACCTTGACAACAGGTTCCGCCGCTGGTTCTGTCTCAAGCGGAGGGGGCGGATTCTCCGGGATCTCTTCCAGGAGAGAATCAATGAAATCGCTCATTCCATACCCGGTCATGGCGCTGACAGGAAATATTTGCCCTACTCCTAGTGCGTAGAAGTCCACGGCAATGTCTTCCTGCTTCTCTGAGTCAATCTTATTGATCGCGTAAAAAACTTTCTTGTCGGTCTGTTGAAGCGTGCGGACTATTTCGTGATCGGACGGAGTAACCCCGACTTTTCCATCGCCCAGGAAAATTATTACATCCGCCTGTTCGATAGCCACGACTGTTTGAGTCCTCATCTGTGAGAGCATGATATCATCGGTTGTCGGTTCAAACCCACCGGTATCCACAATGACAAATGATTTGTCTTCGAGCGTCACTTCCGCATAGTTGCGGTCCCGAGTCAGGCCGGGTGTGTCTTCCACCAGGGCCTTCCGGGACTTGCACAACATGTTGAACATTGTGGATTTTCCGACGTTGGGTCTCCCCACGAGCGCTACCAGTTTTCTTGTTGCACCTTTGGCCATGCCTCAGTTTATAACATATCGCGGCAAGATTAATCAGGGAGAATCTCTTGGTGACCGGCAAGAGAGACTTACTCACTCGCGGCTGTTGCACAATTTCAATGACACGCTGCCTGTATGATCTTGTAATATCGACGGTTTGATGATATTGTCCATATCTTAGGCTCACAAGGTCCAGAGAAACGGAATGAATTCATGAAAGCCGCTCTAAGCCTTCTGGCCGTGACTCTCATTCTGGCCGCATTGCTTTTGCTGGGATGCGTGCCCGGCCTGCAATCAGCCAAAGCTCCTACCCAAGGCGAACCTCCTTTAGCCCCCCAGGGCCAGTCTGAACAAGCCGAACCCCCCAAGGCCCCTATGGCGTCCGACCAGGGTGCAGATCCCGCGGCTCCCCCACCTCCTCCGGCCTATCTCCCTCCTCCTCCGCCGGACCGGGAAAAGATCTCAGAGGCCGTGGTGGATTTGCGTGTTAAGGACGAGGTGAACGAGGCGGCCATGAGGTTCGCCAAAGAGATACCTAATGTGAAGCACATCAAGACGTGCTACTCGAAATTGTATGGAGGCTGGTATCTCATGCTTTATCGCCAGGAAGGAAAAAAAATCTTGTTGCAGCAGTTCTCGTGGAACGACAGGTCCAAAGAGTGGGACGCAAGTTATAATAAGGTGTTGCTAAGCAAGGAGCTGGAGGGCCATCTCAAGGGGGAAGTGGCCGATGAGAAATGCTTTCGCCTAAAATGATTCAAGAACCCGGCCTCCGAATGGCCTGGCAAAATCCCGCGCGGATATTCTTCCTTGTCTCTTAAAACTCAATTGAAGCCGGCATCAATTGGCGGCTTTCACCACATGCCGAACAAATCACTATGACCAAGTTTCCCAGCCTTCCTGAGTATTACTATGATCCTGCGCTTCATAAAGTCGGTTAGATCTTTTCTGAATCGCACGGGGCGGCCTTTTCCATCCAAGTCCCAGGGATAGGTCAGAGTAAAAGACGTTCCGACGGGCCACACGCAGTGCGTAGCCCCAACGAGGATCAATTCTTCAGTCTTTTCCGCGCTATCGGACCGGAGGAAGCCTTCCACCGCGCCCATAAAGACCTGATCTTTTGTGGCCTTGCGTTCAATAACGAGTTCCGGGAATTTCTCCTCGAACTCATGCAGAGCCCGTTGGAGCATCAGGTCAGAGTCTTTCCCCGCAACATAGTGGTGAGAAAATGCAAAGTGTCCAATTTCCGTATTAGGGTCCGCGGTAAGTAGGCCACGTGACACCGCCAGATCGACCACCCTGCTGTAATAAATCCGGCATCTCTCCTCCATGGAGAGAGCGTCGGCAGGATGGACCGGATTGGTGCGGTCATTTTTTTGAGGGGGTACGAGCATAGCTTCTGTTTTCCACTGGATCAAATTTATCGAGTAGCGGGGATACGATCGGGCATGTGATAGGGCTCAATATAGCAAGAGGAATGTCCAGAGCGTAAGCCAATCCATCTTCAACTCTTTCCAGGAAGGGCTTCGGCGCCTTGCAGACAACCTGGCACCTCTCTTTTGCGTTGTAAACCGTTATCGTGCCGCTTTTTGTCGTTCCTCCCGGTGCTCCATCTGCGAAGGCTGAGGATGCGACAAAACAAATGAGCCCCGCGACCATGACAGCCGCCGTGATGCCTTTCATTGAAGGTACCTCCACCAAATTTTATTGGATGCCAATAGTATAGCAACAACCGGGGCCACAGGCAAATGCGGCCCCGGGAGCAGCGCTATGTTGCCGCGCCTTGAAAATAGGCTTTCATCGGGCCGTATTATCGAGTGGCCGACCTGCTTCAAAAGGCGGTAGTTCTTTGCCTTCCCTTGTATAGGATAGGGCAAATGTGAGGGCTGCAAGAACCAGATAGGAAAGTCCGAACTGATAGGGGATCTGCCGCGCTGTGTCCGTCAATAACCAGGGAAGGTACACGCCCGCGTCAGGTGAAGATGAGTGGACGAGCCCAAAAAAGGTTAAGCCCGCGAGAATTACGAGATAGATCGGAACAAATCTTAAGGCGACGATTGATCATTTCCGCAAGGAAAGCCCCCCAAAGCATGCCAGTGAGAATAAACCCGTTACCGATAGCTATTGTTACAAGTGCCTCCGGGAGCGTACTGCCCACCTTGCTTACAAGATGCTGCAAATTGGCCGGTGGCACGATTTCGGGTGTCTCAAGTTGAATAGCCACAAGGCGAGCCACGGTTGGAAACATAGCGAACACTACCGCGGGGATGTGCCGCGCAGGAGAATGGACAAATGCCTGGGTTACGATCTCCATGCCCACAAAGATCAGGATAGGAGCCAGTACGGCCCTTGGTATCAGTTCCACGATGAACGAAACGTAACCCAGCATTCCGCCCAGGCCGATAAAAACTCCTGTGAGGAGAGTGTATCCTGCTCGTGAGCCCATGCGCTTATACGCAGGGTGGCCTATGTAGGGACATGACTGCGCCACACCGCCGCACACACCGGCCAGGAGAGTAGCCCACGCCTCTGTAAGCAGAATTTGGCGAGTGCTGTATTCGTCACCGGCGACACGGGCGCTTTCGGTCACGTTGATTCCGCCTACCACTGTCAAAATAGCGAAGGGAATCGCAATCGGCAGGTACTTGAGAGCGGGAACTATTCCCGTGACAAAGTCCAGGGTGGGCACAGGTAGAGCAAAATGAAATTGCCAGGCTGGGAGGGTGTAAGTTTCAGCCGGCAGCTCCGCCGAAGCCGAGGCCGCGATACAAGTGGTAAAGGACGGTTCCCAGGATAACCGCTGCAAAGATGCCGGGAATGTTTTTCGGCAGTTGAATCCTGGCCACCAATGTGTAGAGAATAAGGCCGAGCGAGATCATTCCTACGAGGGGCAGACCGAAGACATCTACTAATGGCATGAAGCCTATGAGCATGAGCCCCACACCGGCAAGAGATCCCAGGAGTCCGGCACGAGGAACGACCTTCTGAATCCAATTCCCGCAGAACGACATGATGACCTTGAGGACTCCGATCATCACCATTGTGGCCATGCCGATATACCAGGTCATGATGGCCGCATTTTCCACAGTCTCGCCGTCCTGCTTGAGCGCAATGAAAGCCGGTCCGAGCACAGCGAGAGCGAGTCCTATGGTTGAGGGCGTGTCCAGGCCGAGCGGCATGGCGGTGACTTCTCGGCTCCCGGTCTTTTTAGCAAGCCTGAAGGCCATCCATGTGTAAAGAAGGTCTCCAAAGAACACTCCCAACGTGGTTCCGGGAAACATGCGTGTGTAGACAATTTCTGCAGGAAAATTGAAGCCGACAATGAGCGTGCCGGCAAGGAATGAAAGAACAGCCATGTTGTCGAACATCAGTCCAAAAAAACCGTTGATGTCACCCAGGCCGATCCATTTGTACGTGTGGTCCTGCTCTTTCATCACGGTTGCTCTAGCCTGGAGGTGGTTGGTTGTCAATTCCGAAATCGAAAATAATTCGCTAATGACCCTCACACCAGCCTTATTGACGCGTATCGAGCCGATGTTTACTTTAATTTCAGAAAGGAAATGTTGAGAAGTGAAACACTATGTTTAGTTGGACCCGGCTTGCCGGAAATCTAATGTAGGTGTGCTTGACCACTCCTGTCCCTGCGGAAGGCGAGGAGTAGTTTTTTGTCTCCGGAGTCCGTCGGCGGGACATAGCCTGGGTTCGGCAAGGCCCGAGACGAGAGAGCGAATTGCCTATTGATCGAGCAGGCGGAAGTATTCTTCCCTGGATATCCCCAACGTGTCCAAAATTCCGCGAATGACTGAAACAGCGACCTGAGATCTTTCGGGTATGACTACCGGTCTGATGAGACCCGGCTTGCTATATGACCTGTGACTCCCTTTTTGTCTCATAAATGTCAGTCCGCATCTGAGCACCAACTTCTCCAAGGTTCTCCAGTGGAGAGGAACTATCCTGGGCAAGACGAGATCTCCAATTGGAGAGACCGCCGCTCTGGCTTAGCAGCGACCACCCATTTGTCCCCCACAATACTATATCCGCATTCGACGAGAACGTCCTCCAGAGTTCCCATCTCTCGGGCCGTTTCGAGGAACAGCTCTACCGCTTCTTCCAATGCGCTGTTCGGCTTCTTCACGCGTGTCACCGCAAGTCAGCACATTCAGAGGGTTCGCACGCGCGACGTGTTGGCTGCCTTCCCTCCAGCAATTCGGCTTCGATCTCGAGTTTCATGATTCGCTCCAACTTCTTTATACCGTACCAATATACGTTTGCGCGATATTTAAAGAAGTTCCCTGGAACTCAGTCATGGAACGTTCTCTTTTCCTCTCGTTTCTTCATTTCCCGTCTATTTTACCGCCCACGTCTCACCGCGGTTTTGAGTTTTTCAACGAAACATGATAGACTTTTTTCCCTTAATTGCCGGTAGCGCTCTGACCCCGGGGGATTAATGTTAAAGGCTCAAGGCGGGGCTGCAGATGTATTTCAAGTCACGCGAATTTGTTGATGTGGAGGAAATTGTTCATGGGTGAAGGGTCGTTCAGCAGTTTTGCGAACGAAAATGAATGTCTCTGTACGGATTTAGGGGTTATTGAAGTATCCGAAGCTGAGCGGCTCATGTCCGCGTGGCAGTCTTTTCGCGTTGCCCGTGAAGCTCCCGATCTATTGCTTATTCTCGCTCATCCCAAGACCGTAGCAGTGGGGCTACGGGACCGTCGCGCGTCCACTCCCAAAGACCTTCTGGTCAGTCCGAAACAACTCGAAGAAGAGGGGATAGCCCTGGCCCGCTCGATTCGCGGTGGTGGCATAACCTACCACTGGCCTGGTCAGGTGGTCTGTTATCCAGTGCTTGCCCTGCATCCTCGGGAGAGAGACGTGCCCGCGTACATGAGCAAACTCGAGCAAGTTGGGATCGAAGCGCTGAGTTGTTTCGGCCTGGAGGCGAATCGCCGGCGTGAAACCGCTGCTCACGTGGGATTGTGGCTGGATGGGAAAAAAATTGTTTCCATGGGAGTCCGGGTGAGCGGTTGGGTGACGAGCTTCGGTTTTGCACTTAACCTGGAGGGGGACCACAGGCCGTCCTGCTATGTAAGACCTTGCGGCCTGGAGGGGGTAAAGCTCACGACCCTTGAAGAGGCTCTGGGTAACGCCCCGCCCCGCCCGTGGGTTATTGAAGCGTTGACCGCAAGTTTTGTGAAGGTATTCGGTCGGAACGTGAAACGAATCCAGGCTGGTTATGTGAAAGGGATCTGTTCGCAGGCGGAACCGATCCCCGATACTTTGACAGGATCAGGATAACGCACATGTCAGAAACTGAATTGATTCAAGTAATGGACCCTGAAGGTCGGGTGGATGAGTCAGCGATCAAAGGGATTTCCGAGACGGACATTAACGAGATGTACCGCCTCATGGTTTTCACCCGTCTTTGGAATACCAAAGCCTTGAGCCTGCAACGCCAGGGCCGGCTTGGAACCCTTGCTTCGGTAAGGGGTCAAGAGGCGGCTAATGTGGGCATGGGTTTGGCACTTGGACCGAAGGACTGGTTTTGTCCGGCTTTTCGCGAATACGGCGCGTTCTTCGCCCGAGGAGCCGACCCAGTGGCTATGTTCCAGCATTGGGGCGGTGACGAGCGTGGCGCCAGGCCCCCTAAGGACTCCCGAATGTTGCCGGTGTGCATCACCGTGGGTTCTCACCTCTGCCATGCCGCTGGGATAGCCTGGGGAGCTAAGATCCGTGAAGACCGCATCGCGGTGTTATCCAGTTCCGGGGACGGCTCTACGTCTCAAGGGGATTTCCATGAAAGTCTGAACTTCGCCGGTGTGTTCGCGCTTCCGGTGGTGTTCGCAATCCAAAACAATCATTGGGCTATATCTGTGCCCGTGGAACGTCAGACTGCAACGCCAACGATATCGCAGAAAGCCATTGCGTACAACATAGAGGGAGTGCGGGTTGACGGTAATGACGTCTTTGCCGTGTACCTGACCGTGAAACGCTTGTTGGATCAGGCCAGGACGGACTACCGACCCTCACTTGTCGAACTGGTCACTTACCGAATGGATGATCATACTACTTCGGATGATGCCGCTAGGTACAGGACGGAAGAGATGTTGGCACCGTGGAGGGCAAAAGATCCCATAGATAGGATGCGCAAGTACCTGATGGCAAACGGGGGATGGGATGACGAAAAAGAAACGACCCTGGTAACGGAATGCACAGACCAGGTGGAGCAAGCAGTCCACGATTTCGAAGCTGTGGAGCCACCCCATCCGACTGACATCTTTGACCACATGTATAAAGACATGCCCTGGCATCTCCGAGAGGAAAAAGAAGAAATGCTGAGGCATCTGGGCGAATCCGAGAGGTAAATCATGGCACGTTTATCAATGGTTGAAGCCATTAACGCCACGTTGCACGAGCTTATGGCCAATGACGATAGAATTGTTGTGCTCGGAGAGGACGTGGGCGTAGATGGCGGTGTGTTCAGAGTTACAGCGGGGCTCATTGAAAAGTTCGGCGCCATGCGGGTTATCGACACACCCCTTGCAGAGAGCTGCATCGTGGGCGCTTCAATTGGCATGGCAATCTATGGAATGCGTCCTGTTGCTGAGATCCAGTTTGAAGGGTTCATGTTCAAGGCTTATGACCAGATTTACAGCCACGCGTCGAGGATGCGTAAACGCTCCCAGGGACTTTACGACGTTCCGCTTGTCATTCGGGCCCCTTACGGTGCGGGAGTCAGGGCTCTCGAGCATCATTCGGACGCACCTGAGGTTCTTTTTACCCATCTTCCCGGCTTGAAGGTAGTCATCCCGTCCACGCCGGCGGATGCCAAAGGGCTCTTGACCTCCGCAATTGAGGATCCAGACACAGTCATTTTTCTCGAGCCCAAGCGTCTATACCGCCTTTTCAAGGAAGAGGTCCCCGACGGCGAGCATCGTGTTCCCCTCGGCAAGGCCAGAATAGCTCGAGAAGGCGAAGATGTCTCCATTGTGACATACGGCGGAATGGTGTCCGTGTGCGAAAAGGCCGCTCAGCATGTGGAAAAGGAGGGAGTTGACGCTGAGGTAATTGATCTGCGGACTGTGTGGCCCTTTGACATTGATGCGATTACGTCGTCGGTGAAGAAGACTGGACGCCTGGTTATCGTTCACGAGGCCCCCCGGTCATTCGGCGTGGGCGCGGAAATAGCCGCCCTGGTCGGCGAGCGCTGTTTGCTTTCACTATTGGCGCCGATTAAGCGTGTCACCGGGTATGACGTCATACCGCCGCTTTCAAAACTCGAAGAGTACAACTACCCTGACTCCGAACGGGTTGTAAAGGCGATTCACGATACTGTGCAGTTTGAGTAATTGTTAAGCTTGAGGGAGGATCTTACCCATGAGAGAAGTATTCAGGCTTCCCGATGTAGGAGAGGGAATTGCTGAAGCAGAAATCGTCGAATACTTGGTTAAGGTCGGCGACCAGGTCAAGGCCGATCAGCCCGTAGTGCGCATAGAAACTGATAAGGCAGTTGTAGAGCTTCCCGCTCCGGTTGCTGGAAAAGTTGTAGAAATCCCTAATGAACCGGGCAGCACTGTCAAGGTTGGCGATGCATTGCTAATTATCGAAACCGAAGCGGCAGCCAAGAAAGAGAAACCAGAAGCGGAGGAGAAACCTAAGCCCGCAGCTAAGAAAGAGATGGCTGAAGCTGAGGAGGAACGAGAACCTAAGCGTAAGAAAGCTGAGGCTGAGGAGCGTGAAGAGACACCTGCGAAAGTAGCCCCCGAGGCCCCCCGAGTTCTGGCCACGCCTCACACTCGGCGGCTGGCACGGGAACTTAAGGTTGACATCAATGCCGTGAAGGGATCGGGCTCACATGGCCGCATCACAGACGACGACGTGCGCAAGGCCGTAGAAAAAGCCCCATCTGCGCCACCCAAGGCCCCGACGGCCGCTGCCATTCAAGCCCCGGCAACCGCTGGTTTTGACTTTGAGAAGTACGGTCCCACTAAACGAGTTCCGTTGAAGGGTGTTCGCAAGCGCATTGCGGAAGTCATGGTGCGCTCTGTATCCACTATTCCGCACGTTACACATTTTGATGAAGCCGACGTCACGGACTTAATGGATGTGGTGGAGCGTGAGCGGTCTCTGGCAGAACGCCGCAAAGTCAAACTCACTATCCTTTCTTTTTTGGCCAAGGCCTGCGCAGCGTCACTCAAGGAGCATCCAATCTTAAACGCTTCTCTGGACGAGGAGACGGGCGAGCTGGTCTACAAAGACTACTATCACATGGGTTTTGCCACAGACACTGAAGCAGGTCTCATGGTGCCGGTTGTGCGCGATGTGGACAAGAAGTCGATCCTGCAGATCGCGGGAGATCTACAAGAGTTGAGCCGAAACGCACGGGAGAGGACCATAGAGCTTGAAAGCCTTCGCGGGGGCACCTTTACCATCACCAATATAGGCTCTATCGGAGGGAGTTGGGCTACGCCGATAATACTGCATCCTCAAGTCGCTATTCTCTGTTCGATGCGGGCCGTCCCAAAACCTGTGGTGCGAGACGGTCAAGTTGTCATCCGCACCATGATGCCTTTGACTCTTTCGTTTGATCACCGTGTCCTGGACGGGGCCACAGCGGGCCGCTTTGTGAATTTTGTCATGGACCTGCTCCAGGACCCCATGCGCATGCTTGTGGACGTAGCCTGACGGTGATTCAGGTGAATTGGCGCCAACACCCAGAATTGTTTATTGAGGAGGAACTGCCATGGTAGTAGGCGATTTCGCGCAAGGGACGCAGGTTGCAGTAATTGGTAGCGGCCCTGGCGGCTATGTTGCGGCTATCAGGGCCGCGCAGTTAGGGCTGGAGGTCACTCTGGTAGAAAAGGAGATTCTAGGCGGGGTCTGCCTCAATGTGGGCTGCATTCCCTCAAAAGCGCTGATATACGTGGCGGATCTGAAAGACCGTATCGAGCATGCCGACAAGCTCGGACTGATTACTACAACAGTTACCCTGGACATTACAAAGCTTGTCCAATGGAAAAATGGAGTCGTGGATAAACTCCGCAAGGGGATAGCTTCTCTTCTCTCTCAACACAAAGTCGAAGTAGTCAAAGGTACGGCACATCTCACAGGAGACCGGTCCTTCACGGTGGAAGGGCCTGACGGCGTTCAGCGCTTCGAATTTCAGCATGCCATTCTTGCCACGGGCTCATCGCCGGCACAGCTTCCAGGCATCCCCCATGACGGCAAAGTCGTCATAGACTCAACAGATGCCCTCGAACCAACAGAGGTTCCCGAGAGCCTCATAGTGATCGGAGCGGGCGCAGTGGGACTCGAACTGGGGACGCTGTATGCCAAGTTGGGAACCAAGGTGACTATGCTGGATAGTGCCGATAAACTACTCCCCATGTTGGACCCCGAAGTTGGCAAAGTCATCGAGCGAGCACTCAATAGGCTCCACGTCAAGATGGTGCTGGGAGCCAAGGTCCAGCAATTGAAAAAACTAGATTCCGGGGCAGAATTGCACTATAGCACCCCGGAGGGTGAAAAATCGTCTGTTGCGGACCAGGTCCTCGTTGGTATAGGGCGGCGGCCCAACACCAGCGGCATAGGGTTGGAAAAGGCCGGGGTCAAGCTCGACGCAAGAGGACTTGTGGAGGTCGACGACCCGCATGGAGACATCGGTCCCAGGCATCTTCGCAATCGGAGACATGGTTGCAGGACAGATGCTGGCTCACAAAGCCATGTACCAGGGTAAAGTCGCTGCGGAGGTAATAGCGGGGCAACCCGCGGCATTTGAAGGCGTGGAGGTTCCCGGCGTGATCTTCAGCGACCCGGAGATTGCCACTGTGGGGCTGACCGAACAGGCAGCCAGGGAAAGCAATATCAAAGTGAAGACTGGAGTCTTCCCTTTTAAGGCGTTGGGCAGAGCTATGACCATGGGAGAAGAAGGTTACGGCTTCAGTAAAGTGGTGTCTGATGCGGAAACCGGCACGGTGCTTGGTGTGCATATTGTTGGACCGCATGCCTCGGACCTCATCTCAGAAGGGTGTCTAGCGGTCGCGTCCGCGTCTCACGTCGATGATCTGACATTGACCATTCATCCTCACCCTACGCTTCCCGAAAGCATAGAGGAAGCCGCGGAGCAAGTAGAGCATCGGGCGATCCACATCTTTAACCCGTAGGCACTTTTTTGAATGGGAGGAGGAAACTTTCATGAGAACATTCGCTAGCGTGCCGATCATACTGGCCTTTTTTCTGTTTTGCCTGACACCGCTTAAAGTTTGCGGGGCCCCTCAAGATGACGCCCTGTTGGACGCTGTCAGGTCGGGGGATGCCAAGAAAGTTGAGGAACTGCTCTCAAAAGGAGCCAATGTGAACGCTAAAGACGTGGATGGCTTCACCCCGTTGATGGAGGCTTCGGTTGAGGGGAGCACAGAGGTAGTCAAACTACTCCTCGCAAAGGGCGCGGATGTAAACGCCAAGAATGAAGACGGCGACACGGCCCTTATTGGGGCATCTTTTGCAGGACACACTGAACTCGTGAAGATGCTGCTGGACAAGGGCGCCGATGTGAATGCCACCAACAAAGACGGTGTATCGGCTTTGTTTGGCGCCGCGTTTGAAGGGCGGCCGGAGGTCGTGAAGCTTCTGTTGGACAAGGGGGCGAATGTAAACGCCCAGGAGAGCAGGAACGGAGCCACACCCCTGGTCGTGGCAGCGTTCGAAGGCCATAAAGAAGTAATCGAACAGCTTTTAGCCAAGGGTGCGGACGTCAATGCCAAGGACAACGATGGCAACTCGCCTCTGAGTTTGGCTACCGCCAGGAGCAACACGGCCGTTGTGGAATTATTGAAGGCACGTGGAGCCAAGTGAGAAAGGCATGCACGAGCCTGTTCAGCAAAAGCCTAAGTCTTTACAACATGTAAAGAAATTTGACAGACTGCCCTAGTGACGGGGGGGCCTGGCTGGCCTCCTGAGTCACAGCTTTTCCGTTGCCATCCTACTATGTTTTTCTTTCCATGCACCGCGGCCTTTGGCACGCAGTTTGCTAAATTCCACTGTTGCCACGTGGATCGGTCAGTTCGATTGCCAGTGATATATCCGCAAGAGACGGCGGGAGGAGAAGATGAGGACTAATGTGCGGGTGAGGCTCCGCAGGAAAATAGAAAAATTAAATAGCCAGCTTCTTACCTTGGGAGCCCAGGTTGAAGAAAGCGTGCATCTTGCGGTGAAGGCAATTGACCGTCGGGATGCACAGATGGCCGCGAAAGTCATTGATGGTGACCTGGAAATAGACCGCAAAGAGGTTGACCTGGAAGAAGAATGCCTCGAAATTCTCGCGCTTCACCAACCTGTAGCGATCGACCTGAGACACATAATAGCTGTGCTCAAAATAAACAAGGATCTCGAGCGAGCGGGCGATCTGGCAGTTAACATAGCGGAGACAGCGATTGATATCAGCGGCCGGGTGAAGTTGGCTGTGCCCAAAGACTACTTTGTTATGGCCCAACAGACTCAAAGCATGTTGAAAAAGAGCCTTGATGCATTTGTCAATATGTCGGTGGAAGCTGCGTACGAGGTGCTGGCGGAAGACGATGAAGTAGACCACAAGAAGCATACTTTGCACAAACAATTTGAAGGAAGATTGTTGGAAGAGCCGGGTTTGATTCAGCCGTTGATACACCTATTCCTCGTCTCCCGGCACCTCGAACGAATAGCGGACCTGGCCACCAATATTGCGGAAGAGGTGATTTACATGGTGACCGGCGAAATCATTCGCCACGGAAGGAAGACTCTTGACTCAGCGGAGGGTGACCCGAATCCGGTCGACACTGTTTTCCCCGTAAAGATTCCTTCTGGTTCCAAGGGCTAACGTGCGTGTGGATAGTCCTCGCGGGCGCTATCGGGGGCTGTAGATGGCATGCAGAAATATTTAGGGATCGGCAGGCATAAGGCTGAAGACGAAGATGGCCCCGAAAGGGGCCATCTTCGTGTGCTTTCATCCGAGCATGTTACACCAACGGGCTTTCGCGGCCGGAGGCCACCCTATCCTATACCAGAGGCGGCAGAAAAGTTCTCGAAAGTGCATGAAAACTTTGTGCCCGCCTGGGCTACTGCGTTGGTTTCAAACAGCCATCAGTCTGTCTTACGCTTGTCAGACACGAGTTTCTTGGCAGGCTTAGTTTTGTGGTAAGCAGCTTTCTTTAAGGACTTACTCTTACTTTTGTTGTACACAGATTTCTTTGAAGCCGTTGACTTGTGGCTCGCAAGGCTTTTCGATGTCCTGAGCTTGTGGCGGGACGATTTTAGTTTTGATGTCTTCTTCTTGGTGGTCAGCTTGCTTTCGGTCGAACTCTTTTTGTCGCTTGATCGCAAGAGTTTGGCCAGACTGTCGCTCGGGGCCAATTTCCGCTGTTTGATTTTTTGTGAGGGCTTGCTCTGTACCTCAGGTTCGCCGGCGAATAAACTGCCGGCTACAAACGCGACAAGACTGAAAGCCAAAAAGATCCCCAATAATAGCATCCTTGGCATGACATTGTTCTCCATGATTTAATGATTTTAGCCACGTTATCGAATTTAAGGAGATTTGTCAAGATAATAGTAAAATTAACCTGATGAGCCGGCTATTTCAAAAACACGCGGCAGTGATAGGGCTATGGCCATGATAATAACCGCAACAACGGAAATGACGACAAGAATATCCGGAAGCACTGAAAAGACCGCTTCCCCACGGTTTATGTGCCTTCTTACCCTCAGGAAGCGTATACCCGACATCAGCATCGCAATGCCTGCCAGGAAGAACGAGAACAGGCTGAGATAGATGGCGTGAGGAGAAGCCGTGATATGTGTCGTTTGGCCGCCGAGTTGTAAAAGGTGCTTGAGGAAAATGTCGAACCGCTCAATGACGAAACCAAAGGCCAGAAGCGAAATGCTAGTCCGGGACCAGGCCAGGAAGGTTCGCTCGTTAGCCATGTGGCTTCGTTGCCACGCGAGAAAGATACGATCGTCGGACATTATGTCGGGCGGCTTTGGCCCCCTTATAGAGACGCCAGCCTTTTGGTCCGTTCGCTCATTGGACATAGTGACTCCTCCAACAGCCAGGTGGTCATTTGAACCTGGGTCCGTCAGATTCTAATCGCAGCACTTCTCCCTGATGTCAACTTGCATAGGGTACTTTGCATTTGAAATGCCGTCCTGGTGTTTCCGGCCACCGCCTTATGTTATATTCGCTCATCAAGCAACGGCCAAAGCTGCCTTTTCCTTCCAGCGACTTCATCGAGGATCACTTGCCGGGACCTTCGCGCTACGGGCAGGTACTTCGGCCCGTCCATCGTGGCCATCCTATCCATTTCACGGCAAGGAGGTCCATTCACGATCTTCTATTCATTTCCTAACAGTTTCCTAACAAAAGATCGTCATCTTGTTCGTAAATGCTAATCCAGACGTTTTGGAGGTCCAGGATGCGGATTCGAAGGTTGGAAGCGGTCCAAGGAATTATTTTGTCGGCCGCTTTCGCGAGTCTATTCGCTGCCACCCGCGCGTCCGCAGTGAACGTAGATTCGGCTCACCCCTCGTAAGCGCCTGTGAGCGGCATTTCCTGCAATCTGAGGTCCGTCGGTACGGACACTGTGAATGATCCCATGGACTTCTTTTGTCTGAAGGATTGAGAGGCAGTAAGAACTATGGTTAATTCCGAGGCGAAAGGGCCTAAAAAGACCCGTCGCTGGGTGCTGATTGCCGATCGTATCGCCGATATGGTCATTTCGGTCGGCGGAATTCTCGTGATCGCGGCCGTACTGGGGATAATGATCTTCCTCGTGTATGAGGTTGTGCCTTTGTTCGGAGGGGGGACAGTGCAATCCCACTCGGATTACACTCTGGATGTTAAACGGGAACCGATTCTTGGCCTCAGTATAGACGAGCACAAAACAATCGCGGCGTGCGCCATGAAGGACGCGACTGTTTCCGCGTGGCACGCAAGAACAGGCGCCCTTCTGACCGCGCCGTCGTTTGGTTTGAAGGGCAAAACCGTTACTGCATTCGCTCAAAGCCTTGACACCTCAAACATGGCGCTCGGTTTTTCGGATGGAACCGTGAGATTAGGTCGGATCTTGTTCTTCAGCGAGGTGCTGCCGGCTGAGGCAATGCCCGCCGGATTGAAGAAAATAGATGATCAGGACAGTTCCGACGGTTCAGCGATTTATTCGACTATTGCTGGCAAGCAGATCCGAAAGACTTCCGTGCGGTTGGAACTGGAGGATGAAATCCCGGTCTCCGAATCTGGCTCGCCGATCGTTGCATTGGACTACCGATTCACTGAGTTCGGGGAACGGCCGAAAAAGCGACTTGCCGCTGTGGATAGCCAAGGGCTTGCGACGGTAGTGCTGATTGAATCGAAACTGAACTTATTCACAAGGAAAATGACCTCGGACACTGTAAAGACCCGACTCCCTGCTATTCCGGACGGAGATCGCATCAGTCATGTGCTGGTCACTGGAATTGGGGACGATGTCTACCTGGCCAGGGCCGACGGCAAGGTACACCGTTACAGCATGCGGGACTTCGAGAATCCTGTCCTCGCGGAAACAGTTAGCGTCATTCCTTCAGGTGTGGATCTGACGGTTCTTGGTTTCCTTCTGGGCGACAAGTCTATGGTGGTCGGCGGGTCTGACGGATCAGTCACCATTTTCTTCCTGATAGAAAGAAAGGGCGCGGAATCAAGTGACGGCCGTTCATTGGTGCGTACCAGGGAATTCAGACCGCACAGTTCGGCAGTCACAGGATTTGCCCCAAGCCAACGGGGGAAGACATTTGCAACCTCGGATTCGGGCGGGCAAGTCTGGCTTCGTCACGGCACCAGTCAAAAGACGATACTTCGCCTGAGTTCATCCCCGGATAAGGTGTCCCAGGAAGCTATGGTTCTTGCTCCGCAGCTCAACGGGTTGCTTGCCGTAAGGAGTGATAGGCGAACAAGCTACTGGGACATCGACGTGCCCCATCCCGAGATCTCTCTTCATACTCTGTTCGGCAAAGTTTGGTACGAAGACTATCCCGAGCCTACGTACACATGGCAATCCGCAGGCGGTACCGATGAGTTTGAGCCGAAAGTTTCGATAGTGCCTTTGATTTTCGGGACGCTCAAAGGAACCTTCTATTCGCTTCTGTTCGCCATACCGATAGCCTTGCTCGCGGCAATCTATACATCAGAGTTTTTGCCGTACCGAATTCGAGGGAAGGTGAAACCGGTAATGGAAGTTATGGCCTCCCTCCCTTCGGTGGTGCTCGGTTTTGTCGCAGCGCTTGTTTTGGCTCCGGTGATCGAGACGTGGATAGCTGCGGTGATTCTTGTCTTTGCTGTTCTGCCCTTGTCACTGATTTTCGCTGCATATTTGTGGCAATCTCTGCCGTCACCCGTAGTCCTACGACTTGAAGGCATCCCGAAGTTTTTTTTTATGTTTGTGGTAGTGGCTGGATCAATCTATCTAGCCTATGCGGCGGGTCCTGTATTTGAACGGCTTTTCTTCGCCGGGAATTTCAAATCCTGGTTAAACGGGGGGATCGGCAGTGCCGCTCCGTTCTTGTTTGTGCTGATAATACCGGCCATGGGGCTGCTGGTCAGTCTGTTGGCCAGTCGAATCTTCGGGTATCGGTTCACTGTTTATCTCCGAAAAATACCCATGCCTTATTCCGCTCTCCTGGATTTCCTCCGCTGGCTTGGGATAGTGGCTGCCACTGCGGCCCTGTCGTACGCCCTTGCTGTCTTTCTTGAAGCGCTGGGGCTGGACCCTCGCGACGGCCTGGTCGGCACATACGTTCAACGTAATACTCTGATAGTTTCCTTTGCCATGGGCTTCGCGGTAATTCCCATCATATACACGCTGGCAGACGATGCCTTAAGTGCAGTGCCGGACCATCTGCGCTCAGCAAGCCTGGGCTGTGGCGCCACATTATGGCAGACAGCGATTTGGATTATCATACCCACGGCTCTCAGCGGCGTCTTTTCGGCAGTCATGATCGGCATGGGGCGAGCTGTGGGCGAAACCATGATCATGGTCATGGCCGCGGGAAACACGCCTCTCATGGACTTGAACGTTTTCGAAGGGTTGCGTGCCTTGTCGGCAAACATTGCAGTGGAGATGCCTGAAGCCCCGAAGGACGGCAGCCTCTACCGCGTGCTGTTTCTCACGGGCCTGGTACTCTTCGCCATGACTTTTGTCATAAATACGGTCGCTGAATTGGTACGTTTGCATTTTCGCAAGCGTGCCATGCAACTCTAAAGGCCAACGGGTCATGAAAACGCATCAAACACAATCCTACCGGTACTCAAAGAGCCAACTGCGGCCAATGGTGACGAAAAGGCTTTTGACGCGGAAGTCCGGTTAAGCGTGAATTCCAAAGCAACCCGTCAGAGTGCCGATGAGGCTGCCTCCGCCCCTCAGTCGATGGCACCGCAAAGAAAATCTATGGTCTGGGATTTCAAGGCCCGGGGTGAACCTTTCCTGTGGCTATTTGGCGGTGGGCTCTGTGTCGGAATCGCAATGATAATCGGCTTCATAGTTCTTATCGTGTACAACGGCATTCTGACCTTCTATCCTAGACCGGTCGATCTTGTGATGCTCCGTGACGGCTCTCGGCTGGCAGGTGAAGTTACGCGTGCCGAAAAATTCAGGCCTGGGCCCGACGTGTTGGCAAAATTGGGTGAGAAAACGCGAGAAGAAATCGCGGACCACGAGGGCTTTGCACGCAGAACACTTTACCGGACTGGAAATTTTGACTTGTACAACGATGATTTCAGATGGGTGGTGGATTATGAGATAACCGGAACCTCGACCCCCCGCGACATATTCTTCGTGGAACGCATGGAATGGGGCCCTTTTATCGGGACTATCAAATCCGTTGACCTCAACGGGAAGGTCATCGAAAAGACTTCACTGTCTCCGGAAACATTGAACACAGAGCAGACCCAGGCCGCAATGCGACGCGATCGTATTAAAGCAATAGAGCGCGGTGAGATAGGTGCGGTTAACCACTATCTGGAGGCAGAACGCCTGAAGCTCAAGAAGGTAGGGCTCAAATACGGCCACGAGGCTCCACAGTACATCGAGGCCGAAAAAGGGTTCAAGACCAACTCGGAGCGCCTTGAGACGCAATACCAGGACCTGGCCAAGGAGGTCGCCGCTATCAAGGAGAAAGATGCTCAGTACACAATAACCTTGGCCGATGTAGGCGGCCGTGAAAAGACGCTGAAATTATCGGACATTGTTAGATTTTATCCTGCCAATGAACTGACCTTCAGCGGCAAAGTCGGCATATATCTGTCGCGCTGGTGGGAGTTCCTGACACAGGAACCCCGCGAGGCGAATACCGAAGGCGGGGTCATGCCCGCGATTTTCGGTACCTTCTGCATGACAATTCTCATGGCGCTTTTGGTGGCGCCTTTTGGCGTCATCGCAGCTCTCTATCTCCGGGAATATGCCAGGCAAGGGCGTCTGGTTTCTGTAGTGAGAATTTGCGTCAACAATCTGGCGGGTGTCCCATCTATCGTCTACGGTGTATTCGGCCTGGGGTTCTTTGCTTACGTGCTCGGAGGGAATATTGACAGTCTCTTCTATCCTGAACGGCTTCCGACCCCTACTTTCGGTACCGGCGGTCTGCTCTGGGCATCGTTAACTCTGGCTCTGTTGACGGTCCCGGTGGTGATCGTCGCCACTGAAGAGGCTCTTGCTGCTGTTCCGCAATCCATGCGAGAGGGCTCACTGGCTTGCGGGGCCTCAAAATGGCAGACGATAAAATACATTGTGCTGCCACGCGCGATGCCCGGAATAATGACCGGTCTAATTCTGGCGATGGCACGCGGAGCGGGCGAGGTTGCGCCTCTCATGCTCGTGGGAGTGGTGAAGCTCGCGCCGGAATTGCCAATCGACCATTTCTTTCCATACTTACACCTCGATCGAAGTTTCATGCACCTTGGATTTCAAATATTCGACGTGGGCTTTCAGTCTCGAAATTCCGAAGCGGCAAAGCCTATGGTTTACGTCACGACACTGCTGCTGATTAGCTTGGTTTTCGCCATGAATGCGGCTTCTATCATGATCAGAAACCGGCTGAAACGCAAATTCTTCACGGGGCACTTTTAGGAGGAAGTCTTTTATGACCGAAACGCCGGACACATCCAACGGCACCGTATACCACTTTGAGAAAGGGCCTCAAGGGACCCTGATGGCCATTGAGGATTTTAACCTCTGGTATGGCCATAAGCAGGCCCTTTTTGACGTAAATATGACTGTGGAGAAGGGATTCGTCACGGCGCTTATTGGGCCTTCAGGGTGCGGGAAATCCACCTTGTTACGAGCCATTAACCGCATGAACGATCTCATTGACGGGCTCACAACAAAAGGGAAAATCCTTCTCGACGCTACTGACATTTATGATCCGGACGTGGACGTGATCGGGCTTCGCAAGGCCATGGGCATGGTGTTTCAGAAGCCGAACCCTTTTCCCATGTCCATCGCGGATAACGTAAGCTATCCCTTGCGTGTGGAAGGAATTCGGGACAAAAAGATCCTCCGGGAGACGGTGGTAAACGCTCTGCACGCCTCTGCCCTATGGGACGAAGTTGAAGATCGTCTCGAGGATAATGCCCTAGGGCTGTCCGGAGGGCAGCAGCAGCGTCTGTGCATTGCCAGGGCCATCGCAGGCAACCCCGATGTGCTCCTCATGGATGAGCCCTGTTCCGCTCTGGACCCTGTGGCCACCGCGAAAATCGAAGACCTTATAGACGAGCTTCGCGGCCGTTACACAATCGTCATTGTGACTCACAACATGCAACAGGCTGCACGCGTTTCGGATAACACCGCGTTATAGCGTTTATGTATTTGGGCCGGCTCATCGAGTACGGCGAGACGTCAAGAATATTCACAAACCCGAAAGTTGAAAAGACAATGGAATATGTCACCGGCCGCTTCGGATAGCATCGCCAACTTCAGGAACTGATTGCCTCCCGTCGGGTCCACTATCTATAAGGGCTCTTTCCGCGGCGTCGGCTGGAGGTTCAAGATGGGAATTTCGCTCAAGCCCGAACATCTGAAGCGCTACAAAGATGTCGCGTGGCTGCTTGTGAAGTACGGACGGTCCGACCTGGTAAAGCACGCAGGTCTGGAAGAAGTCCTCACAGACCGGCGCACGATCACCACTGAAGTTGTTCCCGAGGCCCAAGCCCTGGCTGACGATCTTGAAAAGATGGGGCCAACATTTGTCAAACTGGGACAACTCCTGTCCACCCGCGTGGATCTTTTTCCTCTCCCCTATCTCCAGGCGCTTACCCGGCTTCAAGACAGAGTCGGCCCGTTCCCTTACGAGGAAGTGGAGGCTATCGTCGAAAGCGAAATCGGAGTCCCGATTTCCAAAGCTTTTTCCGCGTTTGATCAGGCTTCCGCGGCAGCCGCGTCGCTTGGTCAGGTGCATCATGCTCGCCTGCGTGATGGCAGACCAGTGGCCGTAAAAGTCCAGCGGCCGGGAATCCGCAAGCTCATCGTAGAGGACCTCGAAGCATTGATGGAGATCGCAGAGTTCCTGGACAACCACACCCAGTGGGGGGAGCGATACGAATTTCACAAGATGTTGGAAGAGTTCCGCAGGAGCTTGTTCCGCGAGTTGGATTACCGCCAGGAGGCCCATAATCTTATGGTTTTGGGTGAGAACCTGAAAGAATTCGCTCGAATTGTGATTCCGTCACCCATTGAGGATTACACCACCTCGCGTGTTCTGACCATGGAGTACATACAAGGCAGGAAGATTACTTCATTCAGTCCGCTGACCTCCGTGGAAATCAACGGGGCCGAACTTGCCGACCAGGTATTCCGGGCGTATTTGCAGCAGATCTTTGTTGACGGCTTTTTCCATGCTGATCCTCACCCCGGCAACGTTTTCCTTACCGATGATGGGCGGATTGCCCTGCTGGACCTGGGGATGGTCGGTCACATTTCGCCGAACCTTCAAGAGAGATTGCTTCAGCTTGTGCTGGCGATCACTGAAGGACGGGCCGAAGACGCCGCGGCCATTGTGATGAGGATCGGGGAAAAAAGGCAAGACTTTGATCGTGAAGACTTTTTGAGCCGCTTTGCTGATCTGATCATACGGCATCAGGATATGAACGTCGGGCAGATCGAGGTCGGGACAATCGTATTCGAGGTTGCGCAAATCGCCGGAGACGCGGGGATCAGGCTTCCTACGGAACTCACAATGCTGGGAAAGACCCTGCTTAATCTGGACCAGGTGGGCCGCACGCTTGACCCTGAGTTCGATCCCAACGCTTCAATACGAGCTAATGCCGTTCAAATTACCCGTCGGCGTGTCATGAAGAGCGCGTCTCCGGGTAACATCTTCAGCGGCCTGATAGAAATAAAGGACTTGGCAGAGCGGCTCCCCCAAAGAGTGAACAGAATCCTCGACAGGATGGCTGACAACGAGATCGAGGTGAAAGTAAATGCGATTGATGAAAAGAGTCTGATGACGGGTTTTCAAAAGATTGCCAATCGCATCACGCTTGGGCTCGTGCTTGCAGCGCTCATTGTCGGCGCTGCGATGTTGATGAATGTGCCGACTTCTTTCCGAATTCTCGGATATCCCGCCCTTGCCATCATCTTTTTCCTCGCGGCCGCGGGCGGTGGTGTCGCGCTGATGCTGGACATCCTCTTCTATGATGAGAAATCGTCCAAGAAATAATCCTACGATCTTGACAGTGGCTCGCCAGTCATTCGGTGTCTACGCGTAATCAGCTCCTCGGTGGCGGTGAATTTCCCCGGTGATCATGTAGATCACGTCTTCAGCAATGTTGGTGGCGTGGTCTGCAATGCGCTCCAGATGGCGCGATACCAGAAACAGGTTGATCATTGCTTCAACGTGACCCTGATCCTTGCGCATTTCCTCTGCAAACTGGGTCTGCATGACGTTCTTCATGAAATCGACATCATCGTCCTGAGCGCACACCTCGTAAGCCAAGTGTAAATCCATATTCACCAGTGAATCCAGGCTCTTCTTCAGCATGTCCCCGGTCTTCTGGCACATGGTGAAATAATCGAAGGGAACCCGCATCTCGGCTTCTCCGGCAACCCCTTCCGCGCGTTCTGCGATGTTCACTGCCAGGTCGCCTATGCGTTCCAGATCGTTGTTCATCTTCAAAATTGCGACAATATAGCGCAGATTGTCGGCCACGGGTTGATGCAGAGCGAGGATCTTAAGGCATTCTTCCTCAAGGTCAACCTCCAGATGATCTATTTCTAAGTCGCCTTCAATCACTTCTCGCGCCAACTCTGCGTCTCGGCATTCAATAGACTTCACCGCCAGGCGAAAACGCTCTTCAACCAAAGTGCTGAGGGACAAGACACGTGTTTTCAGCTTTTCAATATCTCTTTGCAATTTCACTCTCATCAGTTACTCCTTACTCGGCAACTGGCAAGTAAATGGAAAAAGTGCTCCCTCGGCCGAGAGAACTTTCTACGGTAATGCGGCCACCATGAGCGCTCACTATATGCTTTACGATGGCCAGTCCGAGGCCCGTTCCGCCCACCTTGCGGCTCCTTGCCTTGTCGACTCGATAAAAGCGCTCAAATATGCGCTCCAGATGGTCTCTCGGTATGCCGCATCCTTCGTCCACAACTTTTATAACCACTTCTTCGCCTGTTTTCTCAGCTCGAACAATGACCGTCTGGTCCGGCTCGCTGTATTTGACCGCGTTATCGACGAGATTGACGATGGCCTGCTCCAGGAGTGTTGCATTGATCTGCGCAACAATCGTATCGTCAGCCTCGCACTCCAACTTTATGTTCTTCAGTTGCGCCCTCTTCCTGCAGGCTTTGCCCACCGCGTCAAGAACCTCGGCTATTCGCCGGTCTTGGAGGGCAATTTCTCCCTTTTCCGCGTCACGCTCTATTCTGGAAAGGCTCAACAAGTCGTCTACTATTGCGGTCAGTCGATCAGTATGTTTGATGATGATGTCCAGAAATCGTTCCGCATGTTCAGGATCTTTTAGAGCGCCCTCTCGTAAAGTCTCCAGGAAGCCTTTGATCGACGTGATTGGTGTCTTTAACTCATGAGAAACGTTTGCCACAAAGTCTCGGCGAATGTTTTCCAGTGCTTTCAAACGCGTGACGTCATTCAAGACGACCAGAGCACTGACCGTGTTGCCATCGGCATCTCTCAGAATCGCGCTATGGGCCTGAAGGAACTTTTCCGGGTCGCCTAATATGAATATGTCGCCCTCAAGAGGCTCTTCACGTAACAGCGTCTCAGTAACAAAAAGGCGCAGATCTGTGTTCCTTATCGCCTCCTGGACCTTTCTACCTTTGACTTTGCTCGAATCGATTTGAAAAAGCTTCTCCGCAGCTTCATTCACGCTTCGGATATTCTCATGAGCGTCGATAACGAGGACCGCCTCCACCATTCCCGAAAGGACCGCCTCCAGTTCGTTTCGCTGCTGGGTTATCGTTGTTATACGAGCGTGCAATTGAGACGCCATTGCATTCATTGCTTCCGCAAGCGCTGCCAACTCTTCGGAATTAGGAACGTCCAGCCTATAGTGAAGATCCCCGTCGGCAAATCGAATGGCGCCCCTCTTAAGTTCCGTTATGGGCAGGCTTATCTTCCGGGATGCATAGAAGCCGATGATAGCTGCCAACAATACAATAACTATTCCCCCTGCAAAGATTTCCTCATAAATGGTAAACAGTGTTGACCGCATTGCACTGACCGGAATCCCCGTCCTGACAATTCCAGCCAGCCGCCCGTCTATCATTACAGGAACCGCCACATAGACCATGTTCGCATTCACGGTGTAGCTGTATCTGGTGGCAATTCCTGTCTTACCCGCCAGCGCTTCTTTCACTTCGGGCCGAACCGCATAGTTATCCATTTTTGCAGGGTCTTCCTGAGAGTCGCCCAATGGCAACCCTGAAGGCATCGCAACAGTAATTCTGGTTGATATCTTTCGGCCGAGTTGTTTTAGGAGGGCATCGATTTCGGCTGCACGTTCTGGAGAGAGTCGGCCCGCTACAAGTTGCTCGACAATATCCGCTTGAACTTTTAGACTCTCGACCACACTTTCTTGGCCCGCAACTCTTAACGTCCTGGACGTGTACAAGGCCATCGCCGTTAACGAGACTACGATGATAATCAGGTACGAAGGGTAAAGTTGCCACAGCAACTTTCGCCTTTTCCGCATTGGTTACTCCTTTAGCCTGTAGCCCACTCCCCTGACAGTTTCCACGGAGTTGCCCGAACTTCCAAGCTTTTTCCGCAACCCGGCGATCTGAACGTCTACAGAGCGCTCCGTCACAGGATAATCGTCTCCCTTCACCGCCCTGATTATCTGATCGCGGCTGAAAACCCAACCGGAGCGACGGGCTAGAAAATAAAGGATCCCAAATTCCGTCGCGGTGAGCGCGGCCGGTTTGTCTTTGACCAACACCTCATGGCGTGAGGGATTAATCGTAAGATCGCCGATCCTGATAATAGCAGTTTCATCCGTCTCTTCCTGCCGTTTTCGCCTAAAACAAGCTTTTAGACGGGCCAATAGCACGCGCGGGCTGAACGGCTTGGTAACATAGTCCTCTGCGCCCAATTCCAGACCGGTTACAATGTCTGCGTCCTCACCTTTCGCGGTGAGCATAATTATCGGAATGACGCTCGTTACAGGATCACTCTTCAACCGCTTGCACACGTCCAATCCGTCCAGACCGGGGAGCATCAGGTCAAGCAAAATCAGGTCCGGAGCGCCTTCCTTGGCCTCTTTCAGGGCCTGTTCACCCGAGGTGACGCAAGAGACCCGGTAACCTTCCTTGGCCAGATTGTAGCGGACCAGTTCCAGTATGTCTTCTTCGTCGTCAACCACGAGAATTTTCTCTTTAGGCATTACTCAACTCTTGCTTCAGCCGCGAGAAAACTTTGGAGCGACTTTGTGGACAAAATCTATAGAGCTGTGAGAGGTGAGTTGCACATCACAGCGTGAATTCTGGCGGCGCTATCGGAATGATTTCCCTAGCGTTGTTGACAACATGAATGATGTTGCTTGCTCCGGGAGGCATCCCAGTAAGCCACCACGCGCGGCACGACATGATAAGAGCACGGAAATCTCGGATCGGCAAATGTTAAAAGCACACTCACACCGTAAAACAGTCCTTGATAAGGGTCAAGGTAGGGACCGGCGCCTTTGCCTCTGCCGAAGCCACAGTATGCCGCGTCAGGCGGACTTGTCATTGGGGTAAGCTTGGAGTAGCTTTCGGTTCAGTAATGAGATCACTTCAGCCAAAACACAAAAAGTCATTTCGCAAGAAACCAGCTTTTTTTCAGGGACATAGAAAGAGGTCCGGGGGACCGATTCAGGAATCCACAGCCCCCCGGGTTCATAGAGAAGCTGAACGTCTCCTCGCCGACATAGGAAGACCGGAACCGGCCGCCTTCGTTCCCGACCCTTTCCAGAATGAAGCCGTGCGAAAAGTCAGCAAAGGGGATGTGTTGGTCAGCGCGCCCACAGGCTCCGGGAAGACCTGGATCGCCCTGGAAACCACGAAGGAATTTCTCTCCCGGGGTTGCCGGATATGGTATGCGACTCCTCTGAAAGCTCTTTCCAATGCCAAATATGAAGAGTTTGGGGAAGCGTTGGGCCGCGAGCAGCTTGGAATCCTCACCGGGGATCGCAAGGAGAATGCCGACGCGCCTGTGATCGTTGGGACTACCGAAATTCTTCGCAACCAACTCTACGATGCGATGCAGACCGGCACGGACATCGATGTTGATCTGGTAATCCTGGACGAGGCCCATTACCTGGGAGATATCGACAGGGGGGTAGTCTGGGAAGAAGTACTGATCTACCTGCCGGGCAGGGTGAGACTTCTCCTGCTCTCAGCCACTATTTCCAACGCGGCGGCAGTGGCTCGGTGGCTGACTCATATCCGAAGCAAATCGTGCTCGGTGGTCTATTCTGGGACCCGTCCGGTCCCACTTCACGTGCTTTTCAGAACGCCGAGCGGAGAGCTTACTCCTTTTCTCAGGGGCAAGAGCCTCTTTCCAAAGGTTGCCGCATACGCAAAGGTGGAAAAGGGTAGGAAGAGAGTTCCAGAGTCAAGACATCCAGAGATAAACGGGATTGTTGAGACCCTCAGGGAATTTCAACTTCTCCCCGCAATAATTTTCATGAAATCCAGGTCGGACTGTGACAGCGCTTTACAGACCCTTCTTCCCGCGCCATTGAGACCGGAAGAGGGAGGTTTTGCAGAGGCAGTCCAAGACCAACTTTCGGGTTACCCGGAATTAACGCATCATAGACAGCTTGGCCGATTGCTACACTGTAGGGCCGGTTCGCATCATGCCGGCCAGCTTCCCGGATGGCGTCTCCTGATCGAAAAAATGATGGTTTTGGGCCACCTGGAGGTGATTTTTTCCACATCCACAGTGGCAGCGGGAGTCAATTTTCCCGCCCGGACGGTTGTGCTCGTGCAGAGCGACCGTTTCAATGGGCGGACGTTCGTGGACATGACCGCCACGGATCTCCACCAGATGACCGGCCGAGCCGGAAGACGAGGCATGGACAATGCCGGCTTCACTCTCGTGGTACCCGGAAGATTTCTGAACATCGGCCTGGTGAAGGAGCTAGTGTTTTCTGAACCAGAGCCCCTGCAATCCAGAATCGCGGTCAATTTTTCCATGACGCTCAATCTCTTGCTCTCACATGACCCGGACGGTGTGAGAAAACTTCTCGGCCTGTCTTTTGCCTCTTTCCGTGAGAATCCTCGCCACGCGGCGAAAGTACACTCCAGATTGCTCAAGGAATTTCAGAGACACAGAAATTTACTTGAGGAGTTGAATTACTTGGACGAACACGGTGTTCCGACCTATGACGGCAAATGGGCTGCGCAACTGAGGTTGGATCATCCTCTCTTGATAGCCGAACTGATAAGGCAGGGCGAGTTTAGCGCGCTCGGACCTCAGGGGTTGGCCGCGCTCATTGCTCCCTTTGTATTGGACAAGGACAAGGAAATTCTCATAAGTCGGGAAATCTGGGAGAAAACCCGACCGCTCTGGAAGAGATTCCGCCACATGATGGAAAAGCTGCGCCCCCTTGCCCAGTTCATGGTGGCAAGGGGATTTGATGTCCCGACCATAATGTTTTGGCCGGCCGCGTCGGTATTCTTGTGGGCTGAAGAGGTGGATTGGGCTGAACTCACTACCAACATCGGGGCCGATGAGGGAGACCTGGCAATGCTGATGCTCCGCACCGCCGATCATCTTCGCCAATTGCTGTCACTCGAGGCCCAAGAGCCGCAACTGGCCGATACCGCCCGCCGAGCCCTCGATCTTTTGATGAGGAGCCCGTTGGTTTAGGCTGATTGGTAAGCAAGCCAGATTCTTTTGACGACTTTGGCATTCATTTGCCGACTGACAAACTTACCCGTGCGATCGGGTACCACTGGTCCATGTTGACTTTGATTAGCTTTGTTTAGTAAGAGAAGATGTCCGAAGGGGATGGAGTCCCCCAAAAACGCTCTCAAGGGCTGATGACTCCTACCGCTGGAGACTGCGCGGTGGGAGTTCTTCTCTTTTTGACCCCTCCGTGTGGTGGGGTTTTTTGTTTCAAACTCAAGGGAGGGGCATAGTCTCCGGCAAATCCTGGAGAAGGCAATGGATCAGACTTGGTACGTGGCTATGATTTGGATTGGGCTGGCGCTCCTGGCGAGTGTCATCTCGATGCGAACCGCTATTTCGGTAGCTCTGGTTGAAATTTGTGTCGGCGTTCTAGGCGGGAATTTTTTGGGCCTAGACCCCAAGACCGAGTGGATCAGTTTCCTCGCGGGCTTCGGCGCGATTCTCCTAACCTTTCTTGCCGGGGCTGAAATTGAACCGGAGATTCTTCGCAAATATGGCAAGGAGAGTCTCAGTATAGGGTTCCTAAGTTTTTTGTTACCATTTCTGGGGGCCATGTCCTACGCATATTACGTGGCGAACTGGACGCTCGATCAAGCTATGATTTGCGGCATCGCGCTGTCTACCACGTCAGTCGCGGTAGTATACGCCGTGATGGTGGAAACAGGTTTAAACAATAAGGAATTGGGGAAGCTTATCCTCGCGGCTTGTTTCGTCACCGACCTTGGAACAGTGGTAGCGCTGGGGATTCTGTTTGCCCATTACGATTTGTGGCTGGTGTTGTTCGCAGTGGTGACCACACTGGTGCTTTGTATCACCCCATCATTTACACGCTGGTTCTTCAAGACGTTCAATGGGCACGTGAGTGAGCCTGAAATCAAGCTACTTTTCCTTTTGCTCTTCGGACTGGGCTGGCTTGCAACCCGTGCAAACAGCGAGGCTGTCTTGCCCGCGTACTTGCTAGGTTTGGTGGTGGCAGGGCTGTTCAAAGAAAACCGTGAGATGGTGAGGCACCTTCGCACTGCCACCTTCGCTTTGTTGACACCCTTCTATTTTCTCAAGGCAGGGACAATAGTCTCCTTGCCCGCGATTGTGACCGGTTTCGGTCTGATTCTCGTTTTACTTGCCGTGAAAGTCGGGGCCAAGTTTATAGGGGTTTATCCGCTCACTGCTGCATTTCGCTTTTCCCGTAAGATCGGGATGTATACAACGCTTCTGATGAGCACCGGCTTGACCTTTGGTAGTATTTCCGCCTTATTTGGATATACCCGTGGGATCATCACTCAGGAACAGTATACGATTCTCGTCACAGTCGTCATCGGCAGTGCTGTGATTCCTACACTAATTGCACAGTGGTTCTTCCAACCACGTCATGAGGAAGCCGATGGCGCTTTGCGCAAATGGACTCTGCTCCAGGCCCCAGGAGGAAAGAAAGATGTATAAGAAAATCTTGATAGCGTACGACGGCTCCGAAGGTTCGCGAAAAGCCATGACGCGGGCGATTGAGCTGGCCGCTTGCTTTGATGCCGAATTCCATTCGATTTCCGTAGAGGAAGACTTACCTCAGTACGTTGCTACGATCGGCGAATTCGAGGAAGTCAAACGGCAAAAGGACGCGTTCTTTGAGGAGCTGAACAGAGAGGCCGTGGAACAGGCAAAAGCCGGCGGAGCCAAGCTCACGCCACACATAGTGGTCGGCCACGAGGTCGAGAGCATTGTGAATTTTTGCAAAGACGGCGGCTTCGACCTGCTCATCGTCGGTTTCATGGGCCACAGCCGCATCTTTGAGCGTGTTTGGGGAAGCACATCCCAGACTCTAACTCGCCTCGCCCCTTGCCGCGGTACCTGGTAGTGAAGTAGGCTGTCATTCCTCGTGTCATTAAGTTGCATCTGCTAATACCAGCGGGGAAGTTATATTGTCATGAAAGTCCCGTTACACGCTCCAACAGAATTGTGCGACATTTCGAGGCCCGCCGCGATTAAGTTTGTGGTCTTAATCGGGGTGGTCAGCTTATTCTCAGACTTCACATACGAGGGGGCGCGGAGTATCACCGGTCCATTCTTGGCCGTGCTCGGCGCAAGCGCAACCGCAGTGGGAGTGATCGCGGGATTCGGAGAATTGATAGGATATGCTTTGCGGCTTGCATCCGGGTACTTTGCCGACAAAACAAAGAAATACTGGACCATAGTCTTCCTTGGTTACGGACTGAACCTGTTGGCCGTGCCTCTCCTGGCATTGGCCGGCCATTGGCCGATTGCAGCGGCGCTCATCGTTGCGGAACGAATGGGCAAGGCGATCAGGACCCCTGCCCGAGATGTGATGCTCTCCTGCGCTTCGGACCAGATTGGCCGCGGATGGGGTTTCGGTCTTCATCAGGCCCTGGACCAGACAGGCGCTGTACTCGGCCCCTTGGCTGTGGCTGCTGTCCTTTATTATAAAGGCGGCTATGAAACAGGCTTCGCATTGCTGTTGATTCCGGCGCTCATTGCTTTGAGCCTGGTGGCCCTGGCGGCAAGGCTATATCCACATCCTCATAACCTTGGAAGCGCCTCAGTGAAGTTGGAGGGAAAAGGCCTTACCCGAAAGTTTTGGGTCTATGTCATTGCTGTCGGTTTTGTCGCGGCAGCGTATGCAGACTTCCCCCTCATCGCCTATCATTTTAAGAAAACGGCTATCGTTTCGGACAGCTCGATTCCGATATTTTACGCGGTGGCTATGGCGGTTGATGCGGTCGCGGCCCTTTGGTTCGGCCGTATTTTTGACCGCATCGGCTTTGCCTCATTAGTCATCGCGGTCCTTTTCTCATCCTTTTTTGCTCCATTGGTATTTCTGGGCGGGTATTATTCTTCGCTTGCCGGCATGGCCTTATGGGGAGTGGGCATGGGGGCTCAGTCATCGGTTATGAAGGCTGCCATTGCCGACCTGGTGCCAACGAACAGGCTGGGCTTTGCCTTTGGAATATTTAACACGGCCTTCGGCTTGTTTTGGTTCGCGGGCAGCGTGCTCATGGGAGTGTTGTACGACGTCTCGGTTCCCGCCCTCATAGTCTTTTCCGTAGCGGCTCAACTGATTTCCATTCCGATATTGTTGGCAGCAAAGCGGTAAACCGGCAGCGAATAATCTGTTGGTGGAACCTAATGCCTTTGTTAGGCACAGAAAATCACAAGTGATCGTTCAGAAGCAATAGTAGGACCGGCATCTTGCCGGTCACGGCCATAGACCGGCAGGATGCCGGTCCTGATGCTCGGGGTCAGCTCGAAGCCTTTTAGCCGCGTGCAGCGGAACACTCACGTGGCGACAAAGTTACTGCTTGACTCCCATCGTACCCCCGGTAACAATAATTACATGAGATGGCTTCTTTTTTCGGTATGTTTCTGTCATGACCATTGGAGACAAGGGCACAGATGGCTGCTAGGAGGTCCAGAAACGGGTCATGAGCTGTGAAAGGACACTTCAGGAGCTTGACTTGAGGATTGATGAACAACGGCAGGTCGAGCGTCAGAAAGGGGGATGACAACAGGGAAGATCGACGAGAAGCTCCAGAACTGACGTAGCCGCAAAGATGGTTCGAGCCGGCCGGGTCCCATACATGTCTTTCCAACAGAAAGGAGAGGCCATGATTATTCAAAAAGCCGATCTGTTTAAGGACCAGAGCCAGGAAACCATGAATGAAATTACGAAGGTCATGGTAGAAGAATCACACGAAAAAGGCTCGCTTGTGTTCAAGGCAGGCACTCCGGCAAATCACTTTTACATCCTTGTGGATGGACGGGTAAGAGTGTCCATAGGAACGGAAGCTGAGATAGATTACACCGTTAACCTTCCGGGAGAGGCTTTCGGCTGGACAGGCATGGTTGATCGTCCCGTTTACGTAGCTTCGGCCGAATGCGTAGCCCCCAGCAAGGTGGTCAAAATTGGAAAGGAAAGCCTGAATAAGATATTTGAAAAACATCCTGAAATGGGAATGATGTTTTTCAAGCGCCTGGCCGGAGCTGTGGTCCAAAGGCTGATTTATAACTACGAGACTTTTCTTTCCGAGGGGAGCCTCAAGGGTGTCAGTTCTTTCGGCACCGGGCAGGTCACGGACACCAGCCCAGACTAGAATCTCACACCTGTCAAGTGTTAGTCTTTCCATGAAAAGAGGCGCCGATGCATTTTCCATAAAGAGATCTCCTCGGCGCCTCATCCAGGGGATGTTGCCGCCAAGTATCGCGGCAAGAGGCAGACCTTGGCCGTACTGATTCTTTGAAGCGTATAATGACACTCTGAGAGGTCGAAGGTGAAGACCGTCACCGCGTTCATTGTTCTGAGCGCACTTTTCAGCCCTGAGATAGCTTGGGCCTTCCAGTCCCATCCGGCTCCTGAAGGGCTTTATGCGCATCAACTGGCTCACGTGTTCTTCTGTGTTGCCATGGGAATTCTCGCGTACTGGCTCCAGGTGAACAGTTTCGTGCAACAGAGGGGTTGGCGCCTCATCCAGATATCGTGCATCCTCTTTGTTCTATGGAATCTTAATACGTTCTTGGGCCACTGGGTGGAGGAACGAGTTGCGGCAGATGCGGTCATCGGCGAGCCGGATTGGACGCAGCGGATAATCCTGGATTCTGTGATGACGCGCCTCTACTACGCTCTGAAGCTAGACCACATCATAAGCGTCCCAGCCATGATTTGCCTCTTCCTTGGGATTAGGTCTTTGTACAAGTACACGCTGAAGGAGGAGGGGCATGCCCGCGAATAACTCCTATCCCCTCGCTCCCATCTGGTTCACCGATGTGGTGGGCTCAGCATTGATGATCTTGTTTTCCTTCCTGTCAGTCTGGTACGCGATGCGTCTCGTAAAGACACAGCCGGCCAATGTGCTCTGGACATATCTTCTGTGGCTTTCAGTGGCTCTTGCAGGCTTTGCTATGTCTCGCGGAGTCGGCCACATTGCCAAGCGCGTCTTGTTGGTCCTGGACATGCGCGATGTTTGGTTGACTTTGCGGCCGTTCAGCGGCGCGATCAACACCTTGGCGTTCGCTCTGGTCGCCTCGATAACGCTATTCTTTCAGCGAGTCCACAGGATCAACAATGCGATTCTCAAAGACAAGCAGGCCCTCGAAAAAGCCGGACAGGAGGTCATGCATCTCAATCGAAACCTAGAATCGCTGGTAGCCCAACGCACGGAAGATCTCAGTAGATCCGAGAAAAAATATCGGCGTGTCTTTGAAGGCTCCATGGACATGATCTTCATTCTCGACGATCAGGGGCGCTTCATCGATATTAACAACGCGGGGTTGACGGCTCTTGGGTATGGAAAGCGGGACGAAGTGATAGGGAAGACGAGACTGGCTGACCTGTTTGGCTCTTCCGATGATTACCGACAGCTTGTGAGAGACCTCCATTCAGAGGGATTCGTCAAGGACCGGCAATGTCGCTTGAAGGCGGAAGATGGGTCAGATATTTTCGTTCTAGTGAGCGCGTCGGTCCGAACAGACGATACGGGGAAGGTGGTAAGCTACGAAGGAATGGCTAAGGACATTACGGCCAGACTGCACATGGAGCGGCAATTGCAGCAGGCTGACAAACTGGCCTCGCTCGGCCAGATATCCACAGGTCTCGCACATGAAATCAATAACCCGCTGGGCGTAATGCTGGGGTACACGCAGTTGCTCTTAAGGGACAATACTCCAGGAACACAAATTTATGACGATCTGAAGACTATCGAAAAGCATGCCCGAAACTGCAAAACAGTGGTCGAGGATCTTCTCAAGTTTGCTCGGGGCACCCGGACGACAAAGTCCTCCATTGACGTCAATTCTTGCATCGCGGAAGTGATCTCGCTCCTTGGGCACCAGTTCGAACTGGACAACATTACTGTGGATACTCGATTGGATGGTAGTCTGCCGACGCTGATTGCAGATGGGGAGAAGCTGAAACAGGTGTTCATGAACTTGCTCATGAATGCAAAACAAGCGATTTCGGGGGAGGGGTTAATACAGGTGGGCACCAAGCTGGATTCGGCAGGAAGAAACCTGCTTGTCTCTATTTCCGACAACGGCTGCGGAATCCCGTCTCGCCAGATCGATAAGATATTCGACCCCTTCTTCACGACCAAGCCTGTGGGGGAGGGGACTGGTTTGGGCCTCTCGGTGAGCTATGGTATCATCCAGGATCACGACGGTCGGATTGAGGTTGACAGCCGGCCGGGCACGGGAAGTACCTTCACTCTTGTTCTCCCCGTTGCGGAAGTAGCGGAATCGAGGGATCAAAAGCCACGAATGATTTTGCCGTAAGCCTGTTACGGATGTCAATTATTGGAGCCCACTGTGACGGCAACCCGAGAACCCCTGGAGAATGTGAGCCTCCGGAAGATTACGGACATGGAACGTCAAGGGAAAACTAGACTGCTCATCGTTGACGACGAAGAAGACATGCTGCGCCTCCTGAAACGAAGCCTGTCAGCCGACTTGGATTGCGACGTCCAGACTGCACCCAACGCGTACCAGGCCATGGCGCTTCTGGAGGAGAGTCCCTTTGATGTGGTGCTCGCAGACATCCGCATGCCCGGCATGGACGGGATGGAGTTTCTCGGCCGTATCAAGGAAGGGTTTCCCGGGCTCAGCGTGGTCATGATGACGGCCTTTGGCACCATAGACATCGCCGTCCAGGCGATTAAAGAGGGGGCATACGACTTCATTACCAAGCCGTTTGAGCACGACAAGCTGTTGCATTTGCTCGAAAAGGCTTTTGAGAGAAGCACGCTTCTGCGGGAAAACCTACTGCTTCATCGGAGGATCGAGCAGCAGGAGAGCCTGGATGAAATCGTAGGGGTCAGCCCCAAGATGCAGAAGATCTTCGACACCATACGCCTGGTGAGCGCAGCCGACGTAACTATCCTGCTCACGGGCGAATCAGGCACCGGCAAGGACATGGCGGCCCGAGCCGTCCACAAGCTGAGCCACAGAAGAAAAGGTCCTTTCGTCGCGGTGAACTGCCCGAATCTTCCGGAAAACATTCTGGAGAGTGAGCTGTTCGGTTATCGAAAAGGAGCCTTTACCCATGCCACCCAGGATAAGAAGGGCCTGTTTTGGGAAGCCCGAGGTGGCACCATCTACCTTGATGAGATCGGTGATATTTCGGTGACGCTGCAAACCAAGCTCTTAAGGGTGCTGCAGGACAAGGAAATCAGACCTCTTGGTGACACGAGAAGCATCAAGATTGACGTCCGAATTATTGCCTCCACGAATCAAGACCTCGGAGCAAAGATCAAGAACAACCTTTTTCGAGAAGATCTCTTCTATCGCCTCAATGTCATGTCCCTTCACATGCCTCCGCTCAGGGAAAGACCTGAAGACATTCCGGTGCTGATAGACCACTTCCTGGATCGCTTCGGCACGGAGTTCCATCGCGAAACCCGCACCATACCACCAGAAGTAATGAAGCGGCTCATGAACCACCCGTGGCGCGGCAACGTCCGGGAACTGGAGAACGTGATCAGCCGGCTTGTGCTCCTGTCCTCCAACACGGTGATTCGATCAGAAGACCTGGGGCCGGATTTCGCAGATTCCGGGGATTGCTTGATGACACCTGAATTCAACAGTTTCCAATACAAGGATGCCAAAAGCCGAGTTCTGGAACGTTTTCACCAAGAGTATTTGACTTCCTTGCTCACCCGCACGACCGGCAATGTGACAAAGGCTGCCAAAGAATGCGGCCTGGAACGCCAAGCGCTGCAACAGGTCATGCGACGCTACGGAGTCAAGTCGAAGCACTTCCACTCCGAGGACGAACAAGAGACGAATTGAGTATTGTGCAAGTGCGAAGAATTGCAAGCTTTGAAAGCCATCCGTTTGGTGCAAAATAAATATTGCAGTGCAATTTTTTCACTATTTACTCATAACTGCCCAATATCCTGCTAACTAGTTGCTGAGCGAAGCGAAGCGACCTGGCTTTTCATTGCACTACAGGCCACGAGATTGGCATCGCGGCGCGGCTCGCGCTGCCCCCCTCCACGTGCATTCACTTGTATTTTCAATATGAAGCGGTTTCGGAGTCCCATCCTTTTTTTGTGGCACGCGTCTTGCGTCTATGCTCCGCTGAGTTGGCAACAACTGCTTGACTCTTTGCTCAGCGACGGAACAGCGTGGCAACCATTCTCATTCTCGACGAAGAGGCTGATTCCTGCATGTTGCTCAAGCGGCTTCTTGAGCGCAACGCGCACCAAGTGTGGGCGTTTGTGAACGCGAATGATGCTCTGGAATGCGCTGCGACAAAAAGTTTGGACCTAGCGCTCGTGAACCTCGCCTCGAGGCACGACACCGGCTTAGCGGTCCCCGCCGCGCTGAAGAGAGCCAACCCCGGTCTCAAAGTCATGGTCATCGCAGACTATGTGGCCGAGGAAGGGACCCAGGCCATGTCGGCGGACGGCTTCCTTGTGAAGCCTGTCGACATCGACGAAGTGGAAAGGAAGGTCCGAGAGCTTCTGCAAAACCGGTCCTCCGATTTGGGTTCGGATGCTATCGAAAACCGCAGTGTAACAGGATCGTTCAATAAATAAGGAGGCTTTGTATGACGAAGAAAGAGTTGGATCGTGATAAGTCTGGTTGTTGCCGCGGCCATTGCTGCAACGCTTGTTACGGCATTTCCGGCCGAAGCAGGCAAGCTGGAGGACGCCATTGCAAAGACCCCACAAGGTGTCGGCAAGGGGATGATCGATCCCAAGGCCGCGCCGGGTTTCATGGGAATACCGGGTGCGCCCAGTCCCTTCTGGCTCTACGGTATATTTTGGGGAATCTGGGTTGGATGGATCTTTTCCACGGTGGGAGCGTTCGGCGGCATTATGGCGGGTGTGGGCCACATAACCGTGTTCGGGCTTGCTGACTATGGCAGATCGTTCAAGGATACGAGTCCTGTACTCAACAAGCTGCTGACCGACTCCATCCGTACGAGTAATCAGTATCTGGTGGGTCTATCCGCCCTCATATCCTCGCTAACCTACTATCGAATGGGACGACTCGTCCTGCCGCTGGGCCTCTGTCTGGCCGGCGGAGGAGTAGCCGGCGCCTATCTCATCCCGGTTCTTACAGCGGGGAAAATTAACCTCGCCAATACATAGGGTTCTTCGGCGTCATCGTGCTGATCATTGGCTGCTTCCTCTTCTATGAGACGACCGAACGGGGACAGGCGAGCAAGAAAGCCGCCAAGGCCGCAGCCGCGGCGTTTGAGAAAGAGCACATCAAGAGGGCGGCAGGTGAGGTTACGGAGCATGGCGCGGCCGGTGTGCAAGTTACGCACTGGGGCGCTTCCAAAATCACTTTCACATTCTATGGCGTGGAATTCTCGTTTTCCCCCATCTGGCCGATCCTCGGTGGATTTGTCATCGCGGCGATCTCCGCGTTCATCGGCGTGGGTGGTGGATTTCTGTACGTTCCGTTTCTGACGTCCATCGCTGGATTGCCGATGTACATGGTTGCGGGCACATCGGCCCTGGCCGTGCTGGTCAGCATGATCACATCGATCTTCACCTTCATGTTCGTCAAAGGGACGCCCATAGACTTCCTGTTCATAGGCGTCGAGCTGGTGGGCATCTTCATCGGCTCTATCTTAGGACCGTATACGTCCAAATACATCCCTGATCGTTGGCTCAAGAGAATTTTTGTGGTGCTGGCCGTCTATGTGGGCGTTGGATACACATTGCGAGGATTCTCTCGACTACTCGATCTTCCCGGGGATCTAAGAGATCACGCGAGTCCAAATCACAGATAAAGCAGTGGGGCCGGACGCCGGCCCCACTCAGATAAGAGACCGACTATGGAAATGCACCCCTTGTGGATGCTCGTTGATCCGTATATCATGTGGTTATATCGCCTGACGGGACACGCTTTTGCGGACTTTCTCTTTGGGACCTTTATCCTTGCGTGGATCGCGCTCCTGGTCGGAGAATTTACCATCTCGGCGGTTTTTCTGGTAGCAGGCAACGGATCGACGCAAGCACGCACGAAGCGCGGCGTTATCAAGATCTATCTGCGGAAGCGCTTTCCGCCGGCGAACAAAGAAGCCTACCAAGCAGCCAACAAACTGGCCAATGATGCGTTCGGCAAGTCCTTTTTCATGCAGATTGCTCTGTCTGCGGCCTTTCTGTGGCCGATTTTCTTCGCTGCTTGGCTGGATGCGATAAGGTTTTTCGACGTGGAATTCCAGCTTGTTTTCACGATTATTCGGTCGGATTCGCTTGTGTGTTCATTGCGCTTTATGCCGCTGCCTACATAATATTCAAGAGGTTGAAATACAAGCTGCCGTACTTCAGGCGCATAAAAGTCATATTGGATGCATACGGGCAACGAACCGGTCAGTCGAAGAGCATCGCTGATCTGGTTCCGGAGAAATAACAGGCTGAAAACGGTTAGACGCTACGAAGAGATGAAGAGCTTGGCAGATCTTCTTCCGCCTAGAAGAGATAGAATATAAGCAACATAGGTCGATATTCAAGGAGTTATTTTTGATGATGAAACTACCAGGTACAGCCAGTGCGAGATGTGTTCAGCACGGTGTCCCATAGAAGTCACGTTAAAAGACGGCGCGGTTGCCGAAATCTTCGGTAATCCCAATGTCGGTTCCATAGGAACACGGCTTTGCGCAAAAGGCGCCGCGGCGAAATGGCTGCTGAAGGACACGGAAAAGCCGACTCGACCTCAGATTCGTGTGGGCCCGCGCGGCGGGGGAGAATGGCGTGATGCCACGTGGGATGAGGCTTACGCTTACATTGGGGACAAGCTGGAAATCATCAAGGAGAAATACGGCCCGGAGAGCATCCTTGTCGGGTGGAGAGGCAGCCTGAACAACGAGTTCGTTAAGGCGTTTGCCAGAGGACTCGGCACGCCCAACGATTTCACTCATAATAGCGTCTGCCCTCTCTCATTGCATACAGCATGTCAGGCCACACTGGGTGTCGGCAGAAAGGCCCTGGGCTTTGACATTGAAAATGCCGAGTATGTAGTCCTCTATGGCCGCAACATTTATGAATCTCTGACCGTTGCCGAAGTCAATCAGTTGATGACTGCCACGGACAACGGCGTCAAAATCGTGACCGTGGATCCGAGGGCCTCAAAAACAGCGGTCCGATCGTACTATTGGTTGAAAATCAGGCCCGGTACCGATTGGGCTTTCAATTTGGGCCTAATGAACGAGATTATCAAACATCGACTCTATGATGAGAACTTCGTAGAAAAATGGGTAAAGGATTTTGACGCCCTGCGCCAATATGTGGAGCCGTACACCCCGGAATGGGCCGAGCAGGAAACGGATGTGGAGGCCGCGGCCATCCGGAGGCTTGCAAGAGAATTTAGCGAGGCAAGACCGAAGGTGATCTTTCATATCGGTTGGTTTGCCGCCCGATATGTCACCGAATTCCACATGAGGCGTTCTATTTTGTTTTTGAATGCCTTGATGGGAAATTATGAGGTCCCCGGCGGGTTGTTCTTCAAGAAGGGGCTTGCTGACACCGGCCGCAAAGGGATGAAAGAGCTTCCGGCCACTATCGAAGCCCCCAAAGGTGATCGTTTCGACTGTATCGGGCCGGGCAAGAAGTTTCCTATTGTTGACAAGTCTCAAGGTATAGCGCACATGCTGACCGAAGCAGCCGAGACGGAAAAACCTTACCCGGTCAAGGCTCTGATCATTTATCGTTTCGATCCGCTCTATTCGATCCCTGACACCAATGCCTTGATCAAGGCGCTGAACAAGTTCGAACTGGTGGTCGATATCGACGTCAACTGGAGCAACACCGCTTGGTACGCGGACATTGTCCTTCCTGAAAGCCATTTTCTCGAAAGGGGCGATCCGATCCAAGAACGCAAGGGCTTAAAACCGATCTTGGCCTTAAGAAGCAAGGTCGTTGAGCCCGTCCTAGAGACCCGCCCGGCATGGCGGATTTTTAAGGAACTGGCTGAAAGAATGGGCTTCGGCGAGAAGTTCTTCTACAAGGATATCGACGACTACAACCGGTGGAAACTCTCGGACACAGGCATAGATCTCTCGGAATTCGATGAGAAGGGCGTAGTGAACCTCGCCAAAGAGAAGATCTACTACGACCGGGAGACGGGGCTGAAATTCAAGACTCCGTCCAAGAAGATTGAAGTAATCTCTTCTAAAATGGAAGAAAACGGCCTGACTTCGCTTCCCGCTTATGAGCCTGTTAAGGTTCCGGAGGGGAAGCTTCGCCTCATAATAGGCCGAAATCCACTCTATACACAGGGTTCCATGAGCAACAACAAATACGTGAAGGAAGTCTTGCCCAGTCACCCTGTCTGGATCAACAAGGACACGGCCTCCAAGCTCGGAATCAAGGACGGGGACAGAGTTCTTGTGAAGAGCGAAACCGGCTCTGGGACCACAGTGGCTTACACGACTGACGGAATTCACCCCGAAGCAGTGTTTATACCTCATGCCTTTGGCAAGCGAGCAGCGGCCCAGAGTTACGCCTATGGTGTCGGGCTCAGCGATTCGGAACTCCAGAATACGGCCACCGACTATGTCGGCGGAAGTGCCGCAATGCAGGAGTGCTTCGTCACTGTAGAAAAAATGTCCAAGTAAACAGGACCATTTTGGGGTGCATGTCTAACGAACAATCGCCCCTCATAGCATCACGAATAATGGAGGAAATCATGCTCAAAGCCGTTCAGTCCGACCCTCAGCGAATAGTCGCAGCGACGCCGGATCGGCTTTATTTGTTTCATGACCCGCAGCGGTGCATAGGTTGTTACAGTTGCGAACTGCACTGCAAAATGAACAACAATCTCCCTGTAGGCCCTAGGCTGTGCAGAATCATTGAAATCGGGCCTAGAGTTCGACACAACACTTTGAAAATGGACTTCCATTTTCTGCCGTGCTTTCACTGCGAGAACCCGTTTTGTGCTCACGTATGTCCGACAGGGGCCATACAAAAAAGGCCCAAAGACGGCATTGTTTTTGTAGACTCCGATCTGTGCATAGGGTGCAAGTGCTGCATAGCCGCCTGCCCGTGGGGTGTTCCCCAATGGAACCCGGAAACCGGCAAAGTGGTGAAATGCGATTATTGCATGGATAGAGTAGACAGGGGCTTGAAACCTGCCTGCGTCACAGGATGCCTCACACAGTGCCTTCACTTCGGCCCGGTGGACCGGGCATCGGACTTGCTACGGCAGCGATACGCAGAGATCCTGGAGATGACGGGAGGAGCGACTGGCAGAGTGACCCGGATCCTATAGAGATCCGGCCTTGGCTCGTACGGAGTAGCTATGAGTGATAATCTTCTGTTTCCTCCAGGCCCGGCAGCGGACAGAACTCGCATTGTGTACGATTCGGATGGCCTGAAGAGAGAGTCTTCCGCGCCGTGCCAACTGAATTGTCCCGCAGGGATAGACGTCCCATCTTATATTGCTTTGATAGGACAGGGTCGCTATGCGGAGGCTATCGAAGTAATACGTGAAGACAATCCTTTTCCGTGGGTCTGCGGTCTGGTATGCCCGAATCCTTGCGAATCCTGGTGCCAGCGACGCTACCTTGATAAGGCGCTGTGTATAAAGGATCTCAAGGCGGTCGCGGCCAAGATGGCAATGGCGGGGGAAGGGTATAAGAACCCTGAACCAAGGAACAGGTATGAAGACAAAGTAGCCGTCATAGGCTCCGGACCTGCGGGACTAACTTGCGCATACTACCTTGCCTTGGAAGGCTACCGAGTCACAGTGTTCGAATCTTTGCCCGAGCCTGGCGGCATGTTGGTCACCGGAATCCCGGAGTATCGTCTCCCGCGGGACGTGGTCCGGAGAGAGGTTGCCGCAATTAAGGAAATGGGCGTGGAAATCCGCACCAACACCCGTGTCGGAACCCACCTGACCCTGGATCGTCTGCGCCTTGAGGGCTACAAGGCCTTCTTCCTCGGCATCGGAGCATGGGCGTGCGGCAGGCTGGAGATCGAAGGAGAGGCCGATTTTCCACAAGTTTTCGGTGCGTTGAGCCTCCTGGCTCACGGATCGTTGGCCAGAATGGAAAAACCCGGAGACCGAATCGCGATTGTTGGTGGAGGCAATGCCGCCATCGATGCTGCCCGGAGCTGCGTTAGGCTGGGATGCAGTTCGGTGAGCGTCGTATACCGACGGACACGGTCGGAAATGCCGGCACATTTCGAGGAAATTGTTCAAGCAGCGGAAGAAGGAGTCCATTTTCATCAGCTCACCATTCCGGTGAGAATCCTAGGCTCTCAAGGAGATGTCGAGGCACTGGAGTGCGTGATGGCGACTCTCGGCGAACCTGATGAGACCGGAAGGCGGCGCCCGGTTCCAATTCCGGACTCGACTTACAGCATGCCTGTGGACACCGTGATCTCCGCCATCGGCCAGAGGCCGCACATACTCGATCTGCCGGGTCTTGGAAATTTGGAACTCTCCAGGAAGCAGACGATAAAGGCGTTGCCTTACAGCCAACAGACGAACATTCCTGACGTGTTTGCAGGCGGCGATGCAGTGACAGGTGCCGCGACAGTAGTCCAGGCGATAGGGGCCGGGAAAAGAGCCGCGAAGGGCATCCATGCTTATCTGAGAAATGAAATTGTCGAAAAACAAATCGTGCCGCGACCACGACGGATGGTGGAACCTATCCGAATGACGTACCGGGACAAAGCCTTTATTCAACGCCAAGAGATACCGCTTGTCAGTCTGCAAAAGCGAATGACAACCTTCGATCAAGTGGAACTCGGTCTTGATCCACCGGCGGCCCTTGTGGAGGCCAAGCGATGCATGCGCTGTGACGTGTGCGAGCGTTGCGGTAAATGCGTGGAAGTTTGTTCCGACAAACTGGGGGTTTCAGCCATTCGGTTTTATCACGCAGGTGAAAGTTCGTTGGTTTTAAAAGATTACGCGCATGGACTGCCTCACTGTATCGGCTGCGGCTCTTGCGTCAACATTTGTCCTACCGGCGCATTGCAGATTGAAGATCACGGCGATGAGCGTCTCCTGCTTATGTGCGGCACCAGTCATCAACAGGATCAAGATGGAGCAATGCGAGGGGTGCGGCTCGCACTTCTTGCCGAAAATCTTCTTGCACCACGTGGGCGATCGCATTAACGTCCCCGGCTATGAGTTCCAGCAGAAGTTGTGCCCCGAATGTAGAAGGATCGCGCACACGGCCGGAATGTCGGGACTCGAGCCGGAATACACCCGCGCTTGCCCTTCGGATGTGGAGGCTTGCAAGCGGTAGAGACAGTCGCATAGCCTTTGAAGCATTTTGTAGAGCGTTACGAGATCTTGCATCCTACAAGAAACATAAAGCTTTTAAATACATAGGGGCACGGCATGCTGTGCCCCTATGTATTTGCCGCTCAAGGGATGTCAACCGGTATCAACGCTGGAGGAGGGCACATTGAACAGCTTGCAGTTAAAGGAATTTGCCCGTCAGTGCGGCGCAGACGTTGTCGGCATTGCGGACTTGACTCTGCTGAAAGGGATTGAAACAGAGCCCAAGAATCTTCTGGAGGGCTACACGAGAGCCGTAAGCGTCGCAGCGGTACTTGCGGACGGAATCATAGACCCCATTGTCGATTCGCCTACACCGCTCTACCAGCAGCATTATCTAAAGGTGAATGCTTTGCTTGACGACATCGCTCTGCGGGTCTCGCAATGCCTTCAGCACTCCGGGGCCAAAGCTCTCCCCATTCCGGCTTCTCAGCTTCTGGACAAAACTAATTGGCGTTCGTATATTTCCCACAAGGCCGTGGCCGTTGCGGCCGGCGTAGGCTGGCAAGGAAAAAGCCTTTTGGTTGTGAATCCGGAGCATGGGCCGCGAATCCGATTGGTCACGATCCTCACCGATGCTTCACTGGATGCCGATAAGCCCATCAAGAACAAATGCGGCAAATGTCCTGCCTGCTCAAAGGCGTGCCCGGCTCAGGCAATAAAGAACGTGAACACCGATTGGCATTACTCGGATCGCAACGAAGCGCTTCACTTCGAGCGCTGCTTGGTAAAGGTGAGTCAGGAGCACACAAAGCTGCCTTTTATTGAGAGCCCCATTTGCGGTGTCTGCATTAAAGTCTGCCCGTGGGGTCAGAAAAAGAAACGCCGCAGATCCAAGACTGCTGGAGCGGATGGTGCAGCACATTGAGTTTCGCGCCCGGACAACCTGCGTGAAAGTCCCCCTCCCTTGACGGGAGGGGTTAGGGGAGGGTGCCCTTGGGACAAATCTCATCGCGTTGCACTATAATAATTCTTTCCCTACTTCTCACATTCATCGCTGGAGGCCCACATGGATGAAGGTTCGGAAGCCCGTCGTCTTTCATGGGAGCTGGTGGAGAACCGTGAAGACAAGAAATACGGGCTCTTTTCAGTTAACATCCACAAGAGCAGCTCCCCCAGGACGGGGCAAATTCACGAATTCCAGGTTCTAAAATCTCCCGACTGGGCGGCAGTTGTGGCTGTGACTCCGGATAATCAGGTCGTCATGGTCCGGCAATTCCGCCATGGTACCGGTGAGCTTTCTCTCGAGCCTCCCGGCGGACTGGTAAAGGAAGGTCAGGCTCCTGAGCAAAGCGCACGAGAAGAACTCGAAGAAGAAACGGGATATCAGGCCGGAGTATTGGAGTTCCTCGGTTGGATGCACCCTATGCCCGCGATCTTTACAAACCGCTTCTACGTCTATTTGGCCCGAAACGCCACACCTACAGGCCGTTTGAATCCTGACGAAACGGAAGAGGTCGAAACCGTTCTTGTCCCTCTCGATCAGATCCGGGAATATATAAGGTCAGGCAAGATCACCTGTTCGGTGATGATCGCAGCGCTGTACCTATTCCTGGATCTGGAAGATAAGTGACAGCCTAGGAAGAGGGTACAGGAGAAACCTGTGATACAAAGTAGGGGTTATTATCAGGTGTAATGGAGGAACGAAATGGATGTGAAGGTTTTTGGTGTGGTGGGAGCCGGTCAAATGGGGAACGGCATCGCCCACGTAGCGGCAGCGTCGGGTCTCACGGTGATCATGAACGACATCAAACAAGAGTTCGTGGACAGAGGGCTCCAGACCATCGACAAAAATCTGGGTCGTGCAGTCTCCAAAGGCAAGATGTCCGAAGAAGAAAAGGCTCAAATCCTGGGGCGAATCAAAGGGAGCACGAACCTGGCCGACTTCAAAGAAGCCGATTTCGTCGTGGAAGCGGTACTCGAAGATTTTCAGCTGAAAGAAAAGGTGTTCCGCACTCTTGATGAGGTAGTCCCCGCGGGGCGTATCCTGGCCAGCAATACCTCTTCTATTTCCATTACAAAACTTGCTGCATTGACCAAAAGACCGGAAAAATTCATCGGCATGCACTTTATGAACCCGGTCCCCGTCATGAAACTGGTGGAAATCATCAACGGCCTCGCGACGGACAAGGAAACTACCGCTATCACCGTGGAACTATCCAAGAAGTTCGGTAAGATCCCTGTTGAGGCTCAGGACTTCCCCGGATTCATTTCGAACCGCATCTTGATGCCCATGATCAACGAGGCTGTCTACGCTCTCTTCGAGGGCGTGGGGACGCCCGAAGCCATCGACGAAGTTATGAAACTGGGCATGAACCATCCCATGGGTCCCCTAACCCTGGCTGATTTCATCGGGCTGGACACGTGTTTGGCGATCATGAACGTGCTGTACGACGGGTTCGGCGACTCGAAGTACCGGGCGTGCCCACTCCTCAGGAAGTATGTTGAAGCGGGATATTTGGGCAAGAAAAGCGGCCGCGGCTTCTATGACTACTCTCAAAAATAGGAACCGTTCGTTGGGCTGCAAAGGAACCTTTGCCGGGGAGGCAGACAAGCCATGAATCTCTGCCGCCCCGATGATCAAAAATCATGCGCGGCATGCTGCGGGCTGTACAACATCCCCATAGCCACACGGCCCGCTCTTTGGAAAAACCTTGAGACACGTACCATTCTCTTCCGGCAGACAGAGCGATCTGTGGAAGCGCTTGAGAAATACGAAGCTCTCATTCGCGTGTCAGGAGCCGTGTCGCGTGTGGACAATGCCATACACGTCTGCGAATTTACCGGTTTTTTCGATGAAGCCTTTAAGGTCGTGGGTTGCATGCTTCATCCTTCCTCGCCGGGAAACCGCGGCATAGATCTCAGGGGTCTGTGCCACTATGGGAGTATGGCCTGCAAAACCTTCTTCTGCCCGGCCTGGGACGCACTGGATCAGCGGCGCCGCAGCATTCTCTTTGACACGATAGAGGACTGGCATCTTTACGGATTGATCATCACTGACGTGGACTTTGTCAGGTCGCTATTTGGTCTCGTAGAAGAGAGGATGGGGAAGGAGATAGAGCAGGGGCCGTTGTCTTCAGGCCCTGCGCTGAGAATCTTTAGGCAGATGCTCTCGTGGAAGGACTCCTGGCCGTTCGGCCGATTGTCATCAATGCGCAAGAGCCGGTATTATTTCCACGGATCATGCCTGGCTGGCGGAAACGCCTATGAGGCACACCTTGCCCGTTTGCTGGACACTATCAGGTTTACATTCGACATATCGGACGGAATGGACGGCGCCGAACGTTTTGTGGGGCAAATGGTGGAAGATTTTGTCAGTGCCTATACTGAAGTCCTTCCCGTCGCCTGACCGCCAAAGCTGACCGCACTTCTATCGCGATACGCTGCGAAGTTATATTATGTAGTATTACAATAAGTTAAATATATAACCTCAACGTTTACTGAAGAAATTCAATAATTCGTACTAAAAATCCTTGACCCTCGTCTGCTCATCCTGTATTGTTACCGCATCGATATGTTCGGAACAGAATAACGTGGATTTTGACGGAGCCCCCTTTTGGGCTTCCCTGGAGAGTATGGAGTTGGGTCGAGGTTTCCCCATTGCCGTATGTACTTTTCTGGCGATCGCCGCTGTTGCGGCATTGCCATTGTGCGTCGCAGCATATATGCCTCCCCCCAGTCCCTGCGAACTCGCTCCAATGACGTACGGGCCTCCTGAACCGCCCACTTGTGCGGCTCCTCCTCCGCTGCCTTATTGTGGTCCGTGCCCCCCTGTGAAATGCTATCCACGTAAAGTAGTGGGACCGCCGCCGTGCCCGGTAGTAGTTTGCAAGTGCTCTGTCCCCACGCCTGCTGCTTACCGAATTTGCCCTCCTCCGGCCTGTCCGCCGCCACCTTGTGCTCCGCCGCCGTGTGCGCCGACTGCCTGTGCCCCTCCGGTCTATAGTCTGCCCCGTTAACAGCCCCAATAATAGGGATTGGCTATCTGGCGAGTTCTGTTGTGTCGCGTCAGTTTTGTCTTCCGTCCACATACCAACTCGCTTTCTAAGAGATGATACGAATACCCTGTCCAATGGGCGAGACCAGGAACCTCTGTAGGGGCAGACCTGTGAGTCTGCCCGCTCTTTGGGCCACACGCAGGTGCGCGCCGTACCAGGGCTATGCCACTTGTTTGAACGCGAAATGGTATCAAGCGCCTGTCCTCGGAATTCTCTTCAGCCTCACATGTCTGCACCAGTAAAATAACTTTTATTCCGAATGTTATTGAAAATATATCAAGTAATATGTTATTATTTACCGTAATGATCCGCTGTCACAATTATTTGTGTTCACCTATCTAGTCTTAGGACAGGGTGTAATCGACTCGGAAAAGAGGCACTTAAGACTTTGCGGCTAAAGACCCCACATAAACAAGGCTTGGTAATGAAGACCCCTCGAATTGGCGTTCCTCCTTCGCGTTCGCACGGTAGCGAATTCGCCGCGGTCATCTTTTTTGCCCTGGCCCTGTTCCTGATCTTGTGCCTCACCTCCTATGACCCCCGGGATCCATCGCTGAACGTCGCCACCGCAAGGTCCCAGGTGTCAAATCTTTGCGGATTAGTCGGGTCTCATGTTGCCGATGCCATGGTGCAACTGTTGGGTGTTTCGGCTCTCCTGATACCGCTTGGGTTGGTCATGCTGTGCCTGCGGGTTTTCGTGCCTCCGCGTCGCCCTATCAGAGGGCCCGAAGTGTTAAGCATCGTTCTGCTAATTTCAGCAGCATCCGTTCTCTTGGAACGCTGTGGCGTAGGGCCTGTTCTAAAATTTCCCACGGAGCATGCCGGCGGCACTGCCGGCGCGTGCCTTCATAGGATATTATTCAAATTCCTGGGCAGCGGTGGGGAGATTGTACTGAGCTTGACTCTTGTCCTGCTGTGCGTAATGCATCTGTCCAAAATGTCCCCTAAGAGCGCTGTCCGGTGGGGAGCCACGGTGGCAGCCTGGTCGGCCCAGATACTCGCATGGGGATGGCATCACCTGAAGCGTTTTTGGGTAGCACATGACCGCGACCGTTCGGAAATGGCGGGGCCAAGCTATTTCGGGCTGGAAACGGAACTGGATGATCTGGATGTCTTGCCGTCCAAGAATGCCCACGCCTCAAAATCCCGGCCTCAGGAACCCCCCGTGGAGCCACTCCTTCCCTCGCCATGGGAGAGGATATCTGTTCAGCCTCGGGGAAATGGCAAAATAAGCGCATCGGACGCACTCTCAAAGGCAGGTGACGAAGTTCCCGTCGCTGACGAGAAGAAACCAGAGCAGCGCCCGGAATCGACGCCTCCGAAGCCGTCTCCGTGGCAATCTTTGGAAACCGTTGAAAGGCCCGTCACTTCTCGGGTGATGCAACAGGCCATAGAAGAATACCTGCACGACCAACTATCACCGACAGACAGTGAAGAGGCACGACCCTCGAAGCAGCAGGCCGGTGAATCGGATCCGAAGCCCGCGGGGCCCATAAGGGTGACCAGAAGGGCAGACGAAGAGATTCCACGAGCAGCCACGAAGGGCAAGAATTGCCCTACCGATGACGATTTCGTGCTACCACCGGTTGATCTCTTGGACAAGCCGGCGATTTCAGGGCGCACCATTGACGAGAAGCTTCTGGAGCGTAACGCGACCGTATTGGAACAGAAGCTCGCTGACCTTGGGGTGCGAGGCAAAGTGGTGGAGATCCACCCGGGTCCGGTCATCACTATGTATGAACTGAGCCTGGCTTCCGGCATTCCGCTCCGTAAGGTCCTCAGCACTTCAGATGACCTGGCCATGGCCCTAAAATGTGGCTCCACCCGCGTTGTGGCCCCTATTCCCGGCAAAGGTACCGTTGGTATCGAGGTCCCGAACCTGAACCGAGAAATCGTCTACTTCAGGGAAATCATCGAATCGCCCGCGTTCATGGAATCCAACGCTCCCTTGAAAGTCGCGCTGGGCAAGGGCATTGACGGAGAACCTTTCGCGACAAGTCTTACCAAGATGCCGCATCTTCTCATAGCGGGAGCGACGGGTACCGGAAAATCGGTAGGTCTCAACTGCCTCATCTGCTCATGGCTCATGTCCTGCACTCCCGATGAGGTGAAATTTCTCATGGTGGACCCGAAAAAGCTGGAATTATCCTACTATCAAGACATTCCGCATTTGATCCATCCGGTGGTGACAGATCCGGAAAAGGTCCCCAAGGTGCTGAGTTGGGCAATCAGGGAGATGGAACGACGCTATGATCTGCTCAGCAAGGCCGGCGCCAAGAATATTGAAGGCTACAACGCGCTAATACGCTCCGGCCAACTGGTCCCCGATCCGGAAGCGCCAGCGATTGAGAAGTTGCCGTACCTCGTGATCATCGTGGATGAGCTGGCGGAACTCATGATGGTAGCGGCTAAAGACATTGAAATCTCCATAGCCCGCTTGGCTCAGATGGCCAGAGCTGCCGGCATTCATCTTATATCTGGCTACTCAGCGGCCGTCTGTAGATGTGATAACTGGTGTCATAAAGGCCAATCTCCCGGCCCGGCTCTCCTTTCAGGTGTCAGCGAAGCCTGACTCCCGAACCATCCTCGACACTGTGGGGGCGGAAAATCTTTTGGGCATGGGGGATATGCTCTTTCTGCCGCCGGGAACCGCCAAGTTGAGACGCCTTCACGGCGCGTACGTGTCGGAAAGAGAAATTCGTAAAATCGTCGATTTTATTAAGGCTCAGCGATCCCCCGTCTACCTTCAGGAGATCACGAAACACGTCTCCGAAGATGATTCGAGAGATGTCGGCGCTGATCTCATAGAAGACGTGAAGTACGATGAGGCCGTGGAGCTGGTCTCGCGGCTGGGTCACGCGTCCATTTCCCTGATCCAGCGCCACATGCGCATCGGCTACAATCGGGCGGCCCGCATTATCGAGGCGATGGAAGCTGAAAGGCTTATAGGTCCGTCGGATGGTACCAGCCGTCCGAGAGAAGTTCGGGCTCGTTCACTCGAATCCATACCCGACGGACGAGACGAATCATTTCCGTAAAAATTATGCTGCTGCAAGGTAACTGATCGGCTCGGGGCATCTTTCCTTCGCGCGATATCACACCGTTGCCAAAAATGAAATTCCAATTGGCCATCCGAGATGGCGAATCCGGAAGGCCCACTGCGACGGCCGTTTTCTCCGTCATTCCCGCGAACAACCATGGCCTGTCAGTCACAACTTAACATGAAAGTGCTGCGATAGAGTCTGGGGCCACGGATGAATCCCGCGGCGGGAGCATCCGTGCCAGGTTATGACTCGATGGTCTACGGATACCTCTCCAGCAAGGGAACGTAGTCCCACGGACGCCCCGACGGATCGTCCCAGCACGGATGAGCCTTCGGCAAATCCGTGGCACCAGATTTCTAACAGGTGCTGCACAAGGGGCAGGCACTTTCAGGTAAACGCGGGAATCCATCCCCGAAACGTGGACTGGACCCCGGATCAGGTCCGGGGTGACGGTCTCGTGCCCGCAAATCGGACAAAAAAATTGAAAATTGTTATAAAATGCCTCTGATTTCCCTTGTTTTGAAGGCAAGCTGATCTAATCTGCCGTATCCATTCCCCTACATAGCGCTAGCGCATTTTCCCCCAGGACCTCAATATTGTAGCCGCCCTCCAGGACTGCGAAGTATCGGCCTTCACATCGGGACTGAGCGTGGTCCCGAACACTTCTCCCGATAGTAAAGTAGTCCTCGGTGGTCAGCGTTCCTCCCCAGTCCTCCTGGTGTCTGTCAAAACCAGCGCTTATCCCGACTATGTCGTACTCGTTGGAGATTAAGGCCCTGTCAACATTTTCCAGAAAAAGGCCACGATGGTCATCCTGGATGTTGGCTACGACAACGTCTTTTCTACCCATGAAGAAGTTGTCCGTTCCATCCCCAAAATGCAGGTCAATATCCAGGATAAGGGCCTGCGAGATTTTTCGGGTTCTGATAAGCTTTTCAATTGCGATGGCCATGTTGTTGAAGAAACAAAAGCCCCAGTGACTATCTGGGCTAGCATGGTGCCCCGGTGGACGAACCGCCGCGAAGGTCGGCTGTCCCTGGCAAGCGAGTTCCGCCGCCATCAGCGCTCCGCCCGCCGCCATAGCCGCTGCTCGATACAGATCCTGATCGGCCTTCACAGAATTCAGAATGGACGGGGTGTGCACCAGGAGTATGTCATCTTCGGACGCGGCTGCCGGCTCGACAACAGGATAAAACTTCTTGAGAGTGTGCGCTATGGAGACCACCCTCGCCGGGGTCTCGCAGGAGGCTGTCGGATAATCGGTCAGGTAGAGGTCATGATAAATGACCTTCAATGTGTCCGGTTTCATTGTTCATCCCCCTTCGCGTCGTAAGACGCTCAGTTGTCGGCACGTGGTGGCGTCCGCTACGCGATTAGCCATGTGATGCCGGGTCGCTCATTCGCCGCCAATTGCGTCGGGCACGGCCGTCCTACCTGCCATTATGCTCTCGTTGGGCTTCAGCATCCAGTAGGCCGGCGGACCCGTGGCCGCCAATTGCGTCGGGCACGGCCCGACCTACCTATCTTCAGGGAAGGTCTCTTTCATGAGAAACGTGGCCAATACCGTGCCCAATGCCGTTAACAACAGCAGCTTGAACATTGCAGAATAAGCTTCCGGCGAGTAATCTCCGGATTGAGTCAAGGGGTACCAATCCAGTAACCATCCGATCGCAACTTGCATCACAGCGCCCCCAAGGAAGGGGAACAAGTTCACAGTTCCTATCGACGTGCCGGTGATCTCTACCGGAAACAGTTCCTTGATTGAGGTTACACTTATTACAGCCGGTGTCAGAGAGAAGATGGCAAAGCAGAGAATTAAGGGATAGAGCACGGTTCGAGAAAGTCCTGCCGGGAAAAAATTCATGAATACCAGCTCAGCCAGCAGCAGACTCGCCGAGAGTATCAATACTTTCTTGCGGCTGCGGAATATCCTGTTTGAAAGAAAGCTCATCAGAGGGCTGCCGACAATGATTCCCACCGCCAACATGTTGAGTATATCGCCCGCCTCAGCACGTGACATTCCGTAATTGTGCATGAGGTAAGGCCCCGCCCATAGCCCGCCGAATCCGAAGAAAATCCCCAGACTGCCGAAGGCCCATGCTGCGACAGGCCAAAAGTGTCTATTGCTCAAAACCTGTCGGGCTCCTGCCCACAACGAAATCTGTCGCGGCGGCCGGACACTCGTCCCGTATATGGGATCAATCTCCGCTATAGATGGCAAGCCCATATCCTGAGGCCGATCTCGGACAACCAACCACACGAGAATGGCTAGGAAGAAGCTCGCAACGCCCATGATTTCAAATGCGGCGCGCCATCCGAGCCCGGACGTGATAAGGGCCAGAGGAGTTGCTGCAGTTAGGGCCCCCACTCCGCCCATGATCATAAGTATACTATTCATCAAGGGAAATTCTCGAATCGTGAACCATTCGGAAATCATCTTCATCGTCGGTGTGAAAACCATCCCGGCTCCCACTCCGACCAGCAGCCGTCCGACGACAGCCTCTCCGAGTCCTGGAGCCAGGCCGAGAATAATGCTTCCTAGTCCTGCCAGCAGCATGAAGAGGCTCACGGTCTTCCTCGGACCCAGTGAGTCGGAAAGCAGTCCGCCTGGGAACTGTATCAAGGCGTAACCATAAAAATAAGCGGATGCGAGAAGCCCTACCATGGGCGCGGAAATACCGAAGCTTTCTTGAATATCGAGCGCGACTACTGCGGGACACACCCTGTGAAAAAAAGAGGAGACATACGCCAGTGCCATGATCAAGAAGATCAGCCAGCGAATTCGAAGCAAGTTGCGGCTCTGAAGAGACTTCATGTTCTCTTGTCCCAGCGATCAGTGGACTGACTCGAAGATCGTCATACGGCCAGGAAAGATAGCATACGCGACGTTTCCGTCCAGCGCAAACTCTCAGTCATTGACAGAGATGGGCGTGGGGGATGGGGACAAGGTCATCAACGAATTCGAAGGGTTGGGTGTGCCAACTGCACCATTCCGGCAAGTCACTTGGAGCATCTGCCCGGATGGGGCCTCACTCATCTTCCTCCAGTCCTATCCACCGGTTCACAAGCATTGCCGGCCAGCTTGACGCGATGGTCGAGGCGATTCTTTCAGCATCTCCGACGACTTCGGGACCCAGGAATGGGAGCACGACCACCGGGACATCCTCGACGAGACGGGCCAGGTCGCCCGCGGTGAACGCCTCCTCCGGACCGGTATCCGGTGCCGAACAGGACAGCACTATCCCCGCGACGCTCATTCCGCGCTCCTTGAGTGCGGTCACGCTGAGCAAGGTATGATTCAAGGTCCCGAGCCTTGTTCGCCCCACCAGTAGAGTAGGATATCCAAGCCTCTCAGCCAGGTCGATCATCATGAGTCGGTCCTGAATGGGAACCATGAGCCCGCCTGCACCTTCGACTACAGTCAGATCTGCATCCTCAGCCAACGCGCGAACGTGTTCCTCCACATCAGAAATCTTAAGGGTGCGTCCCTCCATCGCGGCCGCTCTGGCAGGCGAGGCCGGCAGAGAAAACCGAAACGGAACGCATTCATCCAGGGAAAGGTGTCTTTCTGCGGCTTCTCTAAGAAAGGCTCCATCTTCAGGGAACAAGACACCGGAGCGCACTTGACAACCCGTCTCGATCGGTTTGACCGCGATTGCACAAATGCCAGCTTTCCTGGCCAATCTTACCAGGCCGGCTGCCACAACGGTCTTTCCCACACCGGTGTCGGTGCCAGTTACGAATATCCCCTTTTCCCGATGATTTTGGGAGGAAGTCATGGCACAACAGATATCCTTACTTATTGCCGCAGATCTCGCGGATTGATCGTGCTGTGGCAGAAACCAGCAATTCTATTTCCTCCGGCGTGATCGACAGCGGCGGCATGAGCACCACTACATCACCAAGCGGCCGCAGAATGACACCGTATTTCCGAACATTCTGGGTCACTCGTGCGCCCATCCTCAGTTCCGGAGGATAATCAGCGCGGGTCGAGCGATCCTCTGTCAATTCTATCCCGACCATGAAGCCGCACTGCCTGACTTCGCCAACATGGGGCAAGGGTTCAATCTCCGCTGCAAGGCGCTCGGCCAGAAGGCGTATCTTGGGTTGAATTGCTTCCAGAGTATTTTCGGTCTCGAAGACATCCAAACATGCACAGGCTGCTGCACAGGCCAATGAGTTCCCCGTATAGCTGTGACCGTGGAAGAAGGTTTTGTATTCCATGAATGGTCCGAGGAAAGCCCGGTGTATCTCCTCAGTGGCGACTGTGGCGGCCAACGGCAGATAGCCCCCTGAAAGGCCTTTGGCTACCGCTATCATGTCCGGACGAACGTCCTCGTGCTCACAGGCAAACATCTTCCCTGTTCTCCCGAATCCCGTTGCGACTTCGTCACAGATCAAAAGTATCCCGAATTCGCGGCAAATCTCTTCAAGCCCTTTGAGAAATCCGGGAGGATGGACGATCATGCCCGCTGCTCCTTGGACCACAGGCTCCACCACAACGGCTGCTATTTCGTCAGCCCTATCCGCGGCCATCGCGCGAAAATGATGTAGAGACCGGTTGCGACATTCTTCCGGAGTTGAGCCGGGGCTGCGGTACGGGAAAGGGGTGGGAATCGTCAAGGTCTGGAAAAGCAGCGGATGAAAAATGGTGTGAAACAGGTCTATGCCTCCCAGGCTCACAGAGCCGATGGTGTCTCCGTGATATGCCTGGGACAGAGTGGCAAACAGTCTTTTTTTCTCGAACCCCAGATTTCGCCAGTATTGGAACGCGATTTTGAGCGCGACCTCAACCGCAGTGGATCCCGAATCTGAATAGAAAACCCGGTTTAATCCTTCGGGTGTTATCTCCACGAGCTTTTTCGCCAGTTCTATGGATGGGACGGCTGCCAGCCCGAGTAAGGTTGAATGAGCCACTTTACCCAATTGCATGATGATAGCGAGGTCGATTGCTTCCTTGCGATGCCCGTGCACATTCACCCATAAGGAAGAGACGCCATCCAGGTATTTGCGCCCCTCAGTGTCGATCAGGAAATTCCCCTCAGCTCGTTCTATTACCAGTGGATCGGAATGCAGCCATTCTTCCATCTGTGTGAAAGGGTGCCAGATGTATTTCTTGTCGAGTTCGGGCCAGTTCTTCACCGAATCATCCTCATAGCTCGGGATCAGGATTGTCGCCTAAGCCGCACGTTAAACCGGAATGGGATTTTCGTTGAGATGTGCGGCCCCAGGGGTGGGCACAACGGGACACTGAAATGAGCCCTTTAATCCGGAGCCGCGGCGCCTTGAAGAGACTCCTTTTTACACAGTACCGGCGAAGCAGAAGTTTCTTCCAGCCCATCTGTATCTGCCCGACCGACCCTCATCAGAAGCCTCGTCTGATTGGTTGGCAAACATGGCCTGATCGAACCGAAATTCACTTGTCAGGTAGGAGACAAGTCCTAGAACCAAGCACAACACAAAACTGAACAGGTGATAGACCGTTGCAAAAGATACCGCCACCACGGCTTTCACTCCGAAAAGGGTCAAAGCATAGCGACCGGCCGCGTGAAACGTGCCGATGAATCCGGGTGCGGATGGAAGAGCAACACCCAGACAGATGAACACCTGTATGGTAACTGCCACGAGAAACGGAGCCTCAATGGAGAAGGCCAGGAGGAAAAGATAGGTCAAAACTGAAAAAAGGACCCATAGGATGACCGAATAAGCAAAAAGTATCATGACCTGTTTAAAACTGGCCATAATCCCGAAACCGTCCAAGAGACGTCGAAAGATTCCGCCCAGAAAGGCTGCCGCCCGCGCAGGCAACCTCGACAGAAGTCTTGTCACAACCCCTTCAACTCTCTCTCTCCGCGCGAGAACCAGCAACACCAGGACGTATCCCACCGCGAGCATCACGAGCAGGACCTGTCCCAAGATGGAATAAATTCGGGGTATCTGGGGAGTGGTCCAGAGGACAAGTCCCAGCAGCAGCAGGAGCCCAGAGAGGTCGAAAAACCGCTCCACCATCATCGCGCCGATACCACTGGAAAAGGAGACGCCTCGTCTACGCAGGAGGTATGGTCTGACTAGTTCTCCCAACCTCGCAGGCATGACCATGCTTGCCCCAGCCCAGATGTTGAGGAGGTCCCACAGATCTTTTAATGGTAACCGGCAGATAGGACGGAGAATCACTCCAAATCGGAGGGCTCTCACGAGTTGAGCAAGTAGGACCAGAAGCGTGCACGGCAAAAGGTAGATGGGTTTCATCTGTTTCAAGCCGGTCACAAAGTCCTGCCAGGAAATGTCGCGGAAGGCAAGATACAGAAAAAACATTCCCAGAGCGGTTCCGACCACTATGAGCAGAAGGCGCTTGAGGTTGCGGCCGTTTGTTCTATGGCCGGTCATGCGCATTCCCCAATTCTTCCCGAAAGTAAGCGACGGCTGCTTGCAGGCCCTCTGCAAGGGGCACCTTGGGCGTCCAACTCAGCATCTGCTTTGCAAGGGAGATGTCCGGCTTGCGTCTTGTCGGATCATCCTTCGGCAGTGGCTTGTAGATGATGCCGGACCCCGTGTCCGGGATCATTTCCAAGACCATTCCTGCCAAGTCCTTAACCGTAACCTCGTGAGGATTGCCCAGGTTTATCGGCCCGGCCTGTGAACTATCCATAAGACGCATCAGCCCGTCCACCAAATCGGAGACATAGCAAAATGACCGGGTTTGCGTGCCGTCGCCGTACACAGTGAGGGCCTCGCCTTGAAGCACCTGGCAAATAAAATTGCTGACCACTCTGCCGTCGTTGGGGAGCATACGGGGGCCATACGTATTAAAAATGCGGGCAATCGTTACGTTGACATGGTTGTAGTCACGATATCCCACCATCAGGGTTTCTGCTGCCCGCTTCCCCTCATCATAGCAAGCTCTGGGGCCCACAGGGTTTACATTCCCGTGATACGTTTCGGATTGAGGATGTATCTCTGGGTCCCCGTACACCTCGGAAGTAGAGGCAAGCAGGATTCTGGCGTTGGTTCGCTTGGCGAGCCCGAGCATGTTGAGCGTTCCCAGGACAGAGGTTTTCAAGGTTTTGATTGGGTTAGCCTGGTAATGGACAGGGGAGGCAGGACAAGCCAAATGATAAATCTGGTCGGCCTCAAGAAGAATGGGAACGACGACATCATGGCGAATCAACTCAAAGTTCGGATTGCTCATGAAAGGAAGGATGTTTCTCTTAGTGCCCGTGAAAAAATTGTCCAAACATATCACAGCGTCTCCCCGGGCAAGGAGCGCTTCAACCAGATGGCTGCCGATGAATCCGGCGCCACCTGTAACAACGACATTTTTCATCAGGACCCGCTCCCAAGTATTTCAAAAATGGGCCTCAGTATCTGACAGACCGGGGATTATGTCAATCGCCGCAACGGCCGCGATATACAGGCCTGCACCGTAAGCAAACAAAATGAGTAAATTTCAGGGAGGACATGCCCGAGAAGGAATTTGTAGCGAGGGCACCGTAATGGTGAGCGGGAATACACGCGGGTGAAAACCCGAAACTGAGACAGGACTTGAAGCTTGAAGGGGAACGCCGGGGACAACTTTAAAGCAGCCCCCGGCAATTTTTGCAGCGGTTTTTTCCGACAGATTTCGGCTGTCTTGTCACCGTAATCTGTCGGGACACTCTGATATAACGAGTCTATTAATATCTATTCCCACACCTTCCACAAACAAATTAAAAGCCTCATTTTCCGCACATAGGAACTGCTTCCACCATGTATGTCTGAGGCAGCATCACCTGCCGGCAAACCGGCTTATACACCACATTGTACGATGGCATACACGCAGGTTCATAATACACGTAAGGGACTTGCTGCTGCACCACCTGGCAGAACGGCTGAGGGCAGCATTTCGTGCATGGGTCCTGCCCGCAAGGAGATCCCACCGGGATTCCTTTCAGCATGACGTTTTGCATCTTGTAGCCGATTTTCTTGACCGGGACCGTACACGTACAGGGTACAGACTTCTGCGACCATTTCCGTTCTCACGCAGGGAACCATTTTTGTTACCAGCGTGCGCGGCGGTGCGCATTGAGCCGGCCCGGGGTAGCAGTTCATGCACTCGCCGGGTGCGGCGAACCCTGCAAGAAGTAGCAACGCTCCAACAACCGCAACCATAGCCCTTTCCATCTTGGACCTCACTTGCCCGTGATAATTAATCTGTGATACAGACAGCTTAATGGTTGAATTATAACATAATGATAGGAATTTCTCAATAATTAAATTAACAAATGAGGTATCTATTGATAAGTCAGGATAATATCGTTGCGCTTAGAGACTGGCAAGATGGTTGAACCGTCGGTGCCCCTCCTCCGCAGCGGACGGCAATCTCACGGCTGGTGGGACGGACTACGCTTCGAAGGTGTGCCGCGGATCCGACAAAAATAATTGCTAAACGGTATGAATCACATCGAGAAGGAGTCGTACAAACGAAAAGCCCGACGACAGGACATTAGAAGCCGCCAAGCTTCTCTCGGTACGCATACGCGATATGGTGATAAAATGTGGGCTTCTCATATCACATTGAGTCCCGAAGGCAAGAAAAAAATGCCCGCATCCGCCGATATATTCCAAAGCTACTGTTCGCGGCGCTCGATGATCTGTTTGATGCTCTGTACCAAGAGATAGGTGAATCCGAGGAAGACAAGCGCCCTCAGAATGGTCAAGTTGTCCTCAATAGTTCCGGACCTTACCGACGGGTAGAGGAAATACCCCATGACGAACATGCCCGTAATACAGATCGCCATTTTCAAGATAGGATTCAAGAACTTGTTACCGGCCATTGCTTTCCTCGGTACCAACAGGATTAGCGGCTTGCGATCAAGGCGCGTCCCGACGTCCACTTCCTTTGCTCAATGACGGGTTCATAATACCTGATGGACAAAGGTCGTCAAGTACATTGGGGACCGATGTGCGGAAGCGCGAATCCAGTCGAAGGAGGTTCAGGTCCAGTACGGGGCCAGGAGGCAGTTGCGTAATTCCGCGTCTCGCAAGACTTTCTCGAATTCGCGGCGCAATGGTGCCTATTGTGTCGGCATATCTTACGGGCTGCTAGGGAAACAGCTTAGTATGTCAGACTCCTAGGAGCCTGGGTGCGGCAACGGAGCAGTGGGCAGAGCCTCCGCTTAGCACCATGATGCCAGTAAATGGGGTCACGCCACTGGCTCCCACACGGGGGACTTTCCGATTTCTTTGGCCTGTGCGGAATTTATTGATTTCATGCTGGAATATTGCTATAGTGCAAAAAATATAAGCTGGACTGGACATCTCTGTTGCAAACGCTCATGCCAAGAAAAGGAAGACGCAGGTGAAATCCGCAGGCTTCAGAGGCACAATAACAAACACGAGCCTTCCGGATATCATTCAACTTATATGCATCGGTCGCAATACCTGCCGCATGCAAGTACGAAGTGGAACAAATAATGGGCTGATATATTTTCGGAAGGGCGAAATCGTCCACGCCCAAACAGGTGGGATGGAGGGTGAAGAAGCATTTTACATGATCCTGTCCTGGGAACTCGGTGTGTTTGAGTGCGACGACCGACGGGCTAAAGCCGAAACGATTCAAGAGAGTTGGGACTTTCTGCTGATGGAGAGTGTGCGTCGACTCGACTCTGTCCGCAGCGTATCGTAGGCGATGGAACCCTACAAAAGTTCGATGAGCCGGCCCTGAAAACTCTGCCTCCGGCGATGTGCCGTTTTCGGGATCGAAAGCCGGCCTCTTCGACCGGCGAAAGAGAGAATAGAGACCAGAAAAGGCCATGATCAAGACCGCTGATTCGGCAACGTCGCATGCATCCTTCAGAAGAGAGCAGAGGCCGGCTTGAAGATCTGGTTTCAGTCTGGTTGGTGGTTTCTTTTGTCTTTGCGCCGGGCATTTGATTGACAAGTCGGTTGGGTGAGACCAATGGCAGATCTCGTTTTAACGAAGCAATCCCTTGACCGTATCGACTCGATTCTGGCGACTCTTCTGGCACGCAGTGGAGCACACACCGTCCTGCTGATAGACAAGGCGGGACAGCTCATCAGCTTCCAAGGGTCAATGGATCAGGAAAAAGTTTCTTCTTTGGCAGCTTTGACCGCGGCCAACTACGGAGCCACCACGGCGATCGCTCGTCTGTTCGGAGAAGAGGAGTTCACTCTTCTCTTCCACAAGGGAAAGGACGAAAACATCCATTTTTCTAATGTTGGAGAAGAGTATCTCATGATAACGATCTTCAACAACAATACTCACTTGGGCCTCGTGCGTCTGGAGGTGCGTAAAAGCCTGGAACAGATTGAGGCCATGTTCGCCGAGAATCTACGCCAGTGGTTCAATGCCTAACCTGGAATACAGCAATCCCAACGGGATGATTTCATGGCCATAATAAGTTTCAGATCCGACGAAATTCATTGCAAGATTGTCTATTATGGTCCTGGACGGGGCGGAAAGACGACGAACCTGATAACGATCCACAAAGCTTTGGGACATCAGGTTCGCGGCGAACTGCTCTCCATCGATACATCCGGAGATCGCACGCTCTTTTTCGATTTCCTCCCCATGGACCTTGGAACCATCGGGAAGTTTCGCATCAAGATCTCCCTGTATACGGTTCCCGGTCAAGTGCGTTATAACGATACGCGAAAGTTGGTTTTAAAAGGTGTTGACGGGATCGTGTTCGTGGCCGATTCACTGGAGGCCCGAAGGAACAACAACATCGAAAGCTTCTTGAATCTCGACGATAATCTCCGTGACCAGGGCAAGAGCACCTCGTCGCTTCCAGTAGTGCTCCAGTTCAACAAGCGGGATCTAGCCGGCAGTCGAGTTGCTGTGCTCCCCGCCGAGGAAATGGAAAAAGACCTTAACCCCTCCTCGCGGTTTGCATCGTTTCCGGCAAGCGCTTTGAGAGGGGACGGCGTCCGTGAAACTTTCAAGAAAATTTGCATGATGACTGTCGTTGATGTGAGTACCAGACTCTTAAAGGACAAAGGGATGAGCCTGACCGGGTCGGGTCCCTGATCGAACCATTCCGGAGAGTCCCTGTGGCAGAAAAATATAAGACACCTGAAGAACTGGGCAACGCTGTTGGGATGAAAATCGAGGAGCTGTTCGGCACGATAGTCGCCGATCTTCCTCCGGAGGAGCCGGAACCTCAGTCGCCTGCCCAGCAACAGATTAAAAGAGTTCCCGAAGCCCCTAAGATGCCGCCTGCCCCTTCGCGGAATCTCGCGGTAGAACAAAGACCCCCTGCGGAGTACAAGCCTCAACAAACGAATCCGCCCGTAAAGTCTCGTCCGGAGGCAACCTCCACGTCGGCATCTGCATCGGCTTCGATTGCCCAAAGGAATATTGAAAACTCGTGTGAAGAGCTTCTGGAGCGTATTGAGATTCTCGTACTAAACCTTGAATGGGAGGTGAGTCCCGAATCAGTTCGAGAGGTTTTTCAAAGATGTACGCAGTTGGAGCGATTCTTCTCCAAAGACCAGACGGCTCGAAACATATTGGCCATGAACCGCCGGGTGCTGCCACAATTCAAGGGTACTGACGCCGTGCCCCATCGGTCACTTCTTAGATTGCTTCAAGGTAGCGTCACGGCTTTGAGATCAATACACTCATCTCAGGGCAGAAAGCGACCGGCAGACGAATTGATGGCGGCCATCACTAAGAGTTATAAGGAAATAGTCTCTTCTCCTGCCCTCCAGGCTGCGCCTTCTGGGGTGGTCGCTGGAGCACGGGAGCAAAGTAGCCGACAGCGATATGTCTCGTTGGTCGCGAATGTGGGCGGGGCCATCCGTTCCATCGATGAGGTAAATCGACGTCTCGGAAAGATTCTTGGGGTTCTGCGCCAGGGTGGTGGCATGTCCGGGGAAGAAATCAGCCGAAGGCTTGGGACACTCGAGCACCTCATGGCCGAACGAGTGGAACAGCTTTCTTCTTTCCACACAGAACTTGCCCATATCAGCCCTCCCGCAGAGAGTGGGCCGGCGGGTCTGGCCTCTGTGGCTAAAGGCGGTCCCGACGGTCTGTTCATGATGATGTGGGGAGGAGCTTTTCTGGCGATACCCTCTTCGGTTGTAGCGGCCTTCTACCCTCTGACGAATGCCCAAGCCCAGCAATTTCAGGACAAACCTTCCATAGCTATAGGAGGTCATCCTGTTAAGCGGCTTCCGCTGAAAAGCAGGGGGTGCAGGCAGCGGCGACAGCGCTACCCGCTTGGCTGGTGCATCTTTCCTCGGATCAAAAGGATTTCTTTCTCCTCGCGGACAGGCTGCTCGGCTTTCGCAAGACGCCGAAGGGGGTTGATATAGCAGGTCAGACAAGGATCAAGATCGGACCCACCGGTTACACTCTGATAAACCAGACGATTTTCCGTTAGACATCGGGCGCCGCCGGAGAATGATGGATTCACCAGCCAAAAGGCGATCACCTTCGATGATTAGACAATCGGCCTTTAAGCCGATCATGTTTGGCCGTTACTGCCTTATCGATCAGATTTCAAAAGGCGGCATGTCCGACATCTATCTAGCGAAGACGGTCGGTGTCGGTGGGTTTCAGAAGCCTTTGGTAATCAAGAAACTTCTCCCTCAATACTCTACCAAGTCGCGCTATGTGAAACGGTTCATAAATGAAGCCAACATGTTGGCCCGGCTGAACCACGCTAACATCGTTCAAGTCCTGGACATGGGCATGATTGGCGGCGAATATTACATTGCCATGGAGTATATCGAAGGGCGAAATGTGGCCCACATACTCTCAAAGGCGGCACACAGCCACAGCCACCCCCCCATAGAATTTATTGTACACGTGATTTCAGAACTCGCAAAAGGGTTGGCGTACGCACATCGGAAACAGGGAGCGGGCGGCGATCATTTGATGCTGGTTCATCAGGATGTAAATTCTTTTAACGTAATGGTTTCGTTCGAGGCCGAAGTCAAGATCATCGACTTCGGCATCGCGAGGATTTTTCTCGACAAGACGAATAAAGACAAGATTCCTGTTGCGGGTAAGCTCCTGTATTTCTCACCTGAGCAGCTTCAGAAGAAACCTTTGGACCGTCGAGTCGATATTTACGGTACAGGAGTGCTCCTTTACGAACTTCTCACCGGCAGGCGATTGGTAGAGCACCGGCCAACCATCGAAGAAACCGTGAAAATGATCTTGAAGATGGACGTCCAAGAGAAGGTTCGTGATGATGATAGTATCCCTCAGGAGCTGAAACCGGTTCCGATCAAGGCCATGGCTTTGGATCCGGAGGCAAGATACCCTTGGATAGAAGATATGGCCAATGATATCCGGTCAGTGGCGAAGAAACTCTCTCTTGAACCTGACCCAGCGTCCTTCGCATCGTATATGAAAGACCAGTTTCACCAGGAAATACTTCTGGACAGACGGAGGATGCGTAAGCTCTTGTCTCAAGAGTTTCCTCTCGGAGAGGCAGCCGTAGGCAGCGATCCCGAATCCAAGGGCCTGCCTGGCACCGCGGGTGCGAGTCTGATAGAGGCAATCCTCAACCCTATTCTCGGGTCCTTTAAAGATCACGGTGACGAATGGGAGGAACAGACACAGTTTATCCCGAAAACCATACGCTTTCGAGCCGGCAAGACCATCTTCAGGCAGGGAACTACGGGAACAGACATTTTTCTTGTTCGAAAGGGGAAAGTAAGGCTCTTCGTCAAGGTGGGACCGACACGACAGACCGTGGCCGTTGTAGGGGAAGGTGATTTTTTTGGCGAGAACGCCCTCTTGGAGGGAGTTGGTCGGTCGGTGTCCGCGGTGGCCGAAGAAGATTGTCAGCTTATTCCGGTTGGCAAGGAAGCTTTCTTAAGGCTCATCGGGAATGACATGGCACGCATGATAATTAAGCGCTTGGTGGAGCGCAGCAGGGACGCGAACTCTTTCCTTGAAAGTGCCATGTTCCAGGACACCTTATCAAGACTGATTTATGCCCTCCTCTTTTTCCTGCGTAGAGGTCCTCTTCAAAACGGCAAGGCCATAAACCTGCGGGAGTTGACTAACTTGTTCCGCCTGGAAGACAACCACGAGACGCAGAAGTATTTGGCCAAGTTGCAAGCCCTTAATGTTTCTTCAGGCCGATGATAAAGTGGTGCAGGTCAAAAATCCGGAAAAGTTGGAAAACATCCTCAACATCCTGCTTGGCCGGGGAAAATTCACGTTGAAATTGTGAGTCACATTAGTCTAGTTTCCTGGCTGTGACGTTTGTAAATCACTGCCCGACCGCGCATCCGTGGGAAGAATAAATGCGTATCATTGTCGTAAATGCAGCCCCTCGAATGGAAGCGGGCAATACTCAAATGATTCTTAACCCATTCCTGGTTGGGGTCCGCCACGCGGGGGCCAAGGTGGACGTGGCTCTATTGGCCAGGAAGAATATCAAACAGTGCATAGGGTGTTTCTCGTGCTACGCCCAGACACCGGGAGTATGCATCCATAATGATGACATGCCCGGCCTCGTCGAGAGGATTCGCACGGCCGACATGATGATACTAGCGACCCCTATCTATCTCGACGGCATGACTTCGCTGGCAAAGACTTTCATCGACAGGTTGGTGGTCTTCCTTGATCCTCACTTCATCATGGACGAGAGGGGATTGTTACACCCTCTTAGGTGGAGGTTCCCACAGAAGATTTTCCTGGTTTCCGTCTGCGGATTTTCGGGTCTGCACAACTTTGATCCGCTGGTTCTCCACATGGAACGCCTGGTCCGAAACCTCCACAGTGAATTCTGCGGGGCCCTCCTACGACCGGCCGTCTTTTCCGTGTTGCTTACTAGGAAGTATCCGGAGCGGGTCCGCCAAGTGCTCGATTTCGCCAGGATGGCCGGGGAAGAACTGGTAAAGCTAGGAAGCGTAACCGCTAGTACCTCTACAGGCCGTGGCTGAGGACATTTGCACCCCGGAAGAGTTGATGGCGACCGCCAACGTGGTACTGGGATCGTGAGCTCGGTGGGCCTGTTGACGAACCCGCATGAATGCACCGGGGCCTATTCGAGGACGCAAGGGTGGGTCATAAAGGTAAGTCTTGTATGAAAGAACTTGTTTGCCACACCGCTTATTCGCGTCCCTGTTCTAGCTTTATTCCTCCTTGTGATCCCCGTTCAATGCCTTGGCGGTGGGATCTTTCATGTCTTTGCGCCTACGTTGAAAGATGAAACGTTCGCTGTAGCCCGCCTTTCTGTCCTTCTTTCGAGGACTCTCATCACGGTTTCCGGAATCTGGTACATTGAATACAGAATCGACCAGACCTTTTTCAACGACAACGATTATCCTCTGGATGGCCTTTTCCTGCTCCCAATTGAACTTGACCGAGCTTCAATGAAACCTGACGTACGGGTTGATGGCTCACCGAGCCCGTTCACTCTGCTGACCGCAGAGAATTTTCTCCCCATGTTGCGTAAACTGACCGTTTCAACGAAAGATCCCTCACTTCTGGGATTGGCCGGCGCTTCAGTGGCCGTAGTCCAGCCGGTCCATATTGGGGTGCGTCAACAGAAGTCATTCCGAGTGCAGTATAGAAAACCCTTGACCCTACAGAACGATGCACTGGAAATTCTTTTGCCGCTGGACGGTGAGCGGTACTCCCGAGGCCCTGTGGGTGAATTGGATATTCGGGTCAAGCTGAAACTGTCGCGGCCGGTGAGAACTGTATTCTCGCCCTCGCATCACCTCACAATTACAAGGGAAGCCCCCCATAGATGTCTGGTTACCACAAAGACTGAGGGAAAGAGGGTCCGGCATAATTTCCGACTGCTGACAACATTCTCTGGAGAAGACCTGGATTTGAGCCTATTCACCAGCCGGTCGCTCGGTCAAAAGGGGAGCTTTATGGCTGTTGTTGCCCCTCCAATTGCACCCACCAAGGGCAAGGAGCTTGAAAGAGATGTCGTGTTCTTGATGGATGCCTCCGGCAGCATGGGGAAGGCAGACTTCGACTCAGCCAAGAAAGCAGTCGTTTTCGGCCTGGAAAAACTTCGTCCTGTGGACAGGTTCAATATATTAACTGTGGGAACTTGGACGGGGAGGATGGCCGACAGCCTTGTTCCTGCAACCGCTGAAAATCTGTTGAAAGCAGCCCAGTTCGTGAACTCAACACAGGGAAGCGGCGGAACAGACATGTACAATGGTCTGATCGGTGCCCTGGAGCAGTTCACTTCCCGTAGGCGGCCGGGGATAGTCGTCTTCGTCGGGGATGGCCGTGCGACGGTGGGCATAACCAATCGCGAAGCGATCAATGAAGATGTCAGACGGAACAACAAGACGAGAGCGAGGATTTTCGTATTGACGATGGGGGACACAGATGTGACGATGCTGGATAAGGTGGCCGTATCCAACCGAGGTGCCTCATTTCGGTTGACAGGCACAGACGACTTTCCTTCAGCTATGGATCGTTTTTTTGCCGGGGTGTCCCCTCCCGAGGCGTCCGAGCTCTCCGTCGCATTCCAAGATGTTCCTGTTCAGGATGTTGAGCCCGAGTCAATCCCGGACCTGTTCGGACAGGACAGCATCGTCGTGTTTGGGCGTTACGACGGCACGCAAGACTTATCGTCAAGGGTTCGCCTCCGCGCCAAAGTCCAAGGCCGAGTCAAAACAGTGACGAAAAGCTTTGGGTTCCCCCACGTGGATCGGAGCCATCCATATATACCCCGTCTGTGGGCCATGCGACGCGTCGGACGACTCCTCGAGAAAGAATCGCTCAAAGGATCGGAGCCCGGCCTGCGTGACCAGATAGTCATGCTGGCAAGGGAGTTCGGGTTCAGGCTGCCCGCAAGCTCAGCAACGCCTGCCGAACATTTCTCCCTGTCCCACAAGGATACAGGCGGGCTGCTGTGGAGTTACAAGATGTCCACAGTGGCCGAGGATGTTGAATCTGACCAATTCCGAAGCGTTGAGGGAAAGGTATTTCGCCTGGGGAAAGGGGTGTGGGTAGATACCGAGTATCGCGCTTCGCTACAGCCGCGCAAGGTCAGCTTTCTCAGTGACGGGTCCTCTCTCTCCTGGGAGATGATCCGACTTTGGGCCAATACCTGGCTCTTGGTCCCGACCTCATCCTGGTCTCAGACAAGGGTCCTATAAGAATAATCTCGGATATCAGTGCAGCCCAGTAGCCACGTGTATAGCCGTATGCAACGGCCCTTTTTCATTCGGGAGTCATCACGGGGCCGTCGATGCAGGACCTTAGGCCGCTCTTTGTGCCGCAACTGCCGCAAAGTCCTATTCCACACCGCATAATGTCTTCGCGTGCCATAAAGAGTCTCTCCTTTGGGGTTTTCTCCTCCATCAGCGCTATCACAGCGCCCATCATGGGACCAGGACCGCAAATGAAGGCCTGACACTCTTCGTAAATAGCCGATTGCATCGCCATGTCATCGGCCAAGAGTCTTACCACCTCGCCAATCTGGCCTGGCGGATCGATCGCTATACAGGCCGAAGGAACCGTCGTAAGGATCTCATCCTGAAAACCGTCGCTCACGTGGTCCGAAAAGCCGAAAAAGGCCCTCGAAACCGCAGCAGGCCAACGAGCCGCGGCTAGCATGATCGGCGCTGCGCCGGTTCCCCCTGAAACCAGAATTAGGGGTCTGCTTGGTTGAGGCTCCGGAAATCCCTTGCCGTAAGGCCCTCTCATGTAGATGGGGTCTCCCGGTTTGAGCTGTGCCAGCGCACGCGTAAACGGACCGACGGTGCGCACCAGATAGAGCGGTTCTACATCTTGAGCCGGTGAAAACGGCTTTTCCCCAACCCCGGGCAACCGAAGGAAGAAAAAGCAACCAGGAGGGCACTCGGGTCCCTTTTCAAGGCGTAGCTTGAAGAGTTCGTGTCCCAAAGGGATGTTTTCAGCGACATACGTTTTGAAGTACGTGGTGCGCGTGCTTGCCGCAAGGCAACGGGCCGCGGAAGCATGCGCCGGCTGCTGTTCCAGAGAATCGACCATGTCTCGGAAGAAGTCCGCTATTTGGCTGGAGCCCATTCCGGCCAAGGCTGATCCTACAGAGAAAAGAGAGGCCCCCACTTCCCTGTAGGCCCTCACGTCTTCTGGTGACGCTATGCCTCCTGCGGCAATGATCGGAATGTTCACCATCAGCGCCGCCTCTCGCACTGCTTTGAGGCCGATGGGCAATATGCCCGAGCCGGATACACCACCCGCTACATTGGTAAGGACTGGATTACCTTCTGTGTCGGTAGCCACTCCGGGACCCACTGTGTTGATAAGACACAGGGCGTCGGCGCCCTCCTCCTCGCACAAACGGGCCATGCCCGGGATGTCTGCAAGGTTCGGCGAGAGCTTGGGGATAATGGGCTTTTGGATGTGTTTTTTCAGAAGCCGGACAATCGCACGGACCGTATCCGGATCCGAGCCTATGCTCTGGCCGGCCTCCTTCACATGAGGACAAGAAAGGTTTAACTCGAAAGCGTCCGCGATGGGGTCCAAAAGAAGAGCGCATTCCAGGAATTCTGCACCGTCTCCACCCATTATGGAAACAATCAACGGCTTGTTGTCATGGAGAGGCAGCAGTGGCAGCATAGCTTCAAGGAACTTCCTAGCTCCTGGGTTGGCTAATCCCACCGCGTTGACAAAACAACCGGGATAGTACCTCATGGATCACTGGTTCCCGGTATCCCGCCCTGGCCTCCACGCTGAGGGTTTTAGTCGTCAAGAACCCAATAGCGGGAATATCTCTAGCGATTCGTGCGATGACAGAAGGAACCGTCGTAACAATGCCGGAAGGTATGGTGAATGGTGACTTCACTCCCAAGCCGGCCAAACCCGTTTTCGATAGACCTTTTATGATGGATTCCATTAATGAAGTCATAGTTGAATTATTTCATGCTCTCCTACCGAGAAAAAATAGTGGGTTACGGGGCTTGGAACGCGATCGGACTTCAAAGTATAGAGACGGCGTCTCAACCCTTCCAGAGGAGCCCACGGTTCCAATGATCTCGCCCCTCTTAACCGATTGGTCATTGGCCACCCGGATCTCCTTCAGATGAGCATAAACAGTGACGAGCCGGTTGGCATGCTCCATCAAGACTACTTTGCCATAGCCTGGAATTGTTCCTACGTGACCAACCCGTCCGTCAGCCGCGGCAGTAACCCGCGTCCCCTCTTTGGCCTGAATACCAATGCCGTTGTATTGGATTCCGCCTCTCACCCCGTATTCGGAAATGATCTTTCCTTCCACGGGCCACGCAAGGCTTCCTCCGAAGTCTTGCACGCGCAATTCTTCTGTCGGTGGCTTCTGCCTCACTGCGACGGGTCTTTGTTGGGACGCGCCCGGAACGAAAACCTTGGTGTCGGCCTTAATAGAATATGGAGGCCTCAAGTTATTTACCTCAGCGAGGTGTTGGAGGTCAACGTCATAGGCTTTGGCAATGTCGGACAAGCTTTCATTGCGTTCCACGTTGTGATAAACGCCTATAATGGGATTATTTGACTTCAGTTGAGGGAGTCTCAGAGTCGCCGGAACACCGGAGCTGTAATGGGGGCAACCCAACGCAAAAGTCACAAGAACGAAGATTGACGTGAAGCCAATGCTACGCGCTGAACATGTTCGGATATCAAACACCCTGGTATTTCAGTCCCCATCTTAAAGTCTTCGGAATTGTTTACCACGGAGAGCGCAGAGAACGCGGAGGCAAATTCTCCTTCAAGTTGTTTACAAAACGACGTATTTCCCGTCGTAGCCCTGTGACATTGAAGTTCAACAGCAAGCCGATGGGAGCGCTGGATAGTTTCAAGTAGGAAGGAAGCTGAGCCCTCGTTCAACCACCTCAGACTCAAGGCACGCCTCGTAAGGTGACTCCGGCAGACCCGAGCCGAGTTCGCGATGAACTTCCACGGCCTTCCCAATCATATTTTCCGTGGTTTTGCTCGAATCTGTTGTCATCTCTGAGTTCTCCGCTCACTCAGCGGTGAGTCAAACAAAGGGGAGTTCCTGGGAACGGTTACAATCTTAAAACCTGGTCCATCCGAACTTGCCAACAAGGTCCACGAAACGGCAGCCTGTGTGGCTCTCGACAATCGTGCCTTCTTTTGTCCTAATGACCAACTTGAGGACCTGGGAAAAACGGTCGCCGACCGGAATTACCAATCTGCCTCCTTCTACCAGCTGCTCAACCAGTGTATGTGGGATATTAGGGGCTCCCGCAGTGACGATAATTCCGTCATAAGGGGCATGGTCCGGCCAGCCTTGAGTCCCGTCCCCTACGATGAAACGGATATTGGCGTAACCGCAACTTTCAACGGCCTTTCGGGCCCTTTCCGATAGGCCCTCAAGTCTCTCCATGGTGTAAACCCACCGGCATAGCCTGGTGAGCACTGCGGCCTGGTATCCTGAACCCGTGCCGATCTCCAGGTACTCTCGCCTCTCCGTCCAGATGCAAAAGCTCCGTCATTACCGCAACCATATAGGGTTGACTAATTGTCTGGCCTTCACCGATCGGCAATGGGCTATCGTCATAGGCCTCATTCCACAGGGCTTCATCTACGAAGAAATGGCGTGGGACCTCTTCCATTGCAGCCAGGACACGGGGATCTCGAACTCCTCGGCCAACAAGTTGCCGCTGAACCATCGTCTTTCTGGCTGTGGAATAGTCTTTCATAAGACGTCCAATTTCATTCCGGCTCCGTTGGTAATCGGAACACCTAAGCTGTCAGCAACATTTGGCTTATGCAGTTCCTCTTGCTCAACGCGCTCACCGTGAACCAGGTTCGTAAACCGCTGCCGGCGGTAGCGGCTGCACAGGGCCCTGGCTGTCGCGAAAAGAAGGCCCTCCCTGTACTTCAGACTGTGCCGGACCCCCATGGGTTGCAGGCGTTTGAGGGAAAAAATTGCCGTCCATAAAATTGGCTGCGCGGTCTATGAGACTCGAAGGGAGGCTAAAGAGCCAGTCAACGGTGCCCGAAAGAAATTCCCCCGCGGAAGTCCCATTATAGTAAGGGTTGTGATAAGGGGGGTACTGATAGGGGGGCGTAGCGTCGCGGCCCGTTCCTGGATCCTGAGGAATCGGTTGCGCCTGATACCTGCTTGGGGACTGAGGTAGGCTCCCGTAACCCGGCGGTGTTGCAACGTAAGACTGGTCCCCGGGGGGAGCCCCCTGTGGTGGAGCAGATATACCCGGCTGTACACTTTGAGGTTGACCTTGCCAACTCTGGCCCAGCGCGACAGATACCGTCATCAGGACCACTATCGAGACACCCAGGACGCGGTAGATTGCCATGGTTTTTCTCCCCAACGGTATTATGGCAGAGACACTTAGACCGAAGCGGTAAGGATTTCAATCTTTTTCTGCTAAAAACGAGATTCGGAAGCTAAAAGTCTTAACTTTGCCTGAAAATGAAGTTCCTTACGACTAATAATAATTTTTAAAACGGTTAAATTAGGTGCTTATCATCTTAAGCTCATTCACTGTAATGGGCCCCAAAAACAGGCACAATTATTTTCCTGCTTTGCCCTGGTCATTGGAAATGTAGGCTTTGCTCCAAGAGTTCACCTGCCCCGGCTTGCCTCAAAAAAACAGATGATCCCCACGCCTGGGAAAAACTCCTTGTACATCAAATTATTCCCAACGCCGCGAATTTCCGTGAAAAAAAAGGTTGACAGCCGGCCGGAGAAGGTATATGTCTTCCCGTCCGCGCTAAGGCCCCTTTTTCCGCTGCCGCATGGGGGTACCATGGTGACACGGCGATCGGTGCGGGCCCACGTATTTTTTGGCAATTAAGGAAAATCGCGGGGGATGCTCTTGCTTATGTGCATTCCAGTGATTATTTAACGTGGACGAAAGAAACTACCAAGGAGTCGCGATAATGTGGATGACCCGTGAAGAAATAGCGGCTGCAATGGGCATTGTCCCTAACAGCGTTAGGGGAAAGGTCCAGAAGGGCCAAATTGAGAGAAAGATGGATGGAGGAAAGAATTATTACCGAATGGCGGATTCAGGAGCATCAGAGCGGAAGGAAACCAGACCTGCACTTCCTGAGCCTCCTCCTACGACGAGACCCGTTCAAGAAGTCAAGAAGTCCAGACCGGAGTCGCCAGGCGCGTTCAACCCCAAACAGGTCCTTCTGGATCAACTGGTGTCTATTAAGGTGGGGCGAAGCATCGATGCCATCGAGAAAGGTGATGAAATAGATCTCGCTACGGGCGAGATTTCCAGAGAGCTTGATGCGAAGATCTCAATGCGACAGCACAAGCAATTGAAAGAAATAGAGGAAGCTCTGGAGCGAATCAAGCATGGTGAATACGGTATCTGCGAAGAATGCGGCGAACCCATTCCTGAACAGCGGCTTCGCCTGTTCCCCTCGGCCAGACTGTGCGTACGGTGCCAGGAAGAGGCTGATTACTATGAAAAGATGAAGGATACCCAGGGCATCCGAGGCGGGACCTGGAGAGAAGAAAGTACCGACGCTGGTTATGCAAAGTCGTTTGAAGATTAAGGCTCGCGGTACGCGGCTCCCGCGCCGAAGTACCGCATTTGGATAATCACGTTCTAGCCATCGATGGCGCTTTCGAATCTCCCTTCATCATTCAGAACTCAACTAGTTGATAAAAGGGCCTCATGTGAGGCCCGACGGTATTTTACGCTCGGGCAGGTTTGTAGCACTGCCTACAAGAATCTTTTCTCAGCAAGCTGCCAGGTGTCCCGCGTACCGCGGGATTCATCCGTGCGCGGACGAGTCCCGTTTTGCGCGGCACACGTCCATGCACCAATGTTTCAAGCAATTTCTACCTTCTTCGTCGCGCTTCACACCATGCTAGTTGACATAATTCGCCCGGTAAGCGCCCCAATTCAGTGGCATATACGGTAACCCTGCTCTTCGAGTTCACAAATAAGCTCAAGACCTTCTTTTTCAGTCTCAACGGGGATCCACAGTCCGAACCCGGTCACAAACAGTTTTCCGTCATCGTTGTGAATCCTTAGAGGGCCGCTGGATACGCCGGCCGATTCTCCGGTCTTCTTGATTTTGGTCTCCATTTGTCACCCGCGCCCATGAAAGCACTGCTTCCAATTGATTCGTTACCTCCATAGCCACTATAGCACGACGGGAATTTACGTACACAACAAAACGGGCATGAAATGAAGTCCTTGACACATGTAAGACTTTCTTGATACGGTTTTGTGCCGTCTATGCCTGTGCTTATCAGCCAAGGGAGGAGGGCGGGACCTTGTGGTAAGCGGTCCCCGAAAACATGAGATCGCCTTCACGGACGCATGGGTTCTTGGGACAGTTCCACGACAAGGCTTTACCCGATGGGGCCAAGAGACGTATTGCCTTTTCTCGCCGTGAGTTCATGGGGCTCGGGACTGCTTGGCTCATAGCTTCTGCTTTGTTTGCCCCGTCCATCTCATGCGCCGGACTGCTACCTCCCCATCGGATCGAATCTTCAAACGACGATCCCCAACGGCCAATCGGTTCAAGTCCGTTACTTTCCGAAAATGATCATGCCCAGGCGCACTTGCAAAAGGCGAGCCCATTATTTCTTACCTTTGACGACGGACCCGTGCGCTGCACTGGGTCAATTCTAGATTATCTGAGCCAGACAGGCCAGAGAGCCACTTTTTTTGTTATCGGCCGCAACCTGCGGAGCCCATCTCTGCGCAAACTTGCGATCAGGGCACTGGAAGATGGGCATGATCTTGGAAATCATTCTTATACTCACACCTCGTTTTCGACCCTCTCTCCGAATCGCATCGAACAAGAAATAGCAAAAACCCATAGGTGCATCGAGGAAGTAGCGCGGGACGCGGGAGTGAGCAAAGGGGTGAGAAGCCTTTTCTTCAGGTTTCCTTTCGGACATACCGGGCGTCCATCTGTTTATGCCGCGGCAATGGAGACCCTCCACAAGTTGGGTTACCATGTCGCGTGGTGGGATCTGGACACCAGTGATTGGCGCATGGAGACAGCATCTTATACAGGATCTCAGGTGGTAGCCTCCCTGCGGACAGTGAGACCCCGTGACGTGGTATTGTTGCATGAAAGGGAGCTGACAGCCAGGATACTGCCTTCGCTTCTGGAAGTCTTGAAGTCCAGGAATCTGGTTTCAGCAACCATGTCCGCCTATGACTCGCGGTGGTCAAAACGTTGGAAGTTGGCTCGCACCAATCTGGAATAAGCCAGGAGAGTCTTTTGATTGGAATTAGAGGGCAGTTTTGTTACAACGGCTGCTTACTAGTAGTGGCGTATGAGCCTTCGGTGCTTCCCGCACCTTTGACGGACTGAGGTCCCCTCGTGTGGATAAGGAGTTATGGCAATGAAGAGTAGCTTTCAGGGCAGGCTGTTAATGGTTTTGGTCTCACTGCTAATCGTTGCGAGTGCATCGGCTTTGGCTCTTGCCGACGACCTGACTGTTCACGCGCGGCGTGATGCTTATTCACCGGGAGACCCTTCCGGCAGGTGGAGCGTTACTCTGAGGTTCAACAATCCGGTCTTCCCTTCGAATCTGGCCGCGGCAATCAAAGTGACGACTGACGAGGCCGAAGAGAAATTCGAGATTCAAACCCCCAGAGACCAGGAGAAGGCTACAGCTCCTGCACGGGAGTTCAGGCTCGTGCCCACCCGGATTTCCGAACGACCTACTTCCGTAAAAATTGTGATCAATAAGGGGCTGTCCGACGTCTCCGGCAGGCGGCTTCTTGCTCAGGATTTTGCGTACCAGTTCTTGTCCATTGAAACGATATCCGTGACCAATGTAGGCACATTTTATCGGTCCAAGACCGATAAGGGACTGAATTTTTCCTTAACGGGCAACAACGTCTCGGAAAGCGACCTCGTTGCCGCGCTGAAAATCACCCCCAGCGTGGCTGGGTTGAGCATTATCAAAACCGGCGGCTGGGGTTGCCGCGTCACGGGGGACTTCGAGTACGACCGCGACTATTTGCTGGAAATCTCTTCCGCCAGAGTCAACAACGGCCGTGCGATGCTTACAGAAGGAGAATTCCGGTTCAAGGGCCCGGGCATCAAGCCGGAGGTTTACCTGAAGACGGAGCGTTCTGTTGTGGAACTTCGTGGCCGGCAACTTTTCCCTGTAAATCTGGCCAATGTTAGCAAAGTTCGCTGTCAGTTGATCAAGGTCCCGCCATACCTGGCCCCGGAAACAGCCGAAGCCCTTCGCAACAAGGTGGCCCTCAACCAAATTAAATTGAAGGATAAAATAGCTGACCTCAAGAACCTCGTTCGCACCGCCAAGATCAGCAACGCGTTCTCAGGTGAATACGCTGAAGATGCGGATGCGTTTTTTGCTCCGGAGGCGCGGGACCACGTCTACGGCTATTCTGTTCCTCTTTCTTTCAGAAAGAACCCTGAGAAGGGTGGACTCTGGGTCGCAGTGTTTACCGACCCGGATGGAAATTTCAAAGGAAGAGCCAAAAAGCTTATTCAGATTACGGACCTCTCGGTCAGTTACAAGATGTCCTCCAAGAGTCTGCTGCTGTGGGTGACCTCCATCCATACGGGGCAGCCTCTTTCAGGAGTTGAGATCTATCTCTCCGACGCTGACGGTCACAAGTACATCGTCGGTAAGACCGATGACAGCGGTCTGCTGTTCGTCAAAGACGGGCAGGAGTTCTCGTCGTTGTCAGGTCTGAAATCAACGGGAACCACTAAGAGACCTCTGGCCCTTGCCAGATTGAAATGGGCTGTCGCGGCTACCCCGTCGGATGCGTGCGGCATAGAACTGGAAACTCTTACCCTAAAACCCTTCTCAGTCACACAGACAAAAAGTTTGCAGGACAAACCGGAGTCCCGAACCGGATACATATTCACCGAACGCGGGGTGTATCGGCCGGGTGATACCGTGAATTTCAAGTTCGTATCGAGAGATTACAAGAACAACCGCATTGTTTCCCCTTCCGGCGAACTGGCCAAGGTGGATATAGAGGGGCCTAGAGGGGATGTTTCTATACACCAAAGAACTCAAGCTAAGTGAGTTTGGAAGTTGTTACGACACATTTCCAGTTAGGAGCTTCTTCCCGGTAGGCACTTACACCATAAAAGCGACTGCTGCGGGAGAGCATAAACAAGGTCTCTTCACTAAGAACTTCCTGGTCCAAGAGTACAAACGGCCGCGTCACTATGTTTCGATGTCCATCAAGAAGGGGGAGCGGGCCGGTACAGAGTATGTAGCTCTCAAGCGCGAGGACGCGTTTCTAACGGTTGATGTAAAGGGGCAGTATTACACTGGTGGGCCCGTCAAGCATGGGCGTATGCGGTGGAAGGCTACGCTGGTGCCCGTTGTCAACAAGGTTGAGGGTCTTGATGGCTATTTCTTTGGAAATGAGGACGACAAGACGCTATTCCTTGAATCCGGTGAATCCATGTTGGACAAGGACGGTAGTCTTCGTTTGACAATACCCTTGGACCCACGTTTGCTCACCGGCATCTACGGCATAAATGTTTCGGCCACGGTACTGGATATTGACGGCGAGCCCGCCACCGAGGTGGAGACTTTTAATCCACGGCCCGGCGTGCTCGTAGGCATTTCCAATCACCCGCGTCGGGTCCAAGCTGGCTATTCAGCGCCGCTAAAGCTCATAGTGGTGGATCAAAGCGGGAAGAAGATACCCTCGGGCAAAATCGGAGCCCAAATAATGCAGAAGAAATACTTCTATACGCAAAAGCGGGATGATGCAGGCAATCTGAATCCCGTGTGGGAAGAAGGCTGGATGAAGACTCTGACTTCCCAGCAGCCCATTGTAAAGGGAGAAGCGGACTTTCAATTGGAACTGAACGACTCCGGTGATTATCTGGTCGGCTTTACGTATGAAGACAAGACCGGGCGATACACCAGCCAGACGCTTTTCAATGTCGGTTGGGAAGACTACGATCAGTGGGCAAGGAGAGAGGCGGAAAAGGACGTCCGTACGAGCAATGAGGTCCTTCTTTCCATGACCAAGAAAGAATACCGGACAGGTGAATCGGTCCGGATTCAATTCCACGCGCCTCGGCCGGTCAAGAAGTGCCTGGTGACCATGGAGAAGGGAGGCGAGATTCTTGACTACCGGGTAATTGATGTGAAGGGGAATGATGGAAGTTACCAGTTTGAGGCCGCGGAAAAGTACCAGCCCAATGTGTACGTCTCGGTAATGGCTGCGGCAGGAAGGGAAGGTTTCCCTGTTTATTCGAGCCAGGTAGATACTGACATCCCTACTATCTATTACGGATATGCCGACGTCACCGTCAGAGGCGACATTCAAAAACTCCGCCTTGATATCGCTCCCGAAACGCCCGAATTGAAAGGACGACCCGGCGAAAAGAAAGCTCTGACCTTCAAAGTGGCCGATCAAAACGGTAAAGGAGTCTTGTCCGAACTGGCCGTTTGTGTAGTCGACGAGGCGGTTCTGGCCCTGACTCGTTTTCAGACACCGGACTTGTCCTCCCTCACCAAATTCAACATCCCGCTAGCCGTATTTTCAGGAGATTTGCGCCAGGCCCTAGTTAGTCAGGATTTGCTTCGCCTCTTCGCAACAAAACCTTTGACCGGCGGTGACATGGGCGGCGGCGAAATTGCAGGCACTCTCAAACTGCGCAAAGACTTTCGACCGGTTGCGTACTTCAATCCCGCGGTCATCACTGATGCCTCTGGCCACGCTTCGGTTGAGTTTGAACTCCCTGATTCCACGACCGTGTACCGCGTGTATGCGGTGGCCGCAGACAAGGGCGCAGGCTTCGTCTCCGGACAGCGGAACATGGTCGTGACCAAAGAGTTCTTCGTAGAGCCGTCGATTCCCCGTTTTCTTATCCCCGGCGACCGGGTCTCTTTTCCTGTGGTGCTCTACAACAAGACTCCAGACAAGGGTGATGTCCTGCTCAAGGCTGAGGGCTCCCCCGATCTGAGCGTGCGGCTCTCGCAATCTTCTCTCACGCTCGAGCCTTTTGCCACTTCATCAGTCAACGCCTTGGCCGAGGTAACCGGGGGAGCCGAAAAAGGCATCTTCCGCTTCCAAGGCACGTTCGCAGGTGCGTCGGGCAAATATGGAGATGCCGTAGAGCATCCGTTAACCATCCACTCCAGGTTCATGCCGGTAAGTCGCACAGCAATAGGGAGTTTTACGGAACGAACCGACATATCGGTCGCGTTGCCTGACGCACTGAAAGCTTTGAAGCCGGAGGACATAAATCCCGGAGATTTCAAAGCGAATCTGAGCTTCAGCACCACCAATTGGACGAGGATAGCGCCCGGCCTGAAATACCTGCTCCGATACCCCTACGGGTGCATTGAACAGACCAGTTCGGGGATCATTCCGCTTGCAGGCATAAGGGATCTCGCACGCTCGAACGTCATCCCGGGGGTATCCGTGGACGAGGTGGATCGGTTCCTGAAACGCGGCGTCGAACGGCTATTGTCAATGCAACTGGCCGGAGGCGGTTTCTCTTACTGGCCCGGTGAACTAAACACTTCATGGTGGGGGACTATGTATGCCTCGTTTGCGCTGATCACGGCTCGACAGGCGGGGTACGAGGTTCCCGAGGAGAGTCTGAAGCGTGCTCTAACGTTCCTCCATGAGAACTTGTTCAAGAAAAAGGAATCCGACCGATATCACGGGGCCACGTGGACGAGGGAGTTGGCGCTCTTCAACCTTGCTGTGGGTAAAATGCTCAGCGCGCAGGAACTCGAGCCCTTCTTCCAGGAATACGAATCTTTGAAGGACGAGGGCAAAGCATTGCTCATTCTCTCGGCCAAAGAAGTCGGATATTTGCAGCAAGATAAGCTTAAAGAGATGGTCACACAGCTCAATCCTAAATTTGACCCCAACCGTACCGATTATCATAATTCCAGTTTCCGGGAACTGGCAGTCTGCCTTATGGCGGCCCTGGAGACGGGAGCCGCATCTAAGGAGGCGGACTCCTGGGCGGGTTATCTCTTGAGGGGTCTGAAGCCTGATGGCCGCTGGTCCTCCACCGCCGACACCGGCTGGTGCTTGTTGGCTCTCAGCAAATACTACCGGGGCAAGGAAACAAAAAAGGTTGGCCCTGTCCGGCTCCGGATAGACTATGGCGGTGATAAACCTGAAGAGATGACCGTCTCTGAGGCTGCCTCGTACCTTGAGTTGGATCCGCGCAAGCTGCTCCAGAAAGGAACCATTCGCGTCGAGTCCGATTCAAAAGACTTGCTTAATTACGCCCTTTCCATCACGTATCCAGATGTCGTCACAGACCCCTCGCAACTCATCGCAGGGTTCACACTTCGCAAGAAGATGGAAAACCTGAACGGCAAGGAGGAAATTCGGCTGGGGGATGTGGTAAGGGTCACCCTCGAGATAGGAATTACCCGTCCGGAAAAGGAGGGCCGATACGAGAGTTTTGAATATTTGGCGCTTGAGGACCCGGTACCCGCCGGCCTGGTTCCTATCAATTCAGAGTTGAAAACAGAAGGAGTCGAAAGAGAAGGCTCGACACGGGAGCGAGATTCCTGGCGTGACGGGTTTTACGATTTCACCCCCACGTATTTTGAATTTCGCGATGACGGCGTCAGAGTGTTCAAGAACCGCGCATGGACAGGAACTTACCGATACTCTTACCTTGCCCGAGCTGTTGCAGAAGGGGAATTCTGGATGAGAGGCTCGCGTGTTTCGCTCATGTATGACCCGGATCGCTTCGGGAAAACCTTAGGGCAGAAGGTCACGATACTCCCGGTGGAGAAGTAACCAAGGGGGAGGGGGCTAGACGTCAAAACAGGGCCAGTACCTTAATCCTGGCCCCCTTGCCCCCCCGTCTCCCAGGGACATAGGCGTTTACGTAAGGCCTCTTACCCAGTTGTGAGCAATCTAGAGGCTGATAGCCTATCAAAGTCCCCCTTTTCTAAAGGGGGATTTAGGGGGATTTTCAATGGATTAGCCCAAAATCCCCCCTGGCCCCCCTTTAACAAAGGGGGGAACCCCGCGTTCCTCGGGGTTCATTTTAGCGCCTATGCCCTAGACGGGAGGACCTAGGGGCGGGTGATAAGAAAGTGAAATTACAGAGCCAGGTTCGTTAATTTGACGGCTCTGCGGTAGTCGCTGATCCCGCGGGAAACTCCGACCATATTTGACTCAGGATCTTCTTGTGATTACAATGGAGTCGACGAACTTAGCCTAACAAAAAGGTCCGCGCGATTATGTGCGGCCTTAAGGAGCAAGAATGGGAATTCCAGCGCCGACCGAACTGATTTTGATTCTTCTGATCGTTGTCCTTGTCTTTGGGGGCAAGAAGATTCCTGAAATCATGGGGGGCGTAGCCCAAGGAATCAAGTCTTTCAAAAAGTCCCTTGATACGGACGACACTCCGCCCACCCCAGCCAACGCCCAACCTGCTGCGCCTATTGAGGCCAAGTCGGTAGAGACGAATAAGGCCAAGGTGTAATCCGAATGGAATAGCAGACGGCCTCAAAGAAAGGACAGGCTGCTACAAACATAGGAATGGCTGCATTTATAGCGACTCTGATGAGGTCACACATCCTCTCCGGCATGGACCTCATCGAGGTGGTGGGCCAAACGCATGTTTGATGTTCTATGAGTCGGTCGAAACTCGACCACGCAGGGAACACGCAATCAATTAACCTTTATCCGCTTGAGCGTTTTCTTCCAGTTCCTCCAGGTACTTCTCATATTGTATTCCCAACATTTGGGCCTTTCTCATGCACCTCTTCTTCTGAATACGGTAAGTGATCACGTATCCGAGAGTCCCGGAGACGACTGCAAGGATTGCCGCCGCAACCGCCCACCTGACAAGGATTTCCCATCCAAGCTGAATGAATGCCGCATGGACTTCCCAGAAATACCCTTTGTCCAGGACCGGATTCATAATTTTCTGGAAAACCTCGAAGTTCATCGCGACAGGTCGCCCCAGCACAAGAGACCCTAACCAATAGTAGCCGTAATAGAGCGGTATAATAGTAAACGGGTTGACTACGCTTGAAACAGCGAGAGCCAGTATGAAATTGAAGCGGAAAGCCAGTCTCAGCAAGCCGAGGCTCAGGACATGCCCACCCATTGGGACGCCAAATCCGACCACGAATCCCAAGGATACGCCAGTTGCATCGAACCTTGGTGGATGCCGTGAGAAAACCAGCGGGTCAACGACATTCTTGCGAATTATCCCGCGGCCTCTAGCCCACAGCCCCGTTGATGCCCCCCCTTGCTGAGCGCCGGGTTCGCTCGATTCTGTCCCCGCTTCGTCTGTGCTTCCGGTTGCCCGCGAACGCGGCTCGACTGATTTGTCTGTCTTTGGATGGCAGGATGTTATCGTGCGGATCAATAGCGCTGCAGAGCATGACGCGCAGGCCCTCAAATTCCGGCCGGCCGGTGCCTTATGAGGTGTGGTTGACCGCTCCTTCAGATACAAAGGAGCGGTCCCATAGAGCTAGTTTATACTACTTCTTGAGGGCAGCCAGCCGATCCGCAAAGCTTCCCTGAGGTTCGGTCTTTTCTCCGGAGACAGCCTTTAGGGCCTCGTCGATGTTCTTATCTTCCGCGGATTTTTCAGGAGCCAGTAGGGTGGCCTTCATACTGGCGGCTGCCGATTCAGCTTTCGCCTTTTCAGCCTGCCGGTTCATGGCCGACAAAGCCACTCCCAGGTTCGAGGTCTCTTGCCGAAGGCCGGCGAGGCGCTCGGCTGTGCCCGCGCGATCTTGGGCCCTTTTCTTTTCCAGTTCAGCCCGCTGCATTTCTCTTTTGCCGGCCTCGAGCTGGGACCTGGCGGTCTTGAGTTTTTCAGCAGCCATCTTGGCAAATTCCTCGAGTTCCTCCATCACGGACTTGGCTTCCTCCGTTTCCTGAGCCTCCCGCTCCACCTCCGGCCTGAGGGTCTCCAACTGCTTGAGCAGCTTGTCCAGGCTTGCGCTCACGCTTTGCTCATCAGCTTGATTACCGGCGGCCTTGGCTGTTTCCATTTTTTGGCTGAGGATTTCCGCTGCCTGAAGATGCCGGTCATAGTTCGCCCTGGCCGCGTCGGCCTCTTGCTTTTCCTTCTGAAATGTTTGCCGCGCATTGGCAGCTTCCCGGGTGATCTTGTCCAGATCTTCGATCATGGTCTCAATTTCTGCTTGAGAAGCCGCTTCCGGATCCCAGGAGACTATCGCCTCTGTGAGGCTTCGACCCGCGTCACCCATTTTTTGCTTGCCTAGGTTTTTCATGAAACCGAAAATTGTTCCCATCTCGTGGTCCTCCTTTGGGGAAAAAGAAACTTTTTTTCACTTTCGAACATAAAGACCGCCCGGTTCGCGAGCTAACCAAGCCAAAAGGCTGCTCGGGATAACCGGATTCGCTTTCTCAAGACTTCGCACCTCATCTTTCCATCCCTAATTCCACCGCGACAGACGGTCGGGCCGATTTACCTAGAGCTCCCTCGACCTGTCTTACCCTCGTCAGATGACGTCCAGGGAGCTGGGATTGAGCTCCAAGCCGATCAGCATCTGGACGAAAGACGTGTCGGCGTATTCATTGAGACCGACCAGCAGGTATTCGTCCACATTGTCATTTGCGTGGCGACCGTACAGCATGGCCGAGTGCTTAACGATCTCCGTCTTCTTTCCATTGGAATCAAAATAGAGGGTCTCCGAGAAGTCCACGGGGGGCACACGGGTTATTCGTTCCCCGCCTTCTCCCTCTTCCACAACTTTTTCAGCTCCCGGATTCTCCCATACCCGATAGTATCTGGTCTTGTCCGGTGTGTCGAATACACTGTAACCGATGTACCCGGTATTCTCATTCAGCCAGAAATCCCAGTCATCAGGGTACACCGTGTCTGCGGACCAGAAGAACTTGCATTCCTCGATATCCTGGTTATCGCCGACTACTATCTGAAGCAGATAATCCTGATCATCCTGGAAATCCAGGTAGAATTTGTGAACTGTCGACCTAAAGATCTTGGCGACACCGTACGCGGCCACCACGCCTCTTCCTTCAGGACGTCGGATTTTGATATCATCACTCCCCAGAAGAAAGTCAACTTCAGATATTTCAACCATGGCATTGATCCTCAGGTTGAGGGGGAGATTTTTGTCGATTCTCTCTCCCTGCTTATCTGATGAAAACGCGTCTTTCAGCTCCTCAACTTTTTTTGAGGCCATCTTCCTAAACAGTTGCAGAGTGCTTCCCATACCTTTCTCCTTAATTAGCAGCGACTTATCGCCCCTCTAACCTCTTGCGCATGTCAACCTTTGCATCCATCACACCAAGTGAGAGAGCATCGAGGGCTTCTTGTCCGTACTTCTTGGCCCAGTCTGTGCGTAGCACCAGCACAGCCTGGACTGCCAGTGTCTTCACGTCATGGCCCCAAATCCAGCCCTTTTGAAGAGCCGGATAGGCATTACTGGGAATGCTCACGAAGTGATAGATGTTATTCCCGTTTTCATCCTTCTTGCGGACCAAACTCCCGTCATCCACAGCGGCCAGCTTAAGCTTCCCTGTCCGCTCGGCAGCCTGCTCGGCCTGTTTCAGGATGTCACTGTGAAGTCCGCCGACGAACAGCATCGCCACTTTGGGGTTTCGCTCCACTTCTTTCTCACTGGCGTCGTAGCCGGCGAATTTTACCGCGATCTTCCTGTAGCGCTCTTGCTGCTGGCGCAGCCCTTCCCACGTCATGGATGTGCCGGAGCCCTCGGGACCTATATAGATAGCCGTTTTGCGAGGATCTATATCTTCTATGGATTTGATGCCGCTATTTGCGTTCACAATCAGTTGCACGACTTCCTCATATAGAGTCGATTGCTCTGAAATCAACTTCCGGCCCGGGAATTTTGAGCCCAGCATGGCCAATACATCACTCTGAACAATGGCCATGTCAATATCACCCGATGAGATCAACCGCAGGTTCTCCATGGAACCGGCTGTGGTGCGGAGCTGTATGTCGACTTTGTCGGCCTTCTTTTTGAGAAGTTCCCCGAAGTACTGGTAATTGCCGTCCTTCGGCCCGGTGGCAAACCTTATTATGGGCCTCTGTGCCGGTTTGTCCGCTATAGCGTTGGCAGCCACGGCAACCTCAGGGGGCACGCCCTTGGGCAGATAATTGGGATCAACAGGTGTGCCCTTCATCGCGGCAACCTGTTTGTCCAACGCGTCAAGCTTGCCCTTGAGTTCTGAATTATCCTTTGCCAGGTTGTCCGCGTCGCGGCGCCATGCCTGGTATCCCGGATCATTGGCGTGATGATAGGCCATTGATGAGTGATTTCTGTCGGAAAAGCGGTCAAGTATCATGAACAAGAACAGCGTGTCCCAAATCCCGTAAGAAGGTGCCATCCCGTAAGCAAATCCCGGTGCTCTAAATCCCATGCCACGATAAAATGAATCGCGGCGGCCATAATGGGCTCCATAATCGAACCCTCCGTAATTGTGAACTTTTTGGTAAATTGGACTCGATTTGTAAGACTCCCAAGGGGTACTTCCGGTACTTGCCGGCAGGTTTCTGGAATTTTCCCGTCTCCGCCCGATAGCTATCCAGGGAGGCCTTCGCCTTTTCCTGCTTCACCTGCTGCACCATTTTCCGGTCGAACTGCGATCCGCCTTTGAAAGTCGATGTAGTGGCTGAATCGGGCGTTCCGCCTTTAGGTTTGGTGTAGCTATCGGAAGACTGCTTTCCGGCCACAGCAGATGGCTTGGAGTACGCGCCCGGCGCGCCACCGCCCAAAGATGGCTTCGAGTAAGGTGAGGATGCTCCGGGCTGAAGTGAAGGCTTGCCATAGGCGTCGGATGGTTTGACTGATGAAGGTGATGAAGGTGCTTGGTGTAAATTCCGCCTCCGCTACGGCTGCCCCAAACGCTCTTGCTCGGTCCCGACGACCAACTCGATGAACTCCTGAAGCTTGAGCCGCCCATCCTGGAACCGCCACCCCTTTGTGCATCAGCCACTGGGGCAAATGACGGTGTGGCAGCCACGATGAGCAATAGTGCGACCAACGAGGCGAGAACCCGGGTTTGCAAAGACTTCATTATCTGATCTCCTTTATGGGGACGACCCTTTTCTTCTTGATTCATTTTGTTTGACAACCATATCACGTAAATTATCCGCCGCTGACAGCGGAAGTAATTCTCCCCTTTGTATCAGATTCCATTTTGGAAGGCGATTTGTATTGAATTGATCCCCACCCTGCGATACATTATAAAGCTTGTTTGTACCACTTCCACGTCTCATCTAGGGTAGGAGGTAGAGAGAAATGGCCGCTCGAATCCACAACTTTAATCCCGGTCCTGCAGCGCTGCCGCTTCCGGTCCTGGAAGAGGTCAAGGAAGAGTTCCTTGACTTCAAAGGTTCAGGAATGTCCGTCGCCGAAATCAGTCACAGATCGGCCCTCTTCGAGGGAGTCCTCAATGATGCGGTGAAACGTATGAAGGGGCTCTTGAAGCTGCCGGACAACTTTAAAGTCCTTTTTCTCCAAGGTGGAGCAAGCTCGCAATTCTTTATGATACCGATGAACCTCATCCCCGAAGGATCTTCCGCGGATTACGTAAATACCGGGTCATGGGCGAAAAAAGCTATCAAGGAAGCGCAGATTCTCAAGAAGGCTCACAAGGTGATCGCTTCCAGTGAGGACCGGAACTTCAGCTACATACCAAAGAGCTTCTCGGTCAATCATGATGCAGCGTATCTTCATATTACCTCCAACAATACCATCGAAGGGACTCAGTGGTCGTCTTTTCCCCAAGCGGGGAACGTTCCGCTCGTTTCGGACATGTCCTCCGACATCATGTCTCGACCGTTCGACGCGTCCCCTTTCGGACTCATTTATGCAGGCGCCCAGAAGAACCTCGGACCGGCTGGTGTTACCATTGTCATAATACGTGAAGACCTGCTGGATCGGGCCTCCTTGGACATTCCGACGATGTTGCGTTACAGTACCTATGCAGAGAAGAACTCGCTCTACAACACTCCGCCGAGCGTGGCCATTTATATGGTCCAGCTCGTCTTGAAGTGGATCGAGGAGACGATCGGCGGACTCGGAGTGATGGAACGGCTTAATCGGGAAAAAGCTGATCTGATATACAATTTCATCGACAGTAGCGGTTTCTATAAAGGGACCGCGGACGCGGACAGCCGCTCCACTATGAATGTGACGTTCCGGCTGCCGGACGAAGCCCTGGAAAAGAAATTCGTCGCAGATGCTTTGAAAGAGGGATTGGGCGGCCTAAAGGGGCACCGCTCCGTGGGAGGATGCCGGGCCTCCATTTACAACGCTGTGGGTATCGACGCTGTCCGCAGCCTTGTGGATTTCATGAAGGTGTTCGCCGGAAAAAACGGCTGATAGCGGGTTGCCCAGCATAGACTACGTCTATAAGCCCTTTCCCAACGGCTGTCGTAGTTACGCAGTTCCGCCGGCAGCGGGATTGCCGTCGTGGCAGAGGAAGCACAAGGGCAACGTCAATGATGCAGAATTGCCTTTGAAAGAAACTCGGCGTGATGTACCTGTTTCGCGCATGAGAGACCGGTACGCGGGAAATTTTCGGAGTGTCGGCAGTTATCCGCGTCCAGCATCGGACGACTTCTGAAGCATAAAGCCGGGGCCGGAGAAATGGCTTACAATATCTTAGTGTCGGACAATCTGCACCAGCAGGGGATTGACCTTCTGCGAGAACGCGAAGGCTTCCATGTGGACGTTAAGACCGGCCTGTCTACGGAGGACCTGAAAAAAGTAATAGGGGCTTACCACGGTCTCGTAATTCGCAGTGCCACTAGCGTGACGGCTGACCTCCTGAGTCATGCCTCATTACTCAAGGTGATCGGCCGTGCCGGGACTGGACTGGACAATGTGGACGTTCCCGAGGCTACGCGGCGGGGCATAGTCGTCATGAATACGCCCGGGGGAAACGCTGAGGCCACTGCGGAGCATACCATAAGCCTCATTATGTGTGCCCACCGTCACATTGCCCAGGCCGTGGAGTCCATGAAGGCCGGGAAATGGGAGAAGAAGAAATTCCAAGGTCGGGAAATAGCCGGCAGGACCCTTGGGGTGATAGGCCTGGGGCGAGTTGGCAGCATAGTGGGCAAACTGGCCTCTCGCGGGCTTAAGATGAACGTACTTGGGTATGATCCGGTCACGACTGTGGAGGCCGCCTCACAGGCCGGTGTCAAACTTGTCTCGCTGAGTGAAATCTTCAGTCGATCTCATGTGATTACCGTGCATACGCCTCTTAACGACGAGACCCGTGGATTGATCAATGCTGCAGCGTTCGAAAAGATGAGAGACGGTGTAATCGTCGTTAATTGCGCCCGAGGCGGGATAATTGATGAAAATGCGCTCTTGGATGCCCTGGAATCCGGCAAAGTCGCTTCAGCAGCGCTGGATGTATATTCAATCAAACCGCCGGGCGAGCATCCCCTGGTGATGCATCCTCGGGTGGTGACCACACCTCATCTTGGAGCCTCAACAGGTGAGGCCCAGATCAATGTCGCCGTCGCGGTGGTGAACCAAATAATTGACTATTTGGAGAAGGGGATTGTCAGAAATGCAGTGAACCTCCCGAGCATAGACCCAGCCCAAGCCGCCAAGATGGTCCCGTACCTCAATCTGGCCCAGCGGCTGGCGCAATTCCTCGGCAGGCTTACTGCGGGCGGCATCGTGGAACTGGAAGTGGAATACCAAGGTGAAATTGCGGCATGGGACTTGAGACCCTTGACCTATTCTGCGCTCGTCGGTCTGCTTTCCGGCTTTGAGGGTACGGATGTTAACCAAGTCAATGCGCCAATGATCGCGCAGGCCAGGGGCATCCGGGTCCTGGAAACAACGCTTAAAGAAAGCGAGTTGCACGGGTCCTCCTTGGTGATGAGGACCAGAACGTCGGAAGGGAATTCCCACATGGTACAAGGGGCCCTTATCCGGCGTATCGGCTACGAACCACGCATCATCGGGATCGATGGATTCGTGACTGAAGCGGTGCCGGCAGGTCCTATGCTCATAGTTACCAATAGAGATGTTCCCGGGATGATTGCCGGTATGTCCGGAGCTTTGGCCGGTAGGAGAATCAATATCGCACAGATGAACCTGTCCCGAGATCGCGCCGGCGGCAAGGCCATGTCAATTATCAACATTGACACCCCTGCCGATGAGTCCACTCTCGACAGCATACGGAATATTCAGGGAATCATCAGCGTGAAGCAGGTGATTCTGGATTCGGGACCGGGCGCTGAGGTGGCGGAAGCTTCCACCCGTGACACTGTTTCGGTTTGAGACGTTTCAAGAGCAAAATCGGCTTATTTAGTAATAAGAAAGGCATGACAGTTTGAGCACTTTAGTAATAGTGGGGACCCAGTGGGGTGACGAAGGCAAAGGCAAAGTGGTGGACCTGCTTACCAGCCGCGCAGAAGTGGTAGTTCGCTTCCAAGGTGGTAACAATGCCGGACACACTTTAAAGGTTTCCGGTGAACAGATCATAGTTCATCTAATACCGTCAGGTATACTCTATCCTGAAACTATCAACATAATTGGCAACGGCTTAGTTGTAGACCCCGGCGTGCTTCTTGAGGAAAAGGAGACGTTGCGAAAGAGGGGCCACTTTCTCAATGACCGGCAGTTGCTGATTTCCGAACGGGCGCACGTCATTATGCCGTATCACAAGATTATCGACCATGGTCGAGAAGAGATCCTAGGCGACGCCAAGATTGGAACCACCGGCAGGGGAATCGGTCCCGCCTATGAAGACAAGGCTTCCAGGATGGGAATTCGGATGGGCGACCTTTTGAGGCCCGACAGGTTGCAGCAGCGGGTTGTGGCAGCGCTGGAAGAAAAGAATTTCTTGATAGAGCATCGATTCAAGCGCCCTAGGCTGGATCCCAAGCAAGTGGTAGAGGAGTACGTTGAATACGGCAAGAAACTCGCGCCACATATAACAGACACCGCACATGTACTTTACAACAAGATCATGGACGGGAGTCGCATCCTCTATGAGGGTGCGCAAGGGACGCTTCTGGACATTGATCACGGGACGTATCCATTTGTGACCTCCTCAAACGTGGTGGCCGGAAACGTTTGCTGCGGCGCAGGCGTCAGCCCTACTTCTGTGGAAAGAATATGGGGGGTAGTGAAAGCCTACTCGACAAGGGTGGGGCAGGGCGGATTTCCTACGGAACTGAACGACGAGCTAGGAGAGAAGATCCGCGAAATCGGCGCGGAATTCGGGGCCACAACTGGAAGGCCGCGGCGCTGCGGCTGGTTGGATTTGGTCGTGGTGAATCACAGCGTGCGGCTCAACGGTTTGACGGGAATTGCTTTGACGAAAATGGATGTGCTCACCGGCATATCTCCCCTGAAAATCTGCACCGGGTACGAGCTGGACGGTCAAGCCACAGATAGAGTACCCGCGGATATTAAGGACCTGGAAAGGCTGGTGCCGATCTATAGAGAAGTAAAGGGCTGGGACAAGCCGCTTGATTTTTGCCGGTCCTTTGAAGACTTGCCCAAGAAGGCCAGGGATTACGTTGAGACTATTGAACACCTGACAGGCGTTCCCGTTACGTTGGTTTCGGTCGGCCCTGCAAGGGAGCAGAGCATACTACGCAAGTCACCATTCTGATGCTGAAGCCGTTAGCCTCCGAATGACGGGTGTATGAACTCCACCCTATCCCCTTCTTTTATCGCAAGGGTTTTGAAATCCTTTCGGTAGACGAAACGGCCGTTGATCTCAACTATTACCGCTGGATCGTCCTCTTCGCTCCTGTCCAGCAGGTCTTGGACTGTCAGTTTGCAACCGACAAAGTCTTCGGGAAAACCGTTGAATATGAATCTCAATTCACGAGCCTCGGCGGGAATTCCTGATCACTGTCTATTGCAGTCAAGCTACCTATCATGCCGGGCCATTGCCTGCTCTCTTTTATCTTTCCGCCCTATTTTTTGTCCTTTTGAGCCCTGATGGCCATGTAGAGCCTCTCCGAGGTACAGGGCAATTCGGTTACCCTCACGCCCGTAGCGTCATAGATGGCATTAAGTATCGCGGGGATAGTAGGCATGATCGCTCCTTCACCCACCTCTTTTGCACCGTATGGCCCATTGGGCTCATTGGATTCCACAATGATACTCTTTACATTCGGCATATCCAGGGCTGTAGCGATGCGGTACTCGCCCAGAGACGCATTCACGACTCGGCCGTGAGAGTCGAACTTCACCTCCTCAAAAAGACACTCGCCCAACCCCATGGAAAGTGATCCCTGCATCTGTCCCTCGACAGAGGTGCGATTTATCGCGAGGCCACAATCATGAGCATCGGTCATGTCGTCAACGGTGACCTGTCCTGTCTCGAGATCCACTGTGACTTCCACAACCTGGGCTGAACAGCCATAGGCGGGTGAAGTGCCAACCGCAGCTCCCTTGTAGTCTCCGCCAAGTCTGGGAGGTTTGTACTTCCCGGTGCCCACCAGAGTTCCACCTTTTAAATAGGCCAGCCGCGCGGCCTCCCTGAACGTGAGATATTCCCCGGTAGGCGGGTCTGTCCAGCCACGGTGCTCTTTTATGTATAGCGTGCGTATCTTCTCGAAGTCCCCAGGACCCCCATTGAAACGCACCGTGCCATTTCGGAAGCTGATGGAGGCTGGGTCACACCCCATCGCCTCAGCCAGGTAAGAAGCAATCTGAGAGCGCACGTGCTCCGCGGCTTCTTTCGTCGCGTGACCGGTCATAAGAGTTTGACGGCTGGAGTATGCCCCCAGATCTACGCTCAGGTCCGTGTCCCCTGATACCACTCGGACATTATCCAGGGGAATTCCCAGAGTCTCGGCCGCGATCATGGCCATGGCCGTGTCCGACCCTTGACCTATCTCAGCAGACCCGGTCAGCACGTTCACGATTCCCCCGTCTTCGCTGACCTTGATCACAACCGTTGAATGATAGGTATCCGACCGATAGATGGGGTAACCGGCTCCGGAAACGAAGAAACCGCAGGCCATGCCTATACCTTTGCCTTTTGGCAGCTTCCCCTTCTTGTTTGGCCAGTCCGAATTGTCACGCACTGCCTCAACACACTCCTTCATGCCCAGGCTGGACATATCGAGCTGGTTGACTGTCGTGTCACCTGCTACCATCATGTTCTTAACACGCATTTCCACGGGGTCGATACCGAGCTTTTCCGCGGCCATGTCCACGAGCTGCTCGAACGCGGCCCTGTGAATCACTCCGCCGTGGCCTCTCTGTGCCCCGCATGCCGGCTTATTGGTATAAGTCCTGTAACCATCATATTTCATCGCTTGTAGCTTGTAAGGCCCCCCGAGCAGCGATCCGGCGTAATATACTGTGGCGATGCCGAAGCTCGTGTAAGCTCCCCCGTCCAGGACGGCCTTGTTCTTGAGCGCCACCATAGTGCCGTCCTTCTTCACTCCCAGACTCATCTCCGCGTAGAACTGGTGGCGGGCCCGGCTGTGCAGAAAGACCTGCTCTCTCGAATAGGTCATCTTCACCGGTTTCCCGGTCATCCGTGCTAGCAATGCGCAGCTCATCTCCAGTGGGGTGGCTTCACACTTGGGACCGAATCCTCCGCCCACATAAGGCTTTACCACTCTGACGTTCCCCACGGGGATTTGAAGGACCATTGCCACGGTCCTCATCACATAGTGTGGGACTTGCGTTGACGAGTGCAGAGTGAGCTTGCCGTCCAGGTCAAAGACCGCCAGACATGAGTGGGGCTCAATAAATGCTGCATCCTGACGTTTGTTGAGGAACGTATGGTCCAGCACGAGATCGCACTCGCCAAGGGCAGCTTCCGTGTCGCCGAACTCCTGATGCACCTCAGCGGTCATGTTACCGGGGAATGCATCGTGTATCTGGGGCGCACCCTCTTTCATGGCCTCGAACATGTCGAAGACAGCAGGAAGCTCTTCGTAATCCACCTTAATAAGGCTGAGCGCCTCCTGTGCGGTGGCCTGATCAACGGCTGCTAAAGCAGCTATCTCGTCTCCAACGTAACGGACCTTGTCATGCGCGAATAGGGTCTCGTCGTAACGAGCGGGCGATACCCCGTATTTAACCAGCCCTGCCTCCTTGGCCGTAATCACGGCCTTTACGCCAGGCAGCTTGAGGGCCTTGGAAGTGTCGATATGAAGAATCTTCGCGTGCGGGAGAGGGCTCTGGAGTATCGCCGCGTAAAGCATCCCAGGCATGCTCAGGTCGTCCGCGTATTTCGCACGTCCGGTGGCTTTGGCAGGAGCATCCAGCCTTGGGGCCCTTGTACTGAGAACCTGGAATTCTGTCATTTCAGGATACCTCCGTTCCCTCAATTGTCTTCACGGCTTCTTGTACGGCTTCAACAATCTTCTGATAACCGGTGCACCGGCAAAGGTTCCCCGAGATCGCTGTACGAATCTCATGTTCCGTAGGCTTTGGATTCGCGTCCAAGAGGGCCTTGGCTGACAGGATCATGCCGGGTGAGCAGAATCCGCATTGAATGGCTCCCTTATCCACGAATGCCTGCTGAATTGGGTGCAGTTTACCGTTTTCAGCCAATCCCTCGATGGTGAGGACCTCCCGCCCTGCCGCCTGAACCGCAAGCACCAGACACGAATTTACGGGCATGCCGTCGACGATAACCGTGCAGGCTCCGCAATCTCCAAGACCGCAGCCGTGCTTTGTCCCTGTCAGTCCCAGGTCATCTCGCAAGAACTGTAAGAGGGTCTGGTTAGGCTCCACTGCGGCTTCAACCGGCTCCCCGTTAACGGTCAATTGGATTATGGTCTTCATCGTGTTTATCTCCCCGGAATCAAAGTTCTAAGCGCTTGACGGTTTATGGCTTCCAGGAGCGCGCCTGCTCCAACGACGCTAGCAGTGACTTTCTCGTAAGGACTTCGATCATCATGCACCGGTATTCCATAGTGCCTCGATGATCGGTGATCGGACTGCACATGCCCACACCCACCTCGCCCGCTTTTCGGAACAGCTCTTCGGACGGCTGCTGACCAACCAAAAGCTCTTCGGCAGCGAATGCGCGGACCGGCGTCGGCGCAACCGCGCCAAGAGCGATTCGAGCGTCCAAAATGGGACCATCGGGCGACTGGAGTGTGATCATAGTGGCCACGTTCACCATTGAAATCTCAAGGGTCTTGCGCGCTCCAAGTTTTATGTAGTGGCCGCCGCTCCAAGGCGGGGGCGTCTCTATGTTGATCGATACCATCAGTTCATTGGGCTCGATCAGGGTGTCCCCCGGACCACGGAAAAATTCGCTGACGGGCACTTCGCGCTCAGCCGTGTTGCTCTTGAGCTTTACCGTCGCGTTCAAAACCATGCAAGCAGGGGGAAGATCCGCGGCCGGTCGGCCGTTCACGAGGTTGCCGCCGATGGTGGCTCTGTTCCGGATCATGGGGGCCCCCAGTTTTCCTGAAGCCAGAGCCAACGGCGTGAACCTTTCCCTTAGCAACTCATGGCGCGACAGGTCCGCCGCAGTGGCAGCCGCCCCTATGGTCACTGCATGGCCATTCCTGGGAATGACGGCATCCATGCCGGGAACCCGAGCGATGGAGATGACGTGGACAGGCTTGTCGATCTTGAGTTTCATTCTGACCAGAAGGTCGGTCCCGCCCGCCAGCACTTTGGCGTTGCCGCCGAACTCCGAGAGCAAGTGCAAGGCCTCTTCAAGCGTCGAAGGTTCGTGATAGTCAAATTTTGGCAGGAGCATGGTTTCTTCCTCCTGTGAATGTGAAAGAAAAGTTGAAGGTCTTCAGGTTAGAAAACACAAACATAAGAGCACGTCTTGATTCGCAGTGTAAGAAATCGTGAAGCACCGCGGGCAGAATTCTTTCACGTAGGGGTGCCGGCTTCCATGACGGCTTCTATATCGTAAGAGGCGAGCCACCGGATCAGTTGCTCGCTGGTGTTTCGTATCTGCTCGTCCCGAAGAAAAATCTCGTCTCCACCCTCATCCGGGTACGGTGGACACCTGAAGTACAACCAGCCAACATAACCACCGAATGGCGTACCGTCCGTGGGCCTATTGCACGCCATTACGCCGCGAGCTATTTGGACGTCAACAGGAACAACTACGTGATAATCGTCCCCTCTGGGAGAAACCCCTATCCATCCTTCGTTGCCGGACCGAACGGGCAGAGTGGCCCGGCCAACATCCTGGACTTTTATGCGTAGCATAAGACGGCCTGGATCACTTTTCTGTATTAAGAACTTGTTTTTAGCATAGCCTCCAAGAAAAGTAGTGTCAAGCGATATCGTAGCCAGCGATGAAAACCATTTGACAATCATTTTGCGAAGGTCTACAACTTATTTTAGTTCATTATCATGAACTGTGCCGTACTACAGGGAGAACGCGGTGACAGTCTAAAATAAATCATAACCAAGTCGCGTTCCCGAAGCAAACTTGCGTTCGGTGTCGATTTCGCAGGCTCTCGTCTGCGAGGAACCGCGCGACCCGACTTAGCTCGGAGGATCCGCCGGAAACGAGCGTAAGTTGGGTCATGTTTGACGCGGACTTAGCACAAGGTGAACCACGGTGAGCAGCGCAAATCAGTCAGGCTACACTAAATACTCGGCCCCGATCGTCTTTAAGGCCATGCGGGTCTTGAAAATGATCCTCACCGCATCTCGGAATCCGGGAATCAGTGAGATTGCGGCTAATCTATCATTGGCCAAGTCCACCACTCACGGGATTCTCGCTGCCCTTGAGGAATCGGGATGGGTGCTTCGTGACCCGATTACCAGGAAATACACGTGCGGCCATGCAGTCAAGGATCTCGCGGGGAACGCGACGGTGAGAGTTCCTCTCGTGGACCATGCAAGACCCCACCTGGAAAAGCTGGGGGCCGAGTTGGACGAAGATATCTTTCTCGGAATCTTCACAGGCCATCAACTGCTGATTCTGGACCAGATCGAATCGTCCAAAGAACTTAAAATGAGGGCTCGACCTGGCACCCGGATTTCCATTTTCGCCGGCGCTGCAGGTAAGATATTCATGGCCAATGAGGATCCGGAGGCCGTATCACGACGCATTCGTTCTCACCCACTGCCGAAATTCACTCCCGATTCGATCACAGATCCTGATCGGTATATGGCAGATTTGGAGAAGGCGCGGGCCGAGGGCGTGGCATCGGACATAGGACAGTACCTCCCCAATGTCTGGGCTGTGGCGGTGCCGATTTTCTACGGCAAGAAGACGAGAAAGCGCATGGTGGCAGGCTTCTGGGTGGTAGGCCTCGATTCGGAACTCAGCGCACAGAGGATCCAGACCGCAAAGAATCTTGGTTGCCGGACCGGCGAAGCTCTGTCTCGGGCCATAAGCAATCATGGTGAGACACACGGGGAATGAGCACCACCGTCACATTGCAACGAGTCTTTTCTTAGCCTTCCTTCGGACCTTGGAGAAACCGCTCTTCAATCAAATCGCACAAAGGCCCGGGCTTGTTGAGATCGAAAACCGGGACGGTCGTCGGAGGGTTTGAAGGGTCACCAGCTATTGCAATCAGGTTTTCGTCGGCTTTGCAGAGCAATTCCCGGTGCAGTTCACTTCTGAAGACCTCTATCTTCGGGTGAATCTCACGTTTGTATCCTTCCGTGATTATCAGGTCCACTCCTTGGATGAACCTGTCCCTGATTTCGGCCAGTGTGTGGTCATGGTCCGTGTCCACCACCAGCGCCAGTTTGGTTGGGGAGGAGATGACGGTCGCGCTTGCCCCTGCCTGCTTGTGCCTCCAGGAATCCTTTCCCGGATGGTCGATCTCAAAACTGTGAGCATCGTGTTTTATGGTCCCGATCCGGTATCCACGTGACGTTAATTCCTTGACGAGCTTTTCCAGCAGCGTGGTTTTCCCGGAGTCCGATTTTCCTACTACGGAGACGATAGGAATCATTCAAAGCCTCTTCAGAGCAAGTTATCGTGGCCAAGTGCCGAAAAAGATCCCTCCGGCCCCTGCTTTCCAAACTTTGTAGCACTTTTCACGCGACGCGGGAACATCCCTGTACCACCACACAGATTTTGACCGATTGTCCGTTAAGAACGTCACGCTAGCGCCCGCGGGGCGCTGGAGCATTGACGATAGGAACCGTCAATGGTAGGTTTTGATGTGAATCCGAGGTTGAGCACTGTTTGAGCAAAGCTTTCCGGGGAACCTTCTTTGCCGAAAGATTTTCCCCACGGGCAAGGTTCGAAAAGTCCTTCGACCTTAATAGTCTTTGTGGAGAGCCCCATGTCGTTGCAGGACACAATTCTTCAAGTCGTGACCCAGACTCACGAAGCAGGCCGGGAAGCAGCCAACCTTTCCATGACTCTCAAGGAAAAGATCCTGGTGGAAATGGCGCGCAAGCTAAGGGACAGCAGGCCGTATCTTCAGGAAGAGAACAATAAGGACCTGGAAGCCGCTCGGACCAAAGGCCTTTCCAAAGCTATGCTGGACAGGTTGACCCTTTCGGACAATGTGATAGAGCAGACCGCCGCCGGTCTTGAAGAAATCGCAGCGTTTCCCGATCCGGTAGGTGAAATTGTTCGTATGTGGACTCGACCGAATGGAATAAGGGTTGGTCGCATGCGCATACCGCTTGGTGTGATTGGCATTATTTACGAATCCCGGCCTAACGTGACAGCGGACGCAGCGGCCTTGTGTCTCAAGGCGGGGAATGCGGTAATCCTGCGTGGCGGCTCGGAAGCTTTCACTTCAAGCAAAGCCATAGTAGGGCTGTTCAAAGATGTGTTGAAAGAAAACCACGTCAACGAGCAAATCGTCAACCTGCTTCCTACTACAGACCGGGAAGCCATACTCTACATGCTCAAACTCGAGGAGTTGATCGACCTGATCATACCGCGCGGCGGCGAGGAGCTCATACGTTTTGTGGCTGAAAACTCACGAATCCCAGTTATTAAGCATTATAAGGGGGTCTGCCACCTATACGTGGATGCCGCAGCAGACCTGGACATGGCAGTTAAGCTCACTTTCAATTCCAAGGTCCAGCGGCCCGGTGTCTGCAATGCCCTGGAAACCCTGCTCGTCCACAAGGCGGTCGCGGACCGGTTCCTCCCCCAGGTAGCCGAGCAAACTCACAGAAGCCGGAGTGGAACTGAGGGGTTGCGAAAGATCGCGAGTGGCTGGTCCCGTCGATGACGCCTGCAACCGAGGACGACTGGTACGCGGAGTACCTCGATCTGATTCTCGCTGTGAAAGTGGTAGACGACATTGATGAGGCGATTGGACACATCGCCAAATACGGCTCGCTCCATACCGAAACGATTGTGACCAAGGACTACGCGGCCTCACAAAAATTCCTCAAAGAAGTGAATTCTTCTTCTGTAATTGTGAATGCTTCCACACGCATGAGTGACGGGTACGTGTACGGACTAGGGGCCGAGGTGGGGATCAGCACAACCAAGATACATTCTTACGGCCCTATGGGGGTGGAGGACCTCACCACAACGAAGTTCATCGTCCTGGGGGATGGACAGATCAGGGAGTAGGGGGAAGGGCAATTTCGTTTACTTAAGCCGCCTGTCCCGGATGCGCTGTAGGGGCGCCCCGCGCGGAACGCGGGGTCAGGCCCGTTTCCTGAGGGCACAATGAATTGCGCGCCGTACTGACGGTCATTCCGACGAAAGTCGGAATCCAGGCTTTTCAATATCTTCTGCACCCCGGCGTGCGCCGGGGTGACGACGCGGGATAATGGGATTCTCCCTAGGCCAACAACATTGCCCGGAACCCTCAGCAAAAACTCTTAATAATGCAAAAGGAAAATCCATTGGGTGAAATACGCAGCACCTTAGACTTGATTATGGACAAGACCCGGGGGATGTCGCTATCTCAGGAGGAGAAGGAAAGCCTCCACATGGAGGAACTCCGGAAACGGGCCAACGGATTCAAGATAAGGCTTCTGGATGATCCGTCCAGGGCGGACGAGATGCTTGCTACGCTTGACAACGAGCCGGAAAGCGATCGACGGGTGCTTCACTCTCTCCTCTGGAATGCGATGGTGGAATCTCTGCCGGCGGACGAGGAGATACTCAAATGCTTGCACATTATGGAGATGCTTCCGGCCGGCCAGGCCAAAGTCGCGACATTGCATGAACTGCGCGCTTCGTTCAAGTCCTGGTTAAAGACCAGAGGCGCAGACCGAAAGAAGGTCCTCGCTCGGGAGAGGAAAAGACTCGCCGCGGCAGGAATTTCCGGGAGCGCAGTCGTGCCCAAGATACCGAAGAGTTCCGGTGCGGAGCAGGGCTTTGAACTGGAGTTGGGAAAGCTTAAGACCGAGCTTATGGCTGAGGCGTCGATAGCACGGTAGGGGTTATACCGATTCTCAACAGTGTTGTCCGTTTGGCACCGGAATCGACATCCTCAGTGCTATCAAGTCGAAACTGTTATGACGAGAGCGTAGCTCGAAGCAATCTCCAGCACATGAGATCAGTAGATTGCTTTCCCGCGGGACGCGGGATTTCTCTCCTCCCAAAGACACGCCCGCCTTTATAGCGATTGCCAAGAATAATTTCTGTTGGCCCTGCTGGAGCAAATCTGTCAGAACTTCTGACAAACTTCATATAGCGTTGGTCAGCTTCAAAAAGATAAGATGCTTCCCCCGCTATACGGGGGAAGCATGTGGTGGGCTTTCAGGGTGGGGTGGTGGCGACGTTTAGGAGGCGGGGGGCGGCCGTTTGATAATTATGGGAGTTACGAAGACCAGGAGTTCTTCCAGATGCTTCTCCCTTGATTTGTTGGTGAAGAAGAAGTTTACGACGGGAATATTCATCAGACCCGGCCACCCGTCACGAGAGCTGTTATCCGTATTTCTTATGATTCCGCCTATTACCGCAGTCTCCCCGTCCTTCACGATCATATTGGTTTCGGCTTCTTGGGTGGCGATGACCGTTCCTGTGACTGTGGCCAGGGCCACCGGCGAGTTGTCGGTCATCTTTATCTTCATGCTGATACGGCCATCGGCAAAGATCCTAGGTGTTACTTCCAGGAGAAGGTCCGCGTCCACCAACTGGGTCTGCGTCCCGTTCGCGGACACGGTCGTAAAGGGGATTGTGTTTCCCTTCTTGATGCTGGCCTTCTGATTGTCGAGGACCTGGACCTTGGGCCGAGCAATTACCCTCGCTTGGTCTGCGTGCTCGCCGAGATTGATCCGCATATCCAGTTCAGTAATGTACTGGGTGCCCAGGAGACCGAATTGCATTCCCAGGCCCATCAGGTTCCCAAGGCCGGTGACCGTCGCGGGCAGGTTTACCGCGAATCGCGAGGGAATATCGTTTCCTGCTGTAGTTGCACCGGTCGCAGTATTGGCTGCGGCGCCGGCCTGGTTTCCGGTGATGCCCCAAAAAGTGGTTTTACCATCAACAATCGGGCCGTTCTGGTTGTTTCTGCCGCCCCAGAGGACACCCAGGCCGCGGGCCCAGTTTCTGCTGGCCTCTACGATACGACCCTCTATGAGAACCTGGGGGGTCGGCACGTCCAGAGTAGCGACGACCTTCTTCATCTGGGCTATCCTCTCTGAGGTGTCCTTGATGAAGATCAGCCGATTGGGGACGTCCGGGGCCAGCATGTTGTTGCGAACAATCGTCAGGAGCATGGGATCCGAACCAGCAGGAAGGGTCACCTTGCCGGTCGTACGGCCTCGTTCCACATCAGTTGCTAACCTGTCCTGAGCCAGCCCCTGTCTTGCCACGCCTACTGCCGTCGCCAACTGCTCCCGTTCCTGAGTTAGGACCGTTGCGGGAAGTCCGGGGGTTGCTGACGGTAGGGTAGTCCCACTCGATCCAGGAACCCCCCCACGTGCCGCGGTGGAAATCGATGGCCCGCCGAACTCCTCCTGGCCACGCAGCCGCGCTCCAGCGCACTGCAGATTGAACATGCAATCCAGCGTATTTACTATTTCAACAGGCTTGCCGTATATCACCTTCACGGTCGCGTAGTAGAAACAGACCTCTCTTTGCTCTCCCCTGTCCTTGTAGGTAACGCACCCTGCTTCTCCGTACTCTTCCGTTCTCGTGTCCTCGGCCCGTTCGTCCAGACCGGCTTCTTTCTTTTCCAGTTCTTTCAGTGCCTTTTCACTGGTGTCCTGTTCCTTCTGAACCTCTTTTCCGATGCTGGCCAGACGAGTATCGACCTCTTTAATGTGTCTTTGGTACTCCTTGAGCTTTTCTTCCTTATATTTCTTCATCTCGGTTTTGCTACCGACCCGCATCACGTTGCCCATCATCTCGCGATCGAGGTTATGCGTGTTGAGAATCGTGTCGATAACCTGCCCCAGGGGTACTTGGAATAGCCGTACTGTCGTGGTTCCCGTCACTTCGTTGCCGACAATGATGTTGATGCCGGCCTGCTCCGCAAGAAGTCTGAAAGCGTTTCTAAGAGAGATTCCCTGAAAATCCATAGTCACGGGCTTGTTGAATATCTCAGGGTCGCTCCCCACCTGATATCGTTTCAGGATCTCTGTGCGCTGTTTTTGGAGTTCTTCCTGTTGCTTTTGCAGGGACTCTATGTTTCGCCTGCGCGTTTCATTTTCCTTGCGGACCTCTTCCTCTTTCATGATACGGAAGGCTTGCATGCGAGTCTCGCGGCTCTGTTCGACGGTTTGGCGGCCTGCCAGGTCGCCCGTGGCGGGCCCCCCCGCTACTGTTTTGCGATCCGGCGAAGCTGAGAAACGCGGAGGGGGAAAGTCGATCATCAGCACGCCCTTCTTTTTCTCCACCTGGTAGGGGACCGCGTCTTTCAATTGGATGAAAACCGTCTGCGAACCTGGCACAATCATTTCGACTGAGGTAGAAAAGAGATCTGTTTTCAAAGGCTTCTGGTAGGCCTTGGGTATTTCCGCGTTGACCAGGTCCAGGCGGGCCTTGGTCGGTGAAACCTTGTTCAGCCGATAATCCAGATTGTCCCCGCCCCTGACGACCAGCCGGGCATTATGACCGACCTGTATGAACTTGAGTTCCGTTATTTCCTGAACCACGAGCCTGGGATCAGGCGTGGGGGGGGTAACAGGAGGCCTCACCTCTTTAACCATCTGAGGATCGTGGCCTGAACGCCCAGGGCCCGGTATCCCCCGAGCCGGCGGGCCGCCTGCATCGGACGGCTGCCCAAGAGGGCTAGAAGTCTGAGGCTTATTCAGATCGGTGCTCTGAGCTAGCTTGACCTCTTTCAGGGCCGGATGTTTCGCTTTGGACTCGCCCGCGCTCTTGTTCCACGATCCTTTTGCTCCTTCGATAGGGGTCTTTTCCGAAGTCAAACCTGGAGCCTTCTTCTCGTTTCCCGGGGCTTTGGCCGCGGCGGTGACGAATTCCGGAGCAAGAGGAGCGGCAAGAGAAGACTTCTTCGAGTTGGGGCCTTCAGGCGCGGCCTGGATCTCGGCCCCGGATGCCGCTAACGAATTGCCGAAGATGACGAATACCTGATTTTCCCCTCGTCTAATCTGGAACGCGGGAACAGGGTGGCTCTGAAAATCCACGACTACCCGGGCACTGGATTTGTAGTTACTCACACGGATTTCGTGAATCGCGTCCTTGTCGCCGGTTATCTTGGGCGGTACCTTGCCGACCGTCATGTCCTCAAAGTCCATGACGAGCCTGTTAGGTCGGCCGATGACACGCGCCAGGTGCTTGCCCACCTTGCCTTTGGATGTGATGGCGATGCGTTTGTCCTGCGGTTCGAGCCTGACCTGGGTAATTTCCCCGGAAACTGCGGCTAGAGCCGGACAGCACGCCATGGCAAGAAGTAGGCAGCCAAGCCAAAGAGATTTATATTTTCTTACGGGTGACCTCATTGTTATCCTCTCCCGACGACCGTGTGGAGGCGATCCAGACCATGCGGAAACCACGGTGCCCTGGGTGATCGACGTGAAGAACGCCTGGTCTATTCATTTCATGAGGGTTCAAGTCCTCTTCCGGTATTAAGGCTGAGACGGATGATAGCAAACACGGACCGGATATGTCAATAAAAAAATACGAAAAACACGATGATAGACATTTTTATTAAAGTATAAGATTATAGAATAGACAGCTTTCAGATTAGCTTTATTATATAATCATTTGAGATTAAATATTGTTTTTGGTAGATAATCATTGCGGAGCCTGTGAACGATTTTGTCGATAAGCTCAGGGTCAGGCTTAACCTGGCCGTTTGATGGGTGTCGATTCATCTCGTTCTGGTCATTCCCGCGCACGCGAGAATCCGGAAAGGGCTGTAGTTGCCAAAGAGTTCTGTGTCGGTATCTTGGCAAGTCCGCGTAACGGCGTTTTGCTCATCGGTTCATTAATTCTTAAGGCTCGGATTCCCGCGTGTTCGGGAATGACAGGCGACGGGGGCCTTGCCGGATCACGGGGGGCGTTGGGTTAGCACAGATCAGACAGAGCCGGGGAAGTGGATAATAGCAGGGGGGCTTCTGGAAGAGTCCCATCGCGAGGATCGAGAATTGTCCTCCCCCTGAATTCTCGTCAGGATTTTTTCCGTTTCGGAAACCTGCCGGCCTCGGGTATGATCCAACCATGGAAACAGATGTCATCGTCAAGATCGTAGTCATAGGGTCGGTAATTGTTGCGGCCGGCCTATATTTTTTCCTGTACCGGTGAGATCTCAGCGCGCTCACAAGGAGTTCGCCCACACGGAACAGGACCTATTGGACCATTTGTCGCTCCGCTTGCGACCGACTTTGGAAAAGGACCGGGCGCCGCGTGCCATAGTATTCGGTTCAGTGTCCCGCGGTGAAGTCTCGCGACGGAGCGAACCTTGATTCGAGCCGTAATCATGGGTTTCCAGAAAAGGTTCTTACATCCGCTCAGATTCGTCGGTGCCGGGGGGATTATCTTCCTGGCTTCCGCTGTAACTCTTTATTACCTGCTACCCGATTATCGGGACGCACTAAAGCAGCAACGGAGTCGAGCGCCTCTAGCTGTGGTCGACAGCAACGACCGTCTTCTCCGGCTTGTGCCGGACGAGAGGGACCGCTTCAGCTTCTGGTGCGATATCGGAAGGACCCCGCGGTCACTCAAACTCGCGGTCATCGCGGCTGAGGACCGGCGGTTCTATTACCACCCCGGCTTTGATCCCATATCAATACTCCGAGCTGCATTCACCAATCTCCAAAGGCGGAAAATAGTTTCCGGGGCTTCCACCATCACCCAACAGGTGGTGCGCTTGATTCGGCCGAGGCCCAGGACTTACAAGGCCAAGCTCTTGGAACTGCTGGAGAGCCTCAAAATGGAATGTCAGCTTTCCAAGGAAGAAATTCTCGAACTCTATTTTAATCTCTCACCCATGGGGGGAAATGTTCGGGGAGTAGGACTCGCTGCGAGACTCTACTTCGGCAAGGACGTCGAGCGAATCAGCACTGCCGAAGCGGCGATTCTTGCCGCAATACCACGCTCTCCGTCGCGGTACGACTTTCGTAATGCCGCCGGCCGGCAACGCTTACTGGCCGAAAAAGACCGCGTCCTCCGGCGCATGGCCAGCCTTGGCTGGATATCACGCGAGCGCCTGACACTGATGATGGGACCGAACGTTGACCTGCAACGGCGGGCTATCCCCCTTGAAGCTCCGCATCTGGTGGACCTTGTGCTCAGACAGGAACCGGAGCAGTCAAATCCTGTCAAGACCACAGTGGACCTGGAAATTCAGCATTCTCTCGAATACATACTTCGCTCCCACAAAAATCGCCTCTCCGCAATAGGGATTCATCAGGCCGGGGCAATGGTGGTTGCTGCTCGAAGCGGCGACGTGCTCGGCATGGTCGGCTCGCTTAGTTACTCGGATACGAATCAAGGGTACAATAACGCGGTTCTTGCCTCGCGCAGTGCTGGTTCCGCACTCAAGCCATTTCTATACGCCCTCGCCCTGGAGAAAGGTGGCAGCACCTTTTCCGAGATTGCGGACACCTTCAGGAGCTATCCGACGCCTCGTGGTGATTATCTCCCGCTTAACGCTGATCGTCGCTGGTACGGGCCGGTCACCATTCGTTTGGCCCTGGGGAATTCGCTCAACATGCCTGCCGTAAAGACGCTGAGATCACTCGGCGTGAACGAGTTCTACGCGTTGCTGGAAGATCTCGGGGTAATCAACGAAACCTCGAGGTCTCCACAGCACTATGGACTGGGCTTGGCCATAGGCAACGTAGACGTGAGTTTGTATCGCCTGGTGCAGGCCTACACCACCTTGGCCCGGGAAGGGCTGTACAGTCCTTTGAGACTCACTCCCGGCAAAAAGGCTAGAGAAGTGAGAATCTTCTCCCTTGAGACTGCATACGCTATCCACCATGTTCTTGCAGACCCATCCGCGCGGTTGTTGACATTCGGGAACCCAGCCTTCTTTGATTTTGGCTTCCCCGTGGCCGTCAAGACCGGGACGAGCAGCAACTACCGGGATTGTTGGATAATTGCCTATACGTCGAGGCACGTGGTTGGCATCTGGGCCGGCAACTTCGATGGACGTCCTACCGGCGGCGGAGCCGGCGCCACAGTTTTGGGACCCATTCTAAGGGAGATCACAGACTATCTTTATGGTACAGGGGAACCGGAACCGTTTGTGAAGCCTACAGGGATACGGGAAGAATCCATTTGCTGGCTGTCCGGTAAGGCAGCCTCCGCGCATTGTCCCCACGTGACGAAAGAGTTGGTCTTACCCGCATCCGATGATCCGGTTCCCTGCGACCTTTCCCACGAGCGGGACCAGAATTACTATTTGGGGTCACAATATGCCCAGTGGATTCATCACCGAGAAATGCAGCAGGGCAGAGGGCGCTTCCGACTGACGGGCCCTGAAGCGGCATTTTCGGGCTCAGCTTCAACATATATAAATCCTTCCTCGATGCGACCCAATAATCCGGCAAAGACTTCTGCCATTGAGATCGTCTCCCCACACGACTCTGACCGATTTATTCTCTCCCCGCATACTTCAGGCAGCATCCTTTTTCGTGCTGTCCCCCAACCCGTTGTGGACCATGTCGTTTGGCTTTTGGACGGAGTTGAAATTGCCAGGACTCCCTCACCCTATGAATTCGTTTGGGCGCTTGTGCTGTCCCCAAACCCGTTGTGGACCATGTCGTCTGGCTTTTGGACGGAGTTGAAATTGCCAGGACTCCCTCACCCTATGAATTCGTTTGGGGGCTTGTCCGCGGTAAGCACACGCTTCATGCGATTACCCCGAGCGGGGAGGGCGCGCAAGTGACTTTCCAAGTGAATTAGACTGCGGCAGGTTGACCCGCTGTCACCCAAGAATTAGTATGCGTTCCCACGAGGCCCCGCCTCATTGCTCAGGACGTTCAATCAATAGGCGCTCTCACGCCGGGGCTACATTTTATGAGATTCATTTTTGCCAACCACGATCGATCAACTCAAATCGCGAAGATTCGCGACGAAATTGGAAATTATCGCGGGGAAGGAGCCTCTGACCCCAGACATTTCCAGATGCATCAGGCTTACGACGAGCTGCTGAGGCAACTGGCAGGCCACTTTCTGGGACACTGGAAGGACCAAATTGCGCTGCTGGGCCTTGGTGGTTACGGCCGTAAGGAGATGAGTCCGTATTCGGATATCGATATTCTCTTTCTGCGCCCTGAAAATGCGCCGGAGGGTATTTATCGAGGCATTCGAAGCATGTTGTACCTACTGTGGGACGCGCGAGTGGAGCTGGGCCACTCAGTACGGACCGTTGAGGAATGCAAGCACGAGGCAGACAAGGACTTGGCGGTACTCACATCACTCATGGACACTCGCCACATCTGGGGAGATGAGAGCATCTACCGACAACTTGCGATCACGCGGGAGCGGCTTATCCTAGACACCGACGCGCTGGACCTGTACCTCAAGATAGAAGGAGAGATCCGTAAGTCCTCCGAGAAATTCGGGCATACGATCTACCTGCTGGAACCTAATCTGAAAGAAGGACCCGGTTCCTTACGGTATATCCAGTTGATCGCGTGGCTTGTTCGCATGATCTTCGGCTGTCAGGGCCTGGATGATCTACCTACAGCAGGCATCTGTGGACGCAGAGCAGTGGAGGATGCCAAAACAGGTATGAATTTCTTGGCTGAAGTTCGGACCAGACTCCATTTTATTGCGGATAGGCGCGACGATCGTCTCAAATTCGACGCCCAGGATATCCTGGCCGCACAAATGGGATTCAAGGATACTGCCGAACGCCGCGGTGTCGAAGGTTTTATGCGTGAGTACTATCGACATGCGGCCACCCTGGATTTTTTCGGCCGGCGGGTGCTTGCACGAGCGCGGTTGTTCCTAAGGCCTAAAATCGCTACTGGTCTGAAACGTCTGAAGCTGGACGATTCGTTCTATATTGGGGCAGGTGGCATAAATCATTTCCACCCCCAGAATTTCGGCGCCGATCCCAAGGAAATAATCCATGCGTTTCATAGGATCGCTGAAACGGGATGCGACCTGGATATCAGGCTCGTGGACCTGATTCGCAAACGGCTTCAACCCTCCAATGACGACATGACGGCCGAAGCAGAAGTAAACCGTCTTTTCCTCGACATCTTTCGAAATAGCGGTTCGGTTGCTAGGGCCTTGAATGCGATGATGAAGATAGGTTTTCTAGAGCGTCTTCATCCCTGAGTTTGCAAGGGTGCGTTTCCTGCCCCAGCATGACGTGTATCACCAATATACGGTGGACCTCCACACCATCGCGGTCCTCGAGAATATCGACTCATTCAGCCGTGCCCGTAAAGACCCGGATGCCACGTTGCTACAGACTATTTTTTCCAGACTGGAATGCAGAGAAGTGCTTTATCTGGCTGGTCTATTTCATGACATCGCCAAGGGGAGAGGACCAGGTCACGAAGTGAGGGGGGAAGAGATAGCGCGGTCCACCCTTGAGCGGCTCGGGCTACCCGAAGAGCCTTTAGATGAGGTCTGTTTTCTCATACGTAATCATCTGGCTATGACGCACCTGGCGTTCAAGAAGGATCTGCACGATGAAGCCCTGGTGAGTCGTTTTGCTGAAACCGTCATGCATAAACGGCGACTCGATTTGCTGATGCTGCTTACACATGCCGACTTGAAAGCGGTGGGTCCGACAGCGCTTAGCTCCTGGAGGAAAATGCTCCTGGAAGAGCTATATTACAGAACTTTAGATATCATCGAAGGCGAAGGCCTGGGCGGTGAAGATCTCGGGGAATGGATCAAACAGATCAAAGCCGTTGTCCGCGACCTCGTGCCAGCGGAGCACAGGGGACCTGAATTGGAGAATTTCTTGGGTTCAGCTGGCTCTCGCTATTTCTTAGATTTTTATCCGGGCATTATCGCAGAACACTATCTGGATCTCAGAAACTATCTCGCTAGCCACGGACTGAATGCCCTGGGGCCGGGCGACATGATAGCCAGGAAGGTGGATCACCACAAGCCGGCTTACAGCTCTATCACTCTGATCACTCGCGACAGGCGCGGCCTCTTTTTCAGAATCGCAGGAAGTCTTTCTGTGAACCGGATCAACATCCTGGGGGCCTGGAGTCACAGCATAGCGGACATCGCGGTGGGAACCTTTCACGTCAACGACATTCCTGAAGGACCTCTGGATGACCCTGAACGCTGGGACCGGTTTTGTGCGGACTTCGGTCGTGTTATCAGCGGCGAAGCCGATGTGGACGAGCTAATGGCCGCGCGGAGGCCCACGAAGAGGTTCTTTCCAGCAACGTCCCGGCCCCGCTTCCCATTGAAGGTGGAGGTCGATAATGCCGCGTCGGACCGGGCTTCCATAATTGAGGTCTACGCGCACGACCGACCCGGCCTTCTTTACGACATTACCCGCCGGCTCACTGCTCTGGGGCTCGACATAGTCCTGACAAAGATCACGACCGAAGTGGATCAGGCCGCGGACATCTTCTACGTTCAGGATGAGAGCGGAAATAAAATCATCGACTTCGAACGCTTGGAGGAGATCAGGACGAGCCTCCACGATCACCTCGTGGCGATGGAGGAATCCCAATTCGCAGAACAGAAGGATGCCGCAAGCTAAGGACTGAAGCAATAGCTTTCATCCGAAAGTGCTTTCAAACAGGTAAGTTACGAGCGAGACCTGCCTTGTCATTGTGAGGAGGGAAATCCCGCGTTCCGCGGGACTCGTTCCTGCACGGATGAACCTTCGGCACATCAGTGGCACCATGCTATCTCCTGCGTGGGGCCGTCCCGCGCGGAACGCGGGATTGCCGGTCATTCGTCACCCCGGACTCCGATCCGGGGTCCAGTCTGTCCCGCGCCTCGCGGGACCGCTTACGCGGGAATGACGACGGGCGGGACGCGCATCCCACCGGGGATTGCTTCGGGCCTGCGCCCTCGCAATGACATTATAGATCCTCCCCGACAATTTTACTGTCTCCTTCGAGGAATGGGACAGTAAGGTGGGAGAACCGGAAAACTCTATGAATGGCATAAAGCTTTCAGAAATCGATCTTGCCGTGTCAGGATACCTCGACCACCTGATCGTGGACAGGGGACTCGCCCGCTTGACCGTGGAATCATACGGCTCGGACATGAAAGATTTTTCAAGGTTCCTGGCGAGCAAGGGCGCGCGAAACGCTGCTCATATCAACCGTGAAGATCTCCTTCGATATCTCGCGGTGCTGGATCGCCGGGGACTCAGCGCCAGGACAAGGGCTAGGAAAATCTCGTGCATTAGATCCTTCTTCCGATTCCTCATGGAAACAGGGCAAATCGGGGAGAATCCCTCTGACCTGATCGCCGCGCCGCGCCTGCCGAAAAGGATTCCTCATTACCTGGAGCTTGAAGAGGTCGAACGTCTACTGGTGGCCACGGATCATGCAACACTGGAAGGTAAGCGGGACGCGACTATGCTGGAGCTGCTTTATGCTACCGGCCTACGAGTGACCGAGCTGGTAGGACTGGACCTCTACCGCGTAGATCTGGAAATGGGGTGTGTCACCGTAATGGGGAAGGGCTCTAGGGAGCGGGTAGTGCCAATCGGTGTCCCGGCTTCTCGATCGATCATGAACTACTTGGAAAACGTACGGCCCCGCCTTCTGGGCGCTATGCGAAGTGAAGCCCTGTTCGTAACCCGTCGCGGGCGGCCCATGACACGCCAAAGTTTCTGGAAAATCGTGAAAAAGACAGCAATTTGTGCAGGAATCCGCAAGGAGATCTCACCGCACACGCTCCGCCACTCCTTTGCCACACATCTCGTTCAGAATGATGCAGATCTGAGGTGGGTCCAAATAATGCTCGGCCACGCGGACATCTCAACCACTGAGATTTATACCCACGTGGCGCGACACCGTCTCAAACAGCTTCACGCTTCCTGCCATCCCAGGGGATAGGCAAGGCAGAATGTAGTGATTGCCAAAATTAATGTCTGACAGTTCAGAACGATCTTCGCAAATTGGTAGTCCCGCCACTGGCGGGACCTCCGTGTCGATGGACTATGCGCGTACAAATCGACCAGCTCGAGCCGGCAGGGACGCCGGCCCTTACCGATATATAAGAAAGGACATTTGTATAAGGTCATGACTTTTGACCACGGCCAAATGTGTGCAGGCCATGCCACGGTACCTCTACTCCATGGTCGGTGATTCCGCCTCTTCTTCTCCAGGGGGAATTGCGGAAGGGGCAGGCCGTGGTGCCACTCCTGGAGGCGGTGCAGGAGCTTCGGTTCCAGGAGCAGACTCCACACCCTCCTCCTCGGGCTCGACAGTCGGGGTCTCCTCAGCGACGGGAATAGGAGGACGTGGGGGCCTCTTGGCGGCATCACTGGCTAAGATCTGGCGTCTGCTGGGTCTTTTGATGACTGTGCCCGGCGGAGCCGCATAGGAAGGATGGGCAAGATCCATTCCCGAGCATTTCCAGATGTACACGAACGTATCGAGAATATTGTTGATCATACTGGTGTAGACATAATTGATGTCCACATCGGTCATTATCATGTTCCTGTTAAACTTGTCCGGAGCTCTGAAGACCGAAAAGGTCTCCTCCTTCATCTGCGCCGCGTACGTATCGTTCTTGAGATGCACAAAGGTAGGCATATTTTCCGGCTTGAGCCGCTCCATGAGCTCGCCCAGCGAATGAAAATCTCCATACCCGTCGTAAAAGAGCCAGATGGGTATGACACTCTCGACCAGCGCCTCATCCAAGAACCTGGAGAACTTTTCCAGGTACTCGAGATCCGGAAACGCGGGCATCTTCTGAAGCATGATGGAGTACGCAATCATACCGAGCCTGCCGGCCACATTGGAAGAGGCAGTGTCGAGCTTTATCTCTCCACCCTTGAAGGCTGCCACACAGTAGGGGATGTCGCGGCTCAGGCGCTCGTACGCTTCCCTGCGAATTTCTTCAAGATCCTTGCACTTCCCCGGATTCACTCGAATTTCCCGCGTCATAAAGGTCATGCCGCGCATGAAATCATAGCGGTTCTGATAAATATATGAGCCCATCGCCCGAGGCAGCAGTCTCAGCATATCTTTTGTTGCCAGATCCAAGAACATGACGTGGCTGTCATAGGGGATGTAAGCCTGTGCGGGCACGGCCGCGATCATAATGAGCAGCGCGGTTGCCGCTATTCGGGAGAGCATTCGGGTTGACATCCAGGGGTCCTCCTTCACAACAGAGATCCCAGATTTGCTCGGGGAATCTCCTACTGCGCGGAGAATACCACATGCTGTATATAAAAGCAACCTAATTTCAATATGCTAATGAGTAATTTTAATGTAATATCTAATTGTGCGGCTTCATGAATATCGTTTCTTCCATTTCGCGAGCAGATTCAGCGCTTCCAAGGGGGTTAGCCTTTCGGGATCAATTTGCTCCAACGCTTTCACCAGCTCGTCACCCGGATATCCGAATAGGTCACCCTGCAATGCTCCGCCGCCGGCTTCCTTCTTGCTGTTGCGCTTCCGTGAAATCCTCGGTCGGCCTCCAGGGTCGATCTCTTCCTTTTCGAGGTTCAAGAGTATCTCTCTGGCCCTTGAGATGACCACGTCGGGGATTCCCGCCAGCCTGGCCACTTGAATACCGTAGGAACGGCTGGAGCCGCCGGGGACTATCTTCCTCAGGAAAACTATCCGATCCTCCCATTCCCTTACTTCCACGTTGTAATTGCGCACTCGCTCCTTGATCAAAGCAATGTCCACTAGTTCATGGTAATGCGTGGCAAAGAGAGTTCTCGGGCCGCCGTCTGGCCTGTCGTGAAGATATTCTGTGACCGCCCACGCGATGGAGAGCCCGTCAAAAGTGCTAGTTCCCCGGCCGATCTCGTCGAGGAGCACGAGCGAACGCTCGGATGCGCTGTGGAGGATCTCAGCGGTTTCGTTCATTTCCACCATGAATGTTGACTGGCCGAAGGCCAAGTAATCGGCAGCGCCGATTCTGGTAAATATTCGATCCACCACGCCCACAGATGCCTCTTGAGCCGGTACGAAGCCGCCCATTTGCGCCATAAGGACAATAAGGGCGGTCTGACGCATGTACGTGGACTTCCCCGCCATATTCGGTCCCGTAATGAGGAGGATCTGTTGTGACGAGCGGTTCAACAGCGTGTCGTTAGGCACATACGGCTCCCGCTGCTCGAATCTTTCCACCACCGGGTGGCGCCCCTCCACAATACGGATTTCATCGCTTTCATGAACCTCAGGCCGCGTGTACCCCCCGGCTACCGCTACCTCGGCCAATGATACCAACACGTCCAGTGTAGCTATACAAGCCGCAGTGGCCTGAATCCTAGGAATAACCTCCAGAAGCCTCAACCTGAGAAGGCTGAAGATCTCTTCCTCCAGTTTCAAGATGGTTTCTTGGGCATTCAATACCTTAAGCTCGTACTCCTTCAGGTCCTCGGTTATGTACCGCTCAGCGTTTACCAGAGTCTGTTTGCGCGTATAATGGGGAGGTATCTTTTCCTGATGGCTCTTGGTGACCTCTATGTAGTAACCGAAGACCCTATTGTAGCCCACCTTGAGGTTCGGTATTCCTGTTATCTGCCGTTCACGAGCTTCTATCCCGGCAATCCATTCCTTGCCGTGGTAGCTGATCGACCGTAGCTCATCCAGCTCCTCATGGTAGCCTTCGCGGACTGCTCCTCCATCCTTGAGAGTCGCAGGCGGGGAATCGACCAGAACCGAAGCGATAGCGTGGGCCACATAGGAGAGGTCGTCCATTTGCCGCATCTCTAACGCCATCGAAGTGTCCAGGTCCTGCAGCAGTTTGATTAGAGACGGTATTCGTTCCGCTGACGTGCGCAATTGAACCAGATCGCGGGGAGTAGCGCTTTTCAGGGAGATTTTCCCCGCAATCCGTTCCAGATCCCCAATATCTTTCAAGATGTCGCGAAGTTCCGATCTCAATATGGTGTTTTCCACCATGCCGTGAACGGTTTCGCTGCGCCCCCGGATCTCGGTCACGTCCAGCAACGGATAAGAGATCCACTGCCGCATCAAGCGAGCCCCCATAGCCGTAGCTGTCTTGTCCATGAGACGTAAGAGCGTCCCCTCGGCAGTTCCGTCCTTGATATTCTTGAAGATTTCAAGATTCCGCAAGGTTGAACGGTCCAGCACCATGTAATGGCCCAGGTGATAGACCCGCGGCGGCTTGATATGCGCCGGCGCGTCCGGCCTGGTCTGCCGCACATAGTTAATAATGGTCCCGGCAGCGATCGTGAGCGGTGAATTTTCCGATAGGCCGTAGCCTTCGAGATTCTGCACCCGATAGTGGTCGAGAAGCGTCTCCGAACAGGTTTTCGGGTCGGACATCCACTCTTCCAGAGTATGAACGTAGAATGACCCGTCAACCATTTGGCTCAAGGGATTTTCCCGAGTTGCGCTATCCGGGATGAGCACTTCCTTGGGATCCAGGCGGCGCAATTCTTGAGAGGCCAGGGTCATTTCCGAAGTCTGGGTAACCATAAGATCGCCGGTTGACAGGTCAAACGCGGCCAGCCCTATCTGATTCGCCCGTAGTGCAAGGGCCACCACAAAATGATTTTCGTCGGGCTTGAGTGTCCCCGGTTCTTCCGTCAGGCCCGGGGTGAGGACCCTCGTAACTTCGCGGCGTACGATCCCCTTGGCCTGTTGGGGATCTTCCATCTGGTCGCAGACCGCGACTCTTTCCCCCGCTGCCAAAAGACGAGATATGTACGCTGAAGCCGAGTGGTGCGGGAACCCGCACATTGGGACTGGTTCCTCTTTGTTCTTGTCTCTGGTGGTGAGAGCGATGTCCAGGAGCCTGGATGCCTTTTTGGCATCATCGAAGAACATCTCGTAGAAGTCTCCCATTCGGAAGAGCAGGATCGCATCCGGATGTCGCGCCTTGTTTTCCTGGTACTGGCGCATCATCGGTGTGAGATTATCTAAATCCTTTAGATTGCCTGACATGGACTTCGTACTCACGCGGCCAAGGGCTAGGCCGTGGTTCACGTGGTAAATGTTCGGAGATTTCTTCGGGCATTGTCATGCCGTAAAACGAAGGGCGCGATATTGAAACACAAAGTGGAAGAGAGATTCATGCCCATTTTACATAGTCTTCAACAGTAAATCCGGCGTCCTTGAGAATGCGTACGGCCAATCCACGGCTTCGATTAGAGCCGCGACCCTCCGGCACCACTCTCCATGAGACCTGCCATCAGAAGATCCATAAACGCTTGTGTCTCTTGTCGCGTGAAAACGGACGCCGACGCGGAGAGGACAAAATTGAGCCTGTTGCGGTAAACATAGACGATCAGCAGAAGGTGGGTATTGGACAGCAACTTGTAACCTAGCCCGTGAACTTCGCTTATCGCGAGATCCGCTGTACGGGTAAGGCAAGATTCCGCGGTCGGTTTCCCGTTCCTGACCGTAGGCCAAATCACCCCTAGCACCGTGATGGCCATAGAAAGCTGGTGCTGGTTCACCAGGTGATTGACCATCCTGCGCTTGATGCGGAACGGAAAGGCTCTAAGTGCGGATGTCACACGAGAGATGTTTTGAACGAACTTGAAATCCATCTGGTTACGGAACTGCTTGATGCGAGCCAAGGCAATGGAACGGGCAAAGGCTGAAGTATCCTCTCTGTCACGCGGCCGAGACTTGAAAAAGAGGAGAGCACTGTTATTGCCCCCGTTAAGATCACTATATCGGCTTTTCATGTTCACCGACATGGACGTAGTCAAGACCCCGGGCGGAATATTTCGATCCTCGTTCCATTCGTCCACCGCTCTATTAGTGCAAGCCACGAGCATATCCACAAGGGAAGCGCCGTTCTGAGAGGCCGCCTTGTTGATTCTTTCGGTCTCCTCCGGCGAAAAGACCTTTTTTGTGTGATGCTGGCGCTGATCGTTCGGCAGTCCGTTGCCTGAGGGAAGGGTGGGCCTTTCCAAGAGCCGGGTCACTGCATCGCGAGCGTTCACCAGGTGGTCTTTCAGTTTAGACTTCTTGATCCGTACCATCCTTTTCCGGGTGGTGGACATAGCATGTGGCTGACAAACCGACTCCGGCCTCTGTCCCGTCAACAGCTCATTATAATTAACGAGAAACTCTTTTCCGAACTCCGACGCCACCCCCGCGTCGGATGCCACGTGATGGATTACAGGGGCTATAATGTGATGGTCTTTCGCCAGTCGGGCTATGTGGACCTCGCCGGCTGGCTCGACAAAGAGGTCCCAGTCCCTGTCAAGATGAGGAGCCATGTGGCGCAAGAAGCGCTCTAGAGAGTTCGATGACCCGTTGGCCGGCTGAAGTTCGGAAATCTTCACAGGCAATTCCATGTCCGAACGCTGGTCCCAGACAAGACGATAGCGCCCTCGCTCCCTTACTTCCTTTAGACAGCTAACTAGTCGAGGGAAACCCTTTGCAGCCTGCCGTACGGCCAACGTCATCGCTTCTTCGTCAAGGGGGCCTTTCACCTCAACCGCGGTAACCAGGATATTCTTTGTATTGCCGTAACTGGACAAGGCCATCATTTCCGATAACGCGTCCAGTCTCGCTGGAGCTTCCTCCATTGTCACCTCACGTACGCAGACAGCCCACGCGGTCCCGAAACGAGAACCAATGTTCCGTTCAGGGGAGGGGGACTGATCGATCTGCTCATTTACCAGTAACTCGCTGATCGAGAGCTTTCAAGACAACTCTCATGGTTATCGGGGCCAGGTCGAAGTGGTGAAGATCTTCACGATACACCCATCTTGCTTCCACCGCATCCGAACCAGCCAATAACGCGCCCCCGATCACTCGGCAGGAGTAATCTGCCAGCACATAATGGTAACGAACCCGGCCATCTTCGTCAGGGAATATGCGCTCCAATAATTCCACCAGACCCTCGGGCTGCACCTCGAGCCCTGTCTCCTCACGAGCCTCCCGTGCCACAGCTTCGCCAATGGTTTCCCCGAGGCTAACCAGCCCGCCGGGGATACTCCACTCGCCTTCTGCCGGGGGCTTTCCTCTTCGGACCAAAACAATACGCCCCCTATCAATGATGAGGGCCCCAACCCCGACCAGGGGCGCAGCGGGATATTCCCTGCGTATTTCGTGGTCTTGCGGACTCAAACTTCCGAAAAGAAGTATTGCTTCAAGCAATTCGTGCGTTCAACATACGTGGCTGGATCCAGAAGCCACGCTGCAGCGCTGAAGGAACTCAACAAAGAATTTCCGTCCTGTGGAGTGAAGCAGAATCCGATAACCTCATGGCCCTTGCGCACTTCCAGGGCAGGTTCCACAATGACGGTTTGATTCAAAATCCTCCCAAAGTACCCATGATCCCTACCAAACGAGAACACCTCGCAGGCCGCTTGTTTCTTTGTCATGCTGATTCGGTCGTCGGCTTTGAACCGCGCGATAATATCCTCTCGGGTGGCGGCTCTCTTAAGTTCGATTTGGAAGTAAATGCAGTGCATATACTGGGTGTTCACTTTGAGCGCGGAAGACCAGAGGTTAAGATCGAGACCCTTGGTCCGGAAGAGGTGATAGGCGTCTCTGGCATGATGAGTCCCGAAAACTGGGTCCCCATGCTTACCGACATCCGGGGAGGGAACGAATCCTTTGACCTGGCTGATATCGTTTGCCCGCCGAATGCACAGGAAGCGCGCTTCTTCCAGATTGTCATCTCCATCAACCAGTGCCACGGTATTGATCAAAGCGCAAAGGTTATGGGTGTTGCAGCTCACCACCTGCACAAAGCGGTCTTTGCCGACCTCGAGAGCTTCATCATTTATGCCTCTGGCATACATCTTGCCGAATCCGAACTCGCTCCCCTGCGCGATGAACCCCTTTGTGTTGGCCAGATAATTCTCGTAAAACTCGTTCTTGTTGGAGATGCCTACGCCGGAAGGAGTGCAATCCACCACTACATCGGCTTTCTCCAGCGCCTCCTCGTGCGTCATTGCAGGTGTCAGACCGAGGGCTTCAAAATCACTTACTTTGTCCTCGTCAGTGATCAATTTTGCTCCACGGGCAACCAGAGCCCTTATCTTAGGCATGTCCCTAGTTACGGGAGAGCGTTTATGAAAGGTCACTTCTGAAAATCCCGCTTGGTCTTTAAAAGAACAGAGTAATCCGATAAGGGGCTCTCCGATGGTTCCTGTCCCGACCACGTGGACTACGCCTTTGTCCTTACCCATTCCTCTCTTCTCCTTTCCAGGAATAATATGTATTGCGGTTAATAATTTAGATTAACAGTTTTTCCTTGCTCACGCAACTCAACCGGCGTCCGGATACGGGGGCTCCGTAAGCATCGAAATCCGAACCTTCAAAGCCAGGTTCGGAGGGGGCGGCTAAGACCCTATTTACATGTTTATGAACAGAAAATGCGATTTATAGCTGCTGTCGTTTTCGCGAAGTTGACCGCATAGCCCGCCACTGGGTCAGGAAAACGGGAGAAAGTCCTGCAACCAGGATTTCCGCCGTGGTTTGGCCTCTTTCTTAGCATCCTCCGAGGTTGCGGATTCCTCTGGTGCCACCTCCTGTTTCTGTGTGGCTTCCGGTTCCGCAGCCGCGGCCTGTTCGTCAGTAATTCCTTGTGGCTGTGGCTCAGCGGTCTCCACGGGTGCTAGCGGCTCCTCTGCGGGCCTTGCTTCCTCCACCACCGCCGCCAAACTCTCAGCCGGGATGGCCGCTATCGCGGGCGTGGCCTCAGTGGGGGCTGCCTCTGGAGATGGCTCTTCCTCGAGAGAGAGGGCCTGCTCTTCGGGGCCTGAGGGAGCCTTCTTCCTGGGACGGCGTCGGCGTCGGCCGGGTTTTCTTGGTTTCTCGGCTTCTGCTTCTCCAACCGCCTCTTCCTCCACAGCTTCAACGACTTCCAGAGCAGGTGATGGCGTGGGCTAGCGCTTCCGGGGACGGCAGTTCAACGGCTTCTTCTTTGACGGCCTCTACTGAAATGTCTTTATCAGGCAGGCTCTGCTTCCCCAGGATTGTGACGCGGGACCTGTGCTGATTCTCCATCTCAACGATCTGGGCCCGCATGTTGTTGAGAAGGTACTCGGCCACTTTTGCAGGAACTGTGGCTCTGACCTCCGACACTTCGCTTCTGATCATCAAAGATTTGATTCTCCTGTACACGGAGAGAGCGGAAGTCTCAGGAGAGCGGATCTTTCCCTGGCCGTCACAAACAGGGCATTCAAGATATTCGCCTGTGCCGAGCACTGATTTGAGCCTCTGCCGCGTCAGCTCCAGCAAGCCAAGGGCGGAAATGCGAAGCATTTTGGTCTTGGCTCTGTCGTCTCTGAGTACGGCCTTCATCTCCTTTTCAACCTCTTGCTTATGGTTCTTCTGGAACATGTCGATGAAGTCGATGACGATGATGCCCCCTAGGTCCCGAAGGCGCAATTGCCTGGCAATCTCCGGCGCTGCCTCCATGTTCACCCGGAAGGCCGTGTCTTCGATTCCTTTTTCTTTGGTGGCGCTCCCTGAATTGACGTCCACGGTCACCATAGCTTCCGTGGGCTCTATAAGGATGTGTCCGCCGGACTTGAGTCTGATCTTCTTGCAGTAAACCTGTTCCACCTGCTCTTCAAGCTGATACTTGTTAAACAGAGGCCTCTTCTCCAGATACAACCTCACCAGGTTCTCGTATCTAGGCATGACCTGGTGAAAAAAATCTCTGACTTTTTTGTGAACTTCCTTGTCATCCACAAGTATTTCACTGATATCAGGTGAAAAGTGCTCTCGTATGGCGCGGATGACAATGTCGTGTTCTTTGTAGAGGAGAGCCGGAGCCTGTTCTTCAGACACATTTTTTTCGATGGATTGCCATAATTTCAGAAGGTATTCGAGATCGCGGGAGAGTTCCGCTTTCGTTCGGCCCATACCTGCCGTGCGAATGATAAATCCCATGTTTTCGGGGAGCTTGAACTGTGTAACAATCTCTTTAAGCTTCTGTCGCTCCTTTTCGTCTTCAATTTTTCGAGAAACACCATAGAGGTCGGTTCCCGGCATCAGCACCAGGTACCGGCCGGCCAAAGATATGTTGGTCGTGAGGCTGGCGCCTTTTGAGTCACGTTCTTCCTTGTTCACCTGGACGAGCACGTGATCGTCCTTTTTGAACACGTCTTGAATTCGTGGACGTCGCCGAGTCCCCTCGAAGGATTCGGGAAAATACGAGGGATGCACGTCATTAATCGACAAAAAGCCATTTCTGGAGCCACCGTAATCGACGAATACCGCTTGAAGGGAAGGCTCTATGCGGCTTGCCACCGCTTTGTAGATGTTGCCCAGCGTAGCCTCTCTTGCTTTGACCTGGACATCAAGTTCCTCCAGCACCCCATCACAGACTACTGCTACCCTGCATTCCTCGAGGTGGCTGGCATTTATCAGCATTTTTCTTACCATGTGGCTCTTCTTTTCTTTGTTGAAATTTTCATCATGAAACCGTTTTCACCGCTTATCTTCAGTGGGGTCAAGCCCCTCCGACAAAACATTCTCACTCTATAAGACTTTTGATCTCTTTCCACAATTCATTTTTCCCCATGCCGGTGTGAGCCGAAAAGGCAACCACGGGAACCTGATCGCCCAGTTGGGCCTTGATGGCCCGGTCCTGGAGGAGCATCGCGCCGCGGGCAAGCTTATCCGCCTTGGTCGCCGCGACCACAACCGGTATCTGCCGCGACTGCAAGTAAGTGATCAATTGAAGGTCAGCATCCGTGGGAAGGCGTCTGAAATCGACAATGACCACAACACCAGCCAATTCTTTCCGGTCTTCAAGATAACGCTCCACCATTGGGGCCCACTGTTTCTTCACTGTCAGCGGAACGCGCGCAAACCCGTATCCCGGAAAATCCACGAAAACGAAGCTATCGTTAATGAGGAAAAAGTTGAGTTTTCTCGTGTGGCCGGGAGTTTTGGATGTCCGGACCAGGTTATGTCGCCCTAGAAGCGTGTTGATCGCGGACGATTTGCCCACGTTGGAACGTCCTGCGAAAGCGACTTCCCGTAATCCACCTGTTGGGTAATCCTTTTTCTCCTGCGCGGCCCGCAGAAAATTTGCGTCAAAAATTCTCATTTCATATTGCCCGTTCACCCTGCCGCTCGAGAGCCCTTGTGGGCTTGAGCGGCCTCTTCACTAGTCCGGCGACGGGCCTGCAATCTTTCTGTACCAAATTCAGACTTTGATGGTATATTGTTTCGGCATTGCGGTCACTTACGATGATGCAAACCGGGCCTCCCCCACCATGGGCGGCATTTCATTTTCTATTCTACAGCTATTAGCCTCCAAAAAGAAGCTTTAATAATATAGACAAAAGAGAACGAGCGCGGTTGCATTACAAAACAACGCTTCGATGAAGCCGCTTGATTGCACATTCCCGTCTTACCATTCAGATTTATCAACGATGGTTGGCATATCGACTCTGGAAAAAACATCGGCAAATTTTGGAGGGACACACTGGATGCTTCAAGCTGGGGCCGGAATCAGCCCAAAGCTGGAGGGGTTGGCGGAGGTGCATGGGAATCGAACCCACCCAGGACGGTACTAGCGCCCTGCTTACGGTTTTGAAGACCGCGGAGCCCACCAGGACTCTACCACCTCCCCTGTTTCAGCATTTTCCCACGATATTCAGCCGTATCATATACTTTTCTCATTTGTGATGGAAGCGCCTTTGACAGAAGACCCGCTGAAAAAGATCTTTGCGCCGGTCAATATCGACTGAAATCCTCCTCGGAAGGCCAGAGACATCTCGTTGTGGGCCGTGAATCCACAAAAGGAACATTCCGAGGCGCCGCGATTCTTTAGGTAACACCCTTGGAGAATAGTGCCGTCAGGTTCCGCATTGGCCAGCAACCCGTCCTCACAGGTCCAGCGTTCGTTTTTCAATTCTCGAAGACTGCTGACAGAATTAGCCACCGGATAACCCAATTGTTTCAGCCGAATCAGTTCCTCCAATATCGGCCTCCTTTCCACAGGCGAAATGAAAAGCGGATCGGGGAGACCCTCGTAAGGGTAATGAAACTGGATGGTCACCCCTTCCACCACGCCCCTTAGCATGGTGAAGAGATCGGGGATGGCACTGATGTTGGCGGTATTGATGGTGGTGCTGACAAACGCCCGGCCATTACCCTCTCGTTTGAGGTTGCCCCAAACCTGCTCGAAAATACCCTCTCCCCGTATCGCATCATGAATGGGAGGAGGGCCGTCCAAGCTCACCCAGACACGATCCAGCGGCAGGTCTCCCCAGGGGAGGGTCCCATTGGTGGTCATGCAGACACACGGAAAGAGCTTCCTTGCCGCGGTGACCACATCCCGGATACTTCTTTCGCCGTCGCGCCACAGAAGCGGCTCTCCTCCTTCAAGGATGAGGATTCGTACACCCATACTCCTCAAGCGGGTTAAGGTGGCGATCACACCTTCAAAATTCTGATCGGATCCGGAGCGTTTCCAGTAGGGACAATGCACACACTTCAAATTGCATTTATTTGTGATCTTATATCCCGCCAGGACCGGCTTAATCCTTCCTCCGAGATTGTAGGAAAGAAACGGTACGGCGAATGAGCACAGGTTCTTGATTTTTGACATAAATCCAAAGACGGAGCGCTTCTTTCCAGTTAGATGCGTCATACGAAGAACACGCTTTGGCCAGTTGCGTACTCAGTAAGATTGATACAAATTATCTGGAGTAAATACCATTTTTCTGCGGGGAGGTCAGCTCGTGAATCAGCATGAACGAATCCACCATTATTATTCCCAAGCTGTCGGGTGGATGGAATTGCGAGTTGGCGACAAAGGATTGCGCTCGATCTCGTTCATATCCAAGCCAGCCGTTCAGCAGTCTTCGGAAAAAGACCCGCTCACATCACGTGTAATCAAGGAACTCGACGACTATTTTGCCGGTAATTCTAGAAGCTTCTCAATTCCCTTGGATCCTCAAGAGGGGACCTCTTTCCAGCGCAGAGTCTGGGACCAACTGCAAGAGATTCCTTACGGTGAGATACGCTCGTACGGCGATGTAGCAAAGGCCGTGGGCAATCCACGAGGCGCTCGCGCAGTGGGTCTTGCCAACAAAAGGAATTGTATCCCTATTGTAATCCCGTGTCACCGCGTCATCAGATCAAATGGAGGTATTGGGGGTTACGATTCCGGACTTCATATCAAGAGAGCCCTACTGGCGTTAGAAGGTGTGAAGGTTTCTTGAACGCTTTTCTGTTGACTTGAGCGGTCAACGACTGCTAGGTTGGTGGCCGAAAAGTTGGAATAGCTTGAATAGGATGGGTAGTCCCTTCGGGGACTAGAGGGAAAACGGTGCAAATCCGTTGCGGACCCGCCGCTGTGACCGGGGACGAAAGCCGTATAGCCACTGTCAGTATTGATGGGAAGGGCGGCGAGTAGGACGAACCGGAAGCCAGAAGACCTGCCTGTCTACAGAAAAGGGTGTCACGCTCTTCGCGGATCGGGAGCCTGGCAACAGGGATGAAAAACGGCATCCCCGGGTAATGTTTTTGCCCGGGGATTTCTTTTGGCCCTTTGCGATCGTTTCTCCTCCCGGACATATTAAGTCCTGCCAAGCCTACCGGATCGCGATCCCTCCACCCTTTGAAGTTCTCTTTCCGAGCACGATTTGCTCCCTCAGGACCTGTTATCAAGGACACAGAGTTGTGGCTAAGATAATTCTCATAACAGGCGGAACACGAAGCGGAAAGAGCGAGTATGCGAGAAAGACCGCAGAGGCTTTGCCCGGCAATCGGGCCTTTGTGGCCACGTGCCTTGCCACTGATGAAGAGATGAGCCGACGGATCAAGAAGCACCAACAGGAGAGATTGAAGGCCGATTGGCACACAATCGAGGAACACCTGGAACTTGCCGGCACTTTGCGAAAATTGCAAGGCTTCGACGTGCTTCTCGTCGATTGCCTCACCCTCTGGATCAGCAACCTACTGTATGAAGCGCGGGACCAGGAGAGCGGCTTATCAGAAGAAGATATGGTCGGCAAAGCCAACGAACTTCTTAATGCCTGTTCAGGTCTTGCCGGCACGGTCATATTTGTGACCAACGAGGTCGGGTCTGGGATTGTTCCGGAGAATAGTCTGTCCAGGCTCTATCGCGACCTGGTGGGCAGGTGCAACCAGGTCATTGCAGCGGGGGCCGATGAAGTTTACATGGTAGCCTGCGGGCTCCCATTAGATCTGAAGAGAGGAAGACACGAATGAGGCTGCTGGATAAAACCCTTAAACAGATTGTTCCCCAGGATCAAGCCGCCAGGGAAAAGGCCCGGCAAAGGCTCGACCAACTTACCATGCCACACTGGGCTCTCGGTCGGCTGATGGACCTCGCGATAGATCTGGCCGGTATCACGCGATCCACGACTCCGCCCGTAGCAGAGAGAGTAATTGTCACAATGGCCGCGGACCACGGTGTTGTTGCAGAGGGTGTGAGCAAATACCCTCAGGAAGTCACCGTCCAGATGGTTTACAACTTCCTGCAAGGTGGTGCCGGCATCAACGCCATGGCGCGAGTAGCCAATGCTCTCGTGGTAGTGGTAGACATGGGTGTCGCGGGAGACATCGCTGGGGCTCCCCAAGACGGCAGCTTCTTTTCCAAGCGCATCGGTGCCGGTACCCGCAATTGCGGTGAAGGCCCGGCCATGAGCCACGATGAGGCGGTGCGGTCGATTGAAGCGGGGATCGAAATCGCCTTGGAACTCGGAGCTTCTTTCGACATATTCGGCACAGGTGACATGGGAATAGGCAACACCACGCCGAGCAGCGCGATTGTCGCGGCTGTCACGGGTGCCTCCCCTGCGAGTGTCACCGGTCGCGGAACCGGCATTGATGACAGCCAGTTCCAGCACAAGGTATCGGTGGTAGAAAAGATCCTCCGAGTCAATAATCCTGACCCAAAGAACGCTTTGGATCTCCTGGCCAAAGTAGGTGGATTTGAGATCGGCGGGATAGCAGGCGTGATTCTAGGTGCCGCTGTCCATCCGAAAGCCGGTATTGATAGACGGCTTTATTTCCGCGGCCGGTGCCTTGATAGCCTATGGCCTGGCTCCTGAAGCGGCGGATTACATGATTGCCGCGCACAGGAGCGTGGAACAGGGTCACAGAGTGGCGTTGGACCACCTGAAAAAACAGCCTCTGCTGGACCTTGACCTGAGATTGGGAGAAGGCACGGGGGCCGCAGTGGCGATGACTCTGGTGGAAGCCGCCGTTCGGATACTGACAGAGGTGGCGACCTTTGCAGAGGCCTCTGTTTCCGAAGCAGATAAATGAGCCGGCTACCGCTCAAAGGTCCAAGTTCATGTCAATTTGGTAAATACGTGCTGGAATCAGCCCATTACTTTTGAGAAGACGGCTATGGAAATTGAACACGGCGGCAATTTGACATATCTGGCAAGCGTCTCGGGCCTTCCGGCGGAGAATATCCTTGATTTTTCCGCCAACATCAACCCGCTTGGTCTGCCGGAGTGGTTCCGTTCCGTGGTGAGCGCTGCCCTGGGCTCTGTGGTTAATTATCCCGACCCTGCATGCACTAAGCTCGTGGCTGCCATTGCAGACCGATACGCGGCTGAACCGGGTGAGGTGGTTGTGGGAAACGGTTCGACCGAGATCCTTCATCTAATTCCGAGAGCACTAGGGTTTAGGCCGGGCTGTTATTCCGGTTCCGTGCTATTCGGATTACCTTTCAAGCGCGGCCCACGCGGGCATGCAGATTGAAACCATAGTGCTGGAGGAGAGAGAAGGGTTTGCACTGGATTTTGACAAGCTTGACGCTAAATTGCACGGGAATGAGCTGGTTTATCTCTGCAATCCAAGCAACCCTACCGGAGTGCTGCACGATGCCAAGGCATTGAGAAGAGTGGCGTCACGGAAGCCTTCCACGCTCTTTCTGGTGGACGAGGCTTTCGGTGATTTTGTCGAAGGGATGGAGAGCTTGACCGCGGGCCGCCCAGAAAACGTGATCGTTCTTCTTTCCTTGACCAAAGTTTATGCAATTCCTGGCTTGCGCCTCGGCTGTGCCGTCGCGGATCCCTCCGTTGTCCGGAAGATACGTCGAGTGCAGCCGCCCTGGTCGGTGAATACCATCGCTCAAGCCGTGGGAGAGGCCGCACTTCGAGATATTGATTACGTTGAACGCAGCCGCAGACTCGTGCGAGAACAGCGACTAAGCCTCGGGGCTGAGCTGAACTCCATCTCGGGACTGACCGTTTACCCAGGGACCGCCAACTTCTTGTTGATAAAGATTGATCGCAAAGGATTCGATGCCGGGCTGCTGGCGCAACGCCTGCTCCAGGACGGTATAGCCATTCGGGTTTGCGACAATTTCCAGGGCCTTGATAAACGCTTCTTTCGGGTCGCGGTCCGGACATCTGAAGAAAACCAACGCTTGTGCGACTCTCTGAAGAAAGCTCTCGGATCTTCGCACAAGGTAAGGCAAGTCCGTAAGACCCCTGCGCTAATGTTCCAGGGGACCAGCTCCAATGCCGGCAAAAGCGTCTTGACCGCGGCGCTGGGACGCATCCTCCTTCAGGACGGGTACAGGGTGGCTCCATTCAAATCTCAAAACATGTCGCTGAACTCTTTCGTGACTCGGACAGGTGGAGAAATGGGGCGCGCTCAGGTGGTGCAGGCTCAAGCTTGCAGACTGGATCCTGATGTGCGGATGAATCCCGTTCTCCTCAAGCCTAACAGCGATACAGGCAGCCAGGTGATCGTAATGGGCACGCCTGTAGCAAACATGGATGTGATGGAATACGTCCGGTTTAAGCCCAAGGCATTCGAGGCCGCAAAAGAGGCTTATGATTCACTGGCCTCGGAATACGACGTAATAGTCCTCGAGGGCGCGGGAAGTCCTGCGGAGGTAAACCTGAAGCACCATGACATTGTGAATATGGAAATGGCCAGGCATGCGAGTGCTCCGGTCCTGCTTGTCGGTGACATCGACCGGGGAGGTGTCTTTGCATCCTTCATCGGGACGATGGAAGTTCTCGCCGAGTGGGAGAGGGCAATGATTGCCGGTTTTGTGGTGAACCGGTTCCGTGGCAATGAAGAGCTTCTCCACGATGCCATCAAATATACGAAGCGCCACACGGGTCGGCCTGTATTCGGTGTAGTGCCGTATTTTCACGATCTGGGCTTGCCTGAAGAGGACTCTGTCAGCTTCAAATGCGGAATTTTTGATAACCCTGTCCAAGATGGCGATTGTGTGGAAATAGCTGTAATCGATTTTCCTCACATTTCTAATTTCACGGATTTTGATGCGTTTCGTGTCGAACCCGATGTGCAACTGAAAATAGTAAGGACCGCCTCTGACCTGAATCAGCCTGATGCGGTGATTCTGCCGGGAAGCAAGAACGTCATAGGTGATCTGGAGTACCTGAGACACAACGGCCTGGACGGCAAAATAAGGGATTTGACCGCAAACCGCGGCACGGAGCTAGTCGGACTCTGCGGCGGCTTTCAGATGCTCGGAGCTGACATTGCCGATCCTCACGGTCTGGAATCGGATCGTAAGACAATACCAGGTCTCGGTCTTTTGAATGTCAGCACAATTCTGGCTTTGGAGAAGACCCTCACTCGTGTCACCGCGACGCACCTGGAATCAGGCTTTACCGTCCAAGGGTATGAAATTCATCACGGTCAGAGCCGATCATCGAATGCCGAGCCCCTGCTCAAGCAATACGATGGAACAGTGGATGGCGCACGATCTCCGGATGGACGGTTGTGGGGAACGTATCTTCACGGGGTCTTTGACTCGGATGAATTTCGCAGATGGTTCATAGATCGGCTCCGCGTCCGTCGCGGCCTTTCGGCCAAAGGACGGGTTTGTGCCCGCTATGACATCGAGCCCGCGCTTGACCGACTGGCCGAATCGGTGCGGCGCAGCGTGCAAATGGACCACATCTATCGGCTCATGGGTCTCGCATGAGATTTGAGTATCAGATTCTTCTGGCCGTGGCCTTGGATCTGCTCGTCGGCGATCCTAGATGGTTGCCGCATCCTGTGAGGCTGATCGGACGATTTGCCATGTGGGTGGAAACGTCGTTCCGTAGCATGATCAAAAGCCCCCGCATCGCGGGTGCGGTCACTGCTTTCGCGGTCGTGAGCGTCACCGGCGTTATCTCGTGGACTCTTCTTTACGGCGCCGGGGCCGTGCACCCCTACGCGGGAGATCTGATGTCCATTCTATTGCTTTGGACCGGCATAGCCGCAAAAGACATGGTCACGCACAGTTCGGAAGTTGTTGACGCCCTTAATTCAGGATCGCTTCCCGAAGCAAGGCAAAGGGTCGGAATGATTTGCGGCCGGGACACTGAATCACTGGATGAATCTGGCATCGCTCGGGCAACAGTGGAGAGCGTGGCGGAAAATATGGTTGACGGGGTTATTGCTCCGCTCTTCTTCGCCGCGATTGGCGGTGCGGTCGGCATAATGGCTTATAAGGCAGTCAATACCCTCGATTCGACATTTGGTTACAAGAATGAAAAGTATCTGGAATTTGGGTGGGCCTCAGCGAAACTTGACGACATCGCGAACTTCATTCCGGCACGGCTCACTGCTCTATTGGTGCCGGTGGCCGCGATGTTCTTGCTGCACAGCCCGGTCCGCTCGCTTAGAGTCTTTTTCCGTGACCGGCTGAAACACCCGAGTCCCAACGCGGGGCAAGCCGAAGCGGCAGTGGCAGGCGCACTGGGAATTCAGCTCGGGGGCTTGAGCCACTATTCCGGAGTGCCGTCAAATAAGCCGCTGCTAGGCGATCCGTTGATGTCGGTGGGACCCGAGCACGTTGTTCGTGCCAATGCTCTGTTGATGATAACGTCGGGACTGGCTTTGACGCTTTTCCTTGGCGCCAGGTTTGTAATCGTAGGCTAGGATTGTATTCGTTGAAGAGGCTCTCTGAGACACCTTGTCGGAGATCAATGTGAACGTTCCGTGCCCCAGAATAGTAATAGCCGGAACCAATAGCGGAGTGGGCAAGACTTCCGTGACGCTGGCCCTGGTCAGTGCGCTCCGAAAGCGCGGCCTGCGTGTGCAGACATTTAAGGTAGGTCCTGATTTTCTTGACCCCACTTACCTGACCTTGGCTTCAGGAAGGCCCTGCTACAACCTGGACGGGTGGATGACGAACAAGACGTACGTGCACAGTCTCTTTCTGGAAAAGGCCGCAAGTGCCGATGTCGCCGTGATTGAAGGCGTGATGGGGCTTTTTGATGGGAGTGACCCGGTCGATTCAACAGGCAGTACCGCAGAGATTGCCACTTGGCTGGACGCTCCGGTGTTGCTGGTTGTGAACGCGCATGGGGTTGCACGGAGCCTGGCAGCCCTGGTGAAAGGGTACACGGAATTTGACCCGGCTTTGACCATTGCAGGGATTGTCGCTAACCATTGCGGATCGGAGCGCCATGGGGAGTGGTTGTCCGAATCGCTCAACGCCTTCGGACTACCCCCGGCTGTGGCGGCCGTCCCTCGCAGTGCATTTCCGGAGCTTCCGAGCCGTCATCTCGGGCTCGTGACTGCGGATGCCCGCAACGTGCCGGAGCAATTATTGGAGGCCCTTGGAGAAGCTTTGGAACGCCACGGTCGCGTGGACGAAATCTTGAGTATCGCCCGATCCGCCCCTGCCATTTCAAAAACGTCCGCACCCCGCGAGAAGGCGGACAAGCCAACACGGCTACGGCTGGGACTGGCCTACGACGCGGCGTTTCACTTTTACTATCGCGACAATCTGGAGGCCCTTGAAGCGCACGGATGCGAATTAGTCCTTTTTTCCCCCCTTCAGGACAAAGTGCTGCCTGAAGGACTGGACGGCCTTTATATCGGAGGCGGATACCCTGAGGAATATGCTGAAGCTCTTGCCCGAAACACAACTATGCTGGAATCGGTCCGGCGGTTCGCGGGGGAGGGCAAACTGGTTTATGCAGAGTGCGGTGGATTGATGTACCTTGCTCAGGGGATTGAATGCGGCGACGCGGCGCGCCATAAGCTGGTAGGTCTGCTCCCGCAGTGGACCAGGATGTTGGATCGACGCAAAGCGCTCTCGTACGTCGAAGTCACTCTGACCCGAGATTCGCTTTTTGGAAAACAGGGTGAGAGACTTCGAGGGCATGAGTTCCACTACTCCGAACTCCTCGGCCACACTATCGAGGACGGAGGATGGAACCATCCCTATTCTGTGAAGCGCCGGCGCTCGGACGCGGCCGTGCATGGAAGGATTTCAGAGAGGCAGGACCGTGGCGAGCTACGTTCACGCGCATTTCGCCTCTCGAAGCGGTGCGGTACGGCATTTTGTGTCCGCTTGCGCGGCAAAGTCATGACCAGGCGCGGACAATCTTAGGTAGGAAGAAGCCCATGGAAATTACCCCTTCCCGGAGACCGCTTGTGTACGCCCTTTATGAGGGACCTATGAGCGGGGAAGCCATTGAAGCCCGTTCATTTGAAATCATCGACCAGGAGATTAGGACCCATTCTTTTTCTCCGGGCCAATGGGAAGTCGTGAGGCGCATGTTGCACACCACTGCGGACTTCGGATTAGCGGATGACGTGAAATTCTCGGCGGATGCAATCGATTCCGCTATTTCTGCGCTACGTTCGGGCAGCCGTATCTTTGTGGATTCGAATATGATCCGCTCCGGCCTTTCCATGACAAGGCTCAGGCAGGTCTGCCCGAGCTATGGACCCGATGACCTTGTGTGCCACGTGGCGGACGAAGACGTGGCTAAAAAAGCCATTGAGAGAGGTCTCCCGCGCTCGCTCTTTGCCGTGCGTAAGGCTGAGGGCGTCCTGAACGGCGGAATCGCTGTTTTCGGCAACGCCCCTGTAGCGCTGATGGAACTGAATCGGCTCATTATGGAGGAAGGGGTCAGACCGGCAGTAGTTATAGCCATGCCTGTGGGCTTTGTTCACGTGGTCGAGAGCAAGGAGGAGCTGATGTCGCTCGGCGTGCCGCACATTACAATCAGGGGTCGCCGCGGGGGGAGTCCCCTGGCCGTCAGCGCAGTGCATGCTCTCTGCTCTCTGGCTGGTCGGCATGTGTAAGTTCGCGAAGAGAGGTGTGGAATGTTGAAGGATGCCGGCGGCAAGAGCGCCATCATACTTCTGGGGCACGGCAGCCGGGTGCCGGACGCTGGTAAACACATGGAAAAAGTGGCTGCAGGGCTGAAGGAAAAGTACGGATATGACATGGTGGAGGTCTGTTACATGTCGCGGCTCGGCCCGCACCTTCCCGAAACCTTCAAAAAATGCATGGAACAGGGCGCAACCGACGTAATGGTCATCCCGTACTTCTTGCACGACGGCCTGCACCTGGTTTTGGACATTCCGGAGATGATGCAGGAGTTGGCCTGCGAATACCCCCACGTGAAGGTCGTGTTGGGCAAGAATCTTGGTTTTGACGAGATCCTCGTGGACCTGGTGGAGAGGCGCATTATGGACTCGGAGGAGTGCGGCGACGTCAGGGACCTTGTTCTCCCGCCACGGAAAAAATACCCTGTGCCTCCGGGCCAGTACGAGTTCGTCCAGATGGAGCCTGCGGAGGCGGCCAAATTCATTGAAAAGGATCGTAACCGCCAACACTGAGAAGGGAATGAGTGTGAAAAAGTATCCTAAGATTGCGATCTCTCTATCGGTTGGTACTGTAGCCCTATTCGCAGCCTCCCCTGTTCACGCAATGCACATCTCAGAGGGCATCTTACCTCTACCATGGGCCGCGTTCTGGTTCGTGCTGAGTGTTCCATTCGTATTCTGGGGATTGAGAACCCTCCGCGTCCGGAGCGAAAAAGAGCCGTATATCAAGCCGTTTGTGGGACTTGTGGGCGCGGCAGTCTTTGTGATTTCGTGCATGCCGATACCTGTTCCCACGGCAGGAACCTGCTCACATCCCTGCGCCACCGGCATCGCCGCCATTCTTATCGGACCCTCGCTGACAGTGGTTGTGGCAAGTATCGCCCTGGTACTCCAGGCGTTGTTTCTGGCGCACGGCGGTCTGACCACCCTCGGGGCGGATATATTCTCCATGGGGGTGGCAGGAGCATTTGTGGGGTACGGGGTGTTTCTCCTGGCAAAGCGCATGGGGGCCCCCCCGATTGTTGCCGCGTTTCTGGCCGGTATTTTGTCCGATTGGGCCACGTACGCGGTTACGTCTCTTGCTCTGGGAGCCGCGCTACATGCGGATGGCTCGTTCGGAGCCATGTTCTTCACCATACTGCTGGCCTTCGTCCCTACACAGGTTCCTCTCGGGATCCTGGAAGGGTTCCTCTGTGCCGGAGCGTATCGCCTGGTCCACAACCGACGCCCCGAATTTCTTGGAGTGCTTGCCAAGGGGGATGCACTATGAAGAAAGCCTTTATCATCGGGGGACTTCTCATTGCCCTGACTCTACCGGTTTTTGTCGGCTTGGCAGTCGCAGACAGCAAATGGCCCGGGGTTGACGAGGCAGTGGTAAAGAAGTTTGCCGAGGATGCGGGCCGGCCTGCTCGTGAGCCCTTCTTGGACTTCGGTGAGGGAGACATCCAGCTTTTCCTTTTCCTTATCGCGGGCACTGTGGGCGGATTTGTCGCGGGCTACTACTATCGGGACCTCTTCGCACCCCGGCCGAGCAGGGCAAAGAATCCGTCAAATGTTTGAGCTGTTCTCAGACATATTTGCCTGCCGAGACAACGCTCTGACGCGGATGGACCCTCGCGTAAAGATGATCATCGCCCTCACTCTAATCGTAACGGTTGTCCTTTCAAAACAGGCTTTTTTCCCGCTCCTTGCGTTCGTATCATGCACGGCCGGGATGTTGTGGCTGAGGATGCCGGTAAAACTCGTCCTTTTAAGGCTTGTGATGCCGATGGGAATCGTGCTGGTCCTCGTGGTGTTACAGGCTTTTCTCACGGGCGCCACTCCGCTCGCGTCATTCTCTCTCGTAGGATGGAAGCTCGTCGCGACGGAGGAAGGCCTGATGCGGGGCGTGCTCCTGGGCTCGCGTGTCCTCGGAGCGGTCAGTGTGATGTTGCTGCTAAGTTCCGTGACCCCGGCATATAAAATCTTCGGTGCGCTGCGATGGTTCCACGTCCCTGAAGGATGGGTCGAGATCGCTCTGCTCGTCTACCGCTACACTTTTGTGCTGCTCGATCAGACTGCTGATATAGCCTCAGCCCAGAGGGTGCGTCTTGGATATTCGAGCCTGGGGCGTTCGTTATCATCAGCAGGGGTGTTGGCTGGGACCGTTGTCGCTCGTTCCATGGACCAGGCAATGAGGACCTACGAGGCAATGACCCTACGGGGTTACCAAGGACGCTTGCCGATAGGACCGCTGCCCGAACTCAAGGCCCGGGATTGGCGAACCATGTTTGTTGTCTCTCCGGTGATAGTTGCCGTTCACCTCGTCGTGGAATGGTGGCCGAAGTGAATCGAGCACCAGCCGTTCAAGCATCAGGAGTGGCTTTCACTTACCAGGAGGGGACACGCGCGCTCGAGGATGTGGACTTCTGGGCTGAGACCGGCGAGTTCGTTGCCATGCTCGCTTCCAACGGCTCGGGAAAGACAACTCTGGTGAAAGTCCTGGTCGGCCTGCTGAACCCCCAGGAGGGTTCCGTTCGGATCGAGGGGCGAGATATACGGAAACTCTCTCGAAAAGATTTGTACCAACGGATCGGCCTCGTCTTGCAGAACCCCACGGATCAGCTCTTCGCTGCCACCGTTGAGGAAGACGTGGCTTACGGCCCACGGAATCTCGGCCTCGCCGAGCCGGAAGTCCAGCAAAGGGTTACCGAGGCGCTGGAATGTGTCGCAGCAGCCGAGCTTCGCTGCCGCGCGATCCATCACCTGAGCTTCGGCGAGCAGAAACGGGTTTCCATGGCGGGCGTATTGGCAATGCGGCCTTCAATACTGATTCTCGACGAACCTACTGCCGGCCTCGACCCCGCGGGCGAAGCCCTCATAATGAGGCTTTTGAACCGGCTGAATCGTGAGCAGGGTATAACCGTGATTCTTGCCACTCATTCGGTGGACCTGTTACCGCTTTTTGCCGACAGGATTTACGTGCTGGGCAGGGGTCGAGTGCTCAAGCAAGGCCCATCAGACGAAATCTTCTGCGATCACGAGATGATCGACCGCGCGTGCCTCAGGCTCCCGTACATCGCGGCCCTGCTTCACAAGATGAAGGAGTACGACGGCGTTCCCATAAACGGGTTGCCTTTGACCATCGGAGAGGCGCGCATGCGTTTGCTTGAACTCATCCCTGAAGATATGATCGTCAGGCCTCCTGAGGTAGTCCACCAATGAGTTTCGGCCGAACCGGTTTTACAACTGGAACATGTGCTGCAGCCGCGGCCAAAGCCGCTACAATGGTCTTGTGTGGTCGTTGGATACCCCCGGAAGTTGAGGTTGGCCTCCCCGACGGAACACGTGTGAGGCTGCCCGCGGCGTGGACCAGAGGAGATGCCAATGCTGCTGAGGCAGCCGTACGAAAGGATGCGGGCGACGATCCGGATGTGACGGACGGCTGCACGGTGGTTGCGTCGGTTGTGTGGACCACAAGCGAGGACTTCACCATTGCCGCAGGGGCAGGTGTAGGCACGGTCACAAAGCCGGGGCTTTCGGTCCCGCCAGGTGAGCCGGCTATCAATCCTGTTCCGAGACGCATGATTCGTGAAGCGGTCCGCGAAGTTACAGACCGCCCGGTACGAGTTACTATTTCCATCCCAGGTGGGAACGAGCTTGCGGCGAAAACCTTCAACCCGCGGCTCGGGGTGGAAGGCGGTCTTTCGATTCTGGGAACTTCGGGAATCGTTCGTCCCTTCAGCGGAACAGCCCTGCGGGATGCTCTAAAGTGCGCTCTAAGTGTGGCCGAGGCGTGCGGCGTCAAATCTCCGGTCCTTGTCCCCGGCCGCATCGGCGAAAAGGCGGCTCGGCGGTATTTTCGCCTCTCCCCGGAGCAATTGATTGAAGTTAGCAACGAGTGGGGATTCATGCTTGATGAGGCGTCGGGACACCGCTTCGAGCGATTGCTGGTGCTGGGCCATCCAGGTAAGCTCGCGAAGCTGCCCGAAGGTCAATGGGACACCCATTCGTCACGATCGACACCTGCTGTGCCTGCGGTTGCCGAACTGGCACGCGGCCTTCTCGGTCGGGAAGTACCTGAGTCCCTCACAGTGGAAGGGCTGTTCGCGGCTCTACCCGAGGACGATCGCGGCCGACTCGCCTCTGAATTGGCGGCCAAGATTCGTAATGCTATTGATGCTAGAATTCAAAAGCGATGCCCGACAGCAGTTGTTTTGGTCAACATCCGGAGTGAGTTGCTGGGATCAGACGGAGACCTGTCCGCATGGCAATAGAGTTTCAATCCATTTCTATAGTGGGCTGCGGACCCGGCTCGTTGGATTACCTCACCCCTGCGGCACTGAGAGCCATTGAACAGGCAGAGGTGTTGGTGGGAGCCAAGAGATTGCTGGACCTTTTCGCGGCCAGCCCTGCGGAGCGCATTGTCGTGAGCGCGGAAATTGGCGAAGTGCTGGATCATATTGCCGTGAGAGCAGATCGTCAGCGGATCGCTGTGCTGGTCACCGGCGACCCGGGGCTGTTCAGTCTGGCAAAGCCGGTAATAGAGCGTTTCGGCCGCACTCGGTGCCGTGTGATTCCAGGGGTTAGCTCGGTTCAGACGGCATTTGCACGCATTGGAGTTGACTGGGCCGACGCTCGTATCATAAGTATCCACAAGGAGTATCCGGTCAATTATGCCCAGCTCACGGATGCGGACAAAGTCGCGGTCCTTTGCGGCCGCGAAGGCGCTACCAAGTGGATTGCGGATCATCTCTTAAGAGATCGGCCGCGAGACCGCCGCATTTTCGTCTGCCAAAACCTCACAATGGACGACGAGCAGGTCCGAGAAGTTAACGCGGCTGATCTCACCACGTTGGATGCCGCGCCGAGTACCATTGTCCTCATCATCAAAGGAAAAGTGCTTCCATGAAACAAGGAACGCTTTACGGAATAGGAGTCGGGCCCGGTGACCCGGACCTCATCACGGTCAAAGGAGCGACTATTCTCGCGGGCTGCGCTCACGTGTTTGTGCCCAAGGCTCGCAAGGGCGCGGAGAGTGTGGCGCTGAGCATTGCTCAAAAACATATTAATCCACAAGCGGAGATTCACGAAATCCTCTTCCCCATGACTACGGATCGGTCGGAACTCGAGAAACGGTGGGAAGAATCGGCCAAAGTTATTGCAGAGGTCCTCGAAACCGGCGCGGATGCTTGTTTTCTAACCCTTGGCGACGCTTTGCTATATTCTACCTATATTTACATGCTCCGAGCGCTTCGCCGGAAGATTCCCGACGTCAAGGTCGTCACGGTGCCGGGGATCACGGCATTCAGTGCGGCTGCCTCCCTGGCTGAGTTCCCGGTAGGTGAAGCCAAGGAGCCGATTACCATCGTTCCCACCGCAGATGACCTGGAGGATGTACGCCGCGCAATATCCCTGGGCGGGACGGTGGTGCTGATGAAGATAGGCAAACGTCTGAATCAGATTCTTGATCTGCTCGAAGAGGTCGGCGCGATGGAGAACGGAGTGTTTGTTTCACATGCAGGTATGGAGGCTCAACGCATTGAAACAGACCTCCGCAATTTGAGAGGCGAGGAGTCGGAAGCCGGCTACTTGTCGATCATACTTGTGCGTGGGAAAGGCGGCAAAACTTCATGAAAGTCTACTTCGTAGGCGCAGGTCCCGGAGACCCGGAGCTTATGACAATAAAGGCCGAGCGCCTGTTGCGGAATTGCCGTATCTGTATTTACGCCGGCTCCCTGGTTAGCACTGAAGTTCTGGCTTTGCTCTCTGAGAGAGCGGAGAAGCACGACTCTGCGGGCCTCGATCTTGAAGAGATCGGCCGACTTTTCCAGGATGCACACCGCAGAGACATCGATCTGGTAAGGCTCCATTCAGGAGATCCATCCATATACGGGGCCATACGAGAACAGATGAACCTGTTGGATCAGTGGGGCATCGACTATGAGGTTGTGCCGGGTGTAAGTTCGTTTCAGGCTGCTGCTGCGGCGTTACGTGTGGAACTGACCGCTCCTGAGGTGGCTCAGACTATCATCCTGACTCGCACTTCCGGACGCACCCCCATGCCGCCGGAGCAGGAGCTTGAGGTGCTGGCCCGAGCCCACGCCACTCTCTGCATATTTCTGTCCGCTCAAAAGCTGACGGAAGTGGCGGAAAAGCTTGCCGAGCACTACGGGCCGCAATGCCCGGTAGCCGTGGTGCACCGTGCATCCTGGCCTGACCAACAGATCTTTCGCGGGACCCTGGCTGATATTGCAGACAAGACCCGAAAGGCTGCGATCAACAAGACGGCAATGATTATTGTAGGGCCCGCACTCTCACGAGACATTCCCGTATCCAAGCTATACGACCCTGAATTCTCCCATGAATACCGGATCGGGAAGAAAGCATGACTATCGGACTGGTGACTCTTTCCAAAGAGGGGGCCTTGCTTGCGGATCGCGTACGCCGCGCCTTTCCGAATTCCGACATGTACGTTCATGAAAATGTAGAGGGGAAATGGGACGCAGAGCGCTTCGGCAGCATAGTCGAACTCACCGGCCGCATTTTCGATAAGCATGGGGGCCTTGTTTATATCGCTCCATGCGGAGTGGTTGTGAGGGCTTTGGCCCCTAATCTGAAAAACAAAATCCAGGACCCTGCGGTGGTGGTCGTAGACGTGGGCGCAAGATGGGCAATCAGCCTGCTCAGCGGTCATGAAGGCGGGGCCAATGAACTGGCTGTCGCGGTTGGGAACATCCTTGCCGCGGAGCCCGTGATATCCACCACCACCGAGGCGCTGAAAAGAGTGATCGTGGGAGTCGGCTGCCGTCGAGGGGTTAAGTCTGAAAAAATAGTGGCTGCGATTCAAGCTGCATTGAAAGAAGCGGATTTGAACCTCCCACAGGTCAGGCTGCTCAGTTCCGCAAGCATCAAGGCGGACGAAGAGGGGTTGTTGGCTGCGGCTCGCGAGCTTGGAGTCCCTTTGAGGTTCATGACCGCGGAAGAGATCAGAATGTCTGTCCGTGAATTCGACCACTCTCCTTTTGTGGAAGAAAAAGTTAATTTGCCCGCAGTGGCAGAGCCGTGCGCCCTGCTCGCGGGAAGGAGGACAAGATTAGTACTGCCAAAGAGAAGCTACGACGGCATCACGATAGCTCTGGCCGAGGAAAGCTGATTGTTGTGGGTATCGGACCTGGAGGTCCTCTGGACAGGACGCGCCGGGCCGAGCAGGCAATAGCTGAAAGTCAGGTGGTTGTCGGGTACAACCGCTACCTGAGCCTCATTGCTGATCTGACCGAGGGTAAGGAACTCATTTCGTCAGGTATGACCAAGGAACAGGAGCGATGCCTCGCAGCCATCCAGCGGGCAGATCAAGGCGCGACTGTGGCGCTTATTTCGTCCGGCGACGCCGGGATCTACGGCATGGCAGGTCTTGCGCTGGAACTGGCCGGTCGCGAAGGTGTGGCCATACCAATTGAAATCGTGCCCGGCGTTACAGCAGCCGGTGCAGCCGCGGCCAGACTCGGGGCTCCTTTGATGCTTGATTTCGCATGCATCAGTCTCAGTGACCTCCTTGTTCCCTGGGAAATGATACGGAAAAGAGTGGAAGCTGTGGCTTCGGCAGACCTGGTAGTGGCGTTGTATAATCCGCGGAGCAAGAAGCGTACTGGCCACCTAGTGGAATCCGCCTCCATATTTAGAAAGTATCGCGAAGGGAAAACCCCGGTGGGAATCGGCACAGCGGTCGGCACTGAGGATGAGGAAATCATACTATCGGATCTCGACCATTTTCTGGATCTGAATATCAACATGAGAAGCGTGGTTGTCATAGGGAATCGGACCTCCAAGGTTGTCGACGGATGGTTTATTACCCCACGTGGTTACAGGGTATGATTCTCCTGATTGGTGGTACAAGCGAAACGGCTCCACTGGCCGAGGCCTTGGCCGTCGCAGGGTTTAAGGTTCTTGTCTCTACCGCTACGCAAGTGCCTCTCGATGTGGGAAAGCATCCGAACATCGCCAGCCGCTCCGGCATACTCGATGGAGAAGGAATGGCGCAGCTCGCGGCTGAACGAGGTGTGCACGCTATTGTAGACGCATCCCATCCTTATTCCTTAGTCGCCCATGCCAACGCAAAAAAAGTGGCTCTTGACCTGAGCATTCCCTACTTCAGGTGGATGCGCCCGCCTGCTGCAAAAGATGGGGACGCTATATTCTTTGCTCGGACTCACGAGCTTGCGGCAAGGACAGCATGTTCCTTCAGCCGGCCTGTGTTCCTTACCACCGGCTCCAGAAACATCATTCCGTACGCACTGGAGGCCGGCCGTACCGGCGTGCAGTTGGTGGTTAGAGTGCTACCTCATCCGCAATCCATCGCTGCCTGCCGAAGAGCAGGGGTGCCGGACAAGCATATTGTAAAAGGCCGCGGGCCATTTTCAATAGAAGCCAACCGGGCAGTAATACGGGAATTTGGCATAGGTACTCTGGTAACAAAGGACAGTGGTGTGGAAGGCGGCTTTCCAGCCAAAATAGAGGCCGCCCAACTGGAAAAGTGCCGCGTGATCGTTGTCCAGCGTCCGGAAGAGAACTCAGAGCAAATCTTCAGCAGCGTACCCAAGTTGGTCGACGCAGTGTCCGAACTTCTCCGGAGCGACCGTGTACGTTGATTCGAGGAGGGACGCCCACGCCGGACGTCACGTTTGCGGTTAGCCACTATGGAATTAATAAAACTCATTTTACGGAATGTATTTCGCCACAAACTGCGCTCGGCATTGACCATAGTAGGCGTCGCAGTAGCAATGTTGGCCTTTGGAGTCCTCAGGACGTTGGTGGGCGCATGGTATGTCGGTGTAGAAGCTTCGTCAGAGAACCGGCTGGTCACTCGGAACAAAATCTCCCTGATTTACTCCATGCCCGTGGCATACAAGACCAAGATCCTTCAGGTCGCCGGCGTCACGGGCATAGCTTACGGGATCTGGTACGGAGGGATATACAAGGACAAAAAGAACTTTTTCCCTCAGTTTGCTATAAGCGGCACTGATTATCTGGATCTCTACCCTGAGTTCATCCTGTCTGAATCGGCAAAAGAATCTTTCGGACGCGAACGAAATGCCGCCATCGCCGGGCGAAGGGTGGCTGAAAGATTTGGTTGGAAAATCGGGGATGTCATCCCTCTGCAGGGGACGATCTTCCCCGGCAACGTCGAACTGGTGCTTCGAGGGATCTACAAGGGCGCAAGGAAAAATGTGGATGAGACCGCGTTTTTCTTCAGATGGGACTATCTGAATGAGATGCTCAGGAAAGTATTGCCTGATAGAGCGGATAAGACCGGGTGGTACATGATCCGGATAAAGGATCCGGATCGCTCGGCAGAAATAGCCCAGGAAATTGATACGCTTTTCGAGAGTTCCCTTGCCGAGACAATCACCGAGACCGAGAAGGCATTTCAGCTAGGATTTGTGGCTATGACCGACGCCATCGTGGGTGCTGTAAACGTTATTTCCATAGTTGTGATCGGGATCATCCTAATCGTGCTAGCAAACACAATGGCGATGACCGCGCGCGAGCGGTCCTCGGAATATGCAGTGCTCAAAACCTTAGGATTCCGACCCTGGTTTCTTTTCCTCCTGATTTCAGGGGAATCGGTGGCAATCGCCATGCTGGGCGGTATTGCGGGGGCTGCATTGAGTTTCCCTGGAGGCCGAATATTCCAGGCTCAGCTCGAATCGTTCCTCCCCGTATTCGAGATTGCACCTGCCACGCTGGCTCTGATCGTTGGAGTGTCATTTCTTCTCGGGCTGCTGGCCGCTTTGCCTCCGGCAATGAGAGTAAGCCGGACGGGAATTGCCGAGGGCCTAAGGCATCTAGGCTGATGGCCGGCCTGGATTTCATTCCTTGTTTTTGACTCCGCCAATCCCTTTCCACTTTCGCTATAATTTCGGTTGACTTTCGTGTTATATTCGTTATTATTCTTCCATCGTGGCATAGCCCAGTCGGCTCTCCTACGAACAGCAGAACAGGAGTCATTAGTCTGTGCAATCATTAACCAAGAAGCAAAGAATGGTTCTTGACTATATACGCCTTTTCCTTGCCGAGCACGGTCATGCGCCGAGTTACGAGGAGATAGCCCGCGGCCTCGGCCTTTCCTCACCATCCACGATTCACGCGCATGTCGAAAACCTGACGGGGAAGGGCTACCTCACGAAACGATGGAACGCCAATCGCTCTATAGACCTATCGGAACCGCTTGATATTCAGTCCATAGCGGTGGAGCTTCCTTTGGTCGGGCGTATAGCAGCGGGGTTGCCGCTAGAAGCGATAGAAGATAGGGACAAGATCGCCGTCCCTGCCCACCTTGTAGGTAGGAACGATACGTACGTGCTGCTGGTGAAGGGTGATTCCATGAGTGAAGATCACGTGCTGGACGGCGATTATGTCATCGTGGAAAAACGGGAGACGGCGTCAGACGGGGAAATGGTTGTAGCCCTCATACGCAACAGCGAGGCCACCCTCAAGAGGTTCCGGCGAGCAGGGAATCGAATAAGATTGGAGCCCGCTAACCCTGCTTTTGAGGCCATGGTGTTCGATGAAAGCGAGGTCATGATCCAAGGGGTGGTTGTAGGGCTCCTAAGGAAGTACGACAGAAGGTCCTAACCGATGTCCAACGATCGGTTGATCCTACATGTAGATGCGGACGCCTTCTTTGCCTCCGTGGAACAAGCACTGCACCCCGAACTTAAAGGCCGCGCTGTGATAGTAGGGGGAAGCGAGCGAGGAGTTGTGTCCGCCGCCTCTTACGAGGCCCGACGCTTCGGTGTGCATTCGGCCATGCCGATTGTTCAGGCCCGCAAGCTGTGTCCGCAGGCGGTATTCCTTGATCCGAACTTCCAGGCTTACTCTGAGTTTTCTCGTCGCATGTTCAGCATCATGAGAACATACTCGCCCCTCGTAGAAGCTACCAGCGTAGACGAAGGTTACGCAGATCTCACCGGCACACTACGGCTCCACCAGGCGCTACCATGGGAAGTGGCTCATCGACTGCTGTGCGAAATCCGCTCCACCCTGGATATAAACGTTTCCGGCGGTATGGCACGGACCCGGACGTGGGCCAAGATGGCCACCGGCCTGGCAAAACCCAGCGGGCTCCTCTACCTGGAGCCGGGGGGAGCCGCTACCATCCTCGGGGGCCTGTCCGTGAGTTCGGTACCTGGCGTGGGGAAAAAGGGCCAAGAAATTTTGGAACGGGCAGGAATCTTCACCGTGGGTGACCTGGCCAGCGCACCGCATAAGTCGATGTCCCGTCTGCTCGGGCGCTGGGGCGAGCAACTCATCGAGATCGCGTCAGGGAATGATTGCCGGCCGGTTGTGGCGGAGCGGCAGGACTCCCAGAAATCTTACTCTAAAGAGCGCACTCTGGAACGGGACACCACTGATCACATGTTCATCCGGTCCGTAGCCAGAGAACTGGGTGAAAGGCTTGCGGCCCGACTGCGAGCCGACGGCAAGGGAGCTGCCACTGTGACCCTAAAAATCCGACATGCGGATTTCACTGACTACGGACGGTCCATTTCACTGAAGGAGCCCACAAACCTGACCAGTGAGATCCTAAGGCTCATTGACCTGCTCTTGGGAAAGACCATTACGAAGAACGCGAAGGTGCGACAGGTAGGAGTCAAACTCTCCGGGATCGGACATCCGGTGCTACAGACGGACCTCTTTGATCCCAAGCGCCCGCTGCACAGCCGAAGGGACGAAGCAGTGGACGCGATCCGTCACCGATTTGGATTTGGGTCAATCCGCGTTTCCGGGCGGGCTTGAAATAAATGAGCTGTTAAATATGTGACACCACTGATCGCCGTTTCAGGCTATCTGCATGCAATAATGACCAGGTCGCAATGGGGAGGCCGCTTTTGCATGGTGCCACGGATGTGCGAAGCTCATCCGTGCTACGACGGAGTCTGAGAATCAGTCAGAGATTGGTACTGCGGATCTATCCGACTCATCGTGGGACTCGATCATGCACGGATGAGCTTCGCACATCCGTGGCACCACGAGTTCAGTCTGCTCGCCATCAGCGATCAGTCCCGCCATCGGTGTGATTACTTATTCGACAGCGCATCGGTATGAAGCGCTCGCAGCAGTTTTCACACTGCGTTGTGGCCGTCTACGCCACCGGAGTTGGCCCAATGCTATTTCGCGTTTAAGGAGGTAACATAGCCTTGGTAGGGGCGCACCTGCGTGTGCGCCCAAAGAGCGGGCAGACACGCAGGTCTGCCCCTACAGAGATACTTTGCCTTGCCCATTTGACAGGGAATTCGTATCACCTGTTGGAAAGCGCATTGGCATAACACGCTTCCACACGACCCCCTCGATGCGTCGTTTTTGCCTCAAGATAGAGAGGCTCAGCTTTCCGGCTTTTCAGGTGCTGCCGCGGCTTCAGCTTCTTCAGCCGGAGCAGCCTCTTCTTCGGCCTTCTTCGGAGCTGCCACCGTTGCTACCGCCACCCCCTTGTCCTGGAGCGCGGAAACACCTTCCGGGAGTGGGATTTCGCCTACGTGAACAGAGTGGCCCACGTCCAATCCGGAAACGTCCACGGTGATGACTTGGGGAATGTTATCAGGAAGACAAGAAATGCGAAGTTCCCTGGTGCTAGGCTGAAAGACGCCTCCCTTATCGATACCCACGGGTTTGCCTTCGAATTCAATCGGGACCGTCACTTCAATGGATTCATCCATGAAGACCTCGAGGAAGTCCAAATGAACGAGACTTCCGTCCAGGGGACGGATCTGCCTTTCCTTGAGAAGGGCTCGCCGGGTAGTTGTGCCCTCATCCCCGCGGATCTTGAGGTCGAATAGAGGATTGCTTCCTGCTTGCTCGACAGCCTTCTTGAAATCGTGAACGTCGATGGCGATCTTGATGGGCTCTGTTTTCTTCCCGTAGAAGATCGCAGGAGCTTTGCCCACGGCCCGTAATCGGCGGGCAGGCCCTTTTCCAGTTTCGGTTCGTTGATCAACGGACAATGTTACTTTATTCATGCGTGCCTCCGCAGGAGCGCCACGGGTTCCCAAGTGTCGGCCCGGATGACGCTCTCCTGTTAGAAATTTTCATACAAATAGCTCGGAAACCGAGATCTCTCTGTGGATCCTGCTAATGGCTTCCCCGAGGAGGGGCGCCACGGATTCTATGTGCAATTTAGAGCACTTGGCAACTTTTTCGTCGGACGGAATAGTGTCCGTAATGTACAGTTTCTTAATCGACGATTCGGCGATTCGTTCAACCGCTTGGCCGGACAGAACCGGATGGGTGCAGCTCGCATAGATACTACGGGCCCCTGCTTGTTCGAGGGCAGCCGCGGCCTTGACCAGAGTCCCGGCAGTATCGACCATGTCATCCAATATGATCGCATCTCTGCCCGCGACGTCGCCAATCACGTGCATTACATCTGATTCATTCGGTTTTGAGCGCCGTTTGTCAATTATGGCGAGATTGGCTCCCAGGCGCTTGGCAAAGGACCTGGCCCTTTCGACTCCGCCTGCGTCAGGAGAAACGATTGTGCATTCGGAAATCGGAAGGTCGACCTTTATCGCTTCAGCCATTATGGGGCTCGCGTAAAGATGATCTACCGGTATATCAAAGAAACCTTGAATCTGGCCGGCATGGAGATCCAGAGTAAGTACTCGGTCAACGCCCGCGGCCGTGATGATGTCGGCAATGAGTTTGGCGGTAATCGGCGCACGACTAGCCACTTTCCGATCTTGACGGGCATATCCGTAGTACGGCATGACGGCAGTCACCCGGCTTGCCGAGGCCCTTTTGAGAGCATCAACCATCACGAGAAGTTCCATAATGTTGTCGTTGACAGGCTGACAGGTGGACTGGATGACGAATACGTCCATTCCTCTCACATTTTCCCTGAATTCAACCTGTATCTCCCCGTCGCTGAAGGAACCGACAATGGCGGTGCCGAGCGGTATGCCCATGTATCTGGTGATGGCCGCCGCCAGATTCAGGTTTGAATTTCCGGTGAAGATTTTGAGTCCTACCCTCATTGAGCTTTCCTCTGTCAAATTGACGAGCATGCTGTAAAAACTGATATACTAGCTCCACGCCCAACCGATGTCAACGGAAATTGGCGCGGCAAAGGGAGTGCGATCCCGCGGTTCGCTGAAAGAGAGTGAGGGACAAGGATGCCACAATGCATTTACATAACCGGTTCGGAAGCCCAAAGCGGCAAGTCCGTTGTGGTGCTGGGTCTGGTCGAATGGCTCTGGAATCAAGGACGGACAGTGGGGTTCTTCAGGCCGGTTATCGGGTCCGAAAATCAGCCGGATCGACTTATTCACGTGATACTGGCTCGGTACGGTTCCCGATTTCCCTATGTGGCCATGTACGGGTGTACGCACGAACAAGCTTTGGACTTGGTTGGCGGGGACAGTCAGGAAGCGCTGTTCAAGTTGATCCTTGATAAGTATAAGGCCCTCGAACAGCAATGTGACGTGATCGTCTGCGTGGGCACTGATTCTGCCGGTGTACCGCTGCCGTTCGAACTCGGCTTCAATGCAGAGATAGCCTACAATCTCGGTTGTGCAATGATTCCGATTGTGACGGGCCGTGATAAGACGACCCACCAGATCGTCGACGCGATCAGGGTTGTGATCGAGTCTCTTGAGCAACGTCGATGCGACGTCTTGGCCGTGATTGCCAACCGGGTATCTTCTGCGCATGTTGCGGAGCTTGTTGCAGAGCTGCGAAGCGCGATTCCGGCCCATGTCCTGTTCTATGTGATTCCTGAGCACGGAATACTGGCTAAACCGACGGTCGCCGAGATTGCTCAAGCTTTGCAGGCGCAATGCCTGCGGGGAGAGGGTGAAAGCCTGAATCGCATGGTGACCCAGTTCAAGGTCGCGGCCATGGAACTACCTCATTTTCTCGACCGTATTGAAGAAGGGAACCTCATTATCACACCGGGGGATCGATCGGACATCATTGTCGGAAGCCTGGCTGCCGAGGCTTCCACCTCGTACCCTCATATTGCGGGACTGCTCCTGACAGGAGGATTCAAGCCTACTCCTCAGGTCCAGCGCCTCATCGAGGGGCTCGGGGCATCCTCGGTTCCGATATTGTCGGTGGAAACGGATACGTACACCACTGCCACTAACGTGAGTTCTGTGAGAGGCACCCTTGTCCCGGAAGATACCAGAAAGATGGCCGCGGCTCTGGGAATCGTCGAGGCGAGCGTGAGTTTCGATGAGCTGCAGGGACGCCTTGCGGTAACTCGATCACGCCGAGTCACGCCGCTGATGTTTGAATACGAACTCATTCAGCGGGCCAGGGCGGACCGCAAGCACATCGTGCTGCCCGAAGGAACCGAAGAGCGTATCTTGAGGGCGGCCGAGATTCTGCTCCTACGCGATGTCGTCAATCTCACTCTGTTGGGAAATCCGGAGGAGGTCCGGCAGAAGATCAGTTCGCTCGGGATAGAAGCCGAGGGGATCAATATCATTGATCCCCTGAGTTCCCGCGTGCGCGAACTTTACGCCCATACCTATCATGAGATGCGAACGCACAAGGGTGTATCGCAGGAAATGGCATTCGACGTTATGGCAGACAGCAGTTACTTTGCGACCTTGATGGTCTATCACGGACACGCGGACGGAATGGTTTCCGGCGCGGTTCACACGACCTCACACACCATCCGGCCGGCCTTCGAGGTCATTCGGACTCGCCCGGGATTCTCCATCGTTTCCAGTGTGTTCTTCATGTGCTTGCCGGATCGGGTGCTCGTTTTCGGGGATTGTGCCGTGAATCCTGATCCGAGCGCGGAGCAACTGGCAGACATCGCCGTCAGTTCGGTGGAGACTGCGAAAATGTTCGGGATCGAACCATATGTTGCTATGCTGTCATATTCCACTGGAGAATCCGGCAAGGGTGAAGAAGTGGACAAGGTGAGGAAAGCCACATCCCTTGTGAAAGAGCTTCGCCCGGACATCAAGATCGAGGGGCCAATCCAGTACGACGCGGCCATAGACGTCGGCGTCGCCCGAACGAAGCTGCCGGGGAGCGAAGTGGCGGGCCATGCTACCGTATTCGTCTTCCCGGACCTTAACACGGGGAACACGACCTACAAGGCAGTCCAGCGATCAGCCAACGCCGTGGCCATAGGTCCAGTGCTCCAGGGGCTGAATAAGCCCGTAAACGACCTGAGCCGGGGCTGTACCGTGACGGACATCGTCAACACCGTCGCAATTACCGCCATTCAGGCTCAAGCAATCCGGGAGCCCGCATGAAAGTACTGGTTATCAATTCAGGAAGTTCTTCGATCAAGTATCAGCTTTTCGATATGGTCGGACAGTTGGTGCTCGTTGCCGGAATTTTGGAAGAAATCGGTCGAACAGAGAGCCGGCTACGGCACCGTAAGCGAGACAATAACGGGGAGTTCAAGGAGCACATTCATGCGGAACCTGTGGCCAATCATCACGAGGGATTCCGTGTCATCATGGACTTCTTCTCCGATCCTGAGAAGGGATGGGACCTTGGCGATCTGTTCGGAATCGGGCACAGGGTTGTGCATGGTGGAGAAGCCTTCCGCGAACCCAC
>CAWEJR010000031.1:0-59715 GCA_963809365.1 uncultured delta proteobacterium | reverse complement strand
TGTGGTAAGTTTATCAGGGCAATAATATACTGGCTCCGTTTGCGGTTTTTTGGGGGCAGCGAATTGATGATGATTGGTTCAAGCCAAAATCACTATTCTTGCACTCTCAGCCAGCGTCTTTGACTGGAACCGCTCCATTATGTAGGATGAATCTAGGGAGAGTGCCCGTTAGTTCAATACACTCACTGCCCAACAAAGTGGTTGCAGCTACGGCAAGCGGTGGAGGTGTCTACTCATGCGGGAGAAACGTAAAACCAAAGACAGCAGCTTACAAATGAATTGGTGCAGCTTCGCGTCCATGTATCCGAGTTGGAAGCAGCAGAAACTTCAGCGTGGTGCAACGGAAGCGAAGTTGTCGACCGAGTTGAAGAAATTCCAGGCACTTTACGATTTGGCCGTGGCCATGACAGCAGCGCTAAGCCTCAATGAGGGAACACCACACTCTGGTGACTAAAGCCAGGGATTTGCTTGACGGTGACGCATCTTACATTGCGTTGCGTGATGATGAAGCTATGGACGTATACATGCATACCTTGTCGGGCATTAATACTGAGGAGTTCAAGAAACTGCGGGTCTACCTCGGTTCCGGGCTGGGAGGGAAGATATTGCTACAACAGGCAAGGGCTATATTGTTGAAGACTATTTTTCGCGAAATCGAACCACTGCTCCACGATGTGGATCCGCGCGGAAGGGCTCATATCGGGCGTGGCAGTACCGATTCACATGGGCATGACAAATCTTGGGGTTCTCTATATCTTCAATAAAACCAAATTCTCCGTTTACCGAGTCTGATTTGAACACCCTCTCCCTCCTGGGAAATCTTGCAGCGATTGAAATAACACGTGGCCAAACCAGCCAGCGGCATTGCGGCAAGCTCATAACGACCTCGAGCGCCGGGTCGAGGAACGAACTTCAGAATTTTATCGGTCAAATAGGCAGTTGAAGCAGGAAATCGCTCAGCGAAAACTGGTAGAGGAGGCGTTAGAATCCGAAGAAAAATACCGGATGGTGGTGCAAAATGCTCATGAGGGAATATTCATAGCATCTGGCGGAACGTTTCGATTCCTTAACCCCCGATGTGTGGAAATCATGGACCACCCTGAACAAGAATTGTTCTCCAAGCCATTTACCGCGTTCATTCATCCAGACGATGCAGAGATGGTACCTGAACGGCACTACCGACGAATAAAGGGAGAAGACATCCCTGGTCGTTACCCATTTAGAATGGTGGACCGGGTTGGAAATGTGAAGTGGGTGGAGATTGATTCCGCGCTGTTCACGTGGCAAGGACAGCCTGAGCGATGGGGTTCATGACGGACATTACTGAGCGTACACGAATTGAGGAGGAATTGCGCAAACACCGCCAAACCCTAGAAACAATGGTGAAGAAGCAAACTGCCGCGTTAAAAAAGGCCAACGATCAGCTGGTACGGGAGATTAACGAACGTCGAACTGGTGGCGCACTGCGCAAGAATGAACAAATGTTGAACAACATATTGTCCGCCTCGCCGATCGGTATAAGCTACTTTGAGGACGGAAAGGTCAAGTGGACTAATCAGGCGATGGTCGAGATTTTTGGCGAGGACCAACAGGAAGACTACCGGGACAAAAGCCCGCGAGAATTCTATTCGTCTGAGACAGAATACAAGCGGGTTCGGGACACGTTTTATCAGAACCTGGCAAAAGGTGAACCGACGCAGGTCGACGCAAGATTCAAACGAAAAAACGGGTCCATGTTTGACGGCCAGATAAATTTGAGCGCTCTTGAACCATCTAATCCCAGAAGAGGAACAATAGCAGCAGTTTCCGACATATCGGCCAGAAAGCTCGCCGAGACCGCTCTGCGCCAAAACGAAGAAAAGTCCAAAAAGATTATTACAGGAATCAATTAGAGCCCAAGAGATATACCGATCACTCCTCAATTCATGCGCCGATGCCATAGTAATTTACGATACCGAAGGGCGAGCAAAATATGTCAGTGATGCGTTTACCACTGTGTTCGGGTGGACCATGGCGGACGTTGAGGGTAAGCAAATAACGTATGTTCCAGAATCGGAACGAGAAATCACTATGGCTCGTGTTGAGGGGGTCCTTCGCGAGGGTATAGCCGGGAGTGGCTTCGAGACCAAGAGGCTTACCAAAGATGGCCGCATCTTGGACGTCAGTATTAGCGCATCGCGTTATCATGATCATGAGGGTAAGCCCACGGGCATGCTGGTCATCCTGCGAGACATTACCAGAACGTAAGCAGGCTCAGAAGGCGCTCGCTCAATCGGAAAAACAACTGCGGCTGCTCTCGGCCCAACTTCTGACGGCGCAGGAAAAGGAGAGAAAACGGGTAGCCAGTGAACTACACGACGGGATCGGCCATCATTGACCGTCATGAGTTCGGTTGGAAAATGCTATCGAACAGACAAGTCAACGCAAAGACTGGGCAAATGTTGGTCGCTGGAGGCGATCATCCCAATGATTCAAAATGCTATCAAAGAAGTCCGAAGAATATCAATGGACCTGCGACCGTCCACACTCGATCACGTGGGTATTCTGGTAACCATCGCGTGGTTTTGCCGCGAATTCCAGTCGATTTTTCGGATATCCGAATCGAGAAACAGATCTGCCTCGAAGAAAATGACGTTGCTGAAACCTTGAAGATCGTCATATTCAGAGTCTTGCAAGAGGCCTTGAACAACGTCGCCAAACACAGTAAGGCGGACTTCGTGCGCATCTGTCTGGAAAAAGAGTGGAAGAATAGAATTGAGTTCGCTGATAACGGTGTGGGATTCAATCGCGATGACGTATTTGCCGCTGAAACTGAGCAGCGAGGATTCGGCCTTGCCAGCATGAACGGGCGGAATCGTTTGGTGGAGCTTTCGACATCGAGACGCGGCGGAGGGTCAACTGTCATTCAAGGATCGTGGCCGAACGATAAATGAAACCCTATCCGCGAGTAAGCCCCTTTTGTATGGCAAAAGCCGTCACGGCCGACACACTATGAAGGTCCAACTTCTTCATCAGATTGGAGCGATGTTTCTCGGCGGTCCTGACGCTGACGCGAGAAAATCGGCGATCTCCTCGTTCTTATAACCCTCTGCGATCAGCTTCAGAATTTCCCTTTCGCGGGGAGTGAACGTATCCCACGAGGATTCGACCTTGAGACCTCTTTTACCTTCCAAATACCCTTCTAGGACTGTGTCGGAAATCGCCGGACTGAGATACCGCCTACCGACTAAAACTGTCTTGATGGCCATAACCAGCTCCGCGTGAGTAGCGTCCTTTGAGACGTACCCATTGGCGCCGGCCTGAAAAGTAGCGAGAACGTATTCCTCGTTTCTTATGAACGGTCAGAACCAGTATTCTTGTCTCAGGCCTGCCCTTTTTTATTTCCCGGATCGCTTCTATGCCATCCATTCTCGGCATGGACAAGTCCATCACAACGATGTCCGGCGTCAGTTTCTCCACACGCCGGATGACTTCCAGGCCGTCTTGGGCCTCTCCCGCAACTTCCAGATCCGGATCGAGCAAGCAGAGCTCTTAACCCGTCTCTAACAATCGTGTGGTCTTCAGCTATGATAATGCGATATTTTCTTCGCATTTTGAGCTGGCCCAGGACAAATTCACGTTTCTTTGGAGAAACAGTGGAGTTGGCGGATGGTCTTCACATTCTCGCACAACGGGTTTTCCCGCAAGGCATAGTGTACTCATTCCTAACAGCAAATCTCAATACAGGCGGGCACGAAAATACAGTCTTCCCCCGCCTAATATAAAGTACATACCCCATACACCAGGCCAGAAGTCCCCGGTAATATGAACGCGGGATCGGTCCCAATCTTTCTTGGAGATTCCGACGATCCCTCTTGAAATAGGACATTTCGGACGATACCGTGACAATAAATTCGTCGGTCTGAGTAGATACAACATGTTTACCACCTTAATTGTGGAACACAACGTACCTTCCGGCAATCACTTAAGGACATGTTGCGCCGAACGATATCCCATCATGAAATTTGGGGAAGCATCAGACGGTGCTGAAGCGCTGAAAATAATCAAGACCCATCTGCCTGATCTCATTTTTATGGACATAAGGCTTCCCAGGGGAAAACGGTCTGGAGATCACCAGAAAGATAAAGCGAGATTATCCTCGGTCACGGGTCGTCATTTCTAACAAATTACGATCTGGCTGAATATCGGGACGCCGCGTATCGGTACGGCGCCGATTTCTTTGTCCCCGAGAGAACCGTCAACGTGGGAAGAGATAACAGCGCTGGTCGAATCGATCTTCTCCGAAACTTGCCTCTCTACTCCTGGTGTCGGCACCAAGGATTGCTGACAGATACCCTGTGCACGATATTCAGGCCTGTTTCCAGTTCCCGACCTTGCTTGTTTTCCATGCTCACGGGCGAAAAGGCCTTTCCCCATTTCTAGAGGCGAAGACATCCCCATAGCCTCTACAGGAGAACATAACATCGAAATACAGTATTTCCATCGGGATAATACAGTGTTTGCCCCATTTACTGATCTCGGCGGTTTCGAGCATGCTCATACAAAGGTTAGCAGCGTCATTCCGAACCGAACAAGGACTATCCGTAGCGGCCTGGCAATTCGCAGGACCCTGCAGTTAGTAAGGAAACCGAAATCAAGAAGCTCAGGGCAACGACAGTTGGGTGCCCAAGCGATGTTGGCAGCGGAGGATACGGTAGACATCGTTCTCCAGATTATAGTGAGCGGCCTAGCGGCCGGCGGCGCCTACTGTTTGATCACTCTGGGATTTGTTTTGATCTACAAGGCAGCCATGGCCAAGGGGATTGATGTATTCTCCAGCTACGGCCTGTCCGAAACCTGCTCGATCCCTACCCTGGCCTATCTTAAGCTGCACATGGCAGAGAGGGAGGATGAGCTGCCGTTCCGGCCTTCCGATCCCGCTGGTGGATTTAAGGGTTATCGATGCGAATGGGCAAGATCAACCGTCCGACGGCACGAGTGTCGGAGAGGTTGTGGTCAGGGCTCCATGGCTTACGCAGGGTTGCTTCCTGGAAACGGCCGTTCCGAGGAGATTTGGGAAGGTGGATTTCTGCACACTGCTGATGTTGGGTTCCTGGACGGAGAGGGTTATCTGCAGATCACCTACCGCATCAATGACGTGATAAAGACCGGTGGCAAATAGATTTTGTCTTTGCAAATCGAGGATATCCTCACCCAGCATCTAGCCGTGAGCGAAGCCGCTGTAGTCGGGGTTCCCAGCGAAAAATAGGGTGAGAGACCGCTCGCTCTCGTGATCCTCAAGGAGGATCATAAGCGGAAAGTTTTGGAAGATGACATCAGGGCCTGCTTCAAGGAGTTTATGGACCGGGGTATCATTTCCAAGTGGGGCGTTCCCGATAAAGTGTTCTTCGCGGATAGCATTCCCTAGACATGCTTCGGAAAGTTAGACAAGAAAGAGATCAGGAAGGAGTACCAAATAGAGCGGGTGGAAAAAACTTCAAGAAGACGCCCCGCACAATTGGGGCATTTTTCTACCTGCATTGGCTGATTTGGTGCGTCTGAGCACGCTGTCAAATCTTCAGCATTTACTGTAACGGAAGGGGCTGGGTGAGCCTGAGTTGACCCCTCACAATGACCCTGCGGAACACGGGGGTGATGGGCCAAAAATGTTGGCAACTGATATCGTTCCGGTAGACCAGCCGCATTCCTGGAGCCAGTCAGCGGAGGAAAGAGTGGATATTATTCCTCAGATTATAGTGAGCGGCCTGGCCGCAGGTGGGGTTTATGGGCTGATCGCTCTGGGATTCGTCCTGATTTACAAGGCCACGAGCATCCTGAATCTTGCCACCGGGGAATTCATGACTTTGGGGGCTTTCATCTGCTTCAGTGTCATGACTCAAGTTTCCGCACCGTTTTCTGTGGCCTTCATCGTAACTCTTGCCTTCGCAAGCTTGTTGGGAATCATTGTCGAGAGGGTGGTGCTGCGACCGCTTATCGGTGAGCCAATCATTGCGGTAATCATGGTGACCATAGGCCTCGCGAGTATCCTCAAAGGGCTGACCCACATGATATGGTCACCTCAATACCGGGCCTTTCCACCGATCTTTCCTCCCCAGCCCCTTGATCTCGGATTTGCCATTGTGCCCTCGGGTTTGATGTGGGGATTCATTTTCGCTGTTCTGTGCACCGCAATCTTCACAGTGATATTCCGATACACTCGCACCGGCTTGGCCATGAGAGCTACAGCAAGCAATCAGCAGGCCGCTTTATCCATGGGGATCAGCGTCAAGCGAGTCTTTGCCCTGTCCTGGAGCTTCGCTGCCATCACCGCTGCCATCGGCGGCATTATAATCGGAAACATCAGCGGTATCAGCATCCATCTCGGCCACATCGGCCTCAAAGTGCTTGCCGTTATCATTCTCGGCGGACTGGACAGCATAATAGGGGCTATCGTTGGAGGATTTATCATCGGCATACTTGAGAACTTTGCCGGGGTATATCTCGACTCTCTTGTGGGAGGAGGCATCAAAGAGGTGGTCCCCTTTGTGGTCCTGGTCATAATTCTTATGATTCGACCTTACGGCATATTCGGTCGGGCTATCATAGAAAGGGTCTAACCGACTCTCAAGGCGAACAAGGGCAAATTATGCGTTGCGGGGACCTTAAAGAATCCTATCTAGAAGACGAGAAAATCTTCCAGAGCGTTTTCGTGAAGTTCTGGCTGGTTTTACTTTTCGCGGTTCTCATATTGTTCCCGCACTTCTGGTTCGTCGATTCCTACTGGTTGTACATAGCCAATCTTACCGGGTTCGCGGTCATCGGGGCTGTCGGCCTGAATCTCTTGACCGGATTCACGGGCCAGATATCCCTCGGTCACGCGGCCTTCATCGGGGTAGGCGGGTATGCCACTGCGATCCTCATAACCCGGTTGGGCGTGCCGTTCTGGTTTGCCTTACCTGTCGCGGGCTTGATATCAGCCGCGGTGGGGTTGATCATCGGTATTCCTTCGCTTCGCGTCAAAGGGCTTTATTTGGTTATAGCGACACTGGCCGCCCAGTTCATACTTGAATTTGTGTTCGGCCACTGGGAATCAATGACCCGTGGGATTCGCGGCATAAACGTGCCACCGCCCCATATTGGGAGCTTTGTTTTTGATACCGAAAAGAGTTTCTACTACATCACTTTGACCCTTGTGGTCCTAGGTGTAGGTTTTGCCCGGAACGTGGTCCGCACAAAATGGGGGCGGGCCTTCGTAGCCATACGCGATCGGGACCTCGCGGCGGAGATCATGGGAATCAACCTGTTCAGATACAAGCTCGCCGCATTTGCGCTCAGTTCATTTTACGCGGGAATCGCCGGAGGGCTCTGGGTGAGCTTCATGAAAGTGGTCACCCCCGAACATTTCCCGTTCTCTCTGTCTATCCAGTATCTGGCTATGGTCATTGTGGGGGGGCTCGGCACTGTCCTTGGTTCGATATTCGGAGCCATATTTATGACTCTGATCCCGGAATTGTTGAACGTGCTGAGCGGCACCACAAAGCACATGTTCCCGGGCATGGACCAACTGTTCATACCCATGAAGGACGTCGTCTTCGGCGTGCTGATCGTGGGTTTTCTGGTTTTTGAGCCGCATGGTTTGGCCGAAATATGGCACCGGATCAAAAACTTTTTCACCTTATGGCCGTTTTCGTACTGAACCTGCTTCAACCAGGCAAGTTCGATCATGAAAGGAGAGCTGATCTATGAGAGGCAAAAACTTGGTGGTAGGGCTCTTGGTGATTCTGGCATTCGCGGCTCTGAACGTCCTCTGTCAGGCCCAGGATGAGATCAAGATCGGGGCGGTGCAGCCGATAACAGGGCGATTCGCATTTGCAGGAGTCAATATCAACGCGGGCCTCGAAGATGCGCTGATGATTGCCAACGAAGAAGGCGGGATCAACGGCAAGAAGATCAAGTACATTATGGAAGACGGCCAGTATCAGTTGGACGTTGCCACGGCAGCGTTCAAGCGGATCATGTCACGTGACAATCCTATGATCATGTACGGAGAGAGCACGGGGCTCGGTAAAGCCATGTCCCCGGAAATCAAAGACCGTTACAAAATCCTCTACAGTTCTACATCCTTCTCCGGCGAGCTTGCAGACCCTGCGGCCAATCCTTACATCTTTGTCCCGGGTCCGACTTATGGAGACATGATCGGCATACTGCTCAAATACATTGCCAAAGAGAAACCCGGTGCCAAGGTGGCCTTTTTCTACAGCGATACCGAATTTGGAAAGGACCCCATACCGTTCGGCCGGGAAATGTGCAAACAGTTGAAGCTGGATCTAGTGGCCGAGGCGGTGGCACAGGTAGGCGCGGTGGACGTTACTTCCCAGGTTCTTGACCTGAAACGGAAGAATCCCGATTTCGTCATCTTCCAGGGCTTTGTCGTTGATCCTGTACAGACGGTGATCAAGCAGTGCAGGGACTTCGGCATGAAGTGCAAGTTTATGGGCACATTCTGGGGCGCTTCCAAGATGATAATAGACAACCTGGGGCCGTTGGCCGAGGGCTATATGGCCGTCAATCCTTACATGTACTGGTGGAACGACGACGTGCCCATGATCAAGAAGATCAAGGCTTACACCGCGAAGAAATATCCGAACGTGACCGCCAGGGACAACTCTTACATGCAAGGGTTTATGACCGGTCTGCTCTTTGTGGAATGCCTGAAGAAGGCCGACAAGGCAGGACAATTGAACGGCGAAGGGCTCGTCAAGGCCCTCCAGTCGATCAAGGATTTCGACAGTGGAGGCCTGTCCGCGCCGCTCACGATCAAGAACAACAAGTTCCCGGTCGCTCGCGTTTGGAAGGTGAACGTCGAGAAGAAGATCTATGAGCCCGCATCGGACTGGATAACGTTGGACTGATCAGCCATGTGGGTAGGGCCTTACTGCCGGGCAATGCTGTAGTTTTAGGCCGCTGTGCCTGATGTAGGGGCGGGTTTGAAACCCGCCCCTACCCACCAATGCCGTCAATCCCGACGAAGGCCGAGGTCCAGAAGTCCCTGGATTCCGGCGCATGCCGGAATGACAACAGGGTAGGTCGGGCCGTGCCCGACGCAATAATGGCGGCCACGGGCCGCCTTGCTGGACTAACCCTGTGGGGCAGGCTCAGCCTGCCTCTTCCTCAACCTAACTTAGGGCAGGCTGGACAGCCTGCCCAAGTTACCGAATGACTACCGTTTAACAATAACCACAATGGCTACAACTCTTCCCCATCTGTTGATTGAAAATGCCCGGAAACACGGCTCCGAAAAGGTGGCCCTGCGAGAAAAGGAGTTCGGCATCTGGCAGTCCGTGAGCTGGTCGGAATACCTGGCCAACGTTCAGGACCTTGCTCTCGGGCTTGTGGCCTTGGGGTACGAGCCCGGCGACAAGCTTGCCATTCTCGGGGATAACCGTCCTGAATGGCTCTACAGCGAACTCGCCATTCAATCACTGGGCGGCGCCGCGGTGGGGATCTTTCCCGACAGCCACGTCGATCAGGTGAAATACATCATAGACCATTCGGACGCGGTCTTCCTGATAGTCGAAGATCAGGAGCAGACGGACAAATTTCTGGAATTGAAGGAGGCATGCCCCAAGGTCAGGTATGTGATCGTAGACGACATGAAGGGAATGAGATACTACGACGACCCTCTGTTAATATCTCTCCAGAAGGTTCAGAAAATGGGCCGCGACCTGGGCCAGGAAACCCCGGGACTCTTCGAGAAGTGTGTAGCAGGGCTGACTGAGGATACCGTCGCGCTGATCGCCTATACTTCCGGCACGACCGGCCTTCCCAAAGGCGCTATGCTGACTCACCGCAACATGGTCAAGATGGCCGCGAGCTACGATCAGATCGATCCCGCATACCCCACCGACAATCATGTCTCATTCCTGCCGTTGCCTTGGGTCGGCGAGCAGATGACAGCGGTCGCCTGGAACCTTTACAGAGGCTTTGTCGTAAATTTCCCGGAAAAGATTGAAACCGTTGCGGAAAACATTCGCGAGGTCGGCCCGGAGATTCTCTTTGCCCCGCCCAGGTTCTGGGAGAGAATCTGTTCCGACATGCAGGTCAGGATTCAAGACGCTGTATGGATTAAACGTTTCTTCTACAAAATGTGCATGCCAATCGGTTACAAAGCGGCCGAATTCAGGCTTGCCAACAAGAAGCCGAGCCTGCCGGTGTATCTGTTGGATAGGATTTGCTACTTCCTGCTGTTTCGCTCCCTGAAGAATTACTTCGGACTGGGCAACTTGCGCAATGTTTACACTGGTGGGGCCGCGCTGGGCCCTGAGATTTTTAATCTCTTTCAAGCCCTGGGAGTAAACATCAAGCAGATCTACGGCCAGACGGAGACATCCGGAATTTCGGTAGGTCACAGAAACGGGGACATTAAACTCACCACCGTCGGGCAAACCCATCCCGGAAATGGAGATCGAAGATATCAGACTCCGGTGAAATCCTCAGTCGAGGGCCAACAGTCTTTGCCGGTTATTATAAGAATGAAAAAGCTACAAAGACCGCGCTTGTCGATGGCTGGCTGCATTCAGGTGACCAGGGGATTCTCGATGAAGACGGGCATCTGGTCATGATCGACCGAATGAAAGACGTCATGCAGTTGGTCGACGGCACAAAATTCTCTCCACAGCTTATCGAAAACAAGCTCAAGTTCAGCATATATATATCGGAAGCGGTGGTCGTGGGAAAAGACCGGCCGTTCGTCGCTGCCATGATCAACATGGACATGGGCAACGTCGGCAAGTGGGCTGAGAGCAACAAGATAACCTACACCACGTACACTGATCTGTCCCAGAAGCATGAGGTGTATGAACTCGTCGCCGGAGAGGTGGCAAAGATCAATACGTCTCTGCCGAAGGCGGCTCAGGTCAAGAAATTCGTAATGCTCCATAAAGAATTGGACGCGGACGACGACGAGATGACCCGGACTCGCAAAGTCAGGCGTTCGTTCGTGGAAGAGCGCTATTCTCAGGTCATAGATGCCCTGTACGGCGACCGGGAAAGACTGGAAGTGTCCTCGGAGATCAAGTACCGAGACGGCAAAGAATTCCGCATGCAGACATCCGTGCGGATCAAGGCCGTGCCGGAAGCTTAGAGTAAGCGTTCAGTTATATTGAGGCATTTCGCGATCTTGTGATTGCGAGCGCAGTGAAGCAATCCCTTCTTCGGTGGGACGGGCATCTTGCCCGTTATTAAGCGACAGGCAATCCCGCGTTCTGCGCGGGACTGTCCCACTAGTCCCACGAGGCGCGGGACAGACTCGACCCCGGATCGGAGTCCGGGGTGATGAATGACCGGCACGGAGGCGGGTCCCACCGGGCTTTTGGTAGGGCCGGCGTCCCTGCCGGCCGGGTTTGTCACCGGTAGGCCATTTGCTTGTAAACGGTTACACCAAAACAAGGAACCCATGACAACTTCTATAGACAATTCCGGCTCTGACGATTTCCAGCTTGAGGTCGATGGTATATTCCTCCGATTCGGCGGGGTAAATGTTCTCGCGAACGTCTCCACAAGCGTCAAAAAAGGGGAGATCTTTGCCATTATAGGTCCCAACGGCGCAGGAAAGACATGCCTTCTCAATTGTATCAACAGGTTCTATCATCCGAGCCAGGGAAAGATCGTCTTCGAAGGGCGGGATATAACACGACTTAAATCTTATCAAATAGCCTCACTGGGCATAGCTCGGACTTTCCAGAACGTGGAGCTGTTCAAAGGGATGACAGTTATAGACAACATCAAGCTCGGGCGTCACGTCCATCTGACCACCGGCTTGCTCTCCGCGGGTCTCTATTTCGGAGCCGCGCGGAACACTGAACTCGCCCTCCGAAAAGAGATAGAGGAGACAATCATTGATCTCCTGGAAATCGAGCATATTCGCAAGAAAAAGGTGGGGACTCTCCCTTACGGCCTCCAGAAAAGGGTCGAGTTGGCACGGGCGCTGGCCATGAAGCCCAAGTTGCTTCTCCTGGATGAGCCGGTGACGGGTATGAACCTCGAAGAGACCGAGGATATTGCCAGATTCATCCTTGATATTCACGACGAGTGGGGAGTCACGATCATCTTGATTGAACATGACATGGGCGTGGTAATGGACATCTCGGATCGTGTCTGTGTCCTAGATTTCGGGGTCAAGATCGCCGAAGGAAAGCCCGAAGAGATCCGCCATAGCCAGGACGTAATTAAAGCGTACCTTGGAGAGAAAGATCTGGCCTATTCGCGGCTGGGAGCTTGATGACTCATGTCCGTAATGCTTGAGGTCAATAATATTGAAGTCATTTACAGCGAGGTAATCCTTGTCCTCAAGGGGATGTCCCTTCAGGTGAAGGAAGGCCAAGTGGTTGCCATACTTGGCAATAACGGCGCGGGCAAGAGCACGACTCTCAAGGCCATTTCGGGTCTGCTCAAGTCAGAGGACGGCGAGGTCACTGACGGCTCCATTACCTTTATGGAGGAACGCATCGACCGGATCGAGCCGGAGAATATAGTCAGGAGAGGGATTTTTCAGGTCATGGAAGGCCGAAACGCCTTTGAAGACCTCACCGTAGAGGAGAACCTTGTGGTCGGGGCACACACGATCAAGAGCCGCAAGCAGATCAAGAAGGACCTGGAGATCGTGTATCATTATTTTCCCAGATTGACCCAGCGAAGAAATGTCCTCGCAGGGTACATCAGCGGAGGCGAACAGCAAATGCTGGTCATTGGCCGGGGATTGATGGCTCATCCCAAGCTCATGCTCCTCGACGAGCCTTCCATGGGGCTGAGTCCTATGCTGGTGGGGGAGATATTCGACATAATCCAGCGGATCAACAAAGAAGAGAAGGTCACGATTTTGCTCGTGGAACAGAATGCCAGAATGGCACTTAGCATTGCAGATCACGGCTATGTTATGGAGAGTGGCCGAATCGTTCTTGACGACGATGTGGAAAAACTCCGGGAAAATGCGGACATCAAGGAATTCTATCTTGGGCTCACGGAAAAGGGCCAGAAAAAAAGCTACCGCGATGTAAAGCACTATAAACGACGCAAACGGTGGCTGACCTGAATTATCCTCGGTCTTATTTTTGTGGCTCGTTCCCTGGCTTTGCCTCATAGGTGCCAACTTAACGTCAATTGCGTTACACATAAGGCGCCACAGAGCCAACGAGCCATCAAAGTCTCCCTTTGCCACAGCAGAATTTACCGGGGTTCTCATTGGGATTGTAGGGGCGGGCCTTCGCCCTGGGCGAGCGCCGCTCGCCCCTACAGAATCTCCTAGCGCCCCTGTACGAAAGGGAAGAACCACGTCATGTCAGGTCATGCTTTTACACACTAGACCGAGACCAGGAACCGAACGAATTTCCAAAATTGTCGGGGTGGGGGCTCTGTTTCAGCCAAAATTGGTCTATAATATTTGTCAGCAATGTCAGGAAAGGAAGTCAGCATGGAAGAATACCCCAAGTTAGCCTCAGGGATTCTCGACCGAATTCGCTGCCACAGGCCCGTGGTTCACAGCATAACCAATTATGTGGTGATGAACTCTACCGCAAACGTGCTCCTGGCCATGGGCGCGTCCCCTATAATGGCGCATGCTCCCGAAGAGATAGAAGACATCATGGTCATCTCCAATTCCATGGTCATCAACATCGGGACTCTTTCCAAGCATTGGATCGAATCAATGGAGCTTGCAGCCCGCATCGCAAAAATTACAAAGAAGCCCTTTGTTCTGGACCCGGTCGGTGCCGGTGCCACTAAACTTCGCACTCAAACGGCCTGCGACATCATAAAGGAGTCCGTGCCCACGGTGATCCGAGGCAATGCGTCGGAAATACTCGCACTCTCCCCACAAGGTGGAACTACGCGGGGCGTGGATTCCATCCACACCGTGGAAGACGCGCTTGACGCGGCAAAGACCATAGCCCGGTCACTCGGTACCGTCATAGCGGTCACAGGGGAAAGGGACCTAGTGACTGATGGAGAGAACTCGCTGGTGGTTACCGGCGGCCATTGCCTCATGAGCTATGTGACAGGAACAGGATGCGCTGCCAGCGTGATAGTGGGAGCGTTTCTTGCGGAAGAGAAGGACCCTGTCACGGCAGCGGCTTCCGCGCTTGCCTTTTTTGGGCTTGCGGGCGAGAAGGCAGCCGCTGAATCGCCGGCTCCGGGGAGCTTCTGGACAAAGGTGATTGATGCTCTTTATTCCATAACTCCCGAGGAACTGGAAGCAGAAGCCAGGATCAGCCGCATATGAAAGACCCGGCATCATGGGAAATCTATCTCGTCACAGACCGTGCTTTCTCTAGGGGACGGTCCACTCTGGAAATAGTGGGGGCCGCTGTCGCGGGTGGTGTCTCCGCAGTGCAACTCCGGGAAAAGGATTTGGACACCCGGGAATTTTACGAGGAAGGACTGAGGATTCGTGATTTTCTACGGTCCAGCGGGGTGCCGCTTATCATAAATGATCGGATTGACCTTGCTCTAGCTCTGGATGCGGACGGGGTACATCTCGGCCAAGGCGACATGCCGGTGAACGTTGCCCGGCGAATCCTCGGACCGGATCGTGTTATCGGGCTGTCAGTCGAAAAGCTCGCTCAGATAAGTGACGGAGCTGTAGCCCATGCGAACTATCTCGGGATCAGCCCTGTTTTCTTGACTGGCACAAAACCTGAGTTAGATACTTCCTGGGGCCTTGAGGGGATTAGAGTGGCCCGATCTCTAACTGATCTGCCGCTGGTTGCGATCGGGTCCATAAAGCAGGAGAATGCGGCGGACGTCATCAGGGCAGGCGCGGACTGCGTGGCCGTGGTCACGGCAATTGTGGCGGCTAACGATCCTCGTGAGGCCACTCGGATGCTTCTCGAAAAAGTAAGGACTGGAAAGAAGGAACGTGCGGAATCCGTGCGTGGATCAGTCTAACAGGACTCGAGATGCTGAACCCTGTGGAATCTGAAGGGAAGAAGGGTGAAAGATTACCATATCAATCTTTTCTACAGCGAAGAAGATGATGGATACATAGCAGACATTCCGGATTTGAAGCGCTGTTCGGCTTTCGGCTCAACTCCGGAGACAGCGCTGCACGAGGTGCTCAAGGCGAAGGAGGCATGGATAGAGGCAGCACGTTCACACGGAAAGCCCATTCCCGCACCTCGTTACCGGCCTGCCATCTACCAGGTTGCCTGATTGTGCTGGTTACCAGGCTCCGCCTGGAACCCTATGCCTTCCAGGGCTCTGCCCTGAAGATTAGCCCATTTCAATATTATGGGAGAGGCAGAGCCTCATATGCGCTAACTTAAGGGCAATTTTATCTGTTGTAAGCGCTTTGGACTACTGATCTGCCATCAAAGTCCCCCTTTTCTAAAGGGGGGAACTAATCACTAAGTTAGCGCATATGGGGCGGCGACTGGGAACGAGAGGTACCTGTCCAAATAGCACCACGGTTGTGAAACGCTGCGCTAAGTTACTTTTGGCGGAATCTTGACCCGCTTCTTCTTCTTTTGGTCCTTCTTCAATTCCATCGCGGGTTTCTTCTTTTTGATCGACTTCTTTTCAATGGCAGGCTTTTCTTCCTTGGGAGAAACTTCCTCTTTGCCTGGCTTCTTTTCAATCGCGGGCTTTTCCTTCAGTTCTGAAGCCTCTTCTCCCTTCTTAATGGCTTCCTCGGAATCCGCGGTGGGTGGCATGCCAACCTGACCCACCATGTCCTTTATCCCGACGGCGATCTTGTCGAGGATCATTGCCAACTGCGGAAACAGAAGAACCTCGTGGAGCTTGTTGAGAGGATCTGGAATGATCCCCCGAGCCACCAACGGAGAGCAGTTGCACTGCTCTTTTCCCACTGCATAAACTCCTACGGCATGTACGTTGCCGACGCAGGCGGCCGCCAGGGCAATAGTCACCAGTACAGCGATTATAAGGGATCGCATCTCTTTTCTCCTGCATGGAACGGGTTAATTCTATTATACCTAAATGGCGATAAAAATCAAGAACTTCATTTTTGAGAGGCTATGGGAGCTGATTTATCTAAGGCATAGATGAGAAGTTTGACGTGAATCTCAGATCAGAACGTGTACGTGGCGGTCAGACCGGACACGAATAGGTGATGCCATGAATCCATTGAAAATCTGGTGGATGAATTATCTCTTTCAACTGTAGCTCCGCCTGAAAGTCCCAAGTAGTTGTATTTTGCGAAGGCCCCCAGGAAAGCACTCTGACCGATGGGCTTGGACCAGCCGAAAAATGATTCAAACCAGAACCCTGTCAAAGAGTGCCCATCAACTTGGGTTATCGAGCCTGCGAGATCCTGCGCTCCGTCAAGCCGTGAAATTGTGAACGGTGACGCAAGGACATCAAGCCTCACAACTGATCCCACAAAATTGCTGTGAGCGTAATAGATACCAAGGTAGGGAATATGCACGTGTAAGTGATCGTGAAAAGATCCACCAGGAACGGCCACGTTAGCCGATTTGTAGTCAAAGTTATCAAATCGATAGCCCGCCGTGAGCCCGGCTGTATACGGCATTCCCCCAAGTCCTAGATGATAAATAACAGAAAGGTCCGCTTCAAAAAACTGAGCCCGCGTATCCCACGATCGACTGGTCCTGTCCAGCAGGAAATCGCTCCGCAGCGCCTGGGGAATATTGATCCATGCTTGGGCCCGCACCGCCAGGTCTGTCATGACAAAGGTCTCCCCCTGGAGGCCGAAAATCACACCGCTAACATTCAGATCTTTCTTTCCTGGAGCAATGATTGCATTGTCGCCGTCCCGGAATCGGATTTCATTGATACCCCACAGGTACCCGGCACGGGCCTCAATGACCGATTTTTTCTGCGGAACATGGCTGAACATCGGTGGCGGGACGGGGTAGGGCATAAATTCGGCCGCGCAGACAGCCACGGGTAGGGCTAACAGCATTATAATGGCGAGGACTATTCTTCCCCCGAAGATCGGACGTAGGATTCTGATGTGGCGGCACAGGGTCAGAAGTGCAGTGTAGGAGTGTGCAGACAAGAGTTTTTCATTCCGGGCTTCAGAACCCGCCGCGACCTATTGATCGTGCATCGTGAGAAGATACGTGTAGTGGCCGGAGCCCCTACTATTTATCGCAATAAGCTGGAATTGTCAAGTATTAAAAGGACTTGGGGTTAATCATTCAGTTGCGCGGCGGTATTTGCGAAAGCTTTCGTGGGGCGGGCTTTCTAGCCCGCCATTAAACGCCAGGCGGGCCAGAAAGCCCGCCCCACAAGACAGAATGGTTACACTTGGAACTAATCGTCACACTTTAAGGGTCTTTGGCTCGCCGCTTCTCCCGAAGGATAAGGCTGGCTAAAACACCCCTGTCCAAAAATGTCTCTTTAGCCTCAGGCCACTTATTTTACCACGAGAACAGGCTTTTCGCTGCGTTCTACCACCCGCTGGGATACGCTTCCCCCAATAATACCTTTAACAAATCCTTTGCCCTGAGAGCCCATGATGATAAGCGATACATCCTCTTCCGTGGCAATCCGATTAATTGCCTGATGGGGGCTCCCTTCTTCAAGCAGATATGCCTTAGCCTGAAGCCCTTTCTCCTGAAGTTCCCGCTCCAGCGATCCCAATTTTTCCGTTCTCACTTCAATTGGTTCCGGCGTTTCATCGTTCCGAAGTGCGGATTTTTTCACCAGGTCATCCGCAATATGAACGATGATGATCTCCGACGCACCCAGTTTCTGAAGCAATGGGAGGTATTCTTCAGCTCGTTCAGTCGAGGGCGACCAATCCACGGCGTAAAGGACCTTTTGGAACATGTTGACACAGAAGCGCTCAACCACTTCTCCTTCTATCTCTGTGAGGGTATGGTATTTGGTCACCAAAACCGGCACTGCCGCTTTTCGAATGATTTCATCGGTGGTGGACCCTATAAAGAGATCTCCCAGACGACTACGCTTCTGCCTTCCTGCCACGATAAGAGATACTCCTTCTTCTTGACCGATTCGGATGATCTCCGACACGAGAGGTCCTGTTGCTACTGTGCTTTTGACGTTTATTCCTTCGGACTGAAGATATTCGGCATAGGAGGAAAGCTGTTCGCTGGCGTCTTGATGAAGCCTGGTCAGATTGACAATTCCACCCCAATCAGCACGGGAATAAGCTTTGTCTATGTCAATGACGTGCAACAGAACCACATGTTCCAATCCCCCGGACTTTAAGCAGGAAATGCTCTTGAGAAGCTCTAAAGAGAATTCTTCAAACTTGGTCGGGAACAGTATTCGTTTGAACATGATTTGGCTCCTTCAGTGGACCTGTAGAATGTTCCGGACAATTCAAAGCACGTACCGCCATCCCAGCGTGAATTCATAATTCCGCGCCTCTGATACCCAGCCGACGACTCTCTCAATATTCTTCACTATTCGCCTCAGTTCAGAGACCTCGCAGTGCACTCTCCCCGCCTATTCTTTGGCATTAGTTCCTTTCAGCATCATACCTCCGGGAATCCCCCGCTGGCTGCAAGTCAATCCCGGAGTTCGCCTGTTTTTTTAAATTTAGTCCCCCGTAATGGTTAGGGCAATGAGCATGGGGCTGAAAAGGTAATTTTTCATTTGGAGGTGCTATCTTTTCAGTCAAGCAAGATGGAACAGGGGACGGATAATCAAAAGGGATCCGCTCAGGACCAGGCTGGACATAGAGAGTGGCCGCATGTTCGGATGTTCCATAGACCACTTGATGGGCGTGGTGGCAATCCTGACTGAGGAATGCAAGGTCTGGTGGAGTAATGCTTGCGAGCTTAGAAGGGCCAAATCTGGGGAATAAGCAAAATAGCGATAGTGGCAGTTATGATGTCCAGGGGAATACCCACGCGCAGGAAGTCCGTGAAATGGTAGCCACCGGGCCCATATACCATCATATTGGTCTGATACCCGAAGGGCGTGGCAAAAGCCACCGAAGCAGACATCATGATTGCCATGGCGAACGGCGTGAGACTCACCCCCAAGCTTTGGGCAGTCGCCATCGCGATGGGGAAAACGAGTACCGCTGCCGCTGAATGGGAAATGATTTCGGTCAGCACCAACGTCAATAGGTAAATTGCCGCCAGATTCATCCATGCATTCGACCCGGCCAGCGCCGTCACAGTCGATGCGATGCCGTCGGCAGCTCCTGTTTTGAGCATCGCCGCCCCCAACCCCAGGGCAGCCGCTATGGTGAGGAGCACCCCGGTATCGATGCTGCGCCGCGCCTCGGCTCCACTGACACAACCGGTCATGATCATGAACCCGGCGGCGACCATCGCTGCCTTAACCATGCTGAGCCAGCCTGCGACAGCAACCACCACCATAAGACCCAGTATGGTTAATGCAACCCAAGCCCGTTCATGGCGAAGCGGGCTGGAATCTTGAATTGGGCTCACCAAATAAAAATCTCTCGAATTCCGCTGTTGTTCAATAAAGCTTTCGTGTGCTTCCAACAAGAGTACATCGCCGGGACGCAGCACAATGTCGGAGACATTCTGCCGGAGCCGCTGGCCGTGGCGTGCAACGGCCATCACTACCGCGTCATATCGTGAGCGGAATCGTCCCCGCCGTACGGACGTGCCTGCAATCGGGCACCCGGGCGATACGACCGCTTCAATCAGGAGCCGTTCCGAGCGGGGAACGTCGAGCCTGAATATCTGGTCCGTCGCCGCCTTCAGGCCTTTGATTTTTTGGAGCTCGGCTACGGCCTCTCCGCCTCCAACAAACACCAGGCGGTCCTCGGCTTCCAGCGGCTCGTCGGACGATACCGCCGGGATCACATGTCCTCCCCTGTCAATCTCAGCAACATACGCGCCCGAGAAGTGCCGCAATCCCGCCGCCTCCAGAGTCTTTCCGACGAGGCTGCTGTCGTGCTGCACTATCATCTCGAGAGTGTACTCGCGGGCGCTCTCGAACTCACTTTCGGGAGGGCGTCGATCCGGAACCAACTTCATCAACGGAATAATGAAGGCTATTCCGATTATCCCGATCGGAATACCAATCCACGCCGGTTCGAAGAAACGGAACGGCTCCATTTTAGCCTGAGAGGTAATTAGTCCGTTCACCACGAGATTAGGGCTCGTGCCGATGATTGTGCACATCCCGCCGACAATGGTCGCATAGCTCAGGGGCATCATCAGCTGAGACACCCGAAGGTTGTAGCGTCGGGCCCACTCCTTCACCGCCGGGATCATGATCGCCACCTGTGGCGTATTATTCGTAAAATTGCTGATAATGGCCGCGGGTATCATCATCTTCAGTTGCGCCCTTACGGTCGAGCCGGCCGGGCCCAATAGTCGTTCCACGATGATCTGCGTCACTCCTGTCTGCTGGAGACCCTCAGCCACAATAAAGAGCACCCCAACGGTCACCATGCCTTCATTTGCTAATCCGGCCAAGGCCTCCTCAGGAGTCAATATCCCGGTGATCAGCAGGAGAGTGACGCCTCCCATGAGCACCGTGTCCGGGCCGAAATCGGTCAGAGCCAGGAACCCCATCATTACAAGGACGACAGCTATGGTAAACCAGGCTTCAATTCCCATGTCGGCCCCTCTAAACCTCCCGTTTCCTTCTCCCCAACAATCACCTGCGAACCGCTCAGTCTTGGAGCGATGAACACCTGACGGCACAGGCATTAGAATTCCGACTAGAATCTTGCCTGCAAAGGTCGTAACAATTCTTGGGCCATAATAGTCCTGCGCTGGCCGAAGCGCCTATTGATTCCTTGGCCAAACTTGATGCCCTGCTGCGCGCGACCCACAAAAACAGCGCACCCAATGATGCGATAATTGTCACTAGATAACCAAATTCCTTGGCCATATTCTTTTCCTACACTAAAACCTCCAGGCACTTTGTGCAATGATTCAGGAATGCCGCTCCGCGCAGCACGATGACGCCAATGTGTCTGGTTACGCGAGCCGTTCATAGAAGATCGTCGTGCCCAAAAGAAAAATGACCATTCGTCGAAGGGCAACGGCTCCTACGTACAGTCCGTATCGGTTTCCAAAGTAGAGGCTTTTAGCGGCCTCCGAATGCCTTTCGTTTCCTACGCATTATAATCTCTTTGAAAGCTTTTGCATTCAAACATTAGGTGTCAAGTGAGGAAATTCGAGGAAGTCTTCGCACGTTGTTTTACGGCCGCGTGAATGTTATATAAAAGGTTTACAGTTTCGGAAACGCCCAAACGCTATCGAATCAAGGAGTTCTTCATGGGTGAGGACCTGCTGCCAAAGGCTTATGAGCCCGCGGAGATTGAAAAGCGCTGGTATTCCTTCTGGCAAGACAAAAAAATGTTCGCGGCCGATGAAAAGCCAACCGGTAAGGAATACTCAATTGTTATTCCTCCGCCCAATGTAACAGGTTCGCTCCACATGGGGCATGCCTTGAACAACACCCTCCAGGACATTTTGATCCGCTACAGAAGAATGAATGGGTACAACACCCTGTGGATGCCGGGCATGGACCACGCGGGGATCGCGACTCAGAACGTGGTGGAAAGACAGCTTGCCGAAGAAGGGCTCAAGCGGGAAGACCTTGGCCGGGAGAAGTTCATCGAACGGGTCTGGACCTGGAAGGAACACTCCGGAGGTGTGATCATCAATCAGCTCAAAAGGCTGGGCTGTTCCTGCGACTGGGATCGAGAGCGGTTCACCATGGACGAAGGGCTCTCCAAAGCGGTTCGAGAAGTCTTTGTTCGGTTGTATGAAGAGGGGCTGATCTACAAGGGTGACTACATCGTAAACTGGTGTCCGCGCTGCCACACGGCCCTATCTGATCTTGAGGTGGAGCATGAGGAGGCGCCGGGCCATCTCTGGTATATCCGTTATCCCGTGGACGGGTCGGGCGAATCCCTCATTGTGGCCACTACACGGCCCGAGACTATGTTGGGCGACACGGCCGTAGCGGTCAACCCTGAAGACAAGCGATACCTGCACCTCATAGGGAAATATGCGGTCCTACCGCTGGTGGGCAGGAAGCTGAAAATCATAGGCGATCCTATAGTCGCCATGGATTTCGGCACAGGGGCCCTGAAAGTAACGCCCTCCCACGATCTGACGGACTTTGAACTATCTTTGCGCCACGGCCTGGAACACGTGACCATAATGGATACCAACGGGCGAATAAATGAAAACGGCATCCATTTTAAGGGAATGGGCCGATACGAATGCAGGAAAGCTATAGTCGAGGAGCTGGAGGCGCAAGGTTTTCTGGTCAAGATAGAGCCTTATGCGCTGGGGTTGGGCCGATGCTATCGTTGCAAGGACGTAGTGGAACCACTCATTTCGAAGCAGTGGTTTGTGAAGGTGGCGCCGATCGCAGAGAAGGCCCTGAAAGCAGTTCAGGACGGGAAGACCAGGATTGTTCCCGAACATTGGACCAAGACCTATTATGAATGGATGAACAATATTCGAGACTGGTGTGTTTCACGCCAGATCTGGTGGGGGCATCGAATACCTGCATGGACCTGCGCGGATTGCGGGCAGGTGATCGTAGCACGGGAACAACCCTCGGAATGTCCGGCGTGCAAGGGATCGCGGCTCGTTCAGGAGACCGACGTACTGGATACCTGGTTCTCTTCCGCTCTGTGGCCCTTTTCGACCATGGGGTGGCCGGAGATAACGCCCCTGTTGAAAACGTTTTATCCCACATCCTGCCTCGTCACGGGCTTTGACATTCTATTCTTCTGGGTAGCTCGCATGATGATGATGGGGCTCAAATTCATGGATGACGTGCCATTCAGAGAGGTCTACATCCACGCCCTGGTCAGGGACGAGCTGGGCAAAAAGATGAGCAAATCCCTGGGTAATGTAATTGATCCGCTCATGATCATGGATAAATACGGCACGGACGCTTTTCGATTTACCCTAGCCGCACTTGCGGCCCAGGGTAGGGACATTCGTCTGTCAGAGACACGCATTGAGGGTTACCGCAATTTTATGAACAAACTCTGGAACGCGGCCCGCTTCTCATTGCCTTATCTGGCCGGCCTCGGCCAGGATCTCTCCCCCGCTCCCGGGCAGTCGCTCTCCCTTCCCGAAAGATGGATACTCTCCCGCCTGCACAGGACCGTAAAGGAGGTGCGCCAAGCCATAGAGGGATACCGCTTCAACGATGCAGCCCAAGCGCTCTATCACTTTACCTGGCACGAATTCTGCGACTGGTATATCGAGGAGGCCAAGATCCCGCTGAGCGGCTCTGACGCTCAAGCATCTCAGCGGTCTGCTGTGGTTCTGCGCCACGTGCTCGACTCCCTTATGTGCCTGCTTCACCCATTCATCCCGTTCATCACGGAGGAAATCGCATCGAAGATCAATACCCATCGAATTAGCATCATGCGCGGGCCATTCCCCGAGGTTGATCCAACAAGAGTGGATCCGGATGCCGAGCGAGACATGGGTATTCTCATGGGCATTATCAGCGGAGTTCGCAACATCAGAGCCGAAATGAACCTGCCGCCCGCGAAGGCGCTGCCTCTCGTTGTAGCGCCTTCCTCGGAAGAAGAACGCGGGCTCGTGGACGCGAACCGGCACATGATCGGCTCCCTTGGGCGAGTGTCAGAATTGAGTCTGGGAAATCCCGGGGAAAATCGAGAGCCACCCCGCATGTCCGCGACAGCGGTCGTCGGGGACATGCGGATCTTTGTCCCCCTCGAGGGAATTGTGGACCCTGATGCAGAAATAGCAAGACTCACGAAAGAGTTGGCCAAGGCGTCCAAGGACCTGGAAGCCGTTGACAAGAAGCTGTCAAATACCGACTTTATGGCGAAAGCGAACCCCGAAGCGGTTCAAAAGCAGAAAGACAGGCAATCGGAATTGTCGGCGAAACTGGCCGGTCTCGGTGAGGGCCTGGAGAAGATGCGAAGCCTCAAAGGAGCTTAATAGGCCGGCAAGGGTGTCCATGCGGTTGATCATTCATCAGGAGGCCGAATCCACACAGGATCTGGCAAGAGAATGGGCCATTCGTGGAGAGCCCGAAGGGCTCGCGATTATGGCATTGAACCAAACAAAGGGACGCGGAACATCGGGCCATTCATGGGTGTCTCCCCCAGGGAAAAACCTGGCCCTGTCTATGATCTTACGGCCACGCCTTGCTCCCGAAGAAGCGCCGCTCCTGGGACTGATGGCCTCAATAGGTGTAGCTGAAACCATCGAAGCTGGAATTGCGCGTCCGGCCCAACTTAAGTGGCCCAATGACGTGCTCGTTGACGGGAGGAAGATAGCGGGAATTCTACCGGAGGCCAGTCTGAACAACCGAGAAATCAGTTTTGTGATCATCGGGATAGGCCTTAACGTCAACGCAGAACTGTCAGATTTTCCACCTGATTTAAGAGACTCTGTTACTTCACTCCGGTTGAGCGCCGGAAGGCAATGGGATCTCGAGGGTACTGCCAGGGACCTGCTGCAAGGCATGGAATTGCTCTATGAACGCGTAAAAAGGGAAGGGTGCGGCTTCATACCTCGCCTCTGGGCAACGCGGTGGGCCCACAGGGACGCGCGGCTGGGTCGAAACGGTCTGACCTACACTGCAGAAGGGATCGACGCTGACGGAGCGCTTCTGATCAGATCCGAGAGCGGTGAACTGCACCGGCTGACCTCAGGACCGTCAGAGTTGGTTTGGCCGGATCTCCGCAAATGACACAATGTCAAACCGGGCCTGGGAGCGGACTGGCCGATATGTGCGCTGAAATTGATCTGAAAGGAGAGGGGCCATGGGAACGGCGAGATCTATCTGTAAGATTCCTGCCATTGCGGTTGTGTTGATTCTATTGGTCTGCGCGGGGTTGAGCGCGTGGGGGCTTTACTCATGGGTTTGGCCCAAGGTCGGAACTGTTTTGGAATACGTCGTCGGTACATACGACGCCTTGCTTCCCGAGATAACCATCCGCGACGGAAAGGCATCGATTCGAGAGCAGCAGCCTCACTTTATTGAAACCGGGGACAAGGATCTGGCCGTTGTCATAGATACGAGGGAAAACAAGCAGAAAGATGCCTTGGACTACCTGAAGGACGTCTCAACGGGTGCGGTCCTTGCCAGAGACAGTGTCGTTACCAAAAGCCAGGGACAGATTCGAATAATCCCATTGAAGGGGATACCTGACCTTGTTGTCAATTCCCGCAATCTGAGAGCCTTTCTCGATGAGTATTTGCCAACGGTCACACGGATCTTCATCCTCGTGGTCCTACTCTATTTCCTCATTGTAAAACCACTGCAGGCACTAATCTTCGCACTGTTGCCGCACGTAGTAGCCCGATCCTATTCAACGGCGCTCACCTACGGCGAGGCAATCAAGCTTTCCGCCGTGGCCATGGTGCCACCAGTGACTCTGGATCTGTTTCTCGACCTTTCAGGTATCGGGATCCCCATGGCGTTCATTGTTTACTTTGGGCTGTACATTGGCTTGCTGATACTTGCTGTGCGCGATCTGGTCCACAGCGGACCCTTGCCGACGGGACCTTCGACCTCGATCAACCCTTAGGATCAATAGGCTCATGGAATTCTTTCTATGCGTGCTCGGGATGGTGTTAGTAGTTGAGGGCCTGCCGTATTTTGCATTTCCGGAAAAGATGAAAGCCCTCATGAACATGATGCACGAGCAAGACGACACCACCCTCCGGATTGTTGGAGCAACATTGCTCATTCTAGGGCTTTTGATTGTGTTCCTTGCACGAAGGGGCCTAGGCTCCGCATGATACCGGACGAACGCAACACAAAGGGCTTGGCCCCCATTCAACCCCGCTCTAGCATCCCTGCTGACTTTCGGCTCCGCACTTATACGTATGAACTCCCTCCGGAGCTTATCGCTCAGACGCCTGCGCGGGTAAGGGACCAATCCCGACTATTGGCTCTCCATAGAAACACCCGCCGAAATCCGACACCAACGCTTCAGTGATCTGCCGTCTCTGCTGCTCCCGTCAGACCTGCTTGTAATCAACGAAACCAGGGTGACACCGGCTTCGTTGATCGGTCGCAAACTGAGCGGCGGCCGCGTTGAGCTTCTCGTTTTGGACCCTGTAATAACACGGGCCACTGCGGGCCAAGAAAGCTTCGCAATACGCACTTGCCTGGTTCGGTCGAGTAAGCGGCTTAGACAGGGAGCTGCGATTCAGATTGAGGATGGACCGGAAATAACGGTGGAAGAAACTGTCGGACCCGGTCGTGTTCGCGTACGGTTCCCTGTGTTGGAATGTGAATTCTTGGGCTTCCTGAACCACTACGGGCGGCCGCCCCTCCCGCCGTACATTCGGGCAGAGGGCCGAGCACCAGAGAACGATCGAGAGCGGTACCAGACCATCTACGCGAAAGTTTCGGGATCGGTGGCCGCTCCCACCGCGGGCCTTCATTTCACGGAAGAACTTCTCGGAGAACTTCAAGAAAAAGGTATAAGCATAGCGCGGATCCTTCTGCAGGTCGGGCCCGGGACCTTCACCCCCGTTAGAGAAGAAGACATTAGGCTCCACCGAATGGAATCGGAATTTTACGAGATCTCCGCAGAGGCAGCCGATTCTATTGCGGAAGCTAACCGACAGAGGCGGCGTGTGATCGCAGTAGGCACCACCACAGTGAGAGCGCTGGAATCTGCTGCAACCGCAGACGGGGTAGTGCGGCCCGGAAAAGGGCAAACCAGCCTTTTCATAATGCCGGGATACTCATTTAGAGTGGTGCAGGGCCTGGTCACCAATTTTCATCTGCCGGGATCCACTTTGCTCATGCTGGTCTGCGCACTTGGGGGGACTGACCTGGTCATGCACGCGTACAACGAGGCCGTGAACGAAAAGTATCATTTTTACAGTTATGGCGACGCGTGCTTAGTGCTTGATTAATTTAAGTAAATCCATGTCCCAAAAAAGGCGGGACCCCCTCCGGGGCATCGGGTAGGACGCTTGGCGGGAGTCTCAGGAAGGTTATATGGTAGGACTGATGCAGGTGGGCAACTTCTAATAGGATAGGGTTTACTTGTCAAGTTTTTTTTATGAAAAAGAGTTATCCACGCGTGAAAACAGGATCATAAGGTTGACCGCGCTGAAGTAGGCGTTATCTTCCAACTCTATGATGATTTATAAATCCGATATCTATGGACTGATCTGACTTTAATAAGCTATAACAATATATTGACATTACATATTGTTTGCATGTATAATATAAACATATCTAAGTAATTCAACTGCTAATGCAAAAAAGATAAGGGAGGCCGCTATGCAAAGACCCCTGCCGAAAAGCGTCGGTATCCTAGCCCTGTTCCTGGCCGTTCCGGTCCTATGCCTCGCATGGACGGCCGATCTCCGCCCTGGGTCTCAGGAATTTGACGAAAAGCCCCAACTTGGTGATTCCCTGCGAAATCGCGACGGGGGGCCTTTTCAGAACAGCCCGGCAACGGCCGTAAACATTCCCGCTCCCTCCCAGAAGCCCCCCGCAGTCTCCAAGCCCCTGTACCCGCCGAATGTGGCCCGTGATCCAAGAGCATCGGACACTCGGAAGTCGGGCCTTGCCAACTTCCTCTCCTTTCTGATCCCAACCAAGGAGGATCTTGAGAAGTGCTTTAAAGACGAGAATGAAGGCTTCCGAGACAGCGGGAGATCCACTTCGGATCCGTTTCGAAAGAGAGACTGGAAATAGAGGACAGGGCAAAATGGCACGCGGACGCTGGCCCGATAAAGACTGCGTTTCGCGACGTTGGGCGCCCCTAAGCGCGAGTTGGCATCAGGCTGCCTACGGTAGTCCCACGCATGGTTCTAAGTAGGGCGGCCATTGCCCGCCAGGGATCTATCAGTTCAGTTAGGCGCTACGACCGCCCTACGTGTGCTCGAAATAGAGAAGGGGGTCTGCGTTGCCTAGGCAGGTGGATCCGGCTCCTTAATATTTTTCCTTTATAAAGGCCAGGGATTCATCAATTGCGTTCAAGGTCAGATCCAGGTCTTCTTCAGTGTGCCGAAAGCTGATATAGGCATGATGGTAGGGTGAGAAAAAGAATCCCCTGCGGATGAGCTGGGTGTAAAAATCCGTACGTTTGCCTTTGTGTGCGCCTGTTTCATCCTTCTTAAAGGTGATGTAGAACATGGGGGCCACGCCGGTCAGTTCAGCTCCCACATCATGTTTGTCAATCACTGCCTGGATCTTTTTCATGAACCTTTCGCCCTTTTCCCAGATATTGTCAAGCACATTGTCCCGCTCAAGGATTTCTATGGTCTTAAGCGCGGCAACAAAGGCATCGCTGTTTGGAAAAAAGGTTGAGGAAATAAAAAGCTTGTCGGCAGCCGCCATCATGACATCCTTTTTCCCGGTCACAACAGAGATGGGATATCCGTTGGCCATTGCTTTTCCAAGAACAGTCAGGTCAGGGGTGACGCCATAGAGTTTCTGGGCGCCGCCCATTGAAAGCCTGAAACAGGTACGGATCTCATCATAGATCAACACAGCGCCATACCTGTCAGCAATCTCTCTTACGCCTTCAAGAAACCCGGGGTTTGGTATCTGCATTTTTTGATGGTTGGGATGGCCGAAAGGCGTCATGATGATGGCAGCGGTCTCGTCACCGTGGGTTGCCATCAGGTCTTTCAGCTGGTCAAGGTTATTGTATTGAAATTCAAAGACATCTTCGTAGAATTTTGACGGAATCCCGCCTTTCATTTCAACACACCAGTCATGCCAGCCATGGTAACCGCAGCGCATCACCTTGAGTTTATTTGTGTAGGCTCTTGCAATACGAATACTTGCGGTGGTTGCATCAGAGCCTGTTTTCAGAAAAATGCTCAACTCAGAAGAGGGCACAAGTTCAGTCAGCTTTTTGGCCAGCAGGTTCTGGTATTTTTGTGTCAGGGTGAAACAGAATCCTTTCTCTTTTATCTGTTTGTAAACCGCTTCATCCACCTCTTCTTCACGGTAACCCAGGATGATGGGGCCGTAACCGCAGAGAAAATCAATAAATTCATTGCCGTCAACATCGGTCAGGCGGCAGCCTTTGCCGGTTTCAAGAAAGATGGGATATTCTCCGTCGATAAAATCGGTTGGCTTTCTGGCACCCAGAACGCCTCCCGGTATCAGCCCGATTGCCTCTTCAAACAGTTCCCGGCTTTTGGTGATGTTCAGTTTTTCTATCTCTTTCATGAAAAGTCTCCTGTCCTGCGCTAAACTTCCAACATGGATGAAATTTTTTCTGTCTGATGGATTCTTGCGCCTCTCTTCAAAAATGCTGCAAGGAATTTGCCCGGATCGATGCAGCCTTCAGGGGCCACCACACCTTTTTCGGTCACATCACCTGCATCCATCATTAGCGCTGCAATGGATGCGGGAAGCCCTGTCCCAGGAGCCATCCTTCCCACCATGTCGGCTGTGTAGGTTACCTTCTTGCCGTCTCTTTCCCCTTTGACAATGACTTTAAGACCCGAAGACTGGGGACCGTTATCCCTTCCTTCCGGAATGGTCTCCCAAAGCTTAAGCGCAAGGTCATAAGGTGTTACCTTGGTCCCTTTGATGTCAATGGGTTCTGTGCCCAAAAAGCCTGTATCTTTCTGTTGTTTTATCAGTTCATCCACCCATAGGGGTATGAGTGCGCCTTTGATTATCACATTTTTAACGCCTTTGATGTACTTGGGGATGGTTAAAGGCTGTGGATGGCCCACGTAGCGGACATGGCAGGTGCCAAGGGGCTCCAGGAACTCTTCTGCCACTACTTCGGTCCCACCTTCCACATGGACCAGTTCACCATTTAGATATTGCGGGACCTTTCCAAGGGTCATATGAAGGCTGTGGTCCCAGGCAGCTCCTGCAAGTTCGGCAATGGCTGACTACCCAATAGAGGTAAATCTCATCAACACTGTCCAGACGGTCTGCATACCATTTAACCAGAACATTGTTGGTTCCAGGGTCAGAGCCCATGCCAGTAAGAACAGTGATGCCCGCTTCTCTGGCCATTTTATCTATCTCAGAGTTGAAAAGAATCTCGGTTCCCTCATAGTCATCACAGATATCAATATAGTTTACCTTTGCCTCAACAGCCGCTTTTGCTACAGGCACGGCAGTCTTGTAAAAGGGACCTGCACAGTTAATCACAACATCAATTTCCTTGAATGTATTCACCATGCCGTCATGATCATTTACATCCATCTTGATCAGGTTTACTTTTTCACTGTCGCGTAATTTCGGCGCCAATCTTTGCGGGTCCGGGTATAAATCACCCAGGACAACATCTGTGACCTGTTGTTGTTTTATCAGGTCCCGGGCAACGCCCTGACCCATACCGCCGGCTCCGCCTAATACCAATGCACGCATATTTCATTCCTCCTTTATATTCCGGAATTATACCGCGACCACCGTTTCGGGGACTTGCGGACCCGTGATTAACCGTCCGATGGTCTCCGTCGAATTCGGGGCTTCCCATGCCCGAGCCCCGAGGCCTCACGGTGTCATTGCGAGGTGACGACGGCATCCATGGGGGACCGTCCCGCGGGAACGCGGATTGCGGTCATCCGTCACCCCGGACTCCGTCCCGGTCCTCCTGTCCCCCCGCAGGCGCCGCGGAATGCACTGGCGGAGGCCTATCCCATGTAGATTGCCACGGGCTTGCGCCCTCGCAGACAGTTTGCACTTTGGCCCACAAGATTCCCCCGCACTCCGTATTGCCATCGGCTCGTCCCGTGAAACGAGCCGACTACGGGAATTCGCACATTTGCGACTGATTATCGGCTCGTTTGCACATTTCTGGGCATACCTATCCGCCTTCTCCGCTGTCAACCAGGGGTACTGAGATGCGCGCATCACCCAAACTCGGTCCGACAATGATGGGCCGGCAGGAAAGCTGAAGCCGTGTGAAGATACGACCTCAATCTACTTTCTTTAACTTTCACGTCCGGCCTCCGCTCGCTTCACTCTGTCGCAGGACCACAAGCGCGTCCACAGCCACCGGTTTTCCGCCCCGGATTATCAATGGATTGATATCGATTTCTTTTACCGGGTCATTTTCAACTCCAATGTCTCCCAGTCTGATCAGGACCTGTGCCAACATGTCCGTATCCGCCGGTTCCATGCCACGAATAGCTTCGAGGATTTTGCGACCCTTGATTTCTTGCATCATGTCCAGAGCGTCCAAGTGCTTCAGCGGTGCGAGTCTAAATGACACATCTTTCAGAATTTCGGTGAAGATGCCTCCAAGGCCGAACATGACACACGGGCCGAACTGGGGGTCTCGGGTGAGCCCTGCCATAAGCTCTCGTTGCCCCTTGACCATCTCTTGAACCAACACCCCGCCGGGTCGTCCGTTCATGTTCGCCTTTATCTGCCGGAACGCGGTCGTGGCTTCTTCGTCGGTCCTGATGTCAAGGCGTATGATGTTTGTTTCTGTTTTGTGGCTGATTTCCGAGGAGCAGCCCTTTAACACAAGCGGATAGCCTATGTCTTGTGCCGCGGAAATGAGGTCGGTCTCACGCTCCACGACGATTTCTCTGGTTACGGGGATGCCGGTACTGGGCCAATAGCAGCTTGGATTCGTATTCCGACAGGACATGTCTCCCCTCACCGAGGACCTTTTGGATAATCTCCATTTTTTCGCCTCCCACCCGTCTTTATATCTTGTATCAAACGCTTTGCGCAACCTCATCTGTTGGCTCGGGGAGTTCCGTTGTGACAGGAAGTATGAAATTCGGTACGATTTCTCTTGATTCCTTTGAACCAAACGTTTAGATCTGAATTATTATGACGACGGAGTCAGGCAGGAGGACTTGGTGAGTCCGCTGAATTCCTGGGTCCGTTATGATATCCACCTGAATGCATGTCCCCCCGAATAAATTGTCCGATTCGGAGGAAAAAGGGGTGAACGCTCGGGGTAAGTTTTTAAGATAACTTTGCCTCGATGTTGTTCCTGGACCGGCGGGTGGAACAGCGTCGTATAAGCCCTTTACCCAACTGTCGGTCAAGATGACAATCCCCAAGCTGGACATCAATTCTAGCCGCTGGTAAAAAGTTGACGAAGTGAATCCGGCGATAGGCCCGATTCTCACGGCAAGCGCATCCAGGCCAAGGAGAAAACAATGCCCAAGAAGCCTCCCAGACGGGATCCTATTATCGTATACAAGAGAGAAGAGAAAGGACTGAAGCCGTTTCTTCCCAAGGCTAGAGGCGGGTTCCGCTTTGGCCCTCCCCAGCGTCCGCAGAGGCCCAGGAAGCCGAAAGAGACTAAGGCGGTCGTTCCCGAGAAAGTCCGTTTCCATGCCGCAAGTCTGGCGGAAATGGAAGCGCTGCCTTCACCGGAGAAAGAGATAGCCACGGCTTGCTATTATCTGTGCTTTCTGGTCCATGAGACCAAGACGAGCACTGACCTCTTCCCACTCAAGCATAATGTGCTGGAGAAGATATTTAAGAGCGGGCACAACTGCCTGACAGTGAACTATGTGCGCCGCGGTGACAGAGAGATTTACAACCTTTCACCCGACGCCAAGAAGAGCTGGGAGACGGAAACAGGGGGGAACAAGCATCATGTGCGGATGTATCTTACCCCCAAGTGCAAAGTGGAGTTTGAAGAAGGCTATTTTGACTTGTACCATTTCCACATCGTCATGGAGCCGTTCCGGTTTTCCTTTTATCTCCCGATTCACCAGGCGCCCTGGCTGAACAAGAGAAGGCTTTCCAAGAGACGTTTCCACTATCCGCAAACTGTGGAATACGGGCTCGTCAGCGGCAAAGTAATCACCACTTCCCGGAAAGCAACAATGATTCCGCTGGAAGAGATAAAGGCACAGCTTCAAAAGTTGTTGGATCTGGACGTGGACAAAAAGAAATAAATATGAGTCGGGCCTGTGCCCGGTTCCCCCGTTGCGCTCTGACCTTGTCCGAGTAACCGCTCTGCAAGAAATCAGTAGAGCCCGGCGTCCCTGCTGGGCCTAACCGTTGATTTATTTACCCATAGTCCACCGGCTCGGAGGTCCCGTGGTACGCGGCCTACCAATTTCGAAAGATCCCTCTCTGCACCATTCGTCGTTATTCTTGGCAGTCAGCCCAGGTTGTAAATAGATCTTTTCAAAAGACCCCGCATTCCCGAGAGATGATGGTCTGAAGTATTTCTGAAGTGCCACCGCCGAACAGCAGGAATCTGCAATCCCTGTAGTAGCGTTGGACATCGTATTCCATGGAATAGCTGTATGCTCCGAAGATGCGCGTAGCTTCATCGGAAGCGCGACAAGCGACCTCAGAAGCGAAGTACTTGGCCATGGACGCTTGCTTGAGTGTTCGCTCCCCGCGATCGATCATTTCGGCTGCTTTGTAAATCATCAAGTGAGAGGCCCATATATCTGTCGCCATATTGGCGATCTTCTGCTGAATGAGTTGAAAGCTCCCGATTCTTTTCCCGAACTGGGTCCGTTCCAGAGCATAGCGTTTCGACTGGTCGTACGCTGCCCGCGCCAGTCCCAAAGACAAAGCGCCGGTCATTACCCGGATGACTGCCAGTATCCGCATAAGGTTGCCTACGCCTTGTCCCTCTTTCCCCAACCGGTTCTCCGGAGGTACGCGTACATCCGTGAAAGCAAGCTCCGAAATCTCCGTAGCCCGGGTTCCGAGCTTGTCGAACTTCTTGGACACATAAAGCCCGGGAGTATCCCGCTCGATGAGGAAGAAGTTCAGGCCTCTTAAACCTTTGGACTTGTCAGTCTGGCAAAGAACCGTGAAGAAGTCGGCTACGGGAGCATTAGTAATCCACGTCTTCGAGCCATTGACGATCCAGGAGTCTCCGTCCTTGCGGGCAGTGGTCTTGACTCCGGCCAAATCCGTGGCAGCGTCAGCTTCTGTCAGTGCAAAGGACGCGACCTTTTCCCCGCGGATAGCTGGCTTGAACAGGCGTTCGTGTTGTTCCGGGCTCCCGTACTCGAATAGAAAGTTGGTCCCCATCAAGCACTGCATAGCAGTGAAAGCTGCCACGCTGAGGGACCCGCGTGCCAACTCTTCCACCATCGTACAAAACTGCACCGTGTTTCCACCGGCCCCGCCAACCGACCTTGGATAACGTATTCCATAAGCGCCGGTCTTGGCTATCTTTTCAAACATCCAGCGGGGGAACTGTTCTGCTTCGTCCATCTCGCGCGCCTTTGGGACTATTTCCTGGTCCGTGAAGCGGGCGAATGTCTTGCGAATCAGTTCCTCGGGCTTCGGTTTTAGAATTGCTTCCACTTTTCGTCCTCAGCGGCTCCATTCAGGCGGACTTGATCATCCCTGCCCTCGAACCGCTCGGGTCAGTGCGGGAAGGATCTCGAAGAGGTCACCCACAATGGCAAAATCCGCTATTTCAAATATCGGCGCGTCGGGGTCCTTATTGATGGCAACAACATATCTGGACCCGTCCATGCCGGCCTTGTGTTGCACGGCCCCTGAAATGCCGCACGCGAAATAAACCTCCGGTCTGACAGACTGACCCGTCTGACCCACCTGCTGCTCTTGCGGGAGAAACCCTTCTTCGACCACCACCCGCGTGCACGCGACCTGGCCACCCACTGCATCGGCAAATTCCTTGAGAACCGCGATGCCTCGGTCAGAGCATGTCGGTCGGCCCCCGGCCACAATAATCTTTGCAAGAGGCAGACTCACTCCTCTGTCTTCGCTCATGACACATTCGAGAACCTTGGTGAACTCCTGACAGTCAGCCATGCTGATTTCTTCAATGCGGACTTCACCATGCCTCGATGGATCCCAGTCCAGGGCCTTCATGATTCCGGGCCGAACGGTCGCAGTCTGCGGCCTTGAAAACCTGGACACGATGGTTGCCATGATGTTGCCGCCGAAAGCCGGCCGCGTCTGAAGAAGAATTCGCTCCTCAGGATCTATGGAGAGACGCGTGCAGTCCGCGGTCAGGCCCAAGCCAAGCCTTCGGGACATCCGGGGCGCCAAATCTCTCCCGAGATGGGTTGCCGCAATAAGAAGGATGTTGGGTTTGTACTGCCTGACTAGCTCACCCAGAGCGTGGGTGTAAGTGCAGGTCTGGTAATAGGCAAGGGCCGGGTGATCCACAACGATGCACCGGTCCGCTCCATATTCAATTAGATCGCGAGCGCGATCCTGAATGCCGCTGCCCAGAGCCGTTGCCACGACTTCTTCACCGAGTTCATCGGCAAGGTACCGCGCGCAGCCAAGAAGCTCGAAGGCTGATCTATGGAAAACGTTGTCGTGTTGTTCCGCGAAAACCCAGACACCGCGATAGTCACTGAAATCCGGCAGCTCTCGTGCGGGGATTTCACCTGTCAGTGCCTCGAACTTGCACGTCTCCAGACACGCTCCACAGAGGGTGCATCTGTCTTCGATCCACCTCGGCTTTTTGTCTATGCTTTCCAACGCTTCATAAGGGCAAGATCGCATGCACAAACCGCAGGCGTTACATTTTTCAAGATCAATCCGGATGGCCATGTCACTCTCCGAGGCGGATTTCCTTCTCGTGAAGCGCCTTTACCAACTCTGCGGCCACTGAAGCAGGGGACCCCTCCAGGTATCTGGTGTCCCGGGCTTCTTTGGGAGTAAACGTCCTGATCACTTGGGTGAGAGAACCGGCGAACCCCAAGTCAGGGGCTTTGGCTCCGATGTCAGCGGCGTTCCATATCTTTATTGGGGCACGATCCGATGTAGCGAAGAGTAAGCCTTGGACGGTCGGATGACGCGGTTCATTGAGAGAAGCGAGAACGGTCACCAGGACGGGCGTAGGGGCCTCTATTCGTTCACAACCGGCCTCGAGCACGCGTTCCACCACAACCTTGCCTTCCACGGCCTCGATCTTTCTCACGTAAGTAAGCTGAGGAATCCCCAGGAATTCAGCCACTTGCGGTCCGATTTGGGCTGTATCGCCGTCCACGGCCTGTCGCCCCGCGATGACGAGGTCAAACTCACCTATTCGATTTATGGCCATCCCCAGCACAGTGGATGTTGCCCATGTGTCCGCGCCGGCAAAAGCGCGATCTGTGAGCAGTATCCCTTGATCAGCACCCATGGAAATAGCCTCACACACGGCCTCCATTGCCTGTGGCGGCCCCATGGTCAAGGCCGTCACCTTGCCGCCGGCCGTCTCCTTGATATTAAGAGCGGCTTCCAGCGCGTGCCGGTCTTCCGGATTGATGATGCTTTCCACGCCCTCCCGGATGAGGTTGCCGGTCTTGGGGTCTATTCGAACTTCGGTGGTGTTCGGCACCTGTTTGACCAGGACGACGATATTCATGAGGATCTCCGTTGAATCCAAATGGTGAGGCTCCAAAAATAGCGCCGGAACAGGGTTTTGTCAAGTTGATCATGAATTCGTTTGGTGAAATGAACCTGAGTCCCCTATCTTGCAGCATGTCTTACGGTCCGTGATTGGACTCCCTCTGTCCCTTGTGAATATACTATAGTAGTCGCGGCTAATTCAGGTAGCTTACGAGAATGGACGAACGACAAAATACTCCGGCCCGCTGGACCATCAAAGACGTCCTGGAATGGACCGCGGGGTATTTCAGGAAAAAAGGCATCTCCACTGCCCGACTTGACGCAGAAGTTCTCCTAGCGCACTGCCTGGGAGTGGATCGGCTTCAACTCTACCTGAATCTCGACCGCCCTCTGCGGCATGAGGAACGTGTCCGATATCGTGAGCTTATACGGCGCCGCGCCATACGGGAGCCTGTTGCGCTGATTAGAGGCGTTAAGGAGTTTTGGTCTCTGCGTTTAAGGGCCACGCCGGGGGTGCTGATACCAAGGCCGGATACGGAAACCCTCGTGGAGGCAGTTCTGGAAGAGATACGGGAGTGCCCCTCTCCAAATATACTGGAAATCGGTACCGGATCGGGGGCAATCGCAGTCGCTATCGCGCTCGAAAAACGTGACGCTCAGATCATTGCCACGGATATTGACAAACTGGCGCTCGAAGCCGCGCGCTTTAACGCGGAGAATCTGGGCGTTTCAGCTTCCATCGACTTCCTCGCTTCGGACCTCTTTGATGCAATCAGAGAGGGGAGCAAGTTCGATGTGGTCTGTTGCAATCCACCGTATATTCCAAGCGATGTTATTCCGACTCTGGAACCGGAGATTAATTTTGAGCCTCGCCAGGCTCTCGACGGTGGGCCGGACGGGTTAAGCGTCATCCGCCGACTGGTGTCTCAGGCCAGGAGCTACCTGGCAGATCGCGGCGCCCTGATCATTGAAATAGGGTCGGAACAGGAACCATGGGTTCGTGAGATTTTTGAAACTCTCGGAGGCCTCCATGATATACGCGCATTCCCTGACATGTCGGGAAAGCCCCGAGTCGTTAGCGGTAGGCTCTAAAACAACATTTGTAATTGCCGGCCTCGGAAAATTCGGATGCCTTGCCCTGGAGCGCTTGCGGCATTCATTTCCGCATGCTCGAATCATAGTTCTGGAACAGAACGGCGAGAAATCCGCGTGCAAATCCTCGCCCCCGGTATCCATAATTGAGGGTGATGCGGCATCCTTGCTTCTGGATGCTCCGCTATTTCATGCTGAAGACCTGATTATTCCAATGGTCCCATTTAATTTGGCGGCCTCGTATGTCTTGGCCAAGCATGCAAACACACACGAGATCGCGATTCCGGAAGAGATGCTTGATTTGCTCCCCAATCCCATGGTTGTCAACGAGTCCAATATCGTTTGCAGCCGTGCGGATTTCGTTTGCCCTGATGATTGCCCGGAAGGCGAGCTTTGCACGGTAACGGGGAAGCCGAGAGAGCCGCTTTATGATGCGCTCGAACGGCTTGAATTACCGGGGTACAACATACTGGTTCAGAGAAGTTCTCAGATCCTGCCGGGGGTGGGAGGTTATCGCCTGGGAAATCTCCACGGGCTTGTCCACCTTGTGGACAAAGGAAGATTCCTCATTGCCACCTCGTGCAAATGCCACGGGATTTTGACCGCTATCACTAGATGATGAGCCACCCTTGCCCCTTATTCCCTGACATCCTTGGCAAAAAGCGTCAAATAAAAATGCCCCACGATCTTCGTGGGGCGGACATCTCGGTAGGACAATCGGGAAGGGAATGGATTCTAGTGGTATCCCATTGCGCAGAACGGACTGGCCTTCATGGACGGAAGGTTGCAAATCAGAGACCTCCTCGATTCATCGTGTGAAAGAACCCATTGTTGGTATGGATCGTCCGGCCATATTTCTACTCTCGGCCGGGTCATCTCTTCCTCAAGTCGTGCATCATAGGTTTCGTTCAGAAATCGGAAAACGTCGCCTCTCGTGAAGTCTTCATATTCGGTGTCGGACATTTACTATTCACCTCCAATGCGGGGGTTGATCTTACTATCCTTAAGTTAATCACTGGTCACAATATAGCAAGCAAACCCGCTATTTTCCTGCAATCTTGAGAACGCGAAAGGTCGCGCTGTCCCATACCAATGCGCTTTCAAGCGAGTAGTACTTCATCAGAGCAGTTGGTGCCGTATCGGGCTATCCGCGTATAAGAATGCCCAGACCGCAATGAGGCGGCAGCTTTTAAATGGTGCCACGGATGTGCGAAGTTCATCCGTGCTACAACGAAGTATGAAAATCCTTCAGAGATGGGTACCACGGATGTGTCCTGCTCCTCGCGGGATTCATCCGTGCGCGGACCAGCCGGACGGCACGTCCGTGGCACCAATTCTTCAACTTTTTCATGCTTCGTTGTAGCTTTCTAGCTATGGGAGTCGGAATGAGAAGGCAGGCTAAAGAGGCTTTCAGGCGAGCAGTTATTTCAAGGCCCTCAAGCACAAGGGTATGATTATGCCCAGCACAATCGATAGTCCTACCACCGCGCCGATGGGCATCAGGGCTCTTTTCACCGCATCTTCGGGCAGAGGTTCCTCTTCCGTTTGGATAGTGCCGCCGGCACGATCCAAAATTCCCATCTTCTCGGGGTTTCGCACCAGATAAACCCAGGAACCAAGCCAACCCAGAATCGCCGTCACAATCATGACAGCATTGGCTGCTGCCCCGTGCACCACGAAACCGAGCTTGGATCCGAGCCAGAGAACGATGAGGCCGGGCGCGAAACTCACCAGCCCCATAGCTGCCACGCGAAATGCCAACGAGAGGTAAAGGCCGCCCACCTGTGCTTCTTGGGTGTACAAGACGACGATTCCCACCGCCCTTTGACCCCACGAAAGCCCCCGGTTAAAAATTGGCAAGACAAACGAGATCAAGAAGATGCTCAGCGCCGGCAGAAACATGGGGAATGAAGTGAACGCTGCGTCCAGGAACCCCTTGCCGGCATATCCGGGAACTGATTCCAAAGGAACAAAAGAGAAGATAAACAACATTGCGAGACTGCAGTACACTGCCAGAAACAGCAAAAAAGTGTGCACCGATGCCAAGGCTCTCCGTTTCCAGGAAGCCGGTGTCCGATCCCCGTAAATTGTGGGGGTCTTGGGGCGATCAGATAACGAGTCTTCGTACAGCGGCGCAGGGACCGGCTCAGGCTCCTCGGGAAAGTGGCTTTGAACCTTCGTCAGCCCGCAGCGAGGGCAATCACCGCGAACCAGGAGCACATCGTCCTCGCGGACCGGCTGGTACCCACATTTCGGACAGACATTCCATTCACTCGACGCGGCATCCGGCTGATCTGCCGGGGTTTGTTCAGCCGCATCCACAGGCTCGGCCGTGACCCTTGCTTCAGGCTCGGGGGTGACTCTTGCTTCAGGCTCGATACGCGACAGGGCACCGGCATTTCCAATTAGGCTCCGGTATTTCAGAGCGGTCCTGTAATCGAGCCCTTCTGCTATCACCCTCGGTTTGCCTGACAGAAGGTCTGCGATTTCCTCCATATCTCGTTTGAGCAGGATCGAGAGCTTTTTGATGGCCGGCGGCCGTTCGAGGCCTTCTCGGAGTTTGCCTTCCAGTATGAGCTTGTATGACTGATCCTCCATGCTCTATCCTTGGCTCCCGTGACGAAAGCAATGCGACCGACACACGCGCTGTCATGGTACCATATTTTTCGCGTCTTGACTCCCCGTACGGAAACGTATATTTTTATAACCACTTACCGAAGTTATGGAGGAACAATGTCGGAAAAACCGTCAGACGACTCGCGAACCCCCGCGGGGGACGAAGTTTCCATTGAGAAATTGGAACAGACCGCGGCTTCAATGCCCGATTCCGCGAACGCTCATTACAACTTGGGGTTAGAGCTTGTCCAACGCGGCGAGTGGGATCGCGGCCTCCTGGAATTCCGCACGGCCCTCAAACTGAAGCCGGGTTTATTGGAAGCCCGAATCAATGTGGCAGGAATCCTGTTGCAGAAGGGGGACTATGACGGTTGTATTGAAGAGAGCCTCAAGGCCCTCCAGTACAGGCCCGACCTCATTCAGGGGTGCATCAACATCGGCATAGCCTTCATGCAGAAGGGAATGATGGAGCAGGCTGTTCAGAGTTTCCACAATGCGCTCAATATAGACCCTAACTCCGCTGTCGCTCATTTGAACCTGGGAAACGCCTACTTGTCACTCGGCGAAATCGACAAGAGCATCGAACATAATGGGCGGGCTGTGGAGATCCATCCTGGTTTTGCCATGGCCCACAATAATCTCGCGGTAGCCCTTTTTCATAAGGGCGAAACGGAGAGAGCCAGAAAGCACGTAAATGAGGCCAAGAGACACGGGTACCCTGTTAATACCGATTTCCTCAAAGAACTTGGGGAAGAGTGACCGTTATAGCCCTTGAATGAATTAGTGTCTGCTTGACCAGCACGAGACCGGCAGTAGGGGCGGGTTTCAAACCCGCCCTTACATCACTTGTCATTGCCGCGGCACGCGGGAATCCATTGTAGGGGCGGACCTGTGCGTCCGCCCAGGGCAGACACATGGGTCTGCCCCTACAGACCCCGGATCAAGTCCGGAGTGACGGCGTCATCCCCGAAAATCGGATAAACCATTCGGCAGTCTATATAGATGTATCCGTCGCTGATGTCTCACGATTCCTTAGTGAAAAACTTCACGGCTGCCTTTTTCTTGGTAGCGGGAAGGGACCTGAACAGGCTGTTCAAGTCTTTTGACTCAAACTGAAGCGTGCTTTCCTCGCTCCCCGGCTTGCTTGCAAATTTTGGCTCGTGACCGCCCGCAGCACTGAGAAATGGACCGATCTGGGATGCCGGAATAGTTTTTACTTCACGTTTCACGAAGTTAGCGTCAATAGACCACGCCAGTTCCACGAGTTGTGGAAAGAAATCCGCCCGCAAACAGGAGTGAAAAAGGACCTGACGAATCTTGTCCGAAGCCTCCCTGAACTCTTCCAGTACCTGTTTGGCATCATAATCTGCCGGCGGGTTTGCCATCCGAAGCAGACTCGATGCCTCTGAGTGGGGTAGGGCGGCCAGGGTCTCCAGGTCCTCCAAGGAAAAGTATGTCTCGCGCATGAACTTCTCCAGGACAGGCGTCAACTTCTTGAAAACCTCCGAATCTACCTCTTCTAGCAGTTCGAGCAATTCCAGAGCACTGAACCCCATCAAAGAAATTTTCTCCGCAAAGGCTCGCTGAAAGGGATGGGCCTGATGAAACAGCCCTATGACGTGCTCCGGCGTCATTCGGTTCCACGGCAACTTTTCTATCAGCTTGAGGGCATCTGTTCCGGTAAGGCTCAAGAGTTGATTCAGGAGCATCTCAAAATCGAATTCGTCCAACGCCTCATCCGAAGAGAGCAACCGGTTGATTGGGTCCGGCACATCCGACAAGATGACAAGTCTGGACCACCTCTTGAAAAACACACTCTCCGACTGGGAATTCACCGTATCCCATTCATGAACGATAGTCTCCAGAAGTAGATGTGCCGAGCCGATAATTTCCCTGGCCAGAGGCGAACCTTCCTGCTCATCAAGCTCTTCGCCTAACTCGTGAATGACATCCAAGATCGCGTTCTCCACATCCTCCGGAAAAAGGTCAGCCGTGTCCGTAGGATCCAATGCTTCAAGAAAGTAGCGCACATCCCGCATTGTTATTGCGACGGGGTCGTCGGATTCGGCATAACCGGAAATAATCAGGGTGTTTATAAGAGCATTTCTTATGGAATCGGCTTCTGCAAGATTATCAGCTCGAACGGAAGGTGACCGATTGAGCATGCTGAAGGGCAGAATTTTCTTGAGTCGCAGAATAAACTCGTACCGTTCCAGCTCAGCCTCATAATATTCAACCAGCCCGAGAGTGGCAAACAGCTCGTCGTCGAGGGTGAGGGAGCTGATAGTATGGAGTTCCGATTCCGAAAAAATGCTCATTTCGGAAAGGCGCTGGCAAGTGATATCGGCTAAGCATTGATATTCGTCTGCATTCACCAGGATCTCGATCCGGTGGTCCCGGAGAAGCAATCGCCAACTGTGGCGAAGCCTTTCAATGCGGGTGTAGGCCAGACGGAACAGTTCCACTGGCGATGCGTCCATCAGCAACTGTATACCGGTTTCTATCTCGCCCTTGCTCTTGATCTCCAGTCCCACGCCTATCAGCTTCAAGACGGTTTCCTGAACTCTGGCCAATTCCTCGGTGGACCGAAAATCCACCTCCTTCTGGAGGACATATTTGTTGGCCATGGCAACGGAAATCCTGATGATCTCGTCCGCTCTATCGCGGGTAAAAATCCCCTGTTCCATGCCGGTGTTTACGACTTTAGTGAGAAAAGTCTGTTCGTCGTGAACCACAAGGCCCAAGGTGTCCATCAATCCATCCTTTTTTGAACGGGGCTATTTGGTCTGTATGACCCGCGAATTGAACCCGACCCCTAGCCGTGTTAGCGGGACATCGCCGGATTCAGTTCATAGGATCACAATGGTTGGGAATCGGTCCTGGGTGCCTGCAAAGGGCCTGATTATCGCACTCGCTCGATGTACTTCCCCGTGCGCGTGTCGATCTTCAATACATCGCCTTCATTTACGAAAAGCGGTACCTGTACGGTCATTCCTGTCTCAAGCGTCGCAGGTTTGCTCGCTCCCCCCGCCGTGTCGCCCTTGATCCCCGGTTCAGTGGAACTCACAGTCAGTTCCACGAAAATCGGCACTTCAACGCCGATCGGCTTTCCGTTGTGGAAAAGAACGGTAACCGTAACATTCTCTTGCAGGTAATTTCGCGCATCACCTAATTGCTCTGCGGTGAGAAACGATTGTTCATAGGTTTCGCTATCCATGAAATGGAACTCGCCCTCGCTTTCGTAGAGGTATTGCATTTCCTTTTCCTCTAGGTCGGGCTTGTCAACTTTCTCACCTGACCGAAATGTCCGGTCTATGACGTTTCCGCTGATCAGACTCTTTAATGTCGTCCTGACAAACGCTCCACCCTTTCCCGGCTTTACGTGTTGAAACTCGACTATGGTGAAGGGCTCTCCATTTAGCTCAATCTTGAGGCCCTTCCTGAAATCAGGAGTTGAATACATAGGTCCTCCCCTATTGAAAAAATGATTATACTGGCTGCCAAAGTCGTGGCCGAATGATCCGTCGGCGTAGCGGCGGATTTCAAGCCCACCCCTACCGCTCTGAATTCTTCGGATTTGGACAGCCGAATTCCTTAAGAGTTTCGATTGATCCAGACGCGTTCAGCCGCAGAGAATCAGGTCTTTGGGCATCTGAGAAAGCATTTCAGGCCCCGTTCGTTCCAAAAATACGAGACTCTCCAGACGGACCCCCCCAATGCCCTCAACATAGATTCCCGGCTCGATGGTGAAAACCATTCCCTCTTCGAGGACTCCCCTGCCTCGGGGGGACAGGTAAGGGGGTTCGTGGATCTCCATTCCGACGCCGTGCCCTAGACCATGAAGGAAGTACTTGCCGTAGCCCGCCTCCTCGATGGACTTTCTGGCCACGGCATCTAGTGCACGGGCCCGCACGCCGACTTTGGCGGCATCCAGTGCCTTCATGTGGGCATCATATACCGCCTGGTGAATCTTGACCTGTTCCGGCGAAGGGGAACCAGTAAAGCAAGTCACTGTCTCGTCGCTGTTATAGCCTTCGAATCGGCACCCGAAGTCAATTACTACCAACTGTTGCGGTCCAATGACCCGCTCTGATGCCTTCCCGTGTGGCAATGCGCTGCGCTCTCCGGACGCTACTATCGTGTCGAAGGCGATACCCTCGGCCCCTGCGTTCCGAAAAAGGGCTTCCAGCTCGCCGGCGACTTCGGTCTCCCTCTTGCCCACTAACCCTCCGTCGACTACTTTGCGACACGCGGTAGAGGCAATCGCTGCGGCCTCTCCGATCTTTTCCTTTTCCTCGGTCGTTTTGCGGATGCGAAGGCCCTCCACAAAGTTGCGTTTTAGGAGGATGACCTCCAGTTCCGGAAGCCTGCCCTTCAACTGGGCCATAAATTCGTAACTGACCCGCGAGGACTCAACCCCGATTATGCGTACCCGCGCGCTGCTGAGTGTGCGGGTCAACGAGTCGAGCTTGTTGCGAACCACATGAACGCGAAATCCTCGAGCTTCCTGCCGAGCCTGTGTCTTGTACCTTCCGTCGGTGAAGAGGTGGCGTTCGGTCCTAGTTACCAGCATAGCAGCGTCTGAACCCGAGAAGCCGCTCAGGTAGCGCAAGTTGGTGGAGGACACGATTTCGGAAGTATTAAATAGGAGTGCGTCCACCCCCAGTCTTGGCAGGCGCTCGTGAAGCGAAAGCAATTTAGAATTCATGCTTCTGACGGGTGGCTGGATTTCATTCGCTCGATGTTCCCGAGCCAACGTTGAAGGACTTCTAGAACCAGATTTTGGCGGCCTTTCTTACGAGCCTCTTCCTTAGCCTCTCTGTAGTGACTGGTCCTCAGGGTGCCTGGCCGCAAGAAGGGTGAAAATCTCCAAAGCGCGATCGAAGTGCCCTTGACGTATGAACTCATGCCCCATTGCCGCAGTTACCGGTATAAAATCCGCCGTCTTGAGTCTCTTTTCCGGGATCCCGCACGGGGCAAGGGCCCCTTCACCCGTAGGGGCGCAAACCTCCTGCTCTGGTGGTCGGACGTCCAAGCCCGAGGCATAGTCCGAATCCGCCATCCTCCGAGCACGACCGGAGCTGCAAACGGCTTCGTCGGTTGCTATCTTGAAGGTCCCCTTCAACACTTCGTGAAGGGTTTTGTATCGGAGCCCTTCCTCGATGTTGCCACGTCGTAGCAGCGCGTCACCAAGCAGATCGAACAGTTTGGCACCGCGCACATACCTCTGTTCCACACCCGTGAGCAACTCGAGTGCCTCTTCCAAGTCCGAGCGTTGCAAAAGGGCTTCGGCTTTTTTCAAAACATGGTCGAATTCTGCTCCAGCCGAATACGGGCAGCTAAATTGGCTTGTGTCATCCTTGGTATCGGTTCCGGTCATGTTCACCGTTTGGAAGTGAAGATCAACTCCATGAATTTATTACTTAATCTATTTGACCAGAATAGTCAAGGAGCTTTTTGGACTCATCCGCGGTTTGCGTGCTTCAATTCAGGAGGGACCGGCATGGGTAGCTCTGCGGTTCGTCGCCGGGACGCGGGCTGGTGACGATTGAGGAATCTAAAAAAATCTTGACAAGACATAAGAGTTCGTGTTTAATGTCTACTAAGTCGATAGACAAACTAATATTAGATTCCATCACATGCCCATCTCCCAAAAAACTCAATATGCAGTACGGGCCGTCTTTGAACTGGCAAAGCGTCAGGGAAGAGGAGCAATCAAGATCAGTGAAATAGCCGAAGCTCAGGCAATCCCCCAAAGGTTCCTCGAAAATATCTTGAACCATTTGAAGGGCGGAGGGTTTGTGGAGTCGGTTCGAGGAAAAGAGGGTGGCTATCTGCTGGTTCGTCCAGCCAAAGAGCTGACAGTCGGCCAGGTTTTGAGATTTGTCGAAGGTCCCCTCTCTCCCGTCGAGTGCATGGTGGATGGAAAGAAGGTGCCTTGTTCCATGTACGGACACTGTGCTTTCCGTTCCCTGTGGAAACGAGCGGAGAAGGCGCTTGAAGAGGTTTACGATGGGACAACCTTCGAAGAACTTGTGAAGGAGGAGGCCAATGACTGTCGAGAACGCGGTGCGGACTATTCGATATGACCCTGCGATGGTGCAAGCCGGTCTTCAGTGTCGCCTGAGCCGAGAGTTAGACCTTGGCAGTGGGCGGGGCATTTTTTTTGGCAGTAAATGTCTACTATGCCGATAGAGATGGTTGAGCGACAAGAAGCGCTCGGTGGCGGCTAATACATTTTTGAACGGAGGGACATCCGATGAACCTTGGTTTTTCCAAAGATGAAGTTCTGCGCTATTCGCGCAACGCCAGCCTCCCGGAGGTTGGTTGGCACGGGCAACAACGCCTGAGATCGTCGAGCGTGCTCCTGGTTGGTGTGGGCGGCATCGGTTCCGCGTCGGCTCTGTATCTGGCAGCAGCCGGTGTAGGACGAATAGGACTTGTCGATAGCGACACGGTTGAGCTTTCAAATCTACAGCGACAGGTCCTCTTCCGGACTCACGATATGGACAGCGTTAAGGTAGAGAGCGCCAAAGAGGCTATTTCCGCTCTGAATCCTTATTGCGTCGTGGAAACCTATCACACGCGACTCGGCCACGCCATGAAACTCCGTGAGATCTTGAAGGATTACGATGCGGTGATTGATGGAAGCGATAATTTTTGCACGCGATTTCTCGTAGCCGATTGTTCTTGGATCGAGGGGGTTCCGTTAATTTCTGCTTCAGCACTGGGATTCCAGGGACAACTCCTGGTAGTGATTCCCAGGCCGGAGAACCCCTGCTATCGGTGCCTCATTCCTGAACCACGGCCTGATCATAGAATGGCTACGTGCCGGCAGGCCGGGATTCTCGGCGGAGTTGTAGGAGTCATGGGAAGCCTCGCCGCTGTGGAAACAGTGAAGTTGTTCCTGGGGCATGATCGTGGTATGGCTCACCGCTTTCTCGCATACGATGGGCTTCGTTGCCGGTTTGTCGAGGGGGAACGTGTCCGAGACCCGGATTGTGAGCTGTGCGGTGAGTTGTCAAGCAGTACCGATCCCGTGGAAGAGGACTCGGTTCACTTTGAGGGATGCAATAGAATCGGTTCGTTTTTGGAGAGCGAAGGGCTCGAAGCCGGCAGAACATGTGTCGGAACCGGCCGATAATTCATGTGCTGTGGCCAGATTTGAGGCTTTCCAAGCACTCGACAGAGGTCAAATGTTTTGAGGTTGTTGGAGCAACAGTCAAGTTTTTCCAGAGGAGAAGAAGCAATGGAAAAGATTTATTCCGACAATAGCTACAGCATCGGCGGGACACCGCTGGTACGCTTGAACCGGGTGGCAGCGGGACTTCCAGGGATAATCCTTGGTAAGATTGAGGGGCGCAATCCATCTTACTCAGTGAAATGCCGCATCGGCTCCGCGATGATTTGGGCGGCGGAAAAGGAAGGCAAGCTGACACCAGGCTCAAACCGCATAACCGTCTTGGAGCCCACAAGCGGCAATACGGGCATATCTTTGGCCTTCGTTTGCGCGGCTCGCAATTATCCTCTTCTATTGACGATGCCTGAGACCATGTCCTTGGAGCGTCGGAAGATGTTGAGAATGTTTGGTGCCGATCTTGTTCTGACGGAGGGCGCCAAGGGGATGCCGGGCGCTATTGCCAAGGCGGAGGAAATTCTGGCCGGTGACCCTGAAAAATACTTCATGCCACAGCAGTTCAAGAATCCGGCAAACCCCGAAATCCACTATAAAACAACAGGCCCTGAGATTTGGGACGACACGGATGGAAAGGTGGACATTCTGGTCTCGGGCATAGGCACAGGTGGTACCATCACCGGTGTGTGCCGGTTTATCAAGAATGAAAAAAAGAAGAATATCTGGTCGATCGCTGTTGAGCCCATTCATTCGCCAGTGTTGACGATGATCCGAAACGGTGAGGAACCAAAGCCTGGTCCGCACAAAATTCAGGGTATCGGTGCAGGCTTCAAACCTGATATTCTGGATCTAGACCTTGTGGATGAAATCGCAACGGTCTCGAACGACGAAGCCATTGAAATGGCTCTGCGCCTGCATCGCGAAGAAGGGATCACTTGCGGCATTTCCAGTGGCGCGGCAGCGGCGGTTGCCGTCCGGGTAGCCGCGCGGCCGGAGAACAAGGACAAACTGATAGTCACCGTGCTTCCCGACGCGGGAGAACGTTACTTTTCGACGGTTTTGTTTGAAGGTATTCAAGCCTGAAATGGGCCACGAGACTTGAGGGTTGTTGCAAAGGAGAAAGCATGCGTTTTGAAACATTAGCCATTCATGCGGGACAGGGGAAGGATCCCACGTACGGCGCTGTGATGACACCGATCTATCAGACTTCGACCTTCGCCTTCAAAGCTGTCAACCAGCCGGGGGAGTTCGACTACTCACGGAGCGGTAACCCCACCCGTAAAGCCCTGGAAGACTGTCTAGCGGCTCTGGAAGGCGGCACGGACGGATTCGTTTTTGCCACAGGAATGGCTGCGGAAACAACCATACTTGAGATGTTCGGCCCAGGCGACCACTTGATCGTCCATGACGACCTTTATGGGGGAACGTACCGCTTATTGGTGAATGTCACGCAAAGGCACGGCGTCGATGTCGAGTTTGTGAACCTGCGTGAGCCGGATTTGCTGCGTAAGGCGATCCGGCCCAGCACCAAGGCCGTGTGGACCGAAACTCCAACGAACCCTCTCATGAATATCTTGGACCTGAGGGAAATAGCCAACATCGCGCACGAGCACAAGATAGTGACTATTTGCGACAATACTTTTCTCTCACCCTATTTTCAGCGCCCCCTTGAACTGGGCATCGACGTGGTCGTGCACTCGACCACCAAGTACATCAACGGTCATTCCGATGTTGTAGGTGGCGCGGTCATAGTCAAAGACGCAGCATTGGCTGAAAAGATCAAGTTCCTCCAGAACGCTATGGGCACGTGCGCCGGGCCACTGGACTGCTTTCTCGTCTTGCGCGGGGTGAAGACCCTTGCAGTTCGTATGGAAGCCCACAACCGTAATGCACTGGAGTTAGCACGTTGGCTGGAGAACCATCCCAAAGTGGAGCGCGTGCTGCATCCTGGTCTGGAAAGCCACCCGCAGCACAAACTCGCTGAGCAACAAATGACTGGTTTCGGCGGCACCTTCTCCTTTTGCGTCAGCGGAGGGGAGGCGGAGGCGTTCCGCTTGCTCGGAGCGGTCAAGCTGTTCACGCTGGCGGAGTCTCTGGGTGGTGTGGAGTCACTTATCGAGCATCCCTGGTCGATGACTCACGCTTCCATGCCGGAAGAATTCCGTGGGCTCATGGGCATCACACGCAACATGATTAGAATTTCGGTGGGGATCGAACACATTGATGATCAGATTTTCGATCTGGAACGGGCATTTGAGAAGGTATGATACGAAAGCGTGTTCGAGGAAGTAAATAGCAGAGAGAATCTATAACATCTACAATTGCGAGGGCCCGGGCCCGACGCATTCTCACGTACAAAGAAAAGGGGAGATTGTCTCGCAAGATGCGGGTTAGGTCTCCCCGTAAATTACCTGTTAGAAAGCGCATCGCTTTGGCGGTGAATCGGTATGAGCATCCCACCAAAACAGAAGGCCCTGACCGGAATCGGCATGCCGACCCGGGCCAGGGCCTAACAATTATCGTTATTGAAGAACTGAGTTGATTCAGCTTCCGCTTGCGAGGGAAAGTTTGGCGCGTGCCATCTTCAGCTTGCTGGTCAGCTTGCGATAGCCTTCAGGATCCGCTGTCGCGTCGATGGCTACCAATTGCTGTTCGAGCCCTTGAAGCTCCGAGGAAACCGCGGCTGCATCAAGTTCCTCGACTGCGTAAGCTTCGTCCACAAGGACGGACACACGATCGGCTAACACCTCGCAGAAGCCTTCACCCACGGCGAACTTTATGAACTTGTCGTTCTCGAGATAAGAGAGGACGCCGGGTTTAACAAAGGTCAGCATGGGCGTGTGCCCGATCAAAACCCCGAACTCTCCCATAATCCCTGGTGCGATTACTTCTTCAACTTCCTTGTCGAGCACAACCCTAGTAGGGGTCACAACCTCGACTTTGAATTTTTCCGACATGGACTTCTCCCGATGATCAGGCGGCGGCGCTTGCCAGTTTTTCAGCCTTGGTCCTAACCTCGCTCAGATCCCCGACCATGTAGAACGCCTGCTCGGGGAATTCATCCCATTTACCTTCAACGATTTCCTTGAACCCGGCTACCGTGTCCTGGATCTTGACGTACTTTCCGGGAGTTCCCGTAAACTCCTGAGCCACGAAGAACGGCTGTGACAGGAATCGCTGGATCTTGCGAGCCCTGGCAACCACGAGCTTGTCGTCTTCCGACAATTCGTCCATACCGAGAATCGCGATGATGTCCTGGAGATCCTTGTACCTTTGCAGGACGAGCTGGACTGACCGGGCCACTTTGTAGTGCTCTTCCCCCAGGACGCGAGGATCGAGAATCCTGGACGTCGAGTCAAGCGGATCGACCGCCGGATAGATCCCCAATTCGGCCACCTGCCTCGAAAGAACGACTGTTCCATCGAGGTGAGCAAACGTGGTTGCGGGGGCAGGGTCGGTAAGGTCGTCCGCTGGGACGTAAATGCACTCGACTGCTGTGATGGAACCGTTCTTGGTCGAGCAGATCCGTTCCTGAAGTTCACCCATGTCTGTTCCCAGAGTAGGCTGGTAACCGACCGCGGAGGGCATGCGTCCGAGTAGGGCGGAGACTTCCGAGCCCGCCTGGGTGAAACGGAAAATGTTGTCGATGAAGAGCATGACGTCGAGGCCCTGCTCATCGCGGAAATACTCGGCCACGGTGAGAGCCGTCAGTCCTACACGGGCGCGTGCTCCAGGGGGCTCGTTCATCTGGCCGTAAATGAGAGCGGCACGGTCTATAACTCTTTCACCCTCAGCCTTTTTCTGGCCTGGTAGCACGCCGCCCATTTCCAGGTACAGGTCGTTCCCTTCTCTGGAGCGCTCTCCCACACCGGCAAACACCGAGGTTCCGCCGAACTGCTTAGCGATGTTGTTAATGATCTCCATCATAAAGACGGTCTTGCCCACACCCGCGCCGCCGAAAAAGCCGATCTTGCCGCCCCGCATGAACGGTGCGATAAGGTCTACGACCTTGATCCCGGTTTCCTGGATCGCTATCTGTGTCACCTGCTCGTCAAACGAGGGAGCGGACCGGTGAATCGGGCGCGTTTCTTCGGTCACGATGGGGCCCATTTCATCCACAGGACGGCCCACCACGTTCATGATCCGGCCAAGAACTCCCTTGCCCACGGGAACCCTGATGGACCCGCCGGTGTCTCTCACTTCCATCCCTCGAACCAGACCGTCCGTGGTGTCCATAGCAATGGTCCGCACCGTGTTGTCACCGAGGTGCTGGGCCACCTCAACCACTAGATTGTCGGGCTCGTCGTTGATGGCAGGGTTTGAGATCAGCAGACCGTTATAGATTGCCGGGAGCTGTTGCTCCGGGAATTCCACGTCAACGACGGGGCCGATTACCTGAACGATTTTTCCCACACTCATCTTAGGATATCCTCCTGGAACCGTTTTCAAATGGATTCGGTTAATGCTTTTATAAAGAGGCTTCTCAGCCTTTCAATGCCTCGGCCCCACCGACGATCTCCATCAACTCGGTGGTGATGGACTCTTGACGCAAACGGTTATGCTTCAGGGTCAGCTTGTAGATCATCTCTTCCGCGTTCGTGGTTGCCGCTTCCATGGCAGTCATGCGGGCTCCGTGCTCGCTGGCCACGGAATCAAGAAGACCCGTGAAGACCTGCACCTGTATGTAGCGCGGAAGAATTCCCTCAAGCAACTCTTCCTCCGAGGGCTCGTAAAGGTATTCCCTGTCACGAGGCGCGTCATCCTGTTCCGGTTTGATAGGTAAAAGCCGTCTAAATGTCACAATCTGGGTAACGGCTGTGCGGAAGCTATTGTACAGGAGATAAACTTCTTGGTAATCCCCTAAATTGAACTTTTCAGCGGCCGCGTTGATAACTTGTCCCGCAAGCTCAAAACTCACCTGGTTCATCACGTTGACGAACTTTTCGGCTATCTCTACCTGACGCCTGCGAAAATAATCATTTCCCTTGCGACCCACGTTAATAAGGTCCACCTGGATGCCCTTGGCCTTCATTTCTTTGACGAAGGCCTCCGCACGCCGATTCAAGTTGGTATTGAAAGCCCCGCAAAGCCCGCGATCCGCTGTTATGAGGATCAAGAGGGCTTTCTGGACTGGCCGGACCTCCAACATAGGATGAGCGCTGGGATTGGCTCGGGACGCCAACGACATGAGGACTTCCCGCATCTTCTCGGAGAAAGGACGGGCGGCCTTGATGGCCTCTTCCGCGCGTCGCAACTTCGCCGCTGAAACCATCTTCATGGCGTTGGTGATCTTCTGTGTATTCTTGACGCTCGCAATGCGTTTGCGAATATCTCTGAGGCTTGCCATATCGACCTCTACATAAGCGGCTGATTCAGAGGGGCGTCTTCTCAGCCGTCAACTGCATAATGATCAAACTATCGACAACTCCGGCGGCGTGAAGATGCCTTTGAAGTTTTCGAGTATATTCTTCATCTTGGCTTCGAGTTCCGGTGAGATTACCTTCTTCTCCTTGATCTCGGTCAAGACATCAGGATGGCTTGATTCCAGGTGGCTCAAGTATTGTTTTTCGTACTCCAACAGTGCTCGCAAATCGTATTGATCGACGAAGCCGTTGGTAGCCGCGAAAATGATTGCCACCTGTTTTTCGGCCGGCATAGGTTCATACTGGGGCTGCTTGAGGATCTCAACCAAGCGAGTCCCCCGTGCGAGCTGGGCCTGGGTGACCTTGTCCAGGTCCGAACCGAACTGTGCGAACGCCTCAAGCTCCCGGAACTGGGCCAGATCAAGTCGGAGCGAGCCTGCAACCTGCTTCATGGCCTTCATCTGCGCGTTCCCGCCGACTCTGGAAACACTCAGTCCAACGTTAACCGCCGGCCTCACACCGGAATAGAAAAGGTCTGTGGAGAGGAAGATCTGGCCGTCGGTGATGGAAATGACGTTGGTAGGAATATACGCTGACACGTCACCGGCCTGTGTTTCGATGACCGGCAGGGCCGTTAGGCTCCCGCCTCCGAGGGTATCTCCCAGCTTTGCAGCACGCTCCAAGAGTCTGGAATGGAGATAGAAAACGTCGCCGGGAAACGCCTCACGGCCTGGCGGCCGGCGCAGGAGCAGCGAAAGCTGGCGATACGCAGTCGCCTGCTTGCTTAAATCGTCATAAATCATAAGGGCATGTTGACCGTTATCCCTGTAATACTCGCCCATGGTGACGCCCGAATATGGCGCAATATATTGCATGGGCGCTGGATCGGACGCTGTGGCCGAGACCACCGTGGTATATTCCATAGCGCCGAAGCGTTCGAGAGTGGCAACGACCTGAGCCACAGTGGACCGTTTCTGGCCAATCGCCACGTAGATACACTTAACATCGGTATCTTTCTGGTTAATTATGGTGTCCACAGCAATCGCGGTCTTACCGGTCTGGCGGTCCCCGATGATAAGTTCACGCTGCCCACGGCCGATGGGTATCATCGAGTCGATGGCCTTGATGCCGGTTTGCAGAGGCTCCTTCACCGGCTGCCTCTTGATGATGCCAGGCGCCACGACTTCAATCACGCGGAATTCATTGGTTTCAATCGGGCCTTTTCCGTCAATGGGTTGGCCGATTGAATCCACGACTCGTCCCAGCATGGCTGCGCCGACGGGGACCTGAACAATGCGGTTGGTCCTCTTGACGGTATCGCCCTCCTTGATGTGGACGTCCTCACCAAGAATGGCCGCACCCACGTTGTCCGCTTCGAGGTTGAGCACCATCCCCATGATGCCACCGGGGAACTCCAGGAGTTCGCCGGCCATGGCGTTTTCCAGGCCGTGGAGGCGGGCGATTCCGTCTCCTACGCTGATTACGGTGCCTGTTTCGCTGACTTCGACCTTTTTGTCGTAGTCCTGAATCTGCTGCTTGATAATGTCACTGATTTCTTCGGCTCTGATCTGCATTGTCCCTATCCCTTCAAGCTTTCCTTAAGCTGGTTGAGCTGGGTACGAAGCGTCCCGTCAAAAACCATGTCCCCGACTCGGGCCACAAGCCCCCCAATAAGAGCAGGGTCCACCGTGGTGGTCACCAACACTTGCTTGCCGCTTATCTTAGAAAGGGCGTCCGTTACTCGCCCCAGTTCGTCCTTGGCCAAAGGTTCGGCGCTTGTCACTTCCCCTCGAGTTATGCCTCGAATTTCGTCCACTTTTCCACGAAAAGCGGCCTCTATTCCGGCCAACTGATCTATCCGCTTGCGGTCGATCAGCAAATTTACGAAGTTGACCACCATAGGGTCAGTATCTATCTTCTGAAGGATCTGCCCGGAGATCCTCTTCTTGTCATCTTTCGTGAATACAGGGTTGCTCAAGACTTCACGGAAATCCTTGGAGGCTTCCACGATAGAGCACAGGCTGGCCAGATCCTGGGCATACTTATCCAGTGCGTTGCGCTCTTGCCCGATCTCAACCAATGCCTTCGCATAGCGCTTTGCCAGAGTGGTGTCGATCACTTCATACCCCCGACCTTAACAAGGTATTCCTCCACAATTCTCTTGCGGTCGTCCTCGTTGATCTTCTCGCGAATGAGCGATTCGGCCAATTCCACTGCCAACCCCACCGCCTCGTTTTTCAAGATCATTTTGGCTTTCCGCACTTCCTGGTCGGCTGCCACCTTTGCAGATTCGACCATGCTCGCGGCCATTCTGTCTGCGTTGGCTACAACTTTTTCGCTTTCAACACCGGCGGCCTTGCGCAGTTCGTCGCGCATCTTATCCAATTCCCGCCCCATTTCGCCTATTTTCTTTTCATACTCGGCGATAGTGCGCTCTGCCCGGTCGCGCTGTTCCTTGGCGTCTTCCAAGTCTTTTTGGATCTGAGCGCGTCTTTCGGAGAAGAAGTTAGCCATAGGCTTCTTGAGGAAATAGACCAGCACACCGATAAGGGCTGCCGTGTTGATCACCCTCCAGAGGAGCATCCAGGGACTCCAAGATCCTCCCCCTTCAGATCCTTCGGCAGAGGCAAAGGCTGTGCCGGCAGACAGCATTAGCAGCAGGAGGAATAGAACTAGAGCCTTCTTGTAAGCCTTCATGAGATCGCCCTCCCAAGGACCTTTTCCGTGATTGATTGGGCAAGAGGAGTCATTTGGGCTTTCAGGGTCTTCCGGACCTCTTCGGCTTCGACCTGAATCGAGGCCTTCATCTGATCGACAATCAGGGAAGCTTCAGCACGGGCTTTCTCTAGAATATCGGCTTCTTTGTTCTTGGCCTGGGCCAACAGATCGCCCTTTTCTTGTGCTGCGGTTTGCCTTGCCTTGGCAAGCTCTTGCTGATGCCGGTTCTCCTGATCCAGAACCTTCTGCTCCAGTTCAACAGCCTTTTCCTGGTCCTTGCGGATCTTCGCTTCCCTTTCCCGTATCTTCGCCATGACGGGTTTGTAAAGGAGGGCGTTCAAGAGGAATAAGAGGACGAGGAAATTGATTATCTGGATGAACAGAGTGATATTTAGTTGAATCACTGACGTATTCTCCCGGATTAGCGAAGTTTTACGACCGTCCGGCTTCCTCCGGATGTCGGAACCCACCAGCCACTTGACTTCCAACTACATGATTTTTTTGAAAAAGGATATTGTCTGAGACTCAAACTAAGAATGAATCGGCATAGTAACACCGCGCTCCAGACGTGTCAAGATCTTTTTCTCCAGAGACGAAAGCGTGAGAAAGGCGGGAATTATTAGGGAAAGCCCTCAATTATCAGTCGAGTTTGTGCAGGGCGGTTTTGTCGGGAACCTCTTCGGTGAGACTGTCGCTTTCCTCGTAAGATGGGGGCCATGCCTGCGCTGAGATAGCTTCTAGCGGTTCTTCGTCACCCGCGTGCTCTTGCTCGGGCTGGGAAAGGGATAGCGTTTCCGCCTTCACGGATGCCATGCTGCAAGTTCCTTCGAAGATGACGCCTTCCTCTACAACGAGGCTCGGAGTGCGAATGTTGCCGTAAATCTTAGCAGGAGGATACAATTCAATTTTTTCGGTGGCTGTGAGATCGCCGTGGATTTCGCCTGCGATTTTCAGGACGTTGGAGTGGATTTGCGCATGAACAACCGAGTCACTCCCCACTACAAGGGTCCCTCTGCTGATAATTTCCCCCTTGAAGCTCCCGTCAAGGTGTACCACCCCCGAAAACGCAAGCTTGCCCGTAAACTCGGTTTGGGACCCGAGAAATCCGCTTACCGCGTCACTCTTCGGTTTTCTGAATCGGAGCATGTCACCTCCAAATTGCCGGGAGCGGGCTCGTGAGGCACCCGACCCATGTCAGCCACTCTTTGCTTAACATAGACCGTCGCCAGCTTCAAGCAATAATTTAATCTATCTTCCCAAGCAGCCGTGAAAACGTGTTCTACCCGCGTCCAGGTATCTTGCGATCCAAGGTTTTACCTTTGGCAAAATGAATCGAGGGTACCGTTCGAGTAGTCTACTTTTGCGTTGACCCGTCACATCCTGTGGGGTCGGACAACGGCCTTCAATGTCGCCTGGCTCCAGAGTCTCGGCCCGCTCGGCGAAGCTGATACGCGCGGAGGCGCTGCTCGTACGTCGGCCATATCTTCCTGTACACTCCGGGAATAGATCCCTTCTCCTGGAAGCCTTGCATGATCTTTGTGGACAGCTCTGATTTTTCGGGCGAGGAGAGCTGTGCCTTGACCTTCTGATAGTCCCGAACTTCCGGGTACATAACCATCGGAATGCAACCTGTGGCAGGTTTGGGAAAGGCTTTGCAAGCCCGCGCGTAAATCTCCAGGAAATCTTCGTCCTGTATGTTGCCGAAAGATATTTCAGTTGCCTCGCAGGGCTGCACCTCGCCTGTGGAGGTTACGAAAAGGTATTCGAAACGGCACTGGCACCCCAATGCCGGGTCCTTTTCCAGCCATGTCGAGAGCCCGCTCAGGGGAGGGTGTGAACGATATGCCGGATCTTTGAACAGATCCTGTTGTAACTGTGCGAGAACCGGGCTGTGGGCCATGACTCCCCGGCAGGCTTCACGCCCCGAGGGCTTCACCTCCATGACGCGGATTTCCGCGACGCCCAGGTCCCGTGCAAAGTTGTAGTATTCTATAAAATTTTGCGGATCCTGCAGGTCCTCCGGGGGAACCAGCGACAGGCAAGTATAGACTCCTGCCTTCTTGAAGCTCTCCACAGCCCGGCAAGCATTGTCAAATGCTTCCGGATGGCCCCTGAGGCGGTTGTGTACCTCGGGTTTATAGTGATCCAGGCTCACCCACGCGCCGAACAGACCATTTGCCTTGAGTTCCGCAGCCTTTTCAGGAGTCACCCCGTACCCCGTGGTGAACATCCACAGACAGATATCGTCGCTGACGCTCTTCACGAGCCTGAGAAAACGATCGTACCGATACATGGGCTCGCCGCCGTGCAGGATAATCGACGGGACACCCAGACTCTCAACCTGGCGTATGGTCTTCTTCAGCAGCTCTTCATCGAGGTCCGTCTCAGTGTTGTGCCGCGCGTTGGTGGAGCAGAATGCGCACGCGTACGGACAGCAGTTGGTCGTGGAAATGGAAACAATCCCCGACGGAAGCTCAGTAAGGTCCAAGTTATTAAGGTAATTCGAGATCCTTTTGTCAAAAGCTCGGGATGGGAAGGGCGGAAACGTGCTGTCCAGCATGACCGCATCGCCGAACTGTACCATATGGCGATACTTCAAAACCGTAGTCTCAAGAAAGGACAACTTTATGAAATTAAAGAGTGTATCGCCTGCGCTCAGCCCCTTAGCTTTCCTGCCTGCGCGGTTTTCCGGGTCTAGCATGAGCTTGAGGGCCCGCAGGAAGACCCGGACAAACATCGGATAAATCGCAAGACCCGTAATATTAGAGGTTCGGGCAGAATTCAAATTCATCGCCAACTCCTTGCTCCAGCCAATTCGAATATGCGCCGTACTAGGCGCTGAGGGCACAATTCCCACTATTCCGGTACGGCTCACTTTACCATCTCGAATGAGGAACTGTCAAAACTGTCGGCAAATCTCGTGCATTCATTTCGTTACCGGCAGGGAAAGAGTACGTCCTTCTTGTGGCGCGTTCTCTGCTCCGTAGCACATTGCCCTTCAATTCCCTTTGATAAAGGGCGCGTTAGATTCTCAGGACAGCCCAAATTTGGGCAGTTGAAGAGTCAATTCGGTGGCAAACAAAAAACCGGAGCGCCGTTTTGAATTCTCCTTCGGATTGCCGAACAAATTTGTGCCATCGCGATAAAAACGATAGTATAAAGGTGTCAGAGCACAGGGCTTCTTCCAAAAACATCGAGAGCACGATTATTTATGACCAGTTTCGGAATGCAGAGGCTTTCGCAAGCCTGCTCCTGAGTCTCCAACTTATTTGAAGCGGAAGAGAGATGCCTACATCTGAGAAACCCGTTGTGATTGTCGGAGGCGGAGTCGCCGGCCTAGCTGTGGCCAAATCCCTATTGGCCAACGGCATTGGTTGCACCGTCGTGGAAAAAGAGAATCACCTTGGCGGAAGAGTGCGGGATTGGGCGTGCATGGCCACCAATCAGTGCCTGAGGTGTTTTTCCTGTTCTCTGGGGGATCTCGTAGATGAGGTCAATTCCTTCCCCAACGCAAAGGTCATGAAGGGCGCTGAGTTGTCGTCAGTGGCAGCTTCCCGCGGAGGAATTCATGTTGGAGTGAGGTCTTTGGCAAGCAACACGGACGAGCTTGTGGAGGCTGAGGCGCTTGTGATTGCGATAGGGTTTCAGCCGTACGACCCGTCTGAAAAGCTGTTTTGGGGCTACGGACTCCTGGATGGCGTGCTTACGCTCAAGGACATGAATGCATTCGTGCGCAACGATGACCTTGATGGATTTACGAGCGGGATTCCAGGCCCCGCCAAAATAGCCTTTTTCCAATGCGTGGGTTCCAGGGACGCGAGCATAGGGGCTAACTATTGCTCGCAATATTGCTGTGAAGCTGCTTTGAGGATGGCTCTGAATTTGCGCCAAGAACATGAGGACTGGGAGATAACGATCTTCTACATAGACCTCCAAGTCGCGGGCAAATTCGCGGGATCTCTGCTGGCGGAAGCTCGGAAACATAGAATCCGCCTGATTCAGGGTGTTCCGGGAGAAATCGTGCAGGGAAGTGACAATATGCTCCAGATCATCCGGGAAGATGCCGGCCGTAACGTGCGAGAGAGTTTTGACCGGATCGTCTTGTCCATCGGTCAGAGGCCATCGCCCGACTCTTCGGCCATAGCCGAGAAGGTGGGGTTGGAGAGGGACGAGTTCGGATTTCTCACTTCTAAAGATATCTTGGGTGGCGGTCGCACAGGAGTTGCACGGGTTTACGTTGCGGGAACCTGCAGTGGTCCCAGGGACATCGAGGAGACCCTCATGGACGGCGGGCAGACTGGGGCCGCGATTATCGCAGACCTCTTTGGGAAACGCTCATGATCCACCAGGACTTCGGTAGCTCAGACCTCCATTCGCTTCCGGTACTCGTGATTGGAGGCGGTCTTTCGGGAATGATGACCGCCAAGGCACTGAGTGAACTCGGATTATCCGTAACTATGGTCAAAGTCGGTTCCGAGCATTCCCGGCTTTATTGCTCGGATGATCGGTTGGATCTCGAAGATTACTCGCGGTCTCTATCCGAATCAATGAATGGTATAGAGGTCCACGAATTGCCTGCGATTCCGGAGATCCGGAGAGAAGGGTTTGGCTTCTATTCGGATTTCGGTCCCAGTAAGAGGC
>CAWEJR010000030.1:0-86204 GCA_963809365.1 uncultured delta proteobacterium | reverse complement strand
GCAGGATAAGCGGCTTTCTTTTGACGAGCTTAAACCCGACGATCAGGCTTCCTTTGATCCTGATCAGCTAACCAATCCCTACGCCGACAGCAGGGTTCTGCATGGCAGTCTGGACCGACAGGTGCGGAAGATCCTTGTCTGGGATAACATCGAATCGCCGGAACTGCTGCTGGCCGACCGGCTGAATGAAAAGGGCGCCGGCATCGACCTTGTTCTGGCCCATCACCCCGAAGGCCGCGCGTACGCCAATTTCTACGAAGTCATGAAGATGCAGGCCGATATCCTGAACCGTTTCGGCGTCCCGATCAATGTGGCAGAGGAACAGCTGAGCAGCAGGATTAAGGAGGTCGAGCGGAGCCTGCTGCCGGCGAATCACACCCGGCCTGTTGACGCAGCGCGCTTACTCGACATTCCCTACTGCTGCATCCACCGCCAGCCGACAACCAGGTGTCGAGCTATCCGCAGCAGCTCTTCGACCGTACGTCGCCCCAACGGTTAAAGGACGTACTGAAACTGTTAAAGAATCTCCCGGAATACCAGGAGGCCAGAAGGAACAATGCCGGCCCCCGCATTCTGGTCGGTTCAGATGAGCAGCGCACGGGCAAGATCTTTGTGAAAATGACCGGCGGGACCTCGGGCTCCAAGGAGACCATTGAGAAGCTTGTGCAGTCCGGCGTCGGGACCCTTGTCGCGATGCATCTGCCCGAAGACCACCGGAAAGAGGCAGAGAAGCACCATCTCCATGTCGTGATCGCAGGACACATTTCGAGCGATACCCTTGGCCTGAACCTGCTGCTCGATAAGCTTGAGGCAAACGAGCCGCTGCAGTTTGTTGAGTGCTCCGGGTTCAAACGGTTCAAGCGACCGGCATGATCGGTCGCGTTTGTTGTCACGGTTTATGAACGAACATACCCTGAAGGTCCTGGAGTATGACAAGGTGCGGAACCTGGTGGCAGGTTTCGCCGCATCGGAGCCCGGCCGGGCAGCCGTGTCAGTGCTGCTTCCGGAGCTGTCGCAAGCCGTTGTGGCGGAGCGGCTTCAGGAGACGCAGGAATGCACCCGGTTGTTCATGAGCGGAGAGAACCTCCCGCTTGACGGGATCATGAACATCGGTGCATCGCTCGCGAGGCTTCGCCTAAGCGGTATGGCACTGGCGCCGCTGGAACTCCTGGAGATCGCGAAAACGCTCGCTGCCGGCAGGCGGGTCAAGGTTTTTTTCGATCGTATCGGAGCAAAGAGTGGTGTGGCGCGTCAAAGCGTTCCTCTGCTCCGCGCTCGCGCTGCGGTCATCACGGTATTGCCGCAGATCGAAGCAGCAGTCGCCAACGCCATTGATGAGAAGGCAGAAGTCAAAGATTCAGCCAGCACCGCGCTTCGCCGGATCCGGAAGCAGATCAGCCGGATGCGCGATGATATTCTGGGCCACCTGTCCGGCATTCTGCAGGACGGGTCCCTGCAGAAGGTCGTGCAGGAGCCGGTGATCACAATGCGGGACGACCGCTATGTGCTCCCGCTCAAGCCGAACTTCAGGCAGAACATCAGGGGCGTCGTGCATGGACAATCGGGTTCACGGTCCACGCTTTTTGTCGAACCGCTTCGAGGTATTGGAGCAGAACAACCGCCTTGCCGAACTTCGCATGGAAGAACGAGACGAGGTGGAGCGCATCCTGCGGGAGCTTACGGGCATGCTCGCGCAGGAAGTCATGCAGCGGATCGAGATCATGATCAGCGCGCTCGCGGCGATCGATGCGATTGCTGCCCGCGCGCGCTTCGGCATCGAATACGATGCAGCAGTGCCCGTGGTGTCGCCGGAGGGCGAGGTCCGATTCCGCTCTGCCCGACATCCGCTGCTGGTGTGGAAGGCGAAGGCCGCAGGTGGTGCCGGTCAGGTCCAGCCGAACGACATCGTGATCAACAGGGACGCCCGGGTCCTTATTCTGAGCGGACCCAATGCCGGCGGCAAAACAGCGGTGCTGAAGACCGTCGGTGTGCTCTGCCTCATGGCGCAGGCCGGCCTGCCTGTTACGGCGGCAGAGGGAAGCGAGCTTCCCTGCTTCGGCTCCTTCTTTGCCGATATCGGCGATGAGCAGAGCCTGGAGCAGAACCTGAGCACGTTTTCGTCCCACGTGAGCCAGATCGCCGAGATCCTTCGGTTAGCAGACGAGCATTCACTGGTGCTGCTTGATGAGCTCGGTTCGGGTACTGACCCGGCCGAAGGCGCCGGTCTCGGCGCTGCCGTGCTCGAAAGTTTGATCGACCGGGGATGCGTCACGATGATCACGACGCATCAGAATGCCCTGAAGCTGTTCGGGCGCGGAGACCGGCGGTGCGGTCAATGCGGCCATGGAGTTCGACCCGGCGACCCTGCAGCCCACTTATCGCCTGACACCGGGCAGACCGGGCAGAAGCTTCGGGGCTTGAATGGCGGCCCGGCTCGGGATACCGGACGCCGTGATCACACGTGCGCGAGCCAGGCTCAGCGATGACGACGCCCGGCTCGAAACCCTGCTGCGACAGGTGGAGCAGGACACCCAGCGGCTTGACAGCGAACGAGATATGCTTGCCAGGGACCTTGCATCGGTTCGGCAGCAGCAGGGCGAGACCAAAGCCGTTCTGCAGGCAGCGCGGGAAGAAGCGCGCGAGGTCAGGTCCAAAGCGCATCAGGATGCACGAGAAGTCCTTGCCTTGATGCGGCAGAAGCTGAAGGTCCTTGCGAACCTGCGCGCTATGGGTCAGGACGAGGTCAAGAGCGTTCGCTCGGAAATCGAGTCCCTTGCGCGTGCGCTCGAGCCCGATCAGGTTGAGCAGGGACGCACCCGCTCGGGCATCATGCCGGAGGTACACCCCGGCGACCTGGTCAGAGTGCCACGCCTTGCCAGAAGCGGCACGGTTCTCTCCTTGCAGCATGGTGTTCTGGAGATAGAGGTTGATGGAAAGACGCTGAAGATCTCTGCTGAAGAGGTGGTGCCTGGCGAGCGAGGGAAGTCGCGCAAGGCTGCGGCCGCCGGGATGGGGTACGGACCTTCAGGAGCTCGAGCAGGCGCCGGACCGGCTGAACCTTCTCGGCCTTCGCGTGGAAGAAGCGCTGGCCGAGGTAGATCGATACCTTGACCGGGTGGGGCTTAACGGTCTGTCTATCGTGACGATCATCCATGGGCTGGGGACCGGGGCGCTCAAAACGGCCATGACCGGTTATTTGAAGCATCATCCCCTGGTAGCGGCAACACGGACCGGCGAGCCCGCCGAAGGCGGCGCCGGCGTTACGGTTGTGGAGTTGAAAAAATAAGATGTATTCCGAGGATGTCATACGGCGGGTGCGGGACAGCATCAATGTCTACGACCTGATATCAGGATACGTTGCGCTCAAGAAGACGGGGAAGAACTGGCTGGGCCTCTGCCCTTTCCATGCGGAAAAGACCCCGTCGTTCAACGTGAACACTGAAAAGCAGATCTTTCACTGTTTCGGATGCGGCGTGGGAGGCGATGTTTTCAAGTTCGTGGAGCTGCAGGAAGGGCTGAACTTTCCCGAAGCGATCAAGACCCTGGCGGCACGGGCCGGCATCACGCTGCCGCAGGATACGCGGGACCACCGGCAGGACAAAAGGACCGAGGACGAGAAAAAGACGCTCCTCACGATCGTTGCCGAGGCAGCAGAATACTTCAAGAAAGAGCTGGCCGGCCCCGCCGGGAGCGCTGCGCGGGAGTATCTCGAAGAAACGCGGCGTCAGCGACGCGATCATCAAGGAGTTCGCGCTCGGTTACGTGCGGCCTGAATGGGACGGCTTGCTGAAGCACCTGAAACAGCGCAACTATACGCCAGCTCAGATGGAACGGGCCGGGCTGGTGGTCAAGCGGAGCGAGGGAGAAGGATATTACGACCGGTTCCGCGGCAGGATCATTTTCCCGATCCGCGATATGACCGGCCAGGTGATCGCCTTCGGCGGCAGGGTGATGGACGACTCCCTGCCCAAATATCTGAACTCCTCGGAAACCGCGTTGTACAGCAAGAGTCACGTGCTGTACGGACTGGACATGGCAAAGGACCACGGCCGCAAGCAGGGATACTTCATTATTGTCGAAGGGTACCTTGATGCGATCGCCTGCCACCAGTACGGCATTCGGAACGCCGTAGCAACGCTGGGCACCGCGCTGACCGACGGCCACCTCCGCCTGATGCGGAGGTTCGCCGACAAGCTGGTGCTGATCTTCGACCCTGATCCGGCCGGCGTAAAGGCCTCGCTCCGGGGATTCGATCTATTCGTCTCCAGCAGTATGAAGGTGAACGTGGTGTCCCTGCCGGGCGGTGACGACCCGGAGCACGTTCTTGCAGAAGCAGGGCCAGGAGGCCTTTGCCGCCCGGTTGCGCGAATCATCCAAGTTCATGGACTTTGTGATCGAGCAGGTGGTGAAGAGCAGTCCCAGCAGCGGCATCGACGAGAAGAGAGAAAAAGCGGAAGAGATGCTCTCCTATATTTCCCGGCTGCCGAGCGTGATCGAGCGCAACCATTACATTAAGAAGACGGCGGAGATCCTTGAGGTAGATGAAACCGCTCTCTTGGAGGAGATGCAGAAGCAGGCGGCAAAGCATCCTAATGTGCAGGCTGGTGTAGTTCCTGCGCCCACGGCTCGCGTGCGACGACCGCAAGCCGAGGAGATGCTAATCCATCTTATGCTTAGGGACGAAGAGGTCGCGAAGCAAGCGAAGGAACAAATCCAGCCACAGGATTTCACGGAGCCGCTCTTTCATCCATTGTGGAGCGTATGGTTATCATGAGCGAAGGTGAACATATATCTTTTGCGGACCTGCCGGGCGAGCTCAAAGAAGTTGATCAGACCTTTCCGGATCCTCTGGAGGAAGGGGTGAGTCTCAACACTGCGGTCCATGCGCTGGAAGAGCGAATGATCCGGGGGGCACTGCGTCGGCACGGAACGCTGGCTGAGGCCGCCAGGGCTTTGGGGGTTCATCCCACGACATTATGGCGCAAGATGACAAGGCACGGCATTTCAACAGCCATTGCAAGAAAGCAATAATATCGCGTTCATGCAATAAAGCTAATAGTCTGTTTTAACCACTGATATTGGAAACTACACAACCGGACTGAAGCACCTATTGCAGTTCTGCAATTAACTCAACACTCCCGAAGATCCCCGTCACCTCCACCTTTCTCCTGCCCTTACAGTCACTTGGACCGACCGCACCACAGTGGCATGTTTGTTGCTCATGAGATCCTTGCTGGGGACTCACCAAGAATAACCTGAAGCATAGGAGGGAGGATTATGGGGAAGCATAGATTTTTCATTATCTTCTTGTCGGCCTTGTTGGCTCTGGTCGTGGTACCGCTAGCTATCAGCGCGGATCAAAAGGTTATCAAGATCGGAGCCATGTACCCGATGACCGGTCGAGCCGGCCTTTATGGTCTGGATTCCGTCGACGCCGCGGAGATGGCCATCGAAGAGATCAACTCCAAGGGCGGAGTCGCGGGCTACAAGCTGGAATTGATCAACACTGATGACAAATCCAAACCTGATTACGCAGTGATGGTCGCGAAGCGTTACATCGACCAGGATAAGGTGCATTTCCTCTTCGGAGTGGTCAGTTCGGCTGTCGGGCTAGCCCTGACCGAAGTATCCAAGCAGAACAAGAAAATCTTCATAGGCACGGACCACGCATCCACGCAGCTCACGGTGGACAAGTTCCAGCCCTACTACTTCCGTGTTTCCAACAACACTTTCCAATCCATGGCCGCCGGCGCTCTATATCTGAAAGAACTCAAGCAAAGCAAACCATGGGAAACCGTGGCCTACATCGGACCGGACTATGCCTATGGTCACGACCAGTGGAACGAGCTGAGATACAACCTGGACCGCATGGGGATCAAATACAAGGTTGTGGGCGAGTACTGGCCTAAGCTATATGCGCCGGATTACACGGCTTTCATAACCTCAATTATCAAAGACAAGCCTGACGTGCTGGTGTGCGGCCTCTGGGGAGGTGACAGCGTGGCTTTCATCAAGCAGGCCACACCTTACGGACTTTTCACCAAGACTCTGTTCTGCTCACCCGACGCGGGCGGTAATTATGAGGTCATGTCCGCCACCGGCGCAGAGTTGCCTCTCGGGCTGGTGCTTAGCGCCCGCCATCACAACAATTGGCCTGAAACACAAGCCAATAAGGACTATGTCCAGAAGTTTTTTAAGCGCACGGGCCGTTATCCGACCTACGCTGCCGAGGGTGCTTACTCAGGGATCCTGGCCATTGCTCAAGCAGTGGAGAAGGTGGGGAACCCCGACGATACCGAGGCACTGGTGAAAGCGTTGGAAGGCATGAAGATTAAACTGCCAGAAGATCCGGACGAATTTCACCTCTTACATAGATCCTGAAACCCATCAGATAGTCCAAGACCAGGCTATCGGTGTCACCGTGGCCAACGACCAGTTTCCGCCGGCCAAGCGCATGCTCGGTGACTGGAAGGTCTATAAGGCGCAAGAACTCTTGCCTCCCAAGGAATACATTGAGTCCAAGCGCAAGAAATGAGTCGTGATAAGCATTCGGTTTTCCGTGGGTACGGGGCTACGACGTGCCCCGTGTCATTGCGAGGAGTGAAGCGACGAAGCAATCTCCGTTTTCCCGTGCTTGAGATTGCTTCGCTTCGCTCGCAATGACATATTCGGAGACCGTTTCCTACGAACACGAGACCAAATACGCATAGCTCCGGCTTAAGAATTGAGGAAGGATCGACCCGTGAACCCCGGTCACCCGGCAACCTGAAGATGGCAGAAACCTAAATGGACCTTTCATTTATCATAGGGCAGTTCTTGAGCGGTCTGACCATGGCCACTCTGCTCTTTTTGGTAGCCAGCGGGCTTACCCTGATCTTTGGAGTGGGGAACGTCTTTAACTTTGCCCACGGCTCGTTCTATATGATTGGGGCATACTTGGCCTACCAAGCTGTCTCGATTTGGCACACCAACTTTTGGGCCGCAACGTTCGTGGCAGCGGCAGGTGCAGGGGTTCTGGGAATGCTGGCCGAATCCCTGTTCCTGCGACGTATTTATGGACGTGCGGAAGAGGGCGGTTTCCAGATCCTCCTGACGTATTCATTTATCCTGGTCATTGATGACCTGGTAAAGTTGATTTGGGGAACGGAATACAAGTCTCTCTTGAGACCGCCGGGCTTTAGCGGGTCAGTGGACATATCGGGACTTACCCTCCCCACCTACAACCTGGCCATCATAGGTATCGGGCTTATAATTGTGGTTTTAGCCTGGCTAATACTTTCTCGAACCCGGCCCGGGCGCATTGCCCGCGCGAGCGCTCTTGATCGTGAGATGCTCGGTTCCATGGGCGTGAACGTACCTCTGACGATGACCCTGGTCTTCGGCGTGGCAACGGCTTTGGGAGGATTCGCTGGAGCCTTGGCTGCACCTCTCCGTTCGGTGACCCCCGGCGCGGGCATTGAAGTTATTATCGACTCACTGATTGTGGTGGTCATAGGGGGCATGGGCAACTTCTGGGGGGCCTGGCTGGGGGCTTTGATATTGGGTGAGGTCAACGCATTTGCTGTAGCGGTTATCCCCGAATGGGCTTCAGTGGTCAGCTACGTTGTCATGGTACTGGTATTAATCTTCAGGCCGGAGGGCCTGTTTGCCCCTCGCGGGGTCAGAAAGGTGTAGCCGTGGAGGACACTAAGGCCTACAAGACCGCGGCTTTCTGGATAGTGTTTATTTTAGTGTTCGCCCTCGCGCCGCTTCGCATGACGTCCAACTATCAGATTATCCTGGCAAATCAGATTCTGATCTGGGGCATGTTCGCTGTTGCATTCAACATGCTATTCGGTGTCACGGGCATGCTCTCCTTCGGACAAGCCCTGTATTACGGGCTGGGAGCTTACGCTGTAGGTCTTTCGTTCAAGTATCTGGGGGCTTCTTGGTTCTTGCCGGCCATAGGAATGGGGCTTGTCGGGGCAGTGGTGCTCTCCGTCCTGGTAGGACTCCTCATTATCCGTGTGAGCGGGGTCTTCTTCACGGTTCTCACCCTGGCCTTCGGGCAGTTGGTTTGGCAGATAACATTCAGGTGGTACAACTTCACCGGCGGAGACGACGGGATCCAGGGGATCATTCCTCCGGGTATTCTGGGTGATCGCATTGCATACTACTACTTCACCTTATGTTTGGTCCTGCTTTCAATCTGGTTTCTGAGACGGCTCGTCCACTCACCGATGGGGCTCACATTGCGATGCCTGCGTCAAAACCCTGACCGTGTGCGCTTCCTCGGGCGCAGCGTGAGATACAACCAACTGGGAATCTACATGATCTCCTCTTGTTTCGCTGCCCTTGCCGGCAGCCTAATGGCCGGTGTGAACAATTCCATTCATACTGACATGCTCTATTGGACCACATCAGGTGAGGTCATCCTCATGTCGGTCCTCGGCGGCATCGGTCAGTTTTTCGGGCCCTTTATAGGAGCGGCCGTGATCATAATCATTCAGGAAGTAGTCGGCGCCAAAACCGAGTATTGGCCGCTGATTATAGGGTTGACAATGATGGTGATGGTGCTGCTGCTTCCAAAGGGCCTGGTAGGTGAGGCCCGGCTCCTCGGGAACCGCCTGAAATCATTTGCCGGCGGAAACAGAGGTTGAGATGGAACCCCTCCTGGTCCTGGATAATGTGGAAAAGGCTTTCGGCGGCTTGAGGGTGACCGCGGGAGTGAGCTTTTCGCTGATGCCCGGGGATATCTCCGCCATAATCGGACCCAACGGCGCGGGCAAGACTACTCTGTTCAACCAGATCACAGGCTATCTGATGCCGGACAAAGGTAGTATATCCTTTCAGGGAGAAGAGATCACAGGTCTTACTACACAGGAGATCGTGGCCCGCGGCATGGGCCGGGCTTTTCAAATTACGTCCATCTTCCCGGAGGAAACAGTCCTGGACAATGTGCGGCTGGCCTGCCTCTCCAGGCTTAACCAGACTCGGAAAGTCTTCAGACCTGTCTCACGGTTCAAGGCAGCCACCGACAAGGCTTACGCCATTCTGGAAAGCCTCGGCCTTAAGGGACAGGCCGACCGGCCTGCCTTCGAGCTGGCGCACGGCGACCAGAAGCTTTTGGACATCGGCACTGCGTTGGGATTGGAGCCTAAGCTGCTCCTTCTGGACGAGCCCACTTCAGGGATGTCACCTGAGGAACGTCAGCTCACAAGGGAATTGATCAAGAGGCTGTGGAGGGAGTTCAACCTGACCCTGTTATTCATAGAGCACGACATGGACACGGTCTTCGGCATAGCGCAAGTTGTTCGGGTCTTGCAGATGGGAAGGCTCCTGGCCGAGGGGACCCCCGACGAGATACGCAACAATCCCGAGGTGGTTACAGCCTACCTAGGAGAGACCGTCTCATGACCTACATTCTGGAGGCCGTCGATCTCAACACTTTCTACGGCCGCAGCCACATTCTCTTTGATGTGGGCCTTCACGTGGACCAGGGCGAGACCGTCTGCCTCATGGGTCGCAACGGAGCCGGCAAAACCACCACGTTTCGAAGCATCATGGGGCTCACTCCGCCACGCAAAGGAAAGGTGATTTTCAAGGGGAAGGACTGCACAAGGCTTGCTTCCTTCAAAATGGCAAGAATGGGGCTCGGGTTCGTGCCCGAGGACCGCCGTATTTTGTCGTCGCTCACGGTTTGGGAAAACCTGGAGTTAGGGAGGATAAGAGGCCGTCAGGGACGCTGGACCATGGAAACCGTTTTGGAACAATTTCCTACCATGGCCCGCATGCAAAATCGTATGGGCGGAACTCTTTCCGGCGGTGAACAGCAAATGCTGACTATTGCCCGGGCGCTCATGAGCAATCCTGACGTCCTGGTCCTGGACGAGCCCACCGAAGGACTCGCGCCGGTAATCGTTGCGGTTTTGAAGGAACTCATTATGAGCCTGAAACAGGCGGAAACGACCATACTCCTGTCCGAACAGAATATACGTTTCGCCATGGGGGTCTCTGACAGGGTGGTAGTCATTGACAAGGGTCAGGTGGTCTACACGGGGACCATCGAGGAATTCAAAAACGAAGAAGCCGTGCAGAAGAAATACCTTGCGGTTTAGTGGACTAGTAAGTGTGAGCAACTCAAGAAGGTGAGTACCTATGAATAGCGTGAACTTCTTCCAGACGACGCCACGTATCGTGATGGGACCCGGTTCCTTCAACCAGCTACCCCACGAAGTGAAGCGACTGGGCAGAAAAAAGATAATGATAATCACTGACCCTGGACTGGTCCGAACAGGGATCGTCAGCCGGCTGGAGGAGCTTTTGGTCGGGGCCGGTCTCACGGTATTCCGATTCGACGCCGTGGAGCCCGACCCTCGTTATGAAATCGCGTCCCAGGCGGCGGCTCGGACCAGAGAGGCGGGAGCCGACCTTGTCGTGGGCATCGGCGGGGGGTCGTCTCTGGATATTGCCAAGGTGGCTGCCATACTTGCAACCAACACCGACCCGGTAAGCTCGTTTTTTGGCGTGGATATGGTGCCGAAGCCCGGCTTGACCGCGATTCTAGTACCCACAACAGCGGGGACGGGGAGCGAAGTCACCCCCATCGCCATCCTTTCAGATTACGATGAAAAGCTGAAAAAAGGGATTGTGAGTCCGTACCTTTTCCCGGCCGTGGCCATGCTGGACGCTGAACTAACTGTAGGGCTCCCCGCTTCTGTCACTGCGGCCACAGGTATGGATGCTCTCATACACGCTGTAGAGGCTTATACCTCCAGGAATGCCACTCCTTTCACGGACATGCTGGCCCTGGAGGCGATAAGGCAGATCTTCAGGAACATTCGTACGGCTTTTGCCAACGGGTCCAACCTTGAAGCGAGAGGCGGCATGTTGGAGGGGAGCCTGCTTGCAGGCATGGCGTTTGCCAACGCGGGGGTCACCGCGGTGCATGCGTTCGCATACCCTATCGGCGCGGAATTCCACATACCTCATGGTATAGCCAACAGCATCATGCTCACAGCGGTGATGGAATTCAACATGCTGGGCAATCTGTCCAAATTTGCACACATGGCCGGTCTCTTTGGAGAGAATACACGAGGACTCAGCGAACGCCAGGCTGCGCAGGCCGCGGTCCAAGGGCTGCGCACGCTGGCTGGAGATCTTAAGATCCCCGGAAGCCTAAGCGGAATTCGGGGTGAAGGACGAGCACATCCCCGCGTTGGCGCAAGGTGTGATGAAGGTGACGCGCCTGTTGGCCAACAATCCACGTGAGCTGACGCTTGAAGACGCAGAGGAGATCTATCGCCGAGTGCTCTAACACAAGAGGAATGTAACCCATGTTCGGTTTCTACAATATGGTTCTAAGGATCAATGCCACCCAGCAGTCCTTCGACCTGAAGATGATCCCCGACGAAGTGCTCGCCAGGACCCTGGGCGGCAAGGGGTTAGCCACTCATCTGCTGCTCCTGCACAATGCCGCCGGTGTGGACCCCATGAGCCCGGAAAACCATCTGGTCTTCACCACCGGACCGGTCACCGGAACGCCTGTGTGGGGTTCCTGCCGGTACGGCGTTTACACGAAGTCTCCCCAGACCGGTTACTATTCCGAATCCTATTCCGGTGGAACTGTCGCCGAGTACATGGCGCGCACTGGTTTCGATGCGGTGATGATACATGGGGCGAGCGATGAGCCGACATGGATCGAGATCTCCCCGGAAGCCGCGCAATTCCACCCGGCGGGAGAGTTATGGGGCCTCGACACCTACGCCACCGAGGAGCGTATCAAGGCATGGATGAAAGAGAACCGACCCGCAGCAAGCAAGTGCGGTGTGGTTGTCGTCGGTCCTGCCGCGGAGAACGGCGTAACCTTCTCCGTAATAGAGAACGACTGTTGGCGCAGCGCAGGGCGAACCGGAGTCGGCGCAGTAATGGGTTCAAAAAAGATCAAGGCCATAGCCTTTTGGGGCAACAAGACTAAAGAACTCGCAGATTCCGCCCTTGTGAAGGACTTCGCCAAAAGTCTGTCAAAGCGGGCTAAAGATGATCCGGGGGTCAAGGCGTACAAAAGCATGGGAACGCCCATGATGGTAGACATTATGAGCCGCGTCGGAAGTTTCCCCACTCGTTACTGGCACAAGGGAACCGCGGAGCACCGCGAACAGATCAACGCTGTTGCCCTCCACGAACGTTGCGACGTCACTCCTCATGCTTGTCTCAAGTGCTTCATAGCCTGCGGGCGTCTTTCAACCGTAAAAGAGGGAAGGCACAAGGGGCTCAAGATCGAGGGGCCGGAGTACGAGACCATTTACGCGTTCGGGGGATTGTGTGAAGTGGACTCCATTGAGGAGATCGCATATCTGAACGACATCTGCGATCGGCTGGGGATGGATACCATCAGTGCCGGTAACCTGGTGGCCCTGACCATCGAGGCTGTTCGTCAAGGCAAGGTCGACTATCCGATCGACTACGGCCAAGTTGATAATGTGGCTGCTCTCCTGAAAGATATCGCATACCGCCGAGGAATCGGGGACACCTTGGCCGACGGCATCAAGCCCGCAGCAGAGGCTATGGGAATGGCTGACCAGGCCATCCATGTTAAAGGCCTTGAACCCGCTGGCTATGATCCGCGAGTGCTCAAGGGGATGGGTTTGGCCTACGGCACCAGTGACCGGGGAGCATGCCATCTCAGGGCCACTTTTTACAAACCCGAACTTGCCAAGATGATCGATCCCGACCAGATAGCAGGCAAAGCCGTGATGTTCACAGAATGGGAGGATCGCCTGACGATCTTCGATTCGCTTATCTTATGCCGTTTCTACCGCGATCTTTACCAATGGGAAGACCTGGCTGCGATGCTCAAAGGGGTCACAGGGCTTGAATTAGACCGAACTAAGATGCGGTCCATTGCAGGTGCAATCACCGACAATACGAGGCGTTTCAACGTCAGGGAAGGGCTCACCCCCGAAGAGGACAAGCTGCCCAAACGCTTCTGCAATGAGGTGCTGCCCGAAACAGGAAAGATTATCAGCGAAGAGATGATGGAAGCCCTTCTGAAAGATTATTACGCGGCCAGAGGGTGGGATGAGCAAGGTCACCCTTCATAGGCGCTAACTTAAGGCGGTATTTTGATACGACAAATCAACGCATTCCAACTACAAGCAATATCCTTCCATTTAATTCCCCAAAGGGGCAACAATAGGCCCCCGGTTGACTTTTCAAAGAATACCCTCTAACGTTAATGTGATTTTTCCTCTACTAGATGGGAAGGGTGCGTTATGAAGCGAGTCGTTATCGTCAGTCTGGTATGCGTTCTTGCGTCTTTTCATTACAGTTGGGGATATCAAGCAGAATCTCCACAGTCCTCCGAAGGGTTGGTTGAGGTTCTTACCGACATAATAACAGCTCCGTGCAGTCTCTTGGCCGTTTGCTTGGGCATGGAGAGCGGAGCGCCTTGTACGTATCCGCAAAAGCAGAGGTTGACCTGCGTGCCTGTCAAGAAGCCGTGCCAGCCTCCACGTACTAGTACCTACCATCAGAAAGGTTCCGAGCCGAACCAAGCCACCAAAAGCGCAACTTCCATCCCCCGGTGTATCTCAACGGCCGCCTGGCTTGCCGCCTCAAACCCCGCCCTCCGCTCCACCTGTATCAACGCGGAAAGAAGTCCCGCCGACCCAGACCCCCGCCCCGCCGGTAACAACCAGGAAAGAGGCCCCGCCTCAGAGAGAAGCGCTCCCTGGGCCACCGACGGGCCGGCCAAGGCTCCCGGATATTTTGCCTGGTCCGAGCGAACCGATGCCGGAGCCTGGGACTCCCAAGCGACCCATAACCCCTGAAGGGCAGCGCACAACTGTCCCGGAACAGCCAAGTTTGGGCAAAACACCGGGCAGAGTTCCTGTACCGCCAACGCCGGGAATTTCAAGACCACCCAGCCCAAGTCCTGTTGCACCCACGCCAGAGGTTTCAAAGACACCGACTACTCCCAAAACAGAAAGACCCGGAAAACAGCCGAAGCCGGGAAAGAGCCGGCAGTGGGCACCCTGTGGACCTGTTTATCCCTCGGCCCCATGCATGCCGGTTCGTCCTCCGGCCCCATGCGGACCCCAACTGTTCTTTCGGTGATCTCCGGACCTTCGGTGGAAGGTCCCCGGTGTTTCCTGTCTTTGTTGGTGCCGATGGATTGTGTAGGTAGCTAGGCCAGAGCCTGGGGTGTCGCTAGGTATCTATCCAGATGGGGGTGGGGAAGGAACTTATTGCCGAACTCTCATTGCGAAGGCGCAAGATAGAAGCATTCTCCGGTGGGTCCGGGAGGACAATTCTATGTTTCACAAAGGCCTTTCAAAACTTCAGAAGGCACTTGATTCAATTCCACGTTAGGGAAAATACTCGTTTTGTACGGATCTATCAGATCTCCGTACACGTTAATCCTGGCGTGTTTTTCAAAGGCTTTGCCCCCTTGGATATGGACGTTCAGGTCCACATTAACCCAATAGTCATCATGTTCGGCCTCAACGGCCGTCAAGATAGCCTTAACCGTCACGGCTATCGCCTGGGCTATAAGGATCTTGTCTAGTTTGGCTGGGATCCTCTCCCGTTGCAACGTGCTTGTTTCCCCCTCCATGTCTGAGCCCCTTTCTATGGTAAGCCGCAAACTGTGCGCCTATGCGGGTGAAGGATTCACCCAATTACGTGTTATGGCCTTGCAGTTAAGTCGTTCACCACATTCATGTTTTCCAAAAACTATGGCCCGTAGTGGAAATTCCTCTCCACGCCGCCCTTGTAATAATTATATAATAGCATAACCGAAAGTAGGCCCGAGAAGCAACCGCGATTATTATCCCAGCTCCCACTCTAGTCAAAATTGAAGCCTTGTCCCCCGCCGGCTGCCACGGTTACGGGCATGGTCCCGCGTCCCGCGGGATGCCCCTACCTACGCGATTCGGCCCTCCAGTGATGGGTCTTTTTCAATGCACTGCAGTATAACTCGGAAAATTGCAGCCTCATATTTTGCAGTTTGTCGCCAATGGACGGTGTGTTAGATTAGGTGTCCTTCTCGGGGAACAATGCACACTGTAAAGCGGGGCAAGACTTCGCGGCCTTTGGAGATGGAGGGAGGAACCTGACCGGGCCATGAGCGGTGAAACTGTCCTTCTCATACTGAGCGTAGCGGCGGGAGCCTATATGGCCTGGAACATTGGGGCCAACGATTGCGCCAATGCTATGGCCTCTGCGGTTGGCGCCAAGGTCATTACCCTCCGGCAGGCTCTCGTTTTGGCTACGATTCTGACGTTTCTCGGGGCCACTTTTGTCGGATCACACGTTGCGCAGACCATCCGTAAAGGTGTTATTGACTCACAAGCCATCGGCGACCCACGATTAATTTGGATGGGACTGCTGTCGGCCCTATTGGCGGCCGCACTCTGGGTTTGCCTTGCCACGTACAAGAATTTGCCGGTTTCCACCACCCATTCCATCGTCGGAGCAATCATCGGAGTCGGTCTCGTGGCGGGGGGCCCCAGCGCCGTGCATTGGGGGGAGGTGGGGCGCATCGTATTATCATGGATAATCTCTCCATTGTTTAGTGGGTTGGCCGGATTTGTGCTGATAAAGATAATTGACAAAACTATTCTCTCCCGGATGGATACCGCGGCGGGAGCGCTGAAGACCAGTCCCGTGTTGGTTGCGGCGACAGTTTTCATCATATCCCTTTCGCTGGTTCTCGAGACCCCGCTGGGTCACAAGCTTGGTATCCAGGGAATTGAAGTCGTGGTCATCCCATGCGCCGCGGCGGTTCTCGGTTATTTGGTGTGCTTCTTTACTCTCAGGGCCATGATTCAACGGGGACAGGTGGGCGTGGCGGAAGACATCTTCCGTTACCTACAGGTAATGACTTCATGCTATGTGTCGTTCGGAAACGGAGCCAATGATGTGGCCAACGCCATGGGGCCTTTGGCGGGGATCTACTTCATTTACTCGACCGGGGCCGTCGCTGAGCATGCCCCAGTGCCTGTAGCATTGCTTGCTTTCGGTGGAGCGATGATCTGCGTCGGACTTTGGACGTGGGGCTACAGGGTCATCGAGACCATGGGGTCCAAAATAACCGAATTGACAAGTATACGCGGATTTACCGTAGAATTCTCCGCCGCATCCGTAATCCTTATTGCCTCCATGATGGGGCTGCCTGTATCTACGACTCACGCAGCCGTAGGCGCTTATGTAGGGGTCGGGCTGGCAAGGGGATTGCAAGGGCTTCTTGACCTGGCCATCCTAGGCCGGATCATGGTTTACTGGCTCATTACAGTGCCGGTGGCCGCGGCCACGTCCGCGGCGATCTACATATTTCTTTCAGCCTTCTTATAGCGAGGTGAGGCATGAGAATCGTATTGGCAAACTTGCTTAAGCGGTCCCCCTTTGAAAACACGTTCAAACACGCAGTCAAAGTAGCGCAATGCGGCCCCATTTTTGTTGAAGCAGTGCAAGCCTATTTCAGACATGATCGCGATAAGTTCGAGTTTCTCAAGGAAGAGATTCGAGATATCGAAGCGGAAGCTGATCGTATGAAGCGAAACATCCGAGCACATCTGCCGGTCTCCATATTCATGCCCGTTGAAAAATCCGTCTTCTTTAGTTTTCTCAGGGAGGCGGACAAGGTTGTAGACTGCGTGAAGAACGCCTTGTATTGGATGTCTTATTGCGAGTTGTTTTTGCCGGAAGAGATACAACGGGACTATATCTTGCTCGTCAAAGAAGTGGGAGATTACCTTGGACTAATGCCGGAAATGGTGCTGCGGAGCCATACCTATTTTGGAAGCCGCATGGAAAAAGATCGTCAAGCAGTCAAAGATATCATACGGGAAATCCGTTTCAGAGAAGGCGAATCCGATGACCTGGAGAAGACCATATTCATTCGCCTTTGTGCAGACGAAAGGATTCCTCCGAAGACGTTTTTCCTTATGATTCGTCTCGTAGAAACTACCGGCGACATTGCTGACCACCTCGAAAACTCAGCCGACATGATGAGGATAATGATCGCCCGATAGATACAGGACATGGGAGCTTATACCAATGCGCTTTCTGGCGTGCGACACGAATTGGCTTTCCAACCGTAAACCTCGGTAGGGGCAGACCTGCGTGTCTGCCCGCTTTTTGGGCGCACGCGCAGGTGCGCCCCTACCAAGGCTATGTCAGTTCCTTGAACGCGAAATGGTATTAGGTAGGAGGTCAGCTCGAAATTCCGGATTCGACGGACCCGGCTCTGACGCCATTCCGGCGGAAGCCGGAATCCAGGAAAGCACACTGGACCCCGTTTTCAACGGGGTGACGAAATGAGTTCTTTTCGTCCAAGCGCCAAAAACTCAAACTACCCCTCTGCCGGGATTTCTATTGACTTCGTTTGTGCGCGCAGGTAGCATGCCAGGCGGTACTGAACTGTTCGCGTGGTTCAGGGTCTGATTTAAGTGAGCGCACAGCCTGACGACGTCGGTGGCGGCGTGGGGCCGGTGAAGTGCTGCACTAAGCGACTGAGACAACACAAAAAAGTGTGGAGTACAGGGCGCCGCTTGTTGGGCGCCCGTGTAATTCCTGTGCTGGTATGTTTCCAAGCGAGGAAGGCTCTCAATTCTTACCACTCAGCGGAGGACATGAATGCCGATCCAGCAATCGGATCTCGATAAGAAGCACGATTCCGAGAACGGGCTCTCAAAAATGCGCCACAGCTTTGCCCATGTCCTGGCTGCCGCGGTGCTCGAACTCTGGCAGAAATCTCGTCTGGGCGTAGGCCCTGCCACGGAGGATGGGTTCTATTACGATATAGAGATCCGGGACGCGGACGGAAAGGGCGTGATGATTTCCGATGCGGATCTTCGCACAATTGAGAAACGAATGCGGCAGGCCATCAAAAAGGGATTCAAATTCGAGGGGGAAGACCATTCCAAAGAAGAAGCGGTCCGCTATTGGGCGGATGCTGACCAGCCGTACAAGGTGGAAATGCTTGAGAACATTCCTGGCGAGGTCGTCACTTACTACAAGCATGATGGTTTTGTGGATCTTTGTCGTGGGCCGCATGTGGGGTCGTCAAAAGATTTGCGATTCTTCGAACTGACCAAGGTTTCCGGGGCTTATTGGAAGGGAGATTCCACGCGGCCTCAGCTCCAAAGAATATACGGGATCGCGTTTGAGACCCGGGAAGACCTGGAAAGCTACAAAACGCGCATTAAAGAAGCTGAGAGGCGCGATCATCGTCGTCTGGCGCAAGTGCTCGACTTGTTCCATTTTGAAGAAGATGCGGGCCGGGGCTTGCCGCTCTACCATCCGGACGCGGCGTTGATGCGCTCAATAATTGCCAGGTTCCTGGAAGATGAACATCTCAAGCGCGGTTACGACATTGTGTCTACGCCGTACATCATGAACGCGGATCTCTGGAAGAGGACCGGTCATGAGGACCACTACCGGGACATGATGTTTTTCCTCCAAAAGGATGACGAGGCGTATGCGATCAAGCCCATGAACTGCCCCGGCCACGCGCTCATCTATCGCCACAAGATCCGCAGTTACCGGGACCTTCCTATCCGGTACTACGAGTTCGGAAGGGTTTTGCGGGCGGAATTCTCCGGTACCGTGCACGGACTCACACGGGCGCGCTTGTTCACTCAGGATGATGCGCATATCTTTTGCCGGCCTGATCAGGTTCAGTCAGAGGTCCTCGCTGTGGTGGATTTTGCAATCGACATGCTCGATACGTTCGGGTTCGGGTACAAGCTGTACCTCGCGACTCGTCCGGAAAAGGGTTATGTGGGCACTGATGAAATGTGGGACCAGGCCGCGGCTGCACTGGAAGCTGCCATGCAGGAGCGAGGCGTGCCTTTCGAGCTGCTGCCCGGAGAGGGGGCCTTTTATGGGCCCAAGATCGAGTTCTCGTTATTCGATGCCATAGGTCGCAAATGGACCGGACCGACAATTCAGGTGGACTTCAATCTTGCGAAGGCCCTGGATGCCACATATCGTGATTCTGACGACACCGAAAAATATCCTGTTGTGATCCATCGCGTGGTCCTCGGAAGTTGGGAGCGGTTTTTCGGAGTAGCCATCGAGCACTTTGCCGGCGCGTTTCCTATCTGGATGAGTGCCAAGCAAGTCAATATCGTGCCTGTGTCCGAGCGATTCCTGGACTATGGTCAGAAGATTCGCGAGCAGCTTGTCCGGGAAGGAATTCGAGCGGTCTGCGATGACGGCGATGACACCATGGGATACAAGATCCGCCAGTCCGAAGTCTTAAAGATCCCTTACACCCTCATTGTGGGTGAGCGCGAAGTTGAGGAGGGCACAATTTCTGTCAGGGGCCGAGGTAGGAAAGATCTGGGAAGCATGTCCCTTGATGAGTTTCTGGCGCGAATAAAGGAAGAGATTCGCACGAAGGCGATTGATGGGTGAGGGGAATTCGCGATGATGAAGGTAAGCGCCTTGAAAACCACGGCGACGCGACAAGTGGTATGCCCTCAAAGTCCCCCTTTTCTAAAGGGGGACCTCGCGTACCGCGGGGCCTTTTTTGGGCCAAGCCTAAATCCTTTTTGACCGGAGAGATGGGGATCAGAAAACCACCATCCTATTTGCGCTCCTCTAAACCTGTTTCATCACTGATATCCATATTGATCCCGGCCCAGGACGTTACCTCCCCCTTATCATTCCTCATCGGGACCCCACGGCTGAGTATGGTCCTGTAATTACCATGTTTGTCTCGCAGTCGGTACTTGTATTGCCAGTGAGCGCCCGTATCCAGGCATTGCTTCCAGTCGGACAGGGTTTTGTCCTTGTCATCCGGGTGCAGTTTGACAGCCCAGCCGAATCCTTTGGATTCGTCCATTGTCATCCCAAGCATATCCAAGAAACTCTCGCTGAAATAGGTAATCCCACCGTCGGCAAGTGAAATCCACACCCCGAAGGGAATCAGTTCACCGACACTCCGGTATCGTTCTTCGCTTTTCCTAAGCGCCATCTCAGCCTTTTTCCGGCCGGTGATGTCAAAGTAGGTGATGACAACTCCCTCGATAAGATTTTGCGTGGTTCGATAGGGGAGCAAACGCATCAGGTACCAGTTTCCGTCCTTAGTGGAAACTTCTATTTCCTTGGAACCAAGAGTGGCCAATACCTCTGCTGCATCTTCAATAAGACGATCGTATTTCAGATTATGGACAATGTGTGACATGGGACGGCCCACATCCGTATCTATAAGATTGATGATCTTCGTCACGGCAGGCGTGAAGCGCTGAATACTTAAGTCCGTATCAAGAAAGAGCGTCCCGATCTGGGTGCTTGCCATTAGGTTATTCATGTCGTCGTTGGCTTTTGACAAGGCATCTATCTTTTGTTGCAGTTCGGAGTTTACCGTTACCAGCTCTTCATTCACCGACTGCTGCTCCTCTTTTGCCGTCTCCAGCTCTTCATTGGTGCTCTGCAATTCTTCATTTGAGGACTGAAGCTCTTCGTTGGTGGACTTTAGTTCCTCGTTGGTTGTCTCAAGCTCTTCTATGGTGGTCTGAAGATACTCTCTTGTCGACGCTAGTTCGTGCTCCAGTTCCTTTATTCGGCCGGAACGGGCTTCCTTACTTGATTGCGCAACTAAGATTTCTGCTCGCTGTACTTCTTCGACTTTGACCTCCTCGAAAACCACCATCAGTAATCCGCGCCTCGAGGGTGGCTCTGATATCGGCCTGACAGTGAGATTGACCAGCGCGTAATCTCCGTTGGTCTTGACCCGCAGCCGGTCGTAGTGGACCGATTCTTTCTGAGAAGCGCATTTCCTGATCGCGTTAGCCAGCTCAAGCTTCAAGCCTTCTCTGGCCATGTTGAGGATGTTCAGAGTGGCTTCCCCTATAGGTGGCTCCAAGTACCTTGCTGTGGAGCCGTGAAAATAGAGAATGTCACCTTTCTCGTTAATGAGTACACCGGCCGCGGAATAGATGTCCAACAGCGCCTTTTCAGCTAATTCCTTGTTGCTGCGGAGTACCACCCGCCTGGGAATCATTTGCTCGTCAACATCTACAACCTTATGTGGGAATGCAAGAGGCAGTATCTCCAGCGCGACGGCGCCGGTCATGTCAGTTTCCCTACGTTGATAAATCTTCACTTTCCTATCAATGGTAGCGAACAAATCCGAGAATTCTCCGATAGTCTCCGATGTGCCCAGGAAGAGAAACCCGCCGTTGTTTAGCGAGTAATGGAAAATCGGCAGCACCTTTTTCTGCAGCTTTGAACCCATGTAGATTAGAAGATTCCTGCAACTGATGAGATCTAATTTTGAAAACGGGGGATCTGTCGCTACATTTTGCGCTGCAAACACAACCAGGTCGCGCACGGTTTTCTTTACCCGATAAGTGTTGTCTTCCGCCGTAAAGAAACGCTTCAGCCGATCGACACTGACATCAACCGCGATGCTGTGCGGATATGAGCCTGCCCGAGCCGTTTCGATGGCTCCGGCATCTATGTCTGTGGCAAATATCTGGATATTAGCGTCCGACTTCAACTCTTCTTTGCATTCCTCAAAGAGCATAGCCAGTGAATACGCTTCCTCTCCTGTCGAACATCCAGGGACCCATACTCGCAGTTGTCCGCCGTCTTCCCTGCCCTTGACGAGGCGGTCCATCACCTTCTCCTTCAAGGCGTCAAAGGCCTCAGGATCGCGGAAGAAATTGGTTACTCCAATCAAGAGTTCCGTGAAAAGAGTGTCCACTTCGTCGGGGTATTGTTGTAAGTACCGGATATAATCGGCCATATTGGAAATTTCATTGACCGCCATTCTCCGCTCTATACGGCGAAGTATCGTGCTTTCCTTGTAAAAGAAGAAATCGTGGCCGGTCCTGGTGCGTATAATCATCAAAATCTTGTGCAGACGATTTGTTGACTCCAGCTCGGTTGCAGGAATTTTGCCGGGTTCCTTGGTAAGAGGATGCTGAATGTACGCGATGAGCTGCTCCGGCATTTTTTCCGGAGGCAGAACATAATCCACCAGACCGGTTCCAACCGCGCTCCTGGGCATTCCGTTGTATTTTGCCGTTTCCGGATCCTGAACCATTACCATGCCGCCCTGCCCCTTGACTTCCCGCAAACCCAGCGTGCCCTCGGTGCCGGTGCCGGACAGGACAATGGCTATCGCTTTTTCCTGTTTGTCCTGAGACAAGGACCGAAAAAAGAAATCTATGGGTTGGCGCAAACCGCGAGGTGCACTGGGCTCCATAAGATGGAGCTTTCCATGCATTAACGCCATGTCGCGGTCAGGAGGAATCACATAAATGGTGTTGGGCGCCACCAGCATCGCGTCCTCAACTTCCTTAACCTGCATGCGGGTGTACGACCGAATAAGTTCCGAAAGGATGCTCTTGTGTGTGGGATCCAAGTGTGAAACGAGCACAAAGGCCATGCCTGTGTCCGGCGGCATGTAGTTGAAAAACTGCTGAAAGGCTTCCAGGCCACCTGCCGACGCGCCTATTCCGACGACAGGGAAGTCATTTGTATACAAGTCCTTCTTGGCAATTTTCCGGCGTGGTTTGGTGGAGGCTCCGGCTCCCTTGGTAACACCCGGCTTTGGCCTCCCTTGGGACTAATCGCCTTGCTCTTGCCCTTCCCAACCTCTTTAGTTGGAGCCGACTTGGCCTTTTCAATTTTCTTCCCTTTGGAACTTGTCTTGGAAATCTTCTTTACCATTTCGAATCCCTCCCCGTCAGATAGGGCGCGGATGGCAGGTTAATTGAGTTTACCGTTCACCGGGCATTTGGCGACCGGCACGCGTAGCCATGTGGTGAACGAAGTGAACCGCATCGGTCGTGGATAGTCGCCCTCACCCTGTGTCCCTCTCCCAGAGGGAGAGGGAATGGTGCAACGGCTACAAGTGTGGCTCTTGCCTAGTGCGAGAGGAGACTATGAGCCGGTCTCCAGCAGCTCCCTCTCCCACTGGGAGAGGGCTGGGGTGAGGGCCCCTCTGATCGTGGTCAGCACACCTTCGAGGTCATCCCAAACCTCATAGTTCCAAAAACGTATTACTGTGATTCCAGCTGATTCCAACTCCGCAGAGCGGTTGCGGTCATAGTCCGCTTGGTCCGCGTCTTCATGGCCGCTGCCGTCCAGTTCAATGGCGAGGTTCGCCTCATGACAGTAGAAATCGACGATATATTGCCCCACAGGATGCTGCCGTCGAAACTTCGCACCGGCCAACTGACGATTGCGCAATCTTCTCCAGAGCTTGTCTTCCGCATTGGTAGGGTCAGTACGCATTGCACGGCAGTTATCGAGAATCTTTCGGCGGCGATACACTGTCACGACCCGGCGCTCCTCCAAGTCGCCCTCACCCCGGCCCTCTCCCAGAGGGAGAGGGGCCACTCGCAGGCATTGCGATTCCCTCTCCCTCTGGGAGAGGGACACGGGGTGAGGGTCCCTATTCCCCTGTTGGTTCTGTTTCCTCGTCCTCAATGCCAAGGGTTTTCATATAATGCTTCAAGGAGTCACGGGAAATACCCAATATTTTGGCTGCCCGATTCCGACGGCCATTGGATTGGCGCAGAGCTTTCTTCACCAGAAACCTTTTCACGTTCTGGGTAACTTCGTTGACAGATCCCTCGGGAGGAAAACCGACCGTGAAGGATGACCCACTATCATCGACTGGGATGCACACTTGGGGAAGTCCGAGTATGGCAGGACCTATTTCTTTCCCCCGTCCCAGGATCACGGCTCGTTCCAATACGTTGCGAAGCTCGCGCACATTGCCGGGCCAGGTATATGCGCTCAACGCCTTCATCGCTTGTTCAGTTATTTCCGGGATTTCGTCCAGTTGAAGGTCCGCACGAATCTGGGATAGGATTTTTGGGGCCAGAATCGGGATGTCTTCTAATCTCTCTCGCAAAGGAGGCACTGTTATGGCCATCACGTTAAGCCGATAAAGAAGGTCCTGTCGAAAAGTGCCTTTATTAACGGCTTCTCCAAGGTCCCGGTTCGTCGCCGCAATGAGCCTGGCACTTACGCTGATCTCTTTCTCACCGCCAACACGCAGAATCTTGCGAGTGTCGAGGAACGAGAGTAACTTTGACTGTAACCCTAATGAGAGTTCCCCTATTTCGTTAAGCAACAGTGTCCCGCCCTCCGCCAACTCCAACAGACCCCGTTTTCGGCCTACTGCCCCCGTGAATGAACCTCTTTCATGACCGAACAGTTCCGACTCCGCCAGGTCGGCAGAAACAGCCGCGCAGTTGATGGAAAAATATGGACCGGACGCCCTGTGGGAATGGTCGTGGATATACCGTGCTAAATAGTCCTTTCCGCTGCCGCTCTCGCCCAAGAGCAGCACCGTGATATCCCCCTTTGCCGCCAGGGTGGCCTGCCTCACAGTGGCCTGCATAGCCTGGGACGTGCAGTCCATTATGATTTCGGGAACATATTCTACAGCCTTGCGATCCGAAATATCGTGAGCGATGATACAAATACCGATCGGCTCGTCGGAATGGTTTCGTAAGGGGATTCTGGTTTCAAGCCACGTAACCCGCTGTCCGGAAACTGTGATGGTGATCTCTTCCTGAACAGTGTCTCCCTTCAGGGCACGCGTATCAAGTGCCCGCACCTGCGCCGCGCTTCTCCCTTGGAACGCATCTTCTTCAGCCATACCGATGAGTTGTGAAGCCGGAACATTCAGGAGTCGCGCGGCTGCGGGGTTGACGCTGGTGTATTTCAAGGAGCGATCTTTGATGAAAATGTAATCTTCCGCCCCCTCGAAAATGGCTTTGAAGAGTCGCTCACTTGCACTTACTGCCTGCTCGGCCTTTTCCCTCTGTTCCACTTCATCGGTAAGCTTTCTATTCCTTTGCTCCAGTTCCGCGGTGCGCTGTTTGACTTGTCGTTCCAGGTCATCTTTGGCCGTGGACAGGACCTGTTCCGCCTTCTTGCGTTCCGTAATGTCCAAAACAACTGTTTGGCATTGGATGGCCTGCCCCTGGGAATCTCTCACGGGCACGCTTTCCAATTGGGCGTGAAACCATCCCCCATTCCTGAGTAATCTTAGTTCGCATGCGCTGCTTGAAGCCCTTTGTGAAGACGTTCCTGATATGAGAGAAGAAAGCATACCCTGATCGTCTTTGGTGACGAAAACCGAGAAAGGATGCTTAGTGAGTTGCCTTCTGTCTTTACCTAGAAGCGCGACCCCGGTGGGATTCGCTCTCAGAATCACGCCCTTTTTGTCTAGAGTAAAATAGCCTACAGGAGCCGTGTCGTACAAATTTGCGAATTCGTCCCGTGACTCGGCCAGCTCATCCTGGGCCCTCCGCAGCTCCTCATTTTGCATTTCCAATTCAATCTGATGGACATTAAGCTCGTGGATCAGTGTTCGGATTTCAGCCGGCGAGACCTCACCAACGCGCTCCTCAGTGATTTTCCCGACAATATCTTCAGCTCTCTTTCGTAATTCTTCAACCTTCGGAGGCTCTCCCTTGTCTGCTTTCATAAAATTCTCCAAATCCTCCCGCGAAGGCGCGTATGCGTATCACAGTGAGGTGAATTGCAAATGACCTCAAGTCGACAGCGCCGCAAAAAGTCGGCCAAGAAGGAGCCCCTTTGGCCGCGATGCTTGTTCGACCTTCGAGCCACCCGAACCCGATGGCTTTCGCAGCCTATCAGAAATATATTCATTAACGGGTTGGACGGTCAACAATTTAATGATAGTTATTTACATGTTACCCGTACAATCTGTGCGGAGGGCGGAAGGCTTGTATTATGGCCGTTGTTGTTGATTTAGTGGCCGGTAGGATGTGGTGAGCGAAGCGAACCGAAACTGTCTCAAAATGTGTGCTCAGGTCGAAATCGTGCCACTGGGACGGCAATCATCCCGACCGGGTGGCTCGGACGCCACTGCGTCCGGGTCGCGCAGCGACAAGAGGCGTATTTGCTGCGCCGCGGTCCAGCAGCGGCGTTTAGAATGGTTGCCCCATTCATGAGCTAGCACCTCTTGTTCCTTCGGAACCCGGAGGCAGTGGCCTCCGGGCCACCCCGCGTAGTACGATTTCCGTACGCGGATGAATTCTGAGACAGTCTCGAACCGCATCACTGGAGTTTTTTGCGAGCGATGCGGTTCCCCCGCGAAACGCGAGGTTCACCACTTCCTACGCGTGCTATTTTTTAAAAATCCCCCTAACACCCTTTACAAAAGGAGGGATTTCTGATGACCTCTTTACCCCCCTTTGGTAACGGGGGGAAAGGGGGGATTTTTCACAGGATAACTGAGCGAATACGCTGGAAACACGGCAATGAAAGAGAATCTTCACCCCTCCACAATTGAAACGCACGAACAAGCGGGGCCTCAATTCCACCTGGCCGGTATAGGAACGAGGTTCATAGCCTATCTCATAGACAAGCTGATTCAGATGGGCATAGTTCTCGGCCTTACGATCATAACGGTGCTACTACTCATCCTGACCGGCAACCTTACTTCAGTTGGGGAGTTTTTGGTCAGACTCAGGGACTCCCTGGGCTGGTGGCTGGTCGCGCCGACTGTTGCAGTGTATGAATTAGTAACGAAAGGTTATTTCATCCTGTTTGAATATCTGTGGAACGGATCAACGCCGGGGAAGCGATCTCAGGAGATCCGAGTCATCCGAAAGGACGGTCGGCCAATTTCCTTTGTTGCGGCGGTGATTCGCAATATTCTCCGAGCGGTTGACATCCTGGGTGAGATATATCCCCTGGGATTGGTGGTGATGTTCATAGATTCCCGCAACAGACGCCTGGGGGACCTGGCCGCGGGAACGCTCGTGGTCAGGGAAGCCGAACTTAAGGAGTCAGTGGTCTGCACACCCGTCGAAGAATCAGATACGGCAGATGCTGAGATCCGGAACGTGGCTTTAGAGATGACGATGGAGGATTACGACCTCGTGAGGAAATTCCTTGCTCGCCGCGATTCACTGGATGCCGATTACAGACGAGACCTTGCAAGACAAATACTTGAGCGTGTATCAAGAAGATCTGTCTCTATTGGGGAACAGTCGTCCGACCCCGAAGCTTTTTTGGAAAAGCTGGAAACTCTGTGCCGACGGGAAAAAAAGGAGATTTAATGGGCGAGGAAACCTCCGAAGCTCTTTACACCGTGGTTCTGACGAAGGTCCGGGATGAAGAAGCCAGAAAGAAAGTGGCGGAGACCTTGTCTCGTGTCACCACGAATCTGCCCGTGGACAAGGCTTTCAAGCGGATGGAGTTGCTCCCGTGGACCTTGACCCGGCGGGCGACCGCCAAGAACGCAGAGCAGTTGGCTCGGGTGATGGAAAGACTCGGAGCTACTGTCCAGGTTTCTCCGTCGCCATCGGAGGCTAGGTCAACCGAGCCGGCCGGAACACAGGTTGTACCAGGCGCCGCGGTCCTTCCGGAGACACGGACGGCTGTACAGGATGATCTGAGCAGTACTCCCGGTGACTCGATTGTTCCTCCGCCTGCTTCGTCGCTACAAGCGGAGGGCCAACCTTCTCCTCCGCAGCAACCATCTTCTCCCCCTCCGCCTGAATTGAATATGAAAGACGGCTCAGAACCCCCTGGCGGCGATGGGTTCTCAATCGAACCCCTGTCACTTGGTGGCATTCTTGATCGAACCTTTCAAATTAGTCGGCGGCACTTCTGGAAACTGTTGGCAATCGTCGGAATCCCGTACCTCGTTGTAGCCGGTCTGGTCCTTATCGTATCCATAGTGGTCGTTATTGTGGGATTTACCGTGCAAAGTCTAGGAGACCTACCGATCTGGGTCTTGATTGCGGCTGGTGTCACAGTGATCCCGTCAATTATTGTAGCGATCATCGCTGTGTTTTACCTTTCACAAGGAGCGTTGATTTACGCGGTTTCAGTTGTCCACCTGGGCCGCGACATTCGCGTGGGGGATGCTTATCGTTTCGTACTGGCGAGACTGGTAAAATTCGTTCTGACTTCTGTTCTCTTGGTAATTGTGACCCTCGCTGCATTCTTGATCGCGGTGTTGTTTGGGGTGGTTCTGTTCTTCATTTCCAGGGAGGTCTTTTCGTCGGGCTGGTGGTCCGCGATTACTTGGCTTCCTTTGTCACTGATACCGTTCTACGCCTCTATCAAACTGCTCCTTTTCGACAAGGTAGTCATCATCGAGGATATTGCCTATACGAACGCTCTCAAAAGGAGTTGGGACCTGTTAACGGGCAAGGCTGACGGCGAGTGGCCGCGAGGATACTTCTTAAGGCTGATTATTCTGCTGTTTCTCTTCGCTCTGATCAGCGTAACTATTGCCTTGGTTTTCCAGATGCCGGCATCAATAATTGCGGCCCTCATGCCGCAATCCTGGATTGTGGGGTCTGTGGTGCAGCAGTTGTTGAGTAACATCGGCGCAGTAATAGGTGGGATTTTTGGAGGTGTTTGCCTGGTCGTCTTTTACTACGACATCCGGAGTCGTAAGGAGGGTTTTGATCTCAAGATGCTGGCCCAACAGCATGAATAGCGACGTTCGGGCTTTGCGTTCCGGGGCTCTGCCTGCATGCAGTTATTCGGAGGGAAGAATCCCCCTAACTCTCCTTTACTAAGGGGGGAATTGCACATGCCCTCTTCACCCCCCTTTGGTAAAGGGGGGTGAAGAGGGATTTTCATAGTGAGAGCGGCCAGCAGACCCCAGAGCCGATTCTCGGCACCCGCGGCGGCAAGTGAAGATTACCCGGCGCCAGAAAAACCGATTGAATTTTAGCGGGTTTTTGATCATAATTCATCTCGCCCGACACACAAGAATCTAGGGCAGGAGGACAAATGGCTGGAAAGAAAAAGGAACAGAAAGAGAAGAAAGAAACACCATTGGAACGCCGGACCGTCAAGGAATTGCGCGAAGAAGCCTTGACCCTACCTGACGTTCAAGGCGTTCATGGCATGAATAAAGAGGAATTGATCTCAACACTGAGAAAGGCAAAGGGTATCGAGGCGCCGCCGCAGAAAAAAGCCGAGGCAGTGCGAGACGTTAAACACAAAATTTCAGAACTGAAGAAAGTTAGGGATGAAGAACGCGGCGAGGGAGCTGCACGCACACGTCTGGAGATTCTCAGAAAAAAAATATCCCGGCTTAAGAAAAAAACACGGCGCGAGAAGTGAGGCCGAGATGAGTGGCATGGGCGCTAACTTAAGGCATCTTACCCCTGTTTTGAGCACTTTAGACGACTGATGGCCTATCAAAGTCCCCCTTTTTTAAAGGGGGATTTAGGGGGATTTTCAACGAATAGCCCAAAATCCTCCCTGGCCCCCCTTTAACAAAGGGGGGAACAAGTGTTCAATTTAATGCCTATGCGGGATAGGGGAGTGTGTGTTGAATGAATAATTGCGTGTTTTTATGCTATATTGTTCCCATCAAGTTGGAGAAAGATTGAGAGAGACTCACCGGACCGCCCCGTAACTTTTTCAATGGATGAAAACAAGCCCTCAACTGCTGCGCCTCAGACGGCTTTCCGAAGACCGATCTTGGCGACGCTCCTGCTCCTGGTCATCGCTATTGTCTTCCTTTGTGCAGGCATCTTTGCTTTCATCAGGGTAGGACTACCCGGTGACCGCGTCGCAGCCATAGCTGTTCATCGACTGGAGCGCAGCATCGGCAAGACCTTGTCTTTTGGCTCAGCGCAGCTCTCCTGGCTGTCTCTGGACGAAGCGAAGATTTCTTTGACAGATCTCAAAGTGCGTGAGGCGCCTGACGCACCTCTATTGGTGCAGATTCCCAGAGTAGTGGTCGAGATCAGGGCATTGCCTTTATTCGCAGGCACTCTTCAGATCGACAGGCTTGAGCTTTCCGAACCCGCGCTTTTTCTTCCTGAGATCCGTCACAACAAGGCTACCGCAATAACTTCAGACACGCAGGCCCTTCGCTTTCCACTATATCCTATAATACGCAGGCTAGAGTTGATTCAGGGTCGTGTGGTCTTGGGACATTCCGCTGGAAATAGACATTTTCAAAAGATCCTTTTGTCGAGAATTCAAGCAGATGTGAAGAATCTCACCCTCGATGCCGTGGAGAGCGTAGCTATCAAGGGTATGGCCAACTCGGGCGAAAAGGCGGGGTCGTTCGACATTTCGGGAAATATAGATTCAACGCCGTTTAACGGAGGGGAGTGGCGCGGTCACGTTCGCGTACGACTGTCCGCGTGTCCGATATTCCCATTCCGCGCTCTTGCCTCATACTCACCGTACGATATACCGTTTTCTGAAGGTATTTTGAGTGGAACAGGAGAGGTTACGGGCGAGGCACCGGCCTTCAAGGCTAAAGGCGAGTTCGCACTATCCCAAGCTCTTTTACTCCCGGGGCGAGCCTTTCGCGACAAGGCCCTGATTGACCAAGCCGTGCTTAAACTGACTTTGGAGCGGAGCGAGGACAAACTTCACGTTGACGTCTCCGAGGCAGTTCTTCCCGGCCTGAACCTGTCGGCTCAAGCTACCATAGGTGGGCTTTCCACAACAGATCCAAATGTTACCCTGGCTCTGAGGAGGGCTGACCTTGATCTGCACAAGTTCTTTCCTCTTATCCCGTTGAACTTGATGCGCAACGAAGATCGGGAACGGCTGATCGAGGCCGGTCTTAACGGACACCTTCTGGTGACCAGAGGCGCCTGGGACGGCAAGGTAACCGACTTCTTAGGGGGGCAGAGTCAGCAAGGCACTCTCCTGCTCGATGCTTATCTGGACAAGGTTTCTGGATTCATCCCTGGATTTGGCCTGCCCGTACGGGACGCCACAGGCCGAATTCGGTTTAGCTCAGACGGAATAGTATTCAAGGGAATCAGCCTGACAGTAGGCAGTTCCCCCATCGTGCTCAACGGGTGGGTAGCGAACTTACAGACCTCTCCCACAACTGACCTGTTTATTTCATTGACAGCTCAGGCCGAGGATTTGAGACCCATTATCGAGAATAAGTTGATATCGCGCTACTTCGGGCGGTGGTCGGGATGGGTTAACGAGCCGCGTGGAGGCATAGCCGTCACCCTGGATTTGAAGGGCAGCCTAAACCGCCCGACTATGAAGGGACGGGTGGTCCTCGAGGATTTCCAATGCCGGTTTGCCGGCCTTGCACTCCCCCTCAGGAAAGCAAACGGTATCTTACGATTTCGTGAGACGGGTGTAACCTTTTCAGGAATCAAGAGCATCCTTGGCGACAGCGCGGCAGAAATAAGCGGCGAGATCTTTCCGGAAAAAATGGAAGTTTCCGGCGAACTTAAGGGCGCTCCTCAAGATCTGAGGAAACTGAATTTGCTGCCCAATGGTTGGATGGTATCCGGCAACATCCCCCTCTCTTTGAAACTGACCGGCAATCCGTCGGCTATAAATTTTTCCACTCGTTTGGATCTTAAGGGCAATGGTATACGCATCGACCCGGTTATCAAGAAGAAGCCGGGGGTGCCTCTTCTTTTGGAGGCTTCGGGCAGTGGAAATCAGGCAGGAGTAACGATAGAAGAGGCTTATCTAGTCCTCGACGATAGCCGTATTTCAGCCAAGGCCACAATTGATAATGAGGGAAAAATTGTAGCTTCGGTTAATTTGCCTCCCAAGGGGATACCAACAAACATCCTTATCCCCATAACCGATCCCGCGCTGGAGATTCAGGCCGGCGGGCGCATAGATGGGGATGCTACCATCCGGATAGGGGCCAATCGGCCACGCGACGTATCGGTTGACGCAAATTTGGCGCTGAATCATCTGTCGCTTCACCTTATGGGCCATAAACGCATGGAGGGCATTACCGGCAGTGTTCGCTGGCGTGGGAAATCCGTGAATGTAAATTTGGAAAGAGTGAGGATCGGGAACTCATTAGGGGCCGGCACGGCCTCCATCGTAGACATTCAAAACCCCAAGCTGGACATTGGTTTGGATTTCTCCTTTCTGGACACAACGGATTTTACTGCACCTGCCGGACATGTCAGCCGCGCAACTTGGGGTGAATGGATCCATGCGAACCCGGTGATAAGGTTCCTTGCCCGCAGCAGAGGAACCGGCTCGCTCAAAATCGCCAGAGGTAAAACCGCGTGGAGGACGTTTGCCGACTTCAAGGCCAACCTCGAAGGCAACAGTGGAATGATAAGAGCACCGGCATGGCAGATGAATTTTGCCGATGGGACCTTGCGTGGCAGCGCCCTGTTCGACATCCGGGAAAATCCCGGTAAACTCCTCACTCTGGATTTCCAGGGCGATCACTTGCAAATGGAGAGAATGATGCTCTCCTCCGACCCTGACAAAATTCGTGTGCAGGGAAACTGCCTGACGGAAGGCCACATTGAATGGAAACTTGGTCCCAGCAAAGAAAATCACGGCCTACACAAAACCGGCACGGTCGAGGTTAGCGTTAAGGATGGTGTCATACATCGCTTTGATATCCTTTCAAAAATATTCTCTCTGGTTAATCTCGGTTCCATTCTGCGGGGACGCTTGCCGGACATATTCTCACAGGGGCTGCCCTTCTATCGCTTAACATGGTCGATGGACGTATTTAACGACAAATGGAAAATTAAAGACCTAAAATTGTTGTCTGATTCCGCGAGAATGGACGCTTCGGGAATGTATTTCAGCGGCCAGGACCGCATGGATTTCAAGGTAGACGTGTCCCCCCTGGTAGGAATTGACACCATAGTTTCCGGACTGTTCGGCAATGACGGGAAGACTCTTACAGCTACGGTCAGGGTGCGAGGATCTCCCGAATCTCCTGAGGTCCGTATGGAATGACCGTTCGAGATGAGCCTAAGATCACTTTTCACAACCGGAGGCGCGGATCATGGCATACAACGAAGCACTTGAAGCCCGCATCGAAAGCATCGTGTCCGGCTGGAAAAATACGAATAAGAAAAAGATGTTTGGCGGCGTATGCCATCTATTGAATGGCAATATGTTTTGCGGGGTTTATAAGGATTTTCTGATTCTCCGGCTGGGAGAAGCAAACTCCAATGAAGCGATGGAATTGCCCTTTGTACGCCCATTTGACATCACCGGGAGACCCATGAAAGGATGGGTGATGGTGGAAAGCCAAGGATTCGGCACTGACGAGGCCCTGAAAGAATGGCTCGATCAGGCCAGGAAATTTGTGAGCGCTCTGCCGTCAAAGTGAGGGCAGGCTGTGACGGGAAAGAGAGCATTAAGACTGTGAACTGCGAAACTAAGGAGCTTTAGCTATGGAAATTAAGCCCATCCACACAGAAGAAGATTATGAAGCGGCTATGGCTCGGATTGAGGAACTGTGGGGAACTCCCCTGGATTCTCCGGATTCTGATGAGCTGGAGATACTTCTTGCGCTGACAGGAGCTTACGAAAAGAAGCACCACCGCATCCAAGCGCCGGACCCTCTGGCGCTTCTTGAATACCGCATGGACCAGATGGGGTTAAGTCCTGAAGAAATAAAACGTTTCATGAAGTCTAGGAAGAAAATACCAGAAATCCTCAGTCGTGAGAGCGGACTAAGCGATGAGGTGATCAAGAGCTTACGGGACATCCCTTTTGAGGCATTCACAGCGGAAGTGTCTTAAATGGAACGCAAATCTGTTGTATGGATTTGATCGAAACAAAAGCCAGGAAATTGCGGTTTCACTGCTCTTGATTGTCAGCGTTCCTCATCAGCCGTCGCGGGCGTCAACACCGGCAGTGACCATCCCCAGTAAATGGCGCCCAGCCGAATTACCAGTGTCACGGCCGCGCCTCCCAACATCGCCCAGCTCTCGGCAACGCCTGAAGTCAGCAATAATAAATAACCCCCGCCACCGACAAGGCATGCTGTGGCATAAATCTCCTTCCGAAAGAACAGCGGGATTTCCGCAGAAAAGACATCGCGTATGATTCCGCCACCCGATCCGGTCACCATCCCCATTATCACGATAATTAGAGCTCCGGCATTGTTAGTGAGGGCCGTGTTGCACCCCAGGACCGTGAACACCGCAAGCCCGACAGCGTCGGCAACAATTAGAAGTCTATTGGGAATATTCGCAAATTGTGTGATGCGCACGTAGGCAAACGTCAACAGGCCGAAGATCACCGCAACCTCCAGTGCGGTGGGATCGGTCACCCAATTTACCGGCTGGAGACCTAGGCAAAGGTCTCTCAACGTTCCACCACCGATTCCGGTCAAAACCGCGGCCACCACCACGCCGAACAGATCCATGCCCTTCCGCGCAGCCGCCAACGCGCCTCCAATAGCGAAAACCGCCGTCCCAAACAGATTCAGGTAATAAATCACTTACACCGCCTCGCTTTCTAACAGGTGATACGAATACCCTGTCTAATGGGCAAGACCAGGAGCCCATGTAGGAGCAGACCCACGAGTCTGCCCTCTCTTTGGGCGCACACTCAGGTGCGCCCCTACAAGGGCTACGTTACTTCTTTGAACGCGAGATGGGATTGCTCAACCTCCCCACATGACTGAACGGCTATCGATATATCAAATTTTCGATATTTTTTCGCGGCAATCTGAGCTATTACCTGGAAAAAGGCTCGGCCATGTTTGTCGAGAAGTCAAGAAAGAGATGCCACACCTTATGACAGACGAACTTGATAAGACGCCTCATTGAAATCTGCGGTTCGGATTATGTGTTGCACTCACCTGAAGCCATTGAGTTGTATTCCCGATGCACGATTCCGTGGTCCCGGACCTGCGGAGCGGTGGTTTTGCCTGAAAACGTTGATCAGGTTTCTCGCATTGTTCGGCTGTGCAATGAGTTCAGAATGCCCGTTTGGACTTTCAGCCGCGGACACAACTGGGGTTATGGAACTGTACTCGCTCTACAAGAAGGCGCTCTAATAATTATCCTCGAAAGAATGAACCGGATTCACGAAGTAGATGAAGAACTCTGCTATGCCGTGATCGAACCGGGCGTCAGCCAAGGGCAACTCAACGAGTATCTCAAGAACACGGGCTCTAACCTGTGGATTGATTGCACTGACTCATCTCCGGATGGCAGTCTCATTGGAAACGCTCTTGACAAAGGAGTCGGGTACACTCCGTACGGAGATCATTTCGGCCACCTCTGCGGCATGGAAGTAGTTCTGGCCAATGGAGACATTGTTACCACCGGAGGCGTATCCGAACAATGTCCTACCCTGTACACGTACAAATGGGGCGTGGGACCTTTTGTTGACGGACTCTTTGCTCAATCCAATTTGGGGCTGGTCACCAAAGCAGGGCTGTGGCTCATGCCCAAGCCGGAAGCATTCGAGATGTTCATACTCAAAATCTCTAATCCCGAAAATCTTGTCCCGGTTATTGATGCTCATCGACAATTGGCATTACGAAGAACCGTCAGCAATTGCCACGGCTTTAATGAGTTTCTCGCAATGGCTCGTACTTTCGGCTATCCAAGCCACCTGCTCGACGGAAAACACTTCTTAAGTGAGAAAGATATTGAGCAATTTGCTGTCGAACAAAGACTCGCCCCATGGACTTTTATTGGGGGAGTCTATGGGAGCTCTCGACAGGTTAAGGCCCACAAAGCCGAGATTTCAGAATGTCTTTCGTCGTTAGGGGAACTCATCTTTATTGATGACACTTTGAAAGAACGGTTGAATTCAATAGTTCGCGGAGTTCGCAAACCTGGTGTGCAAGGAGCCTTTTTCAAGGGCATTAAGGCCGTAGCTCATTTTTTCGGTCCTGAAGTGTCTGTGGAGATGCTGGAATCCTTGCTATCCCTGTATCCGATTCTCAAGGGTGAACCAAACGAGAGCATTCTGGCCCTTGCCTATTTCAAGAACAAAGAGCGACAGCCAAAACAAAACTTAGATCCCGCTCGCGACGAGTGTGGCCTAATTTGGTTTGCCCCCATTCTCCCCGCCAGAGGGAATGAAATTCAATCTTTTATACGGGACATTAAGGAAGTTTGTGCGGGCAATCAGTTTGAAACCGCGGTCTCACTCATTCAGGTAAATCCTAGAACCTTCCTTGTGCTGGTTCCGTTATTTTTTAGCAAAAGAGACTCGGAAGAGGCGGCGCGCGCCCAAAGAACTTATGATCAACTTTGTGAACTTCTTAAAACACATCACTACCAGCAGTATCGTTGCACCACGCCGCAAATGGAGGGACTCTTGGAATGCAATCCTTCCTATCAACATTTAATGAAGCAGATTAAACAGGCCCTTGATCCGAATCAGGTGATTGCGCCAGGACGCTATGGAGTTTGAATTTGCTGGTTACACTGACCCACAATCGAACATAACCGCTTATTTACGCTGGGAACCACGGTCCGAGCGGACGGGTGTCATTGCGAGCGAAGCGAAGCAATCCCATTGGTTGAGAGCGTACAGGACCGAGATTGCTTCGTCCCTTCGCTCCTCGCAATGACAGCATGCCGCGTGTACCTGAATGTTCACCTCCACAATCCCGTCACCTTTTTCTCAGTCGCATTTTGTGCTAATTGATAAGACTTGAGTACGTGACGATCGCAGGGGACAAGAGGAATGAACCGGGATCAGTGGGAAGCCGTTTGCAGAAGATGCGGCCGATGCTGCTACGAGAAAGTGGATCTCGGCGGCGGGATAATTCACTACACTGACGAACCTTGCGTCCATCTGGACACTGAAACTAACTTGTGCAAGGTGTATGAGAGACGCGACGAGGTTGAACCGGACTGCATAACCCTCACCGAGCATCTGGTGCGCGAACTCCATTGGCTCCCGGAAGAATGCGCATACGTCGAACAGGTCAGGCACAGGGATACTCTGGCCGCGGTCCGGGAGATTGCTCGAACCAAGAAACGAAGCCGTAGTTCCAAAGGGAGGCGATAATGGCAGTGAAGACTCTTAACGTCAACGAAGACATTTTGGGTGCAAACGACATGCTTGCCGAGAACCTGCGTGGCCGCTTCGAAGCTTCAAAGGTTTTCGTTATGAACCTCATGTCTTCTCCGGGCGCGGGAAAGACCTCGCTAATTCTGAAAATCATCGAGGCATTGTCGGGCAAACACAAAATCGGCGTGATCGAAGGAGACATAGCCTCAGATGTTGATGCAAGGAAGATACAAAAGACCAACGTGGATGTGGTGCAGATAAACACGCGAGGTGCGTGTCACCTCGACGCTAATATGATTCTCTCTGCCACGGAGAGCCTTGGTCTGGACGGAAAGCAACTTCTTATTATAGAAAATGTCGGCAATCTGGTTTGCCCTGCAGAATTCAAACTTGGGGAAAATATCAAGGTCATGATCCTCTCTATCCCGGAAGGGCACGACAAGCCTCTGAAGTACCCCCTTATGTTCACAGAGTCCAATGCTCTGATCCTAAACAAAATAGATCTGTTGCCTCACACCGATTTCGACATGGAGGAATTGCGTAGGACGGTTTTGGCAATGAATCCCGCGATCCGAATCTTTCCCTTGTCTGCCAAGACAGGTGAAGGGATCAGCGATTTTACAGGTTGGCTCGAAAGCAAGATCAGCCCAACAGCTCTATGATTACAGCTATAGCTTGGAGGGTCGTTTTCTGCCTTCCCGAGGCGTGAGCCCGCGAGTTGTCTCGGGACGCCTGCTTTATGAAAGGAAACCGCTTAATGGTGTTTGACTCGTATTACTTGAGACCATGTTACGTGACAATAATATTTGCATACGTAATTATTGCGATGTTGCCAATGTTCTGCAATGCAAAACAGCTTTCGGATGCTGAGATAGCCCGCGAGATTGTGGCGGAAAAAAACAGAGTCATTATAGAGGAATTCCTCAAATATGAGCTGCGGGAGGTCAATGAGTACGCTGCAAAGCCGCTCTTAAAAGCCCATCCCTCCCTGATATTCTTCGTTAAGCAGGCTGATAGAGGTCCCTTGAAAAACCTCCTGTTTCTTGAAGAACAAACCCACAAACTTCAGGCCGCGCAAAAGAATATAGATTCTCTCCCGTATTCCATTCTATTCTCTGCTTCGGAAAAGAAAAAAATACTCGGGCTCCGCTCCACTGCGGATAAGATAATCTCATACGGCATCCCTCTTATGAAGCGAGACTTCTACAAGATCATCCAGGCTGCTCACGAGCTGGCGGATAAGAAGAAAAAACATCCAATGGAACTTATCCCCGACCCTAATTTCAGGGATGCAATCTACAGGCAGGCCGAGGCGACCTCGGAGAGCTTGGACAAAGAGATGGGCGAGCTGTCGGAGGGCGAGCTTATCTGCATGAGGCTCGGGTGGACTCTGGAAGAAGTGAACCTGACCCGTTTATGGCTGACGTTCAACGACAATCGTCTTCCCGAAAAGAATGACTACATGGCGTTCAGAAAAAAGCGTAGTGAGTACTTCCAGAAACGCCTTAAACGGATCTATGGAGAGACTGTCCCTGCGAAAGATGCCGCCAAGAAAAAGGCGGTTCGATAGAGTTCTGAAGGTTCATTCACGAAGGCTTGGTCTTGAGAGACCTCGTGTGGTAAGCGTGTTGGAAGCATGCATTCAGTGTAGTTGAGCCAGAATTGTCATTGCGAGTCCAGCGAAGCAATCTCCAATACCGCGGAAGAAGTAAAAGAAAGATTGCTTCGTCGTTTTCACTCCTCGCAATGACACACCTCGTGAAATGCCTCCATATAAACAGACAGGCGTCCGGTGAGAACCTTTCTATCCTGCCTTAAAATGCTGCCGAGTGACACCCGTGAAAATCTCATGGAAGAGATAAAATGGGATCTCTGATTCGCCTTGAAAAGGTGAGCAAATGCTATCACAGCGGGGGAGCGGCGGAAGTTTATCCGCTGAGGGAAGTGGACCTGGAGATCTATCATGGAGAACGGATTGTCCTGCTTGGAAAAAGCGGGTCGGGAAAGAGCACTTTCTTAAATCTGGTCGGAGGAGTGGACATTCCCAGCAGCGGCCGGGTCTTTTTTGAGGACGTTGATATTACATCCCTGTCGGCCGGAGAATTGGCCCAATATCGAAGAAAAGAAGTGGGCTTTGTGTTTCAAGCCTTCAATCTGTTCCCAACACTGACAGTAGGAGAGAACTTGATGCTCCCGCTGGATTTGCTGGGCATCTCCGATGAAAGAAAAGCCCGAGAGACTCTTGACGCGGTCGGACTTGAAGGGCAGTGGACAAAATTCCCCGAGCAGCTTTCCGGAGGTGAACAGCAAAGAGTCGCGATTGCCAGAGCATTGGTAAAGGAGCCTCGTCTGATCCTGGCAGACGAACCCACGGGCAACCTCGACGTCGAAACAGGGAATCTCATTCTGGCACTGATCGACAAAGCTTGTCGTGAGAGAAATGCCACTCTAATTATGGTGACCCATAGTTCCGAAGCGCTCTGGTTGGCGGATCGCAAGTTCAGACTGAGATCGGGAAAATTGGTCAAAGAAACTGGCGGCCCTGCAAACAACTTCTCAACATCGTAACACACGCCACACATGAGCATCGCAACGCTGCTTAAATTCAATCTCCGGTACTATCGCCGGCATTCCCTTTTGTCGCTCCTCTGCCTTATGGGGATATCCCTGGGGGTCGGGGTTGTCGTGGCTGTGGAATTGATCAATGATTCTGCGCTGGCATCCTTCGCTCAATCTGTGGATTTGCTCTCGGGCAAGGCCACTCATTCCATTGTTTCCGGCTACGGGCGCATCGAAGATAGATTATTTGCAGAGGTCTGGAAGAATCGTTCCATTCAATCCGCCTCTCCGATAATCGAGGCTATGGCCGTTACCCTGGAAACAGGGGATGAGCCCCTTCAGTTCATAGGCATCGACCCGTTTCTTGACGCGGAATTTAGAAAGTTAACACCCCGCGACTGGACCACGGCGCAGCTTACGGAGTTTGTGGCAGGCGAAATTCCTTCGGCGTACCTTTCGCAAGAATTGATGAGGAAATACCATCTCGGGATTGGCGCGACATTAACCGTTCTCACGGCGGGTATCGAGAAGAAGGTAAAGATCCTGGGCGGTATTCCGCCGCGGACCGAAAAGGGGATCGGCGAAAACATGGCGATCATGGACATTTCCGCGGCACAGGAAGTTTTTGGCCGACAGGGATACCTGGATCGCATTGACATTATCTCAAGCGCAAATGTTCACGATCTTGCCCGAAGCCTGCCGGAAAGCCTCAAATTAACCGACGCGAATTCCAGAAAATCCGCATTAAACGCCATGCTTTATTCTTTTCAGTTGAACCTGGCCGCCATGAGCTTACTAGTCTCTCTTTGTGGGCATTTTTCTCATCTACAATTTTTCCATGTTTTCAGTTTTATCACGGCGGGAAGACATGTCTCTATTGTTGACTCTCGGCTCAGACCGCCGCGGCCTGGTTGGTGCGTTCCTTGCTGAATCTCTACTATTCGGTGCGGCAGGGAGTTTGATCGGTATCTTGTTCGGATTCTTAGTGGCGTGGTTGAGCATCGACAAGGTCTCTTCTACGATCAGCGAGCTATATTTTTACGTGAAGGTGCAGGAAGTTCATCTGACCATTCGCGTTGCATTGAGCGGGCTTGGCATCGGATTCGTGGCTACTCTTCTGGGAACGGGCTTACCGGCCCTTGAAGTTGCCGTAACTCCTCCCATACTTGGAATGAAGCGGCAATCCATTGAAGATCGCGCACACAACCTGAAAGGGTTGTTACTGGCTGCGGGTTTTGTTTGTTTCGCCGCGGCGCTTACCGCGGCATGGGCGTCTCGTTTTTCGATATTTTGGGGATTCGCTTCCGCCTTTGGCATGACTCTCGCTTTTGCACTGTTCACCCCTTCGATTCTCTCCCCATTCACCCATTACGGGGGAATAGGCTTGAAGCGGATATTCGGCTCCTTGGCGGGCTTCCTCGCAGCGCGTACCATCCGAGCGTCGTTGAGCCGTACCAGCATTGCAGTGGCCGCGCTTGCTGTGGCGCTTTCCATGACCATAGGGGTGGACTTGATGATCTACAGCTTCAGGAATTCGGTGAGCCAATGGCTGGAGGGATCGTTGCAAGGAGATCTGTACATTTCACCTGCCACAACCAAGTGGGACCATCCACTGCCCGAATCCTTGATTGCCTCATTGAACGTGGACCCTAACGTCGAAGCTGTCGAGCGCTATGCCACGTACGACATCTACCTGGATGGGAAGCCCGTGAAGTTGAGAGTGGTGGACGGCGCCGTGCTCGAACATCATTCCCGTTTTCATTTCTTGAAAGGTGGAAAAGGCGCCTGGGATGCTTTGAAGGCCGGAGGGGTATTCATCTCGGAATCTTTAGGCTACCGCTTTGGAATGGACGTTGGACAAAGTGTTCAACTGTCAACCCCTGAAGGCAAGTCTTCGTTTCCCATAGTGTCTGTTATAAGGGACTATTCGTCGGACCAGGGGACGTTGCATATCGACCGTGCAGTGTATGAACGCATCTGGAAAGACCATCGCGTTCAATCCGCGGCTCTTTTTCTCAAGCCGGGCGCTTCTGCGGATGCGGTGCGTCGTTCAATAGTCGCGCAGTTTCCGGGTCTTGATAGGACCATAGCTTCCAACACGAGGATGAAGGAAGACATTCTGACCATATTTGACAAGACCTTTGCTACTACTGCGACATTGAAGGGGGTTTCCCTGCTGGTGGCGTTGCTCGGGGTGGCCACGGCTCTGATGGCAATTCTTTTGGAAAGGGCAAGAGAAATGACTGTCCTGGGGTATCTGGGCCTTACCCCGACAGAAATGGGCAAGATGAACGTTTTCCAAGCGATGATAATGGGCCTGGCCGCATTTTGCATTTCGGTCGTCTGCGGACTGATCCTCACCTATATACTCATTTACGCCATTAATTATCGTTCTTTCGGTTGGTCCGTGGATGTCCATGTTAACCCATGGGTTTTTGTTAAGACTCTTCTCCTTACCGCTGCGGCAAGTCTTGCCTCAGCTCTCTATCCCACGTACAAATTGACCCGAACTGCCGTGGTCGGAGCCCTCCACGAGGAATAGGCGGACAAGCCGCTGGAACCCTTGTCGAAAGTAACTATTCAATTGCACGGGGAAGCTTCACGTAGAAAAGAAAGAGATATCTAACCGCAGAGGCCGCGGAGATCGCGGAGAACCACCAGGTGAATTCTTCTCTGCGCACTCTGCGGCCTCTGCGGTGAAATGTTTTTCTTCATTCTCGCCCCTCGACTGAATGGATGCTGTCGAAATAATCATGGACTTGATTCGGTCTGATAACTAAACTATTTTAGTGTGAACGGGTGACGACTTCAAAAAAAGGAGGCCTCGTGATGAACAAATCCGAAGTTCTGAAGGCCCTGGAATGGGTCGATCAGACAGCGAGAGACGGAGATGAGCTTCGCCTGGCCAAAGCGAAGCTAGCCCTGGAAGACGAACTGGCATCCGAAAAGAGTACCACTGCTCCCGAGTCCTCGTACAAACTTGCAGTCGAAAGCTTTGTCAGGAAGCACGGCCGGGAACCAATGGAGGACATAGCTCCGGAAGACTGACCAAGACCTGATATGGTGCAGCTATTTTGTGTCAGAGATCAGCCTGTCACCGCAGGTCGATTCTCCGTTCTTCACCGCTGACGGCTGCCGCCTAGCAGCATGGGGGGCGAGGCTTACGCTGGAAAACAGCGTCTTAGGGGCTCTTAGATGGAACCGCGTAAGCGCCGGATAGATTCTCCTGCACTTGGCTAGGAAAGCTCGTCGATGCCGCAGAAAGTGTCATTTCTTTTTGGTTCCGGGATATCAATCCCCGCTGGCATGCCGTGTGTCAAGCAGATCACCGAAAAAGTCCGCTCAGGAACAGGTGTTAGGCGCTACACAGGCGGAACTTATATTTTTGGCGAGCCTCCAAACGCTGATGCTGGTATTCCTGATGAGTATGTCCCGAGAGTTGTCGCATTTCTGAAAAGGCTTTCTGTCGAGGTAGAACAGTATTACAGTTTTAATCACTGAGCGAGACTAACGAAGTCAATTATGAAGATCTGTACTATGTAGCTTCCCAGATCTACGACATGCGAATATGGGAGAATATGACAATCCAATCGTTCAGGCTTTTGTCGACAAAATCTTGCCGGATATTAGGCCACTGTTTATCGTGCAAGTGCAACGAAATCAGAAGAGAATGGCAACTGCGTGAAATTGCCAAAGAAGCAACCAATTACATCCATGATATTGTTTGGCACTTTCTCGACAAAGAACCTGCCGACTTGGATTACCTGCGTTATTACCTGCGTTGTGTGAGGGATGCGTGTCAGGACGCGGAAATCTCTTCTCTGGATCTATTTACGCTCAATCACGATATAGTGATCGAGCGGTACTTGGAAGAATGCGGTATCGAATATACTGATGGATTCGAACCACCAGTAAATGGTGTTCGTTATTGGTCACGAAAGGTGCTCGAGCGCCCATGTTACAATGTGCGACTGCTTAAACTTCATGGGTCTGTGAACTGGTTCCTATTTGAGTCTCACGGAGTAGGAATAGCCGTTGACGGGCTTCATTGGGCTCCCAAAGACCGACATGGCCAATCGCAGCGAGCTGTTGCCGAGTCGTCCCATGCTGCTAGTAGGTACTCTCAACAAAATGCTTGAGTATACGAGCGGAATCCATGCCGTACTTTTTTTTGAGTTCAGTCGAGCTTTACGCGAAACAGAACTTTTGATCGTGAGTGGATACAGTTTTGGCGATAAGGGTATAAATAGGCAGCTAGCCGAGTGGGTAAATTCCTCTGACCAAAAACAAAAAGTTATGGTTGTAATCCATTCGGAGCCGAAGGATCTTAAGAAGGGAGCAGGAACTGACATTTTTATGGACTGGGACCGTTGGTTGCAAAGTAAGAGACTGGTGTTGGTTCCGAGGTGGATTCAGGATACTTCTTGGAAAGACATCAAGGACGCCATTCAAATATGATTTTACAATCTAACCCGGTGCTTCAGCGGACATGAAACCACGGGGGCAATTCGGCGGTATTTGAAAATGGCTGATGAAACCATCAAGGAACTTTGGAAAATCAAGGATGCCATCGCAAATGAATATGTTTCTGATGTGAAGGCGCTAGTCGGCCGTTTGCGGGCGAAGAAACATGAAGAAGACAAGCAGGTTGTTGGCCTCCGATCTATCGAGCAGACCGAATCCACGGTGGCGGCAAGTCGCAACCGGTTTGTCAAGGAAGCTGGGGTAAGCCCGGCCTATGATGCTGGATGTCAGGCGCGATTTTATCTTCTGTGACAGATGGAGTAAAATATTGTGGTCAACTGGCATAGCTTTACGCCATCAGACTTCGAATACGATTTTGAACAAGCAAAGCTCGGGGCTCATGGCGTGACTTTCAATGAAGCAGTAGAATGCTTTTTCTCAGATTTCGAAGTGCGCCGGAACAAGAAATTTAAAGACCGCTATCAGTTGCTCGGGAAAAGTGTCGCGGGTCGTCGACTCAAGATCATTTTTCAACTCAAGCCAAACAGCATCGTACGTATCATTACGGGGTGGCCAATATGACTGCAACCAGAAAAACAGCGAAAGGGAAGACTTCGGAAGAAGAAATCGATTCGTTGGTCGTGGCGCAAGCAGAGGATGATTCGGCATGGGAAGAGCCTGTTCAGGTTGGAAAAACCAATGTAGCCTCTTTGTCCATTCCTGCCCAGCTTGCGGCAAGAGCCTCTTTCTTGGCCAAGCTCCACAGGGAAAAGGGGCTTGAGGAGTGGCTTACACGTGTCATTCGTGAACGAATCGAACTCGAGGAAATCGCCTTTTCTGAGGTAAAGCGCGAGCTTAAAGCGAATCAGAAGTTGCCTGACAAAAGCGTCAAGCCGACGGGTGACCAGGCATGATAATCCCCGTTAATCCGGGGACGCCACGCTCTTTTTTGTGCGCAGGAGAGCTAGTGTCGCTGATTTGGGCAAGGTGTCCCTGAGAGTCCCGTTCACTGAAAGGTCTTGGAATGAACACCTCAGCATTGGAGCCGCTAGCCAAGAGGGTATCGTTTGACGCGGACAACACGTGGGTGGAACTCGCTGACGGCCGTAAGCTTGGAGTCCCTCTGGCTTACTTTCCTCGACTCCTCGATGCAACCCAGGCTCAAAGGGATGGGTACATTATCAGCGGTGGGGGTACCGGACTCCATTGGGACGAATTGGACGAGGACATATCAGTCAAATCCCTCTTAGGCATTGGGGACCGGACCCGGCCTGCAAGGAAGGCATCCTAATCCGTTCCAGCCCACCTTTCGGATAATCCGTTGCTCAAAGGATGGAGCACAACGTGTTCTTTTCACATCAGTGCTGTAAAACACGAGCCTGTGCCAGTGTCACCCTTAGGATTTCCGTCTGTGTTTCTGGACCGATCCGATACCCGTTTCGCAGGCGTCTTATACGGCACTCGTAGCGCTATCTGGCATGATATACGGATCAATATAAACAATGTTCAGCGAAAGAACTCACCATGTTATTAAGCATTGATAGTAATACTCGCCTCACGCACAAGAAAACGGGGTCACGTTTGCAGACGTTCGGTCTTGATGAACGAGGTTTGCAGGATATTCTTTTCAAGACGTTGGATAGGCTATTCCCAGATGACGAATTGATTCTGCTCATGCAGTCTCGTCATTGGCAAGAAGAACCTGATTTGATGGCGGTGGACAATGACGGCCATCTTTTCATATTTGAATTAAAGGCGTGGGAATCTCACCCTGCGAATCTTCTGCAGGTACTACGTTATGCACAGCTTTACGGGCCAGCGAAATATGCTGATCTCGATGCCTGGTATAAGAAAATCGCCGACGCTTCACAATCACTCATAGGTGCACACGCGGCCAAATTCGGAACCTGTCTCCCGGAAGAGGCATTCAACAAGAAGCAAGTGTTCGTCGTAATGACTAACGGTCTCGACTACAAGACCCGTGAGGCAATTCAGTACTGGCGGTCTTGTGGACTTGATGTTCGCCCGTGGGTTTATCGGGTTTATGAGGGGAGTCCAAACGACATTTTGTTGGAAATGTCGGCATTCCGCGTTCAGGACAACCCCTACGAGGACATTGCAGAGGGCTACTACATTCTCAATACGAACATCAGCAACGATCAGACAGACCACGACGATATGCTCGCAAACCACAAAGCGGCAGCATACTTCGACCCTTGGAAGTACAAGATTGAGCGGTTGGTCAAAGGTGACGTTATCTATCTGTATCAGTCTAAGGTAGGCATAGTCGCTTTGGGAAAAGCTGACGGTAAGCTGGTAAAAGCCCCGCACCAAGGCAATCCCGCGCATCCCGACGAGGATTACTCCATGAAGCTCCTCGATTTCCAAAAGGTCACCCCACCAATGACGGCGGCTGAAGTGAAGCGAGTCACCGGTGTTGACTATGTGTTCATGCAAACGATGTTTGGATTGGACGCGACTGGAGGCAAGGAAATTCGTAAGTTCATGGGCGATAACGGACGAATTACCGTTTAACTACGCGCTGGGGCGCTCGCAGTTGATTAGGATATTCTGCCCAAACTTATTGCCGATGCGCTTGCAGATTGCTACTCTGGTTATGTGGGATGGAAAATTAATTCATCAAATGTGGGAGCTCTGTCATGATGACGACCAGAAAGCTTATTGAACAGGCCCTTTCTCTTCCTGTTGAGGAAAGGGCGCTTATAGCTGATTCGCTTTTGCGTAGCCTCAATGTGCCGGACACCGCCATTGATACCAAATGGACGGAAGTTGCAAAGAGACGCCTCCAGGAGCTTCGTTCCGGAACAGTGAAGCCAATTCCCGGCGATGAGGTGTTCTCCGAAGTCCTTAAGCGGTTCGCCAAGTGAAGTACGCTTTTCATCCTGAAGCCAAGGCAGAATTCCTTGCTGCCATAGACTATTATGAAGATCGCGAACCAGGTCTCGGTTCCGATTTCGCCATCGAAGTCCATGCGACAATTGAGAATATACTTAGTTTCCCAAATGCTTGGCCCTTTACACGGATTCCAGATCTGTGGTGCCGTGCAAGCGTCACCCTTCGGATTTGCGTCTGTGTTTCCAGAGCCGATCCGATACCCGTTTCGCAGGCGTCTTATACGGCACTCGTAGCGAAATCCGGCATGATATACGAATCAGTATAAACAATCAATGTTCGGCAGCGAGGATGAGGCGGGTGCCGCAATCGCCGCGGCCATCTTACCTAGACAAGGAGCACAACATGGCGGAAACAAAAGCAGTCAATCCCTGGGCCTGGCAGGATCAATTTGGCTTTTCTCAGGCCATCGAGGTTCAAGGGGGACAACGTGTTGTCTACTGCTCTGGCCAAACATCTGTGGATGCGAGTGGAAACCCGATGCATGGGCGGGATATGGCCAAACAAGTGAGCCAGGCTTTGGACAACCTCGAAACAGTCCTGAAGCAGGCAGGTCTTTCGTTGGCCAACGTCGTGCGGCTGAATTATTACACGACAGACATTGCTGCGTTTTTGAAGGCCGGTCCGGCGTTTGGTCCACGGCTGGCTGCGGCCGGCTGCAAACCATCGTCAACATTGCTCGTGGTAGCAGGTCTTTTTCATCCGGACCTGATGATCGAAATCGAAGCGACCGCGGTCGCCTAACCATCGTGTGAGGTCCCGGCCTCTGGAGCAGTTGCGTGGCCCGGCCGAACCAGGCGCTACACCTGACCGGGGTCGCATCACGGCGTTTCGGGGTTCAACGTCTCAGCAGCGGCCCCGGCAGGTGGAGCTATGTCGTTATGCGTATGTAAATATTCGAAATTATTACGTCAGGAGGGACAAAAGCTATGACGATAAATCCCGATTTCATTTCTCCCTGCGGTCTTTATTGCGGTGTCTGTGCCATTTACATCGCCCACCGCGACAATAACATCAAACTAAAGGAGCGGCTGGTAAATCTTTACAAGGGAGGAACTCCCGGCAAAGGCACGCTCCCTAATAGCGAAGCCCTGTCCATAGAAGACATTCGGTGCCGTGGTTGCTTATCAGATGAACAATTTATGCATTGTCGCCAGTGTGAGATCAGGAACTGCACAAAAGAGAAAGGATACACCGGGTGTCATCAATGCAATGAATTTCCTTGTCACCACATTGACAATTTCTCTATGGCCGTTGGCAAGAAGGTTATTCTCAGGGCTGTCCCGTATCGACGAGAGTTCGGCACTGAAAAATGGATTCGAGACGAAGAGGCCCGCTATATATGTCCCGAGTGCGGCAATAGAGTTTTTCGTGGCGCGATGAAATGTAATCAATGCAAAGTGAAATTAGATCTGGACTAACAAAGTCACTTGAATACGCATAACAACGGCATGGTTCGGATTGCCTCCGGCCTCCGGCAACCGCACATGCTGGCCGTTAGCCTTTAAGAGAAGTGAGAGATTTAACCTTGGCATGGATACCTTTCTACGCGGACAAGGCAGATATTGCTCTCATCGTTACCAGGCTCAACAATGACGCCGACATCGCTTACATCCTCCGCGGTTCGTGGGGCAGATGGAAGGCACGTCGCAGAGTCGAAGATCTGGAGGATGGATCCTATTGTCTATGGCATGTGCCAGGCGGACCCATCACGTCATACGAGAGGGGAACAGCCGACATCCTTGGCAATGCACTACGCAAGCAGATGGGCATCTCGGGCAACATGTTGGAGGAGCACGGCGTCGTTCAGGACCCATGGAAGGGCTGGAAAGGTAAGGACTAGCCATGTCGTCTATTCAACGGGTAATTTTTGGTCTCGGTTGTTGTTTGTTCGGTGGTTTCTTTTCACGTTTCGCTCTGCAGACTTGGCGGCGTGGAAGGGAGTCATCCTCATGGCTCAAGGTCCCGGGTCGCATTCATAGTTCCTCAGTCGTCGTCATCGAGGGCGGCTATGCGCCACATGTCGTTTACTCGTATGATGTCGAGGGCATAAGTTACGAGAATTCGCGTGTCAGTCTTGCCCTAACCACTTATCCTCTGCACAGGCAGGCTGAAGCAATTGCTCGTCGGTACCAACCCGATCAACAAATACTCGTCTTCGTCGATCCGGCCAATCATCGCGAGGCATTACTCGATCCTGGATTGAACGATCTCTTCGTGTTGCTCTTCGTCATCGCTTCCCTCCTTGTTGTTTGCTTTGGTATATTCCTGCTATTAAAAGCATCTTAACCTCTTGGTACAACACCGAACAACGGGTGCATCGGATGACTTTCAGGTGCGCTGATCCGTGGCGTTAGCACATCCGGTACTGAAGGACAGGTGTTTCACATGCGTCGTCACGCTCTTCTGTGGGGGCTCGCCATTCTTCAGGCTACTATGACGCTGGCCCTGGCACTGTTTGCCCTCGGAGCTGGTATGGACCACTTCGACGACGGTGAGCCACTTGGACTAGGGCCTCGCCTCGCGTCGGCAGTTGCCGGAGTTCTCGGGGTGCCGGTTTTAAACGGGCTGAGCCAGTACTTGCCGCGAGCCATCACCCAAGGAGGCTTTCCCCTCGAACACTCCCTCTTCCTTATCAACGGGCTGGTGTGGGCCTATGGACTTGCGGCTGTGTACGGCCTGTTGCGCCGTCTTGTCCAGCGCGAGAATGTCGCCCGTTAGACCCAGCCGCTAGCAGAGAGGGGTGCATGATGATATTCCAGAGGTTATCCTTGCCTTTATGTATCCCATGAGATACAATTAAGCCATGATCGAAATCCGCCAGACTGAGGTGTATTCTCAGTGGTTCGGCAGCTTGCGTGATCGACAAGCGCGGGCGCGCATCGATGCTCGTATCCGTCGCCTGTCGCTGGGCAACCCAGGCGACGTAATGCCGGTGGGAGAAGGTGTCTCGGAACTACGTATCAACTACGGCCCCGGCTACCGGGTGTATTTCGTGCAGCGCGGGCAAACGCTCGTGGTCCTCCTCGCCGGCGGTGACAAGCACAACCAGGACCAGGACATCAAGACGGCGCTGAATCTGGCGCGAAAACTATAGGAGACTGTCATGGCAAACACTCAAACCACACCCTGGGACGTGGCGGAACATCTGGAAACCGAGGAGGACATGGCCGCTTATCTGGAAGCTGCACTCGAAGAGGGCGACCCTGCGCTGGTGGCAGCCGCCTTGGGGGACATCGCGCGCGCCAAGGGGATGGCGCAAATCGCACGCGAAACGGGTCTCGGGCGAGAGAGCCTTTATAAAGCGTTGTCGCCCGAAGGCAACCCAGAGTTCGCCACTGTGCTCAAGGTCGTGCGGGCGCTTGGTCTGCGGTTGCACGCTACCGCCGCACGTGCATGAGTTTTTCATCGTCATCCTCCAATCAGTGGTCGGACCATCGGATCAACCCGACGCCAGTCTACACGACGATGCCTTCGCTTAGGGCAGTGAGTGGCGCGGATTATCCGCAACGTTAGACACACCTTTTATCGGAGAGTGTATCTTGATAGCAAAACTTGCCTGGACGTGTCTGTTAGGAGTACTCATGCTCACCTCAGTTCAACCGACGTACGCGGAACGGGGCAACCCGATGGTGGAATTTGAAGGTCAAACCATCGACGACATGATCGCGGCATTCATGAAACAACACCGCATCCCCGGGATGACCCTGGCCATCGTGCAGGCCCCGTACATCCCGCGGGTCGTTGGGTATGGAATGTCCGATGTCGAAAAAGGGTTGCTGGCATCGCCGAAAACTCTTTGGAATGTCGGCCAGATGACGCAAGCCTACACGGCCGTGGCGATCATGCAATTGGTCGAAGCCGAGAAAATGACCTTGGATGACCCTGTCGCTAAGCATGTGGGCGACCTGCCCGCGGCATGGCAGCCCATCACGGTGCGGCAACTCATGGCTCATGTTTCGGGTTTGCCGGACTACACGAAACAGGCTGCCTTCAACCCCGCCCAGGAGTACAAACCCGGCGAAGTGATCGCTCTGGTGAAGAACGTTCCCCTGGCCTTCCAGCCGGGCACGCAGGTCGCGAATAGCGCCACCGACTTTTTCCTGCTCGGACTGGTGGTCGAAAAGGTCAGCGGCGTGAGCTACGAAGCCTTTGTCACAAAGAACCAGATCGAACGTCTGGGGCTCAAGAACACCCTGTTCGCGTCGGCGTTGCCTGGTGTCAAACAAGAGGCGGTCGAAAAAAATGACTTCAAACACAAAGAGTTCTTGAGCGAGCTGGCCTACATCAATCCCACCGAAATGGCCACCGGGTACACAGAAAAAGACGGCAAGCTCGTACCGGTCAAACGGAATAGTCAAAGCGCTTGGTATGCCGACGCGGCGGTGCTTGCCTCGGCGGAGGACATCAGCCTGTGGGACATCGGGCTCGCGGGTAACCTGCTCGTCAGCAAAAAGGAAAACCGTGACTTTCTGTACAACGCGGTCAAATTGAACGACGGAACAGTGGTGCCCGCGCATTGCGGCTGGAGGTTCCCCGGTCATAAGGGACTCATGGACATCGAGGGGCACGTGCCCGGTTTCTCCTGCTACCTGAGCCGCTTTACTGACAAGGCCGAACTTGTCTGCGTGACGCTGTGTGCCAACAAGGAAGGGGTGGACCTGACCGCACTGGCCCGTCTTATCGCCGGGGCTTTCAACCGCAAGTTGGGGCCTCCCGTCGGGCCGAAGGTCATGACGTGCCTGGAGAGTTGCTACCCGGTCCAGACCACGGTGAATCGCCTCGAAGCGTTTCTCAAGTCCAAGGGTGTCGACATCGCCGCGAGGATCGATCACGCGGCCGCGGCAAAGAAGAAAGGCCTGGAGTTGCGGCCCACGGAAGTGTTGGTCTTCGGCAACCCCGCTGTGGGGACTCACCTGATGCTCAGCCGCCCAGGCGTCGCGCTCGACCTGCCCTTGCGAGTCGTGGTTTGGCAGGAGCCCGATGGTACGGTGTGGCTAGGCTACCACGACGTGCCGGATCTGGTTCAACGATATGGGATTGCTGACCGCGCGGATGTGGTGGCTGTGATGCGGACGGGTCTGGCCGCGGCTTTGAGGCACGCCACCGTTCCTTATTGACTTTCGTAACGTGCCGGATGTCAACGGACATTAATCTTGGCAATTGCTATAAGCGGCAGATGAGATCTTGCATGGTATTCTACTGAAAAGGGTTGTAGTCGGGATCGAGATTCTTGCTTATCGCGGCTCGTGTCTTCTCCATAAGCTCCGGCAAGTCCTTTTCAGTCAGGCCCTCAGTGGCGATGGGATCGCCCACGGTCAGGGTAACGTGTCCCGGGTGAAACACTATGGTCTTCTTAGGCAGAACCTGAAAGGCACCGTTACAAGTGACCGGTAGAATAGGAATGCCCGTCTGAACGGCCATCATGAATGCACCCTTCTTGAAAGGCTGGAGATTCCCATCCGAGGTCCTGGTCCCTTCCGGGTAAATGAGCACCGACCAGCCACCGGCTAGTTTTGACACCCCCTCCTGGAGGCTTCTCACAGATTGTTGTCTGTCCGACCTGTTCAAGGAAATAGCTCCTGTCGCGCCCAGGGCCCAACCAAACATCGGAATCTTCAACAGCTCCCGTTTTATTACCCACCGAAAGCGTAGCGGAAGCGTAGTAATCAGCGCCAAAATATCCGCGTTTCCTTGATGATTGAGAGTCAATATGTACGAAGTGCCCGGCACAATCTTGTCGGCGCCATAAATCGAGCAGGTCAGCCCCATAGATCTGGAAACCATCCGGGCCCACATGCGCATAAACCAATATGGAGAACCGCCTGTTTTGTCAAAGAGGCTTGAGAGGATCAGCGGGGGTGCGATGATACAAGTTATGATCGCTACCGCGAAAGCGGTCCAAACTATCCACGGCAATTGTCGGAAAGAGAAGCGCAACTTTCACCTCCTTACGGCGAAGCGTGCACGTAATCATACGTCGTAAGCGTTCAGCGGGCAAGAATGATTCACCGCAGAGTGCGCCGAGAACGCGGAGAGGAAAGACATCTTGCACGCCACCGCATAAGCCAAAGGGGAGTACGCAGTCAGGCCGGCATCGTTTTCACTGTCACAGACCCAAATGTGCTATGCCTCAACCGAGAGAAATGCAGAGAAGACAGAATCCACGATCTTCGCGGTCAACTGATTACCACACCTGTTTTGAATTCAAGAAAGGCGTGTGCAGGGCTTCCGCATCTTTCAGGTTGTAGAGGGACTTGAAGCATGCAAAGACGTGTCTCGGGGAGGCTATTCCCCGAAATATCGCTTTTTCATCAGTTGTACAGTATATAGCACTGAGAAGCGAAACCTGCATACGCCATTTGTGCCGAGCAAGTCTCTCTATCAGAACAGTATCGTGGGACAGCTACTTTGGGAGGATGGCCGGCGTCGCGGGCAGTAATTATCCGGACCGCAACCGAGACATTGATGTCATCCCTTTGAAGATTTGATGGACTCGCCTGAGAGCAGGGCGACCAGCCGGGCACGAGATCATGAGGCGTCATGAACGGTGTCAAACAGCATAAAATGGAAAGAGAAGACCTATCAAAGCTGAAGATTGCCCCGGATGAAAGATGGTCGCCAAGGAAGAGAAAATCGAGGCTTCCGGCATGGTGGGTCATTCCCGCGGTCCTTGCCGCCCTCATTCTCGCTTATCTCGCATGGTCCGGTCGGCTCACGGCGGCTGTTGACGTGAAAACAGCAAAGGTCGCTCGTATGTTTGCATCACGTGCTCTGACAACTCTGAACGCTAGCGGCTACGTTGTGGCCCAGCGCAAAGCAGCTGTTTCTTCAAAGGCCACGGGACGGCTGGAGCATCTCTACGTAGAAGAGGGAAAGGTTGTCAAACAAGGAGACATTGTCGCCACTCTGGAAAATCAGGATCTCAAGGCAACACTTGATGAGGCACGCGCCAACGTTAAAGTGGCTCAAGCTGCACTAGCCAATGCCGAAGCAGAGTTGCAGGATGCGACGCTCAATTATAACCGCCAAAAGGCTCTGCGGGAAACAGGATCAGTGTCGATCCAATCTTTCGATTCAGCGGAGGCCCGGTACAGAAAGGCCGTCGCCCTGACCACTTCTGCGCGCTTTGGAGTCGACCGCACAAAAGCTTCCGTGGAGGTGGCTGAGGTGAATCTCGAATACTCGCTGATTCGCGCTCCTTTTGACGGCGTGATCCTCACCAAGAATGCCGATGAGGGCGAAATAGTAGCTCCCTTTGGAGCGGCAACGAATGCTAAAGCCGCGGTAGCCACTATGGCCGACCTGAAATCGCTCATGGTGGAGGTGGACGTGGCCGAATCCAGTCTGGAAAAGATTAAAGTGGGAGGCTCGGCTGAAATTCGCCTTGATGCTTTTCCCAACGATCGTTTCCCCGGTACGGTCCACATGATTGTACCTACCGCAGACCGCTCCAAGGCAACAGTTCTAACCAAAGTGAAGTTCAATCAGCTCGACCCGAGGGTCCTTCCGGAAATGAGCGCTAAAGCAGCGTTCCTGTCGAGACCGTTGAAAGATGACGAAGAAAGACCGTTCCTCGGCATTCCGCTGTCAGCACTCAAGAAAGCCGGCAAACAGGACATCGTGTTCAAAATCAACGATGCCATTGCAAATTCGGTATCAGTGAAAGTGGGTAGGAGTTGGGACGATACAGTAGAAATACTTTCAGGACTAAAAGAGGGTGACACAGTTGTGCTCAGTCCTGGTGAGCGTTTGGAAAGCGGTCGGCGGGTCAGCGTGAAGGAATGAACCGCCAAGAGTCAGATTCATTGCCGTTGGTTCTCATTGAGGGTCTGAGCAAGTCTTACATTCGGGGAGACCAGGAAATCCCTGTGCTGAGAAACATGTCTCTAAGGGTGGAACCTGGAGAATTTCTTGCCCTTATGGGCCCTTCAGGATCTGGAAAGACAACGCTGTTGAACCTGATTGCGGGCATAGACAGAGCTGATCAAGGGATCCTGAGGATCGCCGGCGTGGATATATCTGAACTGGGGGAATCGGAGTTGAGCGCCTGGAGAGCTTCTCACGTAGGCTTTATATTCCAGTTTTACAATCTTATTCCTGTTCTCAGTGCGTTTGAAAACGTTCAACTTCCGCTGCTGTTGACCTCTCTAAGCCGCAAAGACCGCAAGTACCACGCTATGGCTGCGCTGGAGGCGGTGGGACTTTCCGACAGAGTGGATCACTACCCTTCCCAATTGTCGGGTGGACAACAACAAAGAGTGGCCATCGCTCGAGCGCTTGTCACGGATCCCCTCATCCTTGTGGCCGATGAGCCCACCGGAGATCTGGATAAGAAATCCGCCACAGACGTTCTTAGCCTGCTGGGACAACTCAATGAGGTCTTCCACAAAACCATCGTCATGGTAACCCACGATCCCCGTGCAGCGAAAAAGTCAAGAAGGATACTGTATCTCGACAAGGGGGTGCTGGCAGATTCTCCGAAGAATGGAATCTGCTGAAGTAGGGGTAGAGACCAAGGGTACACGTTGCCGTAGTCCTATGAGGGTTCTCAAAAGTTTTGTCCGGTCTGCTTGTACACGGTCCGAAGCCAAAAAACTCGTCTTTGGCGATTGCCATGTTTCAGCCCCGCGCGGACCGCGGGTTCATCGCGCGGATTGAAACGACGAAGCAATCCCTTCTTCGGTGGGGCGGGCATCTGAAGCTGTCTCAAAATCGTCGTTGGGGACATTCTTACCGTAGGGGCGGTTCGCGAACCGCCCCTACATCACCCAGTTCATTTCCAGCCAGGATTTCTAGTCTTGAGACAGTTTCATCTTGCCCGGCATTCATGGACAAGCAAGACGCCTATACCATCAATGGAGATTGCTTGGGGCTTGCACCCTCGCAATGACAGTCTTGGCCTTTCGTGTTGCCGATCTCGGAACCAATCGGTCAATACTTTTGAGAATCGGCCTTACGGGCCGACTACAGCTCCTTATGGCGGGCTATATTCTTGAAGTATTCATCCTGATTCAATGTAAGCAAATCTTCCAAAAGCCCTGTTTCGCCGCTAATCCTTTCAATCTCATTGGCAAAAAATTGTCTCAGCACTCTGTTTTGTCCCAGCATCCTTCGATCTTTATTCTTATAAAAGGCCTTTAGATAAACATGTATTCGTGCATAGCAGTTCTCGAGGTGATCCAGGTCTTCGCGCACCATCTGCTCGTAGATTTCTTCTCTGGGCATATCGGGATTTTCTTGCAGCATTAACCACTTTTCCCGTATATGGTCGCTCTTCGATATAATGTGTGAAACGTACTGATTTATTTCATCAAAGGTGCCGTCATCAGCCAGTACCTGAAGTATGTTGTCCTGAGATCCCTGCCGTTTACCTTTCGGGCCGCCGGATACGCCCCCGGAGCGGTCTTCAGAGTCTTGCCACAATTCTGAATCGTTGCTGGACTTGGCAATAGCAAGCTTATCCAGTTTTCGTTGTACGGTCTGTCTCATAAAAGCGGGGGATCGCTCAACAAATCTTCGGAGTTGATTGCCGTAAAGTGTCGAGAGAATGCGATAACCAACATCCATCGAGCTGTTAAGCATCGAAAAGACGGCCACAGTTCGGCGATCTTCCAGTGACACCAACTGCAGCATGATCTGCTGCACCGTAGGAGTAAGGTAGAATTTGACCGTCTTGCCATCACCCGTCAACTTTTTTGCGTAAATACGGAAGATGTCTTCTGGGGCGTCCGAGCGGACTTCAAACTGGAACCCTACCATTAGACGCCCCTTCTCACTTAGAACCCTCGCGGCGATCGCGTCGTCTATACGGCTCTTTTCCAACAGGAATAATTCGCGCAGGCGATTGCCCCGGAGCGCATTAGTGGTGAATGAATCAAGGCGGACCAGGGCCTGTTCAATGATCGCGGCATACTTGTCGTCTATGGTCAGATCGGGAATGATCTGTATGGCATAACTGCTCGACTTCATGGGCCCTTATACCGGTACCGGAACTTTCACGCCCCCTGCGGTTCAGGATCCTTCCTAGGGTCCCTACGCAAGAAGTCGTTCATTCGGATTACCTTGTCGTCGCCGGGGAGGGGGGTCCTGGGGTTGTCTTTGCCTTCTATGGTCTCTACCAGATGTTTTAGATCCGGGTCTCTGGCGAGGGCTTCATTTATCTTCCGGTCTAGTTCAATGGATTTTTGGTTCAGGGGTTTTACTGAACAGTGCATTCCGACAGCCTCATTTAAAATGGAAACCAGCTTCGCCACGACTCTGGGGCTCTTCTGGAGATAGGCAGGCACATGTCCCCACAGGCTCACCGCTTCCAGTGCAGCTTCTGAACATGCTCGTATCAGATAGGAATGGATGCTAACAGGACCCTGGTATTCGGCAGCACGCATGCCATGTCCGAGTTCAATGGTTCCTGCTACGGCAGTGGTCGTGGAGCCTACGACTGTAATGAGAACCGGACCGGAATGCGAAATCGTGTCCTGGACTCCTCCGATGGTGTAAAATCTTTGGATGTTCAGTTTTCCCATGACGTCCAGAAGTCCATTCGCATAACTCCGCCAGTTCAAATCGGGCTCTCGAGCTAACAGAAAAACCAAATCATGGTCCCCCTCAATATTGCTCCAGTAAGTCAGCTCGGTAATCATCGGCTCCAGTTCATGAATGATCCCGTCCTCGATCTGAGCCACAGGCCGGTCGGCCGTGTAATGAACAAAAGCCTCGTCGCTAATATTTGCGGCTGTTTTCGGCTGCAGCGTTTCGATCAAAAACTGAAGCGTACCGCTGGAAACACCTCCGGCATCTGACCACCCTCGGAATCCCGCTACCATGATAGGGGCTTTCAGTTGGGGGATCTTATGCAAATCTACACCCGACCATGACCGGTCGTTGTCGAACATTTTTCCTTGCCCCTCCAGCCAACTTTCATTGTAACCCCCTTACACAGTTCAGAGCAAGCGTAGATATGGTGGCCGGAAGGTTGTTTCAATCGATTGGGGAAAACTTATCGAGCGCCGAAACGTACCTCGTTCTTGCCGTACTCTTCCAAATCGAGGGTCACATGTTGATATCCCAGTTCCTTAAGCTTCGCTAGTATTTTTTGTCTAAGATCATCTCCTACGAGGATCAAGGAGAGGCCGTAGCTGTCCGTGACGATTCGCGCTAAAGTCTGGTGATGGCGCAATCTAACGGTAGTCAGACCGCATTCTTTCAGAAACGATTCGCCCCGGCGAACCATCTCCAGGGCTTCCAAGGTGATCGACTGTCCAACGGGAATACGGGTAGCGAGGCAAGGCTGTGCACGTTTTTCTGCCAAGTCTGAAAAGCCGGCTTTTCTCAGGAATCCCCGCACGTCATCTTTGCCGATACCGGCCTCTGCCAGCGGGCTTGAGATGCCCAGTTCCGCCAAGGCGCGCATCCCCGGGCGATCCTCGGGCACATCATCGCTTTGAGTACCGTCGAATATGACGGAGCCTGGTACTTTCTCCGACAACTCTTTCATAAGGGTGTAGCGGATACGCTTGCATCGGTAGCAGCGATCCCAAGGATTGCTCATGAACTCAGAGTCGTCACATTCACTAGTGGGGATCACTAGATGTCTTACCTGCAAATCAGATGCGAATCTTCGCGCTGATTCCTCTTCTTCCGGAAAAGAAGTAGGAGAAGTCGCTGTCACGGCCGTGATTCTCTCCGGTCCAAGGGACTGGACAGTCTCCCAAAGTAGCAGACTTGAATCCACTCCACCGGAAAATCCAATAAACACTCGTCCGCCACCCGCTTTGGCTAACGTTTCTTGGATGATTTCTCGGAGCCGCTGCTCTTTCTGAGCCACAAAAGACTTTTTATGGGTTTTCATTGGTCGCTGTCCTTGCCGGGACAAATCTTTAGACCCCGCTGACCAAATCTCTGAACCTATTTTATCCATCCCCCCCCGATGACTCTGTCTCCTGAATAGAGGACCGCGGCCTGCCCGGAAGCGATTCCCGATTGGGGCTCGTCAAACTCAAGGTCCGCATTATCCATACAGAAATCGACCACGGTTGTCGGTACAGGTTTTGCCGTCGAACGTACCTTCACGTGGAACCGTTCACCTACGGACAGGCAGGAAGACACTAACAGATTCATCCCTCCGAGTTGCAACCTCGGCACAAATGTCTCATCCTTTGTCCCCACCACTATTGTCTGCGTGCCCGAATCTATTCGAATCACGTAATGCGGCCTCGGTCCGCAAATCCCCAGGCCCCTTCGTTGTCCAACAGTATGACCCGTTATTCCCTTATGCCGCCCCAGGACATTTCCTTGCAGATCCACTATGTTACCCGAGCAGGGCTCTATGCCGTGAGACGAGAGAAAACCTCGATAATCACCGTTGGGTATGAAGCAGAGATCTTGCGACTCCCCGGATTCCCAAACTGACACGCCTGCGCTCTTTAGGAATTCTCTCACCTGGTTTTTCGTGAGATCTCCCAGTGGAAAAAGAACCTTATTGAGCATGTCCCTCGTCAGCATGAATAGAAAATATGACTGATCTTTACCCCTGTCCTTCCCGACAAGCAGCATGGGTTCTTCACGTGTTCCTGCGACTTGCGCGTAGTGTCCCGTCGCCATCTTTTCGGTACCTAAAGCCAGCGCGTGGTCGAGCAAGAAGCCCAGCTTGATGAATCGATTACAAATCGGGCACGGCGACGGAGTAAGACCCTGCGAATAGCTTTCCAGAAAGGGGCTTACAACAAGTTCGGAGAACTCCCCGGACAGATCCACCAAGTGAATGGGAATGCCGATCTCGTGTGCGGCTCTTTGCGCGGATATCCAGGTAGCTTGGGATTGCGAGTGTAGGCGCATGTGCAGACCTGTTACGTCATGGCCCTCCTTCTTCAGAAGAAGGGCTGCGGCCGTGCTGTCTGTTCCGCCACTCATGGCTACAGCCACTCGCATCTATGAGGCTCCTTGGTGCATGCTGTGAGATACCGACTTGCGCATTCAATTTCGCAGGGAGAATTTAGGATTATTTCCGATTATGCCATTGCGAGCGCAGCGAAGCAATCTGCGGTAGGATGAAGGTCCCGCCGTCGTCATTCCCGCGTACGCTGTCCCGCCAGGCGCGGGACAGAATGGACCCCGGATCGGAGTCCGGGGTGACGAATGACCGTCGTGGTGCCATTAACGTGCGGTGAGGATCCTCTGTGAAGCACAGATGAGCTACGCACATCCGTGGCACCAGCGCTGAATTGAGTAGAATCCAATCAGTCACGCCTGTGGCGTGATCGCCACCCCGGCGAAAGCCCATAGGCGCTAACTTAACGATTTCTTCCCCCCTTTAGAAAAGGGGGACTTTGAAGGCGTCTCAGCAGTCCAAAGCATCTGTAACCAATGAAACTAACCTTAAGTTAGCGCCTATGGGCGAAAGCCGAGGTCCAGGATGTCCCGCGGGACGCGGGATTGAAATCCCGGCAAGCGCGGGACTGGATTCCGGCTTCCGCCGGAATGACGTTAAAGGGCATCCCGCAAACGCGGGACCGTGCCCATACGCAGGGACAGGCGGCTTAAATTAACAACATCGAAGATAACGTTTGCCCCTCCGCCCACTCATCTACCTATCATTGAGGTCCTCGGGTCGCAGGGGCTTGATAAGTATATGGGTTCGGATTGGGCTGCTGAAAAGACCGAGGATCTTCCCGCGGGTTCAGGTTCTGCTGATGTGGTTGATTCAAACCGCGGCGGTCCGGCTGGGGATTGCCCATTGATGGGCGGACTGGAGCTTCTGAGTCTGAAAGGTATCCGGGTTGGGCAGGAGGACCCACGTTTGGGTCACCACTAGGCCCTCGCGGCCCCTCAGGCCGGCCGGGCGGCGCTCCTTGCAGTGGAGGCCCCTGTTCTGGAAAGAGGTTTCTGCCGTCCAGAGGATGTGTCGGCACTGTAGTTCCCGGGTACACCGGATACGGCCCAGGCTGAGGCTGACCGACCTGTTGATAGCCGTATGGGGTCTGTCCGGCCGGAAGGCCGGGAAAGGGCAATCTGTACGCTGCCAGGGTTTCCGGTGTATCGATCGGGCACAGGACCAGCGTCTTGCCCGCGAAAGGCGTGTACACGGGCTCTCGCACCGGTTTCGGGGAGAATCCCTCCGTGGGACTCCCAGCGAATGTGAGCATTTCCTTGAAAGTTACATCCGGCGGAACGGGAAACTCCTTCTCCGGCCTATTTTTCAGAACCTCCGCCATGAAGTACCCCCAGACGGGAAGAGCAGCTCGGGCCCCTTCCTCTCGGCTTCCCAGGGGTCTCTTTTCGTCGAACCCTACCCAAACCCCGGCCGTGAAATCAGGACTGAACCCGATAAACCAGGTATCTTCGGCATTGTTAGTGGTGCCGGTTTTGCCCGCCAGGTCTCTGCGTTGCACGTATTTGACCATTCGAGCACCAGTCCCTACCTTCACGCCGCCCTGGAGTATCGAAGTCATAATGTACGCGGTTTGCGGAGACATTGCTGCGCTCACCCGCTTTGAAGGCTGAGTTGAGGTCCCTTCAGCAGGGGCAAGTGCCTCAGAGGCTTTTTGCTTGGGTCCGTCATTCCGTTGCCGCGCCCGAAGGTTGGCCGGCTCACTCGTCGGCATCGAGCCATCTTCAGCAGTTCTGAACTCGTCGCGGGGGACTGGACGCGGAATCTCGAAATCGTCCAGCAACGGGATTTCAGTGTTGTCTTCCAGGACATTTCCGTACCGATCTTCTATTCGTTTGACGAGAACAGGTTCGACACGGATCCCGCTGTTTGGAAAGACTGTGAAGGCCGATGTCAACTGAAAGAGGCTTACTTCCGAGGTCCCCAAGCTGAGCGAGAGGTTTCGACCCAGGCTCGATGTGATTCCCATTCTTTTGGCCATTGCGATGACAGGGTCAAAACCCACGTCCATCAAAATCTTTATCGTGCAAATGTTGCGGGACAGCTCCAAAGCGCGGCGCAAACTCAGCGGCCCCAGGAAGTTACCGCCGGCGTTCCTCGGTTCCCATATTTCCTCCTCTCTTTCGTCGAGTGCCACATCTATCGGCTCGTCCACAATGATCGTAGCCGGACTGTAGCTCTTTTCTTCGAGAGCTACGGAATAGATGATCGGTTTGAATGAGCTTCCGGGTTGACGCATTCCCTGAGTTGCTCTGTTAAACTGGAAGTGCTCTCCAGAGGCGCCCCCCACGAGGGCGCGGACATAACCGGTTCGATTCTCTATTGCCACGAGCGCACCCTGGAGCTGCGGGTCATTATCCGGAACAAAGAGGGGCGTTTCATCCACAAATCCGCCAAATCTGAGCGCCAGCACATGGCCGACCTTGTAAATCGGTTTGGGCTCATTGACGCGCACAATTCCTCTCAAACGTTTGCTCAGCGCGACATGAAGCTCAATTTCCTTGTTCTTTCGCGTCACCACTTTTACAACAACACCCTGATAGATTTTGCCTTCTTGCAACTCAGGGGTGTTTCGCCTTTGAAGCAGGTCAGAAATCTCCTCCTGAGGGACGGTCCTTAGAATGGCTAGATGTTTCTGACGGCCTCTTACCTCCGCCAGACCTTTCTCCATAGCTTCCAGAGCCTTGCGCTGATAATCTACTCTGCAGGTGGTGAACACCTTCAGCCCTTCGTTAAGGAGTTTATCCTCGCCGTACTTGCTCATGATGTAGCGCCTAACGGCTTCTGCAAAGTCCGGCACTAGATCAAACGGCCTTGTCGCCTCCCTTTTGAAATGGAGTTGCTCGGTTTTAGCTTTCTGGCACTCTTCATCGTTAATAAACCCCGCTTTCAGCATGCGCGCCAGCACTGTTGCCTGCTTTTGGCGGGCGACTTCCTCGTTCTTGAATGGATTGAAACGGGCCGGACCTGCCACCAGGCCGGCAATTAGAGCGGCCTCTGCGACACTTAGGTGCTCCACCGGCTTGTCAAAGTAACATCGGGCTGCGGCCTCTACCCCATAAGAGCTTTCACCCAGATAAATTTCGTTCAGGTAAACGTGGAGTATCTTTTGTTTTCCCCAGATCTTCTCCAGTTGGAGAGCAAGAATAATCTCCTTGATTTTTCGTGAGAACTTTCTTTCCCGGCTCAGTAGGAAGTTCCGGGTAACTTGCATGGTGATGGTACTCCCGCCCTGCACGATCCGCCCGGCCCTGACGTTACGCACCATGGCCCGAACCAAGCCGGTCCAATCCACACCGGAATGTTCAAAAAACCTGCCGTCTTCTGAGGCAAGAAATGCATTGACAACATGAGGCGGTATCTGAGGAAGGTCGACGACAAACCTCTTCTGCTTATAAAAAATTCCGATTACCGTCCCGTCATCCGCATAGAATGTGGATACGGTCTTGGGCTGGTACGAGGCCAATTCCGGAATTTCCGGGAGGTTACGTGAGAAGACTATATAAGTGCCCAGAGCGGCGCCGGCCAGAAAGACAGGGATTTCAAGAACCACTATTAGAGGAACAAGAAAAAATATCCTGAACAATAATCTGCTGACAAGCCCTTTGCCGATCATGATTAACCTGACTGCCATCCTTTGCGGTTCATTCTCCGGAGCCCATTATAATGAAGTGAATCGGAAATGTCTTTACACCGGTACTGCGCGAGTGACACTCGCCTTGCATGAACGCTAAAATAAACACATCTTACCCCCCTATTGTAAAGGGCGGCTGGGGGGATTTTGACTTAACACCCTGAAAATCCCCCTAAATCCCCCTTTGAAAAAGGGGGACTTTGAAAGTCACTTGGTCCGTAGCGCTCACACCTGAATCACCATTAAATCCTTTGCCTTGACGATCTCTCCTGAGAAAAACGCTGCGGCCTGAGTAACTATGTCCACTTCGTCGCACGGTGGATAAAAATGCGTAAGCACAAGTTTTTTTGCACCTGCCCGTGCGGCTGTTCTCCCCGCTTCCGAAGGAATAAGGTGCCCTGCGATCTTCATCTCATCAGGGAAAGAGCATTCGCACACGAGAACGTCAGTGCCCTTGGCTAGTTCCACCAACTCTTCGGAAACGTCCGTGTCTCCGGACACAGTGACCGATACTCCGTTCTCCTCTATCCGGTAAGACACACTCGGGAAGGAATGAGCTGAAGGGGCCGAGCGAATTGTAATTTCCCCCAGGGAAAACGCGTCAGGGCCTTGGGGATCGACCTCCTTTACGATCAGCCGGTCTCCCGTCGGGTACTATCCAATTACCATAGCACCCTACCAGAGCATCGTAGAATTGCTTCAATCCACTGGGTCCCACCACATGAAAGGCTTCCTGGCGAACCGGACCGTACTCGTAGTTGGAAGCAAACAGGAAAGGCGCCAGGTCTGAAACGTGGTCCGGATGGAAATGGGTGATAAGAATAACGTCGATCGATTTTGAGTCGATTCGGGCTTCGCACAGCCTCCGAAGAACGCCCGGCCCGATATCCACGAGCATTAGTAAATTTTCCGTGCGGACAGCCAGCCCTGAGGCATTGCGTTCGAGGTTCGGGGTGGCGGTCCCAGTTCCCAGGATGGTAATTTCCATGGCAGGTCTCTCAGCCGAATATGCTTTCAATCGGGTAACCCAGGAGGGATAATTGGGGCTGCCTCAAAATGGCCTCCAGAGAGATTCTTGGCGTAGGGGCGCCGCTTGGAAACTGTCTCAAAATTCTATGCAAAGGACAAATCCTGTTACTCTGGGTGGCCCGGAGGCCACTGCCTCCGGGTTCCGAAGGAACAAGAGGCTCCGACTTCCGGGCCTCAAGCATTTGTCAAAACGCTATCTGAGCCTGCAGCATGCCTTATACCTCTTGTCGCTTCGCGACCCGGACGTATGACGTCCGGTCCACCCACACCTGGAAAAATGTCTTGATGAAGGCACGATTTTAGTCGTCATGCGGATTTTGAGACAGTCTCCTCGCTGCGCCCTGGTTTTATGCGGTTCACGAACCGCCTCTACACCACCCAGGTCATCTCCCGCCCCAATTTCTAGTTTCAGACACTTTCATCTTGCCGGTCATTCGTCACCCCGGACCCCGATCCGGGGGGTAGCGCCGGCGGTCCCTGCCGGCTTTGGAGCGACCGGCACGGAGGCCGGTCCTACTGAGCTCCTGGTGGGACAGGCATCTTGCCTGTCGCTTAATGACGGGCAAGATGCCCGTCCCACCAAAGAAGCGATTGCTTCGGGCTTGTGCCCTCGCAAGGACATTATAGGCCCACCTCGCAATTTGCTGCCTTGAACGGGCATTGGTGTCACGCGGGTTTTCATGCGAGCCTTCCCCAGGACAAATCGGCACTTGACCACGTCCGTTCGTCACTTACCACAAAATGCTAAAAAAACAATGATACCTCGGATAATACTCCGCGCCAGAGTTAACGTTATTGTGACGCTGTTTTCTGGCAAAAACTCCTGAGATTGCTTTTTGCTCGACATCCTTGCATCGCGCTGTCCGTTTGTTTCATCATTGAAAACTTTGGGGAGTGATGGGTAACCCCTTCGGGGGTTCAAGGGAAAACGGTGAAAATCAGTTGCGGGCCCGCCGCTGTAAATGTCGCCGAAAGCCGTGAAACTACTGTCATTGAATGATGGGAAGGGCGGCGAACTGAAAGAACTTTGGGTCGCGGGTACTGTTGGGCTGAAGGAGACTCCTACGACCTCAGAACTTTTTCTCGGTCGGTCCAACAACAGCGTCCAAAACTTCAAAAGGCGGAGAAGTCGTCAAAATCAGAGAGCAATTATACCTCGGACGGCTTCTCCGACGATTGCTAGCTACATGCCCAAGTTTCTGCTGGAGGAAAATCCTACTTGCACTCCTTACAATCTTTAACGACCCTGCCCCCTTCTTTTTCGCATACCACTTTGGTATGTAGCTTGTCGCATTTTCCTTTGTCGGGACCTTTCTCGTGGCAGCAGTAGACTTTCTCGGCCTTTGTGGGTTTTGTTGATTTATCTTGAGCAATCGTCAAGGGTGGACCCGCTGCAAAGGCCAGTAAGGCGAGCATGAGAAAAAACGTCTTCATATAAGCCTCCAAGCAAAGATATTTACCCTGGGCAAAGCCCGTGGGTTTGAACACCATCCAAATCAATGTCGTGCCGAGCCTCGATACCTACGTGGCGAAATCATTTTTGACCCATCGATTCGGCAATGGCGTCATTGGAAACTGATCGTCTTTCCACCAACGAATAGAGTGCCGGTAGAACCATAAGCGTGAGGAGCGTACTTGATATGAGGCCGCCTATGACCACGGTGGCCAGCGGCTTTTGAACCTCAGCGCCGGTACCTGTGGCCAGAGCCATTGGGACAAAGCCCAGTGAAGCGACAAGAGCCGTCATCAATACTGGCCGAAGCCTGGTCAAGGCACCCTGCATGACGGCCTCCTCAACGGTGTTGCCATCTTCTCTCAGTTTGTTGATGAACGTAATCATCACGAGGCCGTTCAACACCGCCACTCCCGAGAGCGCAATAAAACCAACTGCTGCGGATATCGATAGTGGCATATCCCTCAGCCACAGCGCCACAATTCCACCCGTGAGTGCCAGTGGAACCCCGGTAAACACGAGTAAAGCGTACCTTAGCGATCCGAAAGCCACGAACAGCAAGGCCAGAATCAGGAATAAAGCGAGCGGCACTACTATTTCCAGGCGTTTGGCTGCTGCGATCAACTGCTCGAACTCACCGCCCCAGGTTATCCAGTAGCCGGCAGGGAGCTTCATACCCTCCTTTATTGTCTTCTGTGCTTCGTCTACAAATGAACCCAAGTCCCGATCCCTAACATTGCATGTTACAACCACGCGGCGCTTTCCGTCTTCGCGGCTGATCTGATTGGGGCCTATCACGACAGCCAGATCGGCAACCGATCCCAGGGTAACAAACGACCTGTGCTTGCTTCCTTCGCTAGGATTAGCCGAAGCCCGAACGAGTTCAGCGCCGGTGTCCGGTCGCGGGAGGGGAATAGGTATGCGCTTCAGAGCCTCCACGTCAGTTCGTAATTTCTCCGGTAGTCGAACGACAATGTCAAATCGCCGGTCACCCTCGAAGACCTGCCCCGCCGACTTGCCTCCGACGGCTATTTCAACAATATCCTGTACTTCTGAGACATTCAGCCCGTAGCGGGCCATCTCAGCCCGCTTTAACTTCACTGTGAGTATCGGCAATCCCGTGACCTGCTCGACCTTCACATGCGACGCTCCTGGGATTTTCCGCACCAACTCCGCTGCGTCTTCGGCGTTGCGAAGCAGAACATCCATTTCGTCGCCAAAAACCTTTACCGCCACATCGCTGAAAACACCTGACAGAAGATGATTGAATCGCATACGAATGGGTTGACTGAACTCGAAGTTGCTCCCGAGCAGCTTTCCGGCCTCTTCTTCGATCTGCCTGAGCAAATCGGCTTTCGGGAGATCAGGGTCAGGCCACTGATCCCGTGGTTTTATAACGAGAGTATTGTCACCTACGCTGGGCGGATGAGGCTCAGTAGCTATCTCTGAGGTTCCAACCCGGCCTACGATTGTCTCAATTTGAGGAAATTGTTCCTTAAGGGTCTTTTCGAGAATCGACTGCAGTTCTATAGCATGGGATAAGCTGGTGTCCGGCACACGCATAGTGTGAATGGCTATGTCGCCTTCGTCGAGAGTCGGAATAAATTCCCTTCCCATTCGCGTTGCTGCGACGGCACTCACGACCACGACTACCACTGCCGCGACCGCGACCAGGGTCTTATACTTGAGAGCAAGCTGTAACGAAGGACGGTAAACATGCTTGGCGTTCTTCGTGATGAAATTCTCTCCGTGAGCGATTTTGCCCGACAGGAAAGAAGCCACTGCCGCCGGAACGAACGTGAATGAGAGTATCAAAGCTCCAGTGAGAGCCAAGAGCACCGTCAAAGCCATCGGGGTAAACATCTTCCCTTCCACTCCTGTAAGGGTCAATATGGGAAGATAAACGATAATGATGATCAGTTCCCCGAAGAGCATGGGCTTGCGTACTTCTTCAGAGGCCTCCCTAATAACGTCGATGCGTTCGCTTTGAGTGAGAGACCGTCCCAGGTCCTGTCGCATTTCTGTCAGCTTGCGATCGCAGTTTTCCACGATCACAACCGCGCCATCCACGATGATCCCGAAATCGATTGCCCCCAGGCTCATGAGGTTTGCAGTCAGTTTATTGACTACCATGCCTGAAGCTGTGAACAACATGGACAAAGGAATTACCAGCGCGGTGATGAATGCAGCGCGGATGTTGCCAAGGAAAAGGAGTAGAACTACCACAACGAGTATGGCCCCTTCAGCCAGGCTTTTGGTAACCGTCCTGATGGTCTTTTCTACCAATGTTGTGCGATCATAGACCGCCTTTGCGACAACTCCCTGCGGAAGCGTCCGGTTGACTTCTTCAAGTTTGCTTGCAGCCCTTTGGGCAACCTCGCGACTGTTTTCGCCCATGAGCATAAAGACCGTTCCAAGAACCGTTTCCTCCCCATTCTTGGTGGCTGCTCCCATCCGCAGCTCCTTCCCGAAATGGACTGTTGCGACATCTCTAACAAAAATGGGGACACTATGAACGCTCTTCACGGTGATGCTTCGGATGTCCTCCAGGTCCGCTACCTGTCCCGGAACCCTTACAAGATACTGCCCACTGCTTTTTTCAATGTATCCTGCCCCCACATTGGCATTGTTCGCAGACAGAGCGGCGATCACATCTCCGAACGTCAGACCATGAGAAATGAGCTTGTACGGGTCCGGAGTAACGTGAAATTGCTTTTCATAACCTCCAATCGTGTTGATCTCGGTCACGCCCGGAGTATTTCTGAGCTGCGGACGAATAATCCATTCCTGAATCGTCCGAAGATCGGTTAGAGAATAAGGGGCACCGTCAGGTTTCTTGGCTTCGGGAAGGGCCTCTATCGTCCACATGAAGATCTCGCCCAGCCCTGTGGAAATCGGTCCCATTGCAGGCTCTACGGTAGGGGGCAGTTTGCCCTTGATTTCCTGAATCCTCTCACTTACAAGCCGTCTCGCGAAATAGATGTCAGTCCCGTCCTCAAAGATGACCGTTATAAGGGCAATACCGTATTGTGAAAGCGACCGCGTTTTCACGAGGCGGGGAAGCCCTGCCATACCTGTTTCAATCGGAAAAGTTATCCTTTGCTCGATCTCCAGGGCTGACAATCCTCGGGCCTGTGCGCTCACCTGCACCTGAATGTTTGTGATGTCTGGGACTGCGTCGATATTGAGGCGAGTTAGATTGTAAGCACCTAACCCCGCCATCAACAAAGTTAACCCCAACATGATCCAGCGGTGCTGGATCGAAAATTTCAAGATTTCGCCAATCATAATCCAATCCTAGTGTTCGTGGGACATTCCGGCTTTGCCCATTTCAGCCTTCAGGACGTAACTGTTCCTCGTTACGTAGCGCTCTTCTGCAGAGAGACCTCTGAGAATCTCCGAGAACTTGTCATTTGTTCTTCCCAGAGTCACAGGGCGGGCCTCGTATTGACCGTCGTATTCGACAAAGACAACCGACTTGTTTTGAAAAGTCTGAATCGCCTCATTCCGTACAACGAGAGGAGGCGAGGAGTTGTGCCGCACCAGCTCAACCTGGGCGAAGAGTCCTGGACGCCATTTGCCATCGGTGTTGGGTATGACAACCCGGGCCTTAGCTGTTCGAGTATCTTCACCAACGAGCGGGCCAACGTAAGAAACCTTTCCCTCCGCTTCCAGACCGGACGAATCCGCCTTCACCATGACCTTCTGTCCCAGGTGAACGGAGTCCAGATCCTTGGCGTAGACGATTATCTCCACCCATACACTGGACAGATCTGCGATAACGTAAATCTCCTGGTCTTCCTTTACCCATTCCCCCTTCGACAAGTGTTTCTTGGTTATAACGCCGTCAAACGGCGCTCGAATGGCGTAATGTGTCAAGGTGCTCTCGTCTTCATTGGCGAGGTTGCTCATATCCCGTTCGTTGAGACCCAAGGCCATCAGTTTTCGCCGTGCGGACGTCAGTTCGATTTTCTCCTCAAGAAACGCTTTCTGAGTGGTCAGAAACTCCTTTTCTGCTATGGTTTGAGCTTCCCACAGGCGTTGGACACGCTCGAAGTTGTAGCGAGCCAACTTCTCTCGCTCGACTGCCACCAAGTACCTCGTTTTGGCTTCCCCTAATTCCCGACTATCAATGACCGCAATGATCTCACGAGCTTGCACCTTGTCGCCCAGATTCTTGGGCGCCTGTAAGACTGCACCGGGAACACGCGGAACAACATGCGAGACCATGTCGGCATTGAAGGCAATTTCTCCTGGCAGTTCAAGGGTAGAGATGATGGTTCCAGGTCCCGCGGATTCGGTTTCGAAGCCCATCTTCTTTGCCAAATCCGGCGGTACCGTCAGCCGGTTTTCATACTGAGAGTACTCCCAATCACATTTCTCGCCTTTGTACTCTGCTGAGACTTTGATGAAGAACGAGTGAGGTTCCTCTATTTCCTGGTCGCCGTAGAGGAATTGACCTGTGGGCTTGAAACTGAACTTGTCCGTCTTCCCTCCGAGTCGCTCAAGCTCCACGCTGATCGTCACTTCTTTGGGATCCACGGGTTTGTAATTGTGGGAAGGATAGACACGGAAGTGGGCGGGAACGCCCTTCTCAAAGATGGCGACCTCCAGTTGGAACTCACCCTCTGTCAATATCTTGCCGCCATGCGGCCCCTGAGATCCCGAATGATCGTGGGCATCCCCGTGGGATGCCTGACCATGACCGTGACCTTGATGGTCGTTAGCCGTGCCTTGGGCCTTCTTGCCGGAGAAGATCAGCATGGCTACCGCGAGCACGCCCACTACGATTACGGCACAAATACCTATGAGTTTCTTTTTTCAACATTTCTCAATCTCTCTTTGGGATACATACCTTCTGTGATTCCGTGGCTTCTGTCATATCTTGTCTCACCTGAATTGAGTACAGAGGATCGATCCCGTTTCGACAACTGCAAAGCCGCCATGTGGAACCGCCTCATCAGAGTACCGGCCACCGAAATCAATCCTCACCGTAGTCAGGGACGCTGCAATTGGCGACCATCGGAAGGCACGAGATGGATCATGCCTTTGACGCTGCCCGTGTCTCTTTGCAAGCGTTCAGCCTCACGCTCAAGTTTCTTGAACCGCTCGTTTCCCCTCTTCTGAAACGCCTCTACACGTTTCCACTGCTGGTCAATGGCAGATCGGTGATTTGCTCTCGCCAGAGCTATAGACACAGGGACAAACAACGCGATTAGCGTTAATACAGCGATCACTCTTTTCATTTTGCCTTCCCCTAGCCATCAATACAGGGGCGCACCTGAAAGATGCGGCATTGTTGAAGTCTCCAAAGAGGAAGCGTCTCTGAAATGGCGTTCTCTGCGAACAAGCCATGACGGGAATAAATTGCCGCAGACGAAACCACCACAGTTCGCTCTTTAGCCCCCTGAGGCCGAAACTCAACAAGTAGATTTTTTTGGGAAGATCAAATCAGAAGGATCGTTGATGAAATATTGGTGAGATGACAATCGCTCGGGTAGGATTTCGAAAAGATGTCGGCATCGAGTCGCGTGAGAGGCAGCTCCTTACAAGGCGGTGTCACTGTTGCCCATAGTGGCGTTTTCGCCATGACTGCCGCATCTGTCGCTGCTGAATGCTCGCTTAAGGCTACGAACGAAATAGGAATGTCAAGACAGCCGTCACAGGATTCGCCAAAAGAGTTCCCTATGCAGGCGCCGGGGAGTGCCGCATCAGAAACCGGCTGAGAATGATAACTCGCGGTAAATTCCACAAGTGCCTGTCCATTTGACTGAACACACCAAACCAGATTTGGCTGTACCACAGCGACCACCACGAGGCACATCAAAATCCTAAGCCTGGTTTCACGTATTCGTGGCTGGAGTCTACTCATTTCAGATCTGCGGAACCCTGCCTTCCAGTTCAATCGTTTTGGGCACGGACACTCTTGCAACTCGCACCATCATTCTGAGAAAGAACTTTAACAATCTCAGCAGGGCCTGTCAAGTGAATGGTTACATGCTTTGGATAAAGCTCTGCGCGAGAGCTAATATTATTGTAAGTTTTTCCCGGAGGAACTAACCCATTTTTAACTTGACTTTCCGAGGCACAATACGTAGGATACCCGGTAATTCGCAATTTATGTGGTTAAATGCTGCTCGAGTCTGTTGGAGTTCCCTGATCGAAGGGCTTTCAAGAGACCGGGTGATATTTTTGCTGGTGTGTGGACGGAAAAGTGTCCGTCCCTATTAAGGAGGAATATCAAATGAAACGTTATAGGGTTTGGTTATTGGCCGCGGTCCTTAGTCTGGCCGTCGCTTTCCCCGCGGGCGCATGGGAATTCCTGATGGACGGCGCGTACACCTGGGAATGGGACTACCGGTCCCAGGGCGGAAACAGCGGTTTCTTCGGTCCATACGACCAGGACGCCGGCAGTGGTATCGGTGGTGCCGTCCCGGGCTTTTTCGCCCCCCTCAATGGCTGGTTCGGATCCATGGTGAACAACGATGGCTTTGTCTCCGGCCATGACGCGGCATGGAACATCATGTACATGTCTACCAATATGGAAGTCAGGCTCAACCCCGCGGTTCGAATCAGGGGCAACTACTATATCGGCGAGTGGCAGGAGCTCAGCAATAACAATTGGACCCCCAACTTCGAATACGGTGTGGGCGAGTTGGTGGCCTCCGGCCATCTGAACAGCCGCTCTTCAGGCGTACAGCGGTCATTTTCACCGGGGTACTGGAACACGCTGTGGATGACAGCAGAACTCCCCTGGGGTATCGTGGCAATGGGCAAGAGAAAGTCCGCTTTCGGACTCGGTAACTACTACAACGGGGAAGAGAGCCGTTCGTCTGAGTCCCTGGCCCTTGTCATACCTTACGGCCCCTTGCGATTCCAGTTGTCCCTCTATCCGGCCAGAAGGGGCAATACTGCCAGTAATTACACTGTCACGGACAATCCGTTTGCGGCTCAACCCAACACGGCCGGCACTCCTCCAGCTAATACGGTAGGTTATTTCAACCAGGATTTTGACAAGAACAACGGGCGATGGTGGGATTCAGTTGTTCCTGGAATCACATATCGGAACGGGCCTTTTGAATTCGGCGCCATCTTCAACCATGTCCGTGCCCAGACGAGTGGTGAGGGCATTATAAACACACCTGCGAATAGGCAGACCGCGCTCTACTCCGAGCGTTATGAGCTCTATGGCACCACTGTACGGGAAATACAATAATGGCCGTTTTTTCCTTAACGTTGAACTGGACTATTACTCAATCACGAATAGGAACAGACAGCGGCTTGCTGGTGGAGCCCCAAACTTTGTAGGTTCCCGTGATTCGTATACCGAGAACTGGCGGGCAGTAGCTGAAGGTGGCTTCATTTGCGGCCCGGCAAAGTTGGCTCTCCTCTATGGCTGGGCAGCAGGGCCTGACAGAAGGAACGGCGCGCAGATAGATAGAAATGGCCTTGTCACCCTGGCAGGCAAGTCCAACAATATCAGGCGGCCCTCGTCCTTCGCGAATACGGGCCTGTACAGGCCTTACAGCTTGCTCATGGTTTATGCCTACGGCCTCGGAACACACATTAATGGCGATTCGGGGAATGGGTACGTGGAAGACGCGTCCACTTATGCCGCGAGGCTTGACTACGCGGTGGCGTCCAACTTGAACGTCTACACCAGCTTTTTCTGGGCTGATAGAGTGGCCCAGAGCGGATACGGATGGGGCTTCATCAAGCCGGTAATCCCCGTAGCCGCAAATGGTTTTCCGGCTGGGACCGTGGCCCTCTTCCATGATCTGACGAGAACTGGAGCACCTTCGATACCCGATACCAACCTGGGTTATGAGTTCGGCGCAGGAGTCGATTGGAAACTTCTGGAAGGCCTACTCCTGAATGTCTCGACCGCCTATTGGCAGCCGGGACAATGGTTTAGCTGGGCCTGCGTTGACAAATCAGTTGTCAATTGGGCGACTACCACAGGGGTTGGCACCAACAATCCCGCGTTGTGGGGCATCAATCCTAACAAGCAGATCGACCCGGTTTTTGGTATCGAACTCAAGGTCACCGGAGACTTCTAGGGAAGTATCCGACTAAAACTATGTTAGTGTAACGGAGGGCCTAGGCCCTCCGTTTTTCTTTGAATGTTGGACGTCATTTCATTTATATTGGTTGTTGGAAGGGTAGGGGCGGGTTTTAAACCCGCCCCTACCCTTGCCACTGCGCAACTTCGCCACTTCATTGGCAATCTGCATATCAAGGGGAAAACTTGACTTACATAGCTTTAGCGTTGGCCACGGCCGTCTTGCTTTTTGAAGCCTACTTTTGGACATTAAGACTTAGGGACGCTCTGAAGTCGCTCCACTGGGTCCCGGTTCTCGATCCGAACAAAAACTTACCACTTCTTGCTGATCCGCCGCTTATCTCAGTCATAGTGCCGGCGCACAACGAGCAATCGACGATACGCGAATGCCTCAAGTCAGTGCTGAAGCAGGACTATCCTCGGTTTGAACTCATTTTGGTGGACGACAGATCCGAAGACCTTACCGCGTCTATAGCCAAGTCCCTGCCAGCGAAGCAAAAGAATTTCCGTATAATTTCAGTCGGGGAACTGCCTCCGGGCTGGACAGGAAAGTGCCACGCTCTGGACGTGGGCGTAGGTTACGCGTCCGGCGAATGGCTGGCCTTTTTGGATGCTGATAGCCGCCTTCATAAGTCGGCTTTACGCCTGTGTTATTATGAAGCGCTCAGACGTAGTGCGAACATGGTGACTCTCAGTCCCAGGTTCATTCTCAAGACCTTCTGGGAGAAGGCCCTCCAACCGGTTTTCGCAGCTATGACCTGCATTCTTTACCCCCTCGGGCGTGTAAATGATCCCGCGAGCCCTGTGGCCAGCGCCAATGGCATGTTCTATATGATCAGCAGGCCTGCCTATGAAAAGATAGGAGGACACAGGGAAGTAAGGGACCTGGCTGTTGAAGATATAGGGATAGGCAAAAGGATCAAGGCCGCGGGCTTGGGCCTTCTCTTCGCGAACGGGAAGAACGTTTTACAGACTCGTATGTATACCACCTTTAGAGAGATCGTAAGAGGATGGACACGCATCCTCAGCGCCTCGATGAACTATGAGCTGCCTACGGTGCTCAGGTATCTCTGGGCTCACATCCTGGTGAGCTTCCCTGTCATGGCCGCGGCTTTCTACTTCTATATTTCCGCGGCTCGGGAGATCTGGCCGGACGCCTGGTTTCTGCTTCCCTCAGTCTGCGCAATCGAAATGTGTGTGGTCTCCTCCTGGTTCTGCGCACAAATGGGCGTGCCCAAGAAGTATTCCTCCCTGTTCATCTTAGGAAATCTGATGCTGATCTGGGTCTTTCTTGTCATAGTGAAGAAAATTCTGTGGAAGGACGCGCTCCAGTGGCGAGGCACAACCTATCATGCGAGCCGCTATGAACCAACCACGCTTGATCCGGTGGCTTCCGACGCATTTTCTGCTGCCTCCGGCTCTGCGCTCGGGGAAGCAAGTTGGGGAAAGGAAACCCCACTTTATCCCCGATTTCGAGATTCCTGTGGCCTTGAGGCAGCGCCACATTCACAGGAGTCGCCAGAAGCCTTGATCCAATCCACCAGGCTCATGGCAAAGAACCGGTAGGCCCCGGCGAATCATGAGTGACCGGCACGGAGGCCGGTCCTACCCCCCGTGATGGTAGCCCCGGCGTCCCTGCCAGGCCGAACTGGTTGATTTATAGCAATTGCCAATTCTTTTGTCCGATTCGCGATAACGACGCCACCGTCACCCCGGACTTGATCCGGGGTCCAGAATCTGGATTCCCGCGTTCGCGGGAATGACGGATGCGGGTACAGTCGCTTAGTTTCTAGTGGCCAGCCAAGAGGCTTTCTTGATGACTGACCCAATGGGCTTTCAATGTCCCCATCAGCATACACTGAGCGGTTTATGTCCCTTTAGCCCTGCGTTTCCCAGCCATTGATCTTCGCAATATAGTCTTCAGGAAATTTCCAAAAGATCGCAGCATCAAGGACTATTTTTTTGTACGCTCGCGTCGGCCACACATCTCTTCTGCCGACCTTGTTAGGTTTCGCCAGGTAGAGCCAGGCGAAAACCGTCTCCCCGTCTCGATCACGACGGACAGCAACTCGCTTTTCTCCTCGCGAATAGAAGAAAGGATGCCCCTCCTTCCTGTCAAACGCTTTCAGCAATGAAGACTCAAACTCGATGAGCAGTCCCCAGACGGTGGAATTCTCCTTGCGTTCGAGATTGGCAGTGCCGCCGCTTCTCTTTTGGGAATAGTAATTCCAGACAAAATCATACCCCTCAAGCGTCGCCGGACTGGCGTCAACAACCAAAGAAGAATCGTACCCGTTCGCTTCCAGCCACGAACGAAGGTCCGAACGGTTCATATTCGAGCCATAGGCAAAGGTGAAATCAGTAGCCATTATGTGTTCTCCATGGGACCAAGCCCCCTCAGACTTCTCGATTGTCGAAAACCCTCCTGGTCTTGCGTTCGCTGCGTGGCAAGGAAGCGTAGTCCCCTATCTCAACCTCCGGCGTCACGAGAACCTTGTTTCTGAGCATCTCCTTGACGACTGTGGCAGTTTGAGCGTCCGAACCGGCATCCGCGCCTCGGGCTCGCTCAACCTTGAGAATCATGGTGTCCTTCCCTTGGCTGCGCTCGATTATAACCTGGTATTCGCTTCCAATGCCTTCGATGTTGCTCAGGACGCTGTCAATCTGGCCGGGATAGATGTTGACGGCCCTGACGATAAACATGTCGTCGGACCTGCCAAGGATGCGGTCATGCCTGGGGAGCAATCGCCCGCAAGGGCAAGGACCTGGTTTGAGGACTGTGAGGTCTCTAGTCCGATAGCGAATCAACGGCACGGCTTCTTTTCGCAGGGTGGTCACTACCATCTCCCCAACTTCACCTTCCGGTACCGCCTCCAGAGTGTCGGGATCGAGTACTTCCAGAATATAATAGTCAGCCCAGTAATGCATGCCGTCATGGGCCGAGCATTCCAAGCCCGTGCCCGGGCCATAGAGTTCGGTCATTCCAGGGATGTCGTACATATCGGACAGGCCGAGCAGATCCTTTATCCTGTGCCTCATGGAGTCCGACGAGCGTTCGGAACCATAGATCATTTTCTTGAGCCCAAGCCTGTTTCGCACACCCCGCCGTTCTATCTCCTCAGCTAGCAACAATCCCATGGATGCCGTGCAACACATGACCGTACTCTGGAAATCCAAAAGGAATTCTATCTGCATATCGAGATTGCCCGGTCCGGCAGGCACCGCCAGCGCGCCGAATTTTTCGCACCCCAGTTGAAAGCCCACACCCGCGGTCCATACGCCGTAACCCACGCAAATCTGCACTCGGTCTTCGGTGGTCAAGTCCGCCATCTCATAGCATCGAGCGAAAAAATGAGCCCAGTCATCGATGTCGTTCCGGGTATAGCAAAGCACTTTCCTCTTGCCCGTAGTCCCGGAAGAAGCATGCAGACGCACTACGTCGCTAACTGGAACAGACAAGAGTGGAAACGGGTAACCGTCCGCAAGATCTTTGGACGTAGTGAAGGGAAGTCTTTTCAAGTCATCGAGGGTGCTAATGTCTCCGGGCTTGACCCCCGAATCATCAAGTTTTCTGCGATATGCAGGCGATCCGTTGTACGCATGATTCACCGTCCACTGAAGGCCTCTAAGCTGGATCTCAGCCAACTCTTCGTAGGATGAATATCCGGGCATGAAGGTTGTCATACTGTGATGCTCCCCGTCATATGTGCAGTCCTGCGAATGTGCTTTCAAATAGCGTCCTGGTTCCCAGGCTCTGCCTGGGAATCTATGCCTTCGAGGGCTCCGCCCTGAACAGAGGCTTATTTCAATATCATACAGGAGGCAGAGCCTGGGAACGAGAAGTTCGTCACCCCGGACTCCGATCCGGGGTCCAGTCTGGATTCCCGCCTACGCGGGAATGACGATGGGCGGGAAGCCCATCGCTCCAGAGATTGCTTCGGGTTTACACCCTCATATTGAAATTAATATCTTCTCTAAAATGAACTGCCTTTGATCACGCGTCGTCACCTGGTCGTGATGATCGCAGCTTTTGTGTTTCAGTTTCGTTCACAGCGAACGTTGCCGAGTCCACAACCACCCCGTATTTTTCCCGCGCGGCTTCCAAAGAGACTATCCCATTTCGGACTTCTTCAGCGACTTTCTCCTTGGGCCTCAAAAATGGGTCGCCGTATCCGCCTCCGCCACCCGCCTGCTGAAAATAGATCGTCCCTTTGGGGACACCCTCGACCAAATCTTTTGTTGTGCAAAGATACTCCCTCCCGTCGGGATAGGTCAGCTCGATCTTGTTTAAGGTGCCTTCCATGCCGCCCATGGATCCGCGTGCCGGTTCCACGTCTCCATCACCGAAGGTCACCACTTTCGTGTTATCCGAACCGAGGACAAACTCGGTCTCTACGCCGAGTCCTCCGCGCCACTGACCCGGCCCGGCAGAATCTAGCCAATATTCATGTTTAACCAGAAGATGAGGTGTCTGCTGCTCGAACATCTCGTAATCCTGATCCAGGACTCCTCCGGACGCGTCGATCATACCGATATGGTCATAACCGTCCACCCCCTCTATGGCCCCCGAGCCTCCTTTCAGCCCCATAAAGCCAATATCCACGTAAGGGGTGTTCTTGCGTGGGTCCACCCCCGTGGTAAGCGAGCATAACAGCTCGTTCCATTCCGCGGTGACTCGCTCCGGGATAACCGGCCCCAGTGCCCTCATTATCGCGTCGGCATTGTTCGGGCAGAGATGATTGCCGTACGTTGTGGCGGCAGGATATGCGGCATTGAGTATCGTCCCCACTGGGATGATGATCTTGACCGGCTTCACCATCCCGTCGTTGTGTGGCATGTCCGGGTTGACCATCTGCAGAAAGGTTAGAATCGTGGCCGATGCGCTTGAGGTGTAAGTTCCGTTGACAAAACCTGTGGTTTGAGGGTCCGTATCCGAATAGTCGAAGGTAATCTCGCCATCGCCTACCGTTATCTTCACTCTGATTTGATACTTGGAGCCTGGGTTTTTCCCGTCGAAGTAACAGGTGGATTCACCGTAGTAGACCCCTTTGGGAATAGTACGGATTTCCGATCGCATCATCTTTTCCGTCGAGTCAAAAAGGTATTCCTTGTGAGCCTCGAAGACATCGCGCCCATAACGCTCTATTATCTTTAATAGTCCGCGCTCTCCGACCACGCAGGAGCCAATCTCCGCTCGCATGTCTTCGGCCACTATGTCGAGCCGTATATTGGCAAAAATCAGGTCCCACACGTCTTTACGCAGTTTGCCTCTTTCGTAAACCTTGACCGGCGGTATGCGTAGAGCCTCTTGCCAGACTTCCACAGCATTAGGATTGTACCCGCCCTGGACAGCGCCGCCAATGTCCGCCTGATGGCCCTTACAAGCGGCCCATCCCACCAGGATGCCATCGTAAAAGATGGGCTTGTACGCGGCCACGTCGTTGTTCTGATTTCCCATAGAAAACACGTCGTTATGAAAGATCACGTCACCCGGATAGATCTCGTGACCGAAGTAATTGACAATGTACTCACAGACGGGTCCGAGAGAAAAAGAGAGGATGGGAAGGTTCTCGGTCTGCTCCAGCATTTTGCCTCTCGCGTCGTAAAGGCCGGTGACGAAGTCTTTCGCCTCGCATAAGATGGGGGACCTCGTCGTCATGGTCAAAGCAATACTCATCTCCTCAGTAATCGACTTCAGGCGACGCTGCAGGATAGAGACCAGTACCTTGTCGATCTGATTGCTCATGAGAGGATCCTCCTTTTCACTTCTTCCTCGCATTCCTTGAGGTACATCGTGAAACTACCGAAGCGATCCGTAAGGACGTTGAATTCGGGTGCAACAAACGTCGTAGTGTTGACCTGCTCTATAATCGCTGGTCCCTCTATGTGATTGCCGAATTCGAGGGCCAACCCGTCGAAAACGCTCACTTCTCGAAACTCTTTCTGAAGCGGTAGATAAACCTTGCGGCTTCTTTTGTAGGCCCGTGAGGGGTCTTCGCCGGCGTGTTTTTGCTGCTGGAATTCAGGTTTGTCCGTGCTGCCAATGCAGACGAGACGCATGTTTATCAGCTCTATAGGGGTACCTTGATCCTCCAGCGAATAGCCGTAAAGAGCATTGTGCGCGGGGTGAAATCTGCGCGCCATGGAACTGATATCAAATCTGTCCACTTCCTGCGCCGTGACCATTACCCCCACTTCGTGATATTGCTTGACGTACCTGAGATCCAGAGAATACCGGTACTCGATGGAAGACTCTTTGATTCCCTCGGAGATCAGAAGCTGTTTCCCCTCTTTTTTCATTTCGTCAAAGAGACGCCCGAAAACCTGAGGTTCAGCGTCCTGCAGGTAGACCGCATAGGTCCTCACGAAGTCATGCTTGAGGTCTGACATCAGCATGCCCGCAGCACAGAAGATTGAAGACTCCCGCGGCACTATGAGCACTGGGTTTTCCAACTCCAAAGCAATCATACACGCGTGGTTCGGGCCGGCGCCCCCGGCTACCACCAGTGGAAAGTCCCGTGGGTCCTGGCCATGCTTGACGGCAACTTCTCTGACGGCCGCGGCCATGTTGACGTTGATCACCCGGTACATACCAGCCGCAGCTTCAAAGAGGTCATAACCTGAGGGTTTGGCGATCTTCGCCTCTATCGCCCTCTTCGCGCGGTCCGCATGGAGAGGCATACGTCCACCTGCAAAGAAGTCGGGGTCCAGGTATCCCAGGACGAGATCCGCATCGGTGCAGGTCGGGTCTTCACCGCCAAGTCCGTACGAGGCAGGACCAGGATCGGATGACGCGCTCTGCGGACCCATTCTCAGGAGCCCACCCTCGTCTATCCAACCTATAGAGCCGCCTCCTGCGCCGATGGTCACCACGTTGAGCATGGGGAGAGCCAGTCTAAGCCGGTTGATCTCACCTACGGTGGTAGTGAAGGGGTTGGCGTCCTTGATAAGGGCACAATCAAAGGAGGTCCCTCCCATGTCCATGGTTATGCAGTCTCGGTAATTTTGTATCCCCGCGTACACGATTCCAGCCACAGGTCCTCCCGCGGGGCCTGACAGCAGCGTCGTCGCAGCATGATCCATTGCAAAATCGGGTGAGATTACGCCCCCGTTAGACTGCATTATCAGAAGTATGTTGGGAAAGCCCGCGTCATCCAGTTTCTTGAGAAGGCTCTGCAAGTATCGTCGGAGGATCGGGCCCACATAGGCGTTGAGAAACTGTGGTCGAGACCCGGTCGTAGAATCGTATAGAGGGGAGTATCTCAGTGGAAACCGAGACGTACGCGTCGGGCATTATCTCCCTGACGATCCTTGCAGCTTGCTGCTCGTGGTCTCGATTGGCAAAAGAATTCATAAAACAAACGGCAACGGCCTCGACCCCATTTTCCTTAAGAAACTTTGTCTGAGACCGCAGTTCTTCTTCCGCCAACGGCATGATCTCCTTGCCTGCGTAATCAAGGCGACCGGAGACTGGCAGCCTGAAATAGCGCGGGACCAGGGGCACGACATTGGAATAACGGTTGTTGTACTGCTCTTCACGTATTCCCCGCCTCATCTCCAGAGCATCCCTCACACCTTCGGTCGTCAGGAGGCCCGTCTTGGCCCCGCGGTACGTGAGGACAGCGTTGGTCGTAACGGTTGTGCCATGCACAATCACGGCAACCGAAGCCAGGAAGTCCTTCAAGGCCATCTCTTCGTCCCGGGCCATCTCGGAAATCCCCTGCATGGTCGCTATGGACGGGTCCTTGGGAGTAGAAAGCACCTTGTAAGTACGGAATTGTCCGTCAGCGCGAGTCAGCAGAAAATCGGTGAAAGTACCTCCTACGTCGATTCCGATCTTGTAGTTCATGACGGCCTCTTGGATTGGAAGGAGTAGTTCTGGTTGAACGATGAGACTACTTAGAGACGAAAAATATTAGAATGCAGACATTTTGTTGTCAATGTTGTAGCCGCTTTCTGAGTAAGAAGATTGCAGAAACGCGCTTTTTAATTACTGTAATTCAGACGGAGGAATTTTGAAACGAAAATAAGCTCCGGCATGGGGCGACCTTCAGGCCAACAGATCTTCCTCTTTTCATTTTCAGATCTTTTCGAAGTCTATCCGGCCTTTTTCGCTCTATCAGCCTTACTATCCGCCGGGGTGCAGATTGTCAGTACGAGATTCTCCAGGATGGCCTTCGGCGCGTGGGCGCCCAGTTTTGAAGACTTCATCAGCACGTCCGCCTCGAGAACCGCTTCCATGATCCCGGTAAGCTTTCCCATGGGAAATTTCTGTGCATCCCTAAGGTATAAATAAAGAGGATAATCCTTCATCGCCAGCAGGCTAAATTTTCCTTTTTGCGCCATGCCTGGATTTTCCTCACGTACCCTCTTAAGGATCGGGAGAAAGCTCTGGTAATTCATCCCTCGCTTCCAGGAAGACCGAAATACCGTGAACAACATCTCTCGGGCCACCATGAGCCTCCGGAACTCAGTGGCTATCGAAGCAAGGGTCTGTAACGGATGCGAAACGAGTTTTAGATTTTCGTGGAGTGCAGGGAGGCATCGCTTGATATCCGCGGTCCGTAGCACATTGTTCAGATCGAAGAATGCCGCTTCATGGGAATCTGAAAACAGGGCCTCGACGTCAGTGCCCGTGATTTTTCGGCGTTCCCCCACATATCCGACCAGCTTTCCCAGTTCGCTCTCCAGTTGTCTGATCTCTTTACCGGAACGGGAGTACATCTTTTCTATAGCCTCTGGAGCTATCTCTTTGCCCGCTCGGCTCAGCACATCGCACACGCTCTTCAAAGAAGCCTTTCTCAAGTCCAGTACCGTCACTTTTCTTGCTGTACGGAGCACTCAATGACGTGTCCTTCCTGTTCGACCGTTTTGAAGATCTTTTTACGCTTGTCGACCGCAGGCGCGGTGAACACCAGGACGGTCTCTTCCGGAAGTGGGGAAAGGACCAGGTCCTCGATCAGCGCTTCATCTCCCGTTACCCCGGCCAACCGGCCGTCTTCCAGAAATGCCTCTGCCAAACGTGCCAGCATTGCTCTTTCATCCGGTCTGGCCGAATCTCCAAGTATCTGACTTACCCATTCGGGATCATCTTGAACGTCCGCGGGTCCCAAACCGGCGAGATTCAATAGTTGGCCCATTGTTCTGAAGGCCGCTTTTCGTTCACCGGCTTTCCAGGATTCAATGGCTTTGGCAGCAAGTTTGCGCTCATCGGTACGCCCCATGAAGATCGTCGTCTGCTCTATCACGATCACGCGTGGCCCGCCGAAAAGAGATGGGGTGCGTACATCCGATAAAAGGCCGGCCGCGTCAAGACTGACCCCATCAAAAATCATCAGATTGGTGGCTCGGAGTTTTGGATCGAGGAAATCGTCTACTAGCTTGTTCACCTGCTCTTTGACGAGGAATTCGTCGCCAAAAAACAAATAGATGCCGCCGAGAGTCTTCACGCCCTCTGAATTGGAAGCTTTCTTTTTCATGGACAACGTGCCTGCCATCCTGCTGGGCTGGCGGTCAAAGCTCTTCAACTACATGCCGTAGTCAAGCTGTTCATCAAACTGTACAATCTGGCATGAAATCATATTAGCCAACTTCTTGCACCCCGCAAGGTAGTCCCTGCACGCGCTAGCAGGATGCTAGCTTCCACCCCCTTGTGCAAAACGGATATTCGTGATTGCTGGGACCGGCTGCCAGAGACGTCTACTTGGGTTCAACCTTCTCTTTCGGGACTTCGCCGGACTCTGTTGTTTGAGGGGGCGTCGGTTCGTCTGTCTCCATGGACTTCTTGAAGATTCTGATCCCTTTGCCTATTCCTCCCATGATTTCCGGAATCTTCCTGCCACCAAAGATCACAACGACAATAAGAAGAATGAGAATTAGTTCCCAAGGACCCGGCATCATGGGGTATCCTCTCTATCTATAGGGATTCTGTATCTTTTTTTGAACTTTCAGCTTTTCTCGGGGTCATTATATGCAAAATAGCGAAATCGGTCAAATGTTCCGCTGGGATGGCAGGCCGCGCGAAATGCGACGGTCATGTCGGATTGTGGACAGTGCTGTAACGCCCTGAAAGGACTGAGTTCTTAGCATGAGGGGGAGCAGAGGGGGTGTCCAATTCCGAACGCACACAAATCGGGGCGATGAGAAGTGCATCGTTGCAAAGGATCAATATCAGCCATGTTTATGGCTTTGTCGTGATTTGGCACTTGGGTTGCAGAAGGAGAGGGCATGAAAAACACTAAGGAAGGCATCATGAGCCAGAACAGCGATAAACTGGAACAGTGCACTGAACGGCAAGAAGAAGTGATAGCAACCCTTATCAATCCTATTCATGTCTTTTCAGGCGCGGTCTCGCCCAGGGACTATATAAACGCACAAAAACGGCTACTCCGGGACTTTGGTGAGGACATCTATTTCAATTGGCAACTGGAAATTCTTCACGCCGAAATTGCCTCGATCATCGAAGAGATTAAGCTGGAGAATTCGGGTCCTCGCCCCAACACCAATGTAGTGGGTCAAGCCTAGACCCATCGTGGTGAAAAGGTCCCGTAAAGCAATATAAGGCGACTCAGGCAAACGGGCATTTCACTAATCCATCTATCTAACTCCGTGGAAGCAGGGCTTCCTCATGGAGGAAAAGGTCGGCGGAGAGACGGAGGATTCAAGTCTTCCGTCTCACATCCCCCGGAATAAGCTTTTTTGGGCCGGGAATCCCAACCCCTCACAGTTCCCGGCCTTTTTTGTTTTCTGCAAAGTCTTCCCTCTCCTTACCCTACAGACCCAATCTTGATATAACGAGTGGTGTGGCATCACTTCATTGGAGATTTCACTAGCCACGGAGGAATCCAATGTTCAGAGTCTCGGCCGATTGGAAGAGGGCCTATCCGGGGGCGCACGTAGGAATCCTGGCCATGCGCAACGTCATCAACCCCTCTCGTCACCCCGAATTGGATCAACAGAAAGAGAATTCGAAACCGATCTCCGTACCCTGTTCAAAGAGCCTGACTCTCTGAAATCTTTGGGGCCGATTAAAGCTTACCAAGCCTATTTCAAGCGTTTCAAGAAAACATACCATGTCTTTCAACAACTGGAATCCGTGATTTTCAAAGGCAAGCCTATCCCACAAGTCGCGGCTCTGGTTGAAGCTATGTTTATGGAAGAGCTGAGGAACACGCTGCTCACAGCAGGGCACGACCTGGACGTGGTCAAGACGCCGCTGACGCTAGACATTGCCAAAGGGAATGAAAAATACATCCGGATGAACGGCCAAACAGGTGCTGAAGGCCGGCGACATGATGATAGCAGACTCTGTTGCTGTGATTTCCAGCGTGATCTATGGCCCCGACAGGCGTACGATGATCACCGCGGACACCAAAAGAGTCTTGTTTACTGTTTACGCTGTTCCCGATATTGGTGCGCAAGCGGTGCGGCAACACCTGGAAGGGATTGCGGCTAATATAAGATTGGTATCACGGGACGCGCAATTGGAGTTGTTGGAGGTTTACAGTCCCGAATAGGTCAACACGAGTCTGTGTATTGTTCCTCGTTCCCAGGCTCCGCCTGGGAACGAGACGCAATAAGAGACCAACAAATGGGGTTACGCGGAGGCTCCCTTACGGGAAGCTAGGAGTTCCAGGAAGCTCTCGATCTGTCTTTCCACGGACTCGATAGAATAGAGGCGAGGATCGTTATGATCAGCTTCCAGGATTACACCGGGTATTCCGGTTCTCTCAGTCACTGAGCTCCGTACCTCGGGTATGTCCTGCGAAACAAACTTACAACTCCGATTGGAGTGATATAAGAATCCGTCGAGATTGAATTGCTCGGCCGCCTCAACGTACTGGTCTATCCTGCGCTCCAAGTGCAGGTTGGCCGCGTAAAGGTACCTGCTCGGTCCAATCTCTGAACGGATCATCCTCCCCTACGGCCAGCCGGGCCCACGCCCACGTATAGAGAGAGGTTACCAATACGGCTCCACGCTCATCCAGAAATTGGGAGAGGCGTCGGAGCTCCGGCCAAATAGGCAGATTGTCCCAGAAACAGCCGAAACTTTTCATTTCCACATGCTCCGGTCCCCTTCTTAACACGTTCATCAAGTTCCTGGACCAATGACAGATAAAAATCCACTGCGACCTGCGTGCCTCTCTGAGCCACTATAGGAGCCATGGATATGAACTGGTCGAAGACGCTCATGGGCGAAGGCTTGCTTGCACCGCACTCAAGCACCCGAGTCCAGAGTTCGGATGCTTTTCGCGAGAGGTGTATGGTCTCTTTCAGGCGGTCCTGATCCAGACCGCGGCCTGTTATACCTTCGATGACGCCCACCAGATCCTCCAGTTGGGAGCGCACATACCTCTCCGCGGCGATGTCCTTCTCACCATTGCCGGAATGCGGTAAGTCAATCAGGACCATTGGAGCCGAATATATTCGGCTCACTACCTCGAACCATTTGGTGAGGGTCCCGCACTGGCTGTTTGAG
>CAWEJR010000029.1:0-103320 GCA_963809365.1 uncultured delta proteobacterium | reverse complement strand
ACGATCTCGCGAATGCGCTTCTCGTGCGCATCATTAAGGAAGGAAAACAGCGTGCACACGGCCACGGCCTTCACGCCTTCCTTGCGGAAAACCGCGCAGGCCCGCCGCACATCATCCTCGACGAGGGGCTGGACGACGGCGCCGCGGCTAGTCGATCCTCTCCCGCACCCCCATGCGGAGGCGCCGGGGCACCAGCGGAGCGGCCGCGGGCAGGTACAGGTCCCAGATGTTCTCCTTGTGCGCCCGACGCATCTCCAGGGTGTCGCGGAAGCCCTTCGTGAGGATCAGACCGGTGAGCGCGCCCCCGTTCCCGTGAGCAGCGTGTTCGTGGCGACCGTCGTGCCGTGCGCAAAGAAGTCCAGCTCGCCCAGGAAGCCCCGCACGTCTTTCCCGAAGTGCTCCGCGGCCTTCTTGATGACGTTGTATAAGCCGATGGAGGGGTCCTTCGGCGTGGACAGCTCCTTGAAGTTGTGGATCGTGCCCTTCGCGTCGATGACGACACCGTCGGTGAACGTGCCGCCCGTATCGACCCCCATGCGTAGTCTCATGCATCCCTCCGCGTCACTCTGGATCCTGCCCGCCCCGTCCGGGCGGCGCCCCTACAGGGCCCCGATCGTCTTCAGCGCAGCCTTCACCCCGGCCTTCTCCTCGGCGGTGAGCTCGGGGAGCGGCCCGCGCAGGTGCCCGCCCGGGAGGCCCGATCAGGTTCAGCGCCTCCTTGGCCGGGGCCACGTAGCCCGGATCGTACTCGAGGTACCTGTTGAGCGCCTGCAGCTGCATGGAGAGCGCGAGCGCCTCGGCGTGCTTTCCCTTCGTCGGCCAGGTCGTACAGCTTCACCATCTGCGCGGGGATCATCCCCGCGGCCGTGGAGTACAGGCCCGCGGCTCCGACGCAGAGGGCGGGATAGAACTGGCTGTCGATACCCGTGCACAGCGACCTGCCCTTCGGCGACAGGCCGGATCATCTCGATGAGCTGGCCCATGTCCGTGGTGCTGTTCTTGACGCCGATGACGTTCCTGACCCCCATGAGCCTGCGCCAGCATCTCGGGCCCCATGGGGTTGCCGGTGTACAGGGGGTTGTTGTAGACGACGAGAGGGCAGCCGATGCTCGCGGCCACCGTGGTGTAGTGCTGGACGAGGGACTCCTCGGGCAGCTTGAAGTAGTAGGGTGCGGTGACGATCACCGCGTCCGCCCCGGCCTCGTAGGCGTCGTTGCTGAGGAGGATGACCTCCCGGGTGCTGCTCGCAGCGGTGCCGGCCACGATGGGGATCTTCCCCTTCGCGACACGGGCAACCGCGGCGATCACGTCGCGCTTTTCCTCGCGCAGCAGGCTGGGGAACTCCCCCGTCCCTCCCACGGGCATGAGGGCGTGCACGCCGCTGTCGACAAGGTACTTTGTGATCGTTTCCAGGCCCTTCAGGTCGACCTCGTCGTTCTTCGTAAAGGGGTCACGAGCGCCGGGATGACGCCTCGGACATCGGCAGCAGTTATCATGATCCTTCCTCCTCTTAGAACAGTCGTTTCGTTCTGCGTCGCGCGTCGACCTGCGTGCTCTCAATGCTAGGACAGCCGGTGATTGGAGTGACTTCGCGCGCGGCAGCCTTCGAGTCCTTGTCAGGACGCCCGGAGGATGGCCTCGTGCTCGGTCGCGTACGACCTGACGTTCCCCTCGTCGGCGAGGCCCTTGCTCTTCATCGCCCTCCAGTGGATCTCCTTCATCATGAGGTTGACGCCCGAAAACACGGTGAAGAGCACGCTGTTGTGGGAGCAGCGGCCGATCTCGAGGTGGAACTTGCGGTCCTCCTCCATGTACTCCTCGATCGCGGGCTCCCGGTCCGGCCTCCGACAGATGCGCATCCCCAGCATCCGCAGCTTCTCCGCCTGCGCCGAGAGCTTCCTGCGCTCCTCCTCGGTGGCCGCTCGGCTGCCAGCGCGGCCAGATTCGGCTCCAGCTCCAGCCGTGCCTCGAAGATCTCGAAAGGGTCGTGGTTCAGCAGGAGTCGTCTTGAGCAGCTCGCCGTCGATGGTCCCTTCCCTGCCGTCCGCCTTGATGAAGTTGCCCTGCCCTCCCCTGCACTCGACCAGGCCGAGCATCTCGAGCGCGCTCAGCGCCTCGCGCACGCTGGCGCGGGAGGCGCCGAACTGCTGCACGAGATCCCGTTCCGCGGGAGCTTGTCGCCGACATTCAGTTTGCCCTCGCGGATCATCACTGCGGTTGAGCTGCCGCATAGTACGAATATGACGGGAGGGAGTCCGGGTGGAAGCTCTCTTGAGGTTCCACCCTCAAATCCTAATCTTCATATGTTCCGGCGCAACGGAGAATTTATGGACGACACATTCCGCATCAAAGGATTTATCCCCACTTCGTTTCTGGACTGGCCCGGCAAACTTTGCTCGGTGATCTTCCTTGGTGGGTGCGGATTCCGATGCCCGGCATGCCACAATCCCAAACTCGTCTTGGAGCCGGGATCGCTGCCTGACTATCCTCTCCGGGAGATCCTTAGGAATCTGGACGCCCGCGGGAATTGGATTGATGGAATCACAGTTACCGGAGGGGAACCGACAATCCACGAGTCCTTACCGGACCTCTTGAGGATTTTTCGCAAACGGAAACTGAAGATCAAACTCGATACAAACGGCTCCAATCCGAGAATGCTTGAAGCGCTGATAAACTCGGGGCTCATCGACGGGGTTTCTATGGATATCAAGGCTCCTCTGACCTCTGAGGAATACTCTCGGGCAGCCGGAGTGCGAGTTGATCTCGCTGCGATCGAGCGAAGCCTGGACGTCTTGAGGCATTCCGGGCTGGAAGTTATCTTTCGGACTACCGCGATTCCAGGGCTAGTGGAAGAACCTCAATTGGAACTCATCGGGCGTGCCCTGGGGAATGTGAAGCGCTATATTGTTCAGGCATTCCGGAATGTTGACACGCTGCGCCCTGATTTTGGCGGTGTCGAAGAATTCAGTCAGGAACGCGTAGACCGTATGCGCGAATGCTTTGAACTGCCGTCCTTGATTCCGTTGACCCCTCGACATGCCACCGCAGGTTAGGGGGGGATGGGAAACCCTATTTGAAAAACCGTCCGAGACCTTGGCCCTTTCCTACAGATTCCATCCGCCTGCGACCTCCAGCGTTGCGCCGGTGATGAAGCTGGCGTCGTCGGAAGCCAGGAACGCGATGGCCGAGGCGATCTCCGACGGATCTGCAATTCTTCCCAATGGTGTTTCAGCTATCATCATCTCTTTGAATTTGGGACTCATGACATCCCTTATGGTCGGAGTTTCGGTCAATCCCGGCAGGACCGCGTTCACTCGTACCCCTTTGGAGCCCCACTCGCGGGCCAGCGATTTCGTGAGGCCGATCAAGCCGGCCTTTGCCGAACAGTAGGCAGACTCACCTTTTGATCCAACCTTCGCATAAATGGATGAGACATTTACGATCCGGCCGTCGCCCTGTCCTATCATGAGCGGCCCGCACGCGTGGCAGCAATTTATCGCCCCTAAGAGATGGACCCCCCAGACAGCCTTGAAATCCTCGGGGTCGATCTTGAGGAATGCTCCCGGTCTATCAAACCCTGCATTATTGACCAGCACGTCCATGCTCCCGAACTCTTCCCGAAGGGTTTGCACTTGCTCGGCAACTGCTTCCGTGTCCGAAACGTCAGCGATAAGCCCCAGAGCGCGGGCTCCGATTTCCTTGATAATACTGACGGTTTCCGATGTGGTTTCCGGGTTCTTATCGAGGATTCCGACTGCCGCTCCTTCTCTTGCCAGGCGGAGAGCCGTTGCACGCCCGATTCCCTGGCCTGCTCCCGTCACCAGGGCGACCTTGCCGATGAATCTTCGAGAGATTTCCATCTGAGCACTTTGGACCGTCATATTTGCCTCGATGTGTTTCTGGTGGTTATTCGGTATCAGACGGCATCTCTGGCAAAATATTCCCGGACAGCCTTCTTGTCGCAGGGTTTCATAGATGCGGCATACTTGGCCTTGAGGTCTCGAATGCGTTCAAGTGATTGTTTCACGCGTGCCTCCGGGATCTCTCCCTCCTTCAATGCGCGGAGTATTCTTTCCCTCGCTGAGAATGCCTTGTCAGGGTTGTTGCAAATCAGGAGCAAGTCCACTCCTGCTGCAAAGGCATTTAACGCGCATGTATCAGAAGAATAATGATGTGCCACCGCGCCCATGTCCAGATCGTCGGTGATGACTACTCCGTTGTACGACATTTTGCCTCTAAGTAGGCCGGTTATCACTTCAGGCGACAGCGTGGCAGGCAGATGTCTATCTAAAGCCGGATAAAGCACGTGCGCGGTCATCATCATTTCAATTTGCGAGGCCGCGGCATTTCGAAACGGTATCAGGTCGTGGCTTTCCATCGTTTCCAGGGGTCTGTCGTCAACTGGAAGGTCCTTATGTGAATCCACGGAAGTCCCTCCATGTCCTGGAAAGTGTTTTCCGCAGGGTATGATTCCACCGTGCCTCATCGATTCCATTACTATCTTGCCCAGGAGCCAAACCGACTGTGGGTCGGGTCCGTATGACCTGTCACCGATCACCGAGGACTTGTCAACCTGATCTTGGCCCAGTACGTCGAGCACCGGCACAAAGTCCAGATTGAAGCCGACCAGCCCTGATCTCACGAGCGGTAACGTCGCGCGAAGTCGCGGACTGCTTCTTCGGGTTTTTGAAAAGAAGCCAACTCCAGTGCAGGTGGAAACGCTTGGAAGGGCTCTCGGAGCCGGCGCACTCTTCCCCCTTCCTGATCCACGCCTATGAAGATCCCTTCACCCCACCTCTTTTGTGCATAGCTCTGCAGGTCGCGATTGAGTTCCGCCGTCTGGATCGGGTCCTCGATATTTCTGGAGAAAAGGACCACACCCGAAGGGTGTAAATCGTCGATAAGGTCACGTACTTCCGGCGTGAACAGCGTTCCGTTGAAGCCGATGACAAAAAGCTTGCCGATATCCTGTGCGTTCATGATCAAAAATAGCTGTGGAGCCCTGGCAGATAGTTGACGCCAAAATACGTGAAGAGCACGGCAGCAAAGCCTACCACGGATAAGACCGCAGTCCGACCACCTTGCCATCCTCGGGCGAGCCTTGCGTGGAGAAAAGCAGAATAGACCAACCATGTGATCAAAGACCACGTTTCCTTGGGGTCCCAGGACCAGTAACTACCCCAGGCATAATCCGCCCATGCCGCGCCGGTTATTATTCCCACGGTGAGCATCGGGAACCCGATGAGCACCGAGCGGTACACGATCTCATCCAGAATATCCGTTTCGGAATGATGTCTGCCGAACGCTGTTGACCCCCTGGTAAGAAGTAACAGCAGCGCGGCCACAAAGGATACCGTGAATCCCGCATAGCCCAGAAAGCAGGTGATTACATGAGCGACAAGCCAGTTGGATTGAAGAGCCGGAATTAACGGCCTGATGCTGGGATCCAGGAAAAACGTGTAAGCCATGGTCAAGAAGACCACCGGTATTCCGAGCAGCACGATGACGTCGGTTCTGAATTTTAAGCGCGCAATAATCAGCGCCAGAGCAATTGTCCATGCGAAGAAGATCAGCGACTCGTACAAATTGGACAGAGGCGCATGACCTACGCCCATCTGATAAGACTCAATCCACCTCAGGCCAATGCTCGCGGTGTGCAGAGCAAAAACAAAGATGAACAGACCTAGTGCCACCATGCGAATCCTGGCCGCAAAAGAGCCCAACATATAGACCACGAGGAAACCGACTCCCACAGCCAGATAACCGAAAGTCACGTACGTGTTCAGATCAGTGCTTGTCATGTCATCGCCCGGAAAAGTCTTACATGTCCGCCTTTTCAGGAGTTCAGTTCAGCTATTGAGTGCCGGATTTCAATCCGTCAACGATTCTTTTCTCGACTGCCTCACGGAATTCACGACGCAGCCTGCGGCAGCTCCCGGAGACTTTGATTTCACTCCCTGCCGCTGTGCTCTTCATCTGGATGGCCAGGCGGCGATGGTTTGTGAACAGCGTAAGGAGAAACCCGATAATCAACATGATGCAGCCTACCCACACCACAGTGCTCCCCGGATCATAGCCGATCTGTAGTCCTGTGGCGTAGAGCGGAACGTAATCAAGATAGCGGATTCCCACGTCCCCCAGCTTGACTGGGCCTGAGTCGCTGCGGAACAACTTGATTTTTTGAGGCTCGGTTCCAGGCGATTCCGCAGTTATCTCCACCCCGGCTCCCCGTTTGGTGGTACCTGGATCAAGACTGAGTAGCTCAATTTCGTAATGACTTCCAGGTACTCGAGCCTTGGAATTCGGCTGGATCACCAGATCCTTGGTCTTTCCATCAGGACTAACCACGCCGAGCTTGACCTCTCTTATTCCCAGCGCACGATAGTCGGACTGATAGAGTGAGATGCCTCGCAATGTCAACGGCTGGTTCACTCTAATAGAGTCTTTCACGACCTCGCGGTCGCCTTCCAGCAGCCGAACATCACTTCGGAATTCTTTGGGCTCGCCGGTCGGATAACGTGTCAGCGTAAAGCTGTCAACCGCTATCTGGAAGGGGAGAGCACGCTTGGCACCGGATGGGGACACGTTGAACTCGGTCCCGATCTCGCCTTCTTTTATCAGGATGTGGCCTTTCACTCCGTAGAAGAGGCCGATCAATCCTCCAAGGAGTATCACTATGATGGCCAAGTGAATAAAAGGGAAGCCCAACAAATAGATTCGATGTTTGAGCCACTCCAGGCTGAGTGTGTTTTTCTCGTTGGCGACTCTAAACGGGACTCCAAGAAAACCCTTCATGGCTGAGATGACAATGCCTTTGATATCTTGGGGCGGCCTGCTATCGGACAGGGTGAAGCTGAAGGACGTCTTCCGAGACGTTCCTTTCCATTCAGCGGGGATCGCTGATAATCTTCTCAGGAGGCATCCTACGAGATTGAGCGAGAGAAAGATCAAGAGCAGAATGAACCACCAGCTCCGGTAAACATTGTGGAGATCCAGGATCACCGCGAGCCGGTAATAGAAAGATGGTCCCGCGGAGGTTAGCTGTTCCGGGGTTCCTTGTGGGATCACCGTGCCTATGATGGAGGTTGCCGCGAGCAGGAACAGAAGGGCAATAGTGGTTTTCACCGAAGTGAAAAACGACTTGATCTCCGCGAAAATGGAATCCCGTTGGGAGGAATCGGACCCCCCGGTTTTGGACCCGACCATCGATTATTTTCTCCTGAGCCGCCGAAATTCGGAGGCTCAATCTTGAGTGCTATTCAGTACTCCAACACCCTGACCCACCGTAAGCTCCTCTGCAGTTGAGCAAGAAATGCGGTCAGGTGTGCAATGCAACGGAGCACTTTATACGATTTCCCTTTGGAATTCAACGCCTCGGCATGATTGACAGCATTCGTTCTGTTACGAGCGGCCCTAATGACTTGAGGAGTTAACAGTGGAATAGTCGCTGATAAAATGGTCTACGTACGCGCCCACCGACTCCCTTATCTTTGCAGGCAAAAGCTCTGTGTTGACAAATCCTATCGACCCGAGTTCCCACGTAACCGAGCTGGTCACAATGGATGGTTGCCGTGGGAGGCTGACGTCCTGTTTTAATTGTACGTCTACCGAAAAGAAGTAGCTTTCCAAGTGCTTGATAGTATTTACGCTGACATAAAGCCACGGCCGACCAGGTGTCTGGCGCCATTCCGCGTGAGGCAGTACTCGTATCCCGCCCTGAGCCAGCCTTAGCTCCACATCTGTTTGAAGCTCCGTCACCTTGAGTCCATCCGCCTCCGCATCGGGTTTGATTGTCTCGACAACCACCACGACACCGCTCAGACCATGCAAGGTCTCTCTTGTGTACTCAGTAAGGTTCATAATGGCTCCTGAAGGTTAAGGTCTGAGCGGTCGCCCACTTTCCGGAGAAGAAAAAGCAAAACCCGGGCATCGGCCCGGGCGCGCTCTGATCCTCGTCCGTGTCAGCAAGTATCAGCAATGGGAAGCATGGGTGTACTCGCCAAAGACTTTGCGCAGCACATTACAAATCTCCCCAAGAGTGACTCTTTTTTTCACCGCGGCCAGGATGGAAGGCATGAGATTGCCCGTCCCTTCAGCCACCGTCTCGAGTTCCACCAGCGCCGCAGCCACTGCCGAGGAATCCCTTTCGGAGCGAAGCTTCTGCAAGCGGCTGATTTGTGTCTGTCGGACCGCGGGGTCTACTCTCAGCAAGCCGCTCGGCAGAGTTTCTTCAGTCTGAAACCGGTTCATGCCTACAATTACCTGGTCGCCGGACTCCACCGCCTTCTGGAATCGGTATGCAGACTCCTGGATTTCCCCCTCAATGAAACCGCATTCCACCGCCCTCACGGCTCCTCCCATCTCGTCAATTCTCCTGATGTAGTCCACAGCCTGCCGTTCTATTTGATCGGTGAGGGCCTCGACGTAATATGAACCTGCCAATGGATCGACCGTTTCTGCCGCTCCTGTTTCATACCCTATGATCTGCTGCGTGCGCAGCGCGATCTGCACGGATTCTTGACTGGGAAGCGCAAGCGCCTCATCCCTGGAGTTGGTGTGCAAGGACTGAGTGCCCCCGAGGACTGCCGAGAGCGCCTGAAACGCGACCCGAACAACATTGTTTTCGAGCTGCTGCGCGGTCAGAGTGCATCCTGCCGTCTGAGTGTGAAACCTCAGCATGGTCGCCCGAGGATTTGTAGCGTGGAAACGCTCCTTCATAATCCTCGCCCACAATCGGCGAGCAGCCCTGAATTTGGCCACTTCTTCAAGGAAGTCTTGATGAGCGTTGAAGAAAAAGCTCAGTCTTTCGCCAAACGTGTTCACGTCCATGCCGGCGTCAATTGCCGCCTGCACGTAGGCTATTCCATTGGCAAGAGTGAAGGCGACTTCTTGAACCGCGGTCGAACCGGCTTCACGTATATGATATCCGCTGATGCTTATTGTGTTCCATTGAGGCACATGCTCATTGCAGAAAGCGAAAATGTCCGTGATGATCCTCATAGAGGGGAGTGGCGGAAAAATATAGGTGCCGCGAGCGGGGTATTCCTTCAAAATGTCATTCTGAATAGTACCTCTGAGCTTGGAAACGTCAGCGCCTTGTTCTTCAGCCGCGGTGATATACATGGCAAGCAGGACCGCCGCGGGTGAATTGATGGTCATCGAGGTGCTCACAGATGAGAGATCAATGCCGTCGAAAAGAAGCTTCAGATCTTCCACACTGTCGATGGCCACGCCCACTTTGCCAACCTCACCGGCAGCAAGCTCCGCATCGGAGTCGTAACCGATCTGCGTAGGCAGGTCAAATGCTACAGACAGGCCGGTCTGTCCCTGCTCAATAAGGTATTTGAACCGCTTGTTCGTCTCTGCTGCGCTTCCAAACCCGGCATACTGGCGCATAGTCCAAAAGCGGCCGCGATACATGTTTGGCTGCACACCTCGGGTAAATGGATACTGCCCGGGTATACCAAGGTCTTTTTCAAGATCAGAGCCTTCAACATCCCAAGGCCAGTAGACTCTCTTGATCGGCAGTTCCGAGACCGTAGAGAATTGCGCCCTGCGTTCCGGTCGCTTGGCGATCTTTTTCTCGATTTCCTCGTCCCACGCTAGTACTTTGTCTTTGAAGTTCTCCGGCACAGCTCACCTCCAAGAATCATGCGGCGTAACTCGGCATCGAAGTGACCGGGATTGACCGGACCAGAACCCGGAAAGCTGAGAAGCGATGAGGATCGCTTCGCAGCTACGGGCCGGTTCCAGGATAGAATTGACTTGTACGAGAAGTGATAACTGAAAGTTGGTCCTATCGCGGGGGTATCAGCAAACGAGCACGCCTATACCCAACAAGCCGATGAACCACACGCCGTTATGAGAAGAGCAACGGACTTCGCTCCTCCCCGACCACGGGACATGTCTCTCTGTGAGGCATTTTGCCTCGATTCGGCACCATGTCGACTCGGATCGTCACCCAATGACGACAAGCACGTCGCCTACTTGGTAAGATTCGCCTGTCTGGGCCTTGATCTCTTTTATCGTTCCGCCCGCTACGGCGACAACGGGCAATTCCATTTTCATGGCCTCTATTATGACAAGCTCATCGTCTTCTGCAACTGTCTGGCCCACTTCGGCCTTTACAGCGATCACCTTACCGTTCATAGGCATGGTAACATCTGCCATTTTCCATAACCTCCTCAGAATTCGTATTCATTTGCTAAAAAACGAACCGGCCGGCACCGTTGAGAGACAGTGCAGCCGTCTATAGAGCCGGTCGTCCCGGCTGCCGGCCGATGGTCGTCAGTCCAAAGCGTCAGGAATAAGGGTCAGCCGAAAGGCCGTCTGAGATCGAGGCGAACGTGTGCAACCAAATCGCTACTGTTCACCATGTGGTGACGTCGTCCCCACAAAACGGAGGCCAAGCTTGATGAATCAGCTTATCTTAGCCACGAGCCCCGATTCGGCGCTTGCCACGAAAACCAAGGCTCGGCCTTAAGCGGCCCTTCTAATGAGAATCCTCCGCAGGCTGAACTAACTCCATCAGGATTCCGTGGGTAGCCTTAGGATGCATGAAGGCAATACTCATCCCATGGGCGCCGGATCGAGGCGTTTCATCGATGAGTCTTATTCCCTTTTCTTTAAGCTCGGCAACAGCCTGGTGTATATCATCAACCTCGAAGGCTATATGATGGATGCCTTCGCCGTTCTTGTCCAAAAATCTCTTAATCGCTGACGCCCCGGAGACATCTTGGAGGAGTTCGACAGAGCTGTCACCCACCGGGACAAACCCGATTTTCATCCCTTGGTAATCTTCTCTGTGGGTGATCTCCAAAGGGAGCCCCTTGGTAAAGAAGTCTATCGCAGCTTCGAGGTCATTTACTGCGATTCCAAGGTGGGCGATTCGCTTGATCTTCATTAGTGACCTCTATTCGCTCAAGTTCGTACGGCTTCAGGAATCTGTCGTCGAAGCTGCGACCGTGGGCTTCGTTTCCGAGGTGGATTCCTTTTTCTCCGCCGGCTTTTCCGCAGGTTTCTTATATGAACAACTGTCTTTACGACCGTAGTCAGTCACATACCACCCTGTCCCTTTAAGGACAAACGTAGATTGGGAGATCAAACGGCATGTCTTGCCGCCGCAGTCACTGCACTTCTCCACAGGCGCATCGGAAAACTTTTGCCACTCTTCAAATTCTTTACCGCAGCTTTGGCACCGATATTCATAAATCGGCATCTATACCACCTCCATTGATAGCGTGTTACGGTTGCATCTTTAGTGCGCGGCGCCACTGGTCTTCGTATAGGCTCAAGATGTAATCAGTGTTAGTGACTCCGGCAAGAATCTCCTGGGTGATCCCGTGCACCAATTTTTCTTCTTTGTCGCGGTCTTCGACGGGTGCGAAGAAATCGACATGAAGTTTCCTGAAACGAACAATATGAGTCAATTCGTGAGTCAGTATAAAGAGCCCCAGCGTCCAGAGGTCATGCATGGCTGATCTCAAGAGGGCCAAGAGGATATTAGGGTCCTGAAGCACCACTCCGTACGTTTCTCTCTCTCCGGGTCGGGGGGATTTGGGTATTCCGGCCCTTGCCTTGTAACGTACCACGTGAGCAAAAACATCTTGCTCGTGGAGTGCCTTGCCCACGTGCTTGTGGGTAAAAATGGTATATGGATTCTCTTTCCACTCATCCGGGGCAAGATTAAAATACGCCCGCGTCAGTCCCTCGGCCAACACTGCCGCTCTACTGATAGTTGTAAGGTCGGACGTTGTGAAAAGCCCCGTTGAGACCATGAGGACCTGTCTTACTTGTTCTTATGGCGCTGTCTTGCTCGAAGCTTCTTGTGCTTATGCTTCCGCATTTTCTTGCGGCGTTTCTTGATTATGCTCCCCATTCACACCTCTCCGGCATTCATGAAGTATATACGTTTATCATGCCCTAAGGTCCGTGTCAAACATTCTGAGGAGCTTTGATCAGAACAATCTGATTCTCTGGTTGCCGGCCGGCCACACTTTCCGCAGGAGTCTTGAATCTCATGTCTTCCGATCATCATACCCGCGCGCTTGCCTGCGTTTCAACGAGTTCACACTAATCATTTCGTGTCCGGCTAAGGTTGCGTTGGAGTGGCACGCCGCACTTCCAAAAAATACCATTGTCTCGCGGACTTCTGGGTTATCAAACGGAATTTCAAAATCGGCCTACTCCTCCACAGTCATTCTAAGTACCATGTAATTCTTGTTTCGGCCCTGTCAAGTGGCGGTCGCTCGGGCATGCAGAAACGCTCGGTATTCGGACGTCAGTTCGCGAAGTGCCTACCGGGAGCCAAGCGACAATCAGTGGCATTGCGGAACTTCGATCCTGAGGGAGAATTAGAGTTATTTTCTTGACAGGCACAGTAAAGTTAAATATAGACTATAAATGAGATTGTTCACAGATAAATCGTCTTTTTCGAGGAACTGCTATGCGCATTACTACTACGAGCAGATACGGAGTTCGGGCACTTTTCGATGTGGCTTACCACGGCGGTGGTCAACCCACCCAGATCAAGGATATCTCGCGCCGGCAAAAGATATCGCAGAGATATCTCGAACAAATCTTTAACAAACTGCTCAAGGCGGGCCTGCTCAAGAGCAGACGAGGTCCGCGAGGCGGTTATATGCTTTCCCGCGACCCTTCTGAGATCTCCATCGGAGACATAATAAATGCCGCGCAAGGTCCTATTGTTCCGGTCCGATGTCTGGACGCGGACGCGACGAAGAAAAAAGGATGCGACCTTTTGGATGCTTGCATAACCCGGCAAGTGTGGAAAGAGACGCAAAGACTGCTGGTAGATTACTACGCGTCGGTGTCAATTGCGGATCTTTGCGGCTTGGCCCGCAAACAGGGCGTGTCCAGGGACCTCGACCATAAGTACATGTATTTCATCTAGCGGCCTCTCTTGGAAAGTCATTTATGAAGCATCGGCATTGGTTGTTGTCATGCATTGGGAATACTCCGCTCATCCGACTGAGATCTCCAGAGGGCCGTCGTGGCGCGCAGGTCTGGTGTAAGCTGGAGTTTATGAACCCCGCGGGATCGTCCAAGGATCGCATGTGTCTAGCAATTGTGGAATCCTTGGAGTCCCGAAACTTGCTCCGGCACGGAGACGTGCTGCTTGAAGCTTCCGGTGGTAATACCGCGATTAGTTTGGCCATGATAGCAGCGGCCAAAGGCTATGCCTTGACCCTAGTCATGCCGGACACCGTCCCACCTGAAAGGAAGCGCCTCTTGGATGCGTACGGGGCCAAGATCGTATTCACTTCTCCCTCCAACGGAATGAAAGGATCGGTTGGTCGGGTCGTGGAGATATTCGAATCGACGAAACGGGCGGTGATGATTAATCAATTCGAGAATCCCATGAATCCTGAGGTGCACCGAACAACCACCGGCGTGGAGATTCTAAAGGATTTGGGAACAGTGCCTGACGTGTTTGTAGCTGGGGTGGGGACGGGAGGCACCATCACGGGAGTGGGAGAACTCTTCAAGAAAAAGAACCCCCGTACCAGGATCGTCGCTGTCGAGCCTGCGGATTCAGCCGTACTTTCGGGGGGGAATCCGGGGGCCCACCGAATTCCCGGCATCGGACCAGGCTTCATTCCCAAGATACTCAATACGAATATTATTGACCATATTGCGGTTGTGGAGTATCAGGAGGCGGTCGAGACCGCGAAAATGATGGCGGAGCAAGAAGGGATCTACGCGGGGCTTTCTTCGGGCGCAGCGGTCCACGTAGCCCTGCGTGAAGCACAGCGGCTGCGTTCCGACCAAATAGTCGTTACAGTGCTCTGCGATTCGGGTGAGCGATATGTGTGCTCGGCTCCCTAAAGCAAGCGGGCAGCTATTCTTTATGGATCTCCGGGAAAATTTGGCAGTAGACTGAGATCGCAGTCTTGAGCAGTTTTCAGATGTAGCGCGTCTGCCATCCGGCAAATGGGAGAAACCATCCAGTATTTATCCGGCCCTGTTGCGTATGCCTATTGCGAATACGCTGCCGGTGACTTCTTTGTTGAGATGTTTTTCGTGGTAACACTATGAAAATTATAAGAACTATATGCCTCATCTTCTTGATTTCAGCCTTGCTTCCTGCCGGCAGTGGCTTGTCCCAATGGCAGGAGTCGAATGCCAATCCCCGGGTTCTCTCAGGTCAAGAGGGTGCTTCTGAAGTGGCCGGGAGTCAACATGGCCCCGCACGCTCAACGATTGAGCGAACCGGTGCAACGGCCTTGCTTACACAAACCGGCCGGATGAACGGTCAAATTGAGGGGAGGCTTGCGCAGCGTATAGATGCAGGATCGAGAGGTGAAACCGGCGCCAAAAAGCCGTCACCTGAAAAAGGAAAAAAGAGCGAAGCCGACCGAGTGTGGAGAAGCCAGGAACTGAGTACGCTGGCCATCGGGATGGGAGTTGGGGACGTGGATGGGGACGGGGCTAATGAAATTGTTCTCATTGATCCCAGTACTGTGTACGTATATCGTTTCGCTTCTGAAAAACTGGATCTCCTGGCCGAATACTCCGCACGACCCCTGGAACTGAAGAGCGTGGACGTAGCCAAACTGAGGAAACAGGGCCCGGCCAGGATCTATGTGACTGCCCAGAACCGGGGCTCGATCAGTTCCTTCGTCCTAGAATACCGTGACCGAAAACTGACGCCAGTTGTTCAGGACTTTCCCTATTACTTGAGATTGATTCACTACCCTACACAGGGACCGATTCTGTTGGGCCAGAAGAAAGGGCTCGGCAGAATGTATGATGGACCAGTTTATCGTCTGACCGACAAAGGGGACGACCTTGAGGTCCAGGGGCGTTTTGGCGTCCCCCTGAAAATTCCTGTGTTCGGTTTTACCATAGGCGATTTCTTTGGAAAACACACACCGCTGATCGCAGTTTACGATAAGGACGACCATCTCCGTATTTACGAGCCTTCCGGGAAAAGGGTGTTCCTCTCCAAGGAATACTACGGAGGGTCGGATGTTCTTTTGAGAAAGGCCGGCCCTGAAGTATCCACGAGCCAGGACCGGTATGACACGGAACAGAATACAACGTACTTTCGACCGCGAATCATGGCCCTAGATCGCGGCCCTATTCATGAAATACTCGTCATAGCACACAGTTCCAAGACTATGCGGCTTCTGGGGAAGACCAAGATGTTCGACGAAGGACAGGTGCTCGCGTTGGCCTGGAATGGGGATGCGCTGGAAGAAAAATGGACCACGCCGAAGGTCCAAGGCATGATCACTGATTTTGCCGTTGACACGCTCCCCGGCCTCGCCGGACAGAGACTGATCACTTTAGAGAGGAAGAAGACGGACTGGCTAGCCTTCCTCAAGTCTCAGAGTCAGGTAAGGGCCTACGACCTGAACTCCCTCATGACCGAGGGGCAGGGTAGCAAGTCCGGTACTAAGCCCTGATCCCGTCTCCGGCCTCCCCTGATTTCATGCTTTGTTTCTCCCAGGATCCGAAAAGAGCAAGTCTGTCCCGCCAATTCGAATACAGTCTCCGTGAGTGAGGCAAGTCCTGGAGATCGGACGTCGGTTGACCTGAACCAATACCGCTTGTCCCAATGCCGTCAACTCGAAACTGAGACCGATTCTCTGGACCACCGCTCCTGACTGCCCAATCTCTGGGTCAGCCGGGAGAACGATGTCGCATGCCGTCGATGAACCTACAAGACAAGGCTTGGAGTCCAAGACCAATCGTGTTCCAGCACGGGGGCCGGAGGTAATCAGGAGCATCCCCCTGCCTGATGCGTCTTCCATGAGACCGATCAAGAAGCCAGTCATTCCCCCCAAGATGATGAATCCCACCATCCTGCTGATCCACGGCGATTTGTCCGCACCAGAAATAAGGACCTGAATCGGATCGAACAGCATGCCGGCCATGAGGCCGCCCAGCAGGCCACCCATTATTCCATTCAGAAGTGTGCCACGTCTTCCAATCACAAGACTTGTCCCCAAGCCGATAATAGTGCCGATAAGACTCCAGGCCAGTGTCCTGCCCGCCAGAGTCGCAACGAAACTGGCGGCTTGACCCATGCCGGGGCCGGGCTGTGGGGTGGGGCTGAACCAGTGGAACACGACATGGGATGGAACAAGCGCAAGAAAGGCGCCGGCAAAAACCAAGCCGAAGCCGCCAGCGGCCGATGCGATTACCCCTGAAAATCGGCGAGAACCAGATTTGTTCACTGCAACAAGAGATGCGGAAACCACACCAGCCACTACGGGAAAAATAAAGGCGTTTGCAAGGCCGACGCGCCCGCCAGACCCTCCTTCCTGGAAAAAAGGCTCAAGCAGCGCCCACCCCAATAAAGCGCTGATTGCTCCTGCCGTAGAGTACAGAAAAGTGCTTGAAGGCAGTGCGCTCCACGTTCTTGGAGTGCGATGTTGAGTCATCGCCAGATACCTCGACTCAGGCAGATGCTTCTCTCCAATGTAAGTGGAGGCATCTCTCATTATCTGACAAACCTGGAACTTGGCAAGCATCGCGGAAGTGTCAGGCTAAATTATCCTTGACACGGTCGCGGAGGTCGATGAATAATCACGGCAAGTAGCGATAGGGCTTCAGAAAATAAACTAGGAATACCACGGGCTTAGGCAATGCCGTCCATTTATGACATTTACGAAAGAAAGAACTACCGCAACAGAATATCATTGGACCGGTCTGTGAGTTTTGAGGTGGAAGTCCGTGAAACAAACCTTCACATCCAGGCTCATAGCGATTTGAATGCAAAGGCCAAGGACTCGGTATTCCGCTACAGGTACCAGATTGAGGAGTACCTGCGTCAGCATCCCGCATTTCGCGAAACGCCCGCTCCGATTCAGATTTACGCTTCAGCTCCTGAGATAGTACGCTACACCGATCTGTCGAGCAGAAAGACTGGAATCGCCCCGATGTCCTGCATGAGTGGGGCAATCGCTGACTTTGTGGGCCGGGACCTGACCGAGGATTCCGCCAATCTTGTTGTTGCCAGCGGAGGCGATGCGTTTGTCAGGAGTTCCGTGCCTTTGGATGTGTATCTGTACGCTCAAGGCTCCCCCATGCACGAACAACTGGTTCTCTCCCTGCCCACGTTCAAGAAGTGCTTCGGCATTTCCACCTTTGTGCCGGGCAAGGGAATCCATTCGGTCACGGTGATCTCCAGGTCCGCGTGCTGGGCATGCGCGTTTGCAACAGACATCGGAACTCGCATTGCCGAGGGAGAGAGGCTGTCTTCGGTGCTGGACAGAGCTGAGAATTATACTGACGTTGGCGGTGTTGTTGTAATTGCCGGCGCTACTATTGTTGTAGGGGGTGACATGGTATTGAGATCCGCCAACGGAAGCTCTTCCGGCTATGCGGATAGAGAATAGTATGAAAATCGGCGTGTTATCTGATACGCATCTACGATCTCCCAATCCTGTCTTGGAATACATCCTTGAGGAATTGTTCGCGGATACGGAAATGGTTCTCCACGCAGGAGACATCGTTGGTCCCAAAGTGCTGGACCGGCTTGAGATGAACGAGGTGATAGCCGTCTGTGGCAACATGGACGACTATGAGATCGCGCAAGCAATTCCCCAGGTCAGAGTTATAGCCGCGGCAGGAAAGCAAGTAGTACTGATCCACGGATGGGGATCGAGAGACGGGCTGGAGCAGAGGATATTGGGGCAATTTCAGACGGACCGACCGGATCTAATAGTCTATGGGCACTCTCACGTTCCTTTCTGGGGAAAGGTGGACGGTGTCTACATGTTTAACCCGGGCTCGGCAAGTCACAGCCGGGACAAGAGAAACGGAACCGTCGGTTTGATTGAAATCGTAGAGGGAGATATTAGAGGAACAATCCTGTCAGTCGATAGGGACATGGGGTCCGGTTGAATACTAGACTCGTGGGGAATCGGTTTTCCGACCGAAGGTCCGGGATTGTTAAGCTCACATGCTATGGTCTGAAGGCTGATTTCCGGAACAGGGTCCGGAAAAGGGGCGCTTCGGGGGTGAAGTGCAGTACGATCGATTTGAAGTTCGATTGGGCACGACAAGGGGAAAATGGAAAGAATCTGGGCTCCGTGGAGAATAGACTACGTGCTTGGAGGAGAGAAGGAGCCGGGCTGCATATTTTGCACAAAGCCCGCTGCCGATCAGGATGACATTAATTTGGTTATTCATCGGGGCCGAGGGGCATTCACGATGATGAACAAGTTTCCCTACACCAACGGCCACGTCCTTGTTTCGCCCTATAAGCACGTCGAAGACATTTGCTTGCTGGATACGGAAGAGAACAGCCTGGTAGTAGGGGAACTGTGTCGCGCGGTCCATGTCCTCAGGAAGGTCATGCGGCCGGAGGGTTTCAATATTGGAATCAATCTGGGAGTTGTTGCCGGTGCCGGTATTGAGGAGCATTTGCATTATCATGTAGTCCCACGCTGGAGCGGTGACACAAATATCATGCCTGTGTTGGCTGACATCAGGGTAATTCCGGAACACCTCCTCAGCACCTGCCTTAAGCTAAGGGAGGGTTTCGATAGCCTGTTTCCCGAACAGTCGTGAGAGGTGCGCAAATGAGGCTAATCAAGAGGCTCATAGAACTGGCCTTTGTCATATTGATTATCTCGTTGTTCATGAAGAACAAGGACATTGAACTACAGATCACCTATTTCGGCTTGTCCGCCCCCATCAAAGTGGCTTTTTGGGAATTGGTAACGATATGCGTCTCAGTAGGCATAATCATTGCGGCGGTGGGTGACTTCATGACCCAGTTGAAATGGCTGCGCGAGAGACGCAGAATGATCAAAACGGACCAGGAGCATCAGGCAGAGGTCGATCGCCTGAATACCCAAATACAGAACTTGGAATCTGACAATAGGCGCCTCAAAGGCGAATTGGAACAGAAGTCCAAAGAGCTGTCCTCTCTTCAGAAGCAGGATACGGCCCCGACCGGCTTGGCCGAGGAGCCCATTGGGGGGTCGGCGCCTGACGCCTAGATACAGCGTATGGAAATCATTCGCGTTCGCGAGAAGATCTATCAAAACTTCAGCTCTCCGTCAGTAGCTCTGGGAAACTTCGATGGCGTACATCTGGGGCACCAGGAGATCTTAAAGCGGACAGTGGAAACTGCACACGGCAAGGACCGGGAGGCAGTCGTATACACTTTTGACCCACATCCGCGCCTCGTCCTGAACACTGTGCCTGAGGTGCCCAGAATAACCACCCCCCGCGAACGAGCCGACATTCTCGAACACATGGGAATCGACGTCCTTATTCTTGCCGAGTTCACCAAAGAATTTGCCGCTCAATCGGCTGAAGATTTCGTGCTGAACGTTCTTGTCGAGGAATTAGGAATACGGCACTTGTTCATTGGTGAGAACTATCGCTTCGGCAAGGCGAGGGCCGGAACTCCTCACACTCTTAAGAAAATGGCGCCCGAGCTTGGGTTTGTGGTTCATGTTGTGCCACCGGTAAAGATAGATGGAGACGTGGTGTCGTCGAGTCGCATCCGAGACCACTTGATGCGGGGAGAAATTCGCGAGGCCAACGTGCTGTTGGGACGAGAATTCACCATAGAGGGGCGGGTAATTCACGGACACCATCGCGGCAAGGCATTGGGTTTTCCGACTGCAAACATAAGACCGGAAGTGAAGCTGCATCCTCCCGAGGGAGTCTACGCTGTCTATTGCAGGGTAGGCGAAAGCATGCGCGTCGGCGTTATGAATATAGGTTACAATCCTACGTTCAGAGATCGTCGGGTATCTTACGAGGTTCACATCCTGGATTTTGATCAAGACCTTTACGGCGATACTATTCGGGTCTATCTGGCGGACCGATTGCGGTCGGAAATGACCTTCGAGAGCGTAGAAGCCTTAAAGGCCCAGATCGGTCAAGACATAGCTCGCGGCAGAGAAATACTGACCGGCCGGCCAACCATGCCGTAGGGCCGGTCGCAAGACCTGCGAATTACTTTCTCCGCGTAGGCCGGGCAAGTCTTAATGTGCACGCAACGCCGGTTATTTCCATTGTAGGGGCAAGGCATGCCGTGGCCCTACAAATCCAACGGCTTAGACAGCCGGTTTTGCAATGACTTGTAGCTGCCGCCTGTTGTGGCCCGAAGCATTGGCGGTTCTGATCCAATGAGATGAGACAAATCCAGGTCTATGACATGACCCAGCCACCAAAAGAGACAGAGTCTTTTCGCCTCCCCGATGATCTGGTCGAGCAGGTCGCTCAACTTGCCGACCACCTAGGAGAATCTCCGCGGGATATTGTAATTGCCGCGGTGGAACACTTCGCGCGTATCCCTGAAGAGCGGCGCAAAGCTGTTCTTAAGGCTGCGTCGATAAGGCGCCGAGGTGGGTGATGAGTAGAAACGATTAGGACGAGAGGGGAGGGGATTTGGGTCAGGAGGCCCCTCTTACAAGAAGAGCCTCCCGATTCTTACTCGTTTGAAGGCAAACCGACCTTACTTCATAGTTTCTTTGGCCGCGGTCAGCGTGTTCTTCATGAGCATGGCGATGGTCATGGGGCCCACGCCGCCTGGGACCGGGGTAATAGCAGCGGCCTTTTCCTTCACTTCGTCAAAGGCCACGTCGCCCACAAGCTTCCAGCCCCTTTCAGTTCCGGGAGCATCTACGCGATTGATTCCCACGTCGATCACTACCGCTCCCTCTTTCACCATGTCACCTTTGCAGAACTCCGGTACGCCGATGGCCGCGATGACGATGTCCGCAGCTCGGCACCGTTCTTTGAGGTTCTTCGTTTTGGTGTGACACATAGTCACCGTGGCGTTCCTGTCTCGTTGGTCGAGCATGTTGGAGAGCGGACGGCCCACGATGTTGCTGCGGCCCAAGATAACAACATCCGCGCCCGAGGTTTGGAATCCGCCGCGGTCGATCAGCTCAAGCACGCCTGCTGGTGTGCACGGCAGGAAACGCACCTCGCCTATGCTGATCAGACCCACGTTATAAGGGTGAAAGCAATCCACGTCTTTTTCCGGCAGGATCGAGCGCAGAATCTTTGTTTCCTCGAAGCCCTTGCCCTTGGGAAGGGGGAGTTGGCAGAGTATCCCATGTACGGACTTATCCTTGTTATAGCCGTCGACGACTTCCAGGAGCTGCTCCATGGTGGCTTCCGCCGGCAGTTTGGTTTCAAGGGATTTGATCCCGATATACTCGCACGCCTTCTTCTTGTTGGCGACGTACACCTTGGAGGCCGGGTCTTCGCCCACGAGAATAACCGACAGGCAGGGTTCCAATCCCTGGGCCTTCAGTTTGACGACCTCTTCTTTCATCTCGTCTTTGAGTTGCTGGGATACCTCATTTCCACTGATAATTTTGGCCGACATGCAGTCTTCCTCCTTTATACTAACGACTTAAATCAGTCCCGTGGCCTTTGGCCTGATTAGGAATGCAGATTGTGTCAATGCTGGACACTCGGACGCATCCAGCGGAAGTCCTTGCAAGCAAAGCGGGGCTACTGCGAGTAGTCTCCCCGAGATCTCACCAAATGGCTCTAATTTGTCTCAGGTTCAAGCGCTGCCGCAATCTTTTCGATGGCCTGGAGGATCACAGGATCGTCCAGCGCGGGGGGGCGGCTCTCCAGGTCCGCTGTGGCTATTTCCTCCGAGTACGGAAGAATCCCTAGCAGGGGGATGCCGTCCAAGTTGGCGTGGAGAAACTCTTCCTGCTGAGGACTTCGGACTTTGCTCCCCACCGCCGCAACCTTATAAAGGCCGATATCCTTTGTAAGCTGCTGCACCTTGGCCGCGGTCTCAATGCTTCTGCGGCCCGGCTCCACTACTATTACGAGCTTGTCCATACCTTGAGCCGTGCCTCGACCCAAGTGCTCGATCCCTGCCTCCATGTCCATTATCACCCGGTCCTTCTGATACAGAACCAGGTGGCTCATCAGGGCTTTCAGAAGAACGCTCTCCGGACAGATGCAGCCCCCTCCGCCCTTCTTGACGGTACCCATGATGAGCAGGCGAACCCCATCCTTTTCCCGGCCCAATGCTTCGGGGAGGTCATCCACGTGAGGATTCATCTTGAAGAAGCCACCGACCGTCCCCGGCTGAACGCCGGTCCGTTCGTAAATGAGCTTCTCCATTTTGGCCACGGGCACGATGTCAGTGGTATCTATGCCAAGGGCGGAACCCAGGTTAGCGTCCGGGTCCGCATCCACTGCTAGGACTCTGTAGCCTTGTCGCGCCCAATAGCGAGCCAACAGACTGCTCAGCGTTGTCTTGCCTACTCCTCCTTTTCCGGATATCGCTATTTTCATGTTGGTCCTCTTACCGGGTTACATTTAGCAAGTCCCCCAGTCTAAACTTGCTCACTCCCGTGCCTCGAAGGAAGCTTATCCCCGAGCGGCCTTCAACAACTCCAACACGGCCATTTGTCCTGCCACGGCCATGTCTTCCGCGCTGAAGAACAGATCCGCGGTCTCGTCAAACAGGACCGTGGCCTCCGGCGGAAACTCATCATCGCCTTTCCAGAGGATGCAAGTGATGGGAAGGCAAGGAAAGTAGGGGAGTTCTACAGCAGCGTCTCCGGTCTCAAGGACTTTCCCCTTCAGTTTTCCAGCGGCCGCGATCATTGGAGCGGGATCTTTGCCGAAGACTTGGACCAGGATTTCTTTGGTCCTGCGGTTGAAAGCAGGCTCATAGAAATGACCGTCCTTGAATTCGCGGAAGTGCTTCAATCGGCCCGTGGGCTGCCGACCGTCGGCATTATTCAGGTAATGGAGCGTGAGTATTGCCAGCCATATGGGGGCTTCTTCATCAGTTTCCTTGATCGACAAGCGCTGGGTATCCACATTCAAAGCGATTCTTCTATCCAGGTGCGAAACAATGACTGATCGGCCCTCGAAAAGGGCCCCGGCCCTTTGCGCGACCCTGCCCGGATCTTTTCGTCCGAATATCTCCAGCCCGATTTTCAGCGCTTGCTCGTAATTGTCCTGCTTAGGAAGCTCAGGACGAGACAGGTCCTTTATGTTCAGCATGAATTGGTACCCAGATTACAGTGGGACAAGGCAGATTCCTTCTTCGTGTGCATGGGGCCGCTGTGAGGGCGGTCAGCGAACCGTTCCTACAGCTCACCTGCGTCTTATTCGAGACCTAATTTTCCGTTCGTACTCTGTTTCGCAAGTTCGGTGAAATATTCTCGTGGGTCGACATTGGAGGCCGCACAAATACGTGACCTCCTCTGCTATTGCGACACTCGGTAGGACCGACATCTTGCCGGTCGTTCGGTCTTACCACGGACCGGCAAGATGCCGGTCCTACTGTGCAAATGACGCCATACTCGCCGAAGCTGAGCGCTTATATGGTCAGGCGCCGCACTGAGACAACATTGTCAAGAGCCTTCAGAGCCTCCAAAGCCTCGTCCCCTGCCTTGGAGTCAGTGTTGAGGAACAGAAGCGCGGGTCCCCCTTGTTCTTGGCGGGCAAACTGAAAATGGGAGATGTTGACCCCTTTGTCGCCCAGCGTGGCGCCAACTTTTCCAATTACGCCTGGTTTGTCAACGCCGTCAATAAGAATGAGATCACCCGACAGGTCAAACTCGCCGCGGAAGCCACCGTACCGAACCATCCTCGGTTCGGATTTCCCGAACAGTGTTCCCTCCACAATGTGCTCTGACCGCTCGGTAACAACCTTATAGCGGAGGAGAGACAGGAAGTTCTCGGCTTTGCTGACTCTCGTCTCTGAAAGTACAATTCCTCTCTCCGCTGCCACCATCGGCGCGTTCACCTGATTGACGTCGTCCTGCATGATCGGAGTGAGAAGTCCGGTCAGAAACGAAGTAGTAATAGGTTTAAGCGCCATTTCCGTGACATCGCCCGAATATTGAGCTTCGACACTCTTGATCCCGGTCTGAACGATCTGGCCAAGGAACGAGCCCAGTCTCTGGGAAAGGTCAAGATAGGGCTGCAAGGTCACCAGCGCTTCACCGGAAACGGCCGGAGCGTTAACAGCGTTTCGGATGGTCCCGTTTACGAGATAGTCTCTTATCTGGTCCGCCACCGCAATCGCCACGTTATCTTGGGCTTCTTGCGTGGAGGCGCCCAGATGAGGCGTGCAGATAACCTGATCAAGAGAGATCAATCGGGTCTTGCCGGGAGGTTCCACCGAATAAACATCGATTGCCGCTCCCGCGACTTTGCCCGATTCGATCGCGTCTGCCAAGTCATCTTCGTTGATGACAGGGCCTCGAGAACAGTTGACGATTCGCACCCCATTACGCATCTTTGCTATATTCTTGGCATTGATGACCCCTCTGGTTTCGTCCGTAAGCGGCACATGCAGCGTGATGATATCAGCCTCTTTGAAGACCTCATCGAGTGAGCCCACCCGGATTCCCATCTGCTTTGCCTGCTCTTCAGACAGAAAAGGGTCGTACGCGATAACATGCATGCCAAGACCCATGGCTCGGTCTGATACAACAGATCCAATCTTCCCCAATCCGACTACCCCGAGGGTCTTGTTGAATATCTCCATTCCCGAAAACTTTTTCTTTTCCCATTTGGCCTGTTTCATTGAGGCATTCGCCTGAGGTATGTTCCTGACGAGGGCCATCATCATGGAAAGGGTATGCTCCGCCGTAGTGACGGTGTTTCCGCCCGGCGTGTTCATCACCACTATGCCTCTCTTGGACGCCGCAGGTATATCGACATTATCGAGGCCCGTGCCGGCCCGCCCGACTACTTTCAGATTGGTTGCGGCAGCGATCACGTCGGCGGTCACCTTGGTTGCGCCCCGTACGGCCAGACCGTGATATTCTCCGATGACCTCTTTAAGCTCTTCAGGGCTGAGGCCAACTTTGACATCCACTTCGATTCCTTCGGCGTCACGAAGGATCTTCACACCCAATTCGGACAGATTGTCCGAGACAAGGACCTTCACAGCCCGTTCCTCCTTTAACTTAGATTAGAATACGCTCATAAACTGTTTGGGTTCGAGGCTCAGTAAGCGGAGCTGTCACTTGATGCCCCATTATGCTCCCTCGAAAAAATCACGACGGTCACGCAACGGCAATTGACCGCACGAAGGTTAGCTCTTACGCTGTTTAACGTGGCCAAACCGGACGAGCCTCTCTAAACCGCCTGCGGCGGTTTCTGAGGCACTTAGTTGGCCAGGTGAATGTCACATGTAGCGGAATCTTACCTGTTTATCAGGAACCACCGATCGTGTCAAGAAACCCATCCATTTGAAGTCCGCTGGTGTAGCGGCAGTGCCGCCGAAACTGTATCGCCTCTCACATTTCGACTAGCAGAAGAAATATGAGCACGGCGACCACAAGAACCGCGAGGGGCGGGCCCGCAATTTGGCCATCCAGTGAGTTTTCCGCGTGCATGCCAAATGTCCGCGAAAAGAAGCCCTTAGCCTGGGACGTCTCGGCAAGTAGAGGTTCTGGTGTCACCGGCTGTTCTTCACCGGCGGAATACGGCTCCTCCTCTAAAATGATTTCCGCCCAGGGTATTGCATCTTCCTCAATTGGCGAACCAAAGTGCTTTTGTGGCTGGGAGTCCATCCGTACTCCAGCGCCCTTATCTGGAATCTTAGGGTCGTTAGGGCTGTTGCTGCTCATTATTTTTTGTCCTGACCGTTCCTTTTGTTGCGCTCGCTTGAAAGCGCACCAACATAATACCGCGCAAGGGGTCTTTAATGAAAGGATAATCCGGTTGCCAGCCGGTATTCCAAACTGATAGACCGTGTTGACGACATCCTACTGAACTGTTACCGTACTGCCGTGAGTGTCAAATTCATTCAGGCAAGAGCGGAGGGGACCATGGCGCTAAAGAATGATGTGAAGGACGCAATTACAGAATTGGTAGACAATCTCGGAACCGTTGGTGTGTTCATGCTTGGGGAGACACGAGCCTTGCTTCGCAGAAGCTGGGGAGCGTCTAGGCAGGAGTTTATGGCCGCCGTTGATCAGGCAGCAAGAACTATGAAACAGTCCGGGAAAATGGCCGCAGAAGACGTTGAACGAGCCGCAGAAAAGGTCAAGCAGTCTTGGGAACTCTTGCAAAAAGAGAAGGATTTGGAATGGGACAGCTTCTTCAATGAACTCAGTTCGCGGCTGAAGACCATCGGCAACGTCACTCAGGATACTTTCGAACTTTGCGTCAATCAGGCCAGGGATTTACTGGACAAGCAATGGGAAGCAACCGGCCGTCTGGGAGAGGATCAGCTTAAGGTGTTCCAGGAGCAGTCGGAAAGGATGGCTAAAGCTGTCAAAGAGCAGTGGAGCGTTTTCCGGGATGTAATGGAAAAGACGGGCAAAAAGATTGACCGTGCCATGGAAGCCGCGTGGGATGAGTTGAAGAAAAAGGATTAGAAGGGGGTCTCCGAGGTGGCGTGGCGCGGAACGAGGGGTCGCGAATACTCGCATTGGGGTTGGAGGTGGGACAGGGTCTGCTGTACAGGGCGGATGCCTGTCCCACCACCTCCTCGAAGTAGGTTGCCACTTTATGAAAAGAAGCACTTAGACAGTTTCTGGAGAGTCATTATATTAAGTCGTTGCCGCCAAATAGACCATGAGCATCGGCAGCGCCAAGCAAATAGTATTCCCTTCATTTCATGTCTACAAGTGAGTGCGTCAGATGCTTGTCGTAGGATTGACCGGCGGTATCGCCTCAGGTAAGAGCACGGTTAGCAGGATGTTTGAGCAGGCAGGCATTCCTGTAATCTGTTCTGATGAGCTGGCCAGGGAAGTTGTTAGACCGGGCTCCCAAGGGCTGGCCGAGATACGGCGAATCTTTGGAGACGCCGTTCTGGACTACGAAGGCAAGCTGGACCGCGAGGCCATGGCGCGGCTGGTCTTTCAGGACCGGTCAAAACGTAAGATACTGGAATCCATCATTCATCCCAGGGTGGCAGAGGAACAGAACAAGAGACTGAAAACCCTTGAACGTCAAGGGCATTCAATTGTAATAGTAGACGTTCCTCTACTATACGAAACTGGATGGGAACGATTTGTCGATCTCGTAGTAGTCGTGTACGCTCCGCGCCATGTGCAAGAAGAGCGATTGGTGATTCGGGACGGGATGTCAGTAGAGGATGCTCGCTCCCGGCTTGATGCTCAAATGCCCATTGATGAAAAAAGGCGGCTTGCTGATAGGCTTGTGGACAACGGGAACACGCTGGAGCATACTCACCGGCAAGTAGAAAGTGTTATAGAGGAACTCAAGGAGGCCGCGGGTTCGAAGCAGGAAACAAGAAGCGGCATGGAGGAGTTCCCCGAATCTAATTCCAGAAGGCAAATTCTCGATTGATTTCACGTGTAAGATTGAACACGGAAGAGGAAGCCGTTGTGGGACGCGAATACGCTGGCCACAACGCGGGACCGCGGTTCGACCAACTGTTTTGTCCAGGAAGTAATTGAAATGGAGATCCTTATCGGCATCAGCATCTGGGTGATCATCTTTATGGTCTGGTACTGCAGGACTTATCCGGAGAAGTGGAAAGGCCTTATCCACACCCACGCGCTCAACATCAAGTGGCCTCGAAAGAAGCCGGTCGTCCATGTGCGGCCACCGGCTAACAGCCGATCCACGAGGGATTTCAAGAAACTGGTGGAGACGATTGAGTCCACGTGCGCAATGGACAGTTTCGGATCTGCCGATGCCGCGGGAATGGTAGAAGCAGTCAAAAGAGTTATGGAAATAGAACCTTCCAGTGGCCAGATTTGGGAGGCATACGCGTTGGATTCCCTTGAGAGCGCACAAATTAGCTGTGACGATTGCCGTATTCCGGTGGAGAAAACCATCAAGAAAACAGGGATAAAGATCCAGTGCGGGAAATGCGGGAAGTGGCTGGCTCTAAGAAATTCCAAGGTGACTATAATTGATCCTAGCCGCGCGGGACTTGAGGATTGGGAAAAATAGCCTCGGGAGGAGGAAAGGACCATCCGGGAACTTCAACGCACATCAGTTCATTTTATGAAAGCAACTTCTTACGATCCCATCGCAAACGGAGGGTAAGAAATGCGTACAGCCATTGTCGTGATTGTCATCATCCTTGCGATTGTTCTCCTCGGCGGGGTAGTCAATCTGGGTGGGGCCCCGATTTTCAGTCACGTCGACTCCGTGCTGGGCACAGACGTTTTGATGACAGCTCATAACACTATGTTTTTCTTTCTTCATCGGGCCCAGCAACGAATAGAGGAACAATCTTCCAAGACAGGCGAAGACTTGAGAAAATTCCAGGAGGAGCCGCTGGGCATAGAGACAAAAGGGCGGTATAAGAAGCTCGACGATGCCTCTTCCAATTAGAGTCATTGCCCGCAATCGCTGGAAACGGCTCGCTTTGGCTGATCTCTTCTCGTGTCTGTCGGGCCTGACCGCACTTACAACCTGACCCGCCCCATGGCTTGCGCTCGTTCGTCGTCAGGTGATGCCTGGTCGCCGGCCGGCTGGGTTTTTCCTTGGGAGTCAACCGTCGGAGGGAAAAGAGTCACAATGAAAAGGATTGTTCTCGCTGTAGTGGCTGTTTTTATCGCATGGTCCGCCTTGGACTTCGTCATGCATGGGCTGATTCTGGCGTCCAGTTACGAAGCAACAGCCCGACTTTGGAGACCCATGAACGAGATGAAAATGGGTGTCCTGTATCTGGCCGTTCTGATCAATGCGCTGGCATTTGTATGCATTTATGCGCTGTTGGTTGCGGAAAAAGGTATCGGAAGCGGCGTGAAGTACGGTTTGTTGTTCGGGCTGGGCACCGGCTTCTCGATGGGTTTCGGAACATACTCCTTCATGCCGATCCCTTTGCACATGGCGGTTGCGTGGTTTATCGGCACCCTGGTCGAAACTCTGGTGGGCGGCATCATTGTAGGTTCGATCATAAGGAAATGACCGCAGTTTATTCTCCACGCGCCCATAGCGCCGGTCATTAGATACAACTCACGGAGGATATCATGAAGATTCTGCAATACTCGGAAATGCAACCCACCCACTTTGAAAGCGACCAAGTAAAAGGGATAGCAGCACGTGTGGTTATCGGCAAGAATGACGGGGCCAACAATTTTTGCATGCGAATCTTTGAGATTGGCGCCGGAGGGCACACCCCGTTGCATTCGCACGATTGGGAACACGAAATGTTCATTCATTCGGGCTCGGGCGAACTCTATGGCAACGGTCAATGGAACCCGGTCAAATCGGGCAATGTCGCGTTCATACCCGGCAACGAAGAACATCAACTTCGTAATACCGGCACGGAGCCGTTAACCTTCCTGTGCCTTGTCCCATCGTCACGCCCCGGAACTGTAAAGAGTAATACCAGTCAGCCATAAAACGAGGAAGCATCGGGAGGCCCTCTTTGTGCGGAAAGTTCGTCTCTGACTCCTCCCAAGTAACTGCTAGACTTTGTCGGAATCCTCATTTTCCCTCAGGAGAAATGAGGATTCCGGCAAGTATTGGAGTTTCTTGGAGGGGGTTTGGGGGAACCTTCTTTACAAAGAAGGTTCTCCCATTCTTTGTCTTCCCCGGATTGAGCGCATGAACGTACGATTACGCTTGATGACCGTCGATGACATTCCGGAAGCAATGCGGCTGAAAGACCTCGCGGGCTGGAACCAGACCGCTGCGTGACTGGGAGCGGTTTCTTTCCGCGGGCCCGGAAGGGTGTTTCGTGGCTGAGCGCGAGGGCCGCGTGGTCGGAACTTCTACGACGATCGTTTATGAAGGCAGGTTCGCGTGGATCGGCATGGTCCTGGTTGAACAGCGATTTCGAGGGCAAGGCATCGGCACAGCGCTTCTTGAACGTGCAATCCAGTACCTTGATTCGCGAAACATTCCTTGCATGAAACTCGATGCCACCCCGCAGGGCAGAGTTCTTTACGAGAAGCTCGGGTTCGTAAGCGAATACGACATCGAACGGTGGATGCTCAAACGCGAACCACGCGAGATTGCTTCAACGAAATCAGCCACGTAGAAATTGAGGACGTGCTGCGGCTCGATCGGGAGATTTTCGGGGCTGACAGGAGCGGGCTGCTGCGTTCTCTAACCGAAACTGCGCCGGACTTCACGTTGGTATCGAGGGAGACAGGCGGAATTGAGGGATACGCCTTCGGGCGACGGGGTTCGCTTGCCGACCACCTCGGGCCCTGGATGGCTCGTAACGAAGACGTGGCCGCGACCCTCCTGGACGAGTTCCTGCGCCGCTCAGGGAGAGAACTCGTGTTTGTCGATTGTATGCTGGAAAATCCCTGGGCGCTGTCGCTGGTCAAGGCCCGCGGCTTCGAGTTCTCGCGGCCTCTGACTCGGATGTTCCGAGGCAAGAAACAGCTATCCAGGGCGGCCAGAGCTACTATGCGCCGCGCTCGGCCCTGAGTTCGGATGAAGACTCAACGCTAATTCCCGCAGCCCCTCTGTAAGGACTTAAGCCATGAATTACAAGATCGACTTTGCGTCTATTCCGTGGGAAACGCCCATGAAGGGCGTTCGTCACAAAGTAATGAAGCAAGGCGACAGGCAATTGCGTCTGGTTGAATATGCCAAAGACCTGGAACCGCATTGGTGTGAGAAGGGACATATCGGCTATGTCCTTGAGGGCCAACTCGAAATAACTTTTGAAAATGAACGAGTTGTGTACAATCCAGGAGATGGGGTCTTTATCCCATCCGGTAACGAGCACAAGCACATGGGGAGGGTTCTTTCAGATTTCGTAGAGGTGGTGTTTGTGGAAGATGCTTAGGTGAAGGCGGCGGGCAAGCACTTGACTCGTCCTCCTCGTAAGTTGCTGTGGACTTGATCCGGTGCTACGGCGTCGAAAAAGTAGAGCGCAATAACCGCTATTTCATCGGATACTGGAAATCCCAGACCAAATCCAAATGCGCGGTCCGGGCAAGCACTGGACTCGTCCTTGCTGGTACAGGTTGCTATCAGACTAAACCGGTGCTAGGCATGAAAAGACCGGAACGCAAATAACCCCTATTACATCAGATACAATATGGCGCCTCAATTCTTAAACACACTGGATGATGTTCGCAAGACGTTGAACGGTGGTGCGTCTCGTCAGGAACGTTCAACTATCGGGCAGTTCTTGACGCCTGTTGCGATTGCGCGGTTCATGGCATCGTTGTTTGAAAGTGAGAGAGAAAATGTTCGAATTCTCGATCCAGGGGCCGGCGCCGGGGTACTGTTTGCTGCGTGTGTAGACGCGTTGGTTTCGAGGCGGCAGGATTCTCTTGCGATCGAAGTAGTTGCGTACGAAAACGACAGGCACATTCTGCCGGAACTAAGAAAGACCATGGAACGATGCGAAAGGACCTGCAAATCGGCCGGCATACCCTTTCGAGGTCAGATACGAGCAGAGGATTATATAGGCGTTGCCATAGCACATACTGAGGAGGGGCTGTTTACAGATCAAGGAGAGCGCTTCACTCACGCGATTCTAAATCCACCTTATAAAAAGATTAATGGGAAATCAGCTACACGCAGACTACTCAATTCGGCGGGTGTTGAGGTATCAAACCTTTATGCCGCCTTCGTGTGGCTAGCGGCCCACATGCTGGAGACTGGGGGAGAGTTAGTTGCAATTACGCCTCGCAGTTTCTGCAACGGTCCCTATTTCCGCCGGTTCCGTATTGCGCTGCTTGACATGATGACCCTGCGTCAGATTCACGTGTTTGAGTCACGCAAGAAGGCTTTTGGAGACGACGATGTGCTCCAGGAAAATGTCATCTATCATGCGGTTCGAGGATCGCGGAAACCGGAGCGTGTGACAGTGTCATCGTCTGATGGCGTTGATTTTGATAAAGCCACGAGCCGTTCCATCCCCTACGCACAGGTAGTGATTCCAGGAGACTCCGATGCCTTTATCCACATTGTGGCGGACAATGCTGACGACCGGGTGATCGAAAGAATGAGAAGCTTTGCGACATCTCTCGACGAACTGAGACTGGAGGTCTCAACGGGACGCATCGTAGATTTTCGAGCCCACGAGTACCTGCGAACTCTGCCCGATGAGGGGACCGTACCGTTAATCTATGCCCACCATTTTCATGAAGGCTTCGTGCGTTGGCCCTCGGAATCGGGAAAGAAGCCGAATGCGATTGTCTTGTCGGAGCGGACGAGCGATCTCGCCGTGGCGGCCCGGGATATTACGTCCTCACAAAGCGTTTTTCGGCGAAGGAAGAACGACGACGCGTGGTAGCGGCGATATACGATCCCCGCAGGATTGACACGCCACTTGTCGGGTTTGAGAACCATCTTAATTATTTCCATGCAAAGGGAAAGGGGCTATCGGAGAACCTCGCTAAAGGCTTGGCCCTATATCTCAATTCTTCGCTCTTCGACCAGCACTTTCGGCTGTTCAGTGGACATACGCAGGTCAACGCCACCGACCTCAGGAAAATGCGCTATCCTTCTCGTGAGCAACTGATGCGGCTCGGTGCGCACGTCAAACATCGAATGCCTGACCAAGAAGTTATTGATGTGATTCTAGAAAAGGAATGTGAGAGCGATGGCTAAGAAGGCAAACGCAGGGAAAACTGAACGAAGAATCCAACAAGCCCTGGAAATATTGAAGGCTCTGGGTTTGCCTCGGCAACAGCAGAATGAACGCTCTGCCCTAACACTTCTTTCCCTGCTTGACCTCAAACCGGGCGACAGGTGGGAGGATGCTCGCAATCCATTGATAGGCATCACTCCAATGATGGAGTTCTTTGACGAACACTATGGAAAGCGTTACGCACCGAACACAAGAGAAACGGTGCGTCGGCAGACCGTGCATCAATTTGTCCATGCAGCGCTCATCGTGCCTAACCCGGACAAACCTTCCAGGCCTACAAACAGCCCAAAGGCAGTCTACCAGATTGAGCCCTCCGCCTTGAAACTACTTCGGGAGTTCGGCCAGGCAACCTGGACTAAACATTTGCGCGGGTATTTGCGCTCGGTGCAAACCTTGAAACACCTTTATGCGCGCGAGCGGGACATGCACCGCATCCCTGTAAATTTGGCGGGCGGCCAAGAGATCAGGCTTTCGCCTGGCGGTCAGAATGTATTGGTAAAGAAGATTATAGATGATTTTTGTCCGCTTTTTACGCCTGGAGGTCGCGTCATTTACGTAGGTGACGCGGAGACGAAGTGGGCGTATTTTGATTCCAATGCACTTCGGGCCTTAGGGGTCGAGATAGAAGAACATGGAAAGATGCCTGATGTTGTGGTGCATTATGTAGAAAAGAAGTGGCTTGTGCTGATTGAAGCGGTTACCAGCCACGGCCCTGTGAACCCTAAGCGGCGGCACGAGTTGAAGGAACTATTTGCCGGGTCAAAAGCAGGACTGGTCTACGTGACGGCCTTTCTTGATCGTCGAACCATGATGAAATATCTCGACGACATCTCTTGGGAAACGGAAGTTTGGATTGCCGAGTCCCCAACGCACCTAATCCATTTCAACGGGGAGCGATTTCTCGGTCCTTACGAGGGTTAATGGGTCGGGTTACAATGTTTCAAAGAATGTGCCCCCCTGCCTGGCGTCCTTTCTTTCTAGCTTTGAGGCTGTTTACGATCATCCCCACCGCATCCCTGTCCAGAAGTTGCAGTTGCGTAGTGGCCGATTGAGCGCCTCCCCAGGATAGGCCACTTGTATGCCAGAGCCCCTGATGGACTATACTCGGGTGTGACCAAGGGTCGCTTAACTACGAAGGCACTCACAAATTCCCGGACCAAACCTGGAGATCAACCCATGCAGACAATATCCTGGAATGACATAGCTGAAGACCGAGTCAACGAGAATATCACCCGGAAGATGTTCTGGGGCGAAAATATTATGGTCACACGATGGGAGCTGGCGCCCAATACCGCTCTGCCCGTCCACGACCATGTTTCCGAGCAGGTCACCATGGTGCAGGAAGGGTCTGTCACACTGGTGTTTCCCGGCGAAGAAAAGGTCACGCTCCGCAGCGGTGACATGCTGGTGATCCCTCCGTCCAAACCGCACGGTGTTGAGGTCGGCCCGCAAGGGTGCACTGTTATGGACCTGTTTTCACCCTTGCGGCAGGATTTTATCGACGGCAGCGCAGCCTATTTGTCGCGAACAGAGGGCACGGATGCGAAAGAAGCAGATCCGTACCAACGGCTTCACGGCTTTTTGCGAGGATCAGGGATAAAGGTAACTCTGGAGGAATTGAAGAACATCCCCTTGGATTTGTTGGCTCGGTACACGTACGAACGTCAATGCATCACCATGGGGCAGTTGCGGCAGGTCCTTGGAATGGACAAGACCCAGGCCAAGGCACTTCTTCGTGAATGGAAGCACGGGGACGACCACAGCGAGTCCAGCTATCGGAAGATGATGGAGAGGATGATCATGCTCCCTTCAGAACTCAAGCAAATGACTCCGAAATCCGAATAGCCAGCCAAACAGAAGGTCGAGCATGGACGAAGGGAAGATCACCAAAATCAAGAAGGCGGTCAAGGGCAATTTTGAACTGAGCCCCGCGTACTATCAATCCTTTGAGGACCGGTACGGTTTTTTCCGGAGCCTGAATGAGGCTCTGGTCTCAGGCATGGATCTGCCTGCAGACGCAGACATACTCGATGTCGGCTGCGGAACCGGCGCAAGCTCCCTTCAACTCCTGGAAGCATTGCCTAAAAGCCGAGTCTGGGGCCTGGACAATTCTCCGGCCATGCTCGAGACAGCCCGCTCAAGGATCAATGAGTCGGATCGGCTCAGCTTTGTGGAGGGAGATGCGGCAAGGCTTGCGGACTATTTCAGCTTCCAGTTCGACGCGGTAATCTACAGTGCGTCTATTTTTCTGATACCGGATTTCAAAGAGAGTCTGCGCCAGGCCAATGACCTTCTGAAAAAGGGCGGAAGAATCGGGCTCAGTTTCATGGACGGTCTTTACGATCCCGATGGGAACAACCTCTTGGAAATCGCGGACCGTGAGGCCAAGGAAGGTGTCAGCCTGAGGAGGCCGGTGACTCTGCCGGAATTCCAATCTTTTTTCGCAGAGATGTTTCCTGGACACAAGTTTTGGCAGGAGGATTTTCGGCTACCGAAAGAACTTCTGCGCGAGTTCTTTTCAGTCCCCGCCATGTCCGCGGGACTATTCCCAGGCTTTGAATACCCGGATCGCGTGGGCAAAGTCGGCCGCCTCTTCGACCATCTTCCGCAGACCGAAGTTCTCTTCAGGTGGATTCTGATAGTGGGAGAACGGTTGGAAAGTGTATGAGTCGTTAGGAGAGTAACCGGGGAGGGACTTTTTGCAAAAAGTCCCTCCCCGGACCCCACCCCCAAAACTCCTAATTATTTCTTATCCTTCAACTTTGTATCAGCCTTGGCGTCCAACTCCTTCTTGGCCTGGAGATAAAGCTGCTGGATTTCATCGAGGCGATCGTGGGAGACGCTATATTTGTCGCCGGCTCCAGGAGGGGGTTGGTTCATCTGATGGCTGACCCATTGATCCGACGAGCGGGAATCCGGCGGCTGAACGGCCTGGGCTTGCGCAGTGGAGACGCAGCAGGCAAACACAACAACCGCGAAGCACGTGAGCAATACCGACTTCATTCCGGCTCTCCTAGGCGGTACTACGAGGGGCACGTATCTGATAAAACGCCCTCGGTCCGGCATTTCCTCTATCACAAACGCGGCCCTGCTGCAACCCCGCCTTCAGACCAATTAGTATTCAAGGCGGTAAGATCGGGGAACCTTGTTTGTGTAAAGACGGTCCGCAAAGCCTTTGCCAAGAGGTTCTAACACTTGCCGGAATCCTCATTTAGCCGCAGGAGAAATGAGGATTCCGGCAAAGGCTAGAAGTTCTTGAGGAGGGGTTCGGGGAGGAACTTCTTACAAGAAGTTCCTCCCCGATCTTACTGCTTGTCGCTCCATTTGCCGTATTTTTCTCTGAGCACTCGGTGGAGGATTTTGCCTGTGCCCGTGCGGGGCATTTCGTCATCTTCAATGAAGTCCATGGTCTTGGGCACCTTGTACCCAGCTATCTTGGTCTTGGCAAGTTTCTTGATCTCGTTTTTCAGATCGTCGCTGGGCTCTTTCTCCTCGTTGAGTATGATCACCGCGTGAACGGCCTCGCCCCATTTTTCGTCGGGGATTCCTATCACAGCCACATCTTTCACAGCAGGGTGCGATCCCACCACGTTTTCAACTTCCGACGGAAAGACATTTTCGCCACCGGAGATTATCATGTTGGCCTTACGATCAACCAACACATAGAATCCGTCAGGGTCGCGGTAACACATATCACCTGCGGTGAACCATTCACCCTGGAAGACTTCTTTTGTCTTCTCAGGAAGGTTCCAGTATTCCTTGAACATGATGGGGGTGCGAGCGTACAGTTCGCCCACCTCACCGTCCGGCACTTCGTTTCCGTCTTCATCCATCACTTTGATACGGTCTATGCCGAAGATTTCCTGACCTATCGTTCCGAGCTTACGAAGCTGATCGTCAGGGCGGCACAGCGTCACCAGGCCGGCTTCGGTAGATCCGTACGCTTCCCAGAGTTCAGCGTTCTTGAAGAACTCCAGAATGGCCACCTTGGTGTCCTTGCGGGCCGGAGCAGAAGAGATCAACATCTGACGCATGCTCGATACGTCGTACTTATTCTTGATCGCTTCCGGCATGGAAAGGATCATGATGTAATGGGTGGGGACAAGGGAAACAAACGTGATGCGGTACTTCTCTACTGTAGCGAGAAAATCTTCAGGAGAGAAGCTCGATTCGTTGTACACGCAGACCGGCGCGGACACGAGGGTGTAGGGAAATGAATAAAAGATGGAATTGACGTGGCACATGGGCATCACCATCAGGACTTTGTCAGTGGGCCTCACCCCCATGTTCGCTATGTCCAGGTAGTACATCCCCAGATAGCTTTCGTGAGTCCTGACGACGCCTTTCGGCCTGCCGGTGGTCCCGGAGGTATACATGAAGGTCCAGGTATCATCAGCGTCAACAACAACTTCGGGCTCTTCTGCCGATGCTCTTGCCAGCCACTCTTCGTACCCGACGTAACCCTTTGGTATCGAGTCCCCGGGCTCTCCCAGGTAGATGTAATTCTCAGCGGGCACTGGCAATTTCGCTTTAATCCCGTCGATCATCTCAACCAAAGGCTTCTCGACAATCAGCGCCTTGCAATTGCAATCGTTCATGATGTACTCAATTTCAGGCGCGGCCAGCCGGAACATCAGCGGCACGCAGATCTGCCCACCCTTGGCGGAACCCGCGTACATTTCCATCCACTCGACTCGGTTGAAAGCCAGCACCGCAAAGCGATCCCCGTGGCCGCATCCCATATCAGTGAGGGCGTTTCCGAGGCGGCAGCTTCTCTCGTTCCACTCTTTGAAGGTGAAACTCTTATTCTTGTCCTGGCAACCGAGTTTGTCCGGATAATGGACTGCGTGCTGACTCAAAACTGTTCCCATGTGGATCCACTTGCTGACCGTCATAAAAACCTCCTTGAGCGAAACCTGACGCCGTCTGATTTCAACGGGTCTGAGGCCTGAGCGAGAAGTTCAGTCCGCAGAATTATGGAATCGCGTGAGATGAACCCGACTCCTTGGCTCTTTTCTGATAATACGCTAATTGTCTAGGATTTTGCAAAAGAACTTTTTGCAAGAGAAACATCACTATGGACACCATCAAGAACTCTTTACATCATTCACTGACTGTGAACGTGCAATGCTTCTACGACTTGTGCGCTGCTTCGATTGGCCTTGCCGGCTCAAATTCCCACGCGGTTCTTATGCCCGGTTTCTTGTTCTCGATCGCATCCAGAATTCGCTCGGGTGTCAGCGGGTAATGGTTGAAATAGATCCCAAGAGCCTTGCCCACTGCGTTGCAGTATGCCTGAGCCGAGGACATGGCGATAGACATGCCGGCCTCTTTGGCTCCGTACGGCCCGCCGGGATCTATGGTTTCCACTATGATCGGCTTGATATTGGGCATGTCTTTTATTATCGGGATCTTGTATTCAAGCATCGTAGGATTCAAAAGATGACCCTTGCTCCAACGGTGCTCCTCGGAGAGCATCCCACCTTGGCCTCCCATTGCCACGCCGCCCTCAAACTGCCCTTCCACTACCAGGGGATTCAACGCGAAGCCGCAATCCTGAGCGCACGTGACGTCAAGCGCCTTGACCTGGCCAGTTTCCGGGTCCACGTCCACCTCTGTTACAGTCGCGCCGAATGAAAACGCCTGTGAGAGCTGCCCACGAGGGTTGGTGATCCACTCTCTTCGCTGATCCACCTTCGGGGAAAAAGCACCTCGCCCCATTATCGGCCGCCCCATTATCAAAGCCTTGCGCACTACCTTAGCGATGGAAAGACCCACATCCGGAGCGCCTTTTACAAAGATTTTCCGGTCCTTGGCCACGAGATCCGCTGGGTCGGCTTCGAGCATGTCCGAGGCGACCTCAAAGAGTTGCGACCTGGCGTCCGCGGCAGCCGTCTTCACGGCATTGCCGCCTCCAAATGTTGAGATCATTGAATACGATCCCGCATCAGTCGGAGTCACTTCGGTGTCCGCGGATATGAGCCTGATATCCTCGATGGCCAGCCCAAGTTCTTCGGCCGCGATCTGGACCAACATGTTGTCGTTTCCCTGACCGTTGTCTACGACGCCTGAAATTACTGTAGCTCCGCCATCTTCGTGAAACTTGATGAACGCCTGGGAACCGCCACGAATTCCTAAGGGGAACCCGGTTTGGACTGAGTTCAGACCCATACCGATGCCGCGATTAGGGGTGGTATCTCGGAATTTCTCTAGAAAATTGCTCTCAGCCGCAGTCTTTTCTATGCACTCCACGAGTCCGCAGCTTGCCACATAAGAGCCGGTGGGAGTTGTTTCGCCGGGGCGGCGGGCGTTGCGGAGTCGAATCGTCACAGGGTCGATCCCGAGTTCCTCGGCGATCATGTCAAGTTGCGTGTCGATCCCGCATGCGAAAGACCGACCGTGAATGCGAATCATGCCTCTCACGGGTTTGTTTGTGTTGATACGGTACCCGTGGAATCGGACATTATCCATTCGATAGGTCTGCTCATGGCACAGGAAGGGAACGGATGTGGCAATGGGGCCGGTACTGGAGTAGGCGCCGCCGTCCAAATAAGAGACTATGTCCCTCGCCAGGACCTTCCCGTCCTTATCCACCCCTGTTTTGACGGTGGTAATCATTGCATGACCCATACGGGTGGCAACCGAGTTCTCTTCCCGCGAATAAACGAGCTTGACAGGCCGCTGACTACGAATGCTGAGGAGACACGTAATGAATTCTGCCGGAAAAACATCGGAACGGCCCCCAAAAGCTCCGCCGATGGTTATCTTGCGCACATTCACCTTGGAAAGCGGCAATCTTAACGCATTCGACAGTGCCTTCGCCTTGGTATGGGGAGACGCGTTCGGCATCCAGACTTCGATGGAACCGTCCGCGTGGTAGTTCGCCACCACAGCGTAAGGTTCGAGCATGAAGTATGAGTCCTCTTCCGCGACAAACGTGTCCTCGCGAACCAGAACGCACTCCTTGAAGGCCGCATCCACATTGCCCACGTCGATCTTCACTGCTACGTTGATGTTGCGGGGATACTCATCATGGAGTTGCGGCGCGTCAGCCGCCAGTGCGGAATAACAGTCAAAGACCGAGGGCAATTCTTCGTAATCTACCTGGATAAGGCTGAGCGCTTCCAGGGCTGTGTCTTCATCGACAGCCGCGACAGCCGCGACCTCGTCTCCAACGTACCGGACCTTATCTACACAGAGCAGTTGCTGATCACGCGTGTATCTGAACACGCCCCATTTTTCCCCTGCTGTATCCTTCCCCGTTACCACCGCGTGGACGCCCCGAAGCTGGTCGGCCTTTGAGGTGTCAATGTTAAGTATTCGGGCGTGGGGATAAGGGCTGCGAAGTATCTTTCCTACGAGCATCTTGGGAAGGCTCAAGTCCGCGGTGAATATGGCCTCCCCCGTCACCTTGGAGAAGGAGTCCACTCGCGGAATGCTCTTCCCTATAAGACTGTATTCAGACAAAGTCGTCGCCTCCGGCTGGGTCGAAGTCTGGAGAATTTGGGGAGGGCCTTCTTGAAAGAAGGGCCTCCCCAAACCCCTCCCCAAGAACTTTTAACACTTGCCTGAATTCTCATTTCTCCTGCCGGAAAATGAGAATTCAGGCAAATGTTAGAGTGACTTCACGAGGACTCAGTACTTCGTTTCTCAAATTCCGTGACATATTTCCCCCGATGGCCATTGGAGACGCCGCAAGTACGTGGGCTCATCCGCCCCGCCGCACCCAGTGGGACCGGCATCCTGCCGGTCATTCGTTGTTCCATTGACCGGCAAGATGCCGGTCCTACCATGAAGATGTCACAACACTTGTGAGACGCGGTATTAATAGTTAAGCCTTCTTTCCAGTCTCTGCTGTGCTCTGGGTCGCAACAGACCGGACCGCGTCAAGGATCTTTTTGTACCCCGTGCACCGGCAAAAATTGCCGGCCAGGGCCGTCTTAATATCATCGTCCGTCGGATGGGGGCTCCTATCCAGCAGCGCTTTGGACGAGAGTATCATTCCCGGAGTGCAGAACCCGCACTGGACTGCCCCTTGATCAACGAAGGCCTGCTGAACAGGGTGCAGTTGCCCACGAGAAGCGAGTCCCTCAATGGTAGTGATAGACGCGCCTTCGGCTTCGAGCGCCAGGGTGAGGCAGGACCTTATGGGCGCGCCGTTCATGAGAACGGTGCACGCTCCGCACACCCCCTCGGAACATCCTTCCTTGACGCCAGTGAAGCCAAGATCATCGCGAAGAACCTCCAAGAGTGTGGTGTTGGGGGTGACCGCGACGTCGATTTCATCGCCGTTAACCATCATGGTAAGGAGCTGTTTCTTCATCACCGACCTTTATGTTCTGTAACCTGGTAGGGCTCTAAACCCAGCGCCTCCTCCACGGCCCGTCCGGCCATTATCGCGGCCATCTTGACCCTGTACTCTTTCGAGGTTGAAGCATTCTGGACGACTATCCCCTCTGCGGCCCGGAGCGCAATCTTGCCGGCTTCACGGACCATTGCGCTGTGCGGCTTTTTCCCTTTGACAGCGGCCTCGGCTTCCTTGAGCGCGACGGGTGCGGGACCAAGAGCAGAAAGCACCAGGCGGAAGCTGTCAACCTTTTCCTTATCTATTATGGCTACTGCGGCCGCATTGACGAGAGGGAAATCCACAGCCGATCTCAAGCTAAGGCGCTGATAGGACCACGACAGAGGCGCCCAGGGAATGGGAAGCCGTATCTCGGTCACGATCTCGTCCGGAGCAAGATTGAAGGGACTCTCACCTTTGCCAGTGAAAAAATCTGCAAGCGGCAGTGTCCTTTGGCCGCCGCTCCCTGCAATGGACAGTTGAGCGGATAAGGCTACCAGCACCGGGACCGTATCTCCCGAGCAGATGGAGTTGCACGATTCAGACCCCTCAAGAGCGAGGCACTCTTTCCCTCCGGTCCGGTGACACTTTGTCTTGCCGGTTCGCCAGAAAAGTGATTGATTATAGAGAATGCAGCGAGGTTGCAGGCAGAGGTTCCCGCCAATCGTTCCTCTGAAGCCCTGGATACCCAACGCACCCACCGATTCGACGGCCTTCACGAGGATGGGGAAGTGAGTCTGAATGGCCTCATTGCTTCGGATCTCCATCAGGGTGGTTGCCGCCCGTATGATTACGGAGTCTGGTTTCGCTTGTATCCCTTTGAGCTCTTTGATGTTCCTTAGACTGATAAGGGCTGCCGGGGAAGAGAGTTGATGCTTGAGGTTGACGATGAGATCTGTGCCCCCGGCCAGGACCGGAGCTTGGGCGCCCAGTTCCCTTTTGATCTTCAACGCTTGGTCCAAAGTATGCGGGGCATGGTAGGCGAACGAGGGCAGGCGCATTTGTGCTCCTCTAAATCCTGCTCTGTGATTGAATGGAATCAGAGATCAATAGCACGCACAGTGTTCTCGCGGAAGTTGCTCAAGCCCCAGTAATGAGCTTGACACGATTGTTTTTATCGGATTAACTGGTCACAAAGGATAGCTATCCTTTCCGCAAACCCATCATAGGCACTCGGAAATTCACTGTCAACATCATTGTCCCTACAGAAGGAGAGCAGGACAGATGGATCTCTTCAGGAATATCAGGATACTGTCCCTGGAACAGGCCACGGTCCTTCCCTATCTCACCTATCGGCTGGCAATAGACGGTTGCCGGGTAATCCGGGTCGAGCACCCTGTTTACGGCGATCCTAACAGGCTCGTCGGCGAGCCGTTCCTCGATGGCGAAGAACGGATGAACAGCTACTTCATGGCCATTAATGCGGGAAAGGAAGCTATAACCCTTAACCTTGCCGAACCGAGGGGCAAGGAAATACTGGCACGTCTTATCCGGGAGCTGAAAGTCGACGTCTTCGCCACAAATCAGCTTCCAAGGAATTACACCAAACTGGGTGTAGACTACGAGACGCTGAGGGCGATCAAAGAAGACCTGATCTGGCTCGGTATCACAGGGTTCGGTCCTGATAGCAACGAGGTCGCTTATGATCCGATTCTCCAGGCTCGTGGCGGACTCATGGAATTGACCGGTGAGGCTGGAGGAACTCCGCAGGTGGTTGGCATCCCCCTGCCCGACATGGGGACCAGTGAGCACGCCTACGGCCTTATTATGAAGGCGCTTTTCGTGAGGGCCATGACCGGCGAAGGGAGTAGGGTGGACATCTCCATGTTTGAGAGCACTACGTCCTGGTTGACGGTGCCGATCACGATGACGTGCTCGTTCGGTAAGAAGATATCTCGGCGAGGCAATACCCACGAATTTTTTGCCCCCGTGTCCGTTTATCCCACTTCAGATGGGTACGTTTACATTGCTGTGGGGAATGACAAACAGTTCCAGGCGTTCTCATCGCTCTCGGAGTTTTCGTCCCTTGCGGAGGATTCGTACAGGAAGAATGCGGGCCGAATCGCTGATGTGGACAACATGAACAAAACCATCTCTGAAGTGACCCGCAAAATGACCACCAACGAGCTTATAGGGCTGATGGGCACGATTGGTGTAGCAGCCTCTAAGATCAACACGGTAAAGGATGTAGCTCGGGACCCGTTGGTTTCAGGCAAGTTGATAAAGGCCAGGGATGAAAAGTCAGGATTCGAGCTGACTCTCGCTCCACCGCCGGCTCCTGCCCGGTTCCTTGAAGAGAATCAGCGGAGACTCTCTTTTCCGCCGCGCTTTGGCGAGCATAATGAAGCCATTTACGGAGCTGAACTGGGTGTGAGTTCGGACGATTTGGCCGTGTTAAAGGCTGAAGGGATTATCTAGTGTGGTCGCTCCAGGGACGGTAGGGGCAGACCAGTGTGTCTGCCCTGGGCGGACACGTAGGTCCGCCCCTACAGATTCCCCTGTGATGATCTTGTCTGGCGAAACGTAGGGCAGGGTGGAGGCCCACGGCTCCGCTGATTTTGAGTTCCGTGCTGGTCACTGATCCACGGCCGGCAGGGACGCTGGCCCTAGCGATCAGGCAGAAGTGATGGTGCCAATTAAGCCACCAAACTTGTGAAACCCAGCACTTAGAAATTAACCAAACACTTTTCTCTACAGGTAGAACGATTATGGGTGTAGCCAAATACGTAAAGAACAATAAAGACGCCATCGAGGAAGTGACCCTGCAATCGGGGATCAAAGTGAAGACCAAATATGGGCCGAACGATCTAGAAGAGATTGGATTCGATTACAACAAGGATCTCGCGGACCCGGGGGAATATCCCTTCACGAGAGGAATTCATCCTGAAGGTTACCGATCTCGCGCATGGACTACCAGGCAGTATTCGGGATTCGGCACACCCCATGAGACGAACGAACGGTTCAAGCTCCTGATTTCACATGGCCAGACCGGCCTTAATGTGGCATTCGATCTACCCACGCAGATGGGCTACGACTCGGACAACCCCATAGCGGAGGGTGAAGTTGGGCGGGTCGGGATGGCAGTGGACACTTTGCGCGACTTTGAAGTTGCCTTCGCGGACATTCAACTGGACAGGATCGGGTCCGGGTTGACCATAAATGCGGTTGCTTCCGTTATGCTGGCCATGTATCAGGCCATGGCGGAGATACGAGGATTCGACGTCAACCGCATAAGCGCGACCCCGCAGAATGACATCCTCAAGGAGATGATAGGCCGCGGGGCATGGATCTACCCGGTTGAGGATGCCGTGCGACTGATAGGCGATACCATAGAGTATTCCATTACCACGCTTCCCAGGTGTAATCCCGTGTCGGTCTGCGGTTATCACATCCGCGAATCGGGCGCTAATCCGGCTCAGGAAATCGGATTCGCTCTCGAAATAGCCGACACTTATATTGACGAAGCACTGTCCCGCGGGCTTTCCGTGGATGACGTTGCCAGACGGATTACCTTTAATTTCAATATATTTGGAAACCTGTGGGAACAGGTGGCGAAGTTCCGGGCGGCACGTAAGCTATGGGCCAAGAACCTGAAACAGAAATACGGCGCCAAGGGCCCGCAATCCATGCACCTGAGAGGTCTGTTCGGCGGGGGAGGGTTCGGGCTCACCAAAGCCCAGCCGGAAAACAACATCATGCGTAGCTCGTATTATGCTCTTGCCGCGGCCTTGGCAGGGGCTCAAACCACGGCGCTCTGCTCGTTTGATGAGGCTTTCACCATTCCAACTCCAAGGGCAGCCCTTCTGTCGCTTCGAACCTGCGAGTTGCTCATGGACGAGATCGGGTTGCGCGATACGGTGGATCCGCTGGCCGGCTCCTATTTCATCGAGACCCTTACCAAGCAGATGGAAGAGAAGATCGAGGAAGAGCGCAAGAAAATCCAGGACATCGGCGGGATGATCGAGGCGGTCTCCAGCGGCTTCGTCCAGAAGCTGGTCGCCAAGCAGGCGTACGATTGGGAGCGGGGAATCAAGACAGGGGAGTACATAAAGATCGGGGTAAACAAATATGTCGATGAGGACGAACCTGACGTGGAACTCCATGAGTACGACCCAGAAACACAGATAAAGCAGATCCAAAGCCTCCGGCGTGTGAAGGCGGAACGGAGCGACTCAGAGGTCTCACGCAAGCTCAACGAGCTGGAAAGAGTCGCACGAGCAAAGCAGAACGTCATGCCTCCCCTGGTAGATTGCTGCAAGGCCTACTGCACGGTGGGCGAGATGGCAGACGTTTTCAGACAAGTCTTTGGCGAATTTAGAGAACCGAGCATTTTTTAATAGGAGAAGTGACGGAAAACTCTTTGGTTAAGAGATTTCTGTCGCAAACTCCATTCTGTTTTTAGGAGGAAGGTATGCACCACGTAGACAGGAATTCCGGTATTCTGAACGCGGAGGAAAAGTTTTCCGGGCCCGAGAGGCGCGCTTATCAGGAGAAGTTTCTTCAGGAAGTAGTCAGTCACGCGTACGCGGCGGGAACTCCCCTCAAAGCCGCGATGGACGCAAGAGGGATCAAGACCTCGGACATGCGTACCGCCGGAGACCTGCAGAAAATCCCTATCACCAAGAAGAAGGACCTTTCGGAGGCTCAGAAAGTACGGCCGCCGTTCGGAGGATTCCTCACCGTCCCGTCGTCAGATCTGGTCAGGATACACCAGTCACCCGGACCCATTTACGATCCTGTGGGGAGGGTATCCGATTACTGGCGTTGGAAAAGCGCTTTATACTCGGTGGGGTTCAGGCCGGGAGACCTTGTCGTCAACACGTTCGCATACCATCTTACCCCCGCAGGGCACATGTTCGAGGAGGGTGTATCGGAACTAGGGGGCACCATCATACCCACCGGTGTCGGTAACACGGAGGCTCAGGTCGAAATAATGAGACACCTCGGCGTGACCGGCTATATCGGGACACCGAGCTTCCTCATGGCCATTTTCAAGAAGGCCGAAGACATGGGCATCCGAGTGGCAGAAGAATTCAGGCTGGAGATAGGGTTCCTCCTGGCTGAAATGCTCCCGGAATCCCTGCGAAAGAGGTTGGTGGAAGATTATCACCTGATCGGGAGGCAGGCGTACGGCACGGCCGACGTGGGATGCGTGTCCTATGAATGCCCGCAGGTGAACGGTATGCACATCCATCACGACGTCATAGTGGAGATCTGCGATCCCAACACAGGCCAAGTGTTACCCGATGGCGAAGCGGGCGAGGTCGTGGTCACTTGCAATAATAAGATTTACCCCCTTGTGCGGTTCGGGACTGGGGATCTTTCCAGCCTCGTGGATGATCCGTGCCCGTGCGGGCGAACAGGCCCTCGCTTGACGCGCATCATGGGACGCGCCGATCAACTCACCAAGGTAAAAGGTATGTTCGTCCATCCATCTCAGGTGCAGAAAGTTATGGACAGCCATCCGGAGATCGCGCGAGCAAGGCTCCTGGTTGAACGCCCGCAGGATCAGGATGTCATGACTCTGGAGGTTGAACTGAAGCAACAGGCTCAGGAAGGTCTCATTCCCGCCATCGAGCAATCCGTGCGCGAGGTCTTCAAGCTGAGAGGTTCTGTGAGAATTCTTGAACCCGGTAAGCTTCCCGACGATCGAAAGATGATAGAAGACGTGCGCAAGTGGGATTGACGCAGAGAAGACGAGGTTCTTAGTAAACATCACGAACAATTTCACGTCGGCTATAATTGCGAGCGGAGCAATCTGTTGTGAGATTGCTCCGCTCTGCTCGCGATAACACCTGTTCTTCGGCCTTTATCCCGTGGCAATCACCGAAAAGACATATTCGCCTTTTGAAGTTTAAGTGAGGACCGCGCACGGCGGCCCGTCTCTAACCTCACGAGTGGCGCGGAGATGATGAGCCGCAGCTAGCTCCCAAACTCTTCTCCAATCCTGTGCGGGAAAACGCTGATAAGATCTTTTTCGTCTCCGTTGAACCGCAAACAGGACAACTCACCACCTCTTCTCGGGAACTGAAGACTAGTGTTTCAAACTCATTTCCGCACTGGCTGCATCTAAATTCGTAAATCGGCATAGGCACTCCCCTTGTGTCAGCAGCTACAGCTGCCGGCAGCGCAATTCTCCAATTCCGCCATTGGTCCGAAAACGCTGGAGCGTATGTTGATGCCTCCCGATTCTTTGATCACTTTTAGGGCAAAAGGATCCACGATAAGCGTGAGGTCGTTCACCTCATACTTCGAATCGTCGTCACGGGGCTCATCCAGAGCCAGGCCCATGCTGGGCCCCCCTCAACCATAGCCGCCGAAGAATACACGGACAGCCTGATTCTCGGCCAGTTTCCCCTTAAAATAGTCGCGAGCTTCGTCTTCCATAGTAAACATGTTTCACCTCTCAAACAAAAATTCCCGGACAACCCATTTTGTCCGCATAATATTCATATATCCTAATATAGTCAACCCCCGGGAGAGAAAAAAAGCACTTCTCCCGCAACACCTGCTCCGTCAGCCATGGCCGGGACGCATCAGCGAACTATCTACCGTCGCTCTTCTCTTTGCACCCACCATAGTCATAGTATGGTAATCCTCGGCCTTGAAAAAAAGACTTGGTAGTCCTCGGAATTCTACTTTCCAGCTCCCTTGAACACAGGACAAAACAGAGAGCCCGGTGGGCAGGATTCAGAAGAAGCTGACGTTTGCTGTGGACCCTGTTGCCCGGCCACCGGCCGGGGAGTGGGGGTCAGTCACGCGCACGAAGCGAGCATGGAGAGCGCGCTTAGAAAAACGATAATCAACCGAATGGTTTGCATCAATGAACTATATACCTCGTATTTCCCTGCCGATTGGCGTTTCACGGATTGCAGGAGATTTCTCCCACCTCATCGGTCCGGTCGGCAGTTCCGGAACCTCCTGCAACCCTTCAAAACAACTTCTCAATAAATTTCCGGAGCTTACTCAACTCATCGGTGACGTCGGGCGGCCTGCCTTGCTCGCAATTGCGACAAGAGGCAGCAGGTTTCGCCACGGTCTTTGTTTCCTGGGCGGACCCCAGGTAAGGGAACGGTGAGCCACCAGACCGAGCGAGGGTACGTACTGTCTTCTCTAGCTTGCCGGTAATCTCTTCCTCGCCCATGAGTATGGATTCCCCGACCATAACCAGTGGCACTGCAAACTTATCCGCTGCGTGAATTGCTTCGATACGCTTGAAGAGAGCGTAATCCGCCTCCTTGTCAACATCGAAATCCTTTACCCTAAGCGGATACCTGGCCTTGAGGACCTTCATCAGGTCCTTTACGCTCTCGCAGCGGGGACAGTCATGCGCGGCAAAGAACACAATCCCCACCGTTTTCTTCGACCGCTTTTCCCTTGGCTGGAGCTGCTGCTGCGGGGCCAACGCACAATAAAGCGACAGCGAGGACCACTATGCCGGTATACCGAAGGAGCGGAAGTAAGCAGACTCGGTTCATGCCTTGAGGAGCTTCATTTTCGACGGAATCGGATAGTGAATGTTGACGTTGCGATGAGTCCTGAAGCCGCAGGCCTCTCTTTGAATCAGAAGCCATCTGAGCGCATCCTCAGCTCGGCCCACGAGAGCATTATACTCGCGGATAGAGTCATTGATGTCCGAGATGTCGGATGCCTCGCAACCGGTCTCGAGGCTCTGGTGACATCGCACCATCTTCTGCACCCGTTCGCGGGCCGCGCTGGTTTTTTCAAGGAGATCTTCGAGTCTAAGGCCTTGACTTCCCAGGCCTTCCGCCATCTCTTTTACTATATCGATTTCTTGGGATCCCGAATCCCGGAACATTCCCATTTCCAATCTCCGCGTTTGGTTGTTACCATATCGAGGCGGAGTTGACAAGGCCCGGCTTTTCAAGAGTCTTCATGAATAATATGTAGTAGTAATTAAAGTGAAGCTAAATTTACTTTCTAATTTACTTGACATTTTGAATATAAGCTACTATGTATAGGCCACTTTAAGCTACTGGACTCTCGGAGATGTCCGAGGAGGCGTCCTGATTACCAGCGAATCCCTTACCCCCCCAGTGAGGAGGTCCCCCATGTCTGGGAAGTATTCCGTTTCAGCCCGAGTTGTACTGATATCGGCAGCCCTCATCCTTTTATGCTTTGCAGTCGCCCCGGTCCAAGCCTACCGGATTTGCACATTCAAAGGCACTGTCATTGACAACGGCTGGCGCAGCATGACGGTCAAATCCGGCACGCAATGCGCAGAGGTCAATGTCGGCTGGCGGACGAAGTACCTTCCCAACCGGCGGCCCTGCATAGGCGAGCGCGTGGCGGTCGATTTCCTGTTGGAAGACGGGTACATGAAAGCCACCAAAGTAGTGAGCCTATCGCCTATGCCCGCGTCAGTCCAATGTTATCCGCCACCCCCTCCGAGCAGCTCTGTTTGCAGGACCGTAGCGGAAGATACCTCTGCCGTTGAGCAACCGTGCCAGCCCCCCAAGGCGATCTGCGCGACCAAGCCTCCGGCTCACGTTTCCGAACCGGCCTGGTCTCCGGGCAAGGGCGGACCCACGCCAAAGACTGAAAAAGCTGTCCCTGGTGCCAAGAAAGCCCCTGCCGAACGCAAAGAGACGGCAAAAAAGGCTCCTGTGACCAAGACTGCTCCTGAAGCAAAAGAAGAGCCCAAAGAGCAGGTGCCTACAGAAGAGCAAAAATATAAGAGCCTATCCGGTGAAGTTGTAGCCTCTTCGCCAAAGAGCCTTTCCGTAAGGACCATGGAGGAAGGGGAGGCTGCTGAGGTCGTAAATGTCCGTGTCGGACTGAAGACAAAGTTCATACCTTTCCGGCGGCCCGCAGTGGGCGAAAAGGTGAAGGTCGAATATCGTCAGGAGAACGGTGACAAGTTCGGGTACACTGTTCAGGTAGTTCAGTAAAAACCCTCCCCCCCGACATCTATGGCCGAGGCGTGCTCCATCTTGAATGGGCCGCCTCGTTCTTTTTTTATTCATTGATTGAGTTCACGGTCGAGTATCAGGAGAATCTCCCGGCTAGGCCGGCCCGTTCGCCTGGCAATGGCCTGAATGTCATCGAATTCCGGGCGCTTTTCGGTTCGACCGTCGAATAGTTTAACCACCTTTACACGTAATGTACCCAACGATGTTCGGACCGTTTCCGACCTCCTCTCCAGCACAATTCGGTCCGCATGGGAGACGCGAACTCCGAGAGTAGTCGTGTGGGTCAAGAGGATCTCGGAAATCTCGCGGACAAGTGTCGGCGCAATCACAGTGCTTACAAGTGTCCCAGGCCGATTCTTTTTCATCTGAACTGAAGAAAAGGTGACGTCGAGAGCCCCACGGGAAAACAGCAGTCCCATGAGGTCCCCTAGGACTCTCGGATCCAAGTCATCCACTTGACACTCGACCACGCTAACCTGATCGTGGCCAAGCGGGGGGGCCGCCCTCCGCCCGAGGGTTACGCGCAAGGCATTCGGGAATTGCTGAGGATCTGATTTTCCCAAACCATAACCGGTCTTAACAGGTATGAATGAAGGATAAGGGCCGAATCCGGAGGCCAGGGCCCTCGCAATGGCCGCGCCTGTAGGAGTGACAAGTTCGATGGGGCACTCCAGGCCTCTTACGGGAACGCCTTCCAAAATCTCAAGCGTTGCCGGAGCCGGCGTAGGGATGGTTCCGTGCGCGGTCTCTACGAAGCCGCGGCTCAAGGGCAGGGGGGAGCAGATGATTTCGGTAATCCCGAGGTGATGTATCCCGATGGCCGCGCCTACTATATCGATGATGGAATCTACGGCTCCGACCTCATGAAAGTGAACCTCTTCCTTCGTCGTGCCATGCACCCGCGCTTCAGCCTCGGCCAAGACTTCTAAGATTTCAAGGGCTCTGATCTTGGCTGTTTCGTGAATACCAGACTGCTCGATCAAATTACTGATATCGTGATACCCGCGGTGAGGTTGATCCGCGGCCACTTCCACGTCAAAGCGTATCCCTGAAAGGCCTCGTCTGCTGGAGCGCCGGATGTTCAGGGAGTAACCGTCAAGCTTCAAAGTGGCGAGCTGCTCTCTCAGATAATCCTGGTCAAGCCCGAGATCTATGAGCGCGGCGAGCGTCATATCGCCGGAGATGCCTGAAAAGCAATCAAAGTATGCCAACAACATGATGAAATTTTCCAAACGAGAATCCCCGGACCGAGGCCGGGGCAGGCTTCGATCCCAATGCTGGTGCCTTAAGAGATTTCCGTCTACCCGCACCGTCACCCCGGCGAAGGCCGGGGTCCAGGGAAGATTAAGAAAACCTGGATTCCGGCCTTCGCCGGAATGACGAGGTCTTGGCCTCGTCGAAACCGAGGATTCTGGATAAGAGGCATGCGGCTTGAGTCAACAGCCTTGGGCTTTGATTCCGGCCCAGACTGGATGCCGGCCTGGGTCCAAATGACGAACTGTGCGAAGGCTCAGATCCCTTCCTCGCGGAACGCGGGATGTCACTCTTCTCAATGACAGGCACGCGATACCCGATGGTCAAGCTTCTTCCTCAGTCTCCTTCTTCAGACCCAGATCCCGGCGCAGCTTGTTCAGGAACGATTTGTACAGCGTGTCCAGCTCACCGGAACACTCACTGGAGGCCCTCTCGTAACCTACGAGGAAGAAGTAGATGGCACGGTCGAAAAAAAGCGCTGTCCGGTTGTTCAATGCCACAATGGAGCGCACATCAAAGGGTTGCCCGGCAAAGTTGCTCTCCTGGAAGAACAGCCAGATGTGCCGTTTCAACAGAATGAAAAGACGGACTATCGCCGAAGAACTGAACCCATCCTCGGAGCACCTGATGCCGAGCTGAACATATCGGTCCGCAATCGTCTCCACCGCGGTCTTCCGATCTATGTTGCTCCTGAATTCCGAAACGATGCTGTCCGCGAGTTCTTCGACCATCTCTTTCCCGAGCAGCGTTTGGGAGAGAATCTCTCGCCGCTGGAAAGCATCTTCCAAGAAAGCTTCTTTGATCTGCTCATGGAACCGTTGTATGAACTTTGCGAATTCCAGTTCAAAAGTTCGTCCGTCCATGAATGCCTCCTCGTCTCGCACTACACAGGTGAATCTGCCAATAGGGCTGATTGGAGAATCGCTCCATTTTGCAGGTCAGCGGCCGATTAAGAGTAACTTTAGGACCTCCGCTTGTCAACTTGAGTTGCGCGGCATGCAAATAAGCATCCAGTTCTCCGGGACACGTCGCCGCCAATGTCATTGCGAGGAGTGACATCATGAAGCAATCCCGTGTTTCCAATGCTTGAGATTGCTTCGCTCTGCTCGCAATGACACTCGCTACCCCACACCAGACTCAATGCTTACGAAGGCATACTGCTGAGCGCTGCCGCTGGACCAGAACGCTTCTTCATTCCCACTTGAACGGTTTGCTCAGGCCGAAATCGGGCATCCCCGATTCCTGGGAATCCATATCCTGGACAAAGACGTTTTCGAAACCCAACTCCCAAGCCGTATCCACAGCCCTATCGTACTCTTTACTGGTGATCGTCCTATCCAGAGGCGGAAAATCCTTCCCCCGGTGCAGGGGTGCATATTGGGCCATGAGTGAGAGCGTAACAGTAATCGGAAGATTGTCCCGCACCCACTCGAGCGTCTGTCGCGTCCCGGAAACCTCACCCGGGAGAATAAGATGCCTCAAGATCATGCCGCGCACGCCCCTACCTTGGACATCAACTACCAGGTTACCCACCTCCGCGTGCATCTTGAGTATTGCAGCGCGCGCTTTTTCCACGTAATCCGTCGCGTCCGAGTATTTCAGCGCTTCATCGTTAGAGGCGTATTTCAGATCCGGCAGGTAAATGTCCGCAATGCCATCCAGCAATTCCAGCGTCTGGACCGACTCATAGCCGTTGGTATTATAAACCACGGGCAGATCCAGCCCGTTTTCCGCCGCGATTGCAAGGGCCTTGAGCAAACCGGGCAAGTGATGGGTTGGGGAAACAGGCTCTATGGTTGAGCACCCTCTTTTCTGCAACTGCAAAATCTCGAGAGCCAACTCTTCCGGACTCAGAACGCGGCCTAAATTACCCTGACTGATCTGATGATTCTGACAGTAGAGGCAGCGGAGATTGCAGCGGCTAAGGAAAATCGTGCCTGCGCCACCCGGCCCGGTAAGGGGCGGTTCTTCGCCGAAATGGGGGAGGACCGCGGCAACGGAGGGCTCAGGACCTGCTCCGCAATATCCCCTTTCACCGGTGGTTCTATCTATTCCGCATGCGCGGGGGCAAAGCCTGCACGGAGATGACAGTTTCTCCGCCTCTTTGGCCCTTAGAAGGATTTCATCATGTTTCAACAAAGGGGACATACTTTTCTTGAGTTCTGGATCACGCCTTACACAATGACTCTTAGAAGATTCTCCTGTCCATAGTATCCGAAAAGACACCCCAATTAACAAGTAACTGAAAAAAAACGACCTTGATCGAGATGCAACACGTGGGTTACAGTCGTGAGCGCTTTACGCAAATTCGCGCCGTCTGAGGTGAAACATCCCATGAGAATGACCAAGCTTTTGATACCGACCCTAAAAGAGGACCCGTCAGATGCGGAAGTGGTGAGCCACAGGCTGATGGTGCGGGCCGGGATGATCAGGAAGCTTACCACTGGAATATACTCGTATTTGCCCCTGGGATACCGATCTTTGAGGAAGATGGAACAGATCGTACGGGAAGAGATGGATGCGGCTGGGGCCCAAGAGGTTTTCTTGCCCATGGTCCAACCCGCGGAACTTTGGAAGGAGTCCGGGCGTTGGGACATTTATGGAACTGAACTGCTCAGGTTCAAGGACAGGCACGATAGGGAATGCTGCCTAGGTCCCACTCACGAGGAAGTGATTACAGATCTGGTACGCCGCGACGTGCGCTCTTACCACGATCTTCCCTTGAACCTGTATCAAATCCAAACCAAATTCAGGGACGAAATACGGCCGCGTTTTGGGCTGATGCGCGGTCGGGAGTTCATGATGAAGGACGGCTACTCCTTCGACACGACCGAAGAGGGGGCTGAAGAATCGTACCGCCTGATGTGGGCGGCCTACCAGAAGATCTTCGAGCGATGCGGCCTGCGCTTTCGTGCGGTGGAGGCGGATAGCGGACCTATTGGGGGCAGTTTTTCTCACGAGTTCACTGTACTGGCAAACACCGGGGAAGACGTCATTGTCTCATGCGATTCCTGCGACTACGCTGCAAACATGGAAAAAGCAGAGATAAGGCCGTGCGAGCCTGTCGACACGGCAACCGACACAACGCCAAAGAAGGTCGAGACGCCCGGTACGAGTACAATCGAGGAAGTCTCCCGGTTCCTGAAGGTGAAACCTCAGGACCTTATCAAGACCTTGATTCTGAGATCGGACATAGGGCCCGTGGCAGTCCTCATACGCGGAGATCATGATCTCAACGAGGTGAAGGTCAAGAATTTCCTCAAGGCCACGGATTTGGAGTTGGCGGATGAACGAACGATCATAGAGGTTACCGGCGGGCCGCTCGGATTCTCCGGACCGGTGGGACTCAAAAATGTAACTATTCTCGCAGACTATGCGATCCGAGGCATGAGATCGGCAGTGGTCGGCGCTAATGAAAAGGATGCACACCTTGTGGACGTCAATCCGCTGTCCGATTTCCGTACCGACCATTACGGAGATTTTCGGGCCGCGGCCGCGGGTGACGCATGTCCTCGGTGTGACGGAAAGTTGATCCTTTCCAGGGGGATAGAGGTCGGCCATGTGTTCAAGCTGGGGGTAAAGTACTCGGAGGCAATGAATGCTCGATTCCTGGACGCGGAGGGTCAAGAAAAGCCCATGATCATGGGGTGCTACGGCATAGGAGTGAGCAGGACGGTTGCCGCGGCCATAGAGCAGAATCACGATGAGGACGGAATCATTTTCCCGCCTGCCATAGCCCCGTTCACCGTGATGGTTACGCCGGTCGGCGCGAAAAGCCCTGAAATAGAAGAGACCGCTGAACGCGTATATGGAGACCTGTGGAATAACTCGATCGATACCCTTATGGACGACAGGGATGAAAGGCCGGGGGTGAAATTCAAGGACGCGGATCTTATAGGGATTCCTTTTAGAGTCACTATCGGGAAGAAGGCTCTTGCTGAGGGGAAGGTGGAACTGAGAGATCGGAAAACCAAGGAAATGAAACTCGTCGAGATCTCGGGAATAGTAGAAGCAGTCAAGAAAGGGCTGGAGGAGTGGGGCGCCTGAACTTTCAGCAATGATGAAGGATATCCGGCAAGCCCTTCGCTACACGGCCACGTACCTGGACGACCGCGTTGTCGATCTCCCCGCAGGCAATGAAACTGCTGCTTGACCAGGGTCTCCCGCGATCAGCCGATCACCGCATTTCGATCACTGTCCGTAATAGTAATTGTAATTGTAAGGGTTCCCCGAGAAGCCTCTTTGCTGAGGCTGTTGGTAAGCGCCTTGATACTGTCCGCCGTAATACCCGCCGTACCCGTAGCTCCCGTAGGGATACTGATTCCCGTACTGGTTATAATATGATGGCGGCGGAGCAGTCGGATACCATGAACTGGGATATTCATTCATGGGCGCGGACCATTTAACAGGGTCGCGGGCCCATGCGGATGCGCAAATAAAAAGCGCCGGAATCAATATGATTGCAACAAATCCAAAAGTCCTCTTCATAGAGGGTCTCCTTGTTCTGTGGGACGTCCTCGTCCATAAGGATACCCTCTCATGGGTCGCGGATTCAACAAGAAACGAGACCGAGACTCTTCCCCGCACTGGAAATTCTCAAGAGGTCGGCTTATAGTAAGCCTTATGCCTCGTCCCCGTAAGCCCGGAAAGAATAACCGAAAGTTGAAGGCCCCTAAGGCCCCCGTCAGGAATGCCGACCCCGCTCTTGAGGCAACGGCACGGACCGGGCGTTCCCTTGCTCGCGACTTGGTGATGGGGTTGGTGGTCTGTTTTCTTTTTTTTGCAGCGATCGAGGCGGTCTTGCGCATTGCAGGGGTACCTGCGCGAGATCCCGGAGACGACCCCTTTGTAGGATTTTCAGGGACGCAACCTCTGTTCGTCGTGGATAACGGCATCGCGTCCACTGCTCCGGCCAAACTAAGGTTTTTCAACCAGGCCTCGTTTCCCGTTAAGAAAGATCCGGACACAATCCGGATTTTCTGTCTAGGAGGCTCGACAACATACGGCCACCCGTTTGACGGCAGAACATCGTTTCCTCGATGGCTTGAAGATTTACTCAAGGCTTCGAGTCCGGATAAGAACTTTGAGGTGATTAACGCTGGGGGAGTGTCGTACGCTTCTTATCGAATTGTGCCTCTTGTTCGCGAGGCGCTTCAATACAGCCCTGATCTGATAGTGATTTCCGACGCGCATAACGAATTTCTGGAACGGAGGACTTATTCGGGCCTGCTGGATCAGGGGCGTGGATTGCTCACCGTCAGGTCGGCCCTGGAGAAATTGAACACTTATCAGGCGCTCAAGAAAATCGTCGAACCCGTGCTTCCGGGAGCAGGGCACAGATCCGGAACAGCTTCACCTCCACAGGCTGACGCTCGGCCCAGCCAAAAGTCAACTGCGGCGGCGTTGCAGGATCGCCAGACCGGAAAGCCTGATACTGCAACAAGAGGTGACTGCGATCCTGGACCGAAGCGCCGGATTGGACCTGTATCACAGGGATGAGGAGTTCTCCAAAGGGGTGGTGCAACATTTCGCTCACAACCTGCGGGCCATGATTACACTGTGCCGAAACGCAGGCGTGCCGGTGATCCTCGTAGAACCCGTTTCCAACCTCAAGGATTTCTCCCCCTTTAAATCAGAGCACGGACCTGAACTGACGGCTTCTGAGAAGGCCAACTACAGAGCGGGGCTGGATCGTGCCATAGAACTCTCGAACGAGAAGCGGTACGGAGAATCTCTTGATCTAATCCAAGCCGCGATCGCCAAAGATCCACTCTATGCTGAAGCTTATTACTACAAGGGAAGAACTCTTCTCGGGCTCGGACGGAACGCTGAAGCGCGCGAGAACTTCATTAAGGCAAGAGACCTGGACGTGTGCCCTCTCAGGGCCATTTCGGATATAGAGGACCAGTTTGAAAAGGTGGCTCGGGAGGAGAAAGCGACGCTAGTCCCCTTACGGCAGATGCTTGAACGGAGACTGTCCGAGACAGGGGACAAGAGCGGGAATTCCCGGCAACGAGAGCCTTCTGGATCATGTTCACCTGGCGATCGGTTTGCACCAGTGGCTGGCAGAGCTGATTCTCGACAAAATGACCGAACTGAGCCTGGTTCACCCTTCTCGGAAGCTGACTGCGGAGGACCGGCGGGCCTTGTACGAGAAAGTAATGGGCTCTTTTGATTCAAAGTTCTTAGTTGCCAAAGACATGAATCTGGCAAAGACTCTCAAATGGGCCGGCAAAAAGGAAGAGGCTCGCGCGGCTCTGGAAAGAGCGGCCGGAGCGATGGACGACAACCCCGAGGTTCACAAGATCCTGGGAAGCTATCTGTTGGATGACGGAGCTTATGACAAAGCGATCGCTGAATACCGACGAGCCGTTGAGCTTTCAGCCAATGATCCCGAGATGGTGTTCGCTCTGGCTACAGCCTGTTTGCGGGCGGGGTTTAAGGACGAGGCTGTCACAACGTATCGAAAGCTGGTGGATGGAAATGACAACGTCCCGGAAGCAAATGGTAATCTGGCGGGGATTTACCTCGGGGAGGGCAAGGTCGAAGAGGCCCTGAAAGTCCTCAAGGCCGGCATGAAAAAGAATCCGGATTGGCCATCGCTGCTGGGCTACTACGGATTGGCTTTGGCCATGTCCGGACAAATCTCTGAGGCGATCCCCTGGACACTCAGGGCTATTCAGGCTGAACCGGGAGATCCGAACCATTATTACAATCTTGCAGGAATGTATGCCCTTTCCGGGAACGCATCGGATTCGCTGCGCTATCTTGATCTGGCGGTCCAAAAGGGATATGGCAATCCGGAAAAAATGGCCCGGGACGAGGTCTTTCAGTCGGTTCGGGATCTTCCCGGGTTCAAGAAAATCCTCGAACGGCTTCGGTAACAAAGTCCTTCCCCACTGACAGGAAATTTGATTGCCCCTGAGTCTGCTATTTGATAAAGTGTGTGGTTACGATTCTTCAAATCGTGCCCATTCCAACTGACCGATTTTACAGAAGAGTCACCAGTTGAATATCCGAGGAGGTTCGGTAGATGTTTGAGATCCTTCACAAAGAGCGGATCGGCCCTGGTGTAAACCGGGCTGTGATCTCAGCTCCAGACATTGCCCGGGCACATAAGCCCGGCCAGTTCATCATCCTCAGGACACATGACGAGGGAGAAAGAATACCGCTGACCGTGGCGGACAAAGACGCGGAAAAGGGGACCATAACCCTTATCTGGCAGGAAGTGGGCGTCACCACCTATTACATGGGAACCATGTGCGTGGGAGACAGCCTGCACGACCTTTGCGGGCCCCTTGGTAAGCCGACCCATATCGAAAAATTCGGCAACGTGGTGGGCGTTGGAGGCGGCATCGGCGTAGCACCCTTATTCCCTATAACCAAAGGCATGTACGCCGCGGGGAACCACGTCACGACTATTATCGGCGCAAGGACTGAAGGCCTACTCATCATGACCGAGGACATGAAAAAGGTCAGCCACGAAACGCTGATTGCCACTGACGACGGCTCTTTCGGCATTCATGGCTTCGTTACACAGGTCTTGCAAGGCCTGATCGACAAAGGCACCAAGATTGACCTATGCGTGGCCATCGGACCGGTCCCTATGATGAAAGCAGTTGTCAATGTCACTCGCAAGGCCAACCTGCCGACAGTATGTAGCCTCAATCCTATAATGGTTGACGGTACGGGGATGTGTGGTGCATGCCGTGTCGAAGTTGGCGGAAAGACCATGTTCGGTTGCGTTGATGGCCCTGAATTTGACGCCTTGCAGGTGGATTTCGATCTGCTCATGAAAAGACTGGCAATGTACAAAGGGCCGGAGCTGATAGCGCTAAACAAATTCAAGGACACGGCGCGAGGGTGTCAATGCAGTATCCCCGGAGGTGCAGCATGACCGAACAAGAAAAAAAGGAAAAGAAACCCAAGGTTCCGCGGCAGAAGATGCCCGAACAAGACCCCGTTGAGAGGGCACACAATTTCTATGAAGTGGCTCTCGGGTATGACAACGATTTGGCTCTTCTAGAAGCCAGCCGCTGCCTCCACTGCAAGAAGCCTTACTGTATGGCCGGCTGTCCGGTTGAAGTGGACATCCCTGATTTCGTCGAGATGGTGAAAGCCGGTGATTTTATTGGCGCTTCGTGGAAAGTTAAGGAGAAGAACAGCCTACCTCGAATCGCGGGCCGAGTTTGTCCACAGGAATCCCAGTGTGAGGCAAAGTGCGTCCTCAACAAGAAGGGGAAAGGCGAGCCCTGCGGTATCGGCCGGCTGGAGAGGTTTGTGGCAGACTATGCAGCAGTGCATGGAGAAGGGAAGCTTCCGGAATTGCCGAAGCCCACTGGTCTGAAGGTGGGAGTGGTCGGTTCGGGTCCTGCAGGTCTTACTCTGGCAGGGGCTCTCATCAAGAAAGGCGTCGGAGTCACAGTCTTTGAGGCCCTGCACGCACTCGGCGGGGTTCTCGTTTACGGCATCCCGGAGTTTCGTCTCCCTAAAGCCATTGTCCGGTCCGAGGTCGATGAGCTTAGAAAGCTCGGTGTTGAATTCAAGACCAACTGGGTCATAGGTCGCATTGAGACTGTGGACGATCTGTTGGAAAAACGTAAGTACGATGGTGTTTTCATCGGCTCAGGCGCAGGCGCTCCGCTGTTCCTGAAGATACCGGGTGAAAACCTCAATGGCGTATACTCGGCCAACGAATTCTTGACCAGGGCGAATCTTATGAAAGCCTACCTCTTCCCACAGGCCGACACCCCGGTGGCAAAGGGAAGAAGAGTCGTAGTATTCGGCGGCGGGAACGTAGCCATGGACTCGGCACGGACAGCTCTGCGACTTGGGGCTGAAGAGGTCACCATCGTTTACCGCAGGACCATGGAGGAACTCCCGGCACAGGGCTGAAGAAGTGCACCACGCGGTGGAGGAGGGTGTCAAGTTCAAGCTGTTGACCGCTCCCCTTAAAATAGTTGGAAACGAAACGGGATGGGCCGTAGGGCTAAACTGCCAGAAGATGACGCTTGGTGAGCCCGATGCTTCAGGGAGAAGACGGCCGATGCCTATCGAAGGGGACTACTTCGATATAGAATGCGACACGGTAATCGTGGCTATTGGCAACGCAGCAAATCCACTCGTCCCGTCCACCACGAAGAAGTTGGAAACCAACAAGTGGGGCAACATAGTGGCTGACCTGGAAACAGGTAAGACATCAAAGGATCGTGTCTGGGCAGGAGGCGACATCGTCACCGGAGCGGCCACGGTCATATTGGCCATGGGGGCCGGACGCAAGGCGGGGCTCTCTATGCTGAGCACTTTTGGCGTGAGTTAAGCCTGATCTCGAGGGCCATTACTGTGAAAATGAATTGGTGGCACAGGCCCAGCCGAGGGCTGGGTCACCTGTCTACCGGCGGGCATAGGTGTCAGCTTATCAGAGGCCTAGTGTGTAATTCCGGTAAGTTATCACCCTCCCCCTTCCCCCTCCCGTCGAGGGAGGGGGTTCTGAAAACCCTCTCCCCTGGCGGGAGAGGGCAGGGTGAGGGGGTCCTTCCTAGCACCATGACTTCTACACGCGAGTTTTCGTTGCGACGACGCCGTCTGTGGGAACCGATGCGTTTTCGGGCAACAATTTTCATCTTAACCACGGTCCTCATCTGCGTGACGCACCTTGCGCTTGCAGCTCCTATCCAGCAAATTCAAGGGGTTATCGTGGAGTTGGAGGAGGGTTACCTCTGGTTGAAGCCCTACGGCGAAGCGGCTCCCCGCAAATTCCTCCTCCGTTGGAAGGCCCGGTTCAATCCGCCGAAACTACCCCTGAAAGGTGACCGGGTTCTGATTCTCTACAAAGACAAGGAAGAGGGATCGGTAATTTACGGAGTGGACTATCTCACAACGGCGCCTGAACCGGCACAGTCTCCGAAAGACCAGGTTCCGGACAAGGGAGAGTGAAAAGAGTTTCCCTGCCCTGTTGCGAAATAGGAAACCTCGTGCCACCCATCACAAGAATGGTACCATTTGCACAGTAGGACCGGCATCTTGCCGGTCATTCGTTTTTCCCGACGACCGGCAAGATGCCGGTCCTACTGAATGTTGCCCGAGTGTTGCTCTAATCAGCAACACATGACCTTCTGCAGGAGGAATTCTCTCTAATATGGACTTCGGTCTTCTCATAAAAGCAGGTTTTCTCGGGTTTGCCCTGTCGCTGGGAGTGCTGATGTTAGTCTTTTATGTAGTCGGCAGCTTCTTGCGGGTTTGGCAAAAGAATTTCGTGCGGGTCTTTATCCTCGCGGCCGTGGTTTCGTTCGTGGTCGTGGATCTGTTTCTCTATTACAAGATTCGTGTTTCCCAGATACCGAATCCCGAGCTTTTCCTTACTGGATGTGTGGGTGGATGGCTCGGTGGGATATTCTCGGGCTTGACCCAAATGAAGCGGTTCCTTCTCAGCCTCCACAAGTAGATAGAGGCCCTGCCAAGGCCACCCCCGTTGGAAGCCCCGGCTTTCAATCCTCAATTCTTTTCTGAACCAGTTTCTACCGCATCAACCAGCACCCCGAAGAAAGTCCCGGGCCGGACTGTGGTTAGTACTGCGTCGTATCTCCAGCCCAAATGTCGAAAACATGCTCCACACACAAGAAAGCGCCAACCGTATCCGGGAAACCATGAGTGTTGGAAGAACAGCTCTTCATGCACAATCACATTGTCACAGTGGCTGAACGTCATGAAGTTGCAGCGGACTCCCGCGGGATTAGTGAACGAGTGGTCTTGTGCGCCGTTGAGTGGGATGAGGGCTTCCGAGTGAGTGATCACCGCGCCGCATTGGGAACACAGGTAAAGCTTAGGCTCCTTTTTGTCATTGTCACGCTGGAGTTTCACATATCCAATCATGAAACTATTATACAATGGGCAGTAAGTGAAAGGGTGTTGTAATGTCAATTCGCGGTCAAACGATGAAAAGTCCGTTCAATCCGGCACGGATCTGACAAAGCATCCCGCGGGACGCGGGATGGCACCCAACATCCGGTCAACATCGGGTCTCCTGGGTGCCATTGCCCTGGTGTCCAGAATGGCGCCCAGGTTAGTGGGGTCGTATTGCCAACCGATTTCCATTGCTTGAGAGCTAAGTGGTATAAGACAGGGCAGAGTTTTCGTCCGACGTCCCATCACAAAGATATGCCCGGCTCGATCAGTTCGCGATGTAGCCTTCCCCGACCAGCGACTGCCTGACCTTGCGTTCCATACCTTTAGGAACCCTTAAAGGGAACCCGAGGGGACTCCGTTTATCCGCTTTGGGTAGAATCCCGGTCGAAGGATCGACACCCGAATTGAGTTCCCACATGGCCCTAGGATTGGTTCCGCACCATTTGGCCACAACATGCAGAGGCAAATCCTTGAGGAGTTTCAGGCGGTCGAGAGAGTCATAGGAAAAAGCCGGCAAGGGAGGAACCTCTACTCCGTAGAAATCTCTATGGGTATCGACGAGTCGCACTGCGATCAGGCGCGGGATGAGGACCTCCGAATAGGATGGCATGACCATGTCCCAGTACGAAAAACCTTGTTCCTTGCTTACGATGGGATCAATGTTGTCAGCCCCATCCACAAAGGAGGAAATAGCCAATAACCAATCGGTGCCAGGCTTCCGTTTAAGGATACCTTGAAGCATTGTGCACGCAATTCTGGTGGAGAGTATTGGATCTCTGCGATCATCCCAGTCGTTCGTCACTACCCACGGGACCGCCGAAGAGTTCTTCTTGTCTTTGAGAGACCCCAGGGCCCACCATCCCACCCCTCCTGCTCGATTCCGGAAGTTGGGAAGTAGGTCGCTGAGGAGAGCAGCAAGATAGAGCAGGTCATCGGGAACATGCTCTTCGGCCAGGACCTTCCGAATCATGGGGCCGTAAATGGCCATGCGGTCGAACCATTCCATCATACCCGCGCGGCGGTCCATCAGGAGATAGTTTACCTGGTCCACCACGCGCGTCGAAACTTCATGGCGATCTATTGGGATACGTACCCCCGCGAAGGTGAGGCCCTGCTTTTGAATGTCGGGGGGAAGGACGTAGTTAGCCCGGGAGTATCCAGGGGCCTCCGCGGCTCCGGCCGGCCCGGAAGGAATGACCAAGAAAAGTATCCCTGTAAGAAGCACTGCTCCAACGCGGGGGAAAATGCTCGCGGGATTGCCTTGTACTTTGTTCATGTAGCATTCAAATCAAGTGCGGAGAAAAATCCTTTGACCTTGCCGGGATCTCCAAATACTGTTCCCAGATACAATCCGAGTAATTCCGAATCAAGCATTCGTCTTTTCTTTAAGTTCTTTGCCGGTTTTGAAAAAGGGCAGGTGTTTGCTCTTGACAGTGATCTGTTCCCCCGTCTTCGGGTTCCTTCCTGTATAGCCATCATAATTCTTAACCACGAAGGAACCAAACCCGCGGACCTCGATTCGATCTCCGGCTATCAGGGCTGCGCACATGGTGTTGAAGACCATGTCTACAATCTCTTCAGCCTTACGAAGGGGCAGATCCATCTCCTTAGCCAAAGATTTTACCAAGTCGGATTTGTTCATTGCATGCTCCTGTTTTCTGTCAAGATATTCTCTATCTACGCGTCAGCTAGTAAACGGCCAGCAATTGCCGCCGACTCTGTAGCGAAATGAGCCCAATCTGGTCACTTTCCACCAGGCAGTAGGTTCCGCCCTCGGCTCCTATACGTGAATCGACAGTCTTGCTGCCAGCTAACTAAGGATCGGTACTCTCAAAAAAGAGAGACTCCGAAATAGGTGAGAGCGCGGAAACAAAGGTATATTTTTAGACTCCCAAGCAAATTATTGTCAAGCGATTTTGGACGGCCGCAAGGAAACTGGCCTCGGGTGTGGGCCGAGAGCCGATGCACCCCGGCCTTCTGGCATTGTTGCCATCGATCCTCAGTTTTCATCGGTACCGTATGCCCGACGGCTGGTTTGCTTCGTAGCTCGGAGAGGTCGGCGCAGCAGGAGCACGATGATTCTTGTACCTGAATGTACGCTTCATCCAGTAGAAGGTCTTGTAGATCGGCCATTAATCGGTCTCTCTCTCGAGAAATGCTTTTGAAGACTGCCGCAGACGAGTTGTCTCGTCTTTGAGCCCCCATTGCCGCGCACCTGCGCAGTTCCTCAAAAGAAGATCGCTCCAAATCCGCCAATTCGAGACACTTCTGACCGAGTTCAGCCAACCTTTCTCCTCGTTCCTTGAGTACCACCTGAACAATCCTGGCTATCGATGCCCCCCTCCCTTGGGTCCCCATGTCCCTGGCAATTCTTGAACTTACCGACTCGTACTTGATCTGGCGACAGTTCTCCATGCTGGCTTGGAGAGATTCGTAAGCATTTGACCACTTTGCATGTTCCGTTGCGCACGGGCCGGAAGTCGTTTGTGACAGGAGAGGTGTTCCCGTGAGCAGGCAAAGACCGAGGCTGAGGAATAGTGCGAGTCCCCGGATCATGACGGATCACCCTCTTCACGCTTCAAGAAAAAGCCAAAGAAGTCACTAGTGTAACTCCGGTCGTACCTATCAAGGGTGTAGCTTCTCTGCTCAGGGGAGAGTTTCACCCTTTTGACGATTTCTCCATCGCCGTTGCCGTAGTAGAGATTCCCGACCACGTTGTGGGGATTAGCGTCCCCGTGAATGGCCCTATCGCAGCCCGCAAGCACGAGCGCCTTGGCCAGATCCTTGGTGCTGATGTGGTGCCCTATGGCAAACACCAGGTTACCATCCCTTCGGATGCCGAAGGCACTACGAGTAGCAATGAACCATTCTTCCCCGTAGGTCGGGGTGGGTGCCAGCCCCGCGAAGCCTCCCCAATACGGATTTGGGGCTTGTTCCTCCTCGGAAAGAAGGAAGCCAAGACCGATTTCAGAGTCGGCTCTCCGTCCTCCCTGTATCACAGAGTCGACCACTTTTCCTTCTTTCACGATCAAATGCCTCAGTTGTCGGGCATCACGGATTAGTGATGTGGGTATGCCGTCGTTCCATTCGAGTATGTCTACTGAGTCATCGTTATAGGCGACAATAGTAGCCAATCCCGGCATTAATGTTTTCAACACCGTTCCACGGAAAATCGCTCCACCTTCGCCTGAATGCTTCTGCTTCCAAAGGGCATTGGTTATGGCCAGAAGCCTGGATTTATCTTGGGGTTCGACTGTGGCTGTTTTGCTGGATCCTCCCGGTTCAGTTGACCCTATGTACAGCTTCATGGACAATTGCTTCATGTCGAATAACATCATGTGGGCAACGGCATTGGCATACCTGACGCTCGGCCTGTAACTGGTTGTGTAAACTATCGGCATGCCGTCTTTTCCCGTCGGCAGGCCCCCGGACTGCCATACACCCTCGCCGGGCATTGCGGGAGTCATATACAGAGGAGGAATATTCCTCAAGAACAATGTCCTGAATGGCGCCCTGGAGTGATCACCCGCCAACTCTACGACAGGCTTCAACAGGATCGACGAATCCCTTGATGAGGCCAGTAGCGGGTTGAACTTCTTGGTAAGGCGTTCGTCCCATGATTCTGGCGTCTCACGGTTCTCCGGTGACATCGAGTCAGCTTTGGTCACCTGCTTCGTCTCATCACGGGGATCCCGGACAGACCCGTTCCGTCTCTCCTCGCGACGAGCTACCACCGGAACCTGAGTCAGCTTGTCCTTCTGCTGCACCGTCGATGGTTGTCCGCCCCACAGCAGGAATTCCCATTCAGGCGGAGACTCATCAAAATCGTCCGCCGCCACTGGTGAGGCGCAGAACAAGGCTGCTGCCATCGCCAGGAGAATGAGAAGGATGCAGTGGAACCGGAAACCAACGTTTCCCGCGGGAGCAGCATCTGCCAGAGATGAGCCTCTGGGGCGAACCCATCGCAATCCCCACGACCCGGTCTCCAGAGTCTTGCGCCCAAGCCGCTTGCCGATTGACAACATTTTATTCATCGGTTATGGATACCCCAATTCTCAATTATCAAAAACAGGCGTAAGTACTGCCTGAATAATTGCAAAGTCCCGGATGCCGGCCGGAGATCGGTTGCGGCACCCCAAGCGAGGGACCTGAACAGCACTCTATGCTTTTACCAATTCTGCCCTTGCTCGTCAAGAACCGGTGGCTTCAGCAGTGCAACCAAGGGTCTGGAGCCCCCCATTGGAGAGGCTGAATTGGAGAGAAAGGCTGAGCAATGACCAAGAGCGAGATAGTCTTCGCGGCAACCTTCGTATTGATTCTCCTTCTCTCCGGCTCGATCGCGGCTGATTCAGCAGAGGGATTGTTTGACCAGGCCGTTACTGCGGAACGCTCCGGGAACCTGGATGCGGCAGTGGAGCTTTTCAGTCGAGCCGCGGAGTTGGACCCAGGAAATGGTGCGATCTACAACAACAGAGGCATAGTTCGCGCCCGCAAGAAGGACATTGATCTTGCCATAGAAGACTTTGACCAGGCTATACGACTCGATCCCGATAATGCCGGGGCGTACAACAACAGGGGGATGGCTTTCCAGGAAAAGGGAGACTTTCACCGGGCCGCGGTTGACTACGACAAGGCGCTAGATATCAATCGAGAGCATGTCCAGGCACTCCTTAACCGCGCCGCCCTGTTGGTACGGTTGGGATCCCCGGCCAAGGCGGTTTCAGACCTGAACACTATTCTCCGCGTAGACGAGCGGAATGTGAAAGCACGCGTAATGCTGGGCAAACTCTATCTCGCGGATGGTTCGCCGGACAAGGCGCTGAGAGAGTTCGCTGCGGCTCTGAAACAGGATCCTAAGAATCTTGATGCTCTGGGTGCCAGCGGTGATGCGAGCTTTGTAAAGGGTGGGTTCAACAAAGCAATTGAAGACTATACGCAAGCCCTTGAAGCTGGCGCAAATGAGCCCAGAATCCTGGTGAATCGCTGTTCAGCGTTTGCCAGGGTTAAAGATTTTGACAAGGCGGTCACTGATTGTGACAAAGCACTGAAACTGGACCCCGCTTCTTTTGAAGGTTTCTACAATCTAGGCAATGCCTACGCCGCCCTAGCCAGGGATCGGGACGCGATTGAAGCTTACAACCGCGCAATAGATTTGCGGACTGATCGCTCTGACTACTTTTATAACAGAGGGATAGTGTTCAAGAAACTGGGCGAGGACGAAAAAGCATTGGATGATTTTGACCGGGTTCTCCAACTGGATCCCAGGCACGCGGACGCTCTCAACAACAGGGGCGTCATCTTTCTTTCCAGAGCGAATGTGAAGCGAGCGCTGGAGGACTTTGATCGGGCAGTACACGAGAATGCCAAGCACCTGCCGGCGTGGAAAAACATGGCCGCCGCTTACCTTGCGGGCGATTCACCCGAAAAGGCCATTCCGGTCCTGGAGCGTGCTCTCAAGCTTGCTCCTAAGGATCCTGACATCCAGGTCCGCTTGGGTGACGCGTGGACATCGAAGAACCGGTTCGACAAGGCTATGGCCTCTTACAAGAAGGCGCTGGAACGAGCGACCACGCCTGACCAACAAGCTGAGGTTAACGCTCGCATGGGGCTGGCCTGGGAACGTTCCGGCAGCCTCGAAAAGGCCCTGCAAGCTTATGCAAAGGCGCTGGAATCTGCCCAGGATACGTCCATGAGGGAAGGGCTGAAAAGAAAAATTGATGGACTGACCCTGCGAACAAAGCGCTGATGGTCTGGTCTATCTGAGGCGGTGGAGGTTTAAGTGCTCTACTTCGCGGATCTTCACATTCATTCCAGGTACTCACGAGCCACTTCCAAGGACTGCAATCTTGTGGAGCTGGCGAGATGGGCGGCGTTGAAAGGAATTCGTGTCCTGGCCACTGGGGATTTCACTCATCCGGAGTGGAGCCGTGAGATATTCGAAATGCTGGTCGAGGCCGAAGACGGACTATTGCGCCTGAAGAGTGAGTATCTTCCGAAAGGAATTACCGTCCCCGGTGGTTTTGGCCCTGAGGATGTGCGGTTCATACTAAACGTTGAAATAAGCTCCATTTACAAGAAGCACGGCGCCACGAGAAAGGTGCACAATCTAGTATTCATGCCCGACTTCGATTCGGTAGAGCGCTTCAACAAACGGCTCGATCGCATTGGCAACATCAAGTCCGACGGCCGGCCGATTCTCGGACTGGATAGTAGGATTCTCCTTGAAATAGCTCTTGAAACCACTTCTGAATCTTTCCTGATTCCCGCGCACGTCTGGACCCCTTGGTTCTCAATACTGGGATCGCGATCCGGATTTGACTCTGTGGAAGAGTGCTTCGAAGATCTTACCCCGTACATATTTGCGCTCGAAACAGGCCTTTCATCAGATCCCGCAATGAACCACCAGGTCAGTTCCCTGGACAAATACACCCTTATTTCAAACTCAGACACACATTCTCCGTCCAAGCTCGGTCGTGAAGTTAATATTTTTTCGGGAAATCCAGGGTATGTCGCGATTCGAGAGGGGATTCGTGCCGGCGGACCATCACGACCGGCCGCTTCAGTGAGTGGCAAGACTTTGGGCGGTCCGGATGTGTCGGGTTGGAATGTGCCGGAGGAGAAGGAACTCGGGGAGGGCTTTATCGGCACCATAGAATTCTTTCCGGAAGAAGGGAAATACCACCTCGATGGGCATAGGAAGTGTGCCGCTCGTTTGAGTCCGGAAGAAACCGAAAGACTGAAAGGACGTTGCCCTGCCTGTGGACAACCGGTTACGGTAGGGGTCATGAACCGGGTCAGTGAACTTGCTGACCGACAGACGGGAACAGCCCCGGAGGGAGCTGCTCCATTTTGGAGGATGCTGCCGCTTGTTGAGATTGTCGCTCAGATCCTGGGCGTCGGGCCTCAATCCAAGAAAGTTAACGCTTTCTATGATGACCTCTTGCGGAAATTGGGACCAGAGCTGATGATCCTTTGGGAATACCCGTTGGACCGGATTGGCCGTCAAGCGCCGGAAATATTTGTCGAGGCGGTGAGGAGGGTCCGCAAAGAGGAAGTTTCGATTCAGCCCGGTTTCGATGGTGAGTATGGCACCGTTCAACTCTTTGGACCGGGTGAACGTGCACATTTTGGTGGGCAGCAGGCCCTGGTTCCAACTCAGAAGCTAGGCGTGACGAGGGGCAGGGGTAACGCCTCCACATCTATAAAGAAAAGAAAAGCAAAGAATAAGGCGCAAACTGTTCCTGCAGGAAAAGGCGATCAGCCACTGAATGAAGAACAGGAGCAGGCGATAGCGATTATCGACCGACCGGTCTTGGTTCAGGCGGGTCCTGGCACCGGGAAAACAAGGACCCTGACACACCGGATCGCAGGGCTCATCCAGGATAAAGGAGTCCATCCCGGCAAGATCACCGCTGTCACCTTTACCCGCAAGGCGGCCTCGGAGATGCGACAACGACTGGAAAGCTCATTACCGCCGGAAAGCGGGCAGGGATGCTGGGTAGGAACGTTCCACCAACTTGGGGCTCGGATACTTGATGTATTCGCGGACAAAGCCGATATTGAACGCCGGGAGAAGGTCCTCGGGGAAGACGAGGCGCTTGGTCTGTTCAGGCAGGCTGTGAAGTCCGCGGATTTGGGGCTGGTTCCGGCGCAAGTTCCTTCCCTCTTCCACGAGGTGAGCCTACTTAAGCAGACCCTGGTGGATTGTTCGGCCACAGATGGTGAGACCATGGCTGGACGAGCCTACGTTGCGTACGAAAAGCATTTGAAAAGCACTGGGGCCTTTGACCTGGATGATCTTCTTGTCCGCCCCGTCCGACTTTTGCAGGATCACCCCCTAGTTGCCGGAGAAATAAGCGAAACCATTGCCGAGCACCTGCTTGTGGATGAATTTCAAGACGTTAACAAAGCTCAATACGAGATGGTTCGCCTACTGGCCGGCCCCTCCGGCCAAGGGCTCTTTGTCATCGGCGATCCTGACCAGGCCATTTACGGCTTCCGAGGCTCGGACAGAGGATTCTTCCTCCGGTTTACTGAAGACTACCCATCCGCACTACAGGTGAGACTTGACATAAATTATCGATCACCGGCACCTATTCTCAAGGCCGCGGCTGAGGTACTTGACGGCCGGAGTACAGGGAACATCCTCAGGGCAGAACGATCCGGGTCCAGGCCCATCAAGATAATCCGTCTTCCAAACTCAGCTACGGAAGGGGAATTCATAGTTCGAGCCATCGATGCTGCCATGGGCGGGGCATCGTTCTTTTCTCTAGATTCCAGGGGTGTCGCTGGTCAGGAGCGTGACCTCGGTTTCCGGGACTTCGCCGTTCTCTTTCGATTGAACGCGGTAGGTGATTCCCTGGAAGAGGCGTTCAAATCGTCGGGGATTCCTTACCAGCGAGCCCGCCGGTCCAGTCCGTCAGAAGAGGCCGAGGCATTGGACCCGCGCGTGGAAGCCGTTACTCTAATGACCATCCATGCTTCCAAGGGCTTGGAGTTTCCGATAGTTTTCATAGCCGGATGCGAAGAAGGTATAATCCCGTACAGCCCGCCTGGTGAATCGAAGGGGCGGCCCCCGGATGTGGATGAAGAGCGCCGACTCCTCTACGTAGCCATGACCAGGGCCGAGCACGAACTGTTCATAACGAGGGCTCGTGACAGAACGCTTCACGGCTTTAAGGTCGAGAACCCCCAGTCCAGCTTTTTGAAGGCGATTGATCCATCCATCTGTGAGTTTACTGACCCGCTTGGCGGCCGACATCGGCCGCGGCCTGCGCAGTATGAGCTGTTCAAATGAGCTATTTGATGCCGAGGAATTTACTGGGAAAAAGCTCTTGACAAAAAGCGGATATTCAGATATTTAAATATTGATGAGGATGTCTTCTTGAGGAGGGAAATTGCTTCGCCCCAAAAAAACTAATGTTATTTCAGCTGCTTTTGTAATAATTGTCGTCGCCGGTTGGCTTCTTGGCGGTCTTTGTCCGGCACGGCGCGGCGGGAGCCTCCACGGAGGCGGCCTTCCAGTTTTTCAAGAACCCCCCGATTGCCAACGACCTCAAAATGGGGACACCGGATGGGAGGGTTGTGAGTCTTTCCGGCTTGAAAGGCAAAGTGGTGGTCCTGAATTTCTGGAGGAAAGACTGCCAATATTGCGGCATGGAGAAGGGTCACCTGAAAAACATGCTTCAATCCATGAATACTGATGATCTAAAGGTAGTCTGCGTCAACCTTTGGGACCAACCTTCATGGGTCATGTCTTACGGCAAATCCAACGGCGGCGAGCTGATCATTGCGTCCCGACCCGAGGGAAGGCAGCCGGTGGTGGAAAACGTGGTCAAGGGACGCCTCATGGGTTATTACATTGTCAACGAACAAAAGGAAGCGATTTACGAGATAAAGGGTTTTCCGTCCAGCTACGTCATCAACAAGGAGGGGCAGGTAGTCGCCGCTCACATGGGACTCGCCCCCTGGAACACCCCCTCGGTTCGTAAATGGCTGTCCGGGCTCGTAGCAGTGGCAAAGTCCGAGCCTCGTTTCGATTCGGAATACGAACTGCCGCCTTGGCTCGACCGTCTCTTGACTAACCCCCTGAGCCGAAGCCTGGGGTTTGATCGCAGTCCCGGCAGGACGGCAGCCGCGGGCCGGTAGGAGCGGTTGCAAAACCCACGAAGCTTTTTGGGAGTGACCGGGGAGAAGCTTCTTGCAAGAAGCCCCTCCTTGGACCCCACCGGAAAAACTCCCATGATTTGCGGCGGCATCTAGACTGACCCGCCTGAAAAACCCCGATGGCCGGGTCGAAGGAGTGACAAACACATGGACGTGTGGCTCTTGATAGCAATCGTGGCTGGATGGTTCGCACTGAATAAATGGATACTCCCTCGCCTGGGTGTTTCTACCTGAATGTCGTCGGCATGCTCATCCGGGGACCGGGTGGAAGAAAAGACAAAGAGTGAGGCTCCAAGAAACTAGGACTTCTGATGGAAGGTGAGACTGATGAATCCTGCAGTAGACACGGTAAGAGAGGATAATGAGGATCTGGATCAGCTTTTTAATGAGATAAAGAAGATGGAGTTCTCGAGGGAAGCTGAAATCTTCAAAGCTCTTGGGCATCCGATTCGGTTGAAGATTGTGTATGGGCTGCTCAAGGTAGGGGGATGTAACGTCAAGAACATGCAGGAATGCTTGGGCTTACACCAGGCGACTGTGTCCCAGCACCTTATCCATCTCAAGAGCCGAGGCATCATCACTTCCACCAGGCAGGGCCTTGAAATGGTTTATAAGGTTGCTGATTCGTGGGCCGAGTGCATCATCAACAATATTGAAAAGAGGCGAAAAGAAGAAGAGAGCGAATAGCCGGGCCGTTGCTTGCACTGCTGTTGAACCGCGAAAGAGGCTTTCCATAATCCCGATCTTGCCGGATCTTCTTTGTCATTTTCTTTTGCAGAATTCTCACTCTCGCAATCTGCCGATGTCGGTGTATACTGTCCTTCGAGAATCTTGCACGCTCACTATTTCCAATCCGATTCTCAAATTACGAGGGGTGTATCAAGATGGCCGATCTTGTGCGGTTCGGAGTATCCATACCTGACGACCTGCTGGACAAGTTCGACGTCCTCATTGCGGAGCAGGGCTACACCAACCGGTCTGAAGCTATCAGGGATCTCATAAGGAATCGTTTTGTCGAGGACGAGTGGAGCCGTTCGGCTGAGGACGTCGTCGGCACTGTGACCGTGGTGTACAACCATGAGCAGAGCGAACTTGCCCAGAAACTCACCGAGATTCAGCATAGAAAACACGATCTTATCATTTCCTCGGTTCATGTACATCTGGACCAGCATAATTGCCTGGAAGTGCTGATCATGCGGGGCGCGCCTGCGGAAGTGAAAAAGGCAGGCGAACTACTCATCTCCACCCGTGGCGTTAAGCACGGCAAAATCACCATGACCACCACCGGCAAGGAACTGGACTAGCCGAGACTGTTGCCCAACGCTCAATCGGCTTGACAAAGCGTTCTCCTCGGACGCGTTCTAAAGAACGAGCAAGTTAACTTCCGCATTTAGTGGTCGAATTGAAAGGCCCATTTCACTGTGAAGGTGTTTGTCATTCTTGCTCATCCCCAAAAGGGGAGCTTCAATCATGCGATAGCGCATACCGCGGTTGAACAGCTGAGACAGACTGGCCATGAAGTCTACTTTCATGATCTGTACGAAGAAAAGTTCGATCCTATACTTCCAGCCGTGGAAATACCAAGAGATGCGGCCTTGCCGGAAGAGATAGCTATTCACTGTAAGGAAATCTCAGAAGCGGAAGGCATAGTCATTGTGCACCCGAACTGGTGGGGACAGCCTCCGGCAATCTTAAAAGGGTGGATCGACAGAGTAATACGTCCAGGTTGCGCATACGAGTTTCTGGAAGGCGATGAAGGTGAAGGAATACCCAACGGACTGTTAAAGGCCGGATCTGCCGTAGTATTCAATACGTCGAACACCGAAACCGAAAGGGAAAAGACGGTCTTTGGCGACCCACTTGAAACCCTATGGAAGAATTGTATTTTCGATCTCTGCGGAGTCGCCCATACATACCGAAGAATGTTCACTATTGTCGTTACAAGCACTGAAGAGCAACGGAAAGCTTGGTTGGCCGAAGTAAGGCAAACCATGAACAAGTTGTTCACATAATATTGAGTGAAGCTCTTGTCGGCTAGGACGTCCACGGATCCAGTTACACAACCACACCCGGTCACAGCGTGTGGATTACTCAGGGAGCTTTATGAACTGTGGAACTTTCACCACTCCGGTCGAAGACCGCTATTTCGAAGATTATGTGGCCGGAGCGGTTCACGAGTTCGATGGGATCGTAGTCGAGGAAGCTGAAGTCATCGCGTTTGGGCAGCGATTCGACCCGCAGCCCTTTCATACAGATCCGGAGGCAGCGAAGGCGTCCACGTTTGGCGGGTTGATTGCCAGCGGCTGGCATACAGCGAGCCTTATGATGCGGCTCTTTGTTGACCATTACCTCTCGCACGTGGCAAGTCTGGGCTCACCCGGCGTTGATGCACTGCGTTGGCTCAAGCCTGTGCGGCCGGGCGACAGACTCGTCCTGCGCGTGACTGTGGCACAAGTAAAGCGCTCGCGCTCAAAACCTGATCGGGGAATCCTTCACTCATACATCGAGGTGTTGAACCAACACCACGAAGTAGTAATGACCATGAAAGCACTGAATCTCTTGCTGTGTCGGGAGCCCCTCTAAAATAACTAGATGGAAATTGTTCACCGCGGAGATCGCAGAGACCGCAGAGGATTCTGTTTTCTATGCTTTCTTATCAGTTGAGGCACTGCGGATTTGGGTCTATGGCATTGGCGGCTATGTTGGCTGCGTACCTCGTTGGATTATGCGGTGGCCTGCAATCCGTATATCCTCTCCGCGTTCTCGGCGCGCTCTGCGGTGAATCTTTCTTGCCGCTGAAGCTCTATTACTTGTGAAACACTACACTATGATCATGCTGAACTTTTCGCCCGGCAACTAGTCCAATTGATAATATTGCTTACAAAAGGGGGACATCATGGAAGAAAAATTCAAAGGGCATGAGGACTTTATTGGGCAGCACGGGGCCTTTTGCTGGTCCGAATTGATGACAACGGACGTGCCTGGCGCGCTGAAATTTTACACGAAGCTCTTCGGATGGACCACGGAAGAGATGCACATGGAAGGCATGACGTACACTTTGGCAAAGGTCGGTGGAACGGATGTCGGGGGTATCATGGCAACCCCGCCGGAGGCCCAAGGGATGCCGCCGATGTGGGGTGTCTATGTAACCGTTGACAATGTTGATGCCACAGCCAAAACGGCTGAAGAACTTGGTGGAAAGATACTGGTCCCGCCGACGGATATTCCGGACGTGGGCCGTTTTTGCGTGATTCAAGATCCGCAAGGGGCTGTGATCTCAGCGATCACCCGCGTTCAAGCTTCGAAGTAATTGCACAACCTCAAGAGCTTGTGAAGGCGTTCCGGGGGAAACTTTTTCAAGAAGGTTTTCCCCGGCAATCCCTTCAAGAACTCCCATTTATCACGTATAAATTCTGGAGTAAGGAATGGGGCGCACGTCTCCGCTTGAAGGTGGGGGAACCAAGAGCTGCAAATCGACATTGAGCCACTGATAGTCAGGGTTCAGTTCTCTCAGCTTGCTGTCCTCGGGAGCAGAGGAATGCTCATTGTGGGTGTAGGTCACGAGAAAAATGCCCACTCCATATTCTGGAGTCTTATCGATCAAATACGCTTTGATAAAATCCTTTTCTTTGAGTTTGACTGTCTTGGCCAATTCCTTAATGTCTTCGGGCGAAATCCTGATAAGCACGTACTTGGCAATCCCCTGCTCGGACATACGAATCAGTGTGCGCGCTTCTGAAGAGGAAATGTATACGGTCGATATAAAATCGAACCTCGCCATGTACTGCGCGGCTACCAGTGCGGCTGTCCGTCTGCCGCCTACCGTATGGTGGAACCCGTAATATTCGTACAACTTCTGCTGTAGATTCTCAGCCGGCCTTTCGCCTTTCTCATAGAGGTCCTTGGAGATATACCTCAACCAGCGTCCCAGATCCTCGGCGGCGGTCGCTAAGGGCCAGTCTATGCGCACATGAAAATGAGTGAGCCCGAACCTGTATCTGGCTTTGATGGTGGGGTCCCTCTGGATTAGCAAGGCAAAGTCCGCTTTGAGGAGGTTCTTCAACAGCTCGACGAACTGGGTGTCTTCAAAATAACGCATGCGCTGATGGAAGACGTCATGAAGATCAAATACGCCGAAAAGGCCCAGGTTATCCTTTGTAACCCTGTTAGAATCGAAGAATCGGATGTGTGTCTTCGCCTCCGGCGGCAGCGTGTCCTCGTTGAATATCACGATAAAATGCCGGTGCTCGGGATATTCCGGCCCCACAATCTTTGCTCTGGGTTTGAGGTGGCGCATCTCGACGAATGGATAGTCTTTCTTATTGTTCTTGAACGCCGTATACGATTCGATGAGCGATTCTGTGACGAGTACGCTGTCCAGTTCATCCCTCAAGAAGAAGTATAGACATCGGCGAAACCTCTCATTCCAACCGATTTCGTTTCGTCGCAAAAAGGGCATGGATTCACGGCCCCCTTGGAGTTTCTCGAATTCGCTGGCAGCAGAAAAGCCTGTACCGTGTAAGGGTTGAGCCCAGCGCCGGCGGGGTGATTTCAATCAAGGTCAGGATTTGTCTCGAACCCGACGCATCACTATCTTCTTTTCGAGGCCATGTCGGGTACTCATCATTAGATACCAGAGAGCAGGGCCTCTTGCAACCCACATTGAAAAAAGGTAACAAGTAGTCTCACTCTGACCGAAGAAGGGGAAAACCATGGCCGATAAAGAGCCGGATCAGACACAGGATACCGGACCGCAACAAGAAGCCGAAGAACCGCAAGAGGATTTCGCATCTCTCTTCGAGGCAAGCGAGCGCTCCCAGGACATGCGAATCCAAAGGGACACCAAAGTAGAAGGCACGATCGTTTCCATAGGCGAGGAATGGGTCTTCGTGGATATAGGGGCCAAGAGTGAAGGGACCATAGCCCGCGAGGAACTGCTTGACGACAAAGGGGAATTTCAGGCTAAGGTCGGGGACCTTGTGACGGCCTATGTGGTGAGTACTCGCGAGGGGGAAATCCTTCTCAGTCGAAAGATGACCGCCGCCGCGTCCGATGATGCCATAAGAGGCGCTCACAGAAGCGGAGTACCGGTGGAGGGCCTCGTAACAGAGGAGCGTAAGGGCGGGTACAGCGTCACTGTCCTCGGCAAGCAAGCGTTCTGCCCGTATTCTCAAATGGATCTGAGGTCTGCCGGAGTGCCTTCGGATTATATCGGCAAGCGGTTCACTTTCCGTATCGCCGAGTTTTCCGATAGAGGGCGCAACCTGGTTCTGTCCCGCCGCGAGATTCTGGAAGAGGAAAGGCTCAAGCGAGTGGCCCAACTCAAGAAGACTCTCAAAGCAGGGGACGAGGTACAAGGAACAGTGCAAAAGCTGGCTCAATTCGGGGCATTCGTAGACATCGGAGGAATAGAAGGGCTCATACCGATGTCTGAACTGGCCTGGTACAGGGTGGGCGAAGCGGCCGACGTGCTTCGGCAGGGTGAATCCGTGACCGTCCGGATTCTCGACCTGGATTGGGACAACAACAGAATCTCTCTCAGTCTGAAACAGACTCTCGAGGACCCATGGAGTTCGGTCTCCCAGCGGTACGCTGAAGAAACTGTCTTGACCGGAACCGTCACCAAGCTCATGAACTTTGGTGCCTTTGTCCAGTTGGAACCCGGCGTGGAAGGGCTCATTCACATATCCAATCTCGGCATGGGGCGGCGCATCAATCACCCTAAGGAGGCAGTCTCTGAAGGGGAGCAGGTTCAGGTAAGAGTAATCACTGTGGATCAAGCAGCCAGGCGCATCGGCCTCGAACTCGTGTACCAAGGTTCCGAGGGAGAAGGCACATCTCAACCGGAACTCAAAGAGGGGGACGTTGTCACCGGCACAGTGGATTCCATTAAGGATTACGGCTTGTTTGTCACTCTACCGGGCGGGAAGTCCGGCCTGCTGCACATCTCGGAAATCGGTGATAAAAAGACGGGCGAACTCAGAAACAGGTTTCAAGTGGGATCTTCCCTGGAGGTCCAGATCCTTGGAGTTGATTCGGAGACCAAGAAGATTTCCTTGAGCACAAAGAGTCTGAGCAGGAGTGCGGAGCAATCCCAATTCAAGGAATTCGTGACGGATAAGGGCGGTGCAAAGTCCCTGGGGACTCTGGGCGACCTTCTGAAGGACAAGATCAAGGAATGAGCAAATGGCAAGGGTAGCCCTGCTCTAGTGCCGTGCTTCCTGAATTCGGTCAATGTGTTCGAATCAGACCGTGTCCCCTAGCTGGAGGCCTTTACCGGGAGGACCGGCCTCCGTGCCGAGTCAGTCGCTCCTCCCGCCGGAAGGGACGCCGGCCCTACCCTCGGACCCCGGAGCGCGACGTCATGTGACCGGCTGTGAAACAAAGCATTTCCTAAGGCCCATTTTTGCTGAGCCGCGACAAAGGAGGCATTGCTTCGGGAATAATCAGCATCAAGGGGCTCACAAAGAAGTTTGGAGACCTTACAGCCCTGGGAAACATGACCTTGGAGATCGAGCAGGGTGAACTTTTCGGTCTTCTTGGGCCGAATGGGGCGGGTAAGACTACTTTGATCTCCATACTTTCCACAATGCTTCCCGCAACATCAGGTGGTGCGACCGTCTGCGGACATGATGTGCGCCGCGAAGAAGATGCGGTTCGCCAGTGCATCGGCATTGTCTTTCAGGACCCGAGTCTCGATGACGATTTGACCGGTGAAGAGAATCTGGATTTCCACGGCAGGCTCTATGGAATGGACTCTCGGACCCGCGGGTCCCGCATGACCGAAGTCCTGCGCCTGGTGGATCTTGAGGACCGCCGCGATGATTTGGTCAAGACATATTCAGGTGGGATGCGCCGTCGCCTGGAGATTGCCAGAGGACTGATGCACAGACCCAGGGTGCTTTTTCTCGACGAACCTACGCTTGGGCTGGACCCTCAAACCAGGAGGAAGATCTGGAATTATATCAGGAGCCTCAAGGACTCCTACGGGATGACGATCATATTGACAACTCATTACATGGATGAGGCGGATCAACTCTGTTCTCGAATCGCTGTCATCGATCGTGGTGAGATAGTCGCCTTGGACAGTCCGGATGCGTTGAAGGCGAGCCTCGGCGGAGACGTGTTGGAATTGGATATTGCCGATCCTGATCCGGCATTCATAGAGCAACTCAAGAATCTGGAAGAGGTGGATCATATCTCAAGCCAGGATGGCAAAGTGGCTCTGACCGTGAAGAATGGAGAGTCCTTCATACCTCGTATCTTTGAAGTGGCTCAAGCCGTGGGCGTAGAGATATCGTCCGTGGCTATGCGCAAACCGAATCTCGAAGATGTGTTTCTCAAACTTACCGGCAGAGAAATTCGAGATGAAGGGGTAGTAGAGCCCAAGGAACGCATGAGGATTTACATGTGGGCACGAAGACGGTGAACTTGGCCTCGACCGTATACACTCTATGGCTGAGAGAGATAAAGAAGTTCCAGAGGAACCGTAGCCGGCTCATCGGGTCCATGGCATTGCCTGCTCTATTCTTGGTAGTGTTGGGAAGCGGCTTCGGGAGCTTTTTCCGTTACAAGAGTGATGTCTCATATATGCAGTTCATCGGGCCGGGGGTCGTGGCCATGTCGTTGCTCTTTTCTTCAATGTTCGGGGGAATGAGCGTTCTGTGGGACAGGCAGTTCGGCTTCCTGAAAGAGATTCTCGTGGCCCCGGTGAGCCGAATCGGTATCATGGCCGGGAAAACCCTCGGCACTGTCACCACTTCCCTTGTGAAGGCGCTGGTGTTCCTGATCGCTTTGTTGGTCGAGTAAGCTTGTAACGGCGGACCCCGCAGGAATCTTGCTGGCTGTTTTGTTTATGTTTCTCATTTCCGCATCGTTCGTCAGCCTGGGAATAGCTTTTGCGGCACGAATGAGTGATCCGCATGGATTCCAGTTGATCATGAATTTTCTTATCATGCCCGTGTTTTTTCTTTCAGGGGCGCTGTTTCCGCTGGATGGAATACCCTGGTGGCTAAGAATACTGACTGAATTGAATCCGCTCACTTACGGAGTGGATGGGATGCGATTCGCTCTCGGTGGGCCGTATCGCCTCGCTCCACTCTGGAACCTTGTAATTCTAACTGGTTTCTGGGTTGTATCGACACTGGCTGGGGCCTTGCTGTTCCGAAAGATGCCCGCATGAGGGGGCTCCAGCCGGTCTCGCAACCAAGTGCCGGGAGAAACGTGGCAGAGGTAACCATTGATGAAAATAGCCTTTGATATAGATGGCGTTGTCCTCAAATCCATCGAAATCATCCTGGATCACATCAACAAGGTCACGGGCAGATGCCTGGTCCCCGACGATCTGTTTTGTTGGGACCTGGAGCCGCTTGGATTGGATCTAGGGACGCTCCGGGATGCAGTGAATTATATGTATTCCCAGAAGATGATCGAGCCGTATGCAGGGGCCCTGAAGGCCCTCTCGCGGATCCACCGCACCACAGGCGAGCCTCTGCTGTTCATCACAGGCCGTGCAATGCCGGAGACCGCTCAACGACAGCTCGAGGCGCTGCCGTGGAACCCGACTGTGCCGAAAATGATCGTGACGGGCGGAAACAGGGACAAACGTCATTATCTGAGCCGGGAACAGGTCGATTTCATAGTGGAGGATGATGTCGAGTATGTGAAAGACTACCTCGACGCAGGAATTGGGGTGGGTCTGATGGTTCAGCCCTGGAATCGGAATTCCAAGTTACCGGTTTCAGAGAGGTTTCAAGGCTGGCAAGACCTTGAGCAATGGTTCCTTAGGCTTTCCAGCGAAGGCCCAACGGACTTGCGCGGTAAAAATGGCCCCCAAGTTGGGCAAGGGATCGGGTAGGGGCTCGGCATGCCGTGCTCCTACAGTGGCCGCCAGCCGGCGAACGGGTATGTATTTTAAATCCCTTTTCTTTGAACATGCCTGCGCGTAATTTCAAGAGCCTGCTTGACATGAAACCGGCACTATATAGAATAGCAGATACGCATGATGTCCTGATTATCGTTAGTTTCTTGTCACTTGGCGAAAACATGAGGGAGGGAGCAAGATGAGTTTCTTTGGCAAGCTCTGGGCAGTGATCCGGGGGATCTTCATAAGGGCCGGTGACGACGTGGTCTCTTCGAGTCCTGAGGCCATTAGGGCCACGTATGCCACAGCCATTGATGAGGCCAAGAGGCGCTATAAGGATATGGAGAAGGCAGTCGCGCTCCTCGCCCGGGAGAGGGAAAAGTCGGAAATGAGCCTCAAGGACCTCCAAAGAGAGGAACTGGAAGTCCAAAGGAAACTGGACGGATCTCTGGCCGCGGCTGAAGCAGAGCCTCAAAACCCGGCCCATCGAGAAGCCGGGGCCCGGTACATCTCCAGGATCAAGGAGATTGGCGAGAAGCAGACAAAGTTGACGGAAGACCTGGAAGGTCAAAGGAATAAAGTTGAAGAATATAAAATGAAACTCCGCACCTTCACTGACGAGATCGAGAAGCTCAAGAAGGAGCAGGGCGAAATGGTGGCAGAGTTGGTCACCAACCAGCAGGTGGTGCAGCTCGAAGACCGGCTCCGAGGTCTGGGAGAGTCTGCGGTTGACGAATCCATCGTGGCTATCAGAGAAAAAGTCGCAGGATTGCGCCACCAGGCAAAGATTGCCGCTGAAATGCGGGGAGCCGGGTTGCAATCGCAAGACGAAGCTTATGAGCGGGTAGGTGCTGAGCGAGAGGCCGCAGCGCGGTTTGACGAGCTGTTGAAGGCAAGGGCCGCGGCCAAAGTCGGGGTTTCGGCAAAGGAAAGAGATCTTGGCTGACAGGGTAGGGGGAAACGTGCGGCTCCGCATCTCTGCGACTCGCCCTTTATAGCGTGTGCCGAAAGTTTTGACCTATTCCGACGTCCGCGGAACTTGTACCCACCCCGGACACAGATTGGTGGGACCGTCCGGCCGATGGCGGGATCGCCCGTCCCCACCGAGTCATCCTCAGGTTCGGACATCACTTTTGATAACTGCTTTGAACTCGGACGTGGTGGTGCCCACGAAGAGGGTTTATGAACGCGGACAATTTGCAACCACCTCAATTTGCTCAGCGAATTATCGAAAAATATGTTTCGGCGCAGTCGAATACTTTTCTCGTTTACGGCAACACCAAGGACGTCTATCCCGTTTCAAAGGACCGTTATCTCCCTCTGGTTGACTTCTTCGTAGAAGCCCTCATAAGACCCCACAAGGTAGGCGCTCCAAGGATGGTGCTTGTGTACGATCCGGCGGGAGGCATATCTTTTTTGAACCCCCTGGACAAGAGCCTCATAGGCCGCGAGATAGGAGAGGAGCGCCTGGAAAGAGCATTGTCATCTGCTAGAGCTGACATTGTCACCGCTCTGGCTGCATTGCGCGAACTCACCCGCTTGAGCGTGATGGTTCCCCTCCAAGAAGATCCAGCCAAGAAAATCCGCAAGGATTTTGCCGTAATCATACGCTACGGCGAAGCGGTCGCACCTCCATCCAAAGGGGATGTCATGCTGGACTCTGATCGGCTAAAGGTAATAACACTGGAGAACTGGTTTTCCGACAGCTCCTTTGTAGCATCCCCGGACATCGTCTTTGTCATCAGCGAAACGTTGAATGGAATCAACGAGCGAATTGTAGATCTGCCCTATTGCTCTGCGATCAAAATCGACAGGCCCGACGAAGAACTGAGAAAAAGATACATCGAATATCTGATAAGAGAAGAGAAGGTTGAAACGGCTGTTCCTACAGAGCAAATAGCTTACAGCAGTGCCGGGCTGGCGCTCCTGTCCGTTCGGCAAATCTTTCGACAGGCCGCTTACAAGGCGCAGCCTCTCACGCCCGAACTTATCTTTGGGAAGACGAAAGAAATCATAGAGAAAGAGCTGGAGGGGCACATAGAGTTCCCGGTTCTCAGCTACGGCTTCGACAAGATCATCGGAGCGTCACGACTCTTGAAAAAATTAGAGGAGTTGAAAACTTGCATCAGAGGCGATGACCCGCAACTCATGCCTGTGGGGATTTTGGTCCCGGGAGCCAATGGTGTCGGGAAGACATTCGTGTACAAGGCTTTTGCAAAGGAATGCGGCTGGGTGGCTGTGGTGCTCAAGAATATTCGTGGACCTTACGTCGGCCAGACCGAAAAGAACTGGGAGAGAATACGAGCAGTGCTGGAGGCCATGGGCAACGTGATGGTCCTCTATGATGAGGCTGACACGGAAATTGGCGGCCGAAGCGCACAAACCCACGAGGTGGACCGGAGACTTTTCGGAAACATCCTCAAAATGATGTCCGAGCCCGGCAATCGCGGGAAGATCATCTGGATCATCATCACTGCTCGGCCGGATCGCCTGGAGCCGGATATCAAGCGGTCAGGCCGAGCCGGGGACCATCTGCCCGTGTTCGACAATGAGGGTGAGGAGAGAGAGTCTTTCGTCAAGTACGTCCTTGACCAGGCCGAGATAGCGTCGGAGGAGTTCTCTCCTGAACAATATGAGGATTTCCTGCACCTTACCTCTGATTACTATCCGGCCGATTTTGACCAACTTCTCACACAGCTCAGGCGGCGCAGGCACCTGGAAGGGGATCTCACCCCCGAGATGGTTATCGACGAGGTCAATGACTTCATTCCGTCGGATGTTGCTCGCCAGCGTGAATATCAAGAGCTTCTGGCCGTACTGGAGTGCACCTCCCGCGAGTTGCTTCCCAGCCGGTATGCACGGGTGTCTCGAGAGGCCATTGAAAAACAGGTGCGCGAAATCCGTGCGGAGATGAGTGAGACATAATGCTGGTGCTGGGCATAGAGACTTCTTGCGATGAAACTGCGGCCGCAATCGTTGAATCCGGCACAAGAGTGCTGTCAGACGTGGTGGTGTCTCAGATCGACGTGCATAAAGAGTTTGGCGGGGTGGTGCCGGAGCTGGCTTCGCGGAAGCATGTGGAAGCCATATCCATAGTGATAGAGCAGGCCTTCAATAAAGCCGGCATCGCACCGAAAGATGTAGACGGGATCGGTGTCACCCGCGGGCCTGGTCTTATAGGGTCTTTGCTCGTGGGCATCAGCGCAGCCAAGGGAATGGCCATTGGTCTGGACCGCCCGCTCTGTGGAGTGAATCATCTACACGGCCATCTGTTTGCTGCGTTTCTCGAACGACAGGACATAACGTTTCCGTTTGTGGGTTTGGTCGTTTCGGGTGGGCACACCAGCCTTTATCACGTCCGCGGACCCCTGGACATCAGCCTGATCGGGAAGACCCGTGATGATGCGGCAGGGGAGGCCTTTGATAAGGTAGCCAAGCTACTTGGACTGGGATATCCTGGAGGACAGGTCATCGAGGATCAAGCACGAGGTGTTGAGGCCGGGACGATCCGCTTTCCCAGAGCGCTAATGAAGAAAGACAACCTGGACTTCTCATTCTCAGGGCTCAAGACAGCGGTAATGCGCCAGGCCGAAGAGATGTTCGGTGCTTCGCAGCGGAATGACACCCCCGGCAGCTTTCATCCTGTGGCATCTCCTGGGGAGGGTGATGAAATCAATGAGGGAATCAGAGCCATCGCAGCCGCGTTTCAGGATGCGGTGACTGACGTGCTTGTAGCCAAGGCTTTCAATGCCGCGGAAATGCGCAGAGTGGACAAGCTGATCGTTTGTGGAGGTGTTGCTGCCAATGGAGCGTTACGAGAGAAGATGGCAGCGGAAGGAAAACGCCGGGGAATAGAATCGGTTTTTCCTTCTGCGCGACTATGCACTGATAACGCGGCCATGATCGCGGCCCGAGCAGAGACCCTCCTTGCCGCGGGTATGGTAGATGGTTTGGACTTTGGGGCTATGAGCCGCTGGTGAACAATAAGTATTCGGTCATGGGGAAATCTCGCCCGAGACTGTCATTGCGAGGAGTGAAACGACGAAGTAATCTCCGGTCCCACGGATGCGCGGAGCTCTCCGTCGCTCGCGATCGACAACCCGCACCCCCGCTGGACTGAATGCACGGGGGCATTTTCAACTGGCCTATGCGCACAATGATTTGACAAAACGCTGCCGGAGAGAATTCATGAAACAGTTCAAGAAGAGGATACTTTTCGATGGGGAGACTATTTCTCAGAGAGTCCGGGAGATTGGAAGAGAGATCTCACTCAAATATCCCGCGGGGGATCTTCTCCTGATCGGGATACTTAAGGGGTCTTTCATCTTCATGGCGGATTTGTGTCGAAGCCTCGACGTGTCCTGTAAGGTAGATTTCGTGCGGATCTCGTCGTATGGAAACGGAACGGTCACCAGCGGCAAGCTTGATATCATTATGGATGTGGGAATACCTGTTAAGGACAAGAACGTTATTCTGGTAGACGACATAGTGGATTCCGGCCTCACTCTCAGTGAGTACCGCACTCGTCTTGAAGAGCAACAGCCACTTTCATTGGAAACCGCTGCCTTAATCGACAAGACCGCCAGGAGAGACAAGCACGTGCAACTGGATTACTGCGGCTTCCAGGTTGAGGACGGCTTCATTGTAGGATACGGCCTGGACTGCAATGAGCAGTACAGAAATCTCCCGGGTCTTTATATTTTGGAATAGTATTTCGAGAAGAGCTTTTCTTTGGGGGAACTGTATGCGCGGGGCATTGCGGGCATCAAGGGAATTCCATTCGATTAAGCGTTATATGTGAAAGCGGGTATGTACATTGGTCCATCGTCACCCCATCATAAAAGCCCTCATAGGCATTGGATTGGTCCTTTTCCTTGGGACGGCAGGTTATCGGCTCATCGAGGGGTGGCCCTTACTCGACGGCTTTTACATGACGGTCATTACGATTACCACCATCGGCTTCAAGGAAGTTCACGAACTGACCCTTCCCGGAAAGATTTTCACGCTGTTCATCATATTCACGGGCATAGGAGTGGTCGGCTATACAGTATTTGCCGGCACTCAATTGGTGGTCGAAGGGGAAATCAACAAGATTCTTACGAGGCGGCGCTCCATGAAGGCTATTGAAAAGCTCAGGAATCACTTTATCATTTGCGGATTTGGAAGAATGGGCTCCTTTGTTTGTGAGCAGCTCCACGCCCGGGGCATCCCTTTCGTGGTAGTGGAGAACAAAGTCGAGGTCCAGGACAAAGTTGTGCAGGCAGGGCACTATCTGGCGCCGGGTGACGCTACTGAGGAAGATGTTCTGTTGACCGCGAGTATCAAGAGTGCCAGAGGATTGGTCTCGGTCTTGAATTCAGACGCGTCCAACGTTTACGTTGTACTGACTGCCCGTGAGCTTAACCCCGAGCTTGAGATCATAGCCCGTGCCGCGGAAGAATCCGCACAGAGCAGGCTGATGAGGGCAGGGGCCACCCGAGTCGTCAGCCCGTATCAAATCGGCGGGATGCGGATGGTCATGGGGATTGTGAAACCGACTGTTATGGACTTCCTGCAAGTCGCTATGGATCACAAGAAGATGGACGTGGACCTCGCTGAGGTCCGGGTGGCCGAGAATTCTGCGTACAGCGGCAAGAAGCTGATTGATACCGATCTACGCAAGGAATTGAATCTAATCATAATAGCCATAAAAAAGTCGGATGGCCGAATGGAATTCAATCCTGGGCCCGAATACTGTCATCCATGACAACGACACCCTCATAGCCATGGGCAAGGCAAAAGACCTCGAAGTTTTCGAAAAGGAGGCCGGGGTCGGTTCGTAGAGACGGACATGCTACCCCTTGGAGGCTCTAACGGCCTGGTGCCACGGATGTGCCGAAGGCTCATCCGTGCTGATTGCTCGTTTCCCCAGAGTAGGTGAACACGAATCCTTAGCTCTCTCTTCGCGGGACGAGGAACTCAAGTCAATATGAGGGGCTGCTGTGGAGCAGGATTTCGGTGTCATTTTTCAGCCTGATGTGGTAAAATCCTTCATTATGAAGAGATCATCGTTGTTCATTTTGGCGACCGCTGTCGTCCTGTGGAGTATTGTTGCAGACGTGCCGGCCTTCGGACAGAGCTACGATCTTCGAGGGCCCTGGGTAGGGAAAGCCCAGGGGACCATCTTTGGCGCGGAGGGAAGCGTCACTATAACCCAGCAGCGGGGTGAAGATCTTGAGGGTATAGTCGAAGGTGGGAATTGGCTTGGCAAGGCCCGATTCAACATTATCGGCAAGATCCGCGAGAATTGCATCTTCGGAGAGAAGGAAGGGAACACCTTTCAAGGTTTCTTGTACGGTGACGGGACCATCAGGGGCCTCGTACGGGCGATAGACGGGAGCAGGTATCAGATATTCCTGAGAAGGCCTCAACCTCAGTGGGGAATGCCCCAATGGGGAGGAATGTGGTGATCCAATTGACCTCATGATGCGAGTCAGACTCATCGGTGGGCCCGGCAAGAAACTGGTCGTTATTCTAGGTTGTTGCCTTGCCGTCGTCTTGATACTTCTTTATATCTACACCAGGGAACACAAATTGAACGGTTTGTTGGTGGATCTTGAACTGGCAGCGCCGGATCCTTCTCGGCACGGTCAATTGCAGCATGTGCTCACTCACGAGCTTCAAGCTGAGATCCCCTCTCTTAAGAAGACCCACGTGACTCTCAGGTACGTTCATTTCGCTGATCTCACCAGGAAAGATCTGGACGCGAGTGCCGTAGACTTTGTGATTTTGAGCCCACAGAGCACGCCGTGGTACAAATACAGCGGCGACGCCGGCAACAAGCTGGAATTGGCCAAAGAATTGGTGAAAGACTTCGCCTTGCAGGGAAGAATGCCAATACTCGGCATTTGCGGTGGCCATCAGTTCCTGGCCCTAGCATTTGGCGGATGGGTCGATTTTATCGATCCCAATTTCATAGGAAGTTTCCCCGAACGTTATCCAAAAGACGCAGCTTCAGAGCGCGGCGAGGTTGTCATACAGATCCTGGGAGAAGACCCGATCTTTGAAGGCTTGGTCCAAAAATGCGACAGGTTTACAGTGATGGAAAGCCATTACGAAGAGGTCAAGATCGTACCCGAGCCCTTCATTAACCTGGCGAAGAGTGCAGTATGTGAGGCGCAATTGATGGGAATTCCTAAGAAACCTGTCTACGGAGTGGCCTTCCATCCGGAGAGATGCCCCGACAAGGGAAACGGGCCGGCGGCAGGTCTATGCGACGGCAGGCAAATCCTTGCCAATTTCCTGAAAATGGCCTCTGAAAAATAGCGCTGATAATCCTAACCCGGCCGCGGCGACGTTGACAACAACACATTCCCACCTTATCGTTTGTGTGAAGACGCCTGGAGAAGCAATGAAGGGGGTTTCCATGGATGATATCGAGAAAAGCAGAGTCCGCTTGATACACTGGATTGAACACAATCTGGAGCATGTGAAGGGCTACAATGAAGTCGCTCAAATCCTCCAAAGAGACGGCTTTCATTCGGCATCCGAAAAGATACGTCGCGGGGTGAGCTTGATTGAGGCTGCAAACGAAGAATTCGAGACTGCTTTGGCCGGGCTGAGCGCACCGGGAGAGGAAGTTCCGGCTTCCGAGCACGAGGCCGCGCACGGCCACGCCCATGAACACGGGCACGGCCACGAGCATTCTCACAAACACTGACAGGGATTCAACTTGGCGTAAGGACGGCTCAGTACTCTATTCCTCAAATTCGGTGACACATTTTCGCTGGGTCGCCAGTGTACACAACAAGAGTACGTGACCCACTGTAACGGCAAGGCTCAGTAGGACCGGCATCTTGCCGGTCATCCCTTTTTCCCGCTGACGGGCAAGATGCCAGTCCAATCTAAGCAGATGCCACCGTATTTGTGCAACGCACCATTTAGTTGGTCAGCGCCTGATCCAAGTCCTCCATAATGTCGTCGATGTCCTCGATGCCCACGGACAGTCTGATGAGGTCCGGGGGCAGTCCTGCCGCAACCTGTTGCTCTCGCGAGAGCTGAGAATGAGTCGTACTCGCAGGATGAATAGCGAGACTTTTCGCGTCGCCAACATTCGCCAGATGAGAAAACAATCGTAGCCGGTTTATGAACTCTTCGGCTGCGGCGCCGTTTTCTTTGATTCCGAAGACGACCACTCCGCCTCCCATTCCCTTGAGAAAATAGCGCTTGACCATATCGTACGATGGATCTGCCGCGAGCCCCGGATAGCGAACCCAGGCAACGCGAGGGTGTCGCTCCAGGAACTGAGCCACCGCCAGCGAGTTGGAGCAATGCCGTTCCATCCTCAAGGAGAGCGTCTCCAGACCCTGCAAGAACATCCATGAATTGTCCGGGCTGATGCAGGCTCCCAGATTTCTCAGAGGCACCAACCGCATCCGCAGGATATAAGCCATCGTCTGGAGTTCCCCGAGGTCGTGACCGAACCGCATTCCCCCATACGAGGGTTCCGGTTTGGCAAAAAGTCCAAACTTCGAATCAGTCCAATCAAATTTTCCTGCATCGACAACGACACCACCAATGCCAGTGCCGTGTCCGCCGATCCACTTGGTGAGGGAATGAACCACCACATCAGCGCCATGCTCGATGGGTTTGAAGATGCATGGGGGTGTAAATGTGGAGTCCACGATCAGGGGGACATGCGCTTCCTGAGCTATACGCGCGATTTCGTCGAAGTCCGGCACGCCCAATTTGGGATTGCCGATGGTCTCCAGGAAAATCGCCCTGGTCTTAGAGTTCACAGCCTCACGGAATTTCTTCGTATCTCGATGATCGACAAATCGTGCAGTGATACCCAGGTGCGGGAGGATATCGTTGAACATGGTGTACGTCCCGCCGTAAAGGTTGCGTGCGGAAACTAACTCATCGCCCGATTCCATGAGGTTGATGAGTGAATTGAAAATAGCACTGGTCCCGGAAGCAACGGCAAGTGCGCCGACCCCGGATTCCAGCGCGGCCATTCTTTTCTCAAGGACGTCCGTGGTCGGGTTCATAAGCCGGGTGTATATGTTGCCCAGTTCCTTCAATGAGAACAGGGCCGATGCATGTTGGGCATCTTTGAAGACGTACGAGGCGGTTCGATGTATTGGGACCGCTCTAGCCAACGTTACCGGGTCAGGTTCCTGGCCCGCGTGAATGGCGAGGGTATCAAATCTGTACTTGGGATCAGGGGATTTTACCATACCGACCTCCTGTCAGTTTTAGAGGCACAATATCAATTGTAAGTTTTCACGTACCCCAATAACAAACTATTGGCAACTGCCGAGGGCGAAATTTTCCCACAGAAAGAACGACAGTTTCGTAATAGAGCAACATCATTACGTAAAATCAGAACATGGTAGTCTAATGAGTTGTCCAAATAATTCGCCAGGTTACGCGCAAAAAAGCTTGACATGGCCCTGGTTACCCATTATAGGGAACGTCGTGATTACGGTGAATTAGCCGTAACTCGGGATGATGACAGGTGGAATTTGTTCTTTTTCTGGACGCGCGTGAATCTGCCTGCTCAACCATCCCGTTGGTTCCTATGTACCAGATTCTAAGTGAAATCGGGGGTAGATTATGGTTAAGGGAGACGTCAGTTGGTCGTTGTGAGGCACTTTCTAAAGAATTTGGTGAGGCAAATTACGATTACGTGAAAACCGTAATCACCATGGCCAAGAAGAACGGGTGGGATCTGGAAAGTTTGGACCTAATCCCCAAGGATCTCCCTATTACGGGAGAGTTGAGTCTTTCGAGAAAGCAGGTAACTGAGCGTAACCGCCTCGTTAAGAGTATTTTTCAACGTTTCAGCAGTATTCTCACTCCCCCGATCCCCCATGATTTGGAGCAGTCGATAAGAAGCAAAGATGCATGCAATTGGTTACCGTGGGAAAAAGAAGTGATCGAAAAAATCAGTCAGTGGAGAGATGAAATAGCAAAGATCCGGCCTGAGATCCTCAAAGAGCTTCGCTGCGCCCTCGCCATGAAAACAACAGGTTAGAAGGCGAATTCGCTTACCAAGCCGTAAACCTCAGTAGATGCAGTCACGCGGGGACTGTCCAAAAATGGCCTCCAGAGTGATTCTTGGCGCAGGGGCGCCGCGTGGCTGCACCCTCATTTCAGGCGGTTCGAGAACCGCCCCTACGAGACCTGCATTATTTCCTAGCAGAATTCCCCGTTTTGAGACAGTTTCCTTCGTGTCTGCCCCTACAGCCATCGCGTAATCGCATGACAAAGAGCCATTCTTAGTATGTACCTGAATAGCGAACATCGGGCCGACTTGAGTTTTCGATTCCCTCACATCTACTGCATCTCTTCATTAGCTTTTCCTTGCGTATAATTCTTGACATTCAGCGTAATATCGAATAATTAGTCAAATATGTTAAAGAAGTTTCTTATGCAACTGGAGAAGCGCACTCCGGTCGAGAGTTTGCTGTCACGGTTCAAGGGACTGTTCGAGCCCAACCCTTCCCATCATCCACATTTCACCGACGAAGCATTTTCATTTCTGCTGGAATTCCTGGAAAAGGGAGAGGCGTCATACCAGAACGTGGCTGTGCAGGCCGCTGTCAGGTGGGCCGCGTCTTCCCAGCGGGTGATGCTGCGGAATACCGTTCTGCAGAGAGGGTTTCTCACGCCATCGTGTCTGTGGGCATACCGGCAGGCTAGAGGGAATACCGATGAACTCTTCAGGGACTATCCCTCACCGGAAATGGGCTTCCTTCAGATCCTGCTGTTGAAGGAGACCGATCCTGCTCTGTCCGTGCCATTTCTCATAGAGCGTTTTCTCACTCGCCGGGATGTGCCGGAAGAACTCCGGGCCACCTCCAGACTCTGCATTCTCAGGCTCCTTGATTCGGTGGTGTCTCCTGATCTGGTGCGCTCTTTGCAATCGAGTTATCCGAGTGTCCAGATCCTCAACCAGTGGCGGCCCGCGATACCCGGTCGCAGCCTCGACGCGAACCGCGGACCGAATCCCGGATACATAGATTTCCATCAACTGGTGCGTTCGGTCCACGACATGAAGGAACTCTCTTCTTTAACCCGGACAGTCTATCTGGCGTCGTCGTTCTACGTGCCCCTAACCGATAAAGAGTGGCGCTCACTTTGGCTCAGTCAAACAGACCAACTGTTCTTTGATCGGCTAAAGCTAGCGATGGTGGTAGATACCGCCAACGGCGGTTTTATGCTTTCAACCGACCCTTCTAAGCAGGCTGTCGTTAGGAAGTTCCTATACGAGTCCTATCCCCTGGCGAAGGAATCGGTCCACCGCCGGCGAGCTGACCGGCTGAGGGAAGACCACGAGCGGAAAGTCCGCAACAGCGAGCTTGACAGACAGGCCCTGGAGATGGTGCCTGACGGTATCATCTGCGTGGATCGCACGGGCCTTCTGTACTACGTGAACCGTGCTGCGGAATCAATGTTAAACGAGAACCGGTTGCTGCGGGAGCGTCTCTTTGGAGCGGGATCGCTTGAGGATGCTCTGCGCAGTTACTCAAGAGAGGGAATGCTTTCCCGAATCAGGGCCTCGATCAGGGAGGATGAGGATCGTGCAGAAATCTTCGGGGATCGCGCCGTGATCGAAAGTGGTGGAAAACGGTTCGAGGTGGAACTAGGTCCTCAGGTTATACTCTTGCGCGACACGACCGACCAACACTTGATCGATAACGAGATTGGAAAACTGTATCGCCACGAGCTTAAGGCCGCACTGGACGTCATGGGAGTGGGCCTGGGCAGCGTAAAGCAGTTCATCAGTGAGGGGCGAACTGAGGAGGGAATGGAATTCCTGGAGCAGGTTGAAGCTAAGCGAGTGGAACTGTTCTCTATGCTTGAAGAACGAATCGATTTCATACGCCTCCACTCCGACTCGTTTCACATACGTCCATCAACGGTAAACCTGAACCTGGTGGTGGACAAATGCGTCACAGATTACCGTGACGCCGCGGCGACAAAAGGAATGACCGTAAAGTCCAATCACCTTCACACGTCCGGGATTCAAGTGATGGGGGAAGAGCGGTTCCTGGTCAGGGCACTGGACAACATCCTGCGAAACGCCGTCAAGTTCTCTCGCAAGGGGAAAGAAATCAAAGTCTCCATCGGAGAGGCAAATTTTGAAGCTTTTGTCCGAGTTGAAGACAGCGGCCCCGGTATTCCGCCCGAGAATCTTGGGAAGATATTTCAGTTGGGGTTTACCACAGGCGGGACGGGCAGAGGCCTTTATCTCGCTCGCAGGATAGCGGCGGCCCACGGAGGTAGGATAGATGTGAAAAGTAAGGTCGGCAATGGGGCCACATTCACGCTTTGGTTGCCGCTCTTAACGGAGGCGTAAATGAAGAACCGTCTAAACGTGCTGTTGGCAGACGACGAGGACATAATCCGCCGCAAAGTCCTTATGATGCTGGGGGATACGTTTCACTTTGAACAGGCTGCCACCGCGCGGGCTGCACGGGAATCAGCCCAGAAAGGCTATGATGCTATACTACTGGATATTGTCTTCCCGGACGGGAACGGGATAGAAATTTGCCGTGAAGTGAAAGAGCGTGATCCTCACTGCACGGTAATCATAAGCTCGTCCATGGAAAGTGTGGATGCGTGGAACGAAGCGTTCCGGGCCGGAGCCGACGGTTACCTGGAAAAGAGGGAACTGCTGGGGCTGGACCCCAGAAAAATTGTCTTAATGATCCTGAATCTGGTTGAACGCAATCGGCTGCGGAGGCAGGCAGAAGAGACCAACCGGCGTCAGGCTGAACTCTTGTCCGTGCTTTCGCACGATGTGCGGGCGCCATTTCAGACATTGCTCGGCACCATCGAGCTGCTCAAAAAGAACCCCGACCACGACGCGACGCGCAACATAGAAACGCTTTACCAGTGCGCCAAGGATCAGCTTGCATTTATCAATTCCCTTCTAGAATTCCTGCGACTTGAATCTGGCATGGCCGGTTTCCGTCGCTCCCCGGTGGACGTCAACCTTCCTGTCAATCTCTCACTTCAAAGGCTGGGCAGTTTGGCTGCCCGCAAGGAGATCTCTCTCGATAGCAAGCTCCAACAGGGCCTGCCAAAGATAGAGGGTGATATAGCGAGGATTTCGCAGCTTGTGGGTAATCTCATTAACAACGCCATCAAGTTCACGCCGAGAGGGGGCAGGCTCAAAGTCTCGACCGCTGCTGCGTACAAACACGACTCCCCGGGAGTTGAGATTTCTGTCGAGGATACGGGCGTGGGGATCAAACCCGAAGACCGCGAAAGAATCTTTCAGCGCTTTCACCGCGCGCGCGATATGGGAACGGAAGGGGAAACCGGCACAGGGCTGGGCTTGTCCATCTGCAAAGAAATAGCGCATCTCCACGGAGGAACTCTGGAAGTCGGCGACAACAAGCCAAGCGGAGCGGTGTTTAGGGCCTGGTTTCCTGGCCCTTTGTCCAATATCAGGAATGATTCAGAGGCAAGCACTGAGGCCAGCCGATCCGTTGAAGCTGATAGAGGAACCGCACTCGCCGGTCAATTGACGAATCGTGCGGAGGCAGTATAATTCAAGACATTCGGAGAAAACGTATAGATCGACTTTGAAAATAGTCCTTGCAGATCTGTTTAGCCGATGCGCCGTCGGGAGGAAGCAACAAGCCGTTACATCCGATTGCCAGGTCCGAAGAGCCGCACGCTGCTGTTGCCAACCGATGGTTACTCCTCGTGAGGCGCCTCAGCATTAAGTCAGTTTGGCTACCGGATCTACGTCAGAATTGCAGTGGAAGAAGGAGGCGGCCCCATCAGATTTATGGCCCGCCACAGCACGCAGAGCGCTAAAGGAGACGGAAACCGGCTCCAGAAAACCGTATTGGGTGGATTAGTGCGTCCTGTTTGGGCTCTTACCGCACTGGCAGTGATCCTTTGCGGTTGCCAGCTTGTCCCTAACCAACCCGAGGCCGTCTTCGTACTCTACCGGGACCGTATGAAGACTCAAAACTTGGATGAGGCTCGCTCGCTCCTCTCCAATGATTCAAGAAGGCTGGCCCTGGAATTGGCAGCGGAACATAAACTGCAACAGCCGCCGGAATCTTTGGCGCTCCTTAACGCCCTGGATCCCACGGCCGCACCGGTGGTCATGAAATCGGAAGAAATGTCCGCCCTGATGCAGCTAAGAACACTCAAGGGAGGACTGAGACTCGTCCGACTGGTCCGAAAGGACGCCAATTCTCCGTGGAAGATCGACATGGCGGAGGAACTGCGATCTCTTCAGTCTTTTCTTGAAACCCGCGGGACCCTGGACATGATCCGGGAGCAGGCGGGCGAATATGCGGCCACTTATAAGGCGTTCAGTAATCAACTTGAGAAGATGCACATAACCGAGCCCCCGCTACCCAAGCCTCCGACAGTGAAGCCCGCGGCTGTGAAACCCGCACCCCCGAAGCAGGCCAAAAAGCCAAAACCACAAGCCAAAGTAAACGGCAAGAACAAGAAACAAAAATAGGTATGCATATAGTCTTTTTTGGGGGGCACAAGTGATCGCACCTGTGGGGCAGGCTTTCCAGCCTGCCGTCGACCAAGTTGAGGACCCGGCAGGCTGGAAAGCCTGCCCCACGCACTTGAATGCTCATTTCTTTTCTTAAACAATCGGTTACGGCCGCGAAAGATTGCGAGCGGAGCGAAGCAATGACACCGTCACCCCGGACTTGATCCGGGGTCCAGACTGGATTCCGGCGTGCGCCGGAATGACGATGGTCGCACGAAAGCTGAGATTGCTTTCCCACGGAACGCAGGATTTCACTTCTGGCAATGATACAGATCCAGTGATTCCCGCACGTAACCGACTGCCCACTTCTTTTCTCAATCCGAACTTGACCGCGGCAAATCACAATGCTATCGGTGAGGGTGTCCCCATAGTAGATCTGGCGGATCTTGAAATCCCGGGCAGCTCTTCGAGCCGTCGGGATGATGAATTGTTGGCGATTCGGTGATCCGCACCGAGATTATTATGTCATTGTGGAGGGAAAATGTTCTCAAAGCTGGTAGGCGCGGATGATGCGGCGCACCTTTTGGACCTCAACGACAAGGCGGAATTGACGCAGATTTTGGCTGACGGGTTGCTCAAGCCTGCACAAGAGGGTCACAAGAGTCCGCGATTTCTCGTGGCAGATATTGTCGTATGTAAGTTGGCTCAGGCAATCGCTCATGTGGGGGTGGAGTCACATAAGGCCGCGACATATGCGGAAGCAATTCTCGGCACGCGGCTGGAAGCTCACGACAAGAACGTCGTGGATTGGATTGAAAACGAGGCCCAGGAACTCTTCTGTTTTATTGCGGATAATCAGTTGACGAGGATCTTCCTGAGAAATAAAGACGATTCCAAAGAAGTAGACGTGGGGGCAATCAAACCGGTTTTGTTGCCGACCACAAAGTGCGAGATCAATGTTTTTCGTGTAATCAGGCCGGTGGTCTATCGGACCCGGCAGCTTCTCGGACCAAAATGAAGCGACAGAGTAGTTGTGAGCGCAATGTTGGCCGTTCCTCTACCTCCCCATCACGCATCCCTTGATGTCAATGGCTTTCATTACTGATTCCAGTTGCTTCTTGACAGCACCCTTCTTTAGCTTGTAATTCTTGATCCGGTCCATGTTACCCGCGTCAATGGCCGAGCCCAACACTGTGTCCACAGTTTTCAAATCTTCTTGATAGGTCTGGGCCATCCGAATCAGTTCAGTACAGTTTTTGACGATCAATTCTTCTGTGGGGGCAGCGCTCACGCTAAACGTAGCTGTAAAGAACACAACGACTATCGTCAGCCAATATCCAAGCCGCATTTGCATTATCGATTCTCCTTTCCCTCAATCCTGATTGCCGCCGATCAGCGGGACCCGCCGGAGACACGTCCCGTTAAGCCTCAGCGGGTCCCTCTTATATCACAACGCGGCGGAAGCACAAGGCAATTTTCAACTCGTCCGCAACTATTCAGTTACGTGGGACAGGCTTTTCCAGCCTGTCATAATCGGATTTTCAGGACAGACAGGCTGGAAAGCCTGTCCCACAAAAACAGTCCGCCCTCTGATAACTGAATGCTTGCCGGAAAGCAATGGCTCGGAAAGCCAAGTACCCTGGATAACAAAGGAACTGATTGACAAAGATGACGATGCCTATTAGACTAAACTAGGATTATTGGGGGGTAGCCATAATTACTATTCATTCCATCGTGTTGCGTTTCCGCAGAGCCTGAAGATTCCACCACTCACCCTCTCTCAACAATCCGGCGGGGGAAGCCATGAAATGCCGGAAATGCCAATTCGAGAACCCAGCGGGTATGAAATTCTGCGGGGAATGCGGCACAAAGCTGGAACTGGTCTGCCCTAACTGCAACGCCTCCAATCCCCCACACTTCAAATTCTGCGGGGAGTGCGGCCACAATCTTACCTCACCGGAACATAGTCGTCCCCCAAAAGATCTCTCCTTTGATGAAAAGCTTGCCAAGATCCAGAAGTATCTCCCCAGTGGCCTCACGGAAAAGATCCTGTCTCAAAGAGACCGGATAGAAGGAGAGCGGCGGCATGTCACCATCATGTTCGTGGACATGAAGGGTTTCACGCCTCTGACTGAGAAGCTCGGTCCTGAAGAGACATTCGCCCTCATGGATCAGGTCTTCGAAATCCTCATTCACAAAATTCACGATTACGAAGGCACTGTAAATGAACTCAGGGGAGACGGGGTCCTGGCCTTGTTTGGAGCCCCCATAGCTTTGGAAGATGCTCCGCAACGTGCAATACGTTCAGCCCTGGCCATGCACCGCGAGATGACCAAATTCAGCGAAACGATCAAAGATGAAAAGAAAATCCCTCCCATCTTGTTGCGGATCGGCATCAACTCCGGGCCGGTAGTCGTGGGTACTGTCGGAAATGATCTTCGAGTCCAATTCACCGCTGTCGGCGACACCATCAACATGGCGGCCAGGATGGAGCAAATGGCTGAGCCGGGAACCACGTATGTCACAGAGGATACGTTCAAGCTGACCGAGGGGTTCTTCCGGTTCGAGGCTCTGGGAGAAAAGGAGATCAAAGGCAAAGAGAAGCCTCTGAAGGTCTATCAGGTAATTGCTCCGAGCACCAGAAGGACCAGATTCGACGTGAGTGCAGAACGTGGGCTGAGTCGATTCATTGGAAGGGAAAGAGAACTCGAACTCCTGCTTGACAGCTTTGAGAGGGCCAAGGCAGGGAGAGGTCAGGCGGTCTCCATCATGGGCGAGGCTGGAGTCGGCAAGTCCAGGCTTTTGTACGAGTTCAGAAAGGCAGTGGCCAACGAAGACATTTTATTCCTTGAAGGGAAGTGCCTCTCTTACGGCCGAGGAGTTGCCTATCACCCGATCATAGACATTCTGAAGTCGAACTTCGGCATAGAGGACGGAGAAGCGGATTCGGATGTCACCGAGAAAGTCAAAAGAGGACTGACAATATTGGGGGTCGATGAGACCTCCACCCTGCCGTATCTTCTGGAACTGCTATCCGTCAAGGACAGCGGCATCGACAAGATCCCTATGAGCCCAGAGGCAAAGAAGGACAGGATTTGCGGTGCCTTGCAGAGAATAATTCTGAAGGGCTCAGAGAATAGACCGCTGGTATTCGCTTTTGAAGACCTGCACTGGATGGATAAGAGCTCGGAAGAGGCGGCCAAGTACCTTATGGAGAGCATCCCAGGCGCTCGGGTGCTGATGATATTTACCTATCGGCCTGAGTTCGTTCACACATGGGGAGGCAAGTCCTTTCATAGTCAGGTCACTCTCAACCGCCTCTCCAATCGTGAAAGCCTGGCCATGGTGGCCGACTTGTTGGGCAGCGACAACATCGCACCTGACCTCCAGGATCTCATACTGGAAAAGACCGAGGGAGTCCCCTTTTTCATCGAGGAGTTCGTGCGATCACTCAGGGACATGGGAATCATAGAGCGAACAAACTACACGTATCATTTGCCCAAAGACGATGGATCGTGTGACCATTCCTTCCACGATCCAGGACGTGATCATGGCTCGGGTGGATTCGTTGCCGGACGCTGCGAAGGAGGTGCTTCAGGCTGGATCGGCAATAGAGAGGGAATTCAGTTACGAGCTGATAAAGGCGGTTACGGACATTGCCGGAACAAGAATTGCTCTCCCATCTCTCTGTTCTCAAGGACAGCGGAACTTCTCTACGAACGCGGGATTTTCCCTCAATCGACCTACGTTTTCAAACATGCGCTCACCCGCGAGGTGGTCTATGACTCGATACTGACCAACAGAAAGAAACTGCTTCATCAAAAGATCGGCAAAGCCATTGAGGAGATGTATCGGGACAGCCTCGATGCTTATTACAGCATTTTGGCCGACCATTTCATGATCAGCGAGGATTTTCAAAAAAGCGCGGACTATTCCAGACTGACCTATGAGCGGGCCCGCAGTACAGGCCGCCCTTCCATCGGCGATTTCCTACGCGCAAAAAAGGATCGCTGCCCTGGAGCATCTACCTCCAGTCGCCGGAAGTTCAACTGCAACTCATTGACGCCAGGACCTATCTTGGTCTGACCCTGTTAATGGCGGGTGACCCGGTCGGGGCTAAAGAGGCCATCGAGCCAATAGTCGAGATGACCCTCAAGAGTAATGACAAGAGACAGCTTGGCCAAATCTACCTCATATTGGGATTTTACCAATCTACTGTCGAGGAGGATCTTCACGCCGGGCTTTGAACTCTTGCAGAAGGCCATACAAAACGCCGAGGAGGCGACCGATCTGATTTCAGCCATGCTGGCCCATTTCTTCTACGGGATGGCCCTGTGCTGGAATTGTCAATTCGAGAAGGGCGCCGAAAGCATTCGGAAAGCCCTTCGGATCGTACGAAGCCACTCAAAATCCCTGGGAGGTTTCAGCCATGAACAGCGATCTCAGTTATTACGCCTACAACTATCAGGGCAAGGTGGAGGAGGGTTTTGCTACCAGTCTCAAGGCCCTGGAAATCGCCGAAATCAGCGGGGATATACTACTCCCGGGCCGTGGCGTATGTCTGCCATGGGATCTCGTGTTTTTACAAGGGCTTTTTTACGGCGGCAGAAGAGCATCTGCTCAAAGGAATAGACCTGTGTGAAAGGATCCAATTGCATTCTTTCTCGGCGATCGGCCATCAGGGTTTAGGGTACGCCTATTTTGAAACAGGAGATTATGACAAATCCCAGACCCACTACCAGAAAGCCATCCTGTTTCGCCAAAAGAGCGGAATTTATCCCTCTTGTGTCGACCTGAATAAGATGGCCTGGCCAGAGCCGCCCTGGCCGCCGGGGAAAAAGATTTGGACATTCCATCGCTGATGCAACTTCTGAGATCCAACAAATCAAAGTTGTATCATGGGAGAATGGCGTGTCATTTGGCTGATATTCTCTTTCATCTGGGCAGAGACCGATTGTGCAGAAGCCGAATCCTGGCTCCAGGCAGCGATTCTCAGCCACGAGCAACTTGGGATGAAGTGGGATTTGGCCAGTGATTATATGATCTTTGCGCAATTCCTGAAATTACAGGGTCGGGCATGCAGAGGAGAAGGATTATTTGACAAGTCTTTGACGCTTTTCAATGACTGCGGCGCTGAAGGGTGGTGCCGCAGGATAGAAACGGCTCAGCAGACAGGATAGTCGAAGAGCTATCCGTGCCTGTCCCGAAAGGGATGAGGAACAGAAAGGAGGATCAGGATTATGGGCATCAGCGATAAGTGCGAGAAACGTGAACGGTATCGTACAAAACAGGGGTATTACCGTTTTGTGGCGATATTCACCTGGGCCGGACAGGATGACAAGGTGGCCCTGGAGCGATTGAAACCATACATTGGCCACAACTTCCCCGATGAAATGGGGATTGATTCGGAGACAGTCCAGTCCTATTACTTAACTGGGGCGCGAACCGATTGTTATTGGTTATACCAAGTCCGCGGCGGGGCTGCAGCGATTTTGTTCGTCGATTATCTTCGGCACGGACATTAAGGCCAATATTTATCATGCTGTGGAAGGCTATGAAGCAGCGGATGGGGCCCCCCAATAGCCTCCTGCCAATACCGGCAAATCCAACAAGAGACTGCGAAGGGGGTTAGAAACAAGGGCATAAGGGAGCGCGGTTTAAAACTTGCAGTATTGTATTTAGAGGAATTAAGTACAACCTCGGCGATTAGGTGTCTTAACATTCCCACACTATGAAAGGAATCACAAAATGCCTCGTAAGAGCCAGCGATATGGTTGGATCCCTGATTTGCCGGACCACCGAGACATTTCCTGTACGGTGCACCACGGCCTACTTTGCTAGCCCTGCCGAAAAGTGTAGATCTGCGCCTTCAATGTCCACCGGTTTATGATCAGGGCGAATTACAAAGCTGTACGGGCAATGCGATTGCAGCTGCTATCAGTTTTGATCGGCGGAAACTAAACCTCCAGCCGGATTTTGTGCCTTCGAGACTTTTCATTTACTACAACGAACGTGACATGGAAGGAACAGTAGATCAGGACCCGGGGGCAATGATCCGCGATGGAATTAGAAGTGTGGCAACTCTAGGAGTGTGTCCTTCGGGGCCACCGCCATCCAATTGGCCTTACCTTGAAACGAAGGTTGCGATTAAACCGCCTCCGGAGTGTTATCAGGCTGCGCTCCAGTGCAAGCTCCAAGTCTATTATAGAGTGCCCCAAATCCTCAGCCAAATGAAAGGGTGCCTGGCTTCGAGTTACCCTTTTATTTTCGGTTTCGTGGTCTATGACAGCTTTGAGAGCGATGAAGTCACGCAAACCGGTCATGCGCCAATGCCGGGGACCGAGGAAGGGTGTATAGGAGGACATGCAGTACTGGCGGTGGGCTATGATGATTCTAAGCAATGGTTTATAGTAAGAAATTCCTGGGGGCCGGACTGGGGCATGGACGGATATTTCACGCTCCCATATGCTTATTTAACCGAACGGAACCTCTCGGACGATTTCTGGACAATTAGAACTGTAGGGTAGCAAGCAATTGCTTGGTCGTGCTCCCTGGCTCTTGCCATGCACGCTTCTGAAACATCAATGAGATCAAAGGGGACCTCGCTCGTGACACCGTTATGAAAATCGAGGTCTTCGCAATTTCCTGTCGCTCAGTCTCTAAGCCGAGTCTCGATCACGGATATAGTCTGCCCCACTCCGGCTTGCATGAGTCTTGAATTTGATGCCAAGATATTGGTTGCTACGACTTTGTTTATGTCGGGAAGTATTCATATGTTACATATCGATATAAGTGTTGACGGCCACGTAGTCGAGATGCCGCTTGGAGGAATCGTGGAACTCCGCCTCCCGGAAAGCCCTACGACGGGTTTCCGCTGGAACCTGCGGTCGCGCGGTGAGCCGATCCTAGCTCTTGCAGCGGACTCTTTTGAGCTTGGCAATGGAAGGCCGGGGCATGGTGGAATTCACTGGTGGAGATTTCAAGCAGTGCAGATTGGGATTGCGTCCCTAGACCTAGTATATAGACGAAGATGGGAGCCTCTTGATAAGGCAGCCAAAACGTTCCAGATTCAAATACGCGTGGTCGACTGACGTTCAAGCCGACCCGATTGCAAGTTTTACGTGTCTGCTGCTCTGTTCCGATGGACTGACCGACATGCTGCCAGACGATTTGATCGAGGCCATCGTCAATGTCACGGATAATCCTCAAGAAGCCTGCGATCTGCTCGTCGAAGCGGCAAACGAGATGGGCGGCCAGACAATATTTCGGTCATCATTGTAAGACAGACGGACAAACACCCTGAGTAGATCTGTTATGGGTCTCACCCGGCAACCGGACAGTTGCGGGTCGCTGCCTTGCGTCAGGGCCAGGATATGCGACTGGGAGGTTGAAATGCCAAGCCGGTCAAGACGCCTCAAGAAAAGAAAGATGTCCACTGAGGATTCCGAATACCTCCTGAGTACCGACCTCTTCGCTGCCGCTCCGGAGGAAAGCAAGAACCAATTGATGGCATGCCTGGCTCCCATGACCATTAGAGCCGGTGAGCGATTCATTCGCCAGGGAGACGAGGCAGACTGTCTTTATCTGATCCAGAAAGGCTCGTGTGCCGTAAGCGTCGAGAAGAACGGAGTCACGAATCCTGTTACTCGTCGCAAATCCGGAGAGCTTGTCGGTGAAATGAGTATTCTGATCGGCGAGCACAGGACCGCCCACGTGGAGGCCGAAACCGATATGGCTGTGTGGCGCATGAGCCGGGTGGAGTTCGATGAGCTGTGTCTGGCCTATCCGGGTATCCGTGAGTTTGTCACCGAGCTGATAACGAAGCGCATTTCGCAGTCCAAATTCACTCCCCACAGAACCATTGGCAAGTACGTCATCACCGACGTGATTGACGAAGGGGGATGGGGGGTCGTGTACAAAGGCGTTCATGAATCCCTGAACCTTCCGGTTGCCATCAAGATGCTCAAGCATGCCATGGCAATGGACACGGACTTCTTGCCAAGAAGTTCGAGAATGAGGCGCACGTCATCGCCAGTCTCAACCACCCGAACATTGTGCGGGTCTATGACATCGAGCATCTGTACAGGACGATTTTCATCGTGATGGAGTACCCGTAGCGGTCAGTCTCTCAAAGAGGTAATGGATGAAATGCCCAGGCTTCCGTTCCCACAGGCAATGAATTGGCTGATCCAAACCGGAGAGGGACTTGAATATGCGCACCAGCAAGGCATCGTTCACCAGGACATAAAGCCCGACAACATCTTTGTTAGGAAGGGGAATCGAGTCAAAATAGTGGATTTCGGGCTTGCGTGCCCTGTTGGTGCTGGAGACGGTCTGGACCTGGCCGGAACACCCTACTACATGGCACCCGAACAAATAGATGGTGACCTC
>CAWEJR010000028.1:0-248430 GCA_963809365.1 uncultured delta proteobacterium | reverse complement strand
AGCCTTCTCCGGGGCTCTCAAACGTCAATCTCCTAATGTGTCAACCTCCCAAGGCTCCCAACGTCTTCTCAATTCGACGGTCAGGATTAAGCCACATCACTGCGACCAGCGCACAGGCCGACCACGAATAGACGAACGACAGAGGAATAGCCACGGCATAGATCACCACCGAGACCTTGCCTTTGAAGTCACGACCCACGGCGCTTGCGAGGACTGAATCCCGACCGTGAAGAGAAATGAGGGCGCGAGTCAGGATATAGTAGGCTACCGCAGCCAGCAATAGCACGGTCCCATAGAGGGCGACGGGTCGTGGGAGCAAAATGATTTCACCCATCCAGCCGGTGACAAATGGAATGAGGGATAACCAGAACAGCAGATGCAAATTCGCCCAAAGGACACGACCATCCACGTGCTCTACAGCCTGGAGCAGATGATGGTGGTTGTTCCAATAGATGCCGAGAAAAATGTAACTCAGTACATAGCTCAGAAACACTGGGACGAGAGGAAGCAACGCAGCCCAATCGGCCCCGAGCGGCACGGTCAGTTCCAGCACCATGATCGTGATGATGATGGCAATTACCCCATCGCTAAATGCTTCCAGACGCCCTTTACTCATGTTGGATCTTCACTTGATCAGCCTCGTTTCGGCCATTATTGCCCTCCGTTGGATTTGGAATGAGGATCAATCGTAACACGACGATATTTCTTGCATGTCCTGAAATCTGGGCGTGCCTGCGATGCGTTTAGCGAAGGTTCCGCGGATTTCTGATGCCGTAGGTTCCAATAGCGACTGTCTCGCCTCGATAAGAAATCTGAGACAAATCGCTTGTATGAAAGTTTCCTGTGTCCACCGCTTACTGCAACCTCTCGATGGAATAGAATTATCGGAATCCGATTTCCCTGAGACGTTCAATGCAAGGGGAGTGAATACACCAGTCCAGTGACTCATCCATATGTGTAAGTATATGTATATACATATCATTATGGGTGTTTTCGTTCCTGTATTCACTCATGGATAGGTTACCTGTTCAGGCACACACAGACAGTACTGGTATGGATACACACACATACATACATACATACGGGGGTACACATACCCGGTACTCACCCACCCACCAACCAAGGGAGGAGGGAGGGAGGAGGAGACCGGGGGGCAGTGCTACTAGCTCCTATACTACTAGTACTTCTTTTGGCATGGTTGTACTGATTCATTTACCATATCAATCGATTAAGCCATGTGAGTGTCCTAACCGAAGGAGTTACCTAGGTTTTCTCTCTCAGGACACCGACCGATACCCGTCCGTCCTTGTCCCTGTTCAAGCATCCGTGCTTGTCCAAAACCTCCCGATAGACGTAGATGCGAGACCGCGCGATGTCCAGGGTTTGCTCGCAGTCCCGAATGTTCAGATCTATCTTGCTGCCCGCTTCCTCGCACCTGATCCAGATGTACAGCCAGAGTTTTGCCGCTGCCCCGAGTTGCATCACCGTGTAGGAGCTTCCCGTATGAAGGTGATACTCCTCGTCGGACCTCATGGTGCTCGTGATTTCCTGGACCGGCGAGCTATTGATGAGATGGAGCAGTCGTCTTGACGAACTCTTCCGTGAGCGCCGGATTCTTCGTGGGCATTTTCAAAGCTCTTATCAGGGCCTTCTTCTTGACGACGTGACCTTTGTACTTTGGATATCCTTGGCCGCCGCGATCCTCACCCGATCCTGATTTCAACGCCTTGATCTCTGCGTCCCATTCCTTTGCCAGCATCTTGGAGTAATGCCCCACGTTGTGACGACGGCGCGGGTAAGGGAGCCCATGCTCGACAGCATCAAGGATCTGCAGAAGGTTGAAGATGTCGAACTTGATCTGTCCGAAGTCATTTTTCCCAGCCTTCTTTTTGCGGTACAACGGGCATTGCTCCCAGGTGCAGTGCCAAGAGTCGCACGTGAAGGCCACGGTCCCGATGTATTGGATGTAGGCTCGGAACTTGTTCTGGTAGTGAAGTCGTCTCAGCCGGGCCGGGGTCTTTCCGAACCACGGATGGATCGGGCAGGTCGTGTAGAGATTGCCGCTCGTGAAGATCTTGCACCGCGTGCGGAGGTAATCGAGGGTCTTGTCCAGCAGAGTCCAGTGCTTCAGAGCTTGGGCAGAAAGCTTGCCGGTCTTGGCGTCAAGGAACTTCTCTTTGATCCCTCGCAGGTCGTAGGCCCGGCCTTCAGTGGTATACACGTTGGTGTGATTGCGCGGGTTGAGGACTCTTGCCCTAGACCCATAGTGGTGGACAAGCAGGTCGAATATTCTCGCCTTCTCTTTTCTTTCCTGGTCTGAGATCTCCACGCCGCCATCTCCATGAATCCGGGACGTTCCTGTTGCCCAATCCCATCCATAGGCTTCTCGCCCGGTCGACCCATAATCTACCACAAGATAGCCGTTGCCTGAGAAATGACGAAATTCGCGTCTGTAATCCAATCTGAGCGACGCTACCTTCTAGGGCACCGCATTGTAGGCAAATCTTCTTCTTTCAATGAGCAGGCTCCTAAAGCGCAATATGAAGCATAAAGAATCATATATATAATATAGTGTAAGAGGGGTATGCACTTTACTCAGGTAACCACTATATGTTGTGGTCGGGGTTTTCGGGGCTGTTGCTCGTGGCCACATATGAGCGATCTGTACGGTCGCGGTTCCCCGGCGGCTGCCTGTTGAAGTAGGCGGAAGAATAACTTGCCTCGGTGACGTGAGGTTCGCCGGTTGAATCGGAAAGTGAATTCGTCGAGGTAATAGTCGAGATGCTTGTGGCTCACTGCGCCGTGGTGAGTTCCCATGAGCCAACGCTTCAAGAGCGATATGGCGCGGTGAACCCGCGGAAGGAGTTCGATAGCAGCATTCTTTTTTCCGCGGAGCGGAGTCACATCGTGAACATAGCCCTTCTTGTTCAAACCTCGGTATCCCCGCCATCCATCTGTATGTACCACGCTGCCTTTTTCAATCGCTTCTACGACGAAGCCGTGCAAGTCCTTGCCCGATGGAGAGTCTATCCGACGCATTCGTATCCTGCCAGTGGCTCTGCCATCCTCTTCCGCTGCAACCACTATCAAAGCCTTGTTACAGATTTGTCTGCCACACAGACCCTCTTCCAGACCTCCCAGATAGGTCTCATCCACTTCAACACGCCCGGACAACCGGTCTCGGCCTGGTCTTACCATCGCACGCCGAAGCTTGTGAAGCCATGCCCAAGCAGTCCTGTAACTGCCCAGTCCGAGAGTCTCCTGAAGGCTTACTGCACTCATTCCTGTCCTTTGGCTGGTCACCCACCACATGGCCCGAAACCACAAAGTGAGCGGCTTATGAGTGTCTTGGAAGATAGTGCCTGCCGTGACAGAGCACTGATATCCGCAAGATCCGCATTCAAAGAGGGACTTCCCAATTGACCAAGCCTTAGCGTGTCCACAACGAGAGCATCGGAAACCGTCTGGCCAACGAAGCTTGAAAAGATAGTCTCTGCAATCTTCCTCGGTCGAAAAACGAGCGTCGAATTCTGACAAGGATTTCGGGTAATCTTCCATGCGCCAGAACACTATATGTTGTGGCCACCTTAGTCATGTGCATACCCCCATAGTGTAATTATATAATAAAATATCTTAGATAACGCACTCACCATTGTGGATTAAAAAAAGTAAAAATATATAACTATTTTTTAGACCGCTTAAACAGTATGTTTTATGTATTTTCAAGTTTGATTATGACTAAAATCTGACAACTTTTTGTAATTGGAGATGGATTTGTGTACGATATATAATTATAGAGACATTGAATTATAGGACTTTGAGTATTTTGTGAACAATCTATCGTCCTGCTTTATTTTTTCTTCCTCATTTCTGCCGCTAGAAGCGAATTCTAGCCGTTTGCACTGATTTTCCGCAAGAAATAACCACTGCATGAAACCGGGCTGATGCCCATGCCCCTTTGTATTTTCGCGCTTGGTCGCACGGGGCAAGAAGACGAGCTGAGCTCGCACCGAGGATACTCAGAAATTATCAAAAAAGGCGAGGTACGAAGAAATGAAGGTATTGGCACTTAACAACGGAAGGGACAGGACGGCTTACACATGGATAGTCGGCATCAAGAACCAATGGAATAGCGAGTCAGGTTTTTCCACTAAAAACATTGCAGAGAGGATCAAGGACTTCTCGCGAACGGTATGAACCAGACCAGGTCATCATCCAACTCCCATCCAGCGGCCTGGATAAGAAGACTCAGCGAGCCATTCAAGCGGGGTTTCCGCAGAAACATTGCCGCGATATCCAGTCGCAATATACGTCCGGTGATAAAGGACGTGATGAAAGTGAGGCGTGCTCTAGGGTGCTACCAGAGGGAGCAGGCACGCAGAATTTTCGGGACCCGTGGTGGGATTATGCAAGAACGGCGAGCCCCCGTGAGCAGATGCAAATGGCCAACACGTATGCGCTGGCGTATGACTCAGTCAAAGCCGCAGAGTGCGGATAAGTCTTGATCAGGAGAACATTTTTATTTAAAGCCCGCCGCCTGTTTCCTCCAGCAGGTCGGGGCACAGGTCGGTGCAATCCGACAACCCGTACACGTGGGAAGAATTGATATGACGGAGGTATGAAATGGGATGGAATTACCGGAATTATTGCAGCCCAAGAGCCACGGACATCGTTCATTAGTGGAATCTGGGCAACGCCTCATGTGGACCGTTGTTGGGGTGCCCGCATGAGCGCGCAAATATTACCCCGACTAATCAGGCTGCGGGATGCAGCTCACTACCTCGGGATGGACCCGAATCGTTTTAATGCAGAGGTTAGACCATATGTTATTGAAATTCCAATAGGTAAACAAGGAATCGCGTTCGACAGACTTGACCTGGACGCGTGGGTAGATGAATATAAAGAGAGCAACGGGCGGCCCGGGAAGGCTATGGGAGGAAAGCCGTCATGGGACAGAAAGTTCCACCAGGGCTCGTCAAGAGGGGTGAAATCTGGCACATCAAGAAAACAATCTGTGGAAGAAGAATTCAAGAAAGCACTGGAACAAGCAATCTCGCGGAAGCCGAGAAATACCTGATACATCGAATGGAGCAGATAAGGCAGAGCTCCATTTACGGTGTGCGAACCCAAAGGAGCTTTCGGGAGGCTGCAACGAAGTACTTGAAGGAAGCAACCAAGACCAGCATTGCGGACGATGCCCTGCAGCTAAGGTTGTTGGACCCGTTCATCGGAGATCTGATGCTGACCGAAGTCCATATGGGGAGCATGCAGCAATTCATTGAGGCAAGAAAGAAACAAGGAGTAAAGACTCGTACCATCAACCATGCGATCCAAACCGTGCGGCACATTCTGAACCTGGCCGCTTCAGAATGGCTGGATGAAAATGGCAGAACTTGGTTGGAGCATGCTCCGAAATTCAAGTTTCTTGCCCGAGACGGATAGAAGGGCGCCTTATCCGCTTTCCTTTGAAGAACAGGAGCGCCTGTTCAATGAATTGCCCTTGCATCTGAGAGAATGGCTCTGTTCAAAGTGAACACGGGATGCCGTGAAGCCGAGGTCTGTAGTCTACGATGGGAATGGGAAGAAGAAATTCCTCAACTGAATACGTCGGTCTTCATCATTCCAGCCCACAGGGTCAAGAACCGTGAAGAAAGATTGGTTGTCCTGAATTCGACGGCGCAGAGCTGTTATAGATGAAGTGAGGGGAGCTCACCCCGAATACGTGTTCACCTATCGAGGCAGGCGCATAAATAAGATGAATGACTCAGGTTGGAAAAGCGCTCGGAAAAGAGCTGGTCTACCCCAGGTGCGAGTTCATGATCTGAAGCACACGTTCGGGCGAAGGCTTAGGGCCGCAGGAGTTTCTTTCGAGGACAGACAAGACCTGCTTGGGCCATAGATCCGGGAAGATCACGACCCATTATTCCGCGCCCGAGTTGTTGAACCTCATAGAGGCCGCGAGCGGGTTTGCAGGCACGATTGGTGCAAATCTGGCGCAATGGTCATTCTAAAAGGAAACAGCCGTCGGCTAACGGCTGTTAAGTAGATAGAATAAATAGTGATTTTATGGTCGGGGCGACTGGATTTGAACCAGCGACCACCTGAACCCCATTCAGGTACGCTACCAGACTGCGCTACGCCCCGACACAGCAAACAACATTATCTAAATGCGGGTTTTGTGTCAATAGCTAAGGGGCCATGCCTAAATTATACTTGCCTAATCAACACAATATGTGATATTATTAAATAAAATGGTGAAGTACTCTCTCTGACTAGAAGCTGTTCCAGGAAAAAAACTATGAGAAAAAGCTGCTTAATTCCGATTCTCTGTGTGGTGTTTTCGATTGCATGCGAAGGCGTGTGGTCAGCCCCGCCCATTGGCGTCAAAATCTTGCCGGAGAGCGTTGATTGGCCGTTAGTCAGACCGGCCCCGTACAGGTCTCCCAAAAGAGATCTCCGCCAGGAAGATATTTACGAGCTGACTTTCGGGGTCCGCAGGTGGTTGAGCGGCGTAGAAGGTCCGGACGGCCCAAACTATCAGCAGACGTTGCTCGAGTCGCGCAACTGGTTGGAACTATATGGCAGTTACGGCGTGCTGGGGCACGGAGAGGACGTCTTCACGAGAGAAGGGGCCAGGTTCAGACGGCAGAATCGTGGCCGTTGACCTTCTGTCTCAGGGCACGGCCCAGGAAGTTTTTCAGCTCTTCCCTTTGAGCCGCATCGGTCACAGCCCCGAGATACTTTCTCGAAGGCCTGTACGCCAAGATGCCCATTTCAGAAAAACGGGCCAACGCGTTGGCGACTGTGACTGACGAAAGAGACGGAAGCGGATGGCTCTCATCAGAACCGCGGAGATCCTGGGCTATTTTCATAATTTTCTTCATAAACTCTTTTAGTGCCACTCCGCCTTGCTCTGCGGTTTCAGAGGCTACCAAAGCCAGATAGTATATCTCGAGAATATCCGACATAATTCCTCTCAACGACTCCAACGCTTCCCGGTTCACAACGGAAATCCGGTCGTCATCCTCCAGCCGGACCCAGCCTTCATCGTGGAACCAGCCCAAAGTCTTGACCCGAATTTCATCATCGTTGCTCAGCGGATCAACAATCAGCTCTTTTGAGCATAATTGGCTCAGTAGCGCGAATTCTTCACGTATGCCGGAGGAAGTGCCCGCAGGGCTATCGCCGTCCCGTGTGAGAAGTATTGCAAGGAAGGACGCAGGCCAGAGATAATTGACGAGGGAATTCCTGTAGAACTCCAGGTTCGCTCTTTTTTGTTCATCTATGACATATACGATCTCATCCTCGGGGGCGGAAGACGGCTCCAGGTTCACAAATCCTCTGTACCTGAACAGTCCCAGGGCTTGTTCCAAGGCAACTTCCGGACTGGCGAGGCTTTCCGCAAATTCAAAGCCGCCCTTCTTGAGCATTGTCGAGAAATAACCCACCGATCTGAAGAAGAGGTCGCGACCCACCCGACGCGTCTTCATAGATACCAGGCCCGCAGCAGCCAGATCGATCGGTGTAACAACCCCCGCACGAACGATCCCGTACATAAGATGATAGGCAAAATCGTGGACTAACTTACGGTTTTCCTTCAAGGACATCTGGGTGGGGTTGACCCCCACTGAAGGATTTTCGCAAAAGGCCCTGAAAGAGGCAGGCTCGTCAAATCGGACATAAACCTTTCCAAAACTCCGTTTGAGGATCTCGCGAGCCCGGATCACGGACAGAAAACTTTCCGCCTGTTTGTCTCGCCCCGCCAATTCACGTAAATAGGATCTTTCCTCGGGTATCTGGTCGTAGCCAATGAAGCAGGGGACGAAGGTCACGTCCTCTACCGCGCCCTCTTCAACGGCTTGCAAGAGAAAGGCCAGCATCCCCACCCGCGGCGGCATGAGTTTTCCTGTCCGGCTCCTCCCCCCTTCAATATAGAAATTGATGTTCACTTTTTCCCTGACCAGGGCCTTCACATACGCCGAGAACACATGAGTATAGAGCCCCCCCAGTCCCTTGAAAGAGCGCCTGAGAAAAAAGGCCCCTCCGTGCCTCAGTAGTGGCCCGACCGGCCAGAAAGAGAGGTTCTTGCCTGCGGCCATGTAAGGGACGGCCATCTGATTGATGAAAGAAAGGAATCCGATGAGCAAGTAATCAAAGTGACTCTTGTGGCAAGAGACAAAGATAAGAGATCCTTCAGCGTTCTCCTTCTTGAGGGTCGCAAACGTTGACTCTTTAAGATCGATTCCGTCAAAAACTTTGGTAAACAGCCATTTCAACAGGTAGAAAAGGAAGTGCAGGGCTTGGATGCGCTGGTCCGCAGCAATTTCTTCAACGTAAGATTCTGCTTTCTTTCGAACCTTCTGTTCTGAAGTGGCCTCTCCGGAAGCCTTTTCCCTGACGATCCTGTGGAGCCGAGGATCCTGCAGCACGCGTTCCTTGATCTCGGTTCGGGATAGTCGTTCGGGTCCCCTGTTGACCCGGATTCTGGCGTTAATGCTCTCGATGAGCTTTTGGCGTACATCGAAAGGGAGTTCGTCCCATGACCTATCCGAGCCGAATTCTTCGAATTCTCCCACAAGATGGACAGGTTCACCCACCAGGAGTTCCGGCACCGTCCACTTCCGAATGGCGATCAAGAGCCTCTTGAGAGGGCCCGGCATGTCCGGGTCTCCAAGGAAGCTTTCCCAAAAAGGCCTTATAGCGCGCCTCGGCGTCCTGTCATAAAGAATCGTCATGGGCGCCAACACGATGGACGCTGCCATTCGTCCCTGGAGATCGAGTAGGATCCGAAGAGGGTCGCGGTCCGGATGGACATACCTGCTGCGCGAAGTCTTCTCGTCCACCAGGAACATCACTCCCGCGCCTCCTCCCTCCAGAATTTCCTTGAGGACGTTTTCGTCGACCGCGTTAGGGTGTTTGTGTTCGTGTACAACGAGGTCCAGCCTGGATTTCCAAACCTTTATAAATTTAGAAAAAGAGCCTATGCCTCCAGCGGACATTCCGAACACAAATGAGGGTAGCGGCAGTCCAAGTTCTGCAAAACGGATTCTGAGGAATTGCAGATCGTAAACGCTTCGATACTTCATCGCGTAGACGAGCGGGCCGCTTTGGGCAAGGCCGCGAATTGTCTGCGCGACCTGTTCGTCAATCTGCACGTTTGCCGAAAGAAGCGCTATGAGCTTTCTCAGGAGCCACGGGGGCTCCTCATCCAGGACACCGGCAACGTGGTGAAAGCGGCCGCTGCGAAGGTGCGGGGGAACAACTTGGCTCATGGGGAATAGTGTGACCTCCCTTTATCCACGGTTAGTGCGGCGCGCTGGAACGGGCATTGCCAAGCGACCCGCACCCCCTTTTCCCGGCGATCCGAGTGTCAGATGACTCAGAACAGGCCCGCATTCCTTATGCACGTGCCGCGGTCACGGGCCCTTCATCAACTGGAGATCAGGCTATCAAATCTTTACGGCTATGGGCAACCAGGTATTTTTTTAGGGCCTGAATGAAAAAGAGTCGCTTGCAAAAGAAAGGTTTTCATGGAATCGTTTTGTGGTGTATACATGACTTCCGTGGTGTGCGGGATAACGAGCATGACGAAGCGAACAGCACGACAGTTAGTTTCTTTTACCATTTTATTGGTCTTTGCTGTTCTTCAGGGAGCGGCCGCGGCAGAAGATTACCTGGACTATTACGAACAGGGGGAATTCGCCCTGCGCGTTCAAAAGTGGGATCGGGCCGTAGAGCTTTTCACAAAATCTATTCAGGATAATCCGAATTTTTTCGTAGCTTACCATAACCGGGCCATAGCATACTCCAAGAAGGGGGAATACGATAAGAGTATTCAGGACCTGAAGAAGGCGGTTCAGTTAAATCCCGATTATCCGGACGCGTACGGTCTCATGGGACTGGTTTACGAAATCAAGAAGGACTACCCCGCGGCCTTGCAGATCTACCAGGAAGCCTTGGCCCGTGAGAAACGACCGGCTGCGCAAAAGACCCTCCGAAAGTTTGTTCAGGATTTGGAGGCCAAAGTAAAGAAGAAATGACCTTTTTCTGAAGAGGGATCGCTGAAGCCGATTCGGCAGACAGGCAGGACCAAAGGCTCTGGTTAGGACGTGCCTGGAGTAATTTTGCGGGTCGCGATAAGGAAGTTCGGGTTCTTGGGAGCGAGGGGCAAGTTTTTCACGAGAAGAGAAACTTTTGCCTGTTGTTTTTGGTTCGGACTAATGATAACATTCATAAGATTATACGATTTGCCTGGTTGCACCCCGGCAGATTTGAGATAAAGGAGGTCTTTCGTATGCCTACGCTGGAAATCGAAGGTAAAACCTTTGACGTTGATGAGGACGGGTTCTTGCAAGATCCGGAACTGTGGAACGAAGAAGTTGCGGGCCTTTTCGCCAAGACCGAAGGAATCCAGGAAATGACGGATGAGCACTGGAAAGTTGTCCATTACCTCAGAAATTATTACTTGGAATTCAACATCGCTCCCATGATCCGCAAGGTTTGCAAGGATACTGGCTTCAAACTGAAGAAGATCTACGAGCTGTTCCCATCCGGACCGGCCAAAGGGGCCTGTAAGGTTGCGGGACTGCCCAAACCTACCGGTTGCGTTTAATCCTCGGATTGCATCCCCCAGGAGTGCGCGGACTGATCGTGCGGTCTCCGAACAGCGTTTGGCCTTCTCCTCCTGGGGGTGCGTACCATTTCTATATTAGATAGTGCTACATGGGATGATTGGCGTGCCAAAGGCCCAGGATTCTGGAGTATGGCTCGACTATCTCCCAAAGGGATTGGTACGCCCCGTTCACTGCATACCTTTCAGTCCATTCCAGCCCTCTCCATCCCCGGTGATCGCGGAACAATACCAGCTTCTTGAGCCGGTCGCGGTCGATTCGCTTATCGTGCGGATGTGACAGCACGGGAACTCTTGTTTTCCAACAGAGAGCGATTCGAAATGCTTGATCAGGGCTTAGGGTGATGATGAGAGACTACGGGACGGGAAATCCCAGGATTCTTTGTGCCGAGGCCGCGAATGGTCTTTTGCAATAATTCCTTACCCGGTTAGGCTCCTCAAATCCAATGGTTTTACAGCCCTGTACCCCGGAGCTGTCGTTGGGCGGAATTCCTTTGGACCTGTAGCTGCTTCTGTCTTCTCTGGAGAGACGATGCCGTCGCTTGCGCATCCTGGGACAACTGCTGGGCTTCCCTGGCCAGGCCATCCAACTGCCTCAGCAACGCTTCCAGAGTTCGGGCACAATTCACGAGATCAGTCTTGGGGACTATATTCAAATTGCCTTCGGGGTCACGGAGGGTTTGGGGATCGCTGGCATTCTTGATGCACCTTTGGGCCACCTCAATCTGACTATTCAGAGCTCGACGTTTCTGGTTTAGGATGTTCTGCCTGATTTGAATGCTGCTCGGCCTTCCGAACGATGGGACCGTTGGCGTTGCTGTGGCGCTGCGTTGCTGCTGCTGAGCCGCCGCAGGCAGAACGAGACACAAGCAGAAAACCCCAACAATGCACGATATTTTTAGGATTCCTTTCATCTATGTCCTTTCGAGAACACCCCTGACCGGCCACTCTGTCTCGACGCCGGCTTGCCCGTTTCCGGCAGGGCACAACCTACAGCGTGTGATCGAAACGAGCGCGTGTCTTACTGTCGCAGGATGCCCATTCTCCTCTCCAGTATCGCCTTGTTGATCCTGTAGCCGACAAGAGATGTGTAGTAATCCCCCTCAGCCAGCGACAACTGCCTCTGTGCGTCCAGGACCTCTATGTACGTGGCGACCTGCTCTTTATATCTTTCCTGGTTGATACGGAAATTCTCGCGTCTAAACTCGACGGCTTTGCGGTTGTTTCCGATGTCACTTTCCGAGCGTCTCATGTCCACATAGGCCAACTTGACCTCTTCCATCACCTGCTCGACAAGTTGCTCCCTGGCAACGAAGGCTCGAGCCTCCGATGCCCGGCGTTCTTTGACGGTTTCACGTGTGCGAAACATGTCGAAGGTCCAGGTGAGCAGTCCCTGCAATTGCCAGTCGTTCACGCCCTCCGGATCGAAGGGGTTCCAATCGTCGTTCATTCGAGTCCCCTGAACCTGGGCCGAGACCTGAGGCAGCAAATCCGCTTTGGCGGACTTAATCAACGCAAGGGCTTGGTCCACAGATATGTTTGCCTGGCGAATTTCAAGCCGGTTTCCCGCGGCAGTCGCATAAATATCCGGGATACGGTAGGGGTTCGGACGATAAGCGAAATCCTGGACAATTCTAATAGGGGTCTCTTGCGGGTAACGCAGGAGGAAACTGAGGGTAGCCTTGGATTGTTCAATATTCGCAAGGGCCTGGGTCCTCTGAATGCGGGCTTGAGCCAACTGTCCTTCTGTAGAGAGCACGTCCACCTTGGGGACCACGCCTGCCTTAAAGAATTCGACAGTCTGATTTCTCAGGGCTTCCAGGGCACGGATTGAAGACTCTGCTACTTCGAGGAGTTTTTCTCCCTGAATTAACTCGTAATATGTTTGAGTAACATCAAGAATCAAATCCTGGCGATCCACCTCAAACTGAATCGCAGAAAAATCCACTCCTAATTGGGCGAATTTATAATCGTTGAGCAGTTTCCCTCCGGTGAAGAGGGGCTGGGTCATGGTCGCGGTCAGTGTAAAATTTCGGTACGGGTCGATCCTGTACGGATAGTCCGGAGCCACGCCCCCAGCGGGGAACCCTGTCCCCCTGACCGTCCATCGGCTGTCTTGAACCCCTGCCAACTGCTGTACGAAGCCTATCTGCTGGTACCTGTCTGCCGTGCCCGTGTACTGGAGATTAATGGAAGGAAAGAAATCGGAGTAAGCCTGGCGGCGTTGATGCTCTTTTTCTCGGACTGAGAGTCGGGAGTCGGCCATACGCAGGTTTCTGGTGACAGCTATTGAAACAGCCTGCGCTAAAGAGAGCCTTGCGTCGCGGCCACGCTGCGCGTGGCTTGCCCCTGCCGCCTGGGTTACATTCGCCTGCGGAGGTGCCATCACTAGGGCTACAACTATGATCACGACAAATAACGAGCCTATCGAGGGCTTGTAACGATCCATACCCCCTTATCCTCCTTAAGCGAAAACCTCAGCCCGGCAATCAACCGGGACAATAAAAAAACAAAGTGACGGCCTGATATTAGACCATCATCCTCGCAAACACCTTGGCGTCCCCCACCAGATTATCTATAGAAATCTTCTCGTTGGGGGCGTGCGCAAAGTGCAGGAGTTTCTCCCATACGGCAGCGGGGAGTCCTCTCTTGCGGAAGAAGGTTGCAACCGTCTGTCCGCCAATCCCTTGAGGTCGAGCCTGCACTCCGTAAACCTCCTGAATTGCCTGGGCAAGGGCCACCACGACCGGGGCATCAGGAGCGGTTGGATTTGGCGACTCGCTTCTCAGAAATTCTTCCACCAGGGTCTCGACACCGAATCGATCCGCTATCCTTTCGGCAACTCTGTTCATTTCTTGTAGGACAAGGTCCAATTCGGTTTCGGGCAGAACCCTGCAATCGAAGTAGAAGACGTCCTCTCCCGGGATAGTGTTTATATTTGGGACGTTCGCATCTTTTCTGGTCGGCTCGAAGGTGCTCACCGGGGGATTGAAAAATGGGTTCTGATCATTGAACCGGCCGTTGAGGGCTTGATCCAGCTCTACTATGAAGTGCGCAGCAGCCCTTAGAGAGTTACAGCCCAGATCCGGCCGGCTGCCGTGCGCCTGTTTCCCTTTCACTGTAAAACGGATGTGAAGCAGGTGCTTCTCTGCCACCTCGATGTTGTCACCGTCCTTGTTGCCGGCATCAGGGACCACAATCAGATCATCCGGTTTAAACAGGTCAGGCCGCTGCCGGAGAACATAATCCAGACCGTAGAGGCTCCCCGTTTCCTCGTCAGAAACTAGCGCCAAGCCAACGTTCAAGCCGAACCCGCACGTTTCCTTTACGGCCCGCGCGGCGAAAATGCTGGCCGCGAGCGCCTGGCCGTTGTCTTCCACCCCACGACCATAGACGAAACCATTCTCCACGCGAGGCTGAAACGGGTCATGATCCCAAAGCTTCGGCTCTCCCGGTGGGACCACATCAATGTGTGTCAGTATCCATAGGGTTCGAGACGCATCTCTCCCATTGAAAACCACCAACAGGTTGGGTCTTACGCCGGCAGGAACGCGCCCGTCCGGGGCATGCACCTCTTCAACCCGGTCGGGGCCTAAGGCCAGGACCGCGTCACGAACGACCAGATACTTCTCCATCTCGCCCGTACCTTGATTATCCGGTCCCAACGCAGGGATCGAGCAGATCCGGGCGAGGAACTCGACACATTCGTCCCTGAGTTCATCAAGTCTACGGGCTGCGTCTGAAAATCCCACCATCTCTCCCGGCGGAATACAATGAACTGGATACGCGGGCGATACACCGCGAAACTGCCATGTTACGGGAACTGTTCGATAGGTGTCAAGCGAGAAAAGACAAGCGGCGAGGGTAACGCTTGTGCCCGCCCTTAACGGGACGGCTCACGGAAGGATAGCGATGACCAAAAGTATATAGGAGTTCTCGAAAGTAATGACCGATTTACTCGTGGGTGCCACTGCTGGCTTGTCCAGCAGTGCATGCATTGAAAACACTGCTGGACAAGCCAGCAGTGGCACCCAAACCATCATTCCCCCTTGTCACATGCCGACGAAAAGCACAGAACTTCAGGCAATGGCTCTGATACGGGTGCGTCTCGATTTGTTATGCCGTATCGCAGAAAGGCTGTTCTTATGAGACTTCCGGCCCTCTTGTGTCAGGAGGGGTAGAGAAGAAAGCGGGATCGCTTCTTTATAAACCGTTCAAGCTCACCCTGCCATTCCTTTTCCATGTCCAGTATGGAACGGCCCTGTTCGAGGTCACGACGAACGCGATCATCCCCCAGGATTACGTCTATGGGCAATTTGTCGTGGACATATTCGTACGGAGGATCGGACCAATTGAAATCCCCAGGATAAAGCTTGAGGAGCGCGGAGATTATGGCCAGAGTAGCCCTGTACGGGCGAAAGACGTTTCGGTCCGTTACGTGAATCTGGAAGCCGCGACACAGTTCTCCTGCCCATTTGTTGAAAGTGGGCTTGAAATCGACCTCCCGCAAAATTGCTCCTCTCAGCGTTTCAGAATCAAGAACCTCGCGGACGCTGTCCGGTTCCAAAAAGGGTGCGCCGAAGATCTCGAACGGCCTAGTCGTGCCTCGCCCCTCTGAAAGGTTAGTTCCCTCAAGTATTACCTGACCTGGATAGACCACCGCCGTCTCTACCAGCGGCATGTTCGGCGAAGGGAGCACCCACGGGAGGCCGGTCTCCTCGAAATACTCATTGCGATTCCACCCGACCATGGGCACGATCTTCAGATCGCATTTGATGCCGTATTCTTCATTGTACAGCGTCATGAGTTCGCCCAGCGTCAGGCCGTGCCGCATCGGAATAGGGAAGGGGCCGACAAAGCTGGAATATGCCGGGTCCAGGACATTCCCCTCGACCAAAAGACCGTTGATGGGATTGGGACGATCCAGAATCAGAGCTTTCTTACCGGCTGCCGCGCAGGCCTCCATCATGAAAAGCACAGTGGTTGCAAATGTATACACCCGCGTTCCCACGTCCTGGAGGTCAATGAGAACTGTATCTACGTCGGCGAGCATTTCGGCCGAGGGCCTTCGCGTTTGCGAATAAAGGCTGTAGATGGGAATTCCCAGTCTGGGGTGGGTTCCGTGGCCGGTCTCCCGCATATTGTCCTGCTCGGTTCCCCCAACTCCGTGCTGAGGTCCGAAAAGAGCGGCCAGTGAGCGCGGGAAAGCCTTGTTTATGAGGTCAGGAGCGATTCTAAAATGGGAATCGACGGAAGCTTGGTTGTAAAGGAGACCAAGACGCCCTGTTCCCGCAAGCAGCGCAGGCTCCTTAAAGACCCTTTCCAGCCCCGTGATCACCATGCGCAACGCCCGGTCATCTTATTCCCATCTTCCGCCCTTGCCTCTGCGCATATCTACGGTGTTATCCCACCGCCTGACAAAAACCGTGGTTTCACCCCCGCCCCCGGCCACCACAGAACTCATGATCCATGAAACTAGGCTCACTATGATAGAAGCGAAGAACGCGGACCAGAAGGAATCCACGTGAAGGCCCGAAGCCAGAGCGCCTGCCAGTTGAAACATCAGCGCATTGATGACCAGAATGAATAGCCCGAGCGTGAGGATTGTCAGCGGAAGAGTCAGAAGAAACAGGACGGGCCTAATCAGGGCATTTAGAATGCCGAGGATAGCCGCCGCCCACAACGCGGTTCCCAGGCTGTCCACTCGTACGCCGGATATCAGATGTGGGACTATCAAAATGGCCACAGTTGTGAGCAGCCAACGTATCAGTATACCAGCCATCGCACCTGTTCCCCCAGGCTAATATCTCTCCCATTATCGCGGGACCGTTTTCCGGACAGCAGGCTAAAGACTTATCACTCTTGCGCCGTCTATTTCTCTTTCTTAAGAAACGGTGTCAGCAGGTCAATGGGAACCGGGAAGATGAGGGTCGAATTCTTCTCAGCAGATACCTCCACCAAAGTTTGGAGGTACCTCAGTTGCAACGCCGTAGGCTCTTCGGCGATAATTACCGCGGCTTCTGCTAGGCGTGCAGCGGCCTGAAATTCACCTTCTGCGTTAATGACTTTGGCCCGGCGTTCCCTTTCAGCCTCAGCCTGACGAGCGATTGCCCTCTGCATCTCTTGGGGCAGGTCTATCTGCTTGACTTCCACCATGCTGACTTTGACGCCCCAGGGCTCAGTGTGGCTGTCCAGTATCTCTTGGATTTGCAAGTTTATTTTGTCACGCTCGGCCAGCAACTCGTCGAGTTCGGATTGGCCGCAGACGCTTCTCAACGTGGTCTGTGCAAGCTGAGAAGTTGCATACAGGTAGTTTTCAACCTCTATGACCGCTTTGGTAGGTTCCATTACCCGGAAGTAGATGACCGCACTGACTTTTACGGAGACGTTGTCCCGCGTAATGACATCCTGTGGGGGCACATCCATGGTCACGGTGCGCAGACTCACCCGTACCATGCGGTCGATAACGGGGATTAAAAGTATTATGCCGGGTCCTTTGTGGTCGATGACTCTCCCGAGGCGAAAGATGACTCCCCGCTCGTACTCGTTGAGTATCTTGATGGCCATGAAGAGAAACATCAGAACCAGTAGAATTATAATTCCCAAGGCTGGCGTCACCATGGCATCCTCCTTCATGAAACAGCAGCTGAATTTTTCGTTGAAATCTTTCTTCGAGATGCCTAGCCGGATCAGGCACGACATCGGTACATTAAACCCCCGCGCAGTCATCATGGACTAAGAGCCCATTTGCGTCAATGTTTCTGTAAGTCTCAGCAGAGAGCAATTCCCGTGATGGTCGCCAAGAGAAATTCCCTAGCAAGAGAACCGAGTCCCTCGAATTTTTCCCGAATATTGATGCTCTTGCAATATATTTCAAGTGCAAAAGAGAGGTGAAAATTGATACGATGCTCAGACTTCGGGGAACTTTCAACAACAGGTTTCCCGATCTAAGGATGACATTCAAGTAGGTGAACTCCGCAATTCGCTATACACCTCAGGATACTGACTTGTGTCTGGGGATGCTTATGCGATGGGGGATTCATCCGGTGGAATAGAAAGTTGTCTTATGGCAAAGAGAAAAATCAGCGCAAAGGAAGCTGTCGCAGCCATCCGTTTAGGAATGGATGATTCCGCTCTTATGAAAGAGTATGGCCTAGCCCGCAGCGGACTTCAAAGCTTGTTCGATAAGCTCGTAACAGGCGGCTACCTGGATCTGGCAGAGGTCCAAGAGAGAATGCCGGGCTTCTTGGGAACCGTTGACATCTCCGAGGCCGTCTTGCCGACTAAAGGAAATGGGACACCAGGCGCTCCTCAGCCCCAGACGGGCCGGTCCGGCGCGTGGATCAATGCGCAGGAAGCGGCCAGAGACGTCAGAGGAGGGTTGGATGATGCCGCTCTCATGGGAAAATACCGCCTGACCTCCCGAGGACTTCGGAGCATGGTTGATAAGCTTGTCACTGTCGGGTTGATAACGCAGGCTGATCTTGACCGACGAAGGCTTGGACTTCAGGAACACACAGTGGCGCTTCGTGAGGAGATGCTCAACCTTGACGATGTGTTTGAGTATTTGGGGCAGACGGCCCCCGTAAAGGCCGTTCCACCTGAGGAGATAAAATCAGATCAAATCACGAAAGATACCAAAAAACTCGCCGCGCCGGATAAAAGCGCTGAAGGACCACAGCAGGCAGAACAGGCCCCTATGGCCATTAAGAGCCCATGGCACGACAATCCTCTCGTAGTGCTCGTTTCATTAATCGGCTTATTTCCACTGGGATTTTATGCCCTATACCTAAACTCCAAACTGTCCACAAGAAATAAAGGCCTCATAATAGTGGGTTGGATATCGCTGGCGATCATTAGTCTGATACTGGCCTCGGAGTGGCTTCAGTGGCCGTGGTCCCTTGGATTTTAGACTCGGCGGCAAGCCCAATAACGATTCTCTCACACTCCTGCATCGCGGGTGACGACCAATGACAGATGCTCCACTCGGATTACTCGGACCCTTTCACCCTTCGGGATGTGCCTGTCTGCACGGGCATTCCAGTATTCGCCGTGCACAGCCACCCTGCCTTCATTGTCCAAGTCGGTCAGCGCCACGCCAACTTCTCCGATGATGCCCTGCTCGCCGGTTCTAGGTTTCCTACGCCACGCCCTGACTACAAGTCCGAGCGCAAAGATGAAAAAGGCGGACACCGTGGTTACTATCGGCACAATTACCGTCCATGATACCCGCATGGCTGCTTCTTCCGTCTCGAAGAGCATTACGGAACCAAGCGTAAGACTGACGATGGCTCCCACGGAGAGGAGCCCGTACGACGCTATTTTCAGCTCCATGATAAAGAGAATGACCGATAGGATTATGAGCAGAATCCCCACGTAGTTCACCGGAAGGACTTGTAGGGCAAAGAAGGAGAGCAAAAGACAAATGCCGCCTGCGACACCGGGAAAGATCATGCCCGGATGATACAATTCCATCATGATGCCGAGCCCGCCTATCATCATGAGGATATAAGCGACGTTGGGATTGGCAATGACGTCGAGAATCTTGAAACGGAGCCCGGGAACCATTCTTTCTACTCGCGCGCCCTTTGTCTTGAAAACTAGAGAACTCCCTTCTTTTTCAATCTTCCGCCCGTCTAACTTTTCGAGAAGATCAGGAACGGAATCCGCAATCAGGTCGATTACGTTGTTCGCCAGGGCTTCTTTATCGGTTATTGAAACACTCTCTCGGATAGCTTTCTCTGCCCATGCTGCATTACGCCCTTTCTTGTCCACTATCCCGCGCATATATGCCGTCAGGTCGTTCACGACTTTTTCCGACATGACTGCATCGATCTGCTGGCCCCCTCCGCCCACCGGATGTGCTGCTCCGATATTAGTGCCGGGAGCCATCGCTGCCACATCCGCGCCCATGGTGATCAATGCGCCGGCAGAAGTAGCTGAAGAGCCGCTGGGAGCCACATACACTACAACAGGCAGTTTGGCATTCATCATGTCCTTGATAATCGTCTTAGTCGTGGTGACGACCCCTCCCGGCGTGTCCATACGAATGATTACGCAGGCGGCATTATTCTCTTTGGCTTTTTCAATCCCCTTTATTATGTAATCCGAAAGAGCAGGATTTATGGTCCCGTCCACGTCCAGCAGGTATACAACGGGCCGGCCGACATCCTTTTCAGCCCCGAAAAGGGTTTGCGGTCCGTAAGAAAGAAGCAGTAACCCGCACAGGAAGATGAACGAAAATGCAGCGAGTCTCTTTGCATTCATAGGTTGTCTCCAGAGCCCGAGTCCGGGCGGTCCAGCAGGGCCATTACCTTCTGGAGGTCGGCCCAGGCTTCGGCTTTATGGCGCTTGTCCGGCTCTGCCCTCAGAAGAAAGGAAGGATGGTAAGTCGGCATAACAGGTATTCCGTTCCTGTCTCGAAATTCTCCTCTGAGATTCGAGATCGTATCCTTTATGTCCAGCAGGGCGCAAGCCGCCACTCTTCCGAGCGCCACTATGACTTTCGGCGCGACCGCGGCAATCTGACCTTCAAGGAAAGGCAAACAGGTACGGATTTCCAAGGGCTCAGGGTTTCGGTTTTCCGGCGGGCGACATTTCACAATATTGGCGATATAGACATCTGCACGCTCCAGGCCCATTGCCTGAATCATTCTGGTCAACAACTGCCCGGCTCGTCCGACGAACGGCCTCCCCTGGCGATCTTCATCCGCGCCCGGTCCTTCGCCGATGAACATCAATCGAGCGCGTGAATTTCCTTCTCCGAACACGATACTGTGTCTTGTCCTGTGAAGCGGGCACCGGGTACATTCACCAAGTTCCTCTCGTACCGCTTCCAGAGGAGATAGTCCGATTCTGTTCTCCTGCACGCGCGGGAGCAGCACCTCTCGGAACCCGAGGTTCACCTGGTATTCCAGGTAATTCCGGGCTTGCTCCATCCAATTTTGGGATTCGTCGGTCATGCTCGGGCGGTGACTCCTCTCCGGAGTTGCTTTACGCGGTCCAGTATCGAATCGGCCACGCGATCCTTGGACATAATGTCCATCTGCTCTTCCTCCCCTGATCGGTGGAGGAATCGCACTATATTGGTATCGTAATCGAACCCCGCGCCCGGCTTGCTCACATCATTGAGCACCAGCATATCCAGATTTTTTTTCTTGAGCTTTGCCCTGCCGTTCTCCAAAACATCGTTGGTTTCGGCTGCAAAACCCACCAGAATCTGGTCTTTCCGCTTGATCCGACCTAGTTCGCGCAGGATGTCGGGGTTCTTCACCAGCCGGATCGAAGATTCCATCTTCTCCTTTTTCACCTTCCCAGCCTCTGTCAAAGCAGGGCGGAAATCCGCCACCGCCGCGGCCTTTATCACGACATCAATCTCCGGAAAGGCTCCGAGGACTTGATCGTGCATTTCAACAGCAGTTCGCACGCTAATATGTTTGACCCCCGAGGGTGGAGGAACTTTCAAGGGACCGGTGACCAGAGTCACCGACGCCCCACGAGCAGCAGCCCTTGCTGCCACCGCTACCCCCATTTTACCCGATGATTTGTTGGTGAGGAATCGAACCGAGTCCAGAGGCTCCTCTGTGGGACCGGCCGTGACGAGTATCCTTTCGCCCTCGAGGTCTCTGGGGCCCAGGAGTTGCTGGATGCTGTCCGCAATCGCTTCGGGTTCCGGCATTCTCCCTTCGCCTTCCCAACCGCACGCTAGGAACCCTGATGCCGGCTGCATCACGTGATAGCCCAACTGAACCAGTTTATCTATATTGCCTTGCACAATCGGATTGCAAAACATGTTCACGTTCATGGATGGACATAGGAGCACAGGGCATTTTACAGCCATAAACACGGTGGTGAGCATATCGTCGGCTATGCCGGAGGCGATTTTGCCAATGATATTCGCGGTGGCCGGAGCGATTACTGCTATGTCCGCGGTGTCGGCCAGGGAGATATGCTCGACTGAAGGGCGATACCGATCTCCCCACATATCGTCGAAAACAGGATTTCCGCTGAGAGTGGCAAGAGTCAGCGGCGTGATAAAGCGTGTAGCCGCCTGTGTCATGACGATGTGAACATTGAAGCCTGCCCGAGTGAGAAGACGAACCAGCAGAGGCGTCTTGTACGCATGCTATCCCGCCGCTAATACCGAGAAGAACAGAGGCGCTCATCGTTCAATCCTTATAAGTCGGCAGTGACACTTTTTCTTGCTGCTTGCACACAACCTTCAGGCCCTCGGGATCATCCTGACACTTTGCGGCTGGGCGATCAACCCTATTTGGCATTCCAAGCGAAATGTCACTGAAGCGCTGTCACTCGCTAAGGTAAAGATCATTGTCCCCTTAGCTTGTATAACAACAGCTTGGGGGGCTGTCAACGGCGGCAGTCGAGGGCTTCCTTTTCTCTACTGCCCTGTTGACACAGGCCCGCTGCAAGTGTAATGAATATTTGACAGAGTCGGAAAGACCGACCGGCAGCTTGCGCCGGCGCTCCATGTGCGCCCGTAGCTCAGTTGGATAGAGCAACGGACTTCTAATCCGTAGGTCACAGGTTCGAATCCTGTCGGGCGTGCCAAAGAAAAGCTAAAGGGCAAGCGTTCACCGGGAACCCCCTTTTTGCAAAAACCCCGCGTCCCGCGGGGTCCCCGAAAAACTCCTATATATTGATTCGAACTGCGAAACCTTACGAACCCTGGACTGGCACCCAGAACCTGCCCGATGCTTCAGAGACCACATTTCCCTTGACAGCCGCGTGTGGTTTGACGCTAAATGACGACCATTGAGTCTGGACGCTATCGGAACACGGTGTGAATCCGTGGCGGTCCCGCCGCTGTAATCGGTTACGAAGCCTGCATATCCACTGTCTGGTCTAAGCCGGATGGGAAGGGCAGGTGGAGGATGACCCGAAAGCCAGAAGACGGGCGTTTAGACTAGGGTAATTCTGATGGCAAAAGCGAAACCCTGCACCTTATTGGTGTCAGGGTTTTTTTATTTCGTAGTGAAGAAAGGAGGTGAGGAAGAAGTGAAGGACGTCATTGCCTATCGAAAGACTTGTGCGGCTGATGGTACCGGATTGTCTCATTACATTCTCATGGTACCCAAAGCCAAGTAACCCGTTTACCACCCGGCGGGGGTGTGCGGCAACACATCACCCCCGCCCAAAGCGTTAGAAAGCAACATTTGCGCAGGAGATATATTCATGGACATAACCAAAGCGGTGAACAACTCCGCCTCATCCCGCGGTCATTATCTCAACACAGGCAATGGGCCGACCATTCAACTCATCGACATCGGACACCGTGACTATGTGGGGCTCGTCAATCCGGACACTGCCTTTTGGTCTCTCTTGAAAAAAGAGAAGATCAGTGAAGCCCTTGATAAGTCGAGTTCTCTCATGCAGGGGTTCCGCGAGAAGCGGGACTCCTTTGCCCAGGAAATGGAGATTCTCAGATTCGGTCTCAAGCCGTCTGCTGTTTACTTCAATCCTACGGAACGATGTAACCTGAACTGTTCGTACTGCTACATCCCGGAAGACATGCGCCGAAACGGCGGTCAAATGTCTGAGGAAGAACTTATCAGAGCATTAGGCATCCTCAAGGAATACTTCAGCAGGACGCTGCCCGAAGGAAGGCTTCCCCAGGTGGTCTTCCACGGCTCAGAACCAATGCTTGCCCGCGACGCGGTCTTTGCCGGTATCGAGAAATACAAGGATGATTTCAACTTCGGGGTTCAGACGAATGGCACTCTTTTGGATGATGAGTCCATCGACTTCCTCACCTCACGGGGTATAGGGATAGGACTTTCGCTGGATGGTCACGAGCAGGCCGTCGCAGACCTGACGAGAAGAAACTGGGCAGGTGAAGGCTTTTTCAGGAAGACCGTCACGACGCTGGAGAAATTGAAGGGCTACCCGAATTATAACGTGATCTGTACGGTCACGACTCAGAACATGGAATTCCTCACCGAGATCGTAAACTTCCTTCATGAAATGGAAGTTCCCATAGGGATGCTCAACCCCGTCAGATGCACGAGGCAAGGGGCCAGGGAGATCAAGCCAATCGATGCCGATCTCTCGTCTCATTATCTGAAAGCCCTTGATCGAACCTACGAACTGTATCAGAAGACTGGCAGGAAACTGGTGATCGCCAATTTCGCCAATGTTCTTGTGAGTATAGTGGCACCATTGGCTCGCAGGCTAATGTGCGACATTTCTCCCTGCGGTGGCGGAAGATGTTTCTTCGCCGTTGGAGCCAGGGGTGATCTGTTTCCTTGCAGTGAGTTCGTGGGAGTGCCTGAGTTTAACGGAGGAAATCTTTTCCGAGACAACATATCGGAAGTATTGGAAACAGAGGCTTTCAAGTCCGTCACGGGGAGGAAAGTAGAAGACATCACCCCTTGTTCCACTTGTGCAGTGCGGCATTTTTGCGGCTCTCCCTGTCCGGCCGAGGCCTATGAGATGAACGGTGGGATGAATAGACCTGGGGCCTTCTGCGAAGTGTACGAGGAGCAGGTTCGGTATGCTATGAGACTCATTGCCGACGGAAAGGAAAATGCTTTTCTATGGGATGGATGGGATTCGGGAACTTCAACCACGCTGGAAATCTTTTCGCTGTGAATAGCCCAATCCCCGGCTGTTTACTGCTTAGACCAATTGCCAAAATTGCTGATCCGCATCTTGCGGGAATGAGACCGTCACCCCGGACTTGATCCGGGGTCCAGACATCTGGATTCACCGCGTTCGCGAGAATGACGGACGAAAACGGCCGATCCGCGGTCGGCCTTGCCGAATTGCTCCATGCTCGGACCGCCATAGGGACATTATTCTTGGCAAGTGCTCTAACATATAGGGCGATCGCACCTATCGTTAGCCGCAACGCGTTGTTGCGGGGCTTTCGATTATTCTCATTGTCTTTATCGCGTTGCCTTGAGAGAGGCCTGGATCACATTGTCGAGGTTCTGTAGGAAACGAGAACGGTCTCGTTTTTCAAAAGGAGCCGGACCTCCCGTAAAATTACCCAAATCGCGGAGATGGGCCATCAAGTCTCTGTTAGCAAGAACATTGCCGATGGATTCCGGGGTGAAAATACGGCCTTTGGGGTCCAGCATTCGAGCGCCTTTTTCAATACATCGCGCAGCAAGCGGAATATCAGCCGATACAGCGATATCGTTTTCATGAATATGCTCCACAATCCAGTCATCCGCCGCGTCAAATTGTCCACTGACAATAACTGGCTGAAATAGTTTCTCTTGTGGAATTGTGATCCTGGAATTGGAAACCACGTAGACTTTTAGCCCGTAGCGAAGGGCCACCCGATAGACTTCATTCTTGACCGGACAGCCGTCTGCATCAACGTAGATCTCGATCAAATAGTACCCCTTCTGTTGGCAGAGATAGATAGCGTGCTCGCCAAAGGCCGCCTACCGGAAAAGTTCGGAGGCCGGCGAAGCCTCGTTGGCGCTAACATAAGGTCAGTTTCATTGGTTACAGGCACTTTGGACTGCTGAGACGCCTTCAAAGTCCCCCTTTTCTAAAGGGGGATTTAGGGGGATTTTCAATGTGTAAAAGCAAAATCCCCCCTGTCCCCCCTTTATGAAAGGGGGGAGAAATCGTTAAGTTAGCTCCTATGTGCCGAAGCCTGTCCCCCTGAGTGAAATGTTAGGCATCCGCGTCGGGACGACTCTTCCCACAATTCCAGCACTCCGTGAACTGTCCCTCGATCTCTTCGCCGCATGATTCACATTTCCAAGCTTTAGTCTGATCATTTTCTGACGAAAGAGCCTCTTCTACAATGCGACTTGCTTCTTCAAACTTGTCATCGTCAACGCATAGTTGAGGCCAGCATTCAATTGGTGGAATATCACCGACCGCGGCTCCGAGAAATTGGTTCTTGATCCAGCACTCGATCCCGTGACTTTCCAGGATATTCTTGAAGAGGCTCACAAGAGCGATATTTGGGGCACTGTAAACCGTTTTCATTTTACCCTTCGGACAGGCTCATGCTGACGGCTATTTTGAAGAGGAAGTCTTCTGCTCTTCTGCCTTTGCACAAGACCGACAAATCCGAGACTTCGGCAGGTTTTGAGCTGTAAAATTCGTCGAAATGCGCCGATACCAAAGCAAATACCGCATGTTGGCCGTCCGCACTTTTTGCAGAGACCACCGCCCAATGTATCGAATTCTCTTCCACAGCTATGACATTTCCAAGGAATCATCTGTTCATTCACCTGCATTGCGCTCAAAATTCAGCTGCTTGCGAGTGGGCGCAGGTCGCCCCAATAAACCATCACCTCGCGAGCCAGCCGATTTTGACAAACGCGGCCGTAGGAAGTGTGCTGCAATGACTCGTCAGGTCCGGCCCTTCTCATATTCGACCGAATCACGCGCTTACGCAAGCTCTTTACTCAGGTTGTAACATCTGTGGCACGGCCCGGCTCCATCCATCGGAGGCGCGGTTCCAGCCCGGCAGCCGCGAAAGCATCTTGTATCTCCTTGCGCGATTCTGAGAAGTGCGCCCATCCTTCGTAATGCAACGGGATGATGACCGCGTCTGCAAAGGCCCGCGCGGCTTCAACTCCTTCGTTTGCAGTGAAGGTGAGAGGCGCTGGTCCTGCTGCCGCAACCCGCGCGGCTCCCATGAACAGGATGGCAACTTGGACTGAGAAACGTTGGCTGACCTCCGCGAGCGCCTTCGTACCAGACCGTATCGCCAGAAATGTAGATCGCGCTTTTCGGAGATTCTGCCAGGGCCAGCACGAACCCGGTAACCGGGCCACGATCTCCGCCAGCGGGCCCATGCCGCGCAGGCGTCCCGGTCACCCGCAGAACGCGTCCGTCGGGGGTCGGCAGGTCCACACTCTGCCAGTGGGTGAGACCGACGGCATTACCACCCAATCGTTCCGCGCCTTCTTGCGTGGTCAGAACCGTCTCTGCGCTTTTGAGTAGAGATCGCCCCGCGTGATCGAGATTATCAGAGTGATGGTCGTGGCTGAGCAGGACAGCATCTATTCTACCGAGGGACTCCGGACTAAGCGCGGGACCCGCGGTTTTCCGCAACGTGTACGCGGCCGTAGGATACTCCGTGCCCGCAGGATCAAACGTCGGATCCGTAAGCAGCCGCAGTCCGCCCAGTTCGAGCAGCGCGGTCGGCCCGCCGATATAGGTAATTTTCAATTCAACAGTCCCCATGGCTTGGATTCCTTTCTGCACAGTGAGGCTGAACCGCACGAATCAGTCGCACGGCTTGTTCATGCACGGATGAGCCTCGCAAATCCGTGGCACCACGAGATGTCGGCTCGGCGCCGTGTTGGGCCACATCAAGGCTAGGCCCCATACGGAGAAGTAAAACGGAGTCAGGAGGCAATAACTTTCTCCCCAAAATAACATATACGCCTCCCTCGCCATTCCGATCAATCGAAATCCGGAAGACAGCAAGCATCCAGTTGCGTAAGGCAGTCCCGCGCGGCGCGGGATTCCAGCCTGCCGTTCCTAAGCTTGGCTGTGATGGCAGGCTGGAAAGCCTGCCCCACAGGTATGGTGACAACTGCCCTGTGGGAACTGAATGCTGCCCCTTTATCGCTTACCCAATCCTCGCTTATGGGGTGGGGCATCGAAAGGATCGACTTGTGGGGGAGGGGCTCTATCCTTACCGTATCACCATAATTAATGTGCTATATCAAAATGATAACCTAACTTAGTAATGTCAATTATCGGATATGGCACGGAATATGGCTCTGGTGGCCGCTTGTAGAGACGCAGACTTCGCGAGATAGATGGCGCATATAATAACACTGTAATATCAAGCCATATACGACGTCACCAAACTTAAATTCTAGAAAAAAAGCACAATCATCCGAAAAGTTATCACTTTTTTCTTGACATCTGATTTGTCGTAACTAATAGTCGCCCTGCAAATAGTTGAACCCTGGAGGGAGGGTATGATGAGAAGAATACCTTATACGCTACTGGTCTGTCTTGTTTTCCTAATCACAACAGCTTTTATGGTGCCCGCATGGGCGTCTCCGGTTGAGGACTCCGCAGAAAAAATTCTTGCGAAATCTCAGGCCGCATCTCAGGGTGTGGCTGGAGAGCCGAAACCCAAAGCTATAACCAAGGTCAAACGCCCGGCCGCGTCTCAGACCTACGAGTACTTGTGTCCTCGGCCGGACATAACCAAAGTCAAGCCCGGTTACATGCGTTCCTACGGAACTGAAGCCCAGTTTCCGCAAGGCATTTTGCCTACTCCTCGAACTGGCCGGTGGGACGTGAGTGGAGGAGTTCTCTTTGCAAGGCTCCGGGGCAAGGTTGCGTGGCCGCGATACGCATGGTCCGGTGCTTTTGTTGCGGGCGGGACCAATGAAACCGATTTCACCGATGGCCTCGCACTTCCGGGCCACATTGCTGTGCCCACATGGAACGTCAAGTACGCATTCCGTCCCAATTGGTCGGTGCGGTACTCCGGTCTGGGGTACGAGGCCAATGGTGGCGGCCAGTCATCCAGTACCATTACGTTCGGACCCTGGCAGCAATTCTATGGCGCGGGCCAGAGCGTCCAGAGCAAGTATCAGCATCTCTATCAGCGGGTGGGCCTCGGCTATGATGCTGTGAAGAGCAGCAGATCATGCATAGGAATATTTGCCGATTGGGTCCATGCAGAGGACAGGATCCAGGTAATTTCCTCTCTATCCGTCGGGCAAAGTGCTGTGTTCAGCAAGGGCACAGACGCTGCTATTGCCGGAATCGAATATCGCAGATTTGTTAAAGCTTCTGCCAATGGAGGTACCCTCTCCTGCGAATGCAAAGCCGGGGCCATCTTCCTGGACGATGTGGTCGGAGTGGATGCCCAGGCGGGAGCGCAATATGCAATCCCCATGAATTCCGGTCGATCAGGATACGTAAAGGCCGGATATAGGCTGGTCGAGCTGAAGAAGGCTCAGAACGACTATCTACTCAACAACGCGCTTGAAGGCGGTTACATGGAATTAGGCTTCATCTTCTGATTGATGTCAGTGTGTTAGCCACGGGGCGTTAGAGCCAATATCAGGCTGACCGACGCTCCCCAAAAGGGAAGATCCGACAATAACACAAGTCGTTAACAGACGACTGCCACTTCGAGATTGATTCACGAGTTTTATACGCCCGGCCTTTAACTGCTCCCTCCCAGCTCGAGAGTTAAGGCCGGGTACTTTTTTCTAAGGGATCAGGTCTTTTGCTCCGCTGACTCAGATGAGCGCGGCTGGTTGTCAGCAGGTTGTTTTTGTCCCGTAGGGACACGCGATAGTAGCCTGGTGATTCAGAGAATGTCTCAAAACCCTTGGGGATCGCGAAATCGTGACACGATACCGACGTAGGGTCGCGACGCTCCACGCGGTACGGTGCCCGTCTTCTTCGGGGTAATTGCAGAGAGTGTTGGTAGGGGCAGGTTTCAAACCTGCCCAATTTAGTTATTCCGCCAAAGGGCGGGTTTCAAACCCGCCCCTACAAAGAATCGTGCCACGACTATGGCATGAGCGGGGATTCCGAGACAGTTCTTGAACCGCGCGGCTATTTGGTCATCACGTCCGGCAGAGCCAGCTTGGGACACATGAGTTTCATCATTTGTACGTAGTCCTTTGTCATAATTTTGAGTTTTTGCAAGTCATCCTTGACCGCGTCTGAAACCTTTTTGTCATCACCTGAGGCAGATTTCCGCGCAGCCGCCAAGAGTTCTTGTATGAGAAGGACATACTGGTTACCGGCCGTCGCGACCTCGGGGTCTTTTGCGGCCGCCTGCTGCATTTCCGCCATAGATTGAGCCACGGCCTCCGTCAGCTTTGCCATCTTCTCGTCATCACTGAGTGGTGACTCATAAATGGCCACTATTTGATTGATTCGGTTTTGAACATCATCGCATTGCCGGGGATCCATCCCCATGCCGCGGGCCATGTCCTGCATCTCTTGATCGGACGGTCCGGTATTCTGAGCGTGTGCGATGAAAGCCCCCAGACTCGTGATCAAGAGGGCTGACAAGAAGATCATCCACGCGAAAGATATCCTTTTCATGATCACTCTCCTCGGTTTCACTGTAGCTTGGTTGAGTCCTGTCCGACAATGGCGGAGAAGGAATATAGGTGCTGGGACTTATGGGAACCGGTCAATTCCTGACCACCGATACCTACACTTTGGGCTCTTTCCACCACGGATAGAAATCGGGCATGTCCGCGGTGGGACTCATGGTGAAATGCGGAGATCGTTTTTCCAGGAAGCTTTGAACCCCTTCAAGCGCATCTTTCCGGCGACCGCACCAATAGAAGCATCGCGAGTCAACAAGGTGCGTAGACTGAGGATCCGGCTCGCTGAGTCCATGCCACAACATGGCCTTGCTGAGCGCAACCGAAACCGGCGCGGCATTCTCGGCGATTTCCGCGGCAATGGCCATTGCCTTGGGCAGTACCTCTTCACGAGGAAGTACGTAATTGAACAATCCGGAGGTCGCTTCATCCTCGGCGCGAAACACTCGGCCTGTGTATACAAGTTCCGCGGCCCGTGAGATGCCTACGATGCGAGGCAGAAACCAGGACGAGCAAGCTTCCGGTACTACGCCTCGTCGCGCGAAGACGAAGCCGATCTTGGCGTCCGCCGCAGCGATACGTATATCCATGGGAAGAGTCATGGTAATTCCAACTCCGACAGCGTGACCGTTGATTGCTCCGATGACCGGCTTCCGGCAGTTGAAGATTGCCAGGGCCACTTTCCCGCCGCGGTCTCGGTGCTGACTAATTGGAACCTCTTTGCCTTCCCTCTTGGAAATATCGAAGGTGGACGCGCCGTAAGAAAGATCGGCCCCCGCGCAGAAAGCCTTTCCCGCTCCTGTGACGACGACAACTCTGACTGCATCGTTTTTGTCAGCCTCAGCAAAGACCTCTATCAACTCCAGAGCCATAGTGGGTGTGAAGGCGTTCATCTGCTCGGGGCGATAAAGCGTTACGGTGGCAATCCCATCGCTAACTTCGAGTCTCGTGTCCGTCAAATTCAATTCCCTACCTCCGCTCATTTTGGTGGCCCTTCCGTACGTGTGCTTCCTGCAGCACAAACGGAGGACTTCTTTGTTCCGATTTCAAGATAGTTACCAGGGTAAAATAGCTGGCCGGACAAGTAAGATCAACCGCCTGTATAGATGCACTGACAATTGCAGGCCTTACTGAACTTTTTCATACGAAAGGGTTAGACTTCAAAAAGGGATTTCAGAGGTGGAAATCGCCTCGGAATGAACCGTGGGACGCGAGACATGTATTTGAGGTAATCGTCGCCAAACTTTCGCACGAGCCGCTTTTCCTCAATCCGAGCACCAACCAAGCCCAGATGATGGCCGTAATTCCCAGTTGCAGAACGTGGTCATAATAATTCATGTGACAAAGCTGCGGCAGAATGCCTCGGAGTAATCAACTCAGGCGTTATCACTTTTCTGTAGGCGTTCACCAGGAGCCCCCTCTTTGCAAAAATCCCGTGTCGCGCGCTGTTACGCTAACGATGTCCCCTGGCGGATAGTTACCCCATATCACGACCTCTCCACGCGAATTTTCGTGGTTTCGCACAGTTATCAACGCGTTCCTTGGGAGCGTCAAGGTCGGAAACCAGCGAGTTCCCGATCTGGGTCAGCATCCGCTCGGCTTCGGCTACACACAAGATGACATTATCGATCCCCTCTATCCTTTTTTGATAAGGGCTCAATTCCGAATTCTGTTTCATCTTGTATCCGTTTGTATACATAGCAAGTTGCCTCCCGGTTGATGGAAACCGTTATTTCACGACCGGTGAGCCGTCACTTGAGGGCTGCCTCGAACGCTTCCACCAGGTTCCGCATGTCGGACTCGGACGCGAGGTGCACCCGTATGATGGGCCGCCCTTTTTGCTTCAATGCCTCATAATCTCCCTGCGCCTGGGCAGACTTAAGCGTTCCGAATGAGTACGGCTCGCCCGGTATCGCCACATCCTCAGGATCGTCGGCAGTAATCTGTACGTAAAAACCGTTGGCCGCACCACCTTTATGAATCTGGCCCGTAGAGTGAAGATACCGAGGGCCAAACCCTGCGGTGGTTGCAATCTTTAATCTGTCTCGTACAGTGACTCGTAGGCTTTGTAAGATATTCAGGTTGTCCGCGGTCGGGCTGACAAAGGCATTGAATGCGAGATAATCGCCGTGCTTTATCGGACGCATAAACTCTCTAAGAGCTAAGGCCAGCCCCGGATCATCGCCTTTCAGGGGCTCACCATCGGGGAGTCGGCCTTCCTTTTTATAGGTATCCAGGAATCTCTTCGTAATATCCTTGGACTCCTGAACATCGGGCTGATCGAACGGGTCGATCTTCAAAACTATGCCGGCCACGGCTGTGGCAAATTCCCATCGGAAGATCTCTCTGCCTACATCATACGGTGTGTGCATCCGTAGCGTAATTACCGGCTGGCCCGATTGTTCAAGAGCTGACACATCCGTATCACGTGTCGGGTCGTCGTCCAGTCTGAGGTATACAAAAATGCGATCTTGTCCGTAACATTCCGGATTTCCGAGTGGTTCTGCGTCGATAGGAAGAATTCCCTTCCCTTCCTTACCCGTGCTTTCCGCTATGAGCTGTTCGACCCAATGGCCGAAGCTCTTGATCTTGTCGGAGATGACAAAACTCAACTTGTCGCGACCCGCAAGAGAGGCTTGAGCCATAATGGCCCCGAGCCAGCTCCCAGCATTCTCCAACGCGGGCACATCCGGTCCTGCGGCTTCCACCGACTGAGAGGCCCTCATTAAAAGACGATCGAGGTCGGTGCCTATGAGGGCCGCGGGTACCAGTCCAAAATAGGAGATCGCGCTGAACCGCCCGCCGATGTCAGGGGGATTGAGAAATACCCTTCGGAAGCCATGCTCCGACGCGAGCTTTCCGAGGCTGGTCCCAGGATCGGTAATGGCGATGAAGCGGGACCCCGCTTGGTCGCCCAAAAGCCGCTCCATATGTGACCTGAAATACTTGTAAAGCGAAAGGACCTCGATAGTGCCGCCGGACTTGCTGGACACAATGAACAGAGTGTGCTCGATGTCTACGCTGCGCTCCAGGTCCAAAACCGATGCGGGCACGGTGCTGTCGAGCACCCTTAAATTCAAGTATCCATCCTGTCGGCCGAAGCAGGAAATGAAAACATCCGATGCTAAACTGCTGCCTCCCATTCCCAGCAAGACCGCATAGGTGAACCCCTCGGATCTGATCTCGTCGGCAAAATCCCTGAGACGCTCCTTTTCGCCCATCATCGTTTCTACCGCTTGGAGCCAGCCGAGTCTCTGGCCAATTGCCGACCGTTTCTCCGGATCGTCCGTCCAGAGAGACACGTCACCGGCCCATATGCCTTCAGCGACTTTGTCTTGGTCGAACTGAAAGAGGATGTCGTCCACCGGCTTCTGAAGTTCCCGCAGCGAAGCGGATCTGTGTCCCCAGCCGCGCAACAAGCGGGTCCGCTTAGTTCGTATCCCTTCCATCAGCATTTCGAAGGAGTCTGCGAATGATTTCACACCATTTTCCAGAAGCCGATCCATGACCTCGTCAACGTGTATTCCCAGGGTCTCCAATCGAGGAAACAGCTCACGGGCCTCATCCAAACCTTCTTGAAGGTGAGGAACCGCGTGTCCATGGTCGCGATAGGCTTGCAGAGTCGCAGGCGGCATGGTGTTGACCGTTTCGGGTCCCAGGAGGTTGTCCACGTAATAGGTGTCCGGGTAATTGGGGTTCTTGGTGCTCGTGCTTGCCCAGAGCACCCTTTGGGGCCTGACCCCACGTGCCTTCAGCTCCGCGAAACGGTCTCCATGAAAGAGTTCTTCATAGAGAGAATATGCCAGTTTGGCATTGACGATCCCCGCCTTGCCCATCAGGTTCAGAACGGTAGTCTTGATATTGGGGTCCGCAAATTCCTGAAGCCTCTCATCAATCATGGTGTCAACTCGGCTGACAAAAAAGGATGCCACCGAGGCCACTTTTCCAGGATGTCCGCCTTCAGCGACCCATTTCTCCATCCCTTCTATGTATGCCTCGGCCACATTGCGGTACTGTTCCAGGGAAAAGATGAGAGTGACATTGATGTTTATCCCCGAGCCTATCAGTTCCCTCACGGCAACCAACCCCTCCGGTGTGGCAGGGACCTTGATCATCAGGTTCTCACGATCCACAAGGTCAAAAAGGCGTCTCGCTTCGACCGTGGTCCCGTTCGTGTCGTAGGCCAGAGTGGGAGATACCTCCAGACTCACATACCCATCCGCACCCGCGGTCTTCTCATACGTTGGCATCAACAGGTCAGCGGCATCACGGATGTCCGGCACCACCAGGCTTTCGTAAATTTCCGGTACGTCCATGCCGGTGTCCACGAGAAAATGCAGGTCGTTGTCGTAAATCCTTTCGCTACCTATCGCTTTTTCGAAAATTGTGGGATTGGACGTTACTCCCGACACTCCATCCTCTTCTATCATCCTCTGCAACTCACCCGATCTCAGAAGATCTCGGCTCAAGTTGTCATACCAGACTGATTGGCCCAGCGCATTTATCGCTCGCAATGGATTGGTCATTCAAAGCCTCCGGTTCGCTGATCCGCACCCACACATTAGACTTGACAGACGGAAAGCGGGTGTCTATAGATAGTGGACGGACATATTACACAAATAGGGAGATATCGACAACGCAGATTCTTAGGTGCAGAAATGGACTTGAAGTCATATCTGGAGATTCAGAGCCGAGAAATAGAGCGGCATAAGTGGATAGAGTCGGAAAAGGCCGGTAAAGATCTGGGCATGGATGCAGCCATTGACTGGATCTTGAAATACGCGGATATGTTCAGCGATCAGTTCAAAGAGATCCACACTCAGTTGGAAGAGTCTTCCTGAATCTCCGCCGCTGAATCGGTGCCGACCATTACAGGACTTCATGGCTGAGACAGTACGGTCCAAAATGCTGAGGACCGCGTTTATCCCACCTTCAAACTCTTTCACTCAATAAGCGCTTCCCAAAGTCACTATTGTCATTCGCATCCTACAAAGATCCCACGTGAGGTGTCTGGATCAGTGGCCCGCGAGCACGAAATAGATGAGGGGAGCAATAGCTATTCTGTACCACGCATACGGGGCAAGAGACCATCGTTGAACGAGCGCTATAAACGTCTTCACAGCGGCTGCAGCAGAGACAAATGATACGATGAAACCCAGCGCGAAAAAACTGAAGTCGGAGAACTGGAGAAGATTCCACCCCTTGTACAGATCATAAACAGTGGCTGCCATCATGACCGGAACTGCTGCAAGGAAGGAGTACTCGGCCGCGATTTTTCGATCGAGGCCGCTGAATAGTCCGCCGACGATAGTGCAGGCGGACCGTGACATGCCGGGCCACATGGACAGGCACTGAAACAGGCCAACCACCAAAGCCTGTCGATAGTTGAGACCGTCCAGGTCCTGCAAATGGGAATCCGGTTTGTACTTCTCTGCCAGGAGTATGCCTATGCCGCCGATGGCTAAAGCCCAGGCCACGGTCATCGGGCCGAAAAGATACGCTTTGATCGCTCGATGGGCAAAATAACCTATCACCAGCGCCGGTAGAGTGGTCACCGCGAGCAGCATCAACCCCCGGAATCCGGCAAAGCCGGCAGGATTGACCGACTGCTGCGTTCTCCACGGTATAAGAGCGACAAAACGATAATAGTAAAGGCACACAACGGCAAGGATTGCGCCGAGCTGGATAAACACCTCGAAGCAGGAAGCCTTCTCCCCGGTGAAATCAAGCAGGTGACCTGCAACGATCAAGTGCCCTGTAGACGAGACGGGCAAGAATTCAGTTATTCCCTCGACTATTCCAAGAATGATAGCGGTCCATGGATCACCCATCCAGTCTCTCCTGTTGCCTCAATTCCTCAATTCTCCTGCCGGAAATCTCGCGGTCCTTGACGCAATCCGACCGATGGAATGCCTTCACCGTGGCCTTATTCCGATCCATCAAAGGAGTTGCGGGGGAAGCCATTTATTGGAAACAGCCTCCCCCGCAAATTCTTACGCTCCAGCACTGGCGGCAATGGTTCTATTTGACTCCGACCAATTCCACATCAAATATCAGCGTAGCATTGGGTGGGATAACATTTCCAGCGCCGCTGCTGCCGTACCCCAGTTGAGGCGGTATGGTGAGTTGGGCTCTGCCCCCCACGTTCATCAATGCGAGCCCCTCGTCCCATCCACGAATGACTTGGCCCGCGCCAAGGACGAAGCTGAATGGTTCCCCCCGGTCCCTGGAGCTATCAAACTTCTTGCCGTTTTCAAGCGTACCGGTGTAGTGGACAACCACGGTTTGCCCTTTTTGCGGGACCGGTCCGTTCCCTTCCTGTAAGATATCGACTTTCAGGCCCGACGGTGTCGTCAGGTTTCTTCCGGCCTCGGTAATTACGGCGGCAAGAAATACAACGCATCCGGCCAGCGCGGCCATAAAAAACAGGTGCTCTTTCAAGATACTCTCCTTATTCGGTAAATTCGACTCCGTCCTTTTAGCAGGCTGCCTCCTGAGAGTCCAGAATGAAATGGACTCAGCCCGCGGCCTCTGTCCGCACGGCAGTGCCGCAGAATCTTAAAATCATGACTTTATTCCACCATGATAATCCGTTAAGGTACCCGTTGACCGGGAGGATTGTATGAAGGGCTCAAAAGTGGACCTTATCCTGGCATCCGCATCGCCCAGGAGGAGGGACTTGTTGGCAGGGCTGAGGGCTCGCTTCCACGTAGTGCCATCCAGCGTATCGGAAGCGCTTTTGCCAGGGGAGACTCCACAAGCCCATGTCTCCAGGCTTGCCATAGCCAAGGCAACGGACGTGTCGCAACGCATTCTCGACCTGTGGGTACTCGGCGCGGACACTATTGTCCTCATAGACGGGCAGATCCTTGGCAAGCCTCGCGATCAGGATGAGGCCCGGACCATGTTGACCATGCTTGCTGGAAAGACCCATGAGGTATTCACGGGATATGCGATTGTCCACGCACGCTTTCCCGAGTTGAAGAGGGTGCGCTATGTAGCATCAGAGGTTCACATCCGGGAACTATCCGCCCAAGAGATAGCTGATTACGTGGACACGGGCGAACCGATGGATAAAGCAGGCGCATACGCGATTCAGGGTGTCGGTTCAGGGATCGTGGAGACCGTTTCAGGATCATATACCAACGTGGTAGGGCTTCCGCTGTGTGAGGTAGCTCGCGACTTGAAGGAACTTGGTATTTTCGACTTTTTGAGGGCCAATCGCAAACCATGATATCGGAGAATCTCGCGCTCATCAGCCGTAAGATTGCAGAAGCTGCTGCCCGTGCAGGACGTAAGCCGGGAGAAGTCCGAATAGTAGCCGCTGCGAAGGGGCAAGGCCGCGAAAAGATCGAGGAAGCCCTGGCGGCCGGGATTAAGATCATCGGACACAATTATTTGCAGGAAGCATACAAGGAATCACCGGGGAAAGTCATCTCGGACGTAGAATTTCACATGATCGGGCATCTTCAAAAAAATAAAGCCGGCAAGGCTGTGGAACTGTTCAACGTGGTGCAGACGGTGGATGACGCGAAGTTAGCGGAAGCCCTGAATCGTAGGGCTGAGGCCGCGAATCGCATAGATGGGGGTCATGATTCAGATGAATCTGGCGGGGGAGGAGCAAAAGTCGGGAATCAGCGAGAACGAGGTAGAGAGGCTGGTGGCGGCCATCCGAGACCTCCCGTCCCTCAAGCTTTTGGGTATGATGACCATGCCCCCGTTTTTTGACGATCCTGACCGGGCACGCCCCTATTTCGGTCGTCTCAGAGAACTGAGAGAAACGCTCATGGGCTCAGGTGTCCTGACTCCGGAAATGAGTGAGCTTTCGATGGGTATGTCGGGCGACTTCGAGGTCGCGGTGGAAGAGGGGGCCACCCTGGTCAGAATCGGCACGGTGCTCTTCGGCCCTAGGCTCTGAAATTGTGCAAAACGTCGTTGTTTTTGATGGCTGCCTTCGGTTAATATTGCCGAAGCAGTCAAGCCTTGAGAATAATCAAGAAAGGAGCCGTTGCATGGCGGAAACCGTCAAACAAATCCTGGACTCTATGCCGCAACATTTCAATCCTGATGCCGCAGCGGGGCTGGATGCGATTTTTCAGTTCGACATTTCGGGCGAAGAGGCTGGTCAATGGCATCTGGTCGTGAAGGATCAACAATGCCAAATCGTGGAAGGGAGCCACGATGGCCCCAATGTTACTTACAATATGGCGAGCAATGACTTCATTGATATGATGACCGGCAAATTGTCAGGCCAAGCAGCCTTTTTTTCCGGAAAACTCAGAGTTTCCGGTGATCTGATGCTGGCTCAAAGGTTAGAAAGCCTTTTCAAGAGAGGATAAGGCAGGGGACGGAATTTTCAGGGGTGCCGGGATTTGTTGTCAGGAACAGTGTGAATGAAAACGGTTAGAAGGGTATCGTTTTTGCCGAATCTTTCTACAGCTAACCGGCCGCGCCGACATGCCACAAACTTCCATATTAAGCGACTGCTATCGACCCCCTTAGGATGAGCCTCGCACAATCGTGGCACCATTCCTAATTCACCCAATGAGCTGTCCGCAATGTGGGCAGCGTTGCTCCAAATTTGAGCCTTTCCCCTGGGAGGATTCACCGGTCACTGCGACGGGCTGTTGGCAGTGGGGACATGGTGACGTTGAAATGAAACGGCTTTCGTAGGCTGCACGCTGTCCACCGTAAAACACGAAAAAGAAGTAGACCATTGTCGGAAACGCAAGTGTCAACAAAATCTTTGCCAAAGGCCCCTGTTTGCTTATGGGCGCATTGTCAGATACCGTTGCTGTCATCCAGGCTCCTAAAGCTAGAGCAATAATCGCCAGTATATGAGCATACTTTGGGAGCCAGAATCGCGTGCGTGCCCAAAACAAGAAAAACCCTAATGCAGCTATGACCAAGAGTATGCCGTGTATAATATGGAAATTTTTAAATATGTCCAAAAGCATCGCTTGCCTCTTGATGATTGCCACTCGATTTACCAGCGGGGGAACGCCAACGAAATTTGAGAAAGTTTCGGATCCCCGAGATTTCTACCCTCACTTTCTTCCGCTCTCGTTTCCCTCTTTGGTCAGCGTCTGGGAGCCTCTTGGCTGAAGGACATTAGCCTAACCATCATAGGGAACAAAGGGTTGAGGCACGCAAAGCGGCCTCCGGGGTTCTGCTTCACCTCTCGCTGCACTAGTCGGAGTGCTTCATCGGTGAATCCGTCGCGTGGGTATCGTCTGAGGATTTCGGCCAGGTTCTCCGGGTGCACCTTCCACTCCTGGGCGATGACCTCCACCAGCCCACCCACGCTCATGAAGTGCGCCTCCGGTCCGAACTTATCGAGTGGGACGAAGGCATTGAGGTTCGTAGTGATGGCCACAGCCATGCTATCCTGGCGTGCCTCATCCCAGCCGGCGTCCTTCGCGATGCGTCGGGCCTCTCGGGCGCCACCCACGCTGAAGCAGTGCTCAGTCGCAGGAGGTGAGGTCTGGAAGAGGCCGACGTCGTGCAGCAGAGCTGCCACGTACAGCGCTTCCCGGTCGATGGACTGCTTCACGCCGCTCAGCTCATAGAGGATGCCCGAGAAGTAATAGGTGCGCAAGCTATGGTAGACCATCGGCCCTGACGACACCTCTCGAAGGTATTGCTCCGCCTCGCGGGCCGCGTGGGTGTCAGGCGGAACCCAGGCCGTGAGGTCCACCTTTTCAGGCCTGCGGGCTGGGAAGAATCCCCACTGGCCGAGCAGCCACCAGAGCCTAGGCCCCAGGTCCCCCAAGATGACGGCGCCAGCGCCGCCAAGCAGGCTCAGCTTCTGGCCAAAGGAGAGGGGCGGTCCTCCGGCCCGTTCCCACTCGACAGAGCCCACGGGCGGTCGTTTATGGGATCTTGCCGGCAGAGTGTGCCCTTCGTCGTCGCTGGATCCTGGTCTTGCGGACTGTGCCTTCATATGACGTCTCCATGCCGAAGTATCTCGGAGCCGAGTGACTGGTTACCATTTCAGGTCGTTTCCCATGTTAGCCGTAGGTTATCAACTTAGAAACTCGATGTTTATGGGTCTAACAATGATTATTCAGTCTATATAAGAAAGGAAATACGAACTACGTCTTTCTGTATACGATGTCTCTGTTTCTGTCTGTGGTTTTGAATTCGGAGACCGCTGCGATCACTCACTCCTGCGAAAGCACATGCTCCATGACTGCATCATGAAGCATCGGCCTGAACTCTTTGATCCGGAAATCCGCTTCTCCCAGGAAGACGCGATTGGTGAGAAGAACAACTATCAGATCGCGCGGAATATCGATCCAGAGCGACACGCCGGTAAAGCCGGTGTGGCCCACACTGTCCTTAGAAAAAAGCCTGCCGCTGGTTGATCCCTCCTCAGAAGGGGTGTCGAAACCCAGCGTACGTGTGGAATCTGGGGTAAAGCCGGCCCGTGCACAGAACGCGCGTGTCGTCTCATTGTCAAAGAACCTGCCGCTTTCCTTCAAGCTCATAAGAATCTCGCCTGCAAGCGCGGCCACCCCTTTGGCTGTTCCGAACAGTCCGGCATGGCCGGAGACTCCCCCAAGAGCCCTCGCGTTCAGATCGTTTACAAGACCAGGGAAATCCCCAGCGCGGGTCATGGCAATCCTCTTGTCATCCTTGGGCCGAAATAACAGGTCGTCGGCCAGCCCGAGCGGTTCGTATATGCGCTCCCTGGAGAACTGTTCCAGGTTCCGGCCGGTTTCCATTTCAATAATGAAGCCCAAGAGCATGAACCCAAGGTCAGAATAAACACAACCCTGCCCCGGAGAATATTCCAGAGGTTCCGCCAGGATTCTTGCCGCAGTGTCTTCGTTGGTGTGTCGGGAGGCAGGCAGCAGGTAGTAGGGCCTCCAAGCCGGCAAGCCTGATGCGTGAGCCAGCAGGCATCTGGGAGTGATGCAGCTCTTGTCCGGCGGGGTATTCGGAAACCACCGGCCTATACTTTGATCCAGGAGGCTAGGATCTTCGGCGGCCATGAGGATCCAGCTCGGGGTGACGGCAAGCACCTTGGTGAGAGAAGCCAGGTCGAAAAGGGTATCGGGTTTCACAGGGTCTGTTCCGGTGCCGCCCAGCGTTCCGTAGGTTTGATGAAACTACGATTTTTGTGCTCTTCGCCACGAGCAGGGCTGCTGCGTGAAGATCTCTTCGCGCAGACCCTGCTTCATCCTGTCATCTGCTCTGGAAAAGCGCATCTGGAACCCTTCTCGGGTGAGGTAAAGAACTTGAGGAAGCTCTAGCCGTTAACCCGGCGATTTCAACTGCTCACGTTTATCGCAAGGCGTGGTCGTGGAATACTAGAAGCTCCAGTGCGCCCGGTCCCTGGTTGAAAATGTAGTCGTGCGGGCCTGTAAGCTTCAGATACAGGTGTGGTATCGAGTTGTCTACAAGAAGTTTATGCATTCTCTCGACCGAAGGTGCCATGGGATCGCGGTCGCTGGTAACCAACTGAATGGATCGCTTCTTGAGTGTCTCGCTATGCCTTTCAACGAAGTGGCGGTAGACATCAAAATACGGCCCGAATGCTCCCTGAACGGAACCGATGCTGGAGAACACCTCCGGGATACTTAAACCCGTAATACATGGCCCGAGCTCCGCCCATAGAGACGCCGTCAATACCGACACGGTCGTCGGCCACGCGATAGCGGCTCTTGAGCGCGGGGACAAGCTCATTCATGATGTATTCTTCATATTCCGGGTATTCCAAGGCCGACCTGTGGGGATAAGAGAGGCGACGACGGACAGGCGAGGATGATACCACGGTAAGGACGAGCTTTAAGCCTCCGGTTAAAGGCGTTCAGATGAGGTGGCGTGATAAGGTCCCGAAAGTCATGCGGCGTGAGCCGGTTGTTCGCCAGCGCCCGAATTGCTGCATCTGTCTTGTAATAATGGAGCCACGCGAGTGCGCCGTCTCTTGGGGACCTGGCGCATTCGCCCGCGCCTCCGAAGGCTATCACCAGCGGATATTTTCTTGCTTGTATGTTTTTCATAATCCAGAGGCAGACTCACGGCCACAACGCCTTGAGGGTGCTTCCGGGAGGGGATGGTAAAATACTCAGCGGGAGTCTTGTACCCGGACAGTTTCTCAATTTGCACTTCGCCGGCAGGTTTTTGCGAGGAAAGAGACGCTACAGAATTTGCGGGGTCCGGTATACGGGAGCCACGCTGTTCGCCGCTTCTTGCGGGCTCGGCGGTTAACGGAGAATACTTGGTCGGGCCGCGACGGGGCTCAGCGCTCCGTCAACCACATGTCTGTCGGCTCCTTTATCGATTCCCCCTGCCGCAATGCTATTTGTGCTCGTTGTTTTAGGCGCCTTGGACTTTGAGCCGTCTTCTCCTGAAGTTGTACATGCCGCGAGGGCACAGGCTGTAAGAAGCGCCAAGAAAAGTCGGGTCAATCGCAATCCAGTTGTTGTTTCGGTGAGCATAGAGGGAGTATTTCCCCGGTGCAGGTGCGAGATAGCGGACAGCTCGGCTTGCCGTTCAAGCAACCGTTGTCCGAACCTGACTCGCTATTACCAGAGGCCCGGAAGTAGTCCCGTCTGGCCGCGCGCCGTGGCCTGATTGTCCTGGCCCTGCGTCGGTTCTCGTTCCGCACGCGGCGGTCCGGCACTGACTTGTTCTCGTGGAGAATTCCTGTTTATGCCCAGAGCCAGGAAGTTCCGCTTGAACTGCTTGGAAAACCAGTACAACGATTGATGCCCGTTCGGGTACCGGTAAGCACAGTACCCGTGGCCGCAGCTCTCAAAAACGTTGACGTTCACTGGAAAACCCGAGGCTTTCATGTCTTGTACCAACTCATACAGCCTTCCTCTGTTGCTGTAGGAGTTGCAGCCGTCCTTGACGTTAGTATTGATGTTGTATGCGATCCCACCGGCTTTTCGTATTCTCGCCGCATTGCTCCGCCACACGTCATTCGTCATGGGATAGCTTCCAAGGTCAGTCTGCTGCCCCCCCGCGTATGCGAAGATATCAGGCCGTCTGGCAGAGATAATCAAGGCTTGAGCTGCACCCGCGCAAGCTCCGTCGATTCCTCTGAACCGCCGATCCGGAACCGTCCGATAGTGAGCATCGATGTAGGGGATAACCTCGCCGATCAGATACTTCTCGTACTGGGCGGTATTTCCGCCTCCAGGATTCCAAAGAGAAACGACTATCACATCGTCGTACGGGTCTTCTTTTAGCCATTGATTGAAAAGCTGAAGTTCCCGTTCTCCGACATTGTCCTGGAAACTAGCCTTGGTAAGCTGACCTGATTTCAGGTTGTCCATGGCCAGAGGAGTTTTGCACCAGACCGACCAGTATGTCGCTCCTCCCAGTTCGGGGCCGTTGTCCCACCCGGATTTTCCTCCGAGCAGATAGACAACTCCATAGCGGTGGCTGACGTTCTTCTCATAATCTTCGGGCAAAATCACGTGAACGGGAAATGGTCCGGGAACCTCTTTGCCTCCCTTGGCCTTGGCGCTCGAATAAGCATCAGAATGAACGCGAATGGTTTCAATATAGTGTTTGGTGCGCAGGAATTTGGTCCGTGCTTCGATCTCAGACCATGGTTCTTCGACAGCTCCCAAAGCCGGAATTGTGGAGGCCGTCAAAAAAAACATGACGGCCAGGGCAGAACCCAAGATCAATTTCTTCATGATGTCCTCCTGGCGCTCAAACAGCAACTCGGTCGAACTTACCTTTGCCATCACCTATTGAAAATGCTCACTAGTCAACAGCCACTGTTCCAATGAATCATCGAACCGTTATCTTGTGAACCTGAACAGGAAAACCCTGCTGATCCGCTGCATCAGAAGCGTGGGGATCCATCAGAACCACACTGCTCTTCACGTTTACGCCTCGCAGAGCGCATCGAACGTAGAGCGGATAAGTCCCGGGACGGCCCGCCTGCACTTGAACATTGAGGTCATATACCTTGGATTCACCCCACAGGTCAATCCAACGCTCGGCCATGGGAACTTTTGTTCGAATCTTATCAGTGGTCACCGATAGCACTGTGCTGCCCGTCCCAAAGATGCGACCTGGTTTTGCAGACACCAGCCGTAGTCCTGACGGATCAGGCGTTGAGATGGTGATACCCCCGTAGTCCGATTCGGCTCCCTGGTTCTGAGCTTCCACTCTTACGGTGAAAGTCTGGCCGGCCTGCACTGTAGTCGGCATTTTCACATTTATGACCTTGGGCTTGGCTTCGCGGGGCATAGCGACCTCGAAGCGGTCCGCGCACCACTGAACACCGTCTACTCTCACATCCACCAGATATTTTCCGGCCTTGAGAGGCTGGGATGAAGACCTGCCGAAGTCACTGGGATATGCGACTGAAAGGTCCGCATCTGCTGCAAGTTGGCCCTTGTACTGGACGTCGCCGTCGGGAGTCTTCAGAGAGATCTGAACATCCCTTGCAAGATTGCCCCTATTGCTGAACCTGAATTTGAGTCCGTTCTTCGAGTCATCGGCGAATCGTGGAATCTGGGTGACAAGTTCAGGAAAAGACTTGAAAACCCTACCGGACAAATGGTTTATCACCAACTCCGGCACATTTTGGGGAGCCGCTGCAACGGGTGGGGAGCTTTGGGCGGCCGCCAGCGTTTGCGGAGCAGAGGGCCCGGACGCGGGGGGCGCATCCTGCAATCGATGGGTATCCCGGGCCTCCAATAGCATTCCAGGCAGTGTTTTCTGAGTGGGGGCCGGCGTGGGCTCCTGCCCCGCAACTTGTTGCTGCGCGGCAGGCAACCCAGTCTCAGAGGCCGTCTCCGTGGCCGGTGCTAACGCGGGGAGCATTGCTTCGACTATCAATATCTTTTTCGCGTTGCCTCTGGAGCCCTTGAACTGAGACATGAAGCGGGACATGCCCTGAGGTGTGCTAATGTTCATCCGGTGAACGTGGCTCCTGCGAGTGGCATGGTAAAGCCACACTCCACCTTTTCCGTCCGGAAGCATGAGCACCACGTGATAGTGGAGCACTCGGTACCCACGCTCAGGCGCGGGCCGACTGATGCTCCCAAGGTACATTCGCCCGGGTTTCATCTGAGACAAAACCTTTTGCCATGCAGCCGAATCGTGGAGATCAAACCCCCGCAAGGTAATTCCGTCAGAACCCTCGACAGTGTAATTCGCCGGTTCCGGCATTATGATTCTACGGGGATTACCTTCCGTAAGGTTGAAGATCAGGTCCCAGCCGAAATCCCAGTCCTTGCCCAGTTGAGCATTGTTGCCGCTATTCCCCTGGCGATCCCGGGTAACTTCCTCAAGTGTCCAGTTCTTGTCAAATAAGAAACGGGAGACTGAAACCACTAAACCGCTGCAATTGAGCCCCGGTGTTTCAAAAAATCTGTCTTGCCGGTCAAAGGCCGTGAAGTGACCCTGGCTGTCCAGGGTGCCGTCGTCCCGGTAAGCGATTCCCAAGTGCGTGTCTGCGATTTCGATGGGGTCGGTTTTAGACGCAATCCCGCGCTCCCACAGATAATCCGGTGCAAAAATTTGGTCCCCCGCGACCGGCACCGCACTGAATATACTTAAACAGACGAGCCCCATAATCAGGATATTCACGTTATTTCGGGTAATTTTCACCAAGCCTCCGGAGTTAGACTTCTTTTTTGTATATTACCAAGAATTCCGGGTTCATGCAAGTGTGCGTGATGGAAGAGGTTAACTCGAACGCATTACAGGGTCACCTGACTGAGAAACTCAATCTTCGAACCAGATCCTTCTCAATGTAAAGCGCTACCTTCCAAAGCCCAGGTTTGCGGTCATAGAGTTCCTTGGTGGCTATGGAATGGACTCTGGTGCTGCCGGATGCTTGTCTGTCATCGCCTTTCTTGCTCTCTTTCTGCGCGTCGTAGGTAGCTCTTATCTTCCGAAATTCCTCCCCGTTGGGGTCATACCATATGCTTTCGGTGACATACGTATTCGGCTCCATCTTTGGGGAGAAAAAAAGATTCACGCTTTCATTCATGTTGTGATCAAAAGTTTCTTTGCGATTGTATGCAGACCCCGCTGTCAGAAAGGCGTCTTTGACAAGGTAATATTTTTCGTCGGCTGCTGCCTTTTCGATTCCTTTCCACTTTCCCAGGTTAAACATCCCGCAGCCCGCCAAGAGAAGGAGAGTGGTGGCCAAGACCAGCAAATGAAACAAGCCTTTTAACGACATGAGTTGCAAACTTCCCTACTTTCCGGCTGCCGTTCTAACGGCCTTACCGCGCATCTCACGGGTCCTGATCATGAAGCCCTCACAAGAGCTATTTCGTCGCATTCCGGAAATTTAGTGCAGCGTATACAATCCGCCCATATCTTATGTGGAAGAAGGCTCTTGTCCATAAGAGCGAAGCCGAGCCTCTGAAAAAGTTCCGGCCTGTAGGTAAGAACAAAAACCTTGCTTACTCCCATCTGTCCGGACTCTTCCAAAAGCGCTTCAATGAGTGCCGTGCCTACACCTTGTCCCTGGTACTCCGTCTGTACAGCCAATGACCGTATTTCAGCGAGATCCTCCCACACAATCTGAAGGGCGCCGCAGCCGACGATCTCTCCTGAGCCGTCGTCTTCGCTTACTATGAAATCCTTCACCTGGGAATAAAGCTCGCTCATGGCCCGGGCGAGGATATGTCCGGATTGAGCCTGTTCGGCTATCAGACGGTGAATGCTCTTCACGTCCCTCAAAGTGGCCCTGCGGATCACCCGGAAACCTCCGCACAGTCGAGATCCATTAGACGCTGAACGTGCTCTCTCACCGAAGCTGAATCCGGACTCGCCCCCAGCATGCGGGCTAGTTCTCCGACGCGGGCCTCCCGGTCCAGAGGCTTCACGTCTATATGAGTGCGCCCCTGGCTCACGTACTTTCGAACCGAGAGATGATGGTCCGCAAGGGCCGCTATCTGGTGCAGGTGAGTCACGCATAGGACCTGTTGGCGGTGGGCCACCCTCGCCAGCCTGGTGCCCACGGCAAAAGCTGTATGGCCCCCGATCCCTGCATCCACTTCGTCAAAGATCACTGTGGGGGACCCGAGGCCGTCGACCTGAAGGGCTTTGACGGCAAGCATAATTCTTGAGAGTTCTCCACCCGAAGCAACGCGGCTTAGGGGCCGCGGCGCCTCACCGGGATTGGACGCCAGAAAGAATTCGACCTTTTCCAGCCCGTTAGGCGACCCTTTGTCTTCTTCAACTTCCTGGAAAGACACGCCAAAGCGTGCGGAGGGCATGGCCAGGTCCTTGAGTTCTTTTTTCATAGCATCTTCAAGCTCTCTGGCTGCTGTTCGCCTGGCAGAGGAAAGATTGCGGGCAGCATTCAGATACTTTTCTCGGTGCTCGGATACCTTGTCTGTCAGCTTCTTAACATCGGTCCTAGCCTCCAGGACGTCTCCTGCCTCTTCGGAAAGAGTATCAAGTTGGCTAATCAGGCCCGCCAGATCTTGACCGTACTTTCTTTTTAGCCGCCTTATCAGAGCTAGCCGTTCCTCGATCTGTTCCAGGCGCGCAGGATCGCTGTGGCTCGTTTCCGCGACATTTCTCAGTTCGAGGGCTACGTCCTCCAGTCGGTAAACAGCTTCTTCAAAATTTTCCCGCAGCGCTACCAGCTTAGGATTGCTCGATGCCAGGAACTCCAGCGCTCTTTTTACTTCGGTGAAGCCTTCCATCAAACTGCCACTTCGGGAATAGAGCGTCTGGTGAGCTTCGAAGGCCTTTTCGCGGATTTGCACCGCTTTTTTCAGCACTTCTCGCTCCTGGACCAGTTCGTCTTCTTCTCCTTCCTTCAAGGAAGCGGCGGTCAGTTCTTCAATTGCAGCGTCGTTCTCTCGTCCAAGGCGTTCCAGTTCCTCGCGCCTCTTCTCAGCCTGGGACAGCTCTCGTGCGGCCTTTGTCCAACCAGCGAATGTGGCCGAAGTCGTCTTTCGCGCCTCTGCCGCTCCTCCAAATCGATCCAGGATCCCGACATGTTCCTCCGGATCAAGGAGGACCTGATGCTCATGTTGGCCGAAGATACTTACGAGGGAACGGCCCACTGTCTGAATCATCGCCAGAGTCGCGAGATTACCGTTTATGAAAGACCTGGACTTGCCCGTCCGCGAAACTTTCCTCGAAAGGACAAGCTCGGTCGCCCCCTTCAGGCCACTTCCAAGCTCGGCTGGGAGTGTCATCCCTGATGGGATCTCAAACAGACCTTCCACCTGAGCTTCCTGCTCGCCAGTGCGTATAATGTCCGGCGAACTCCGAGATCCCAGAAGAAGATCCAGCGCGCCAATAAGAATCGACTTGCCCGCTCCGGTCTCTCCGGTGAGAACGTTAAACCCTTCGCGAAATTCGACCTCAACTTTGTCGATTATGGCCAGGTCTGATATTTTCAGGTACTTCAGCATAGGAATCGTTTGGCTACGCAAACAACCTCACACCGACGAACATGCCCACGTGTTAAGATATGACGCTCACATAGAATTTTCAAGGGCCACAAATTGAGGGGCGAAAAAGGCCCATCGGTCGAGGAGGTTAAACATTCCGCTACAAGCGGCCCGGCGCAGAAAACCTCTCGTCATTACCGAGAATGCGGGAATCCAGTTTGATACCCGATACGATCCGTTCTAGATTCTCTAGTGCGCGGGAATGGGGTGATCCCCAATTCAGGTGACCGCCGCCGTGGTGACCTGCGGACCCTAACCATCCGCCTATACCAAGTCCAGCTTCTCCTTCAGGACGTCAAAGTAGTCCCTGGCCGCAGATTTAACCATAATGAATGGAAAGGGCGCCCGTACTATTCTAACCGACTGGCCTTCTTCCAGCCCCACCGTCGTATGACCGTCCAGGGTCAGGGTCAAATCTTTTCCTTTCTTGAGGACCAACTCCGTCTCCAGATGAGGAGGGATTAGAAGGGGACGTTTAAGGCCCGCATACGGGCATATCGGAGTCAGAAGAATGCCCTCAATTTCCGGATGAACTAGAGGACCATTGGCCGCGTAGGAGTACGCGCTTGACCCAACGGGCGTAGACACAATGAGGCCATCCGCTCGAAGTTCAATTTCCCGAGACGTCCCCATTCTTAGGCCCAGGTCAATCAGACGAGCTATACCCCCCCAATGGATAACCACGTCGTTAAGGACCCTAGCGGTCTTTCCATCAGGAAGAGTAATCTGCAGCAACATCCTGTTCACAAACGCGGCGGTGCCGTCCATCGCCGCTTTCAACTCCGTAATGGCTTCGGCAGGAGACACTTCTGCCATAAAACCCACGCGTCCCAGGTTGATGCCGAGAACCGGCATGGATTTAGTATTGAGCAGTGCAGCGGCCCGCAGGATGGTGCCGTCTCCTCCGAGGACTACCAGAAGATCCGCCTCATCTGTCAGCCGTTCGGTGGCATTTGCACTCCATTTTACGGCCAACTCCTGACAAGAGGGTTCCAGCAGAACTTCCTTTCCGGACTCCTTCAAGAACCTGACAATTTTTTCACCTAACAGGAACGCTTGTTCGTCCGAGCGCTTCAAGACCAATCCTATGCGTTGCATTCAATCCTCGATTATTTGGTTAGGGTGAGATTGCTGCACTGAGTACCACGAATGCAGGTGAAAATCCAGGAAAATGGGGCGGCAGGCCGAAGCACAAAACAGCAAGATTGGGGCATGATGTTCCTCTGGGGTGCAAGAAGGTCCTCACCGATTCTCCCTTGCCTGGGTGCAGCGATTAAGATACGCTGAACTTATGGATCTGTTCGACAGTGCAAGTATAACCGATTCCAAGAGGCCGCTCGCGGACAGAATGCGTCCCGATGACCTGGCCGGCTTCGTGGGCCAGGAAGCCTTACTTGGGCCGGGAAAGATACTCCGTCGGGCCATTGAAGAAGATCGTCTCTTCTCGATGCTCTTCTGGGGGCCCCCGGGCTCCGGCAAGACGACCCTTGCCCGCATTGTAGCTCACAAATCGAAATCTCGGTTCGTCCCCTATTCTGCCGTTACCGCGGGTGTAAAGGAAATAAAGGAAGTTGCAAGCAGGGCTCGGGAAGATCTTACACATTCCGAAGTCAGGACCATCCTCTTCCTTGATGAAATCCACCGGTTTAATAAGTCACAGCAAGACTATCTGCTCCCTCACGTTGAACATGGGACAGTCATCCTGATCGGCGCCACAACTGAAAACCCAAGCTTTGAAGTCAATTCAGCACTCCTGTCAAGGCTGAGGGTGTTTGTCCTCCAGGCTTTGCCGCCCGAGGCGGTAAGGGAGATTCTGCAGCGGGCCCTCCAAGATGTGGAACGCGGTCTGGGAAAACTCAAACTCGAATGCGATCCGAACGCCGTGGAACTAATAGTGTCCCTGTCCGGGGGAGATGCCAGATCGGCCTTGAATATACTCGAATTAGCTGCTTCGGAAGCTCACGAGCACCGAGGCGGAAGAATCGACGCTGACACGGTTCAGGAAGCGGCTCAGAAGAGAATCCTCTTATATGACAAAGCCGGCGAAGAGCATTACAACCTGATTAGTGCCCTTCACAAATCCCTCAGAGACAGCGATCCGGATGCGGGCCTCTATTGGATGGGGCGGATGATCGAAGGGGGCGAAGACCCGCTGTACATTGCGAGGCGCCTGGTCCGATTTGCCAGTGAAGACGTGGGACTGGCTTCTCCCCGAGCGTTGGAACAGGCTGTGGCTGCCTATCAGGCATGCCGCTTTATCGGGATTCCGGAGTGCGCCCTGGCCCTTGCTCAAGCGGTGGTGTTTCTTGCCACCGCGCCGAAATCAAATTCCCTGGAGGCCGCGTATATTGCGGTGAAGGAAGAGATAGACCGTTCAGGTCATCTTCCGGTTCCTTTGCATATCCGCAATGCGCCGACCCGGTTGATGAAGAAATTGGGTTACGGCAAGGGATATCGTTACGCTCACGATTACCCCGGCGCAAAAGTGGATCAGGAGCACCTACCTGAGCCCATACGCGGCAAGCGCTTTTACCATCCCACCGATAGAGGCTTCGAGCAGACAATCCGAGAACGAATGGGTGAAGATGACTCCGACTCGTGATCCAAAGATGCGTGCGCAGGCTATTTCAAGCTGTCGAGCATTCCCTGCGTAATAACTTTTCTTTCTCTTATATAATTAATGAGCAGGTCGCTGATGATGGGTCCGGAATTGTAGAGATTCTTTCCTTTCTCCTTGAACACCTTATATCCATCTCCGCCCGCGGCCAGAAAGTCGTTGGTAGCCACCGAGTATGTCTTGCCCGGGTCAAAGGGTTGGTCCCGGATCTTTTCGATTGTAACCTTGTCCCCGTCAATCGTGTACGTCAGGCCGAAGGTTTGGAGCTTGCCGCCACTGCCCGGCTCCAGCTCCGCACCTCTTCGGAGGACAGCAATAATATCCTCGCCTGAAAGATTCATCTTCACGACAGCGTCGGGAAAGGGGAGGACCGTATATACATCATTCAACGTGATGTCCCCTTCCTTGATGCTCCCTCGAATAGCCCCGCCGTTGAGTATCGCCACATCCGACCGCGAATTCACTGCCATCTCATAGGCAATAAGCCTGCCGAGATTCGTCTCCTTGCCGGACCTGACACTCCTACGGGTGCCCTCGAGGAACACCTCGGTCTTGCCGATCACCTTACTCAAGCCGGCGTCGAGTTGAGCCTTGTATTCCGCAATGATGGCCGCGATTTCCTGGTCCTCTTTGATCGCGGAAGTCAACTCAATCAATTCTCCCTTGTAATTGGTTATTTTTCCGTTCACGACATCGAGGTCGAGTTTCCCTACATATCGGGCATACGCGCCGGCCTGAGAGATGATGGTCTGGTTGACCTTCATGGGTTCAAAAATGGCTGTGTGAGAATGCCCCCCCACAATGACGCTAATTTTTGGGCAAGCTTCCGCCAGTTTCTTGTCCTCGTAGACACCGACGTGGGTAAGCCCGATCACCAGGTCTTTTTCACTGACCCGGTCCAGAATTCCTTTTGCAGAGGCGATGGGCTCGTCGAACACCAGTCCCTTTACGTTGTCAGGATGAGTGGTCGTGGGGGTGTCCGTGGTGGTTAGGCCGAAAATTACCACCGTTGTGTTGGACTCCGGGTATTTCTTTTCGAGGAGGCCCTGAAATACGTGCTGGCCTGAAGAGGCCCTCGTGTTTGAGCTGAGAAGGGGGAACTCCATGAGCGGCTTGAGATCGACCAGGAGGTTATCCTGACCGTAGTCGAACTCGTGATTGCCCACAGTCATGGCGTTGAATTTCATCTTGTTCATCAGCTTGACGCCGAGTTTTCCCTTAAATACCGTTGAAAATGGGGTCCCCATGAGCAGATCGCCCGCCATGAACAGCAAGGTGTGACGTCCCTCAGCCTCGTTCCGTGCCCGCACTTCTTTGAGTGACCTGTCTGGGCTCTGGCGAATCCTCCAATCAGCCCCTCGATTCCTGACTCCGCGTACGGCAAGTAGTGGGCGTGGGGATCGTTCATGTGAAGAATCGTCAGTTTAAGCGCCTCGGCCGCTTGGGACGCGCCCACCAGGAACAGACATGAAAACGACAAAGTGAGAACGAGCGAGAGAGTAATCTTGGCCCGAAAGTTGAGAAGCATCTCTTTGCCCCTTGAATTGAATGTGACTGTACGAACGCAACCGAGGAAAATAGTCTTAGCCGGGGATCCAGCGCATCGGAGCAGAAAACCTAGAGATCGGTGGTCGGGGTGGCCGGATTTGAACCGGCGGCCTCGTGCTCCCAAGGCACGCGCGCTAACCAGGCTGCGCTACACCCCGCAACCTCTCTTTATAGTTCGGAGGAGCCCAAATCGCAAGAGTCTTTGGACGAGGATGCGAATTGTCGCAACTAATGTGAAGGCATTCAGGGGATCGTTGCCCGCCTTGGTTAGCCCCGTAGATTTCGCATATCGTTACCGCTCATAAAGGATCTCGCTATCCGGCTCAATTATCCACCGCAAGGTGCAGTTTCACTCGGCTAGTTTTCGCAAAAACTCGGCAAATTGCCTCAGAGCGCGGCCGCGATGACTGACGCGGTTTTTGGACTCTTGGTCCATTTGTGCAAAGGTACACCCCGCCTCTTCGAAGTAGAAAATGGGGTCGTAACCGAAGCCGGAGCTTCCTCGAGGTTCGCGGGTTATTCGGCCCTCGCACACACCGCGAAAAAGATTCTCTTCGCCATCGGGAGCCACGAGGGCCACAGCGCAAACGAATCTGGCCGAACGCGCGGGATCAGGGACGTCTGCCATTTCTTCAAGGACTCGCAAGTATTTTTCTTCATCAGATGCGTTGTCGCCGGCGTATCGCGCGGAATGTACTCCCGGACGACCATCCAGAGCGTCAACGCACAGCCCCGAGTCATCAGCGAGAGTTACTATGCCGGTCGAGTATGCCATCATTCGCGCCTTCTTCAGAGCGTTTTCTTCGAAGGTTGCTCCGTCCTCCACAACTTCCGGAATGTCGGGCACTTCTGACAGCGAGAGAAACAAAGCAGGAAGCCCCTTAACGAGGTTCCGGATTTCCTGGACCTTCCCCTGGTTTGTCGTTGCTATAAGGACTTTGTCCGGTATCCTGTGCATCAAAGACCTGCTGTTATTTCAATGGTAGGGGCACGGCATGCCGTGCCCTTGCAGCTAAAGAATCCGGTCGCTTTGTGTGTGGTGAGGGCATGCCATGCCCCTACAAATCCGACGCTGTGCACAGTCCCTTTCTCATGGGTCTTGCAGTCGCCTTAGCAATTATTGCACGACGCCTTACTTCAGCGAGATGGAACCCGCCGGGACCGACTTGAAGATGACCGTACTGAATCCGCTTTTCCGTATGTCCGCAGTCAGGACGGGGTCACGAAATGACCGACCGCTGAGCCAGGCCCGAGTCTGGTCCCTGTAATGTGCGGAAAAGAAGTGAGCAGAGGCGCCCATTGGGCTGGCTCCGGCAACTTGCGCCGGCTGGGTCATGTCAACCACCTGCCTCAGAGACATGCCGGCCGGCACATGAAACGGATGCGCCTGAGACCAGCCTGCAAAATTGATCGTGTCCGAAGCGCCCGAAATGGGAATGGGCCCCACCTGATACAAGGCTTCCAGGAACTTGGATCGCACTGCGAGAGGATGACGGAATTCTGTCGTGTGGATCTCGCCCCATTTCCACTTCTTGGGGTCAGATCCCATGAGGCTCTGTCCACGAGCCACCGCTTTCTGAAAGCTCTTTTTCAGCAACTCTTGAGGATTGACGCTTTCGATCCAGCCGGTTTGATCGTCGATGAAGATTCTTTTCACCGCTCTCGACGCCAGCGGAGGGTAACCCGTGAATCCTCCGTAAAGTGATTCACCCAGTGGCTCTAAGAAAAGCTCCTCGACCAAGGCCTGGTAGAATAGACCGAATATTGCAGCCGCGGCAGATTCTCCCCCCATTTGGAAATCCCACGTTCCCAAAATACGCGCGGCTTTGTCTTCAGATTGATTCCTTTTGTCGTTTCCCTTGAGGGAATTCAAAAGAATTGGGACAAAGTCTCTTGCGAGCGGTGAAAGGGAATCACACTGTATCCTCTGGAAGCTCTCTGGTTGGTGCACATCGCTTTCTTCAAGCAGCTCCTTGATTCGTGCGGATTTGTCCGTGTCATACCAATAACAACTCACAAAGAATGGATAATCCTTGCCGCCGGGGCGACCGTCAGCCGCGACGCAATAGCCTTCAGACGTGTTGGTCCAGGCTGGAAGCTCCTTGAAGGGGACGAATCCCCTCCAGTCGTGTATGCCGGTCCACGCCGGCATGGGCAATATCCCGTCGCTGCCCGGCGGACGGAGCGGGACTTTCCCGGCGAACTGGATTCCGAAGTCCGCTTCCCGGTCGGCCCATGCCACATTTAGACAGGGAGCGATCAGCACACTAAGCGATTTTTCGAATTCCGAGCGGTTACGGGATCTGTTCAAGCTGTACAATGCCGGGAAAAGACCAAGCCCCTCCCGCCCCGTCCAACTCAGGGAGAGTGCCCGGCCCTTGTCGACTTCTGACACCAAAGGCCCTGTCTCGGTCATTCTTATAATCCGAGTAGCAACAGAGCCTCCTTTGATACGGTAATTCTCTTTCTGTTCCTCCAACTTCCGCCAGCGGTCTACCCGCCAATAGCTTTTTGGACTGTCCGATTCAAGACGCTCCAGGAACAGGTCCGCATCGTCGACAAGCCCGGGGACGCAGCCCCAGCCCAAATGATCGTTCGTGCCCGCGATTGCCACGGGTACGCCCGGAATAAAAGTTCCGGCAAGATGAAATTCTCCAGCGGCCAGTCGTGCCTTATACCAAAATCCCGGCGCTGCCAGGGTCTGATAAACTGTGCACGCGGCCATGGGTTTCCCACTCTGGCTCTTCCCACTGCCAACCGTCCAAGCGCAGCCCCCGCGAAGACCGGGAACACGGTCGAAAATGCGACTGCTCCCAGGTCTTGGGAATAGAATCCCGTTCGGGTCCCACCGCCCCAGGTCAGTGGCCACAAAAGCCACTGCAGCTCCAGGATCGGTAGGAAAGAGCTGTCAGGGCCCTATCTTTGCCCAGCCGGGTGACCAGCCGAGTGAGGATCGGGTCTACACGTGCAGCTACGGAGCTTTCCCATGCCAATCCAGCCAGTATGGAGGAGACGTCTTGCGGCGAAAATGGCGCAGGGCGGTAATCCAAAAGCGAGAACTCGACGGGGAGTTTTCTCGCATGCGCCGAGATATATTTGTTGATACCCTGAACGAACTTCTCAAGCCATCGGCGCTCGTGCTCGCCCAGACGTTCCCGTGCGTCTTCGGCAAGCCTTCCCGCCCTCACAGTCCTCATGAGGTGGTCGCCTTCCAGGTACTCCGCTCCGAGGATCTCAGCGAGCCGACCTTGGCCCGCCTTCCGCAGGTAATCCATTTGCCATAAGCGATCCTGGGCCATTACGTATCCCAGTACCATGGCCACATCATCTTCGTTTTCCCCGATAATTCCGGGGACGCCGCTTTGGTCCCTCAAAACGCGGACATCTGCGATGAGGCCGGGAGTCTGAACGAGAGCTTCGCTGTCCGGAAGCAGGGAAACGACAAAGAAGTATATCCATAAAGCCCCAACGCCGGCTATTAGAATCAGCGCTACAGGGATCGCTGTGAATATCCTCATCAGCCAGACCGGATCAATGTCCTTTTTCAGGAAGGCTTTGGCTGAAGTCAACTAACCGCACCCCCCAAAATTCTTTCCACCAACTCGGAGCTTACTCCGTATGGGTCCTTTGTCTTAGCGACTATTTCTTCCACCACCCCGTCCAAGGCTTGAATCCCCCCGAGTCTTTCCAGTGTCCTCTCCATGAGGTCCTCTTTCAGGAGATCCAAAATCTGATTTCTTGCCCTGATCTTGTCACGTTCCATCAGCCTTTCTCTGCCATGTTCGAGCAAGTAGTGATGATGATCCAGAATCGCCCGATACAGTTCGTCCACCCCCTGGTCGGCTGCAGCGACAGTTTCTATGATGGGCGGAGTCCATCCGCTTGCCTCGTAGCGGTCGGAAGACATCTGCAGCAGAAACCTGAGTTCGCGCAACGTCTTAGCCGATCCTTCGTGATCGGCCTTGTTGACAACAAAGAGGTCTCCGATTTCCATGAGTCCGGCTTTGATGGCCTGAATTTCGTCCCCCATCCCCGGAATCGTGACCAGCACCGTGGTGTGGGCATTGTGTGCTATGTCAACCTCGTCCTGTCCCACCCCGACGGTCTCCACGATGATGACATCCTTGCCCATAGCGTCGAGCACCACAATGGCATCCGCAGTGGACCTAGTGAGTCCGCCGAATTTCCCGCGAGTAGCCATGGACCGAATGAAAACGCCTTCATCCAGGAAATGCTTCTGCATTCTGATCCGGTCGCCTAGAATAGCCCCTCCCGTGAACGGACTGGTGGGATCGACCGCGAGTATGCCGACGGTCTTTCCGTCTTGGCGAAACCTTGAGACCACACGATCCACAAGCGTGGACTTCCCAACACCTGGGGAGCCGGTAAATCCAATTACATGCGCGCGTCCCGCGTGACGATAGAGCAGGGCCAATTCGGCAAACACGCCTCTGTCCCCGTCGTCGATACGGCGGATCAGTTGGGCGGTGGCCCGCATGTCGCCCTGAATGATTTTTTCAGCGAACAAGGGCATGGTGTCTCAAGAATCCGATATGACGAGCTATTGACGTATGCCATGAACATTCCCGGCGATGACCAGTCGTCAGATTTCACTGGTCCCCTAACTCGGTTATTGGTAGAAGTCGGAGGCCGGATTGTCAATAGTAAATAAGATATTACGCATGAGTTTTACGTACCGACTTGAAAAGAGTATAAAGACATGGAATTGAAAACGGCAATTTGGGTTGAAGGTGTAAATTGTCGATGTTAGGATTCACTTGATGAAAGAATACATTTTGATCCTGCTCAGAGCAGCGCTGATCCTGGTTTGCGCTTCACTCGTCGGGCTGGGCGTAAACCTGATAAGTCCGAAGTCCTTACCCTGGGAATACGTTCCGCCGAAGGAAGTCGAGGTGCGCGGTGTGAAGGTCCCGTTGATTGACGAGCAGGCAGCGTTCGGCTTTTTCGGCTCTGAGGAGACTGTATTCGTAGACACTCGCAAGAAGGAAGACTATTCCGAGCGCCATGTAAAGGGGGCGATTTTCATCACCCCGGAGGAAAAGGAGGACCAATTCCCCATGGTGCAGCCTCTCCTCCCGGAGGATGCTCGGGTCATCCTGTACTGCTACGGGCCGGAATGCGACATGGCCGAACAAGTCGCTGACTTCCTGGCTCAGTTGGGGTACACGAAGATGATGATTATGTCAGCCGGCTTTCGTGCGTGGGCAAAAGCGGGTCATCCAGTTGAGGGTAAAGGCAAATAAATTGGTGGCTTAACTTTGGTCAGAAGATTTTCTGCGCTCGTCTGTTGAAAAAGGTGACCTGTGGCGGCCATAAGACAGACCTGGACGTGCGAGACGGACTCTTATATATTGTGTTGCGACTGTTTGCTAGGAGAGCCAATGACTGATCGTTACCAGCAATTCCTTGGATCCGATCCTGGGATGATAGTGGAGCTTGTAGATGACTCCGTCTCGCCCTATCTCGTACGCACCGACGATGGATTTGAATTCTGCATAAGTGCCGAAGATTTTAAGGACTATTACCGTAAAGAAGGGAGTCCCACGCCTCAGCGGTGGGCCCATCTTGTGACCGATCCTGACAGCGGCTCGGTGGATTCTCGCAAGATGGCGGAAGTCATGGACATCCTCCATTCTTTTGAAGAAGTGCTTCAAGATTTCGACAAGTCAAGGGCTTTGGTGAGAGAGGCCCTCAAGGTGACTGGGTAGCAATTCGAAGGCCGACATCAGCGAGGCGCGGAAACAGCTCGAGACCTTGGGTCTCAATATCACGGGCCTAACGGATAAGCATTGGGACCGCCTTTTGACGATCACAGACGATCTAAGAGATCTCCTGTTAAGCGACCACTGCGCTGTCCTTCAGCTTCCCGACTTACCCGAGATCCGGGGCGCCAGCGACCAGACGGAAGGGCAAGTGCCGTCCCAATCAAGACCGGAAGCAAAGAAGACTCCGAAAAAGATTGTGGCCGAAGGCCGTATCGGTAGGATGAAAAATGTTGATATGGATGTCCAGGGGGACAATCTCACCATCACCGTTGACCTTTCAAAAGAGTTTGGCCCCTCCAAGTCGGGGAAAACCATCATTGTAGCTTCAACTGAAGGAAACAAGACAATTCCGGGCCGCATAGAAAAGATCGGTCTGAATGTTTACAGGCAACCTGACAAGAAGGGAAGCAAAGGGCGGCGTCAGTCGTTCAAGAATGTTGCAATGGCCGTGGAGGCAGACCGGCTGAGCATTACTGTGGATCTTTCAGTAGAGCTTGGTCCATCGAAATCCGGCAAGACAATAATGATCGCATCAACCGGTGGAAATCAACTGGTCTACGGGAGAGAGGAAAAGATAGGTCTCAACCTATACAGGAAGATAGAGTAAGGAGGCTCTGTTTATGTTTGTATTCGGAACCGCAGATGACGCCTTTGCCATGGCTGTTCGTATCGAGGAGAACGGCAACGCATTTTATGCCGGCGCGGCCGAAATAGCCAAGAACCCGGAGGTCAAGAAGCTCTTCGAAGACCTCGCTCTAATGGAAGCAAGCCACATTAAAATTTTTAGGACGCTCAGGAGCCAACTCCCTGATACTGCGAGTGAGGTGGTTTGGGACCCCGAAGGGCTAGCGGAGAGCTATCTGGAAGCCAGCGCGGATTCCCATGTGTTTACAGTAGAAGCCGCGACCGAGAGATTGAAGACGGTCAAAACAGCCGTGGAAGCTCTTGACATGGCACTCCTGTTTGAGAAAGATTCCCTGGCTTATTTCCTGGGGATTAAGGAGATACTTCCTGATCCCAACGGCAGAGATGAAATTGACAAGCTCATCAAGTCCGAGATGCTTCATATCCGAATGCTATCAGGGGTAAAGAGACGGCTGGCCGAAACTGGGACGGGAGGCATTTTCTGAGCAGGGCAATTCAAGGTTGCACTCCGGCATGCATTTGTAGGGGCGGGTTTCAAACCCGCCCCTACTGACATTCAGGATGCTAACAAGCGCCACCGCTAATCATTTATATCAGATGGTTGTTCTTCCGCGGCTCTCAGCGTGGTCTGTAGTCGTTCTCCCTTTCGTTTGCCCTCAAGGATTTCCAGGCCGGCGAGGCAACCTCCACCCTCCACGGCAAGGCATGAGAGGACGCGACATTTCACAAGCGATCCCTGGTCCATAACTTGGATGACGTCTCCTGGAGCTAGGAGTTGTCCTCCGCGTACGGTGCTTCTGTATTTCTTTTCTCTCGCCATGTTCTCCTCTGGAGTTAGAACCTGTCCCACTGAGCGGTGTCCGAGGAAGAAGCGCTCTCTGGGCCCATACCGCGCGAGACTTCGGAAACAGCCAATCGTGAAATTGAACCTTGACCGGTTTTAGAGCCCGCGGACGTCGCTTTCTGAGTGGTCTTCGAATTTTGTGAGCTGACGCCCTCACCCAACGGGGTGCGACCGGTGATGCAGCCGGACAGAAGAAGAGAAGCACAAATAAAAAGAGAGACAAGGTATCTCATAACAGAGCTTCCGTATGAAGAATACCCTCTCTCCGTCCATTGTTAAATCACAAAAACCTCTCCAGGTCAAGGTTTATTCACGGTAGCACCGACAAGAGCGCCCCTGGTCTCAGCGAGAGATTTCGTGTTCCGCGAATTCCTGGAAGATGCGTTCAACTTCGGCCTGCATTACCCCCGCTTCTATTGGCTGGGAGTGATCGTACCCGACGAGATGCAGTATTCCGTGAATAAGCAAGTAAAGGACCATTTCACTGTTTGTGTAACCCAGTTCGGCAGCGTCATCTGCGGCCCTGTCCGTGCAGATGACAACGTCGCCCAGTAGATCATGCTTTAGGCCCGGCGTGTTGCCCCTCGGTCTGGGAGAAGGAGAGTACGTTGGTAGGTTCCTTCTTTCCCCGATACTTGTCATTGAGGTCCGACATCTCGGCAGCATCAACAAGCACGAGTGAAAGTATTACTGACGGATTACAGCCCAAGCCTTCTAATATTTGTGCCGTTTTCTTCCGAAGGTCTTCCGGATCGATTTCGATCCTTTTCTGCTTGTTGCTTATGAGTATCTCCATTGGGTCGTTCCTGCGTTCCCACATTCACTGGGTAAACAATTCGCGAGTGTAGACTCCCTTGCAAGGATCTCACAAAGGATTTGGTGATCGCATGAATGTCTTTAAGGGTCAAAGTTGACTGGTCCAATTGCCCTTCGCTGAATAGTGTCATAATCAGTGTCTGAACCTGCTTCTGAATCCTGGCGGGCGTGGGATCATGGAGAGTCCGGCAGGCTGCCTCTACCACGTCGGCCAGCATAACGAGAGCGGCTTCCTTGCTTTGTGGGCGCGGACCGTGGTACCGATATTTATCTTCGCTAACGCTTTGATGACTTTTTTCAGCCCTTTCCAGTGCCTTATTATAGAAAAACTTTATTAAACTTGTTCCATGGTGCTGTTGAATGATATCGATAATGGGGGAACAAAGTCGATATTCCCGAGCCTTTTCGATTCCCTGCTTCACGTGGGAGACAACTATCAGGGCACTCATGCTGGGTTCGAGCCTGTCATGGGGGTTGCTTCCACGGCGCTGGTTTTCAATAAAATAAGAGGGCTTAGTCTTCTTCCCTATTTTTCCTATATCGTGATAATAGGCGCCGACCCGTGCCAGCAAGGGATTTGCGCCGATCAACCCCGCAGCGGTCTCGGCGAGGCTCCCCACCATTATGGAATGATGGTAAGTTCCCGGAGCTTCAATCGACAGCTCTTGAAGAACTGGATGGTTGAGATTGGCGATCTCGAGGAGCTTCACGTTCGTCGTGTACCCGAGAGGTTCCAGGAGGGGGGCCAATCCGGAAACAAGTAAGCCGGACAGAACGCCTCCAGAGAACCCGAGGCCGATGTCATAAAAATCTCTCAGCGACGTGAGCTGCCCCAGAGCCATTTTTATGGCCAGGATTGACATCATGTTTGCCATGCCGACCACGAGGCCCGCCCTGAGCACCGAGGTGCGATCCGTAATCCGAGTCATGCCGTGGAGCCCGACGATCCCGGAAATAAAATAGAAAACAAAGAGATATATGTCTCCTTCGACCGACAGAGATGCCGTCAATGCTGTCAAAGTCGCGAATATGAAAGCGATCCTCGCATCGACCATCAGAGCAGTGAGCATGGCGCCGGTTGCCACGGGCGCGGCAAAGAGAATGGATCTTTGACTTATCCCTTGGCTGGCCGTGCCAATGAGAGGGGAAAGAGAATACAGGAAACGCACCACAATGATGGTCCCCACCAACAAAAGACTGAAGAGAAGAAGATCTTCGGTGGCCTGCCGTCCACGATCAAGATGCTTCTCTGAAAAATAGAAGCTGAGCCTCAGCAGCAGAATGAGGATCAGGGAAAAGCCTGCCAGAATAATGTACCGGCTGTATGCGGGGTTGGCTTTGTTCAGGCCTGCTAGTTTGCGTAGGTGTGCTTCGTTTACCGGCTCACCTTCTTTGACTATGGACTCACCCTTCGCGATCTGAAAGAAGACTTTCTTTTCTGAGGCCAGCGCCTCTTGTTTGAGCGCGGCGCTCTTTTCCCTATTAAAGGTGATGTTAACATTCACGAGGTCCATCGCGACGCGCCGAACAGCCCTTGAAAGCTCAGAATCCGTCGAGGGGTCGCTTTCTGCGATATTAATAAAGTTTATCGCCTCCTTGAGATCAAAGATGGCAGACAGATCCTTGAGAGGCTCAAGCTTGGCTTTGGATTTGTTTTTTAGAAGAATGCCCTGCCTTCCATCTCTCATGAGAAGATCGCGGCTCAGCGTCACCCCTTTCAATAACACCGGCACCACTAGAGAGCCGAGATCCCTCTGAATTCTGGAGTCAAAACTCATTGATTTTAAGAGCGCAAAATTGCTGGGGGAGACGGTCGCTCCAAGAAGGTTCTCGAAACGTGTTCTTAGCGCGGTTTCATCCAGGGCCCGAAAGGACTTGGGATCGGCCCCGGCCTTTTCCGGCGGCTGTCCCGCCTCTTTGGGCTTGTCCACTTCCTTCGCATTATGTTCCGCCTCGGCCGCGAGGTACTCCTTCCCGAAATTGAACGCCGAGTTGATCCTGGCCTGGACGTCATGGACCATCTCGTCATCGAAATCGTACACGGGGCGGATCGACTTCAGAACCTCGTCCCGGTTCTTATTAGTAGCGGCTTCATCAATTACCTGAAATGTTAAAGGCGATATGATGGTCTCTTGGGCAGGCTCTCCAACGGTCAGGCTGTAAACTCGGAAAGACTTAGGGGCCATAATGAAGGCAGCGACCAGAGCAGTGCCTATAATGAGCGCCCAACGCTGCCATTTCGGTTCATTGAGGCTGTGCACCCAGCCGGGGATACCACGCTCTACGCCTTTCAGCGCATGCCCGGCCCGCTCTCTTAGTGTTTCAGGCCTCTTAATCTTTTCTGACGTCTTATTCTTGTCGGATGACTCCGGCATTCTTAATTATCTCCGGAATCTGCTCTCGCGGGAGGCGGTTCTTTTCTCATAAGCTTTTATAATTTCCTGAACAAGAGGATGGCGAACCACGTCCTGGTCGGTGAACATCACCACAGATATGCCCTCTATGTCACTGAGAATTTCTCGAGCTTCCACAAGACCCGATGTGGTCCCCTCGGGAAGATCTATCTGCGTTATATCGCCGGTTATAACAGCCTTAGAAGAATAACCAAGGCGCGTGAGAAACATCTTCATCTGTTCGGACGTAGTATTTTGAGCCTCGTCCAAAATAACGAACGAATCGTTGAGCGTCCGGCCCCGCATGAAAGCTAAAGGAGCCACTTCGATGTCACCCCGTTCGATCATGCGCGTGGCCTTCTCGAAATCAATCATGTCGTGCAGCGCATCGTAGAGCGGCCTCAAATACGGGTTTACCTTTTCATACAGATCTCCGGGCAAGAAACCCAGCTTCTCACCCGCCTCCACTGCTGGCCGAGCAAGTATTATCCGTCTAAGCTCTTTCTTGGCAAAAGAAGCCATAGCCATAGCCATAGCCAAATATGTCTTGCCGGTCCCAGCCGGGCCAATACCAAACACTATGTCGTGAGTCTGGATAGCTTCAATATATTGCTTCTGCAGGATCGTTTTGGGCGTGATAGGACGTTTTCCCGCGGAGATGAAAATCGTGTCGAGCAGCAGGTCTCTGAGTTTAGCTTCCGGGTTTTGTAGGAGGAGTCTCACCCCTTGGTCGATGTCAGCCGGATGGATCGGATATCCCTCCCGCACCAGGGGATATAACTGCTTCAGCAGCTTTTCCGCAACATCGTCAGATGGCGGGTCTCCGTAGATGCTGACAGTATTGCCTTTAATCGAGATATTAACCCCGAGACATTTCTCAATGTATTTGATATTTTTGCTTAATTCCCCGACAAGTGCCTGAAAGGCTCCGATGTCGGCGAAGCTCACACGGCGAGGTAACCGCTCGCCTTGCTCGACTGAATTTGTCTTCAAGAAGCCTCCACGTGCTCCTTAATTCAAGACTCCAACCTTTCTACCACTCAATCTGCATTCGTTCCAGGCCGGCAATTGTCAACGGAACCGCCCATTCTTGCCCGGACGCGTTCATCATTCAAATATTCGTTCGGATGATAGCACCTTTTCAAGTAAGGAATCAACTTGAACCTCATAGGTCGCGTATTTCAGGGACTACGGACCCATCTCGAAAGTAATCGGCCTTCCCGCACACCTATTCTGAAGCTGTTCGCACACGCCATCACCGTATGAATAGCGGTGCTGGACAGGAAGGCGGGCAGAGTTTATCCTCCCAGTGTCGCATCATGGGTCTTCGGCACTCAAGAGGAATCCTTCTTCACGGCTCCCGCGTGCATATCTCATGAAAGAAAAGGAATCAAGCATGAATATTTCGGACGATTCTGCCGGGACTCTGGAGGTCTTCGGACGACTCATGGATCTTATCCGCACCCTTCGTTCCGAAGACGGGTGTCCCTGGGACAGGAAGCAAACTCCTCGAAACTTCCATCCGTACATTCTGGAGGAATACCATGAACTGGTACAAGCCATACATCAGGGATCGGCCGGAGAGATAATTGACGAGATAGGAGATCTCCTTTTTCTGGTTGTCTTCCTCGCGTACATGTTTGAGCAGGAAGGCTTTGCGACCTTGAGGGAGATCATCGAAGGGGTGGAAGCCAAAATGATTCGCAGACATCCCCACGTCTTTGGCGATGCTCGGGTGAAAGGCGCGGAGGAGGTGATCGAAAACTGGGGCAAGATCAAGGCTTCCGAAGAGAATATCCAGGGGCGTGAGTCTCTCCTGGACGGGATACCGCGATCTCTGCCCGCGTTAAGTAGGGCTCAAAAGCTTGCCGGTAGAGCGGCCAGAGTCGGATTTGACTGGACAGGCCCACAGGAAGTATTCGCGAAGGTGGACGAAGAGTTATCCGAACTCAAACACGCGGTGGCTACCGGCGCTGCTGAAAACATTCGAGAAGAACTGGGGGACCTGCTCTTTGTTGTAGTCAACGCTGCGCGCCACCTCGAGGTAAACAGCGAAGCAGCGTTAAACGAGACGTCCGACAAATTCGAACGTCGGTTCCGCCACATAGAAACACGGCTCCGGTCGAGAGGCAAATCCCTCGACCAGGCCGATTTACCTGAGATGGACGAACTATGGGAGGAAGCCAAGTCCACTGAAAAGCAGCATAGCATTGCAATGTCTGCCCGACCGGATCACTCCTGAGGCGACTACCTAACCCACGCCGGGGATGTTGAACACGTGCAACCCTGCATCCTTCTGAATTATGACTTCAAGGCTGTCATTCCGTATGCCCAGTGACAGCGTTCCTTGCCCCTTACCACCCTCCAGGCCGGAAATCTCTCTGATGATTTCCAGACCGCGGGCAATAATAGAAGTAGGCGCCTTGGGAAGAGTGTATGTCTTATCGCCATGAACCGTCACACCCGCGTCTTTATCCACTGAAAACCGCACCGCCCGCTCTTCGATGGCATCCAACAGAACCAGCGCCATATATTTTAGCGGGGCCTCGTCTACATCGGTGCCGGGCTCTTGCTGCCAGCCCGTTTTCTCCCACGATTCCAGGACCGTCCGAGGGGTGACCTCCAATTGACAATCAATCTGCTGTTGCAACCGCAAATGGGGGTTTTCCGCATCCAACATAGCACGACCTCCTTTCCGTCAAATTTAATCTCGCTACTAATGACATGTGGCACAGGATGTGGACGAGCAAGTGCCGCACCCCGAATTACCAGTGCCCGACGTCTTGAAATCACCCGCCGCACTCTTGAAGCTGCAACTGGACATCAGCCTTTCCACGCAGCCCCCACACGTTGGGCAGACCACTTCGTCCTTCCCGAAAACGAGCACTTCAAAATCGTCTTCGCACTTACCACATCGATACTCATAAATGGGCATACGAACTGCCTCCTCTTCGTTGTCTCGGTCTAACTATCAAGATGCCCTCGATAATCAAAAGATGCAAGGTTCTCCCCGAAGAAAACGGCCCCCCACAGATCAATCAAGGTCTATGTTTTGATAAATGATGGTGTCGCCATTGGGGAATGTGAGAGTGCTCCCCTTTTTGGTTTCCACGTAACGTGCCCACTTGAACCGATTCTTCGCCGCAACAGCACTATCTTTTGGACCGTTTCCTTCGTTGATGCGCTTCCAGGCCGCTTTTCCGTCAGCGTACTGCATCCGCATAACACCGTTGGGCGCAACTTCCGTGACAGACGCAAATCCGGTGTTGGCAAGCTTACCGCCGCATCCACTCAGGAGAGGCAGGGAAGATACCCCAAAGAGAACCGCCAGAAAAAGAGATCTGGTTTTCAGAATCCCCATCCTTTCGCCTACAGATGGAACATCTTGATATTCTTAGCATACCTCGGACAACAAAGTCAATTCGAGATTGTCACGGAAATGAGAATAATGTTTTCCAGGATCGAGAGGCCCTGCTTGTTCGGATCCTCCCATATCAATCTGCGATCACACAGGTAACTCCAATTTCGCGTTCAAGGAAGTGACGCAGCCTTGGTAGGGGCGCACCTGCGTGTGCGCCCAAAAAGCAGGCAGACACGCAGGTCTGCCCCTACCAAGGTGTACCGGTTGGAAAGCGAATTCGGATTTTCTGGCAGAAGCGCATTGGTATAACAGTATAAGAAATCTCAGGCACGGAAGGCCGCATCCGGTTCTGTAACTTCTTTGAACGTGGACCACCCAAATTGCCTCCCAGTCCATTTTCGCATACGATGGCACAATGCCCCAACAACCGCACAGAACCTATCACTGGCCTCCGAAGATCCAGGTGGCGGGGGTCTCCACCTTGGAAGAGGCGCTCTTCTGCAACAGGGTCGGAGTGGACGCCATCGGATTCACACTGGGGCTTCCCGACGGGCCTCATGACGGCCTTACGCCGGAGACAGCGGGGGCGATTATTAGCAAACTGCCCACTGGCCTGCTGCCAGTGGTGATTACGTACGTGAATCGTGCGGATGCTGCCTGCGAACTTGCGATGATCACTCAGGCAGCGGCGATGCAGTTTCATGGAGGGATACCCGAGAATGAACTCGTCCATTTCCGAAGGATTTGCCCTGATGTAAGAACTATCGGACGCGTGACAGTGGTAGGGGAAGAATCTATCGAAGAGGCGGCATCATTCAAGCAACCGCTCTGGGATGCAATCATCCTGGATTCCCTTGACCCGCGCACCGGCCGAAAGGGCGCCACCGGGCTCACGCATGATTGGTCGCTCAGCGCACGCATCGTGAAAATAGCCTCAGTGCCTGTTATTCTAGCCGGGGGTCTCAATCCCGATAACGTAGCTGAGGCGATCCGGAAGGTTCAACCGCATGGCGTCGACGCGCACACCGGGTTGGAAGATAGTAACGGCACGCGGGGTTTCGACAAAATAGAGGCATTTGCCAAAGCGGCTATGGAAGCTTTCGAAAAGCTTATTCCCTGACGTTTTCCAGACCTGAGCGGCTCCCAGGACTGAATTCGCAAAACGCGTCTTGACCGTTGACGAAGGGGTGCTATGATCTGTCGGAGCATTCACGCATAGACCGGAACTCTGGTTCCAGTGCGGCTGTTCCGGCTCCCAGCACATCAGGTCCGCGGTCTGAACTGCAATGGGCTGGAATCACCGATCAACGCGCTATTATGGAAAAGTCGAGCAAATAATGAGTGATTCACCACGTTACATTTGCATCCACGGCCACTTCTACCAACCACCTCGTGAGAATCCCTGGCTGGAAGAGATTGAAGTTCAGAAGTCTGCCCATCCGTTCCATGACTGGAATGAAAGGGTCACGGAGGAATGCTACGAGCCCAACGCCCATGCCAGGATATTGGATCACGAGGGACGCCTGGAAGATATTATCAACAATTACGAGCATATCAGTTTCGACTTTGGCCCCACACTTCTGCCTTGGCTGGAAGAGCACGCGGCTGAAACGTATCACGCGATTCTTCAAGCTGATGCCTTAAGCCAAAAGCAGCGCTCGGGTCATGGCAATGCGCTGGCCCACGCTTACAACCACATGATCATGCCGCTGGCCTCCGCGAGGGATAAGCTCACGCAAGTGGTGTGGGGTATAGAAGACTTCCTGAAGCGTTTCCGCAGAGAGCCGGAAGGCATGTGGCTACCGGAAACCGCGGTAGACAGCGAAACCCTTGAGATCATGGTCGAGCACGGAATCCGGTTCACCATTCTGTCTCCCATGCAGGCCAGGAGGTTTCGGGTCTCGTCGCATGACGCATGGGTTGATCTCGAGCCCGGCGCCATAGATCCGTCACGTCCGTACGTATGTCGGCTGTCCGGCGGTCGGTCCATTGTCCTCTTCTTTTATGACGGTCCCATCTCGCGGGCCATTGCATTTGAGGGACTTTTGGTCAGCGGTGAAAATCTGAGAAACAGGCTGCTGGGAGCATTTTCCGACAAGAGGGCTTGGCCTCAGCTCATCCACATCGCCACCGATGGCGAGTCGTATGGCCATCACCACAGATTCGGAGAAATGGGCCTGGCCTACGCTCTGAGACATCTATTGCTCCAACCGCACGTCCGCCTCACCAATTACGGTGAGTTTCTAGAGAAACACCCTCCTTCCGCGGAAGCGGAGTTCATCGAGAATTCTGCATGGAGTTGCGCCCACGGTGTGGGTCGGTGGGCCGAGGATTGCGGCTGCTCGGTGCAGCAAAGGCCCGACTGGAATCAAAAGTGGAGGGCCCCACTGAGGAGGTCCCTCGACGTTTTGCGGGACAGAGCGGACAAACTCTTCACGGAGAAAGGGGCCGATCTGCTGAAGGATCCGTGGGCCGCCAGAAACGCTTACGTCAAGGTTGTCCTGGAGAACCGCCCCAAAATCGGGCCTTTCTTCAATGTTCATGGGCGCAAACTGAAAAAAAGCCAGCGCGAACTGGTACTAAATCTCCTGGAGATGCAGCGCAACCGTATGCTCATGTACACGAGCTGCGGCTGGTTCTTTGACGACATATCCGGGATTGAGGCTTTGCAAATTCTCAGATACGCCGCGCGGGTAATCCAGATCGCTTATTCTTTCGATCCAACCGTGCTTGATGACTTTCTAAAGGAGTTGGGAGAGGCGCGAAGCAACGTAAAGCCAAACCTACACGGGGACCAAATCTTCGATGAAAAGATCAGGCCGCAAGTGGCAGGTTTAGCCAATGTGGCAGCGCATGTAGCCATCTCGTCACTCTTTGAGGAGGTGCCTGCCAAGGCGCGACTCTACTGCTATGACGTAAAACTACTGGACTCGGTCAGGGAGGAATCGGCTGAAAGAAACCCTCGTGGTAGGCCGGATTAGCGTGCTGAGCCGTGTCACTACGGAGAACCGGGAATTCGCCTTTGCTGTTATTCACCTCGGTGGGGTGGATTTACGCTGCTCCTTGGAGGAATTCTTTGACCAAGTCAAATACGAAGCAGTAAAACAGGACCTTTGCGATACTTTTACCGCGCAGTCGTCTACTGAATTGTTCCGAACTTTGGACAGACATTTCCCCGGCGGCTACTTCCGTCTTCAAGATCTCTTCGTTGACCAAAGGCGGAAAATTGTCGATAGCTTGACAACAAAAATGTACGAGATGCAGGCCAAGATGTTAGAGGTCTTTTACGAGAAGAACAAAGACCTGGCCAAATTAATCGTCGTCCACGAGGCTCATGTCCCTGATACGTTCCTTGCCGCGGCCGGATTTGTACCTAACCGCACTCTCGGCGAGGAACTCGAAAAGCTTTCCGCAGGGTTTTTCCCCGATCTTCTCCAGTCTGTAATGGAAGGGTCACAATTCTGGAATCTCCGGCTTGACACCAGTTCGGCCGAAAGACTCATCTCGGATCGAATCACAGGTCTTGTCCGGAACCTTGCAAAGAAACCTCATGACAGTGAAATTCCCGCACAAATAAACCGGTTCCTGGACCTTGGGCGCGACATGGAGCTATCTATCGAGTTGAGGGAAGCGCAAATCCTCTTTTTTCGAATAGTGCAGTCCCTCCAAGCCCGCGGCGAAAAGAAGTTTCCGTCATTGTTCTCAGAACTGGCCGAGCGGTTGGCAGTGAGTTTGAGTCGTAGCTAAAACGTTCTCCTGACAGCTCTTAATAATTTGCATCATAGGAGTAAACTTTACATGACCAAATCAAAAGTGGCCGTAGTGCGTTACGAGACCCCATTGGATTCCGTTCGCAAGGCAATTGACCTGTGCCGCGGGCTGGATCATGTGCCCCCCGGCGCGAAAGTTTTTATCAAGCCCAACATTGTTTTTTGGACTAAGGTCACCGCGTTTCCCAAGTGGGGAGTCATCACCACTTCTCGCGTGTTGGAAGACATGGTCATCCTGCTCAAGGAACGAGGGATCGACGACATCACTATCGGCGAAGGAATGGTGGTTTACGATCCCAAGGACCGTGATACGGCGAAACATGCTTTTGAAAGCCTCGGGTATAATGCGCTGAAGAAACGTTATGGCGTCAATGTTATAAGTGCCATGGAGAGACCGTTTGAAAAAGTGGATCTTGGTGGAGGGGTCGAACTCAAGTTCAATAGCGACATTCTTCAAAGCGATTTTGTCGTAAATATCCCGGTACTTAAGACACATGCCCAAACGGTCGTCAGCCTTGGGATCAAAAACATCAAAGGCATGATCGACATCAATTCCCGCAAGAAGTGCCATTCTGCGGACCCTGAAAAAGATCTACACTACATGGTGTCAAAGCTTGCCAACAAGCTGCCCCCCTCCGTCACTATCCTGGACGGGATATTCACCAATGAACGGGGGCCCGCGTTTGACGGGAAGATCAGAAGGAGCAACCTCCTGGTGGCGTCGCCGGATATGCTTGCCGCGGATAAGGTGGGCGCCAAGATACTCGGCTTTGATGCCTCCGAGGTACCTCATTTGGTTCACGCCGCGCGTGAAAGAGGGAGGTCCCTGGACCTCTCCGACCTCGAAGTGGTGGGCGAAAAGATCGAGGAAGTCGCGCTCAAACTGCAACATGCCTTCACATACAACGAGTCCGGCTCGCTGCCGGTAACCATGGAAAAGATGGGCATCAAGGGGCTGTCTTATCCGAAATATGATCTTAGCCTGTGCACGTACTGCTCCATCCTAACGGGAGTTACTCTGACAGCCATCGCCTATGCCTGGAAAGGCGAACCGTGGGATGATGTGGAGGTCCTTACCGGCAAGTTGATGAAACCAACCCCTGGAAAGAAGAAGACGATCCTTATAGGGAAATGCCTGTACGAAGCCAACAAAAAACACCCCGACATCAAAAACATGATAACGGTCAAGACATGCCCTCCGTCACCGGATGCAGTTGTCAAAGCTCTTCATCAGGCTGGAGTCGAGGTGAATCCTGCGATCTTCGAGCATCTCGATGCGGCGCCGGGGTTTTTTATGAAGAAGTACGAGGGCAAGCCCGAGTTTGACGAGTCACTCTTCAGGGTTGATGGTTGACCAGGTGGTAACCGTTTACTTATTCGGAGGACAACGGTCCGAGCTGACCGGGTGTCATTTCGAGCGAAGCGAAGCAATCTCATTGGTCGAGAGCACACAGGATCGAGATTGCTTCGTCGCGTCGCTCCTCGCAATGACAGCATGCCACGCGTAACCTTGTGGTTGCCGCTAATGGTATCCGAATTCTTTTAGCCTCGCGGAATCGCGGCTCCAATTTGGGGTGACTTTCACAAAGAGATCAAGCCTTACCCGGCACTCGAGAAAGTCTTCTATTTTGGCTCGGGCAGCCGTGCCGATAGCTTTGATCATGCTGCCTGCCTTTCCGACAAGGATTTTCTTTTGGCTATCCTTCTCAACGTGGATGTCCGCGTGAATTGACACCCGTCCTTTGTCTTCTTTGAAAGATTCTACGGCTACCGCGGTCTTGTACGGGATCTCCTCGCCCGTTTTGTTGATGATCTGCTCTCGTATGATCTCCTCAACAAAGAACCTGACCGGCATATCGCTTACATCATCTTCGGGAAACAACGGGGGACCCAGGGGGAGCAGTCTCAGGAGAGCATCAACCAAATCTTGAACACCCTGGCCGTAAAGCGCGCTGATGGGCACAATCTCTTCGAATGAGTGGGCTTTGGAATAAAGATCGATGAGAGGTAACAACGCGGGAGGCTGAACAGTGTCGATCTTGTTGATGGCGAGCACGGATGGGGACCGCGCAGACTTGATCAGGTCCATGATGCGCAGGTCATCGGGTGCAATTTCTTCCGACGGTGTGGTTATGAGCAAAACAACGTCGGCTTCCTCCAGCGTCTTCATCGCGGCCGCGACCAATGATCGATTGAGAGGAGTCGACGCTTTGTGGATACCCGGAGTATCATGGAGGACCATCTGGGCGTTGGCCATTGTGTAGATGGCTGTGATTCTGTTCCTTGTGGTCTGTGGTTTCGGCGTGACTATAGACAATTCCCGGCCAAGAATGCGGTTCACGAGAGTTGATTTTCCCACATTGGGGCGGCCTGCCAGCGAAACGAAGCCGCTCCGGTGCTCCCCTGGAGGTTCGGGCGTCATTACTGATTCTCCTTGACCGGTGCGCAATTTGTGGTTTATGGTATTCTGATTATGTGAGGAGAGATGCCCGAGTGGCCGAAGGGGCGCGACTGGAAATCGCGTGAATGCCCACAAGGTGTTCCGAGGGTTCGAATCCCTCTCTCTCCGCCACCTTCAGATCGGCTCTCTGGAGGTTTTCCTCCCCCGGTTGATTATTCCGACCCATTAATGCCGGTGCAACTGAGCGACGCCGGCTCCAACAGTCCGCAAAGTCAAATTATCGTGGCCAATTGTTGGCGTTGTAATCCGGAAGATTGAATGTGCGCCCGGTTCCATAATCCCAGTCATAAGGTACTGGCAAGAAGGGGTAGGTTATGTTCATTTCCCGGCTCATGAACCTGTCCCACCGGTAGTGTTCCACCATCCCCTTCCCCGGTTCAACCTTGTCCACAAATCTATCCGCATAGTACCACATTCCGTTAAATCCCGGCGGATAATTTCGGACGAAGCGATGCTGGTAATCGCCGGACCAACAAACCGAGAAGCCGGACAAGGCAAAGATTACTGCAAGAATCAAGACGGGTATGAATCGGGTCGACAGCATGGTGTCTCCTTTGATACCGTTCAGACAAGTTCAGCAAAATAATAGCAGAAAAAACCGCCTTTTGTCAATTAATTGGAACCATAAAATAACCTATTTTCAAAATTATCACATGGTCAGCTCTATATTAACTAGACATTGCGGCTTCAACAATTGCTAATTCTGAACCTCATGGTACCGCGGATGTGTCCCGCGCGGCCCGCGGGATTCATCCGTGCAGCAACGAGTCCCCGATGCCCGGGACTCGTCCGCGGCACCAATATTTCAAGCGTTTTCATAATCATTTTGGCTCCTCTACGCCATGGGAGTCGATATCAACACTCAATTTGAGATCACGTCCCCGGCAGAGACGACGTGTTCCGACCTATTGCAACATCCCAGCTCCCGCAGACAAGCCACTATAATTGAATGTATGCTTTCCAAAGAACTGGTTCCGTCAATGCGCCTGATCACAGGATCAGTAATACTGCGATAGACAGCGTCCACAGCCTCAAGATCCTCTCTAACCTCGAATGTGGAAAAACGACCGCGTCTCGCAGAATCTATCCTCGCAAGCGCAATATCCGCAGGGATCTCCAAGAGAAAGATAACGTCCGGTTGGGGGGCAAAAGGAGTTTGAGCCGAGAGAATGGCTGCCTGATCCACGCCGCGAGCACCCTGGTATGCAACAGACGAATGGACGTACCGATCACATATAACCGTGCGCCCTTCCAGCAGAGCCGGCAATATGACTCGTTCCACATGATCGCGGCGGTCCTCGGTGAAGAGCCGCGCTTCTTCTTCCGCTTCCAGCCGCGTTGTCAAAGACCTGATGATTTGCCCCACCGGACCGTCGGAAGGTTCGGCCGTTAGAAGGACGGGTATACCCAGGTCTGCCAGTCGCCGAGCCAAAAGTTTGGCCTGGGTGGACTTCCCTGCGCCGTCAATACCCTCAAACACGATGAAACAGGGCTTGGTCTCGGTTCCGCTGCATGGCGGGGGGGGTGCCGTGCCCATCGGAATCAAGAGCCTGGGGCCCGGCCGGTAGGCTTATCTTTTATCACGAAGGATTTGAGCAATTTCAAATCGGTCCTTTTCGTTGGGATTTCCGCGGAACCGATCACGTCCAGTGTCACCTTTTCTCCTTCCACGGTAACCAGGCACCAGCCCCAGTAGGACTGCTGCCCGTCATTCCACGGCCAAATCACGGAAGCCCTGGGATTCTGGAATGCCCCGTCATAGAGAATGGTGTTCCTTTGCTTATCAGCCTTTGACCCATTTAGGGGGTACAATCGAGGAGTGAGCCCACCTGACACCACATGCCAGACTCCCTCCACCTCCTGAACCTGAATATTGTGTTCATGCCCGCAGAAATAAGCCACGACCCCATGTTTCTTGAGGATGTTCCAGAATCGATCTCGTTCTTTTCTGCGATCTATGCCGAAGCGGCCGTCGTAATTGTCGCAATTATAAGTGGGATTAAAGAATGGAAGAGAGTCCCACATGTGTCCCCCACCAGGAAAAGCCGGCGGGTGCGACACCACAAAGGTCTTAAGTCCGGCCTCTCTTGCTTTGCCCAGGTCCCAGTCGAGCCAGTCAATGGTCTCATTGGAAAACGCGCCGTGGTAAAACATCGTATAGGCAGCGAGAACCGCGAAGTGGCATCCGCCCATGTCAAAGGAGTAGGTCAGTCCGAGATCCGACTCGGGACCCGGGGTTCCGTCAATCATGTCTCCCAGCACTTCCCTGAAGACCTTGAAGTTTTCCATCTCCGTAAAATACGGCGATAAGTGATCGCCGCACCGCAATCGTGGCTTCGAGGCATCGGCCACCACTGTTTCATGATTGCCCACTGTGACTCGCATGATCATCCCCGCTTTGAGGAGGGGGCTGACCACTTCACGCCAATGGTTCAGGCTTACGCGGTTGCATTCCGCCACTGACGGGGCATCCCTCTTGAGCACACCGTGAATCATGTCTCCGGGAAAAAGAACCAACTTGACGGATTCCGTGTCGTTCCGAGCCACAATATCTTTCACCATGACGTCAAGCGTAGAGTTGACGCCGTAATTGTCGTCCTCGCACCTGCTGGTTGCGAGTTGGCCGCGGCTATCGCACAGGACGGCAAACCGAAAGATCTCGTCCGCAAGTCCGTTGCCCGCAGCAAGAGACAGAACGAACAGGGCGTACAACAACAGTTTACAAGCCTTCATACGGGTTCTTGCTCCTGTGCGAAGGTTGGCCTTTCGCGTCAACTATCATGGAATCAGCGCGGCGCCAGCCTGAAGCGCGCTTTCTTTCATCATCCTCAAAACCGTGTTGGCCTCCTCAAGCGGAAAAGTGTCAACAACAGTTCGGATCGGGATTTCAGCAGCCACCCGGAGCAGTTCGGCTGCGTCCCGGCGAGTGGTATTGGCAACACTTCGCATTGTTCTCTCGCCGTAAATAAGGCCGTAGTCGAATTCAGGGATTCGACTCATTGTAATCCCGGCCAGAGCCAGGGTGCCCCCCTTGTCGAGCGCTCGCAGTGCCTGCGGGACAAGCGCGCCCACGGGCGCAAAAATGATCGCGGCGTCAAGAGGTTCGGGGGAAGCCTCCTCGGCTGTCCCAACCCACGCGGCCCCCAGTTCTTCGGCCAGTTTCTGATGGCGCGAGCTTCGCGTGAACACATGGACGCGGCAATCCATTTTTACTGCCACCTGAATCACGACATGGGCCGAGTTACCAAAGCCGTACAAACCCAGCCTTTGTCCAGGCTTGATTTCGCTCAACCGCAAGGCCCTGTACCCGATCACCCCTCCGCAGAGTAAGGGAGTGGCGTCGGCATCCGAAAACAATTCCGAAATGGGGAACGCGGACTCTTCCGGAACCACCATATATTCGGCATATCCACCGTTCACGTGATAACCGGTGAAGAGGGCATTGGAACACAGGTTCTCTCGCTCCTCTACACAGAAGTTACACGAGCCGCACCCGGCAAAAAACCATGTCACTCCCACGCGATCCTGTGTCCGAAAGCGATGCGTATTCGGCCCCGCTTTTTCCACTCGTCCAACAACTTGATGGCCCGGAACCATTGGCAGCACTGGCAACGGTAAATCGCCTTCGGCAGTGTGTAAGTCCGTATGGCACACCCCACATGCCCCCACTTTGATGAGGATTTCGCCCGTGCCTGGTTCCGGCAGGGAAATGTCGACTCTTCTCAAGGGCTTCTGCTCTATGGGAGCCGGCCGATCCAGGAGCATGGCCTTCATGAATGATTCCTGCCGCACTTCATAACCAAACTATTCTTCAAAAGTCTGGGGGGAATCCTTTTGAGTGCTGGACTAAGGGACTGAACGCTCGGCCCTTGGCTCACTTGATCACGTCTGTGGAAAGAGTAGTCTTGTCGGAGAACGTCGCTGTCACAATAAGCCTGGATTTAGGATCCGACAACAGGCCGTTATCTGCCGCGTAAAGATAGAAAGTCCGCCGGCCCGAAACGGGGAGCTGCAGCGTGCCCGGCTTCTCATTTATCAACTTATATATTTTCGGGTAAAGCGCGACCCCGAGTAACATTGCCGGTGCTTTGGGCTCACTGGACCATCGACTGGCCCCATCCGAGCTTTTGACTTCCACCTTAACGAGTTTTTTGTCCTCCACCTGTAGTTTCATGATGAAGGTTCCGTCAAGATATCCATCCTTTCCCGGCCTGGTGGATGTATTGACGAGATCAGCGATGAACCCCCTGAATTCACAGGTTATGAGCCCTTTGGCTCTGGTGGCTTCGTCGGTTCCGGGAACCACGGTTGACGTGGTTGCCAAAGGTGCACGAACCGGCTGCTGGTAGGACGTACCGTCAGCCAAGTGAACGACCATGCGTAACCGGTCGTAAGTTGTTGCGAGATCACCCGGATCCGAAGCGTATACGTAGAACTGGGTCCTTTTGTCTATGGGGATTTTCACGGAGCCGTCTCCGTTATTCAACAAAGCGGTGGGCGCGCTCTGGTAGGCCACTGCCAACCCCCAATTGCCCTGCCCTGTCCCCGTGGTGCCCCATTTGGTGGAGCCACCCAGAAGGCTGCTGATTTCAACGCCGGTGATAAAGTTTTTCGGTGAGACTTCAATATCTAAGCCAAAAAGTGCGTCTGCAACGCCATCAGGTTTCATACCCGGATATGGCCCCACTGCATCGGTCGAGACGAATCCCAGCCACGTTGCCAAAAAATTCACTTTGGCGGAGATGGCTACCGGTTCATCTTTTTTCTCCTCAGCTGTCTGGGTGATTCTTTGCGCCGGGCATCTGGAAACCCCGCCTCCGCTGAATGCAACGGATACCCAATAATTTGTCTTTCCTTCGGCAATACTCCCGTTATCTGCAACATAGAGGTTGAGATCCACGCGATCCTTGACCTTGATGGAAACAGTTCCGTCCCGATTATTCACCAAACGGACAGGGTCGGACTCCAATGCCACTCCAATGGGCCCATTTTTCGTGCTGGGAACAGTATCCCAGACGGATGGCGTACCGTCTGCATTCCGTATCTCGATAGCTGAGATCTCCCGGTCTTTGGCTTCCACGGTCAACACGAACAGTCCATCCGGCTTGTCGTCGCCGGCTATTGTTTTGTTGGGACTCACCGCGTCAAAATTTGAAATGCCTTTGAGTACGGCCGACATACGCACTGGCGCCGCGCCGGATTCGACTGAGGCCGCTTCAGGTGCAGGTCCCGCTTCGGACTTTACCGGACCGGTCCAGGAGCTGCCGTCACTAGCAATTACCTTTATCTGGTACCTGCGATCTTTTTGTGAAAACGTACCGTCGTCGGTTACAAAGAGAAGAAGGTGCTTGTCTACCTGCGGGTTGACATTCAGAGGTCCGACTTGGCGGTTAATGATCTCCGACGGGTTTTTGGCTCGGGCAACTCCTATATAACCGGCGCCCGACGTCTGGCCTGTGCTGCTCCAGAATCCCGGCGACCCTGAGAACGCCCTGATTTGTATTTCCGAGATCACGGGTTCAGCAGGACGGGGCTTCAAGGTCAATGAGAAGACCGCATCAGGTTTGCCGTCTGGAATTGCCGAGGCTGGTCCCACGCGGTCTGATTTCTTCACGCCCATGAAAACGGCCTCGCCCCTGGGCACCGGCTGGGCATAGGCCAGCCCCGCAAGGAACAGAAGCGTCCCCGTCAGGAGAATTCTCAAGAAAAAATGTGTGGACAATTGTACGGGCAGACGCGGCCTCCCCTCCACTGGAACCGTGATACAGGCGAAACCCTTCAATAATCGGAAATCTAGTTGACAACCTTTCGAAATGTCAATCAAAAATTGCCTCTAATTGTTGCCGAGTAACCATTTTCAAATTTAGACGCTTCCGCAGGTCGTCGTCGAACACCACTTTTTTGCTCAGGAACATGACTTCGGTGAATCATACTGACACAAGCGTGAACACGTATCAAGCGCGGCACCCTCCTGCTTTGTGTTGACACGATCTCGCCCCGAATCTTACAATCGCCACTCAAATGTATAGTCACGCCTGAGAGGAGCAAGTGCTGTGGTGAAGATCGGTATGATCGGTGGGTCCGGCTTCGATGATCCGGATTTCCTTAAGGATGTGAATGTTATCAAGAGAGGAACGCCTTTTGGCTCCCTTTCCCACGACCTTATAATCGGCAAGGCCGGAGACATCGAAGTCGTGATAATGCTCCGTCACGGAAAAGGCCACAGGATATTACCTTCTGCCATTAACTTCAGGGCCAACATATGGGCCATGAAAGAATTTGGGGTGACGCACATCATCGCCACGAGCGCGTGCGGATCCTTGAGGGAAGAAATAGAGCCGGGGCATTTAGTATTCCCCGACCAGTTCATTGACCGGACCCGCTCGCGCAAAAGCACGTTCCACGAGGGGGATCAGGTGGTCCACATTTCAATGGCCGACCCATTCTGCGAGAAGCTACGGCGAATTCTTATCGAAACGGCCGCGGACCAGGGGATTCCCCACCACCCCACCGGGACGGTGGTTACCATCGAGGGGCCGAGGTTTTCCACACGAGCGGAAAGCAGGATGTTCCGCATGTGGGGCGGCGATATCATCAACATGTCTACGGTTCCCGAAGCGGTACTGGCTCGGGAAGCAGGAATCTGTTATGCAGTGGCAGCCATGAGCACCGATTATGACTCCTGGCACCAGAGTGAGGAGCCGGTTACCTGGGAAATGATCGCGACTACAATGAACAAGAACGTCCAAAACGTAAAAGACATTTTTTTCCACGCACTCCCTCGAATCACCTACGAAGACTGCGAGTGCCGAACCGCAATTGAGACCGCTGCGGTGTAACGAATGGGCTTTGTGGTTCGGACTCCGGTCGGAACTGAATACAACTCAGGAAGTCTTAGGAAACCAAGCTGTCCAATCCTGACAGAATGCTAGAAACTTCTTCGGGGGCGACCAGTTGGGAGGAAACGATACATGGATTTGGCTGAACGCATCACATCGGCTCTGGGGCAGAAACCCGTGGACCTGCTGCTCAAGAACGGTCAGTTGGTTAACGTGGTTTCCGGCGAGATTCACACGGTTTCAATTGCAGTGCGCGAAGGCATTGTGGTGGGCTTCGGCGAATATGAAGCGGCCGAAACAGTTGATCTCGAGGGCCGCTACGTTTCACCCGGCTTCATAGACGGACATCTTCACCTCGAATCCAGCATGCTCAGCATACCGGAATTTGCCCGCAACGTTGTGCCGCTGGGAACCACCAGTGTCGTGGCCGATCCTCATGAAATAGGAAATGTGCTGGGGCTGGACGGAATCAGATATATTTTGGAATCGAGCGAAGGGCTGCCACTGCGAGTTTTCGTCATGTTCCCCTCCTGCGTCCCTGCTACTCCCTTTGAAACCTCGGGCGCGGAGCTTGGCGCAAAGGACATGGCGAGTTTCAAGGATAACGAGCGCGTACTGGGCTTAGCGGAAATGATGAACTATCCGGGAGTCCTCATGGAGGACCCCGAAATCCTTGCAAAGATCAAGGTATTCCAGGATAAGGTCCTCGATGGGCATGCGCCTGGTCTCAGCGGCAAGGACCTCTGCGCGTACGTAATCGCGGGCATAGGATCCGACCACGAGTGCACGTCACTGGAAGAAGCCCGTGAAAAACTCCGGAACGGTATGCACATCATGATACGGGAAGGCTCTGCGGCCAAGAACCTGAGCGCGCTGCTCCCATTGGTCAATGAACACAACTCTCGGAACTGCTTCTTTGTTACCGACGATCTGGATCCTGAGGATATTCTTGAGAAGGGCCACATAAACAATCTAGTCCGTACCGCTATCAACAAAGGACTGGATCCAATCCGGGCAATTCAGATGGCCACAATAAACCCGGCTGCGTACTTCAGACTCAAAGGATTGGGACGAGTCGCACCGGGGTCTCTTGCGGACCTCCTAATCCTCGATGACTTGAAGCAGGTTTCGATCGCTCGCGTGTATCAGTCGGGGCGCCTTGTTGCGGAGGCCGGCAAGCTGGTGGTTCCCTCGGTTTCACACGGGGAATCGCACTTGCCGGACAGCATGAATGTGGCGTGGGACCGGGTGAAAGATTTTTCCATCAAGGCAGAGGGAACCACAGTCAACATCATTCAAGTAGTACCGGGCCAGATCATCACCAAACGAGTAGTCGAGCCCGCGCCGATCATGGATGGACTGGTTGTGGCAGACCCCGCGAGGGACATTCTGAAGATCGCTGTCATCGAGAGGCACCACGGCACAGGCGCCTTTTCCGTGGCGCTCATCCGGGGATTCGGGCTGAAACGGGGGGCCATTGCCTGCACTGTGGCCCACGATTCTCACAACATCATAGTAGTGGGCTGCAAACGACTCGGATATGCTGGCCGCGGCCCGAGAAACCACCCGAATGGGGGGTGGCCTGACCGCCGTGGTGGACGGTCAATCGTTGGCCGCTGTGCCTCTGCCTATTGCCGGGCTCATGTCAGATAAGCCGATTCAAGAGGTCCGGGATGCGCTGGAGCGCGCAGTCCACGCTACCCATGAGTTGGGATGCCAGTTGGAGAATCCATTTGCCACGCTGTCTTTTATGGCTCTCACGCCCATACCTGAGCTTAAGTTGACGGACCAGGGTCTTTTTGACTCCTTGAATTTCAAATTTGTGTCCCTGTTTGCTGACTGATGACAAGACCAGGCCCCGTCAATTTGCTGCAAAAATACGCGGTCGCGAGGTTCTCTCAGCGGAAATCCGATGGTCCGTCCGGTAACCTGTTTCTCAGGGTCCTCTATTCCTTGGCGCATTCGTTTGGGCCCTATGAGAAAACAGGTCTTGCTGACACTGATGATGATCCTCGTGCTGATCTGTCCTTGCGTGCCGGCATCTGCAGCCGGTGTCCGCGAGCCTCTGAAACTGGACGGAAAGACAAGCCGATACAACTTGCAGGGCTACCTGGAGGTTTACGAAGACAAGACCGGTGCTGCAAGCATTGACGAAGTCCAGTCGAAGGGATTCAGCCCCACGGACAAGACAGTGCCGAACCTCGGCTTCACCGAGTCAGCTTACTGGATCAAATTGTCTGTTGAGAATGTCACTCCAGACGCGCAGACGCTTTTTCTCCAGATTACAAACCACTATTTGGATTTCATTGATTTTTTCGTCAAGTCTGACCGCAATTCGGCTACTGAACACTATCAAGCCGGAGTGCGGGTCCCGCTTGATGATAGGGTAGCCGGGGGGCGTGGTCCGGTCCTGAAGCTGGTTTTTGCGCCTGGTGAAGCGAAGACGATTTTCGTTCGGGCCAAATCTGAGACCGCTTTGAGAGTTCCCTTGGTTCTTTCTAGCGAAGAGGGTTACCGTCACGCCGAACTGAAACGGTATATGGGCTTGGGGCTCTTCTATGGGGTGCTTGGCTTTCTGATCATCTACAACCTCTTTGGTTGGTCGATTCTCAGGCAGAGGGCTTACTTCTACTACATTTTGCTCCTCATTGGTTTGGGCGCTTGCCAATTGTGCTTCGACGGCCTCGTTCCTCAAGTGACAATCTTCTCTCAACCCGAAAGGATGTTCCATCTTTTCAATTCGGGAATAGGGCTGACCTTTGTTTTCAACATACTTTTTGTGACTTCTTTCATGGATGCCAGGGGGAAGTACCCAATTCTCTATAGGGTTCTTGATCTGTTCTTGATACTTGCAGTGGTTGATTTCATTCTGTTTGTCACCAGCTTTTATGTAGGCAATTTCTTGGCGCTGATTTATGGCCCGCTTCTGGCTTGGGCTCTGGCTATCGTCACCGGGTTGATGTGGTACAGGGGCGAATCCCATGCTCGATACCTGTTCCTGGCTCATGTCCAGTTTCCGATCCTTGCCACGATGCATGTCGGTGTGCTGGTGGGCATCGTGCCCTTTGATTTTATGTGGGGCCAATCGCTCAAGTTTGGATATCTGTGGCAGGGGATGTTTTTGTCGTTGGCCCTGGCCGACAGATACTCGATCATGCAGAGAAACTTCCAGCATGTCCTCGAAGACAAGGTCACAGAGCGATCAGCCGAGTTGGTCGAGGCTAATGAGAATCTTCAACGAGTGATAGTCGAGCGAAGGCGCGGCGAAGAAGCCATTGAGAGAGCCAAGCGCGAATGGGAGGAAACGTTCGACACTGTTCCGGACCTCATCGCCATCATCGATAGAAACCACGTCATCCAGCGCCTAAATAAAGCCATGGCAGATAAGCTGAAGGTCCATCCCAGGGACGCGATCGGTCGAAGCTGCTACGAATTTTGTCATGGGACCGATGGGCCGTTCCCCGGCTGCCCTCTCTTGCAAAGCCTCGCCGACGGTGCGGAGCATTCCGCGGAAGTGGTCGAACCGAAGCTGGGGGGAACATTTCTCGTTTCTGTAACTCCAATGGACACGAACGGTTATAAGGCGGACAGGTTCGTCCACGTAGCTCGCGACATAACGGAGCGCAAGAGTTTTGAAGATAAGCTTCGCATGCTGGCTACCACCGACAGTCTGACCGGCATATGGAACCGAAGATTCTTCAGGAGCCTGGCTAAACGCGAACTCGACCGAACATCGCGATATGGCGGGGAATTGGCTCTTATGATGATAGATCTCGATCACTTCAAGGGGATCAATGATACGTACGGTCACGCTGTAGGCGACGAAGCGCTCAAGATGGTAGCCGCTATAGGCCGTGCCACTCTGAGAAGAATCGACATATTCGCCCGTTACGGCGGAGAAGAATTCGTCATTGCTCTGCCGGAAACTCCTTTGGAGCAAGCGCTGCAAGTGGCCGAGCGGCTCCGCCTGACTCTCAACGAAACCCCGATAACTACTGAGACCAAGCCTCTACATATAACCGTAAGCATAGGTCTCACGGTTACCGGCCACGGACCCAGTGATCTAAACACGCTGCTGAAGCAAGCGGATGACGCGCTCTACAAGGCAAAGGACAATGGAAGAAACCGCGTGGAAGTTTACAGGCAACCCGCTTAGCAGTCGGCTCATCAGTTCGTCAGAAATTTTGACTTGACAGCCGGTGTTCGGTTGTTCATCTATTAGGAATAGTAATTATTATTGACCAAAGGTCTGGCCGGTGACCAAACATCCATTGCGTATGACCGCTCAACGTCGTATCATTTTGCAGGAGTTGCGGAATGTTCTTACGCACCCGACGGCCGGCGAGATTTACGAAATAGTTCGAAAACGTCTGCCGCGAATTAGTCTCGGAACCGTTTATCGCAACCTCGAAATTTTGTCCGAAATCGGAATGATTCAAAAATTGGAAATGACGGGCACTCAAAAGCGCTTCGACGGAATCGTGGAAAATCACTATCATGTGCGCTGCATAAGATGCGGCCGCGTGGACGACGTGCTCGCGGACTCGATCCCTATGATTAATGAGGCTTTGGCGGAGGCCAGTGACTACGAAATATTATGGCACCGGCTGGAGTTCGTTGGTTTGTGTCCTCAATGCAAGAAGGAAAGCGGGCCGGCCCGTGAAAGAGAAGAGCCGAGGATAGGCATTCCCGACCAGCCCATGAGCAACGTCGGATAATGAACAGAAGCTAACCTTGCGCTTCGCCAAAATTTCAGGTTCAAGTCGACGCCGAGTATGTTTGATCCGCAACTCGGTATTAGCATTATTAATCTGGTCAAGTAGATCGGCAAAGTAATTTAAGACAGGGAAGGAGAGAATTGCATGGCAAACTTAAAAGGATCGCAAACAGAGCAAAACTTGCTTACAGCTTTCGCGGGCGAGTCGCAGGCCAGGAACCGGTACACCTACTTCGCGTCCAGGGCGAGGTCTGAGGGACTGATTCAGATCGCGCAGATTTTTGAGGAGACGGCCAACCAGGAGAAGGAGCATGCCAAGAGGTTTTTCCAGCAGCTCGAAGGGGGCGAAGCCCTGGTCCAGGTGGCGTTTCCGGCAGGAATTGTAGCAAAGACGGCCGAAAACCTGCAGGCAGCGGCGGAAGGGGAGCACTACGAATGGTCGGAGATGTACCCCGGCTTCGCCAAAATTGCCAGGGGCGAGGGCTTCGAGGCTGCGGCCATAATATGGGAGGCCATTAGCGTGGCGGAAAAGCAGCATGAAAAGAGATACCGCGGGCTCTTGGCCAATGTGGCGGCAGGCAAGGTTTTCGAAAAGGATGAGCCAGTGGCATGGCGCTGCCTGAACTGCGGCTATGTTCATGAGGGTCAATTGGCCCCGAAAGTCTGTCCCGCGTGCGCCCATCCGCAGTCTTACTACGAGGTGCTGGGAGAGAACTGGTAGTTGTAGAGGTGCAAGAGGCCATAAAGCGCTGGCCTTCACACCAGTGAATTAATTTCAGTTAACATTGAAGGAGGTATCTCAAATGACGGCGCTACTACAGATCTATAAGTGCGAAGTTTGTGGAAACATCGTAGAGATGCTGCATGAAGGCGATGGGGAGCTGATCTGTTGCGGTCAGCCTATGAAGCTCTTCGTGGAGAACACGGTGGACGCAGCCAAAGAAAAGCATATTCCGGTCAAAGAAGCTGCAGCGGCCGGACTCACCGTTAAAGTTGGGAGCGTTCCTCATCCTATGGAGGAGAAGCACTACATTGAGTGGGTTGAAATAGTGGCTGATGGAAAGGCCTATCGTCAATTTCTCAAACCAGGGCAAACCCCCGAGGCCTTTTTCCCAGTGCAGGGAGAATGGACTGCGCGGGAGGTACTGTAATCTTCATGGTCTGTGGAAGTCCTAACCCGGAAGAACAAGATAATGCCTGTAACCTCTGAAATTTGGCAGTGCCAGACCTCAAACTGCGGGTACATGTATAACCCGGAAAAGGGCGACCGAAAGGGTAAGATCCCGAAAGGGACACCTTTCGATGAGTTGCCGGAGGACTGGAAGTGCCCGGTATGCGGTGCAAGCAAGAAGATGTTTCGCCCTATGGCAATACCATCTGTGTCCACAGGCACGCAGTGAGTACGAACTGCTGGGCCGGGGCTTGGTAGATGTCCAGGTGTGCCGCCATTGAGGAGAAGAATATGAGCATACTAAACTGCTTCTTCGCGCTGGCGGCAGTTTGTTTCGTCACTATTCCCGGACTTGCTACGGCATCAGATTCTCTTGCTGTGGATGCGGGAGCGCTGGCCGGCCTCAGGCTGTCCGTGTCTGACAACGCTGCGGCAAAGGACTACCTGGGCCTTAAAGGCTCAGACACCTTTACCATACCTCAGATAAAGGCAGACACAGTCATAATCGAGATTTTCAGCATGTACTGCCCGATTTGCCAAGCCGAAGCGCCGGTGGTAAATGAGCTGCACCAGTTGATCGAGAAAACACCTTCTCTGAAGGGAAAGGTCAAACTAATAGGCATAGGCGCAGGCAATTCGGCTTTTGAAGTTGAGGTATTCAGGAAGAAATACAACATATTGTTCCCTCTGTTTCCGGATGAGAAGTTTGGCATCCAGAAAGCCCTTTCCGAGACGATCCGAACCCCGACTTTTATTGCAATCAAGGGTTATGGCGGCAAGGGACTCAAGGTACAGCACGTACATATCGGTAGGATGACCCCCGAACAATTCCTGAAGAAAGTCACGGCGGCATCGCGTCGGAAATAGCGAGGAAACTATTATGGGCCTGACCGGCAGACAGTGGTCGATATTAGCTGCAATTGGAGCATTTGCTGTGTTTGGGTGCTTTTCCGCGGCATACTGCGAGTCGGTGGGGTTTGGTTCCGGAATCTATGATCCGGGGCAACTTAAGCCCACTGACAGCGGAACAATTGTAAAGGTCGGTGATAAAGCACCGGATTTCATACTGCCGTCCATTTCGGGGCATAAGGTCGCTCTCAGCGATTACATCGGGAAGAAGAATGTCGTCGTGTCGTTTGTGCCGGCAGCTTGGACCCCTGTCTGTTCGCAGCAGTGGCCGGGGTACAACATCGCAAGAGAGATCTTCGAAAAGAGTGACGCAATATTGATAGGAATCAGTGTGGACAATATTCCAACGCTCTACGCATGGACCAAGCCGATGGGTGAACTATGGTTTCCGGTAGTTTCCGACTTTTGGCCTCACGGAGCGGTGGCCAAAACTTACGGAGTACTCAGGGACGACGGAACAGCAGAGAGGGCCCTCTTCATCATCGACAAGCAAGGCATCATTCGATACATTGACGTGCATGATATAAACACGATGCCGAGGCTTGAGGATCTATCGAAGGAATTGGACAAGCTTCAGAAGTAATGCTTTCGGATCCACCAGGGGGAGGAGGGTAGGGCTGATGAGAGCATCAAGTGTTTTCCGATTGCCGTGTGTGATCTTTCTCGCTGCTGCTGCGGTCGTCATTCCATTGCGGGAGATCGAAGCTGCGGAAGTTCCTGTAAGTGATGTAACTCAGGAGTGCCTCGACTGCCACGTTTCCTCGACGCCGGCCATGGTCGCGGACTGGAAAAGGAGTCGCCATGCGCGGATCACGACTGCTGACGCTTTGAAGAAGCCTGAGCCTCAAAGGCTCGTTTCCGCTGACAAGGTCCCCGACAAGCTCGCGGGGGTTGCGGTCGGTTGTGCCGAATGCCACATGCTCAATCCTGCAACGCACAAAGACACCTTTGACCACAACGACCACAAGGTGCACCTCACTGTTACGCCCAAAGACTGCACAACGTGCCATTCGGCCGAGGTCTCGCAATATGAAAAGAATCTGATGTCACACGCCCGTGTGAATCTTGTAAACAATCCCGCTTATCAGACCCTGGAAAAGGCAATTGACGGTATTCAGTCGTTTCGAGACATGAAGACCACCTTAGCGGATCCCGACGAAAAGACTAACTCTGATTCATGTTACCAATGTCACGGCACCGCTCTGGAGGTCACAGGCAAACAGACCAGAGACACGGACCAAGGAGATATGGAGTTCCTAGTGCTCTCAGGTTGGCCCAATGATGGAGTGGGGCGGTTCAATCCAGATGGAAGCAAAGGGTCTTGCTCTCCATGCCATCCCCGGCATGAGTTCTCTATAACGGCGGCCCGCAAGCCTTACGTGTGCTCAAAATGTCATAAGGGGCCTGATGTCCCCGCTTACAAGGCCTATTCGGTCAGCATGCACGGCGGCATGTTCTCGTCGCTCTGGTCCGAATGGAACTTCAAAGAGGTCCCCTGGACCGTTGGGAAGGATTTTGTGGCCCCAACGTGCGCCACCTGTCACGTCAGCCAGGTAGTTACCGAAGACGGCACTGTCGTAGCCAAGAGGACACATCAAATGAGTGACCGCCTGCCCTGGCGTATACTAGGCTTGTATTACGCTCACGCTCACCCGAAATCTCCGGACACATCCATTATAAGGAACAAGGACGGCCAACCTTTGCCGACAAGTCTGGACGGGCAGCCGGCCAAAGACTATCTGATCAGTCCCGAGGAGCAGACCCAGAGGCGAGAGACACTTCAGAAAGTTTGCCGGTCGTGTCACACTGCCGGATGGGTGGCCGGACACTGGGAGCGTTTCGAGAACACAATAAAGACGAGCAATGAGATGACGTTGACGGCAACGCAGATAATGCTGAAAGCATGGGACGAGAAAGTAGCCGACAAGACCAATATGTTTGATGAGGCCATAGAGAAAAAATGGGCTGAACAGTGGCTCTTCTTCGCGAACTCAACCCGGTTTGCATCTGCTATGATGGGTGCAGACTTTGGCGTATTTGAGAATGGCCGATGGTATATGGCCAAGAATATTCAGGAAATGCTGGATCATCTGAAGTTCTTGATGGGAACAAAGGGCAAAGGGGCCCAAGTCGCCCTCTAAACGGCGATAACCGCTTAACAAAACCAAGGAGATCTCATGGAAAAGAATACGTGGAAGTGTCAGAAGTGTGGATACACATTTGAGGCTGAGACAGATGTGACCCCGCCTGAAACTTGCCCGGGGTGCAAAGACAAGTGCGAGTTTCTGAATGTGTCGTGCTACATCCCGGACTGTGGCAAGACCAATCAGGATACCCGTCTGGGGTAGCGGAATGAAAGTTCTGGGGATCTACGGAAGCCCGCGAAAAGGCGGAAATACAGACCTGCTGTTGGATGAGGTTCTCCGCGGCGCCCAATCCGCCGGCGCGGAGGTCTCTTCCATACGTTGCTGCGAATTGAACTTGGCCGGCTGCGTGGAGTGCGGCGGGTGCAACGACACAGGCGAGTGTGTTGTTGACGATGACATGCAGCTTGTCTATCCCCGGCTCTTGGAGTCAAGAATCATATTCCTGGCCTCGCCGATGTTTTTCTACGGCATCACGTCCCAGGCAAAGGCCGTGATCGATCGTTGCCAGGCCATGTGGTGTCGGCGGATGCTGGATAAAACTCCTGAGGCGCGACGAACCTATGACGGAGGCCAAGGATATCTGATCGCTGTTGGGGCCACCAAAGGGGCCAACCTTTTCGAGGGGGCCCAACTGGTGGCGAAATACTTCTTTGATGCATTGGACATGAGCTACGACGGGGGCATTTTCATAAAGTCGGTGGACGATAAAGGAGAAATAGCTAAACATCCTGACGCACTCAAAGAGGCATTTGAACTGGGAAAGGATGCTGTGGCGAAGTGCCGTGGGTCAGCGGGTGAGGGATGAGGCTGCTATCAAGGGACAGCCCACTGGAAAGAGAGCGAAATTTCCGGCCGAAAGGCCTCGGACTGGAGATGTGGCGGCTGTGTTCCTGCGTAGTTAATGCCTGGTGATCAATATTCAACGAAACACCAACCACGGAGGGTAAAGACCGACAATGCCAAAAGTGCTCATAGCCTACGCCACCCGGACGGTCAAACACAGAATATTGCCGAACTTATAGCTGAAGGGGTCAGATTCACAGGCGTGGAGGCCAAAGTCCTGGACGCTAAGGCCCTGCCTAATCCGGAAGATCTTGCCGGTTACGACGCGTATGTGTTTGGTTCGGCCACCTATCACGGCGAGATGATGCAAGCTATGAAGACGCTGCTGTTTCTAGCTGCCCAGGTTAATCTGGAAGGCAAAGTAGGCGGATCATTCGGGTCCTACGGGTGGAGCGGGGAGGCTGCCGATAGGATCTACGACACAATGCACAACGTGTTCAAGATGGATATGGTGGGTACACCGCTGAGGTTAAAATCCGCTGCGTTGCAGGGGGCGCTCCAGATGGCCCAGGATTACGGTCGGGCCATAGGCAACAAGATCGGCGGGAAATGAGCAGTGGCGGGCATGGCCCTCTGTACTCGGCTGTATAAACGTGTTAATGATTGGGTCTCGTTGAGAGGCCGATGCAAAACTATAATCGGAGGAAGAAATGCAAAGATATGTATGCCAAGTTTGCGGTTATGTTTACGATCCGGCCCTCGGAGATCCTGATAATGGCGTGAATCCTCACACCGCATTTGAGAATCTGCCTGATGAGTGGGTGTGCCCGGTGTGTGGAGCTGACAAAGACAGTTTTGAACCGGAATAAGCAGGGCGTCCAGTCGCCCGATTGAGGCGGTTGAGATCTCAGATATTCAGCCGACGGTTTGCCATGACCGCGGGTAACTGTGTTCTGTCGTCCGAACAAATAGCAGGCGGAGACGCTGCTCTCATACTCGAAGTTTCTACGGAGGATACCATTGCGAATCAATATTGAAATGAAAAAGGATATTCATTGGGTCGGAGCTGTGGACTGGAACATCCGGGATTTCCATGGGTACTCAACTGAAAAAGGGACTACCTACAACGCTTATCTGATCATTGACGACAAGGTAACCCTTTTTGATACGGTCAAGAAGCCTTTCAAGAACGATTTGCTCCACTGCATCTACAAGGTGATCGAGCCATCCAAGATTGACTATCTGGTCGTAAATCACGTTGAACCTGACCACTCCGGGTCGATCGCAGAGATGATGGATGTAATCAAGCCGGAGAAGCTGATCTGTTCCCCAAGAGGCAAGAAGGCCCTGCTGGAACACTATCACAGGGAAGATTGGCCGTATGAAGTAATGGCGTCCGGGCAGGAGATCAGTCTTGGCAAGCGGACGGTCCAATTCATCGAGACCAGGATGATTCATTGGCCGGACAGCATGTTTTCTTACATCAAGGAAGATGCTCTGTTGATTTCGAGCGACGGTTTCGGCCAGCATTGGGCGACCAGCGAGCGATTCAACGACGAGGTCGATTCTTCCGAACTTATGAGACATGCAGCCAAATACTTTGCCAATATACTTTTGCCATATTCGGCGCTCTGATCCAGAAATTGGTCAGCGACGTCCAGAAAATGGACCTTAAGATCAACATGATAGCCCCGGATCACGGCCTCATCTGGCGTCACAATCCCCTGCAGATCGTGGCGGCCTATGCTGAGTGGAGCCGACAGGTCCCCAAGCGAAAAGCCGTTATTATCTACGACACAATGTGGCGCAGCACCGAAACCATGGCGAAGGCCGTTGCCGACGGATTGGTTGAGAGCGGGATTAGCGTCAAGTTAATGGATCTAGGCGTCAGTCACCGGAGCGATGTCATAACAGAAGTGCTCGACGCGGGCGCGGTTATTGTCGGGTCATCGACGCTCAATAACGGCATGCTCCCCAGGATGGCTGACATGCTCTGCTACATGAAGGGATTGAGACCGCTCAACAAAATCGGGGCAGCGTTCGGATCTTATGGCTGGAGCGGCGAGGCAGTCAGATTGATAACCAAGGCACTGGAGGAAATGAAGATCAAGGTGGTTAATCCCGGAGTGAGCCTCCAATATGTTCCGGCCCATGACGGTCTGAGGCAATGCGTGGATCTGGGCCGTGAAATAGCAAAAGCCCTCGCACCGTGAAGCCATGAGGGGCCGCGGCCTGAAGCAAACGGTTCGGAATCTGCTCAACGCGGATGCTTTTGAAGCGAGCCTCCATGAGTTCTGCATGCTGCCGGCACGTCAGGTCATTAACCCGCTGTTTTCCTTTCTCGTGCATAGTGACGAGAAGCTTCGGTGGCGGGCGATCACGGCAATGGGCGCGGTAGTTGAAAACCTCGCGCGGAAGGACATGGAAAGCGCTCGCGTCATTGTGCGCAGGCTCATGTGGAGCCTCAACGACGAGTCAGGCGGTATAGGATGGGGCGCGCCGGAAGCCATGGCCGAAATCATGGCGAGGCACGAGGGTTTGGCCCGCGAATATTCACGCATGCTGATTTCATACATGGATTACGAGGGGAATTTCCTGGAATATGAAGGTCTGCAACGCGGTGTGCTCTGGGGTTTGGTACGGTTGGCCCGCGTCAGGCCGCAGATGGTAGCGGAGGCCGGTGGCCATCTTCAGAAGTATCTGGAATCGAGTGACGCCACCATAAGGGGCCTTGCAGCATGGGCCTCGGGATTACTGAGAATCGAGGATGCTCGGCCGATGCTACAGTTGCTCGTGAACGACGATTCATTGCTACGATTGTACATTGACCACGAATTTACTCAAGTACGGGTACAAGACCTGGCAGCAAAAGCTTTGACCTTGTTGGAGCGGCGGGGAGACTAAGCCCAGGGCTCATTCAAATGCCCGCCCTTTCACTTGGCTTGTTGAGCATTATACCCAGTGCTCGGGATGATCCGCCTCTCAAAGGAGATGGTCGTCATGGATGTTGTTCTTCTTTCAAGGCTTCAATTCGCGGTTGCCACCATGTTCCACTTTCTGTTTGTCCCTTTGACCTTGGGCCTTTCGATTTTGGTGGCTCTCATGGAGTCGATATATGTGAAGACCGACGATGAAGAATACAAACGGATGGCCAAATTTTGGGGCAAAATCTTTCTCATCAATTTTGCCGTGGGAATTGTGACAGGGATCACCCTCGAGTTTCAGTTCGGCACGAACTGGGCCGGCTATTCAAAGTACGTTGGAGATGTATTCGGATCGCTGTTGGCAATTGAGGCCACTGTAGCCTTCTTCCTCGAATCAACTTTTATAGCGATATGGGTTTTCGGTTGGAACAAAGTGTCCCCACGGATTCATGCGGCCTGTATCTGGCTGGTCGCGGCCGCCTCTACTGGATCAGCGTATTGGATACTGGTAGCAAACTACCTGGATGCAACATCCTGTGGGTTACGTGATCCGAAATGGAAGAGCCGAGCTTGTGGATTTCCTGGCAGTGCTGACTCAGCCTTATGCCATCTGGACCTTCCTGCATACGACATTTGCCGGGTACATTGTCGCCGGTTTCTTTGTGATGGGAGTGAGCGCTTATCATCTGCTGCGCAAGAGCAACGTCTCGTTCTTCTCCAAATCTTTCAGAATCGCCCTGATATTTGCTCTGATATTTTCCGTCGGGGAAGTGATTGTAGGAGACTTTCACGGCAAGAAGATGGGCCAAATCCAGCCTTCGAAAGCTTGCCGCGGTCGAATCCCAGTGGGAAACCGTCCAGGGAGCGCCGTTTTCGATGCTGCTCATTCCGGATGAGGCAAACGAGCGCAACAGCTTGGAAATGTTCCAGATACCCAAGTTCCTGAGTTGGCTGGTCTACGACCACTGGGATGCCGAGATCAAGGGCCTGAAGGAATGGCCCAAAGAGGATAGACCGCCGGTTACGTTGACATTCTGGTCATTTAGAATCATGGTGGGGCTGGGCTTTCTGTTCGCTCTTCTCACGGTGATTGGCTGGTTCAAGAGAAACAAACTGGAGACCGTTCGCTGGTATTTGAAGATTATGATGTACGTGATCCCGCTGCCGTATCTTGCCTCGGAGTTGGGGTGGATAGTGACAGAGGTGGGGCGCCAGCCCTGGATAGTCTACGGCGTGATGAGAACCGCGGATGCGGTTTCGCCGATACCGGCTTCGCATGTGGCCGTATCGTTGGCCGCTTTTGTAATGCTTTATTCACTGCTTGGACTTATTGCATTTGCTCTGATGGTGAGAGTCGCTCGTAAGGGCCCCCCCGAGCTTCCGGCCGGGTTACCGGCCAGGAGAGGAGGCTGAGCCATGCTGGAAACTATATGGTTTTTGCTATGGGGCCTGTTGTGGGCCATATACTTCATGCTGGACGGCTTTGATCTCGGTCTGGGAACTCTACGGCCGTTTATAGCCCGCAACGATACGGAGAGCCGAATCATCTACAACGTGATGGGCCCGTTTTGGGACGGCAACGAGGTCTGGCTGATCACCGCGGGCGGCGTCACATTCGCTGCTTTTCCCACCACGTACGCAGTGATGTTCAGCACGCTGTATGCGCCCCTCCTGCTCATTCTGTTTGGCTTGATCATTCGCGCGGTCTCCTTCGAATTCAGAGGTCAGCTCGACAGCCCTGGGTGGAGAAAGATCTGGGATTCATGCCTGTTCGTAGGGAGCTTTGTGCCCGCGCTTCTTTTCGGCGTCGCCTTTGCAAACATATTCCAGGGCATCCCTTTTGATGACAAAGGAGTCTTTCACGGAACCCTGTTCACTCTTCTGAACCCCTACGGGATTCTCGGAGGTGTGCTCTTTGTCCTTCTCTTCCTGTTGCATGGCTCCTTGTGGCTGGCCGTAAAAGCCGAGGGGCCGCTTTATGACAGGGCCGCAGCGCTTTCGTCGAAGCTTTGGGTGGTGCTCCTGGTCGTGGCGGTGGTCTTCCTTGTGCACACCTGGTTTGCGACACCTCTATACAAGAATTACCTCAGTCGGCCTCTTCTTTTTGTCATTCCACTGGCCACGGTTGTAGCTCTGCTGATCACGAGATTATTTATTGCCAAGAGAGCGTGGTGGAATGCCTGGTTTGCGTCTTGTCTGACCATAGTGGGCGCTACGCTGTTCGGAGTTGTGGGGCTCTATCCAAACCTGTACCCATCGAGCCTGAACCCGGCTTTCAGCCTCACCGCGTTCAATTCGTCATCCAGTCCTCTGACGCTGAAGATTATGCTGGTCGTGGTTCTGATATTTGTGCCGATCGTAATTCTATATCAGGGGTGGGTTTACTACCTCTTCAAAGACAAGGTTACGCCCGAATACCTTGAGTCAGACGAGGCTTACTGATCAGGTAGGAAGTTCAACACAAGCGCATATATAGAAACAAAAGTCACGAGTGGACATTCGTTGCGAACAGTTCCATTCTGCCGAAAGGAAACCTACAATGAGAGAACGTACCGGCCAAGTGACCATGAGAGGCAATCCTGTGACTCTCCTCGGGGAAGAGCTTAAAGTGGGCGATGTTGCGCCAGATTTCGTTGTTCTGGCAAATGATCTCAAGCCCGTACAATTTTCGTCTTTTCGCGGCAAAATATGTGTAATTTCGGCTGTGCCATCACTGGACACGCCCGTGTGCCATGCTACCACCGTGAGATTCAACCAAGAAGCGAGCCGTCTTGACCCGGGAGTGGAAATCCTTATTATCAGCATGGATCTGCCTTTTGCACAGGGACGCTGGTGTAGTGCAACGGGGGTGAGGGACGTGAAAACCTATTCCGACCACAGGGATGGCTCCTTCGGGTTGTCCTACGGTGTGTTGATGAAGGATTTGCGTCTATTGGCTCGGGCGGTTTTTGTCGTTGATCGAGAAGGAATAGTGCGCCACGCCGAACTGGTGAAAGAGATCGCGAATGAACCCGATTTCGATGCCGCGCTGGAAACGGTGACGAAATTGGTGTCGCAAAAATAATATTAACGGAGGTTGATCATGCAGCAATGGAAGTCGGTAGATGAGATCCTGGACTTCGCAATCGGGCAGGAAGAACAGGCGGCCCAATTCTACACTGGCCTGGCTGGCCGGATGGACAGGCCGTGGATGAGTCAAATATTCAAAGATTTCGCCCAAGAAGAGATGTGGCACAAAAGCAAGTTGCTGGAGGTTAAATCAGGCAAGCGCTTGATGGCCGCGGAGCAGAAGGTCCTGGACCTCAAAATCGGCGATTATCTTGTTGACGTGGAGCCTACAGACCACATGGACTACCAGGAAGCCCTGGTCGTGGCGATGAAGAAGGAGAAGAAGGCGTTCAAAATGTATATCGACCTTGCTGGAGCCACCGACGACGCCAACCTTCAGACTGTATTCATGTCCCTCGCGCAAGAAGAAGCAAAGCACAAACTACGCTTTGAAATCGAGTATGACGATTTTGTCATGACCGAGAACTAAGGGCGGTTATCACGGCAGGTGATCGGGGCGGCAATGAACAGAAGGAAGATAGTAACCGCGGCAATCGCCTTGGCTGCGCTGGTTCTTATCCTCGTATGGATGCAAGGCGGCTTCCACTCAAAGGTACCCGGAGGTACAACCGTATTCCCCGGCGAAAAGACGCCGCAGGTAAAAACTGTTAAGGCGGCAATCAGCCTTACCGAAGGTGACGTCACGGTCTCGGGCACGGTGGTTTCGCGGGAGATTGCTCGCGTGGCTTCCCGTGTCCTGGGCTACGTGGTTGAATTGAACGTGGATGCGGGCGATCGCGTGAAAAAGGACCAGGTGCTCCTGCGCATTGACTCCAAGGAGATGGCGGAACGAGAAGCCCAGGCCAAAGCGGCTTTGGAAAGCGCCAAGGCTGACCTGGTAAAGGCCCGGAACGACTATGAGCGCTACAAAGCTCTCTTTGAAAAGGAATCTGTAGCAAAAAAGGACTACGACGATGCTCTGGCTCGGTATGAGGTGGCTCAGGCAGCCGAAGCGAGAGCAAAAGCGGCCCTTGATGAGGCGAAGACTCAGTTGGCGTACGCGGTTGTAACCGCCCCCTTTGACGGGATTGTTGGGGAGAAAAACGTCAACCTGGGCGACTTGGCCACGCCGGGACGTCAACTCTTGACGATATACATACCCCGCTCGGTCGAACTGGTAGCCGCGGTGGGGGAGCAGTACGCCTCTTATCTTAAGGGGGGCATGCCTGTGACGGTGGCGGTTCCGTCCGCCGAAGTTAAACAGGCCTCATCAATAAGGGAAGTGGTGCCTCAGCGCGAAGAGAAGACCCGGACGATTACAGTCAAGGCGCCCCTGACGGAGGAGCCCGGGCTGGCTCCCGGCCTTTACGGAACGCTCACGTTCCACACCCGCCCCTCACAAGTTATTGTGATTCCGTCTGAAGCCGTCAAAATAGTCGGTCAGTTGGAAACAGTGAGAGTCACTCAAGACGGAACTGTAAAGGTCCGGCATGTCAAAACCGGCCGCAAGCTGGCCGATGGCAAGGTGGAAATTCTGTCAGGGCTAAATGCAGGGGAAGAAGTGATTATCAGCTCCGGTTCCTAATACTTACCTTAAATCCTATGCGCCTAACAATCAGTCATTACCCCGCTCGTCGAGCTTAAAGCTCACGACGGAATGAATGACTTTCGCGGATGTGATAAAGTTGAAGCAAACAGGATTCATTCAGCCCTTTGCATTACGTTCCACACCCACTACAGAAGAATTCGTCGGCAATAGCTCTATCACGCTCCTCGTTCACCGCGTCCTCTATTTCAGCCAATTTCCCTGGATAGTAGTTGATGCATAGCGCCTCGTCCAATTCGACGCCAAAACACTCCGCGGGTTCGACAAACTCTTCTTGGATTTCTCCTTCAACGGCCATTGTCCTGTCTCCTTTCAGGTAATCTTCTTCGCTCATATTGATGCAAGAAAAGTTCATAGGGTGCACAAAATTGACCACGTGCCTGAAAATACACCTGGCTTTGGGCCGGAAGATCAACCCTCCTGCCATCCCCTGGGATTCCGGGGCCTCTACTCTTCACCCGCTTTGTACACGAACACGTAATCTTCGTTGTTAATGTCCACAGAAATATCGGCCCCCCGTGACTCCGCGTACACCAGCCAGGTCGGTTTTTCGGTGCCGCAGCAGATTACGTCAGGAGAGAATTTCCCCTTTTTCCTGTCAAACCATGCCAACAGCATGGGGTCGGACGAAAGCTCTCGGGCCTTGTGATCGGCTATCGTCTTGGCTCTCATTAGGTCTAAAGGGTTATCATCTACCCGTACCATCACAGGATGACTGAGCATGTCTTGACTTAGGACCTTGCAGTCCATCATGGCGGCCTCCTCGCGTATATCTCGTGAACCTTCCCCTGTTCCATCTAACCAAAGGCGAAGCTTCGTCGGTTTACAGGTCTTACCTTTTCTTAATCACAAAATCAGCGAATTCAAGGCTCAGTCCGCGCGCAGATATCTTGTGGCGCCCGCTGATGCTGAATCCTCCTGTCCCAATTCGCCGGCCAAACATCGTTCAACCGCATGTTAATTGAATCATCAAATATTCTAATCGGTGAGCAACTTGCTCGTCTCCACGTGTGGATTTGTTTCCACAAGAATGCGGAATCGCGTCCACACCCCGCGAGGCCTTGAGCCACTTCCAATCTTCGGAATCCAGCAAGACGAGTCCACCTCAGCCACAGATCGGAGACAGTGCCGCCTGTCGTGGGATCGGTTGTCTATTGGCAGGACAGTCTCATCTTGCCTGTCTCTGGGGGATGGGCAGGATGCCCACCCTTACCCAGTATTCTTCTGTCTAGGACAGTACTTTCCCAAATCGCTCTAATACTGAGATGACGAGACGGCCTGCCGCGCGTTTATTGTGGCACGCGATTTGCTACAAAAACAGTCAGGAAATATATGACGCAATTCGGCCCAAGGGGGTGTGAAATGAAGAAGATCAGAGTCAATGCGAGAGCAATCGTCGGTGACATAAAAGAACATGTGGGCCTGAAATCCCTCATGGAGAAACATGGTCTGTCATACCGGCACTTACTAAAAGTAAAAGAAATGCTCCTGGACAAAGGATGGGTCACAAGCGGGGAACTTGACTACTTGAATCCGGCTGACGCTTCCGCGCAAATGACCGTTTCAGGCCAAAGACTTTCTGGCCTCCTTCCGAAACCGACCTGACGACTTTCACCTGATGCACAGGTTCCGACTGACTGCGAAAGATCTGCGAAAGATTTATGAAAGGCTGATCCAAGCGGGGTTGCTGTCAGAATACGAGTATCACTGCAGAGATAGGAAAGCGCCCGAACTCGAAGACCCTTTCACGAATCTCTCCGAGGCTTCCACAGAGGTGACCTTGATAAGAAATGTTTTTGATGGTGGCTGGGGAGTCTATCGGGCGGAGGAAGAGGCTCCGCCAAGAGCTTCGCATCCTGATGAGATTCGTGCGGACAAATCGTCTTCGACCAGGCCCCCAAACCGACTTTCAGGGCACGCTGTCACCAGTGGAGGCCGCATGATGGAGGAGACCACTCTCGAAATCTGCCCCAACTGCGGTTGCCCCGCAGAGGCTTCTTCACCGGACGCGTGCGTATGTTGCGGGATAATTTTTTCCAAGCTCAAGCGAGTTCCCAAAAGCAAACGGATTCCTATTTGGCAATTCGATTACGGTATGCGTTAGGTCTGAGAAGTGCTTTCTCCGGTCATTTCTCTCACTTCCTTCAATAATGCCGACAGCAAGTCCTTTTCGTCGTACGTGCCCACGCTTTCCCCTTTTCTGAAAAGTATACCGCGGCCCGCGCCCGCCCGCTATACCGATGTCTGCCTCGCGTGCCTCGCCGGGACCATTTACCACGCAGCCCATGACCGCGACCTTCAATGGGGTTCTGATCCGGGAGAGGGCCTTTTCGACTTTTCGAGCAAGGCCGATCAGATCTATTTCGGTCCGGGAGCATGTGGGGCAAGAGATTACCTCAACGCCCCTGCGGCGGAGGCCCAACGCCCCCAGAATCGCGTATGCGACCCGGATCTCCTCGATCGGGGAAGCTGTCAGAGAGACCCTAATTGTGTCACCGATTCCTTCAGCCAGGAGAATGCCTATTCCCACGGACGATTTTATCGAGCCGGGTAGGAGCGTTCCGGCCTCGGTGATGCCCACATGGAGAGGGTAGTCCACCCGTTCGGACAAAATTCTGTAGGCATCCACTGTTCGGCTGACATCTGAAGCCTTAAGAGAAATCTTGATGAGATGAAAATTCTCCCTCTCCAGAAGAGCTATGTGCTCCAGGGCGCTCTCTACCATGGCTTCAGGAGTAGCGCCGCCATATTTCGTAAGCAGTTCCTTCTGTAGCGAGCCTGCATTCACCCCGATGCGAATGGGAACGCTGCGTTCCGAGGCAGCCTTGGTAACCTCCCGGACCTTATGCTGGGCCCCGATGTTTCCGGGATTGAGCCTCAGCCCGTCCACTCCCTGCCGAAGCGCCTCGAGGGCCAGCCGGTAATCGAAATGGATATCAGCTACAAGTGGTATTTGTATCTTTTTCTTAACCGCCCCGAGGGCAAGTGCTGCGGTCATGTCGGGCACGCCGAGGCGTATGATTTCACACCCCGAATCCTCCAAGCGCCGGATCTGCCTGATTGTGGCTCTCGTGTTTCTCGTGTCCGTATTGGTCATGGACTGCACGGCAATGGGGGCCCCATCTCCTACGGGAACGTTGCCTATGAGAATTTGCCTGGTTTTTCGTCGTTCAATGTTCATTGCTTTGGAGGAATAGTGGCAGCAGGAAACATGAGGGGAGCTTTTCGGCCTAGCTGGTGCGGCAGATCTTGCAAAAGGATCTTCAGCGATTACCGTACCATTTTTCGTAATATGTCAGATACTCGCCTGTTTTAATCCGTTGCCACCAGGCATCGTGCTCCAGGTACCATTGGACGGTCTGGTTCATCCCGTCTTCAAAGCCTATGGAAGGCTCCCAGCCCAGCTCTTTCTTCAGCTTGGAAGCATCCATGGCGTATCGCCTGTCGTGTCCCGGTCTGTCCGTGACGAACCGTATCAAGGATTCCGGCTTGCTAAGTCTTGTAAGAATGTATCGGACGATGTCCAGATTGCAGAACTCCGAGTTTCCGCCGATATTATAGACTTCACCCGAATAACCCTTGCGCAGAACAACGTCGATGGCACGGCAATGGTCTGTTACGTGAATCCAGTCCCGCACATTCATGCCATCACCGTACACAGGCAATTCCTTGTCCTGGAGAGCATTGGTGATCATAAGCGGTATGAGTTTCTCGGGAAACTGGAACGGACCGTAATTATTTGAACAACGGGTTATTATCACATCCAGGTCGTAAGTTTTGTGATAGGAACGCACCAGCAAATCGGCCGCAGCCTTGGATGCCGCATAAGGGCTGTTGGGAACCAGTTGACAAGATTCGGTAAAAGCCCCGTCTGCCCCGAGGGAACCGTAGACCTCGTCGGTAGAAATCTGAAGAAAGCGTCGGATGCCGTATTCACGGCAAGCATCCAAGATTACCTGCGTTCCGCAAATGTTGGTGACGACGAAGGCCGAGCAGTCCATTATGGAGCGGTCCACGTGGGATTCGGCAGCGAAATTGATTACAGCGTCCGGCCTTTCAGAAACGAGTGATGAGACTACTTTCTTGTCTGTGATGCTCCCGCGGATGAAGCGGTGACGTTCGCCGTATGGCTCTGCGTCTTGAAGGTTCTCGAGGTTTCCCGCGTACGTGAGCAGATCCAGATTGCAAATCTCGACATCAGGATAAGATTCCAGCATGTGCATGATGAAGTTCGAGCCGATAAAACCACAGCCGCCGGTTACCAGTAACCTCATAAATGACCTCAACCGTCCTTTCTGGACCAGTCGTAAGGAATCCCTCCTTCATGTGGATCCATCCGGTACTCATCAGGTTCCTCACGATTGTAAGGCTGAGATGGAATGTTGACAACGTATGCCTCGTGTTCGCCAACACATTTCCAGCCATGGAACACGCCGGCAGGAATGACAATCAAACAGGGCTTGTGCTCGCCTGAATAGAATTCATTCAAGAGGCCGCGAGTGGGAGACCCTTCCCGGTCGTCGTACAGGACGGCCTTTACCATACCGCGGACACATGTGAAGCGATCTTCCTGAATTTTATGGTAGTGCCATGCCTTTACAACACCGGGGTATACCGTGCTGAGATACACTTGGCCGAAACCGCTGAAAAAAGAGTCATCGCGCCTCATGATCTCCATCAAGCGTCCGCGTTCGTCGGGAATCACCTTCAAAGGCTGCACGATGACGCCCTGTATCAATGCCGTATCCGGTAGTTTGAATTTCTTGCGTTGCATTGCCCAATTCAATCCTTGTTGGCCCCGCCCTGCGCGACCAAATTTGAAGCTTTCAGGAGGGAATCGAAGGTGCCTGCGTCTGTCCACCAACCGCCGAGCAGAGACCAGGTCATAGTACCTTGATTGATGTACATGTTGTTCACGTCTGTAATTTCCAGCTCTCCCCGCTCGGACGGCGACAGCGTCCGGATAAAATCAAAAACCTGGAAATCGTATAGGTAGATCCCCGTGACAGCGTACGATGAAGCAGGATTATTCGGCTTTTCTTCGATTCTTACCACACGGTCGCCGTCGAGCACAGGGACACCAAATCTTCGAGGGTCTTCGACTTCCTTGAGGAGGATTTTTGCGCCGTTTGGCTGACGTTTGTAGTCTTCGACGGCAGAGATTATGTTTTTTTCTATAACGTTGTCACCCAACACTACACATACTCTTCCGCGGGCCACATGGTTTTCGGCCAGGGAAAGAGCATCGGCTATGCCGCCTTCGCCCTCCTGATAAGCGTAGTTGATCTGCTCGACACCGTAATCCTTTCCGTTGCCCAGGAGCCTCAGGAAGTCTCCGGGATTGTTGCCACCGGTAACGACCAGAATATCTTTGATCCCCGCTTTGACAAGGCACTCTATGGGATACGTTATCATCGGCCTGTCGTAGATAGGGAGGAGGTGCTTGTTGGTGATTTTCGTCAAGGGGTACAGCCTTGTTCCAAGTCCTCCAGCCAATACAACACCCTTCATACGGTCCTCCCACGAAGAACAATCGGCGCACAATCCTACCATTCACACACGTGTTAGTCAAATCCAGCCCTTTTGCGACAGCCGGACCGGCCAAGGGGGCAGGCAAATCCATCACGTCATTGTCGCGAAAGCGGGAATGACGGATCAGGTGATCGTCAGATTGTAAGTGAAGCGACACCGGGAAACCTCGATTGGTCTCAGCGTCTGACTTGAACTTCACGCTAATAACCGAATTGTTACGCTTTAGGGCTCTTTCAATATTTTTTCTTTCAGGTATAATTGGAATTAGTATACGACTCTACTTGTGTCACCGTTTATCTCAAATGATTCAAGACAACTTGTCAGGCGGGGTCGGGGGCCGGTCTTCGTTGACTTAGGGTCGAAATTGAGATAGGCAGAAATCGAGATTTAGACTGGCAGGGGTTGCGAAGTCTCTTACGCCGGCTGCCTTCCGTGATTTAGGAAGACGCCCTATTTTCACAAATATTAATGAACAGAGCGTTCTGCTCGTAACCTATTGACATCCGTCAGCAAGGGGGTTGGCCCCCATGAGATTACGCTTATGAAATCGTTTCGACGACTTTCAGCAGTGCGCTCCCGAGGGGACATGATACAGCTTTCACCAGAGAAGTTTTTAGAAAGTATCCCTGATGGAGCATGTCTAATCGGTCCTGATTGCAGAATCCTCCACATGAATTCGCGTTTGATTGACACAGTAGGCTCCGTAGTGGGACAGCCATGCCATGAAGCCCTGGCGGGACTCCCCCACGTGTGCCCATTTTGCTCCTTCGATGACCTGGTGAGAGGTACAGCCGATCCGATTTCCGGCGCTTTTCAACTCAGGCGGGCGAGACCGTGCACAGTCAACGTTAGTCTGCTCCCAGAGGCAGGAGAAGGAGGGGCACTTGTGGAAACCGTCCGTGATGTCACCGTGGATGAGAAGTCGCGCGATCTCCAGGAAAGCTGTGAGGAGCTAGTGCCCAAGCTCTCAAAGAAACTGACAGGCCTGTTGGAGATCACTCGGGAACTTATGGTCACTGCTCCCTTTGAAGAACAGATGGAAAAGGTCCTCGGCCGTTTGGCCGCCTCCTTGGACGAGCCTGCTGGTGCCGCGGTCTGGTTGGAATTGGCCAACCGCACGTACGGCAAAATACCAAAGGAGGTTACGCAGTCGGAGTACGTTCAGGAGGTCGTGGTAGAGACGGAGGTCCGCGGATGTCTGCACGTTGACTGCCCAAAACAGCCGAATCGGACCCCGGAAGAGGTGTATTTCCTCGAGGAGGTGGCTGACCTTATCGGGCGACAAGTGGAAATATCCGGCCTGTTGACCAAGCTGCGACAGTCGGAAGAACGCCACAAGAAGTTGGCGGCAAACCTCGCAAAGGAGATGTGGAGCCGAACTGAGGCGCTGGCCCAGGAATCCGGCTATCTTGAAGGCATTCTCAGATCTTCGGACGATATGATCATTACGACGGATCTGGAGGGGCGCATTGTAGAATTCAACCCTGCCGCTGAGAAGACTCTCGGTTACACGGCAGAAGAGATGCAGGGCAGAAAGATCTCGGACGTCTGGCTGGATGCAGCGGAACGGGAAAGGCTCATGGATGAAGTGAACCTTTCCGGCGGTATCCGGAATTATCAAACGCGCTTGAAAACGAAGTCAGGGGAATTCCGTGAGATTTTCTTGACACTCTCCTCCTTGAAGGACGAGCAAGGTAAGATTGTGGGCACGGTAGGTGTCAGCAAGGACATCGGCCGGGAGAATGCTGTCAGGCGTGAACTGGAGCGGCTCAATCATAACTATCGTGAGACCATCCATTTCATCAGCCACGAGAACAAAAACTCCCTCATCGTCATAGCGGGTTTCGTCCGTCGGCTGCTGGAAACCGAGACCGACCCTGCGAGAAGGGATCAATTGGCGATCGTTTTCCATCATTCACAGTTCCTGGAGGCAATGAGCCGGGATTTTCTTGTCATGGCCGACCTGGAACATGGAGAATTTCACGTCAAGAAAACGCTGATCAGAAACTTCTACGAGGACGTGGTCCTCCCCGCTATGATTGGCCTGAAAGAACGCTATCCCGATTCATTTAAGAGTTACGATGAGAGCATGGGGGGTGTGGGCGCTATTCAGCTCATGGGCGACCCCAGCCTTCTGGAAGTTGTCTACCGCAACCTCTTCGGAAACGCTCTGAAATACCGTTATCCTCACGGCAAGATCGCCTATGGTGTGGTCGAGCGAACCGACAGCTATCTATTCAATGTCTGGAACGAAGGGCCGGGAGTGCCCCCGAATCAGGTTGAATCCATCTTTGAAAAATTCTACCGGGTACAGAATGATACCACCGGAGAGAAACCCGGGACCGGACTTGGTCTGTACAATATACGGAGAATAATTGAGGCCCACGGCGGCCGAATCTGGTGTGAGACAAAACCGGGCGATTGGATAAACTTTCTCTTTATCTTGCCGAAGGAATGACAACCCCTCAATTCGTCTGGGCCGCAAGCCGCGGAGGCGTTGTGGTGGGGGAAAGCTTTATTCGATTGGTTTCTTTCAGGGCCTTGTGATAGACGAGCCGAGTGTCCCGGAAGTGGTCGGGGCTGCCCAGCACCACAATCAAAAAGATGTTTCGGCCCGGGGTGAACTCAGTTGCCAGGCAATGGCCCGCGCGAACGGTAAACCCGGTCTTGCCACCGATAAGTGGAAGGTTGTCACGTAGAAGCTTGTTTGTGTTCTTCACTGAATAACCGCCCGGTTTCGACGAGCTTGCCAGCACGTGATTCTTTTTCAGACATATTGAACGGATGGTTGGGTTGGAGAATGCAGTGCCGGCTATAGTGGCTATTTCACGGGCCGTGGACACGTTGGAGTCCACATCTACCGTTTTCTTGCCCTCTTTGGTGTTGGGAGTCTTTTGGTCCAGTCCACTAGGAGTATAAAATACGGTGCGCTGGGCGCCAATAGACTTGACTTTTTTGTTCATGGCCGCAACGAAAGTCTTGCTTCCACCGGGGACAGCGCAAGCCAGCGTTTCCGCACAGTCATTGCCTGAGCCGATCAACAATCCGTGAAGAAGGTCCGTAACTGAAAGCGAATCCCCCGCCTGCAACCCCACTACCGATTTCGGTATGGTTTTGATATGGTCGGGAACGGTGACTTTTCTGTCGAGAGGCAATTGGTCCAGGGCCACCAGCGCTGTCACCAATTTGGTGAGACTGGCTACGGGGAGCTGTTGATCAGCGTTCCGGCTCAATAGAGTCTGGTTGCTACGCAAATTCACGCAGTAGACGGCTTTTGCCTCCACACCACGCGAAGCCGGCTTGGGTTTTTTCTTAGCAATCTTAGCAATCTTCTTCTTGTCGGTCTTAGTTTTGGTGACATTCTTATGAGTCGCCCGGGCTTTGGATTTCCGGACTTCTGCAAGGGTCGGCGCGGCAGTCCATAAGAGAAACAGCAGGCTCACGACACCCAGGAGGATAAATCGGCTTGAACGTACGATGCGACCGGATACCGGCATGCTCTTTTTGTCTCCTGTTGATGATAGTGTATTGTTTTTTTCTGTTGTTTTATTCATCGCTTAATGGGCTACCCTATAGCATAGTTAGATCAGTTTGGAAAGTTATTTTTGTTATTGGTTGATAACTATATCATAAACGTGGTGAATCGTCCAGACACGTTTCATCGCGATCAAACCCGGAATAGGGAGAGAATCAGCCATGATTCGAGCCAAAGTGTGGTTCCGCTGCGCGGCCGTGCATGACCCTGTCATGCCCATCGTGGTCCGCCCTGCGGTCGTAGGATGGAAAGGAAAATATAGGGATATCGACCTTGTTATCGAACGCGAATTTAGCGGCTCCGAGCTTGTCAAGCGAATGAAAGGGTGGATAACGGTAGACCCAAAAGAAGCAGTGAAGGTCCTAGAGTCACACGGGCGCCTGAAATGCTTTGAAACAGGAGAACTTGTGATAGAGGTTGAGAATCGGGATGAACTCGACGCCCTCGAACGAGATCTTAAAGCTACTTTTGATGATCAGTGCAACGTGGAACCGATTCTGAAGGAAAAGTAAAGCGGTCGCAATCTGCCGGATGTGCTGCCTCAGCTCGGCTTGAGTCTTCTAATTGCGGAGAAAGGCAAGGGGTTGGAAGTTTGCCGGCACATTGGTCCCCGTTATGACAGAGCGTCTGCATCGAGGTCTCCGGTTCGGATACGCACTGTGCCTTCGACTTGCTCGATCACGACTTTTCCGTCTTCACTCTTTCCTGCAGAGCCGTGGAGACAGACTGCTTCGATGACCCTTTCGGCCATGTTTCTGGGAGCCGCGATCTCCACCTTTATTTTTGGAACCATGTCCCGGTCGATTGGTGCGGCATCGGCAGAGCGTCTACCGGCCCTTGGAGCCGCAGTTTGCATGACCTCAGTAACAGTCATTCCTCCGACGCCTAGTTCTTCGAGCGCTTCCTTGAGATCGTCCAATTTGAAGGGTTTGATGACTACTTCGATCAAGACCATGGCGGCCTCTCCTCTTAATCTTAAATACACTCGTCTGTCGCTGCAATTGAAGAAATGGGTCGACTTCTCGCTGACTGGTGACTCAAGATTCTTGACTGCCCAACAGCTTTTGGCGACGAATTAGCGCTCCCGCAGCTCAGTGCATAAAGCGACGGATCCCCAATCGGCAGGCCGGAAGTTCGAGCCTTGCAGGAGGAGCAAAAGAAATCACTGGGTTGCGGCCTAGCGTCTGTGCCTTTTTTTTGCCGGTATCCGAACAGGCGGCTATCCTTATGACGGGCAGGTTAATGGGCACATTTTATCTCTTTTGGTTCATCACCCTTTTACCACGTTATGACTTCTGATGACACTGAGAGATTCCCATCCCAATCCGTTAGTTCTTGATTATTGGATCGCGGGAGTGAGGTCGGTATTGAAAACCGGTCGGCCTGAAAATTCGTGGAGAAGACCAGGGAAGTTCAGTTTGCCGCAGGAGAATAAGGAAATGGAGCCTGGGCAGGGGACAAATATCAGGACCGAGTTTCCAAATCCGCTGACCTGATATTTCCTGAATTTTTCGGTGGAGATGAAGGGATTTGAACCCTCGATTCGAGCGTTGCTACTGCAAATACAACGCTTCTTAAATCAGATCCCTGATGAAGTCCCCAACAGCCTCCATCCTCGTCAAACCGATTCGATCCGCTTCAGGACCTGTGAACTCACGTGACTACTGCGAAACGGGATTGCAGTCTCCGTCCTAGCCAAAACTTCAGACACGATGTTAGTACGGAAGCGTACTGAAGTTGACTGCAACTACCCCTCGGTCGGCAGCTACCCCACCATAGTATAGATTCCATCCCTGCTCATTAGTGATAGGCGATCGATGCCCCCAGTTACTGCCGGCATCATCTTGAACAAAGGCGTACACCACACTCTGGGCAAACTGGCGAGCCTGGGTGTCTGTCCAACCTGACCACGTGTAGCTTCCTATTTCACTGGTGCCCTGATCCAATTGAGAATTGCCGTTCAGGTCATAGAATTGTATGAAAAGGTTTTCTCCGATTTGACCGGATCCCCAGCCCGTCCATCCGATTTGTCCTCCTCGCTGCTCCATAGTCTGCCATCCTAAAGGAAAGGCCGTGGATTCGTGTGCCCAAACATGGGTGTTTAGGATGTCCAGCAGATGTTGCTCAGCCATCCAGTCCACTGCCGCGTTAAATATCAAAGCAGGCTGCACAGCGGGCAGACCCCAAGGCCCGGCCACCGGATTCGCTCTATACTGATTCATGTAATACATGACCCAGTATTCGATCCGGTCATTAGCACTGCTCGTTGTTTCCCCGAAACTTGCAACCGAATTCCAACCGGTTCCATCCCAGTACTGCCACGAATTGTTGGAATCGTAATGGGCCCAGTATTGCGGCGGCACCGCCCCCGTGTTGTCCTGATAGTATTCCACTCCGCCGGCTATATAGGCCTGATGGCCGGAATAAGCTCCAACCCCTGACGGCACGGTGAACCACGTATCGACAGCCGCATAGTGAACGCCGTCGCCATACGGCGCATCTCCAAGGTTGTCTGTCGTGACCCAAGCCGCGGTGTTCCAGTATTGCCAGGCGCCGGCATCCTTATGGTCCCAGTAGGTATTGTAATCCTTCGTGTAGTACATTCCGCCCGCATAGTCGTAACTTTCATATCCGCCATAGCCAAGATGAAACCATGTGTTCTGGGGATTTGCCTCGAAACCTGCCACAGTTCTCCATGCGCTGCCGTCCCAATGGGACCAGGAACCGTTGGAATCATAGTGAGCCCAGTATTGCGCGGGTGCGGCTCCCGTGTCGTCCTGATAATATTCCACTCCGCTGGCGATATAGGCCTGATGGCCGGAATAAGATCCAACCCCTGACGGCACGGTGAACCACCCATTAACCGGACCATAGTGAGCGCCATCGCCATACGGCGCATCTCCAAGGTTGTCTGTCGTGACCCAAGCCGCGGTGTTCCAGTATTGCCAGGCGCCGGCATCCTTATGGTCCCAATAGGTTTTGTAATCCTTTGTGTAGTAGACACCTAGGCTATAGTTGTAGATGTCCCAAGTCTGAAACGCGCCGGTACCGTGGAACCACGCGTCTCTAGGTTCGCCTGGCTGGCCGCCAAGTTCGAGGGTCAATCCACTTAGAACGTGCGGGTCGAGAATGCCTGTCATATGAATTGCCGAGTCGGACGAGTACCTCGAGGACCCAATTATTCCCCGGACCTCCCGTGGCATCACTACTGGCAAACACGTCCGCACCGGTAGCCTGGGCTATGCTGCTCACCAACGCTTGTCCCACGCCGCTTTCCGCAGTATCACATGAATAGAACAGCAACTGAGCATCAGCGGTTAGATCATTGGCTAAAGTTTGAAAGGAAAGTTGATAGGCCCAGAAGTTTGACTGCGTAACATGATCCTGGCCGATGTCGATAGTTCCGTCCGAGCCGTGAGTGATAACGGCAAGTACATCAATTTTCTTGCCCGTTTCATTCACCAGACTGTCGAGCTTAGCCTTGATTGAGGCCAGGTCGTCTTGAGCAGAATCGAAGACGATGACCTGCGCGTTCTCCTTCACGGCAGCGGAAACACCTTGTACATCCCCTATAGCGCTGGAGACAAGCACCACATTGAGGTCCTGATTGAAGAGGTGATCAAACTTGGTGGGAAGAGGTGGAGCTTCGACTCCGGTGGCCATGGCCAGGGCATGATCCGTAGCGGGGCCTGCATTTGCCATCGCATCCTTCACGGGATCTGTGTTAGCCACTTGATTGTCTAACACAGCCGGGTTCACCGCCGCATCGAGAACGATGCGCTCCTCCAGTTGTTGGAGAAGAATAGGAGGTCGGTATGTCTTCGGTTTCCCCCAAGAATTGAAAATTCCCATGGCACTTGTTCCCCTTTTCAGGAAAAGATCTCGTCAATGACGCACCGTCATCTCTTGCGAGATTTTGCTAACAGTGCGGCTGTTTCAACTGTAGCCCTGATTTTGCGCTGTTCCGGCCTACCATTGCCCTCGGATCTCGATTCGAGACCAACGTGCTAAATCTCCAAGCCGTTGCTTGAGGCCAGCGCACAGTGAACCATAGCCTGAGGGAATGCCGTCATTAGATCATGACCAGCATCCGAGAGAAGACAAAAAGGAAAATGACAGTCCTGGCAAAAGCAGGACAATAGGCTGGTTTTCTGATCCGCATTCCAAATTCGTTTTCGAAAATGAATACAGGCCTCAGATCAGGATGTTAGCTATCCCACTAAATAATAACGGGCTTCAGTGACAGTTGTCAAGTAGTCAGAAAGAGCGGTTAAATCGGCTCTTGACTCATTTATGAGCCTTAGATCAATGAGAATTGCCTCCCGTGCTGCTTCCGTTGCCTGCCACTGAACCGGGCGGTTAGTTTCGTGACAGTCGCGACTTAAACACCAACGGTTCAGAACGCGAAAATCAGGATGCCGCCTCACAAGCTCAACATCCTGATTCCCTGTTGAATTCACTGGTGGAAATGAAGGGACTTGAACGCTCGCCCCCCAGCGTTGCGAACGCAATAAAATCAACGACAAACAGCGGCCTTGACACGAGTCCCCAACAATTTCAGGTAGAGTTAATCCTAATCATTGCGTTTCAATCCGTTTCAGTTCAGAAAAACCTGAACATTTTCTGAACAAGATCGCGCCCTCTATTGCTAGGCATGAATGGTTTTCACTCTCCCAAACACATGGTAAGATAGTGGCCAATCACTACGGTCGCTTCGGCGGCGAAATTGACAGGAGTCATCCATGTCTGGCAACCCGATCATGATTGTAAGCTTGCGGATTGCGCCCGAAAAGGAAGCCGAGTTCAATGAATTCTACCACCATCGTTACATTCCCAAATTGCTGGAGGTGGTCCCCGAGATCCGGGTCGCACGTCGATATGAAGAGTATGGCGTGGCGGGCAGCCTCAAGTGGTTCACCAAGAGGTTCCTCACGGTCTACGAAATTGCCTCTGAAGCCGTGATAGACGCGGCGATCGAGGGGTTGTCCCGACCGGGCCGCGAGGCGGAGCGTGCAGAATGGGATAAGTGGAAGGCCTCATATTTGAAGGACCTGAGCCGCGTGGCTTACCGGCAAACCTACGCCCATGAGCGTGTCCCATGCGACGGGATCTTCGGTAGCCGGCCCTTCTTCATGGTGACCGTGGAGGTCAAGCCTGAAGCAGACCCGGAGTTCCGTTCCTGGTATGAAGGCGAGTATCTGCCGAAGATCATGTCCGATGTTCCCACCTGGGCCGCATGTCGGCGATACACGAGCGCGGACAGGGAACCGGCTTCATGTCCACACGATCTATGAAGTCCAAAGCCTGGGAGACCTGGAGGAGTCGTTCGCGCTGATGCGGAGTCCTCACCGGTACAGTTCCAATGCCGCATGGGATGAGTGGGTCGGCCCAGCCATTATCTCTCAGGATGCGAGCAGTTATCGGCCCATCTTTAGGCGTCCGGGCTGAAGGCGACTCGACTTGAGCGACACGATTTCACATTCAAATTGGCGACTGAGTACTCTGATTCGTAAATTCGGTCACGTATTCGAGCGCCACTGCTAGCTTGCTATAGTGCTCCGGGTTGAAAATTGCGGGAACTCTGGGCTGGCAGAAGGCCGGGAATTGTCATTGCGAGGAGCGGAGCGACGAAGCAATCTCTGCTGTCTGCACGGCTGAGAATTGCTTCGGGCTTGCGCCGTCGCAATTACATTGTAAAGGGCCGTGTCGTCTCGGCCTAACCTTTTGAATTTCCTGGTGGAGATGAAGGGATTTGAACCCTCGACCCCCGCGTCGCGAACGCCATAAAACTCACGATAAACAGCGGCTTTGCCGAGAATCCCCAAGAATCTCTATCACGATCAATCTTAGACGGTGCGTTTCAATCCGGTTCAGTTTCAAGAAACCTGAACATTTCTTGAACAAGCCAGCGCTCTGCACTTGCAAGATTCTGTGTTAGACTATTTGTGAATTCACTCGAAGGAAAGGGTCATGCCGAACACACCAGCCACGATAGAAGAAAGCCATCTTTCTGACGCGATTGAACGGGTAAGCACTGAAAGCGAGCGATTGATTGTTGTCCGGGAGGGGAAGAGCGTTGTCGCTGTGGTCCCCCTTGAAGACCTGGAGACCTTGGAAGAGCTTGATGACATTTTAGACCAGGCGGACATTCCGGAGATTGAAGCAGCTCGCAAGGAAGCCCAGGAAAAGGGAACACTTCCCTTGACCGAATTCATGGTTAGGCTCGGCCTCTGATGGCTCCCGTGGCCTACCAGGTTGAACTCTCACCCGCCGCGCAACGTCAGCTCGCGAAGCTCCCCCGTGAAGAGCAGGCCCGCCTTGCCATCGCTATCAGATCCTTCGGAGAGGAGCCCCGCCCGCCAGGCTCAAAGAAGCTGAAGGGCCAGGCCAACACCTACAGGCTACGTGTGGGGAAATACCGCATCATTTATGATATTTATGACCAAGTCTTGTGGGTCATCATTCTCAAAGTTGGACACCGAAAAGAGGTCTACCAGGGAGAATTGATCGGAAAAGCTCTGAGAGATCTGATAGCCCGCAAACTCCTAAGATAGGTCGTTCGAGAGAATTCCGGGAATAGCACACTCAGGGGTCATTTCAGGGTCACGTCTTGAAAAGCTACTGGATGGATTCTGTTTGGATACCAGAGTTTCAGAAGAAGAAAATCAGGATGCTACCCACCAGGCATATCATCCTGATGTTCTTATGAAATACGTGGTGGAGATGAAGGGATTTGAACCCTCGACCCCCGCGTTGCGAATGCAAGAAAAACTACGATTAACAGCGGTTTTGTTCACTTCCCCCAATGATTTCAAGCCGTGTGAATCCGTGAGAATCCCTGCCAAGAGGCCCGAGGGATAACAAAAGGGAAACAAGATCGGGACCCTCGTCGTCCCTCCCCGGTTCCAATCGAAGAGGCTTACGAGAGAGCAGGGATGCTGCTGCATTGATCGCTGACGGCCAGCTCTTACCCTCTACTAACTCAGAACGTGGACCAGTTCTTGGGGGTCAGGTCAGGACCCGAATTTTAGTTGCCAGGGGGACCAATTCATGACAAGAATGGTCCTAGCTATTGTACCGTGGAAAGGAGGATGGAAGTATGGTTAAGAAATCCACCGTAATTTTTACAATCCTTGCGTTGCTGGCATTTGGAGCTTGCACCTGCTGGGGCTATACGGTCGGCCAGTGGCCGGCACCCGGTGTACCGAACACCGTTTTCGGTCCTAGTCCCCTCGTGCCTGGCCATTATCAAACGAATCCTTACCAGACTCCCTTGTACAACTACGGGATGGGACCAATGGTCAACCCGTACACTGGGCCCGTCGGTAATCGTTCGCCTCGACGGTATTGATCCTGAAAGAACCAGCTACTAGTGGGGGGTCTACCCCAAACAAGATTCATCGGAAATTGACCTGCCCCCGGATTATGTACCACTTGTCAAGTTAGAGGTATATTACCTTGACCTCCTGGGACAGGGAAAAGGTTCCTGGGCCACAAAAGGGAAACAAGATTTTGTCCCTCTTCGTCCCTCCCCGAGCCCCGGAGTCAGGATTCAAATTTGCTGGTTAAGGGATCTGACAGCCTGTGAATAATGAATTGACTAGCGACTTTCATGAAGCGTATGGTTAAATGGCTTAATACCTACCAGACGCATCGGGGGTGGAACTATGAGAGCATTATTGGCTGTCGCTTTGGTTCTCGCAGTCCTGGCCAGCCCGTGTTTAGCCTTTCAGTACACCGTCTGTTATAAGGATGTAATAGTCCCGACAGCTGGCTACGGAAGCCCCCTTACCGCAGCAAGGGTTTGCGTTGGTCCAATTCAAGGACCAGAGGGCGTTCCTGGAGAATGCGCGGGATACCAAAGTGTTCGCTTTGATTTTGAGTATGATGCAAAAAGATGGATGGCAGGAAACTGTAATTAAGAAAACCAGAGAAGAAGCCGTGAAGCTGGCAATTATTCCAGACATTTAATTCTGGGGACACCACACTTAATTCGTTTCAATATAGGTGCGGGGGAGCGCTTTTCTTTCTAGAGTGTCAGTTCGGAAGCCTCGTCCAAAATATAGAACAAAAAAATCAGGGTGCCGCTTACCAAGCATCACATCCTGATGCGGTCTCAAAATCCCTGGTGGAGATGAAGGGATTTGAACCCTCGGCCCCGCGTTGCGAAGGCGATGATAATCTGAAACATATCGAATAGTTGCCGAGAAAACCTAACGATTTCAGACCCTGTAAACCCCTGTTTGTCCTTATCAGTCCCCCGCTTTTCTTCAGCATGCGGACAAAATTTTGGACCCCAAAGCCAGCGAGTTTTCACAAGTGAGCGCATTCCGAGACACAACTAGCCAATCAGTTTATTGCAGAGCCGTCTTGCCAAGATCCCCCCGAAAAATAAATGCCCATTGTCAACGACATCCCCCCTGCTGACACCAATAGCCTATTCGCCACACTCCTTTCGCAAGCCCTTCTTTCTACCTCTCCCCAACTTTCTCTTCCGATGGACACCATTTGGACACCAATTTCGAGCTTTCTCCGTTCCACGTGACCCAGGGTGGTGCCGGGTGCTCTCCACAGGATTCCCGTGCATCCCCCTCTCACGCAGAATCGCCCGCTTGCTCGCCTCATTTTTCAACACGCGCGGACGTATCTCCATCCATTGCTTCATGTCCCTGTATACTCCTCTCCGCCTCGCCACGAAGAACTGATTGGAAAAACCTCCGGGGTTCTCGAGCGCCCTCTATCACGAGAGGCCCGAGGGGGTGCCACGTTTTATATCGCCCCGGTCAACGTCGCGATGTTAGACCGGCGTTTACAGCCTCTCGGCCGACGGTGGACCGGGCATGGATCTTGCTAATCGGAAGATGTGATTGCCCTGTCTGATGTCTAGACGAATGATAGGGCTGAACAGGAATCTAATCTCGAGTCTTCAGGAAAGCTGAAATGTCTATCTTGGAAGCTATTTCACGATACCTACAGAGAGTGAAGAGTTGGAGGACCCTGGACCGAAGCGGCGCCAGGGAACAGGCTTTAACGGTATTCGAATTCAAGTACGCGTGTTTTAAGGACTTGTTGGCCTCGAACACCGAGCTTCTCAACATCATCACCGATTTCGAGGAGAAGCTTCGCGGCCAAGAGGTCTTCGGCATGTCCTTCATACGGTCGCAAGCAACGAGAGCGGTTTTTCACACCTTGAAAATGGTGAAAAGCTTGGACGATCTTTCGGGGAAACACTTTGCAACTCTCTTTCCCATCATTGAGAGGCTTAATTCCAACATCAAGGAGGAGCTTGGAAAACGAAAAGAATTGACCGTTACCGAATGGGTCTTGCCCTATTCGAGTATCACGAGAGAAACGGTGGACTGGGTCGGCGGAAAGAACGCCAATCTCGGCGAGTTGCTCAACAGGGTGGGACTTCCAATTCCTGACGGTTTTGCCATCACGACTTCCGCTTACAACTATTTCCTGGAACAGAACGACCTCATTGACGAAATTAACCGCATGCGCAGGCACCTGGACCTTCATGACCCCCACGCGGTCAACAAAGTCAGCCAGGAAATTCAGGATCTGATTACGGTCGCGCCGGTTCCGAAGGACTTGAAGGAGGCCATCCATTCCTCCTACGCGAGGATGGCAGAGCGCATCCAAGAAGAGAGCGGTAAGGAGCCCAAGGACATTCGTATCGCGCTGCGCAGCAGTGCCGTCGGCGAGGACAGCGAATTGTCGTACGCCGGGCAGTACGTATCGGTTCTCAACGTCCGGCGGGAAAAGCTAATTGAGACATACAAACAGGTTCTGGCAAGTCTCTATAGCCCCCGAGCTGTATCATACCGATTGGCGAAAGGAATACGGGATGAGGACATCGCGATGAGCGTGGCATGCATCGAGATGGTGGATTCCCTCGCGAGCGGTGTCATGTATTCCAGAGACCCGTGCAATCCACTGGCCGACCAGATCCTCATTGCGGCAGTGTGGGGGCTCGGGCCATATGCTGTGGACGGAATCATCACTCCAGACAGTTACACGGTTTCCAAGGATGCCGACCTAAGCGTCGTCGAAACGCGGATCTCTCACAAGCCGGTTCAACTCATCGGAATTCCTGAAGGAGGGCTTCAGGAAATTCATGTCGAGCCTGAGAAACGAGACGCGCCTTGCCTATCTCTTACGCAGATTCAGCAATTGGCCGAATACGGACTCAGATTAGAGAAGCATTACGAATATCCCCAAGACGTCGAGTGGGCCGTAGGTAGTCATGGCAGACTCATGATTCTTCAGACCAGGCCACTTCATCTCGAGAACCACGCCGCGGCTTGTGGAAGGGAATTCCCGCGGGTGGAAGGATATCCCGTCCTCGTGGAAGGAGGTGCCACTGTTTTCCCTGGAGTGGGATTTGGCCCTGCGGTCCACGTGAAATCCAAGGAGGACTTGGAAACATTTCCGACGGGCGGCGTACTCGTTGCCCGGCATTCCACACCACAGTTCGTCATGGTGATGACCAAAGCGCGGGCCATCGTGACAGACACAGGAAGCGTCACAAGCCATATGGCTTCCCTGGCCAGAGAGTTCGGGGTACCTACGATTCTCGATGCCAAGTCGGCTACCGTGGCCATCCCTCCGGGCACCGAGGTCACTGTTGATGCATACTCCACGCGAGTCTACGAAGGCCAGGTTCTTGAGCTTCTCGAGCTCTGCAGGACCAAAGAGTCGATGATGAAGGACACGCCGGTGTATCGCACCCTGAGAAAGGTCGCCGATTGGATCGTGCCCTTGAACCTCGTCAATCCGACGGCGGGCAATTTCGCGCCACAATACTGCGAAACCCTTCACGATATCATGCGGCTAGTCCACGAACTCTCTTACAAAGAGATGTTCGCGATCAGCGACATCGTCTCCGATGAACAGGGGGCAGGGGCGTTCAAGCTGGTTGCCCCTATCCCCCTGGACCTGCACATTATTGAACTCGGCGGCGGTTTGACGGGCGTCACGAGCTTCTCAAAACGGGTGACCATGGACCAGATCGTGTCCGTCCCTCTCAAGGCCGTCCTCGATGGAATGTTGCACGAAGATTTGCGAAATCAAGGTCCAAGGCCCATTGATCTTGGCGGCTTTATGTCGGTCGTCAGGGAACAGATGTTTGCTCCCAATGGCAGGGCTGAACCCTTCGGCGATCGAAGTTATGCCATCATCTCTGATAATTATCTCAATTTCAGCTCCCGCATCGGCTATCATTATAGCGTCCTGGATACCTATTGTTGCGAGACGGCGAGCAAGAACTATATCACCTTTTCAATGAAAGGAGGCGCGGCGGACGAGACCCGACGGAACAGAAGAGCACGGACCATTGCAGCGATCCTTGATGCGCTCGGTTTTTCGGTAGAGGTCCGAGGGGACCGGGTGGATGGGCGGTATGACAAGTACGAAGCTGCTCTGATTCGAGAGAAGCTGGATGCGGTAGGACGAATGCTCCAGTTCACACGCCAAATGGACATGCTCATGCAGAGCCGAAGACAGCGTCGAAGCTTTGGCAAGGAGCTTCCTGGACGGGAACTACACCTTGGACGAGGAGTTCTGGCGTAAGTTGCGGCCGTCCGCCGCGAGTAAGCAGACTATCTGAGAAAAAATTTCGGTCATGCCGTTTCTTGTTTCTTTGGCGGTTCTCGAAAATTGCGTCGGATTCGATCATGACTCACGCCCACGTCCCGCATGGTTTAACCATGTCATTGCGAGGAGTGGAACGACGAAGCAATCTCATTATTGGCTAATTGGAGATTGCTTCGGGCTTCGCCCTCGCAATGACAATCTTCCAATTTTTTAGCCTACCCAAGCCAATATTACTTTTAAGAATCCCTATATTATCGTTATTTGCAGCGCCAAACTGCTTCTAGGCCCAGTGAATTTGGAATGGCTGCGCTGATCTGTAAGAAAACTTGACAGAACTGTAAGAATTCCTGACATGAAAATCCTGACTACAGAGAGGGGAGAATTCTAATATCCAAATTCTTGGTTCCCAAGGCGTTGGCCGCGTGATTATTTGTTTTGGCATGCCTATTGCTGCTCCTGACCACCGTCTATGAATGTTGTCGAGAATTTGGAAGCGATTCTATCAAGATGTCTGACAGCGACCTTTGAGGAGTGTCCTCTTCCAATTCCAAGGATAAGCGGTGCCGGATGAAACAGCGCAAAACGAAGAGAGAATTCGCAGAAGAGTGGATTCAGCAGGATCGTCTGGAAGCAACGGAAGGCAAGCTCCGGTCCGCGAGGGAAAACCAAGTACTTGCGATTGAGATCCTCGAACTTCTGAATCAGCGAGTCGTAAAGAGCGACGTCATAGAAAGAATAGCGGAATTGGTGAGAAGCTCCACGGGTATTGAAGCTGTCGGTGTTCGCCTTCGCGAAGGCGACGATTTCCCTTATCTTGTGGCCATCGGTTTTCCCGATGATTTCATCAAAGCTGAGAACTTTCTCTGCAGTCGCAATGGCTCAGGCGAAATAATTCGTGATTCTGAAGGCAATCCAGTTTTGGAGTGCATGTGTGGGGAAATAATCCGGGGTAAGACCGATCCTTCCATGCCATTCATCACGGCCGGGGGAAGTTTCTGGACCGACAGTCGGTCCAAATTGATGGAATCAGGGTACGGCGCCGAGACAAAGACCCTGTTCAGACGCCGGTTTATTTCATGCGGTTATGAATCGGTGGCGATCATTCCCATCCGTTGTGGTCCGGAGGTCATTGGTGTTTTGCAGCTCAACGATTCGCGGGAGAACTTTTTATGTGCTGAGACGGTACGTTTTTTTGAAGGGATAGCAAGCATTATAGGCATTGTTTTCGCGAGAATGCAGGCGGAAGAAGCGTTGAGCCAGGCAGTGGAAGAAAAGGTTAAGCAGCGGACCGCTGAACTTTTGAAAGCAAATGCCTTTCTCGAAGATCAGATACGGGAGCACAAAGCCGTCGAGCAGGAATGGCTGGTGAGTCAATCGAGACTGGAATTGGCAACGGAAGTGTCGAACTTGGGATCATGGGAATGGAACCTGAATACGGATATGGTTTATTTCGATCAGCGTCGGAGCAGAATGTTCGGCTGTTCGCTGTATGAGTCGGAATCGGATTTCGCGGCTTGGCAAAACCGAATCCCTCGTGATGACAAGCTCAGGGTCCTCAAGATCTTGAAGGCTCATCTTGCAGACCCCTCGAATTATTTTGAAGCCGAATACCGATTGCAGACCGACTCGGGGGAATGGAAATGGATTCTGGACCGCGGCAAAGTGGTGGAAAACGACGAAAACGGAAGACCGTTAAGAATGGCGGGGATTTGTCTTGATATTACAGATCGCAAACGCGTGTATGAAGAGCAATTGCACCAGACCGCCGAACAATTTCAGGGGATTTTTGAGAGCGCCAGGGACTGCATTTTTGTTAAGGACTCCTCTCTCCAGTACACGCAAGTGAACCCCTATCTTGCCGGCCTGCTTGAACTTCCCGAATCCCAGATAGTAGGACACACAGACTCCGAATTGTTTGAAAAGGATTCATCAGAGATCCTTGGTGAAGTGGATCAGCGTGTACTGAAGGGAGAGACCGTCGAACAAGAGCATACACGGCTCATCAAGGGAGTACCCAGGACCTTCCTTGATACCAAGGTCCCGATGCGAAATAGCCAGGGACAAATAACCGGTATAATTGGAATAAGCCGGGAAATAACCGATCGCAAACGTAGTGAGTCTGTTGCCCCCCATGTTGAGACTGATTGCCAGTCCTCAGCAATGCGTTCCACTCTGCGTTCGGCGCGCTTGGCCGCCCAGACTGACACCATTGTGTTGTTGACCGGAGAAAGCGGAGCAGGAAAGGACCACATTGCCCGTTATATCCACGACCACTCCAAACGCGCCCATGGGCCTTTCTTCTCAATCAATTGCGCGGCTGTGTCCCCCGAATTGGCAGAATCGGAACTTTTCGGATATGAATCAGGCGCATTTACCGGAGCCAAGGGGCCTAAGCGCGGGCTGTTGGAACTGGCGGAAGGCGGAACGATACTGCTCAATGAAATCGGAGAGCTTTCCCTTGGCCTCCAGGCGAAGCTCCTGACCTTCCTGGATACCCGGCAATTCACGAGAGTAGGCGGAGTAAAAACTTTTACCGTGAATGCCAGGCTTATTGCCGCAACGAACCGAAATCTCGAAAAAGAGGTTAAAACCAACCGATTCCGGCAGGATCTTTTTTATCGATTGGATGTTTTCAGCATAGAAGTTCCTCCATTGAGACAAAGAACTGAAGACATCCCCGGTTTGGTCGGTGACATGGTAGTGGATCTCTCATCCAAGCTGGGATTGGACTCTGCGCCGCAAATAGACCCCAAGGCGTTAAGGGCCCTGGCAGCCTATCCTTGGCCGGGAAATGTCAGAGAACTGCGCAATGTGTTGGAGCGTGCCTTGATTCTGTGTGACAAGAAATGGATCAGACCCGAGGACCTTACCTTGAACGCGAAGTTCAAGGTAAAAGAAGCGGGGCAGGAATGGTCGGTCACCTTCGGTTTTCCCCAAAACGAGACTATTAACGACGTGACTATGAATTTGAAACGGCACCTGGTCGGGGAGGCCCTTCGCCGAGCCCGCGGAAGCCGTAAACAGGCTGCGGAACTCCTCGGAATTAGTCCTGATTCTCTGAAACACTATATGCAAATTTTTGATCTCTTTTCGATCGTACACCTCCAACCTCGCCCCAAACCCCGCCACCCCGTCGAAGGTTGAGGTCGGTGATTTCGAGAACCGCACCAAAACCAGCCGAAAAAATACCAGTGGCGCAATGAGGCACAAGTGGGCTTGAATAAGTGAAGGGTGTCTCTGGTGAAAAGTGAAACAAGTTTTATCATCAACACCTTCCAATATTGTCTCGCAGAGGCGGATGTCGTCGTGTCGTGCACACACGGTGGTTCGAGGTAGAAGAAGGCGTCTTCGTGATCAAACCGCTCGATAAGTGTAATTTCCCCGTCGATGGGGAAATTTTCCCGGCCAGTAGGGTAAATTTCCCCGTTTATTACGTGCTATCTGCCTGAAATCACGATACCTCAAGAGTAGGGGATTTTTTACCTGAAACGGCTCTCCGATTTAACCCCTTCCATCATCCGATACGGTAGCGATAACCAATTGATTTGTCATTGAATTGTTTCCTTGGCATGAATGGTACAAAACATGCAGGTAGCCCCTAGTCAAGAAAAGGAATAGCAAGCCAAGTTGAAACAATAAGAAAACGGAGGGCCTGAACATGAACAATACAACGAAAACAATGAGTACCTTAGATAGGGCCGTCTTGTTTCTTGGGACAGGCATGATGCTGGCATGGTTTTTGGGAATCGGTATCGGGGGTTTTGTCGTCCTACTGGCAATCGCCGCCGGCACTTTGGTCTATCAAGCCCACACCCTTACCATCGTCTTGAGTTCCTTTGTGATGGTGCCCCTTATGCTGACCCTCTTGTGGGGCGCCCTCATGCTAGCCGGGGTAATATGGGAAAAATGGGGCGTGCAACTCTCGATCTCGGAGCAGAGTTGGCCGGAAGAATACCAAGGAAACCGCGTGCGTTTGTCTTACATTCCGAACCTCCTGTAGCTCGTGGGGGATTTCTTGCTCCCGTTGCCTTGCAAGGAGGTGGCAGATCAAAGGACGAAGTTACCTACGAGCTCGGTGGCGACCCTCAGACCTCTCTCTTGAGAGGTCTGTCGTTTCTGGCGACCGGTAATAGTGGATTCGGCGGTTTGAAGGTTGCAGCGTGGTGGGTTCCGTGAACCTTGCCGGATTTCAAACTCTACGGGCAGAAGGGGGAAATTTTTCGAATTAGGTTGGCCCGAAAGAGAGTATTGTCACAATTGATGCATGGATTGGAGCGGGCGGTGGCTTGAGCAGGCTACCGCTCGAGTCACGTACGGGCCGTGAAATCTTTCGAGAAGTGTTCCGTTAGAACTCTTCATTCTGATTTCCATAGGCATTCTGAAAAGTAATGGCGGTTTGGGTAGGCGAAAAAATTGGAAGGTTGTCATTGCGAGGGCGAAGCCCGAAGCAATCTCCAATTAGCCAATAATGAGATTGCTTCGTCGTTCCACTCCTCGCAATGACACATGGTTGGACCATGGGACATGTGCGCGTGAGTTGTGATCGAATCCGACGCAATTTTCGAGAACCGCTATATCCAGCGGACTGTTCAAACAGTTGAAAACGACTTCCCCGGTATTCTATGGGCAAGTGTTAGCAAAGCCGTGACACGAGCCTCATATGGAGGTTCTCGAAAGTTTTGACGGTTTTCAGTAGCGGTACCGCAAAGAATCGGTAGGTCCGGCATCCCTGCCGACCATTACTAATGTCACTTTCTTAATAACGCATTGGTATGAGTTCTTTGTCCACGGCTTTAATTGCGCTTTTCTTTCCATTGGCACGATAGTTGCTCATGATTTCTTGAGATCTTATTGGAACGACCGGTCGCAGGACCCTCAAGTCAAGTCTTGGCAACCGGCGTCCATGGAAAGGAGGTTGTTCAGGAAGAGCATGTTGCGCGGGAATAGAAAACGAACGTGCGACATCATCGGACGTTCGAGATCATGAGGATATTTCTTAGAGAGAGGAGGGGCTTCTCATGGCAGAAGCATCAAGAGGAAGAGGTGCCGTTAAGTTCGTCGTCTGGCTCGCCGTAGCCTTAGGGCTTACGGGCTATTTTTGGGCTGAGTACTACAACGGCAACCTGGTAAAAGCGTATTATTTCAAAGCAAAATCTGATGGTTGGGCCGTCAATGCGGAGGCTTTCAAGGACGCCAGCAAAGACAAGCCGGCTATTTTGCAGATCGGCTCCTTTGAAAACATCGAGGGATTACAGGCCGTCCCCGTCAAAAAGGGCGAGCGTCTTCCCACCAACACCAACGGTGTTATCGACAAGAAAACCGTTGACGAGGGGAAGCGGGTAACGCTCGACGGGACTACCCTGAAAGTGACGGTTCCAAGCCAAGTCAGGGAATCCAAAGGGTTCAAGTTCAGAGACACCTTCAAACATAAGGGGATCCAAACCGATCCGTGGGGCGGGGTCTGGGCCGTGGCGTTCATTCTTTGCCTGGGATTTGCCTTAGGTATGACAGCCGAAGGATTTACGGACGTGTGTGGATACAAGCTAGTGAAGATCAAGCACTATGAGGGCGGTCACTGAAAGGAGTCAGAATATGTTTGATTTTGTTATTGCAGGAGTCCAGGCGCCCATTTTCCTGCTAGTGCTGACCGGCATGACGGTTGGCATGGTGGGCGGCTTCATCGGTGTGGGCGGCGGCTACATGGTTACACCGGCACTCATCGTGTTTGGTTTTCCGGGATATATGGCCTCGGGAATCGATGTCACTCACATTGCAGGTAAATCGGTCGTTGCGACCATCAGACACCGGCAGCTCGGAAACATAGACTGGGTCTTAGGCCTGGCCATGGTCGGCGGCACTATGATGGGCGTTGAGATGGGAGTCAGGCTGCTCAACTTGACCAAAGAGCTCGGCCTCTCGGGCATCGCCCTCTTGACCGGCTCCGTTGGGATCATGCTCGGGCTTTTCTTCTATACCCAGATTGAAACCCACAGGGCACAAAAGAAGATCACCGAACTCCAAACAGATGGCCAGGCGGTTGGCCGCGAGTTGAGCACCAGCAGGCTTCCGCTTTTCTTTCAGAGCATCGCGCTGCGGCCGATCATTCGGTGCCATGTGGCCCGGATCGTCATCTCCATGTGGGTGGTCGTCATTGTCGGCATCTGCACCGGGGTGCTTGCGGGGTTCTTTGGCGTAGGCGGAGGCTTCATTCGGGTCCCGGCCCTTGTTTACGTCGTTGGCGCAACCACTCATATCGCCGTGGGAACGGACCTCCTGGAAATCGTCGTTTCCGGCGGCTATGGGGCCCTGAGACAGTTCATGAGCGGTAACGTTGACATGGTGGCGGTCTTTTTCATGATCATTGGAGCCATGTTCGGCGCCCAGTTTGGAAGCATTGCCACCTCTTTCGTGCGTGGGCCGGCCATCCGCTTCATCTTGAGCTACTCCCTGATCCTGGCGACTACGGGGGCTTTCCTTAGGCTGTTCTACATGCTCACCGGGCAAAAGTACGCGTTTCTCAACCTCTGCGCAGTGGTGTTTACCCTGGGTGAGATGATCTTCCTCTGCCTCTTTATCTTGTTCCTGGTCTTCTTCGCGGTACGATTCCGCAACGGCAAAACGGTCCCAGATTGGATACCCGCGCTTGTCGTTCATAAGGACTAGGATCAATCTCTAGGGGAAGGCTTAGAAAAGTGTACGATTAGGTAACGGGATTTCCCGAAACCATGACTTTCGTAATACTAAGAAGGAGTGTTGAACAATGAAATGGCTTTTGAATTCCATGCTTGCGTTCTTTATTGTCCTCCTGCTCTTCTCTTTGGGAACGGCGGGCGTTATTTATGCTATATGGCTCCAAGACATCCTAATCTAAAGGAGGTGGTGCAATGCAAATCTTTCTCAACATCCTGCTGTACGCGTTCCTCGCCTATTGGCTTTATGTGTCCGTAATAGCCAAGGACTGGTGGTATTGTTTCGTAGTCTTATTTGTGGTCACTGTTTCCGTCGCCGTGTCGCTGATGCCCGGCTATCATGCGTCAAAGGTGTCACCTGGCGATTATCCATATGAAGACTGACCTCAACGAGCTGCGCAAAAAAGTTGCGCAGCTTTACCCGAAGCGCGATATCGGGGATTTGAAGGAGAGGGACTTCCAAGCGGAGGTCGCCGTACAGACCGCGGCCCTCTATCGCGCCATTATCAGCGAAAGTATGGCCGAAGGTGAGACCATCGAGTGCGAGCATCACACGATCTGGACTCACTTTCGGCTCATGCAATCCATTTTGCGGGAACCGGCCCAGCAGGCGACCAGCCTGTTCCTGACCAACAGGAGGCTGTTCCGCCTGCAATCTACTGTCATGCCCGACCGGCCTGCCACGGCTGACAGTCGGGACAACACGTTCGTGGATGTGATTCCGCTAGACCGCATTCACGCTTTGAAAAAGAAGTTCCAGATCAGGACTGGAGAAATGTTGCTGGGGGCTGTGTTCTGCGGGATCGCCGTGATATTTCGCGACTGGCTTACTATCACCGCTCCTTTTTTGGCCGGCCTAGGAGTCCTTGGCGTCCTTCACGCGCTGGTCCGGCCGACCCGGTGGATCGAAGTCCAGACTGTAGACATGCCCCAGCCAACCGAACCTTTCACCATCTACGCACTACGGAAGAAGAGCGCAAAGGAGTTGGTGCGCCGCCTGGGGGAGAAACTGAGGGATTTATGTCGGAGATAAGGGTGTTGCTTGTTGATGATGAAGTTGACTTCACAGCCAGCATGAAAAAGGTGTTGAGCCGCCGCGGTTTGGCCGTTCAGGTGGCAGCAGACGGACTTTCAGCACTTTCATTGATATCCAGGGAGCACTTCGACGTCGTCGTCCTTGACATTAAGATGCCGGGAATGGACGGAATCCAAGCCCTCGGGGAGATCAAGCGCCTTACACCTGATATCAATGTCATCCTGCTCACAGGACATTACTCCATGTGCGAGGATGAAGAAACTTTGAAGGCAGGGGCTTATGCATGCCTTTTCAAGCCGTGTCCGATCAGCGAGGTGGTGGACCTAATAGTTGCCGCGGCATCAAATAGTGAAGAATCAACATAGATTCATGTCAACGCCAACGATTCCCTTGTGCAAAGATGCCGCATGAATTTGCTCCCTACCTCTCATTCCGAACGGCCCGAGGAATCTTTTATAGCCAAGGATTTCCCGGCGCCGGCTGATTCATGCCGGCAGTAGCCGGCATGCGCGTGCATCGTTGCGCCTGGGTCCTTTACTACAGAACTGCTATCAATTAGGTTGTTCTTGACAATCTAAAACATAGCAAACTGGCTCTGAAACATTCATAGAGTGAAAAGACCGGCCATGGCCGACACAGAATTACATGAAACCGCTGGGCTCCAGCGAATTGAAGGGTTGCTTCACCGCCTGTGGCGGGGAATCCTCGTCTTTCTCGAAATCATTGGTTTGCGCGAAGGGCAGGAGGTGTCTCGGGAAGAGCAACTGGCCAGGCTAAGGCTCTACCACACCGAATTCCGCAAGTTGATTTCGGCCAACCACAGTTTTCTTGAAACCCTTGGGGACCTGGAAGAAAAGCGACAGGGCCACCAGTACATAGATCGCTCTCTCGTGAGACGCAAAGCCGTCGCTGCCCTGTCAGCCGTGCACGCTATGGTCCAAAGCATCAATGTGATATCGGGTGACCGCTATGCATCCCTGCGAGAGGCTTTTGACAGAATTGCAGCCACGCTGACGGAAGCTATTGAAGAGGAGCCGGAACCGGACTCGTCCGAACTGGTCCTTGAGTTGGCCGCGATTTCCGGCATGAAGACCGATCTGGTTGGCGGGAAGATGGCTAGCCTGGCAGAGCTGGCCAACACTCTGGGGCTTCCGGCGCCGGACGGTATGGCGGTCACTACTGAAGGGTTTCGTCTTCTACTCGAGCAGGGCGGTATTCGATCCTGGGTTCAGGACAAACACCTGGAAATCCTTTTAGAGGAGGATGTGGACCGGGTCAGCACGGACTTGCGGGACCGCATATTGAGTCTCCCGATGCCGGCGGCACTCGAGGAAGAAATCTTGAGCGCCTACGACCGATTGGCCCAAAGAGCCGGAGCGCGAATCTCCGTTGCAGTCCGTTCGAGTGCTGTGGGTGAGGACAGCGAGTTCTCCTTCGCAGGGCAGTTTCTCTCGGTGCTCAATGTTCCCCGACCTGAGCTTTGCGAGGCTTATCTGCAAGTGGTCGCCAGTCTCTTCTCTACTGAAGCGATGCATTACCGCTTCCTTCACAAGGTCCCCGGCGAATCCGCGCAAATGGCTGTGGGCATTATTGCCATGGTGGATGCTGTAGCCAGCGGAGTGGTTTTTTCCAGAGACCCCAATCGGCCGAACTCAAACCAGGTCCTGATACAAGCGGTAAAAGGCCTCGGCGTCACTCTCGTGGATGGAAGAACTTCACCGGAAATCGTGCTGGTCTCGAGGGACCTCAAGCTGCCGGATATCGCGCGCACTCCTTCGTCTCAAGATAGCCGCATGGTTCTTGCTCCCGATTCCGGGATGAAAGAAGAAATGTTGGAGCCCGGAGAGGCCGACGAGCCGTGCCTCACTGACGATGAAGCGCTGCAACTGGCTCGATGGGCGCTTCTGCTGGAAAACCACTTTGGGGGTCCGCAGGACATCGAGTGGGCCATGGAAAAGGACCGTCGAATCATTCTGGTGCAGTCGAGACCGCTCCGCCTCAGTGCAGACTCAGTCGGTGACGCTCAAGCCCTCGCCGGGGCTACCCTCGTCCTGGAAGGCGGCGAGGTGGGTTGTCCCGGGATAGGTTCCGGGCCGGCCATCGTCCTGATTGAGGATTCGGAAATGGATTCATTCCCTGAAGGCGGGGTGCTGGTGGCAAGGCGCTCTTCACCCAAGTTCATCCGCCTCATGTCCAAGACCAGAGCCATCGTTACCGATGTAGGGAGCACCACGGGGCATATGGCATCTCTCGCACGGGAGTTCAGAGTGCCAACGCTGCTCAACACGAAAACCGCCACGCAGTCTATCCCGCATGGTACGGTGGTTACTGTAGACGCAACCAACGGTTTTGTTTATGAGGGAGAAGTCCCTGAGTTGCTTGAACGAACCGAGAGGGATGACGAGGCCGGAGAATCTGGAGCCTGGAGGAGAAACTCACCGACATTTCAGTTGCTTGAGAAGGTCGTATCACTCGTCTCTCCATTGAACCTCACTGATCCGGGTTCGGCTGCATTTACGGCAGACAACTGTGTCACCCTTCACGACCTGGCCCGTTTTGTCCACGAAAAATCGTACCGGGAAATGTTCATGATGGCCGACAACGTCGGTGATCTCAGAGGGGGAGGTTACAAGCTGGATGTTTTTCTCCCCATCGATCTTTACATCATCGACCTTGGAGGAGGACTCAGGGAAACACCGAGGAAGCGGACGCTGAAGCGGTCTCAGATCGCTTCCGTGCCCCTTTCCACGCTCTTGACAGGAATGTTGCACCGGAAGATCCCTCGCTTCGGTGCGCGCCCGATGGACCTGAGAGGTTTGCTCGGGATCATGATGCGCCATGCCGTGACGGGCCCCGAGGCCGAAAGTACTTTTCATGACCCGTGTTATGCCATTATTTCAGATAATTACATGAACCTCACAGCAAGGGTAGGGTATCATTTCAGTGTGGTGGACACCTATTGCGGCCTGACGCAAAACAAGAATTACATCAGTCTTCTCTTTCAGGGCGGAGCGGCTGACTATGTGCGCCGAACTCGGAGAGCCAAGGCGATGGCCGAAATTCTTAAAGAACATGGGTTTTCGGTGCAACTCAAGCACGACCTAATTAACGCTCGGCTTAGCAAAGGGACTCGAGAGGAGACCGTGACGCAGCTCGAAATGCTCGGCTCGCTTCTCCAATTCTTCAGGCAGATGGACGTTGCTATGGTCAATGACAATGCCGTCACCCTTTTTCGAGACGCCTTTTTGCGAGGTGATTACGGTCTGGAGGAATTGCGAAGGCCCTAGCATTTGTTTGCAACATCTATTGCACAGCATTTACGCTCATACGCATTTTCAATGCAGGAGACCAGCATATCGACCGGGCACGGCTTCAGCACGACGTCTGCTGCACCCTCTTTCAAGGCTTCCGCCAACTGCTTCATATTTGGGTTGCCGGTGAGAACGACTACAGGTATGAGTGCATCGCGCTCTCGAATTGCCTTCAAAGTAGCAATACCGTCCATAACGGGCATGCGCATGTCGAGCACAAGGACATCAAATATTTCGTTCGTCAGCAACTCAAGAGCCTTAAGGCCATCAGAGGCGCTCTGCACCCTGAAGCCCCGCCTGGTGAGCACCTTGGTGAGTGAATCGACGAAAACCGTCTCATCATCAATCAAAAGAACCCGTATCCGACTGGTCATCGGATCATACCTCCGCTTATAGAAAGGGTTTTTTCACTCCTGCAACATTTTGCGCTGAAACGCCTGGCGGATTTTCGCTTCCAAATCGCCCAACTGTATCGGCTTTGTGGTGTAGTCGTAAGCGCCAAGCTCAAACCCGCTAAGGGCCGAATCAATAGAGCCATACCCTGTGAGGATGACTACTTCCAGGTGGGGCTTTTTCATTTTCAATTCCCTAAGGACCGTGATGCCGTCTTTGCCGGGCATGTTTTGGTCCAGAATCACCACGTCGAACTCGCGTTCCTGAACGATCCGCAATGCACTTTCACCGTCATACACAGCCGAAACGTCATAACCCCTCCGGGACAGGAGCTTCAACAAATTTGCGGTGAAGGGAATCTCGTCATCCACTAAGAGGAGCCGGGGCTTTCTCATCTGGGCCTTCCTTTCTTGATTCCTCTGAAATATCGCGTTGCTCAATGGTCGGGCAGGGAAAGAAGAGTGTGAATTCAGTGCCTTTGCCCGGTTCGCTCCGCACTGAGATGTCTCCACCCATTTGCCTGATGATGCTATACGAAATGGAGAGTCCCAGCCCTGTCCCTTTGCCTACAGGCTTGGTAGTAAAGAATGGATCGAATATGCGTTCCAGCTTTCCATCCGGAATGCCCAAGCCGGTGTCGCCGACGGTCGCTACCAGGCCGTTGCGGGCGCTGTCTAATCGTGTCGCGATGTGGATGGTCCCGTCCGACCTGCCTTCATGGGCATCAATGGCGTTGTTGATGAGGTTCAGAAAGACTTGTTCGAGTTCAAAAGGGTTGGCACTAATCTTTGGTAGGTTCTCTTGGCCATCTACACGGATCTGAACACCGCGCGTGTTGGCCGATTTCTCCAGAAGCCCCACCGCATCTTTCAGGGCAGCGTTGAGATCCACCAACCGCGGAGTCAAGGCGATTCTTCGAGAAAAGCGCAGGAGTTTCTGAGTAATATGGCTGCAACGCTCTACCTGGGAATCAACCTGTGACAGGGACTGCCCAAGTTGATCCTTGAACGTCCCGTCCAGGTTTTGTTCATCTTCGCTCAAGTCACGTATCACTTGGTTTTCCGTAAGAATGACGGCCAAAGGATTGTTTATTTCATGTGCAACACCCGCGGCGAGTTCCCCGATGGACGCCAGCTTGCTGGCTTGCATGAGCTGCCTGTTCAATCCTTCTGCCTCTTGATCCCGCTTCTTGATGGCCCTGACCATATATCCAGTGGCAAAGAAAGAGACGACCAGAATCGCAAGGACGCTTGAGTGAAGAAGGACCAGGACAATTGTGTTCACCTGGTTGATATCTCCAAAAACCTCCGAAAAATCCTGCTTCACGACGAGTAACCACTGAGGGTGTTGCAGCCACGAATAGGCCACGATCTCCTTGGGATGGGACTGCAGAAGGTCATATTTGATCAGGTCAGTACTGAATATACTTCGATCCCGGGCGAATGAGCCGAAGTGTGTAATGGGATCAGTGCCAAATATGCCACTTTCCCCGGTGAATGACTCCACGGGAATCGGCGCCCTTTCCATAATCGCGCCTTTGAACCTTGGGCTGGTCTGATAGACTCCTTCTCGATTTACCAAGAAGACCTCGCGCGTTTGGCCGAGCCCTGCCGGCTCAACGAGGGAGCTGAGGAACTCCTGATAAATCGTGGCTCTCAAAATCCAGGTGGTGTCCCCATTCGTGCGAAGCACTGCGATGATAAAGTGGGGCACCTTGCGATATCCCCAAAACACATCGCTAACGTAGACACCCTTTGCCATGACCTCTTTGAACCAGAACGTTTCGGAATAGTCCTTATCCATAAGATCGTAGGGGCCAGCGTAAGCCATGTGCTTTCCGTCCTCACCAATGACTCCCAGATCTGTGAAATAGGAACCGTCCCGGTTGAGGAGATGGAAGACTTGGCTGAGGTTTGAGGGGTCCTTCAGGTAGTCCAAAGAATGGGTAAAGGCCACGAGCTTGACATCTGATGTGCGCTCCTCGATAAAGGACTCTACAATTTTTCGATTGTATTCAACTGTTCTTTGAAAGTAGGCTGCCATCCGGGACATGGAAAACTGAGAATAATACAGGTAACTGACCCAGCCCACCAGAAGCAGTGGGAGCACAGAGCAGATCGCCGCACCAAGAACGAATCTGCGCATTAGTTTGGGATAAGAGCCGGAATGCAAATCCGGCACTTGCGCGTGAGTCTCTGTGCCAGCTATGGTCTGTCCGATCAAGTGATTCTCCAGGGAAGCAAGACCTGATAGACACATGATCCGAGCGAAGCTTCGATCATGATGCCGTTAAGATGGCCCGCGGGCAATTCCCTAATCCCGCAAGGGCCGTGCACACAAATATTGATAAGCAAAAACTGTGCCCAGTAGCCGTACCTCTCAAACAAATTCGCCGCCACCAAATATATTATTAAGAGCGAAAAAGGTGAATCGTCCGGATCCGGATCAAAGCTTGCAGGTTTCGAGCGTCCCGCTCCTCGCTCTCGGCCAGGCTGGTGACCGATCCCATGATGGTTGCTCTGACTCCGAAGAAATGGTCGTATGGTGTCCGACACGACCCGATGCAGGCAAGACCTCGACAGTGTGTTGAAACAACCGCTTTTTTCCTGTTTTCGATCGTTCCTTACCACAGGTCCCCCGGTCAATCACAATCTTCGCCCAGAATCCACGGTCCATTGTTGTGGTGGTAGGTGTGTGTGTTCACCATACCAGTGTCCGCAAAAAGGGCTCTCAAGGTATACAGGGAACAGATTGACCCCACGCTCATCTCTTCCCTGGCCGAACAAGTAATTCGTGATGACAATGGGGCGGATGTGGACTTCCGAGGAACAGGGGGGCGCACGCCACTAATCGAATCTGCGGCGTTCGGTCAATTGGGATTCCTTGAAATGCTCTTGGAACACGGAGCAAACATCCACCTGGAAGATCAGAGTGGATCCAATGCGTTGATCAATGCAGCGAGTGCAGGTCACGCTGATATTGTGAAGAGGTTGTTGTCGGAAGGTGCGCAACCTAATTCCCAGGCGCTCCAATTAGCCTGTGCAAACGGGCATCTGCCTGTGGTCGAAATCCTTCTGACAGCTGGCGCTGACGTTAACGCTGAGGTGGAAGCGGGCCTTACGCCACTGAAGTGGGCCGTTTGTGCGAACCATCCTCACCTTGTGGAATTCCTTTTGGCCAACGGGGCGAATCCCGGAACTAAAGGAACAGGTGGGGCTCCGCCCATTGTCCTGGCCGCCAGTCTACGACATGGATCAATTGTAAGGCTGCTTCTGAAGGCTGGAGCGGACGTTAATGCGGTTGATGCAAGTTACTGCTCTGCTTTGATCTGGAGTGCATGCTGGGGCCAAACTGAGACCATGAAGCTTTTGCTGGACCATGGTGCAGACGTTAATGCGGTTGATGCAAGTTACTGCTCTGCTTTGATCTGGAGTGCATGCTGGGGCCAAACTGAGGCCATGAGGCTTTTGCTGGACCACGGTGCAGACGTTAATGCGGTTGATCAATTTGGTGGCACAGCTTTGATGCATGCGTCAAGAAAGGGGCACTCGGAGGCGGTAAATTTGCTTTTGGAGCGCGGCGCAGACGTCAACGCGGCCGAGATATTGGGAGACACACGGCTTTGATGAGAGCTATTGAATGGGGCCGCTTACCCGTCATCAAAGCACTTCTGACGAGGGGCGCCGCCGTCAATTCGGTGGATGCACGTGGCGGGACAGCCCTGATCCTGACTGTCGCCCAAGGCAAGAGTGAGGCCGTCAAACTTCTGGTGGAGAAGGGTTCGGACATCCATGTCCCGGACAAAGGAGGTTGGACTGCGGTCACCTGGGTTATGACCTTGAGAAAGAACGATGTGATGGAGATGCTCCAAGGCGATGGGAATGGGAGCGTAGGATTTGAGAGGATAAGTCCGTCAACAGTTTTCCTGGGATCAGAACGCAGGCTGTGTTGTTTGGACTAGCACTGATTTTAAAAGGCGAGAAGCCAATCGACAAATTCTCCCAGAGTATTTCGGTGCAGTGCTCTTAACCTCAACCGAGTTTGCGCTAAACACCGAAGCCTGATGGGATCGGAGAACCACAAATGGACGAAAGATGATGGGCATTCAAAGTCGGATACAACGAGAATTCTTGAGAGATCTAATGTAGGGGAGGGTTCCGGTGATCCAAGAGCACATGAAGCTTCAAAGCCCCTTTGCGTGTCCTGAATTTTGCCCATGAGAAAACCGAAAGGCAAAGGGTAATCGTGCTGGAATCCAGCGAATAGAGAGGATTCTTGAACTTGAACGAATGACCCGGCGCCTTTGACTGAACCATCCTTACCAGCTCTTTGAACATCCTCTCGAAAATAGCTGCTGGGCGTTTTTCACCGGCGTCGGCCATTGTCGACCGAGAGAACTTATCCAGCCCCAAGTGATAAAGCCAACGGACTTTGGACCTCAAACTCGTCTCAAGGTCTCTGAGACTGTCTACTCCGCTCAACTGGGCATAGATCTGGGACAGAAACAACTTCCAGCAGGAGAAATCCCGCACACGACGGTCACCGCCATGCTCCCGAACAAACTGCTCAAACCTAAAGCGAGGAAGATGCCGCACAATCTGATTCAAAACGGTGTTAGAATGCGCCATGACCTGAACCTCCTTTGCTCTTCGTTCGCAACTTCCCAATAGCAAAGAAAAAGGTCCAGGTCATATCCCAATCCACTGTGCCTCGGAACCAACCCTGAATCACGGAAAACATGTCCCCCCAAAAAAGCCGCAACCAAATAATCCTCACAGTGCCGCTTTACCAAGAATAGTCGGTCCTTGACCGGACAGTAGTGATAGATTAATGAGAACAGAAGGTTACGCGAAATCAGCTCGTAGGGTTCGGGAAATCCGCCGCGTGGAAAACTCCGGTAATTGCTGTGGCTCCAGGGAAAAATTCCCTCGCGCCAGGGAAAAAGTCCCTGAATTTCTACCGCAAGGGCCTAGAATTATTGTTTGCAGAGAAACAGGTTGTTTTTACCTGAAGCACGCCCCAACTCGACAATCTCCCATTGGCCGCTGTGTCATAGAAAAGTCCGCTAACTGAGCCATTTCCTACTTTAGTCGGATTTGGCACAGATGCTGCTATAGGATGTGACAGCAATTGCAGGCTAGGCTGAGACTACAAAACTCGGAGGACCACACCATGAGCGTTGCAACCAGTACCACCAGTACCTTGGACAGGGCTTCCATGTTTCTTGGGACAGCCATGGTGCTTGCCTGGACCTTGGGAATAGGCATTGTAGGTTTTGCCCTGTTGCTGGCAATAGCCTACGCTATGGTATTTCACAACTACTCTCTCGTCGTTGTCTGCTCTTTTTTCCTTTTTGCGCCCCTCATGTTGACAATCGCATGGGGAATCCTTTGGGTGGCGGAAGCTGCAAAATCAAGATTGTCCCTGCTCCGCAGTGTTTCAGAGCCTAGCTGGTGGGAGACACGGCAGGAACATCGGATACTTTATCAGGCGTACTTTCTTTAAGCTCAACTGACGGACACACCAACCTCCCAAACAACCCCGGGGGAAATCACGCTCTGATTTCCCCCCCAGCATCGTTAATCTGCTCAACCATCTGGAGACTCTTTCTAATCGGTTGAGAGACCCACACGCATCGAGCAAGCCGAGATGGTAAAGAAAACCCATGCCAAAGAGTTAATATCGTTGCTTATTGCTCTAGGAGAGTCCATGGACCTGAAAGATATGCTCTTCTTTGACGCGTGGCTTTACTCATCTTATTTGGCCCTGGAGCCCTTCCCCTCAGAACGTGGCCAGTTTCGTGAACTCTGCTTCGATTCTTTCGATGTCCGCAGCAGGAGACTTACGGCCGCGCTCGTCATATTGAAGTCAGCCTCGAAAAAAGCGGAGCGATCTTTCAAGATCCAGAAAAGCAAGACTTCTGTCGATTATGTCAGGTTCCTGAACCGTTTTCTCCAGAACAGCCAAAAACAGATTATACAAGCCTGAGGACATAGTTAAATTAGTTAAATCGAGTTAGGAGTGCCAGTTGCCCGGCATCCACCTCATAGATCCCAGTAGGCGGTACTGCCGCACTGGGCTCCTCAGAGCCGCTCGCTTCCTCCCACCATGAATTGATAACTGCTGGCAGACGGACCACCGAGGGGCTAACCGTAACAGCTCCTTTGAAGCTCAAGAGTAATACACTTATTGGCTTACGCACTTCTGTCGGAGACTCTTACTGCGCAGAACTGCCTACCAGCGGGCTGAAACAAATAGGAGAATTGCTGTACCAGCCTAAAGCCTTTCCAATTGTAGTACACGGCTTAAAGCGTATCTGGGAGTTTCTTGACCTCAACACCGACGAGCTGGATCTCAAGCTCGTTACTGACACAAAGCTCCTAGCGTACTTGCTCGATCCAGATACCGGTAAAACTGACGGATTGACGCTTACGCATTTGGCTTATCAGTATTTGGGAGAGGAATGCCCGCATGTTGCCTGTGAAGTACAGGACAAGGGAGTAATCAAGGCCCTGAAAGAGAGCCTGATGCAGGGTGCCCAAGTAAGCTGGTCTCTCCTTCTTTGCCATCATACCCCCAGCTCTCACTGCTTAGTAAAAGCCTCCAGGATTCTCCGATTTCATTTGCCTGATGAACCCATGTGTGATAGCAGCATTTGAGCCTCCTTGTTACCTCGTTTTGCAGCCATGTTATACCATTTCGTGGCTTCCTTTAAAGCGGAAAAAGGCAGCAGACCAAAAAACGTGTACAAAAAGTGTACAAGGCAGCGCGTACAAAGAAAATCAGGATGCCGCCAACCAAGCATAACATCCTGATTCTTTGTATAAATCCTTGGTGGAGATGAAGGGATTTGAACCCTCGACCCCCACGTTGCGAACGCGGTGCTCTCCCGCTGAGCTACATCCCCACGCTGGCGGAGAGATTACCACTGCGTTCAGGCAGTGTCAAGGCTGGGATGGTCTGGTATTGGCGGCTTTGGTCCTCTTGTGATTCCAACTGCCATCCGTGAGCAAGAAATGGTAGAGTACTTCTTCGGGAGAAATTACTCGATGGATAGGGTCTTACTTTTTTTGTCGGCACTGGCCGCATTCTTCATTCTTTGCCAGTGGTTCGTTTTTGTTTCGGTTAGGAAGTACCTGTTTCAGCGATACAATCCTGTTACGCGAAAGCTGGCCTATTCGGTTCTTGGATTGTTAGGCCTGGCTAACCTTCTCTCTCTGAAGTCAGCGTATGATCTGTTCCCTCCAGACTCCTGGGAAAATCTGGCAGCTTCGGTTGCATATTTCAGTTACATGGGATGTGTGCTGATGCTTTGCCTCTTCTTCCTGGCATTGGGCGGGGTTTCTCAGGTCTTACGGCTGAAAGATGCTATTCTGTTGACGATAAGTTCACGGAGAAGACACTCAGAGGCTTTGAGCGGGGGCAAAACAGGCTGCGTGAGCCCGGTTGGATGTAAAGCAAAGCCAATCGAGGTCGTGCGCGAACAGAAGAGTTTTGCAGGATGCAAAGCCGAACCGGAGCCCTATCAACCTACTGAAACAGCTCGGCCCGAGATTCAATTGAAGCCGGTCCCCTCCTCGCACGGCCTGTCATCGACGCGGAGGTCATTCCTCAAGTGGACCACTGCCGCAGGATTGGTCGCGGCTGCGGGCTATGCAGGTCATGGCGTAGCAGAAGCTTACGCGCGGCCTGTCATCGAGGAATTCGATCTGTTTTACCCTGAACTTGAAGGCCTGACCCGGCCGCTCACATTCATTCAGATAACTGATTTCCATTTTGGGATGTTCGTGGGGAGCCCGGAGTTGGAACGGCTGGTGCAACTTGTTAACGCCCTGGAAGGGGACGCGGTGCTAATAACAGGCGACGTATTTCACTCGCCATTGACGCGCGTGGAACTGCGCGACACCGATCTTGAAAAAGCTCAAGCCCCGGCGCTTGGGCAATTTTGCGGTGCTCGGCAACCACGATTTTTACACTGGAGAATCGCTGGCGGTGCAAAGCCTGAAAGATAGCGGTCTCACCCTGCTCCGTAATCAGTGGATTACCTTTAGGGAAGGGAGCGCGGACATTCACCTTGGAGGCATCGACGACCCGATGGTCAACTGGGTTTGGGGCTCACGATTTCCCAAATTTGAGAGTTTTATAGCAAAAGCCCCCGCATCTCCCGGAATGCGCATCCTTTTGTCGCACCGTCCAAGCGTTTTGCCTATTGCGTCACAGGCAGGTATCGACTTTGTATTGTCCGGCCACATTCACGGTGGGCAGATCATTTTCCCGTATCCTGGGAGGGATCGCGGACTGAGCATCGCTCGTCTGGCCTCTCCCTTCACTCACGGATGGTATCGTATAGGTAAGAGCCGCATGTATCTCAACCGCGGCATCGGCCTAACATTCGTCCCCTGGAGGATCAATTGTCCGCCGGAAATCACTGTGTTCCATCTTCACCCTGCAGACAATGAGAAAACTGGGGTTCGAAAAAGTCAGGGAAATCAGAATCAGAAGATTTAAATCTGCGAGATAAGTATCAAGCGACCGTATGCAGCAGGCATAACCAAAGCCGTTGACTCTCCATCATGACGAAGACGTTACCATGAATAGCGAAGATGCAGTAGAGCGCCACAAGAAGCTGATCAACGATGGATGGGTAAGGAGATTCACCGCCGAGGAGCCACGACTATCCGAGATGAAGGAATTCTATGAGTCCCTGGGCCTAAAAGTCCGAGTTGAAGCAGGCATCCCGGATGAAAGCCAGGAATGTAGAAGCTGCTTCGATGTGGAGGGATTCGAGACCCGGTACAGAACAATTTATACTAAAGGCGAACCCACGTGCGAGCAGAGCGGTTCGGAAGATATGTTTGATTAGAAGTGATTGCAAAACCTCAAGAGCATTTGAAGGCATGCTGGGGGGAACTTTTTGCAAAAAGTTCCCCCCAGCACCCCCCTCAAAAACTCTCAATTATTGCAAACAAGTTCACTTGACCGCAGCAACAAGCTGACCCATGTGATCCCCTTCTCGAATCATCCGGACGTCTTTGAAGCCCGCTATTGCGAGGTCTTCCCGGACCTCTTCAAAGGTATAGGAAGTGCCGCCCGTAGTGGCCGCCAACATATTCACGGCGAAGATAGCTCCGTTGCGAGGAATGGTGCGGGTCGAATCCAAGAAGTAGTCTCTGATGAGTATTGTTCCGCCAGTCGCCAGAGCTGCGTAAATCTTGGAGTAAAGCCGGCCGTTGCCTTCCCGGTCGTTGATGTGAATGATCGCGGACAGTAACACCAGGTCATGCCCGTTGGGTAACTCATCTGTATTGTAGTCCCCGGCCACGAGCTGAACCCGGTCAATGAAGCCGCTTTCAGTAATTCGATTCCTGGCCATCTCTACAACTTCGGGGAGATCAAACAAGGTGGCCGTCATGTGCGGAGCCCGCTTCAGAAACGCCATTATGTACGTCCCGGACGCTCCCCCTACGTCAAGCATCCTCGTGAAGGGTTTCAGATCAATCGAATCGGCTATTTCTTCGGCCTTCCGAAGACCGATGACGTGCATGGCCCCGATAAAGGCTTCCATGTCTTCTGTAGATCGAGACAAGATGTCTCGGCGACTCGGGTTGGTACCTGTACGGACGATCTCAGTGAGGTGTGACCACGTCTCCCACATGGTTCCCCTGTGAAGGACTAAAGGGAGTATCGAATCCCGACCGCCTTTCACCAGCAGGCCGGTGATCGACGAATTCACTCTGTAATGCCCCTCGGACGAACGGTCCAAAAGGCCCTGTGCAGCTAGAGCATCCATTAAGATCGCCAGCCCCCGCGGGCTCCAGCCTTCGTCTGCACAAAGGTCGTTCACAGTCCTGGGCTTAGCTTCCAGCTTGGTAAAGAGGTCGATTTGGGCCGCGGTCAACAGTATCCTGCACTCTTGAAATGAACTGCTCACTTCGAGAAGCTTTTGCTCGCTCCATTCGTCGGACATTTTGATTCACCTCCTGATGATTGTGAATAGTGAAGGTACCATTCCTGCTCCAATTTACTATATTGAGAGATGTAGCCAAACTGCTAAACGATTAGCCCCGTTTTTCAGCTCCCCAAGTAAAGAGCTTCAGGGCTTCGTGCTTGACAACTGCCCTCCGACGTTTATTCTAGACATTGTACACCCGATCCAAAGAGGTGCTAGATGAAGTGGCTTATTGGAGGTTCCATAGGGGCCTTGGCCGGATTCGGCCTGTATCTGGTGAGCGTTAATTTCCAGTCGGGCTGAGCCTTGTGGTGCAACCCGGTCGTGGCCGTGGTCATCGGCGCCTTGATCGGGGCGGCAATCTCCTCCGGGTGAGGAAGATTAAACAGGCAATCCGATTGTTCGATACCATCTGAGGGCAATATGGGAAAGCATCTGGTCTTTGTGGGAGGGGGCCACGCTCACTTAACGTCCTTAGTCAACATCGGTGATTACATCAAGTTGGGGCATCGGGTTTCCTTGATAAGTCCGGTGACGCATCATTACTACTCGGGCATGGGCCCGGGACTCCTCTCGGGGATCTATCGTCCTGAAGAAGCTCGCTTTCATATCAAGAAGCTTGTTGAAGATAGGGGCGCTTCCTTTGTGAAGGGCTACGTTACCCGCATCAACGCGGACAAACGCTTTCTTGTCCTCGAAACGGGAGAGGACGTTCCTTACGACATCGTCTCTTTCAACACCGGCAGTGGTGTCCCGCTGGACGAAGTCAACGATGACAAAAACAGCGTCTATCCTGTCAAACCCATTGTCAATCTACTTAGAGCCAGAAAAATAATCCTGGATAAGATCCGTGGAGAGATCCCTCGTCTCTTGGTTGTTGGAGGAGGCCCAGCGGGTGTCGAGCTTTCGGGCAACCTCTGGCGACTGGTTCATGACAACGGGGGACAAGCCGGTATAACACTCATCGCGGGCGGCAGCCTCCTGCCTTACTTTCCCGGAAAAGCTCGGAGTTTAGCTATAGCCTCTTTACGTGAACGCGGCATCGAAGTACTGGAAGGGGCTCAAGTGAGCCGATTTGCAGACGGAGAGGCCGTGTTGGCAGACGGCAGGCGGCTCCCTTATGATATAGTGTTCGCTGCCCTGGGGGTGAAGCCTTCGCAGATATTCAGAGAATCGGGCCTGCCCATAGGCAATGATGGCGGGCTTCTGGTAAACGAATACCTCCAAAGCGTGGCCCACCCGGAGATCTTCGGGGGTGGTGACTGCATATCTCTTCAAGGATCTCATCTGGACAAGGTCGGCGTTTATGCGGTTCGACAAAATGAGATCCTTCACCACAACCTGTTGTCTGCCTTCTCGGGTGAGTCCATGGAAAAGTTCATGCCCCAAAGAACGTACCTGCTCATTTTCAATCTTGGCGACGGTACTGGAATCTTTGTAAGAAGATCATGGGTCTGGAGCGGCAGGCTTGCTTTTCTCTTCAAGGATTACCTGGATCGCTCTTTTATGCGAAAATTCCAGGTCTCCGGAGAACGGGAGGATCGGTCTGAAGTGCTCGACTGATGGCGGTTCAGGCTTGCACGTAACTAGTCCGTTGCACCAATGTTTCAAGCATTTTAATACCTCGTTATGCCTTTCAAGGATGTGTGTTGGTATAAGTTAGCGCTGACGCTTGTCGAGGGCGACTTTTCGCACTTCGTCCCAATATCTGGCCCTAGGAGTGGAACCCGATGAACAAAGACGTCCCTTACTGGAATCCCCGCCTGGAAACACTGCCCAAGCAAGATCTGGAGAAACTTCAGCTAAAGAAATTCCGCCGCATCCTCCAGTGGGCCTATGACCGATCCCGGTTTCATCGTGCCCTCTATGAGGATGCAGGGCTGAAGCCGGATGACATACGGACCATGGCGGACGTGCGGCTGGTCCCCAAGGTGGAAAAGTCCATGCTGCGGAATATACAGCGAAAGGACCCTTTTCCTTACGGGGATGCCCTGTGTGTACCCCTGGACGAGGTAACCGAATTCAGGCAGACCAGCGGCACCACCGGCCAGCCGGTGTATCAGCCCGACACCTGGCAGGATTGGGAATGGTGGTCTGAATGCTGGGCCACGTTGCTTTGGGCTCAAGGCTATCGCCCTCACGATCGGGTCTTTCTTCCTTTTGGCTACAATATCTTTGTGGCGTTCTGGGCAGGCCATTATGCCTGCGAAAAGATCGGCTGCGAAACTGTGCCCGGCGGTGTGCTGGACACGAAGTCCAGGATACTGAAAATGCAGGAGATACAAGCCACTGCCATGATGTGCACCCCAACCTACGTCCTTGGCATGGCCGATACGGCTCTGAACAAGCTGTCTGTAAATCCAGTTACAGATCTCCAGGTGAAAAAGATCACCTGTGCCGGTGAACCAGGGGCTCTGATCCCAGCAACCAAGAAGCGCATGGAACAAGCATGGGGCGCCAAGGTGTTCGATCACGCCGGTGCCACGGAAATTGGGGCTTGGGGATTCGAATGTGCGGCACAACCGGGCGGGCTACACATAAATGAAGCGATGTTCCTGGCGGAGATCGAGGACCTCGATACCGGCGAGCCCATTACCGAACCGGGCCACCGCGGCAAACTGGTTATCACGGCCCTGAACAGAATCGGTCAGCCGTGCATACGGTTCGACTCCAAAGACATAGTAGAATTCAGCGATCAACAGTGTGATTGTGGTCGGACCTATCGTGTCGTTCCCGGCGGAGTTGTCGGAAGGGCTGATGACATAACCAAAGTGAAAGGTGTGCTGCTGGCCCCGTCTGCCATAGAGGACGTGGTGCGTTCCATTCCGGGGTTTAGCGACGAATACGAAGTGATTGTAGAAAAAAGAGGTGACGTGGACCACATTCTGCTCAAAGTGGAATTGATGGAAAGTGCCGGTTCCTCGGCCAAAGAACTGGAAGCTCGGCTTTCGACCGAGCTCCGGCTGAAGACGAATCTTGGATATGAGATACAGGTACATCCATACGGATCGCTCCAGCGTTACGAGGTAAAGGCCAGGCGTTTTAAGGACCTGAGAAACAAGGGAGATCATTAGGCGATGAAGCAAAGCCCAAACTTGGAAAAGATAGCATCCAAAGTGGAAGAACTGTACAGGCTTGCCAACGAGTTGTACGACGAGTCTGAGGATTTTCCCGCAGTCAACCGTAACGTAAAGCGCATCCTGGCTTCTGCTGAAATGCTGAGAATCAACCTGGAACCGATTCCAGAGTGAACACGAGCCAATGTGGAAGTGCATGCAAGAGCTTAAGAGTTCTTGAAGAGTGACCGGGGAGGCCCTTTTTGCAAAAAGGGCCTCCCCGGACCCCACCCCCAAAACTCCTATGATTTGTGGCCATTGTCTCTTTTGGCGGAAGGCGGGGCTTTGTCTAAGGCGAGTCTAAAGCAAGAGAAAGAAACGCATGGAAAAACCAGTCTATCTTGATTACAACGGAACCACGCCGCATGACCCTGAAGTCATCGACGCGATGAGGCCTTTTCTCGATGAAGAGTTCGGCAATCCATCCAGTACGCACTGGTTCGGAATTGCGCCCAAACGGGCCGTAATTCATGCGAGAAAGCAGGTGGCCTCACTTCTGAATTGTGATCCTGAAGAGATAATCTTTACGAGCGGCGGGACGGAGGCCAATAATCACGCGATACTCGGTGCGGCCTTCGAGAATCGGCACAAGGGGAACCATGTCATCACCAGCCAAATCGAACACCCCGCGGTGCTTGAAGTTTGCCGGTTCCTCGAAGAAAACGGCTTTCGTGTGACGTACCTCCCTGTCGATGAATTCGGCTTGGTGAGCGTATCCGACGTTGAGGCCGCGATCACCCCTGAAACGATCCTCATAACCATCATGCACGCGAACAACGAAGTGGGGACCATTGAGCCCATCGAAGAGATCGCGGGGCTCACTCGACGGCACGGGATCGTAGTGCATACAGACGCGGCTCAATCAATGGGGAAGATATCCACGGACGTGAAAGCGCTGGGAGTAGACTTACTATCTGTAGCCGGCCACAAATTGTATGCTCCCAAGGGGATTGGTGCTCTGTACACGCGTAAAGGAATTAAGCTCCGAAAGTTTATGTTGGGCGCCGGTCAAGAGGTGGGGCAGAGAGCGGGCACAGAAAACGTCCTCGAAATTGTAGGCCTTGGAAAAGCCTGTGAGATCGCTCTGCGGGATTTAGGCAAAAACGCGGATCATATGAGGCACACCAGAGACTTGCTTCACAACGGTCTGAAAACGAGACTGAAGCATGTCAGACTCAACGGGCATCCTGAAAAGCGTTTGCCCAATACGCTCAATCTGTCTTTTCTTGGCCTGGAAGCCAACAGGATACTGGAGGAGATAGGGCTGGACGTGGCAGCTTCAGCGGGAGCCGCGTGCCATTCAGACCACGTGCAGATCTCACACGTGCTGGAAGCAATGGGTGTGCCCATCGAATGGGCCAAAGGGACGCTGCGATTCACCACCGGCAGAATGACCACGGAAGAGGAAATCGTCAGAGCCGTAAATGTTGTAGTCGATGCAGTTACAGTGCTGGAAAAGGAATGAATGTTATTCCTCGTTTGAAAGCAAACTACAAATTATACAATCTCGCCGAAAAGTTCAGGTCCGTGTGACCCAGTGATCCTGATGTTGTGAATCTCGCCGGCTGTTGCTTTCCCAGCCGTGATATAGAGGACTCCGTCAACCTCCGGGGCCTGGTCCCACATCCTGCCCTGCAAAAGCAGCTCTGATTCGTCGGAGACACCTTCAACGAGCCCCTGTTCCACTGTTCCGATCCGCTGTTGGTTACGCTTGTCCATGAATCGGGAATGAATCCCTCGTATCAAGTCGGCCCTGGCTTCCTTCACGTCTGCAGGAACAGGGTCTCCCAGAGCCGCAGCGGGCGTCCCGTCTTCAGGTGAATAGGTGAAGACACCCACGTGCTCGATGCCAAAGGACTCAACAAAATCCCTCAGTTCGAGGAATTCCTTGTCCCCCTCCGCGGGATATCCGACCATGAACGTGGTCCTGAGAACCAGACTCGGAATCTCTTGTCTCAATCTTTCAATTAACTTGCGAAGCCTGTCCCCTTTCCATGGTCTCCCCATGGCCCTGAGCACCTTAGCGGATACATGCTGGAACGGAATGTCAAGGTAAGGGAGAATACTCTCAGACTCGTTTATGAGCCTACCAAGCCCGCGCGGGATAGCGTCCGGATAAAGGTACATCAACCGTATCCACTTAATGCCCTCCACGCGCCTGAGCCTTTCCAATAACTTTATCAGAGCGCCTTTTTCGCCTCGTTCAACGCCGTAGCTCGTAAGGTCCTGCGCGACGAGCACCAGTTCCCGTACGCCGGTGGAAGCCAGGAACATCGCCTCCTGTTCCAGTTCGTATGGGTCCACGCTCTGGAGAGGGCCTCGAATCGAGGGGATCGTGCAATAGCGGCAAAGTCGCGGGCAGCCTTCGGCTATTTTCAGGTAAGCGTACCCCGCGGTGGTGATTATACGCCCAGGCTGCATACTCGCAGTCTTGCTCAGACGTGATCGGGGGACTGTTGTTTTGGACGCGGGCGATGCGCCAGTCTCTTCAGCCCTATGGAAAGCGGCTATCAAGATTCTCGGCAGGTCTGCGATCTTGTCGGGTGTCAAGAAGAGGTCTACTTCGGGCAATGGCTCGCGGAGGCTCTCCTGGTAGCGCAACGGCATACATCCTGCCACCACCAGAAAAGCATCCTTGTGTTCCCGATAGTCCAGTATGGTGTCGATGGATTCATCGACCGCAGGCTCGATGAATGCGCAGGTATTTATGATTATGATCCCGGCTGCCGTGGGGTCGTCTGTATAAACGAAGCCTGCATCGGCCATCACCGACAGAATTCTTTCAGAGTCTACCCGATTTTTAGGGCATCCGAGGCTTACAAGGTTGAAGAATTTATTGTGAGTCACTGCTTTGGTAATGCGTCCAGCGAAGGGATCAATTTTTCCAGAGGAATCGGTCCTACCTCGAAAAGAGCGTCCGGTAATGAGTTGAGGAACGTTATCCCGGTGAGGTCGAAGCGGTTGTAGTTTCCGAGAGCGTCGTAAATTATGGCCCTACGTATAGTGAAGAGATCCTTGTCAACGCCCAAAATGATACGATAGGTGCCTGCGGGGTTTTTGCGGTCGGTCAGTTCGAGTAGAATTAGTTTCTCCGCTTCATCCTGGGATTTGACCGGAAAGGCGATGGAAAAATTTCGGTCCAGGGCGCCGATATTCGCGAAAAATCCGAAAAAGTGCTCAACATTCATTTCGGGAGGAACTTCTCCATGAGAAGCAGTGCCGTCCTGGGGAAAATAGACAGTGTAGGATTTTCCTTTGATCACTACCTTCTGTTTTTCAGGTGATTCCACGTCCAGCGCAATCATCCCCGGCCTCTTAACCTGAATTATGCCCTCGAATCGGTCTTTGAGGTCCATGCTCACATTCACCGTCAATTGGTTAAAGGTCGCACGAAAACAGCAGTGATGAGAATAGACATCCTGGACCTTCTTGATCACTTCCTCTGCGGTCGGAGCGCCGCCGCAGGGAGTAACGTATGCTACACCAGCCGCTATCAAAAATAAGAAAACCGTGCCTATGCGTCTGGTCAAGCAGTGCCTCCTGAAAGCTTCTTAAGGGTAACAAGCCTTTCGATCAATATGGGGATTCTGAATTCATCCGAAGCAAGCGGTACACCTGCCTTGCGAAGATCGTGAACGAGCAGAGCCAACTCAGGCAGCAATTCCTTCGTGGCAGGGTCATTTTCAAGGGCTTCACAGACTTCTGACGGTAAGCCGAGCGCTGCGATTCTCCCCTGCTTCAATACCATCATAAGGTCCAGTAGCGGGAGGAAGGGCTCCATGTCATGGGACACAATCACTACTGTTTTGTCGCGTGACCTCTTCATTTCCTCAAGGGCTCGGGTGAGGTCCGCCAATGACGGAGGGTCCAAGCCAACGGCCGGTTCATCGAGGATGAGGACCTCAGGCTGATTCACAAGTATCCCCGCTATTGCAACTTTGCGTTTGGCTCCGTCGGATAGGGCCGCGGGAGATCGCTGGCCGATCTCATCGATATTCAGTCCTACCAGTTCGCATGCGTCCCGAACCTTGTTGCTGATTTCGGCTGTGGAAAGGTTGGAAGACCGTCGGATTACGAATGAGATGTCCCCAAATACCGTTTCCTCGAAAAGCTGGCGTTCGGGTCGCTGAAATACCACACCAACTCTCAGTCTGAGTCCCGGCCCGTAAGATTTGACGTCCGTTCCGTCTAATAGAACCCTGCCTCGAGTAGGTGTGAGAAGTCCGTTGAGGTTTTTGACAAGCGTTGTTTTTCCTGATCCCGTACCGCCCAGCATGCCTAGAAAAGTTCCCGCGGAAAGCCCGAAGCTAATTGCCTCCAAGGCTTTTATTTCCAGGGGGGTGCCGGGATTGTAAACGTAATCGAGATTTTCAACTTGGATTTTCAAATGAGCGTGACCAGCCAGTCATTTATAAGAATGTGGGATCTCTTCTCAGGAATCATTGAGGACTTCTCGTCTCGACCCGCCCGCGAGTGAATGATTCCTCTCTTCCCGCATGCATTCAGTGTCGCAGGTTAGAGCGTGTCATTGCGAGCCCAGCGAAGCAATCTGCAGCACGGGAAAAATGAGATTGCTTCGTCGCTTCACTCCTCGCAATGACAGGCGCGGCGAAATGCAGCCGCATACCCAAATACCCTTCCCTGCTTACGGAGTCTCCTTCACCTTCCAAGTCGTTCCTTTGGGACCGTCTTCAAGCAGAATCCCCTTCGCGGCCAACTCCTTGCGGATCTCGTCAGCCCACGCGAAATCCTTTCTCTTCCGGGCCTCGGCTCTTTCAACTATCAGCCCCTCGATCTCCTCTTCACCGATTCCCAGATCTGTCACACCGCCTTTGCGCAGGTTTTCCAGGAATAGGGCAGGTTCCTCCTTGAGCAGGCCCAAAACTTCACGAGAAAGGGCGCCAATCTCATTCTTCACTTTGGTCAGGACATCGGGCGAAGGAATCTCCGATAAGGAAGCCGCCGCGGAATACCTGTTTATGGCCCGCGCCGCGTCAAACAGAATAGCCAGGGGGCGAGGAGTATTAAAGTCGTCGTCCATGGCCTCCACAAAACGATTGCTTATTCCCGTCAGTTCATCGGGCAGCTCCATGGAAGTACCCCCGCGGCCGATGACCTCGTCCAGGGATGCCATTGCTGCATAAAGGCGCTCAAGCGCTGAAGCGGACTCCTTTATCGATGTTTCACTATAGTCCAGAGGGCTCCTGTAGTGGCTCGATATGAGGAACAAGCGGAGCGCCTCCGGATGGACGGTTTTGAGTATATCTCTTATGTTTAGGACGTTTCCGAGGGACTTGGACATCTTCTCGGAACTGATGTTGACGAATCCATTATGGATCCAATACTTGGCAAAAGGTCTTCCCGTAGCTGCCTCTGATTGGGCGATTTCGTTTTCGTGGTGTGGAAAGGCCAGATCCGCGCCTCCGCCGTGAATATCGAATCCCTCCCCCAACAGATCCATGCTCATGGCAGAGCACTCGATGTGCCAGCCAGGACGTCCTGGGCCCCAAGGGCTCTCCCAGAATGGCTCCCCAGGTTTGGCCGCTTTCCACAAGGCGAAATCCAAAGGGTTTCGCTTCTTTTCATCCACATCTACCCGCGCGCCTGATATCAGATCCTCGGTTCTCTTGCCGGAGAGCTTGCCGTACCCGGGGAAACTGTTCACAGAGAACAATACATCCCCGTTGGCTTCGTAAGCATGGCCGGACGAGATAAGCCTTTGGATGAGCGATTGCATCCGGTCTATATATTCTGTAGCCCTGGGCTCGAAGGTTGGCCGAAGGATCCCAAGAGCGTCCATGTCAACGTAGAATTCGTGTATAAAACGCTCTCCAAGCCTTCTCCAGTCTTCCCCCAGTTGGTTGGCTCGGTTTATGATCTTGTCATCCACATCCGTGAAGTTCCGAACAAACGTAACCTCATACCTGCGGTACAGCAGATACCGATAGATCACATCAAAAAGGACAGCGGATCGTGCATGTCCCAAGTGGCACATATCGTAAACCGTCATTCCGCAGACATACATCCCGACTTTTCCAGGCTGAAGGGGCTGGAACTCCTCCTTTTTCCTGGTCAGGGTGCTGTATATCTTCAGTCCCATTAGTTTCTCCTCGATGGACGAATCTGTGAAGCGCCAAAATTATGAGAGCCGTTCCGAGAAGCATCCCTCAGGGCTGCTCGTCCTCTTCCAGAAGCACCACTGCCGATGCTGCTATGCCTTCGGCCCGTCCGATGAATCCGAGTCCCTCTGTGGTTGTTGCCTTGACATTCACCCGGTCGGGCTCAATCCCCACAGCTTCCGCCAGGTTGCCGACTATCGCAGCCCGAACTGGTCCGATCTTAGGGGCTTGCGCGAGAACAGTGACATCAAGATTTACAATGCGAAACCCCAACGCGCGTACTGCGTCCACAATAGTCTCGAGCATGCTGATGCTGGAAACATCGCGATACGAAGGGTCTGTGTCCGGAAAGTGCATACCGATATCTCCCAGGCCCGCCGCGCCCAGCAGTGCATCTATCAGCGCATGGGTCAGGACATCCGCGTCCGAATGCCCTTCCAACCCCAAAGGATAAGGTATGGTCTCTCCACCCAGGATGAGCTTCCGGTTCTCTACAAATTTGTGGGCATCAAATCCGTGGCCTATGCGCAAGGTCTTCTCCTGCCTGCGATTAATATGCGGAGCTTAATTCATCGGCCGGAGTTCGTCAAGAATGGCTTATCGTAGGTCACGCATGCATCGGCGCACGGAAGGCAGGTCGCAGACAATACGCTCCAATTCTTGACGAAAGGCGCTGCGTGTCATAAACTCTGCGGCGGCTACCTTGTAACGTTACGGAACTCTGGTATGGATTTGAGCCGGTGATTTTGAGGCCAACGAACAAGAAAAGAGAAGGTGCGCTGATAGGGCTCCTCGCCTGGTTGGGAGCGGGGCTACCGGTCCTGTTGCTCTGTGCAGGCGTTTCGGGAATGTTCGGGGCAGGATTGGGCATTTACGCAGCCTTTTCCCGGATCTACCCAAAATCCCGGATCTCAAATCATATCGCCCGAAGACCGTTTCGACATTTTACGCGGAAGACGGCACGGTCATCGGCCTGTTCTACAAAGAGAAACGGTTTCCTGTCCCTTTGGAATCAATACCACCTCACGTCATTAACGCTTTTCTGGCTGCAGAGGATTCCAGGTTCTTTTCACATGCCGGGGTGGATGGGCTAGGCGTCATCAGGGCCCTGATCAAGAACATAAAAGCAGGAACCTTCGTTCAGGGCGGAAGCACCATAACTCAGCAAGTGACGCGTAATTTCATTTTGTCCAAACAAAAGACAATCTCTCGGAAGATTCGGGAGGCTCTGCTTGCCTTCAGGCTCGAACAAGCCTTGAGCAAGAAAGAAATTCTTGAGATCTATCTCAATGAGATTTTCCTGGGCACACGTTCATACGGACTGGAGGCCGCAGCGCGGACGTACTTTGGTAAGCCCGCGACTGAAATGAGTATCCCAGAGGCTGCACTACTGGCCGGGTTAGTTTCAAGTCCTTCGAAGTACGCCCCTGGCCGCAGTCACGAAGCGGCCCTGAAGCGGAGGGAATTCGTCCTGGGCCGTATGCTCCTCCACGGTTTCATTTCGGAAAATCAACACCGTGAAGCCATGGCGGATATCCCAAGTTTCAGAGAGAATCTGCCCAACCCGTTTGACAAGGTACCGTACTTCACGGAGACGGTAAGGCAGTACATCGTGGCCAGGTACGGCGAGGATCGATTGTATAATGATGGCTTGCAGGTCTGGACTACGTGCGACCCCACGCTTCAGAATAACGCATCAGAGGCCCTTCTCAAAGGGACCCGATCCTGGGAAAGACGGCAGGGTAGACCCGCTGGGCTTGTCCGAAGGCTGAAACCTGCGGAGGCGAGGGAGTTTCTAAGCAGCCCGCCGGACAATTCTTATGCGGTGGGCGACTTGGCACAGGCGGTGGTCGTGACGAATAACGCCCCCAAGAAGAGCAAAGGAAAACAGGCCGAAAATCGGGTCCAAGACTGTACCCTGGCTCTTCGCGGGGACCTCCGGTTCGAAATGCAGCTCGAAAGTGATATCCGTTACCGAGCCAACGATCTGCTCGAATTCAAAATCGCGGAAGTGGACGGAACTCGCCTTAACATCGAACATCAGACCATCCCACAGGTCCAGGGCGCTGTGGTATGCATCGAGAACAACACGGGCTATGTTCGGACACTCGTAGGGGGCCTTGGGTTCGATCGTTCCAGCTTCAACAGGGCCCTTCAAGCGATGCGTCAACCCGGTAGCGCCTTTAAACCGTTCGTGTACGCTGCCGCGCTCGAATGGGGCCAGTACAGCCCTCGAACGCTGATAGTAGATGAGCCGATCGCCGTCGTCATGGACCCCAGGGAACAAGAATGGATGCCCAGGAATTCGGACGGACAGTTCCATGGCCCGATAACTTTCAGACAGGCGCTCGCTCACTCCCGGAATATAATTGCAGTAAAATTGCTGATGGATGTGGGCATGGAGCCGGTAATCGAGATGGCCCGCAACATGGGGATTCATTCATCTCTGCGAAGGAATCTTTCGATTTCTTTGGGGGCCTCTGAGGTCACTCCTCTGGAGCTTACGTCGGCATACACGGTCTTTCCTAATATGGGAGTGCGGGTGAGTCCTGTCCTGGTCAAGAAAGTTGTGGACCGTTTCGGCAATGTCCTCGAGGACAACACCGTGGAACCATTGAATGTGCCCGCGCAGATGACGGCAGAGGGTTCCATGAGTTTTCCCGCCATTGAACCGCCGGCGTCGGTGGTGTCAGGAGTGCCGGTTCAGGGACCGGGGAACGTAGCCCAAGGAGAGAGAGGGCTCATCGAGGAGATGCGCAACCTTGCCCTCGAGGGTCAAGGCTCGTCGTCGGGTCCGGGCCTCGAAGAGGCACTGTCAGGAGTTTTTCAGCCGGCGGCCGCTTCACGCGGCCCGAGGATGATGCGCGTCCTCAGCCCTCAGACCGCTTACCTGATGGCAAGTATTCTCAGAGACACTTGCGTTTCGGGCACCGCCGCTGCTGCGTCCCGCCTGCGCAGGAAGGACCTGGCCGGTAAAACAGGCACGACCGACGATTGCACCGACGCATGGTTCGTGGGATTCAACCCTAAATACACCACAGGTGTTTGGATAGGCTATGATGCCAAGGTTTCATTGGGCCGGCAGGAGTACGGGGCCACCGCTGCACTGCCTGTCTGGATGGATTTTATGGGTAACGCTCTCAGCCGCGAACCTTCAGTAGGATATCCCCCGCCAAGCGGCATAGCGTTTTCGGATACACCAGGCTCGCCACGGACGACTCCCAATTTGAACGCACTCCTTGAGTCTTCACCCGACTTTGCTTTGAGGCCGGAGCTTAAGCAGGTATCGCCGGTGGATACAGCGTTTGTGCCGGCTGCGGCCAGTGCGGATGGCGCCCCGGTGCTGCTCGTGGACACTGACTTCGGCCCGCCCGCTTATCCAGGCACCATACGAGTGTTGTCGTCAACCGGGCAAACACTTGGATACGCCTTCTACGGCACGGACAACAAAGGCAGAATCACGTTGCATAGAGACACACTCATGAGAGACGATCACAAAGAAGAAGAACCTGGCCAAGAAGCTCCTTCCGATGAGTCTTTCTTCAGGGGGGCCGTGCGCTTCCTGCGGAACTTCCCGTTGTCTATGCCATTTTCCCAAGAGGGATGGATTCAATGACCAGATCAAGAAAATGGGCTGCTATCGTAACCCTGGTCGTAATATTCGGCACAGGCCTTGTCGCCGGCTTGTGGCTTAATCGGAGAGCAGCTCTGACCCCAGTGCCCCCTCCTCCTCATTACGAGGCGCTTGAGACCGGAGAAGCCGTCGTGATGAGGGTCTACCAAGAGATAAGCCCCACCGTAGTTAACATCACGGCAACCCACCAGGCCCTAAACTTTTGGATGCAACTAGTCCCACAGACCGGACAGGGGACCGGTTTTGTAATCGATTCCGAGGGCCATATCATAACGAACAATCACGTGGTGGCGAACGCGGAGAATCTTGAAGTCACCTTTATGGGCCAAAAAAAATTGCAGGCGAAATTGATCGGCCGAGACCCGGTGAGCGATCTCGCGGTCATTAAGGTCACTCCTTTTTCCGGTATGAAAGTGGCTCCGCTCGGGGATTCCCAAGGGCTCGTGGTTGGACAGAGGGTCGTAGCAATCGGCAACCCTTTCGGCTTTCAGCACACGGCAACCGCAGGCTTCATAAGCGCACTGAACCGTGACCTCGCCATCGGTCAACGCACCATGATGGGGCTGATTCAGACCGACGCGGCCATTAATCCCGGCAACAGCGGCGGCCCCTTGATAGACTCCCGCGGGGAAGTCATAGGCATTAACGCAGCCATTTTCACCCAATCAGGCGGATTTATGGGGATCGGTCTTGCTTTGCCCATCGATCGCGCCAAGAAAGTAGCGGCACAAATTGTAAGAGTAGGCCGAGCTATCTATCCGTGGATAGGAATGAGATCCTGGATGAACATCGACTCGCAACTTGCCGTTCAGATGGGGCTCTCCCCCGTCAAAGGTGTTCTCATTTTCGAATTGTACCCAGGGACCCCGGCTGCGCAGGCCGGGCTCAGAGGAGGCGATCCCCAACGCCTGGCTTACTATCTCGGCCGTCCGGTACTCTTGGGCGGGGACGTCATACTTGGTGTGGATGGAACACTTACTCCAACTTTCGATGACTTGCAAAATGCCACAGTCCGGAAGAACATCGGTGACCACGTGCAACTGAAAGTGCTCCGCGGCAAGGAAGAGTTTAATGTTGACGTGGTCCTGACCGAAGATCCACGAATACAGCAGTAACGATTCCCGTGAGAATGTGTACTCTCAAGCGTGGTGCGGATTGTCAACGCATTGAGAATCTCATTCTTTAGTGCTTGACGCTGTCACACCCGACATGCTCTAATGGTTTTAATAAAGATGCTCTTGTAAACAACAAATTGAAAACGTTAATACCTCCAGGTTACAAACCCTTGGAGCAGCAGCCAAAGAGACGCAGAGCGATCCACATTATCCTCTGCACCAGAGGCAGCAAAACCAAATAAGTTTCACTATCCTAATTGCGCTGAAACTTTGTTAAAGCGCCAAAACAAAGCCTTTATCGGAAGTTTCCGGTTTTAATTTAATTTTTGTTACCTGGGAAAAAGCTAAAGCGCCTTTTGTTTGAGAAACCTGTAAAACCTGCTCCACCGTTGCTGACGACGTGGCCGACGGCTTTATGAGAGACGCCGGATAGAGAGGAAACCCATCCTCAAACGGTCATAATCGGCGACACCATAAGACGGTGATCCAACATGCCGTGATTCCGGAGAATATGGTGGTACCTGACATTCTCCTGAAGGAACAGCTCAGCACCGCTTCCGCAAGATGCGGTCCCGGGTTCATGCCGGCACTCCTTTTGCTCTCCGTGTTGCTGCCCCCGACCGCGCTGTGTTCCGGGCCCGACATCCTCGGACTGCAACTGGAGATGAAGCAGTCGGAGGTTCGTGAACTATTCAGCAAGAGCAGCATTCCGCTTTCAGAAATCGACCCTCAGCACCTCTCGGCTCCCCGCCCGTTGGTCCCTCTGGAGGGGGTGCGAGAGGTGCGGCTGTCCTTTGAAAGGGACGAGCTGCGCAAAATTACAGTCTTCTTCGAAATACCACCTTATCAGCCCACCGCCGCAAATCTGATCCAGTCCTACGAGAGAGAAAAGGAACGCCTGAAACAACTCTTGGGGCCGCCTACCAAAGACACGGTAGACATGCAAGCTCCCACTCCGGAGGAGCGCCACCAGTGGCTGACCCGCGGCCGTGGCTACTATCTGGCATCGTGGGTAGTGGAGAATCAGATGAAGGTTACGTTGTGGCTCTACGGGGAGGATTACGGGATTGTCCTGATGGAGATCTACGAAAGTTTGGAAAAATAATGTAGGCCGTTTAAGGGCTCTACATGACCATGTAGAGCCGTAAAGCTGTGTTTTCACCTGGAACTTTTCAACAGGAGGATCGTGACGATGAAACGAAGATGGATGCTGTTGATAGCCGGTTTGGTCGTGTGCGCATTGGCCGGCATCAGTCTTGTGGCCTGCGACAAGGGAAAGTCACTTTCGGAGATGGGCCCGGCGAAGTACGTCGGCTCGGAAAAGTGCACGGAATGTCACAGCCGTATCGCAGTGACGTTCCGGAACACGCTCCATAACAAGGTGATGCAAGATGCCAAGAAGATACCCGAATGCAATTCAGGGTGACTTCATCGACCCGAACCCGTTGGTCGATTTTAAGCCGGCGGACGTGGTTCTCACCCATGGCGTCCAGTGGAAACAGCGTTACATCGACAGCAACTGGAGAATCCGCGTGGCCCAGTGGAACTTCGAGGCCGAAAACTGGTCCCCTTACAACCCGGATGGTTGGAAAGAGGCGGATTGGCGTGCGAAATGCGGATACTGCCACGTAGTGGGCTTCGACAAGGAGAAGCTCACCTGGGCCGAGCTGAGTGTCAAGTGTGAGGCGTGCCACGGACCCGCGAGCAATCACGTGGACGCAAAAGTCGAGGACAAGTTCAAGACTATTATCAATCCAGCAACGTTGCCGTTCAAGGCTGCCTCTGATGTATGCGGCCAGTGTCACACTCGAGGGAAGAGCCCTGACAAGAAATGGGACTTTCCAGTAGGTTTCAAGGTAGGGGATTATCTGGGACCCCAGCATTTCAAAACTGTTGCGAAAACGGACATGTCTGCCTGGTGGCCGAGTGGAAGCGTCAAGATGCATAGGCAGCAGTATCCGGAATGGAGAGAAAGCCAGCATTTCAAAGCCGGGGTCGGCTGCAGCACATGCCATAGCGTCCACGAGGCCAGAACCAAGTTCGCCACGTCCATGAACCCCAACAACCTTTGCCTGAGTTGCCACGGCAACATCAGTACCGACGCCATAAGAGGCCATGCTCCCATAGCACGTGCGCCGCAACATGCGGATTGTGTGGGCTGCCACATGCCTCCTACGGGCCAGAGCTCAACCCGTGGAGACGAGAGAAGCCATCGCTTCCGCACCATTCCGCCCAAGGTGACAATGGAATTGGGAGGCGGTGATCCGGCCAAACAGCCGAACTCTTGCAACCATTGCCATTCCCACAAGCAACAGAAGCCGGAGGATTTGCAAAAGGCCCTGGATGACGGCAAGAAACTGCTTGGAAAAGCTCTGTTGACCAAAGCTTGAGACATGCCGCCCTCCCAATGAAAGAGGTTCTGAAATGGCAGTAGCAAGAACCTTCAGTCTGATCGTTATTGTCGGGGTTCTGATCTTTGTCGGTGCGGTCACCCTTGGCGGAATGGCGGTCTACTCAAAGCAATCCAGCTTTTGCGCCAGTTGCAAAATCATGCAGACTCGTTACGTGGGCTGGGAGCGATCCACTCATGCCAGGTCAATCCATGCCAAAGCCGACTGCATAACTTGCCATTCCGAACCGGGGATAATCGGCGAGTTCAAGGCCCATCTCAACGGCGCCCGCTACGTGGTGGCCCGTCTGACGCGAGGGGAAGGGGGAGCGATCCTCAGAGGAAAAGTCTACACGAGGTCCTGTGCGGAATGCCACAAAATCACCGACATCCGGTCAAAGAACCCGGGCCATGAAGTCAATCATGCTGCCCATTTGGCCCACAATCTGGAGTGCTTCCAATGCCACCAAGACATTGCTCATGGCACCCTGCTGGGAGACCCCAGAGTGAATCCAATGGAGACGTGCGCCTCGTGCCATCGTCAGCAGCAGTACCAAATGTCCAGGTGTACTGTTTGCCACCCGAAGAATATGATCAACAACTTGTTCCTGGCTGCAAAGCCCATAAGAGCCCCAATGTAAGTGGGTAAACCACTCAAAGGCCAAGAGAGGACGTTCCCATGAGCGTCCTCTCTAATTTCCTCTGCAATGCGCATGTAGCGTTTCTTTTTGCCTTGACGACCGCCTCCTCTTGATCGTACGGTGAGTAGGGACCGCTGTTTATCGTTTGGAAAGCATTGCGAAGGGGAGAAAAATGGCAGATCCGGATTGGGATTCCTCAGAGGATATGGACGCAGAGGACCAGGAGCGGACAATTGAGAAATTAGAGGCTGAGAACAGACGCCTCGTGAGGGAAAACCAGGAACTCTTATCAGAGCAAAATCGGCTGATGGACGAAAGGCTGAAATTAGAAGCTGAACTGAAACGGCTCAAAACCATCATTCTCGCGACGGAGCGCAAATAATAGAGGCTCGTGTCTGTGACCCACCCATCAGAACCTGCCGCGGGGGAGACTAAAAAAAGGCGGCCGGGTTGCCGAAAACGCCTCTGCGCCTTAGGAAACTCCGGCCAACATCATTTCAGAATTACCCGGTTATCAATTCTGATGCATTATGGAAAAATTTGATTCAGGTTGAGTCGGGATCGTTCGCCGATCAAAACTCATGAACCCCGAATTACCGGTTTTCATGCCCAGTTTATCTGCTTCAAGGCTTCCTGGTAGAAATGATGCGGATCTAGAGGAATCCGGAGGCTTGATCCGGTCACTGGTTGACCCGGATGGGGGCGGTACTGGCACCGGAACCATTGGATATGACAACGGGTAAAGCGGCGTCGACGGAAAATGAGATGGCCAAGGCGCATGGCCGCCCCAGGCGACAATCGGAATGCCCGATGGAACTACGTAATGCAGTGCCCCATTTGGCATAATTGCACCTTCCGGGGCTGTTGCTAGCTGCGCCTGGGCCGAAGAAGCGGCCAAGGTTGCCAGTATCATGGCGATGAACAGCTTTCTCATGTCTCATTCCTTTGTCTTTCGCCTCAGGGCAGGCCTCGATCTTTTAAAGCTATGATCAGTACTTTTTCCTCGTTCGATGCCACGGGTCTCAGCATATTAGCACCGCTACGGACAAGTTTTCAATTCCTTTATTCGTGCTCGTTCGTCCGACCCTCGTCTGTAATCCAATAGTACTGCTTCTGGAAGCCCCCTGTCGGAATCAGGTCGTCAGGCTGAAGTTCAGAGGTTCGGCACTTCGGATAAGCTGATTGCCGGATAAGTCCGTTTTTGTTAAAAGTGTGGCTGGCTTAATGACTTCCGAGCCAGATTCGAGCTGGATCGAGTCCGATCAGTTATCGCAGGAGGCGACTGCTGCGAAGTCGGCCGTCTGGAAGGGAAAACCTTGAACACTGATCTACCAGGGCACCGCAGGCCATCGGAAGGACAATACTACCTGATTGCCATAGCATTTTTTTCCGGAATGGCGATCATGGGCGTCGAAATGTGCTCGAGTCGTCTCATGGCGCCTTTCTTCGGAACATCGATCACTATTTGGACGACCATTATAGGGTCGACGATGATCGCCCTTACCGCGGGGTACTATCTCGGTGGTATTATTGCTGAAAGGGCTCCCAGGGCCTCTCTTCTGGGCACGCTCCTCTTTTTTGCCGCTGTGTTTGTGATTTTCTTACCCTATATAACTCAGCCAGTGATGGAAATCACCCTCGACAGATTCGCGGAGCAAGCTGCCGCCTCATCAGGTGATCCCGGAGCCGGAAGTTACAAGATCATCATTGCTTTAGTCATTTGCGCGGTCTTGATTTCTGTTCCTGTCGTCATTCTAGCAATGACCAGTCCATTTATCATTCGGCTCGATTCGCTGACTTCAACAGCGGTGGGGCGCATTGCAGGGAAGGTTTTTGCTTTTTCCACTCTCGGGTCCATTCTCGGGACGTTTCTTCCAGCCCTGGTCCTTATTCCTCTCGTGGGGACCCGGATTTCGTTTCTAGTGTTCGGCGGACTACTTCTCTGCGTCACTCTCTGGTCCATAAAGCAAGCAAGGTTGTTTTTTTGGGGCATGGCCTTCCTGGTTCTGTTGTTTGCACTAATGTTGGGGATTCAAGGGGCCGGGACAAAGCACGGGCCGTACCTTGTTGAGTCGAAGGAAACCAATTATCAACTTGTACGGATATATCGTGCGCCAATGGAAAACAAGACCGGTGGGAACCGGCCTCTACGCCACGCTGTTGCTTACCGAAGCGGGGTTTGGAATGCAATCCATGTGGGTTGAGGGTCAATCCTACACCGAATCATGGCAAGACCTCTTTGCAATCGTCCCCCGCATATACGAGGTGCTCAACGAGCGATCCCCGGGGCGATTGCTCGTCCTGGGACTTGGAGGAGCGTGCGCTCCGTACTTGATATCCCGGTCTTATCCGGATGTTGTTATCGACGGTGTTGAAATCGACAGCGGCCTGATCTCTGCCGCAAAACCTCATTTCCCGTTTTCTCTGGTAAAGCACCTCAATATCCACATAAGCGACGGCAGATTCTTTCTGAAAACCACTCGGACACAATACGACGTGATAATTGTGGACATGTTCCGCCCGCCGCACATTCCCTATCATGTGGCCACAGCCGAGTTCTTTGCTCAGGTCAAACACAGATTGACTCCAAACGGAATTCTGGCCATGAACGTGGGCTCTCGCGGCGAAAAGCGTGTCTTTGACGGCATAGCAAATACGGTTGCAGCGGTTTTTCCGCATGTATATTTCGCCCAGTACTTCTCACCCAACGAGAGTAGCCTCTTCACGAACCGATTGATTGTAGCTTCCGCTCAAAACCTGCGGTTGGAGAAATCGGAGGTAGAGGAAAGGGTCTTTTCCGTGCCCGATGGAGCATGGCGAAAAATCCTGGACACAATGAGAGATAGACGAGGCTTCGACGCGGGCCAGGAATCATACTTCAGGAGAGTTACGTTCGACCCGGCCAAAACTTGCTTCCGGGATGACTCTTCCTCACTCGAAATCACGGCTGAAAGGGAATTTCTGGGACTGATTTTGGGTGGCAACCTGTAATCCCCGAGCTTAAACTCGTCATCCTGGAAAGGGGAGATTTCCGTGAACTTCACCGGCGAGCTGCTGGATCGCTTCGTTGAAAGCCAGATATTCTTTCCTGACCCCTTCTTGATAGGTACCCCTTCGGAAGCCTTACTGGATTATGAGGATGTCTGGTTCGAAACATCCGACGCGGTGCGTTTGCACGGCTGGATGGTCCCCTCGGCAGGCAGTTCCGCGTTAATGCTGTTCTGCCATGGGAATGCAGGAAATGTCTCCCATAGAGTCGATAACCTTCGGCGTTTGCACGATATCGGGCTGAATGTATTCATCTTCGATTATCGAGGCTACGGACAAAGCAGCGGCCGAATTACCGAAGCCGGATTTTATTTGGATGCCGAAGCTGCTTACACGGTGGCCCGTCAGCATGCGACGGCGAGAAATCTTAAACTCGTCATATTCGGCAGATCGCTCGGCGGGACAGCCGCGGTGCACCTGGGCGCTCGGTTCGCCTGTTCCGGCATCATCCTCGAATCTGCCTTCACTCACATGGCAGCCATGGCGCGAGTGCACTTTCCTTTGCCCGTTCCCGGAGGACTTCTGCGGCATAAACTGAACGCTCTGGAAAAGATCGGTCGGATAAAAGCTCCCGTTCTCTTCGTTCATGGAGACCGTGATGACATAGTGCCTATTAATCTCGGTCGAGAGCTGTTCGATGCGACAAAGGCGCCAAAGAAATTCATGACAATTGAGGGAGCCGGGCACAATGATACTTACTTTGTCGGAGGTCGGGCTTACTTCGACAAGATAAGAGACTTCATAAGCTCGTTGCCTGACCCGGAAAATTGAAAAGCCGAAGATGGTGGAAAATGCACGAGTATTGCTAAACTGCGGAGTTATTCTAATTCGTTTTCTGTCAGAGAACCCTGAGATGCGAAAAATACGTCATTCTCGCGTTTACCTGAAAGTGCGTTCCCATTATGCAGGAGTCGGTAGAAACTTGGTGCCACGGATGTGCCGAAGGCTCATCCGTGCTGGCCCAAGGGCAATGGCCGGCAGGCACGGATGAGTCCCGCGGGGCGGAACACATCCGTGGCACCAGATTCTGTCGCAGCACTTTCAAGTTCCCTTGGGACTGACCGGTAATGATGGTTCGCGGGAATGACAGGTTAACGATTCTCGTGCTTCTTCTAGGCTATGTTACTCATTTGAACGCACATTCGTATTAGACGACAAATATCCACTGGTATTTGTGCGGGCACCAGGCCTGTGTAGGGGCAGACCTGCGCGTCTGCCCTTGCATTGCACACACCCAGAGGTTGAGCAACCATTTCTAGTGTTTTGTTTCGGCCATCGGGTTCAAAGCGCGTTCAGGAGACTCGGATACCTTCTTCAGTATGTCTCCTACCTTGGATTCGGGCAGCCAATTAACTTTGCCGGTGCCGACGTCGTAAATGGCTCCCACCACAACGGCCTTTTTTGTGGCCACAAGATGCCTCACGGCAGGGCTTTTCATGAACAGGTCCTCGATAGCCTGCCAGACGTTCTCCTCTACGCAATAAGGAATTATGGCCTCGCCTTTGGCCTCGGGATGGAGTGTCATTGCCCGAGTTACGGCCGGTTTGATAGGTGCTACGAGTGGCGGAATATTGCGTTCCAAAGCATGGCCTTTCCCCTGAACCGCCTCAGCCACAGCGGTGACCGCGCCGCACTGAGTATGACCCAACACGACCAGGATGGGGGTGTTCACATGGGCCAGGCCGTACTCGATAGATCCGGTCTCGTCCACATTGGCAACGTTTCCCGCAACTCGAACTACAAAGAGGTCCATAACCCCCGCGTCGAAGATAAGTTCCACCGGCACACGAGAGTCGGAGCAGGACAGAACCGTGGCATACGCGTGATCAGTCTGATTTTCAGAGCCGGCTTTGTTTTACGCGGGCCGCGTCGCTGTGGGGATGTAGAGATTTGCCGGCAACAAACCGTGCGTTCCCTTCTTTGAGCATTTTGAGACAATCTTCAGGGGCAGGCTTTTTGGCCGAGCCTTTCTCGGACGAATACGTCGGCATTGTCGGCAAAGCCAGGACACAAACACTCAGTACTATCCATATCAAATGCCGTTTCATTTTTTCTCCTCTTCTAATTGCAGCAATGATTCTCCCACTACTCTATGCTTGTCCCACGGGCAAGGTAAAGAAGAAAGGTGGCCCCTTTCCCTGCTACAACTGCCACGAAGCCCATTAGAGCCATAACGACAGAAAGGCCACCCTCTGCACCAGCGGTTCCAGTATCTCCGACGGTCAAGTTTGAAAATTAATTTTTTGAGGGCTCGGCAGGATTAGTGTTCAACGAGAACCTCCTATTTGAGACTCAGGCGGCTGTGTCTCACCCCATACAGAAAGTAAATGACCAAACCGATGATTAGCCAAAACAAAAGACGCAGCCAGGCTTCAAATGGGAGGCTTAAGGCCAAATAGAGACAGCAAGCAATCCCCAATAGGGGGACCACCGGCACCCAGGGGGTTTTAAACGGCCTTGGCAGGTCGGGCTCTCTGTAACGAAGCACCAGAAACGGCCGCACACACAACCGCGAAAGCAGCGAGCGTTCCGATTGAAACAAGCTCGCCCAGAAGCCTGATATCAACCAGAGCACCTATCAGTGCAACCACTAAGCCGCTGATCATCGTCGTGTTGGCAGGAGTACCGAATCGAGGGTGAATCTTGGCAAAAAACGGGGGCAGCAGGCCGTCATGGGCCATGCTGAATATGATACGCGGCTGACCCAGCAACAAAACCAGAATTACCGAGGTTAGCCCCGCGATGGCGCCCAGCTTCACCAAAACTGCCAGCCAATGAATCCCGATGGCGTCAATGGCAACTGCCACGGGGTCTGCTACGTTAAGCCTTGAATAATTGACAACGCCGGTGACAACTAGAGCAACCAGAATGTAGAGCACTGTACAGATTACTAACGATCCCAGTATACCGATGGGCATATCCCGTTGGGGATTGCGAGACTCCTGCGCCGCGGTGGAGACGGCATCAAACCCGAGGTAAGCGAAAAAGACGACAGCCGCCCCCCTTACCACTCCGGACCACCCGAATTCCCCGAATTTGCCCGAATTGGGGGGAACGAAAGGAGTCCAGTTGGACGGATTCACAAACGCGATTCCCACTCCGATGACAGCAAGAATAACTGTGACCTTCACAACTACGATGATAGCGTTGAAAACTGCCGATTCACGAATTCCCTTGACCAATAGTGCGGTCAAGAGGGCTACGATTACGAACGCGGGCAAGTTGAATACTGCCGTTGCCTGGCTCAAATTTGCCAACGAAATACCTGCCCGTTGCAAAGCTTCGCTGTAGGAACTCAGTTGGTGCCATCCCGCGGGAGCCGAAATCTGCATTGTCCGGATTAATTCATCCGACAAGAATACCAGTTGGGTCCCGGCGGGGGCCGCGAGCTGCGGCGGAAAATGGATTCCCATCTGATTCAAGAAACTGACTGCATAGCCGGACCATCCCACTGCCACTGCTGCGGCGCCTATGGAATACTCTAGAAGCAAGTCCCAGCCGATGAACCAAGCAACGAACTCACCCAAAGTGGTATACGAGTAGGTGTAAGCACTCCCGGCTATGGGGATCATGGCCGCAAATTCGGCGTAACACAGCGCGGCCAATGCGCTTGCCACGGCTGCGAGCACGAAGGAAAACACAATAGCTGGTCCGGCATAGTTAGCTGCGGCTTGTCCTGTCAGAACAAATATGCCCGCACCGATTATGGCTCCTATACCGATGGCGGTCAGATCAACGGCACCCAACGCCTTCTTCAAACCAGAATCAGCCCGGGCCTCTGCTTGAAGGCCCTTGACACTCTTCTTGCGCCACAGTTTGTCCATTGCGGTCAAATTTTTGGCGAGGCTAATGGAGCCTTTTCTCCTTAAGAGTAATTCAAGAGATTGGGGGGATTTGAGTTACTACGTCTCGGATAATCTCGACGAGTTTAGTGATGTCGACCGGCTTCTCAACAATTGCATCCACCCCGCTTTCGATCATTTTTTGCTCTTCGTCAAACTGCCCGGCCCAGCCGGTCAGAAGGATAAAGGGGGTCTTCGGCACGCCCTTATCCTTACAAATCTTCTTTATAGCCTTCCCGACCTGCCAGCCGTTCAACTCCGGCATACCAAGGTCGCAAATCACCAGATCCACGGGCCTATTTTTGAAGAGTTCCAGCCCCTCTCGGCCGGACAGCGCGGTGAAAACGGTCTGTCCCTGTTCCGTCAGGCCTTCCTTGAGCATGCTGAGCAAGAGCTGCATGTCATCTATAGCCAAAATCCTCAGCTCTAAGTCAAAAACATGCGGCGCGGTCGTAAACGGTTCTGGGAGTCCTTTGGCTACAGGCAATTTCACAGTGAAGGACGAGCCGTGCCCCTCTTTGCTTTCCGCTGAAATAGTTCCTCCGTGACGTGTGACTATTCCGTAGCTGACGGCGAGGCCCATGCCCGTGCCCTTTGCCCCCTTGGTGGTCCAGAACGGATCAAAGACTCTCGTCAGGCTGCCCTGGGCTATTCCAACGCCGGTATCGTCCACACGAAAGACCACGCTGGTGTCGCTGACGAATGTAGTGACGTTGATGTCCCCTCCCAACGGCAGAGCCTCCGCCGCATTCTTTATGAGGTTTACCACTACCTCGAACAATTCATTCTGTTTTCCTTGAATTAAACATCCGTCCATGAGGTCCAAATGCAGATTGACCGTTATGCCCTCTCTTTCCGGCGTGGCTTTCCACCACGGTTTAGTCATTTCGACGGCTTGTCGGACAAGGTCGGACAAATCGAACATGTTGGTTCCCGCGGACACGGGCTCTGAGTGCAGGTTGGCAAAGCTCTGGAGCCGTTTGACAGTCTCGGCTCCGAACTGGGAGCTTTCGAGTATCTGCTCCAGGTGCCTCTTGACATTCGGGATGTTCGCCAACTCCAAGTTCACCGACGCCAACTGAGCCCCACCCATGATGATCTGAAGCAAATTGTTGAAGTTGTGTGCGACGCCGGAGGCTAGATCTGCCACCGCTTTTAGCCGCTCGGCCTGGATCTGGAGGTCTTTGGCTTTGTTCAGGTCGGTAGTGTCCTCGCTGATTCCGATGCCGCCAACGCAGGTCCCGTCCTCAGTAAGAATAGGGCCGAAACAAGCCTTCAGCGGAGTGATTTTGCCAGCAGTTACCGAACGGTAAGGACCTTCGAAATGCCCTATTTCCCCGGATAAGGCTTTTTTTATCGCCGCTATAACGTCTTGATCATTTAGATCCGAGAGCAGATTCAGACCGACCAGCTTTTCTTTGGAAGAACCGATGATCCCTACAAAATTATCATTGCAGGCCGTTATGATGCCGTTGCGATCAAAATGAAATACTCCAAGGGGGGAGTTCTCAAAAATAATTCGATACTTTTCTTCAGATTGCCTCAGAGCATCTTGGGCCTTTTTGCGGTCTGTTACGTCTCTCGCGATCACCTGGTAGCCGACGATCCTGTCCGCCTCCACTATGAGACTTACATTTTGCCCAAGCCAAACCGTTTCCCCGTGCTTGGTGACAATGGGAACTTCATAATACGTATCAGAAAGTCTCTCAACAAACTGCAATCCATAGAATTTCTCTATTTGTTTCTTATAGTCCTCTGCGATCAAATCAAGATAGTGCTTGCCGATAAGTTCATCTTCCGAGTAGCCGGTTATTCGCGTAGCCGCGGGGTTAACAAGTCCCACAATCCCCTTCTCATCCGTCAAGTATATGATGTCGTTAGCTTTATCCACAACATCACGGTATCGTGATTCACTTGCCCGTAACGCCTCTTCCATCTTCCGGCGCTCGGTAATATCCCTGGCCGTGCCCTGAACTCCCACGGGCTTCCCATCCTGCTTGATTATCCGGCTATTGACTTCGACCCAGCGAGGCGTCCCGTCCTTGGCACGGATCCGGAGTTGGTACGGGCCGGTTGTTTCAAGGCCGTTTTCTTTCTTCTTGCGGAACTGCTCCTCTGTTACAGACAAGTGTTCCGGATCAACAATATCCCTGAAATTAAGGCTCAGAAACTCTTCGGCTGGATAGCCCACGACCTTCGTCAGGGCCTTGTTGACCGAGATGTAATTGCCTTCCATGTCATGCGTGTACATCATGTCCGAGGCGTTTTCAAAGAGGTCCCGGTACTGTTTTTCGCTTTCGGACAGCGCCGCTTCCATCCTCTTGCGATCGGTAATGTCCAGGCAATATTCTATAATTTGAACAACGGTCCCGTCGTGGTCGAAAATGGGATATGCGTGAACTTCCACGTGCTTGAGTCCGCCATTCTTGTCGTAATGAACGTGCTCGGCCACCATCGGCCGCCCCGTCTTCTTAATCTCTTCCATGGGACAAAGATGGTCCGTCCCTTTGCACGGGTCCTCTCTTTGGTGAGTAATGGAATAGCAGGCTGAACCACTGCAATAGCCGGCGGATACAGCGGCGGAATTCGCGGTATGGATCGTGTAATCTTTGACGTTGATGATGTAGAAGGGGTGGGTCAAAGCCTCCAGGATGCTATTCAGGAATTCGTTCTGGCGCTGAACCTGCTCCTCGGCCTGTTTCCGTTGAGCGACCTCTTGACTGAGTTGAGCGTTATGTTCTTCTCTGACGAGAAGCTGCTCCCTTTCGCTGGTCAAATCTTCAACCAGCACCAATATTAACCGGGCCCTTCCCATTCTGAGGGACCGAAAGCTCATGCGAGCGCAGATTTCACGGGAGCCAATCTTCAGCGTCGCCTCGGTGGCCTGAGATCTTCTGGTGGAGAAAACCTCTTCCAGCATTGCCTGCACCTTCTTGGAGGCGGAAGGCTCAGGAAAGAGAGAAGAAAAAGCACTTCCCTCGGTTTCCTCATAGTCCGCGCTGATCTTCCGCAAGGCCTCGTTGGCAAAAGCCACACAATACGAAAGGTCGATCAAGAAGACAGGGATAGGAAGAGCTTCGAGCAGCCTACCGAATGTGGTCGCCGGTATTCTGCCGAGTTGAAAGCTACCCGACGGAGTCAGTTCATTGGTAAGCAAGTTATTCAGTTCAATTGTTTCTGTCTCACCGTGATCCATAGAGCTCAATGATGGAACATCTTTGTCATCCATTGCCCATCCTCCTCAAAGGACCAAGTCCACTGTCCTTCACGGTTGTCAGGCCGAGTTGAGCAGAGCGAAACAGAGTCACTGCGCCGACCGGGTTCGTTCTTGAGTGGTAAGGCTCCGGAGAGGCCGGCAATTGCGCGGTGTGGGGGTGTTGCTTACGGGTGGAATCAATCCGAGGCAGGGACAACAATAACTTGCCCCCATCCTTCTTAAAGACAACGTAAGCTGTCTTCAGCGGACAAGGAAAGGCTCGAATAGCGAGATCGACTTGAACATTTCTCCCAAATCTTCATGCCGGGTCTCTTTAGCTGCCGAGAGATCAGCCATGTGGATCCGGCCGCCTGGCCATGCGATTTCACGTATCTTGATCCTGCCGATACTCGGATTTGATCGGTGTCTCTGACCGGGTGAATCCGTCCCCGGCGTGACCCTGGCTTTGACTACAGCAACGACTTTAAGTCTTCCGCACTATTACACTATTCTTTGATTCTTTGCAATTTTCCGCGCTCGCAATTGTCCCCTTCGCCCGGTTCCGGAGTCCGGTCCACCGGCTTAATTATCCCCAGTTCAGGAAATTCAGGGTAAAGAGGACTAGAACAATGAGCCATGAGCCTTGAACACTGGTTTGCAGCAACTGCGACCATCGCTGGCTCTCCCTGAGCCAGATCAAGGCTGTTACAAAAGACCAAAATGCTATGAGAAAAGGCCACCCCTTGCAGTAACCCAACCATTGTCCGTACAAACCCACACAATGAAACAACAGCAATTCGCCAATCGATTTCATTTTAATCCCCCTTAGTTAATCGGTGGCCATGTAGCGAGAGTAGCTTTGCAGTCTCAGATTCCCCGAAACTTTCCCCTGCGGGGCAATCCAGTGCATAAACGCGAGACAAATTTCATTCAACGGACATTATTTTGGCAACTGCTCTAGACCCGGCACAGATCTCGCAGAGCGTCTTCTTGATAATCTCTGCTCCAATCCCGTCCGGTCATGCGAATTTACCGTTGCTATGTCACGGCGATTCCACTGCAAATTCCGTCAGGCACAGCGCTAAATCTAAGTTTATAATGTATACCAGTCCACCGTTCCAGACAAGATGCCCCCATTTCCGGAAATCGGGCTGCCGGACGGAAAATCCCAAGAGCTTATTGGAAAGAGCGTGGATCCCTTCCGCCGGGACGCAGATTGAAACACTCTTAGGGTTCAAGTGGGTATGAATCCAGATCACCCGCGTTCAATGCATCTTTATTACGCGAATCCCATCCTTTTCGTAAATCGGCGGGAAAGCCCTCCTGTCAAGGACTGCAAAGTGGGATCGGGAATTTACGAGGTCCTTAATGTACGCGTCAAACGGTTCAAAGTGGATTTGCGTTTTCTTCAGGAGGTCCAGAGAAAAGTCTTTATCCCTTACAATCAGGTAATCAATACCGTTCTTGCGGCAGAATTCACGGACCTCTGCGGGATCTTCCGCGTAGTAGGCTCGGAAAAAATCGAAGGTCCTTTTCTTGATGACCTCCCAGTACCGGGTGTACCAAGTATGGGAAAGCTCGTACGTGACGAACGCCTTGCGGCGGCCAAAGGTGAGCACATTATCCATCAGATCCGGCGGTCCGGCCATAAGACTTGTCTTGGGAGTTGACTGGACGAATCTGTACAAGGCTGCGTCCGAGGAGTAGTCATATATGCCCACGCGATACAGTGCAAGAGCCGCAAGGATAACTAAAAGAGTGCTCACCGCCGGGAACGCGATGGACCTCGGCACAACAGCACCAACGGCCACTCTGATGCACGCGCCTATTGCTACGCAGTAAAATACGTTGATCGAAAATTCTATGTAGCGGCTCGGCACGAACAATCTAAAGATGAACACACAGGCCGCCAGATAGAGAAGCAAGGAAGCGGCAAAGAGATAGCCGAAAACCCGGAATCCCGACCAGAGATCCAAGTTCCATTTGCCACGAATCAGAGAAAAAACAATAACCCCGAGCCCAAGGAATGCCAATATCCATGCGGGCAACGGACCCCACGTTGTGAAGGGCAAGTTAAAGATCCACGGACGGATCAACTCATAGAACATGGGCGGGATTGGCATAATCTCGTAGCGGCCGGCCGCTGTATATTCGATCTTGCCCACCATGTCCGCCCATGTGACGAGCGCTCCGAATTCAGAAGGGCTGTAAAGCGCATATTTCAACAAAACCAGCACACAACCAGCCATCACCAGGAGGCCGCTGGCCAAAATGGTCGAGGGCTCCAATGATGATGCCCGGAGTTCGCGCATGATGCTGGAGCAATAACCAGCCTCATCCTCTTTCGGCATCGCCCTCTGATTCGAGACATCCGACGTCGGAGAACGGCCGGCCGAAAGACTGCGTGCCCCAAACCGAGGCAGAACGATCCTTCCAATGTTGTAGGCCAGATACATCCCGTGAGTGACTACACAGAGCAGGAAAATGTAAGGATTGAGCAATGACTGAAGGAATATGACGGCTCCCGCGGCGACCAGGTTGTTCCGGCCCAGGAAAAAAAGATATGCCGCGAGCAGGGGAAAACCGAAGCTCTGGGAGAGCCCCCCCGAAATCTTGTCCATGAAGCCGCCCATGAAGCAAAAGGTGCAGCCGATGAATATCGGGGTAAGGTCATCGCGGAACTGAAGTCCCATTCCAAAGAGAAAGCCTGCCGTAATAACAAAAAGAAGGCCGGTGAGGATCTTGGTAAACTGAACAGGATTGATGAGGGGGGCAACAGCCGCATAAATGGCTTGCACACCCCAGGGCACATAATTCTTGGCGTATTCGGTCAAGAGATCATTCTGGTACAGTTCCGGGTCAACCCACTGCTGCATCCAGAAAATCTGCTGGCGGACATCGTCGTTAATGACGTACGGGTTTGTCAGCGCAGGCCAGTGAGCGAACACATATACGGCTGAGGCTGCAACCAGTACGTAGAGCAGATGAATAGTGCGGCTGAATCGTGTGGGCATTGGTCCACTCCCTACGAATTCGCATTCAAACCAGGAAGAATCGGGGAGGCACTTCTTGTAAGAAGGTCCTCCCCGAACCCCTCCTCAAAAACTCCTAGCCTTTGCAGGAATTCCCATTTCCCCCAAGGAGAAATGGGAATTCCTGCAAGTAATTAGAGTTTCTTGGAGGGGGTCTGGGGGAACCTTCTTTGCAAAGAAGGTTCTCCCCAATCTTCCTGCGTTTGAATGCGAATTCGTATTGATCAACATCTTCTGCATTGGGCGGCTTCATTTACCGCTTCGATGATCACTTGTTGAGTTTGGTCGATCATTCTTTCCATGGTGTGAAGGGCCAGTACTCGCTCTCTACCCTTTCGGCCCATCGAACGCCTCACATCTTCATCATGTAGAAGGCTCGTCAGGGCTTCGGCAAGGGCCAAGGGATTCGCCGGCTCAATAACTATGCCGGTGTCTCCATCCTGAATAAGCTCGGGAATGCCTCCGACACGCGTTCCCACGACCGGGAGTTCGGTTGCCATGGCCTCCAGCATCACGTTGGGTGATGCTTCGCGAATTGACGTCATAGCAAACACCCACGCCTGATGCAGAAGGGGCCTTATGTCGCGGCGTCCGGGCAACAAGCGCACGGCTGTTTCGAGTGAGTTGCGGCGGATAAAGTCTTCGAGCTTTTGTTTCAGACTTCCATTTCCGACAATGTCGAGTCGAGCGTTTGGAATTTTCTGCCGCGCAAGCCTGAAACCTTCGAGCAGCGTCAAGAGATCTTTTTCCGGCTCGAGTCTCCCCACGTAGAGCACTGTCGGCTCTGCGGCTTTGTCGCCATTTCCCGGACAAAAGAAGTCGGCCAGCACAGCGTTCGGCACCACCGCAATCCGACTGGGGTCCACAGAGTGCAGCCGTACGATGACCCCTTTCAGGGCATGGGCATTGCACACGATTCGTGTGCTCAAGGGCCACAGTATTGACTCCCACTGCTTTTCCACAAGGCCCCGCCAGCTTGAGATAATTACCGGGACTCGTGCGATGGTTCCAAAGGGTCGTCCCCATATATTCGGCACCCCTGTGAGCGTGTAAAGGATGTCGGGCGGGTAACGCATCAGTCGCCACAAAAGATGCACGATGGCGCGGGGACCTACCCTCGGGGACAGCGAGAGGAAAACGATCTTTACGTTTGCTTCCTCGGCCAAGGGGAGCATGTCTTTGCCGCCCCTCAAAACCCACAACTCCGGCGAAAAGAGGCTCCGATCCAGGTGCTTGAGCAATTGGACAGCATAGCGCTGAGTGCCGCCGAATTCGAGATCTTGAACCAAAAGCACCGTACGGAAAGGTGGTGTGAGTTTTCTCTTCATTCCTTGATCCATTACCTGAACTGCCTGGCCCGATCCTGCGACATGCCTACCTGAAGCGCTCTGTCCGAGGCAACTTACCTCTACGCCAATGCTTGGCCATCTTGGCCTCAGATTCCGCTGAGCAAGCGCCGAAATTAGTTTGTACTACTGGGCCGCCGAATAAGCGTCTGGTAAAGTTTCAGAATTTTACCGGCATTTCGTTCCTGGTCGAATTCCCGGAGAACCAGGGATCGGCCTCGTTCTGCCATTTCCAGGGCCGACTTTCTGTCCCCGACCATCCTGATTATAGCATTGGCAAGGGCCACGGGGTTTTTCTCGGGCACAAGAAGTCCGGTGACACCGTCCTGAATGACCTCATGAATGCCGCAGACATCAGTGGCCACGACGGGCAGGCGGTGCATCAGGGCCTCCATAATGACTGTGGGTAGCCCGTCCCGCTCGCCGGTTGAATGAACTGCGCTGGACATTACAAAGACATCGGCTGAACAAAAGACCTCGGATACTCTATTGTAGGGGATGAATCCCGGAAAGGATACCAGTTCCAGGAGCCCCAATTTCTTTGTGAGACGCTTGAAGAGGATCTTGCGAGGACCGTCCCCCGCGAGTGTGAGATGATAGCTCAGTCCGGAATCTTTTAGAATCTTGCAAGCATAGAGTAGCACGTCAAAGGCTTTAATCCTATCGAATCTACCTAAAGCCAAGAGTTGGTAAGGCGGCGTCATCGGTACAGGAGCTTCCTCGTGTCGTTCTAGCGGAATCCCGTTATAAATGCCGTAGATCTTGTTTGTATCTCCATTGGCCAACCCTTGCAGGTAAGCGATGTTGGTCATGTTGTCCGAAGTTACGAAGAGACTGTCCCGAATCTTTTCTTTGAGAGCCCCATCAGGAGGGTAAATGTCTGATGCTCTCCCCGTAAAGCTGAAGGGGATACCCGTCAATTTGGAGGCCACCCACGCGGCCGTCGCCGGACCGTTGGCCCACGGTGCATGTATGTGCTCGATCCCTTCTTCCTCAAAACGGCGAGCAAGACTGAACCCACAGAAAAAAGACCATACATTCTCTCCTCCCACTTCCAAGGACCTCCATCTCCGCACCGGGATTGTCCGAAGGAGCCAAGCGACGGTTTTGGGGTCACGTTTCCACCAATAGATCAAGTCGCTGGGGGCATGTCTCAGGTATGGTATCCCCAGCCGTTCCACCTGTTTGGAAACACCCCACATTTCCGGAGACAACTGCTTCTTCAATTCTCCGTATAGTGCAAAAACCTTAATGGGTAGCCCCATTTTCCAAAGGTTGACAACTTCTCTGAAGATGAAAGTCTCGGACGGTTTGGGAAACCATAGGAGGATGTATGCCATTCTCGGAAGGCTCAAGACGCACTCCTTCTCAGGAAATTCTCGCTACCGCAACGCGTTACTGCATGCATCCATTCTAGTACTATACCTGCGGTCGCACGACAAGCCTTGAGTACCGTGAAGACTAGCCAGGTACAGCGGCAGAAGAAGCAGGACTGACTGTAGCCGCCGGCAACCACGAATAGTCATGAATCAGGGTTCTGGATGACGCAAAGCAGCGGGAACGTCGTGGAAGGTACCGAAAATTGACACAAATGACTGACTTCGGGCCGGCACTTCTCAACCTGCTCCGTTCGTGGTATTGATGGCGTCTGCATTTCACAGCGATCGGCACACGTTTGAGAAATCTCTTATGAAGCTGGCAGTCACCATCGATGTTGAGGAAGAAGGGCTGTTTCTAGGAAAGTACGATTCCGGGGATGTGCCGGTGAGCAATGTCCCGGAGCTTGGTAAGCTGGACCCTCTTTTCCGTCAATGGGGAATACGGCCTACTATGCTCGTTACCTATCCGGTGATTCGCCACGAACCGCATCAAGATTTGCTCCTTCGTCTCAGAGAAAAGTGGTCGGCTGAAATAGGGGCTCACCTGCACCACTGGAACACGCCTCCGTTGGAGTCCTTGCCGTTCCCGCAGCCCGTGCCGTCGGAGTTGATGCCTGAAAGGCTCCTCCAAGCCAAGATGGAGAACCTCCTGGAGGCCTTCAAGCCGATGGGCATCGCCCCGGCATCATTCCGAATGGGACGCTTCAACATGGGACCCAAGATGTTTTCAGTACTGCAAAGGACGGGAATTCGGGTCGACAGCAGTATAGCCCCGACGCAGAGTTATTACGGTGGGCCGGATCATCGCTATGCGCCGTGGGATCCTTACTTTCCCGACCCAAGCGACCTGTGCGCGCCTGGCACATCCCGAATATTGGAGGCTCCCATAACCATAGTGCCACTCGCTCCTCGCCTCGGCCTGTTCCTCGACCGGCTCAGAAAAAAGACCGCTGTCCCGGAAAAGTGGGTCTCGCGGATACCTCTGCACCTCGGAGCACTGCCCGCTCAACCAATGTGGATGGGGCTGAGAAGACTGCAAGCTGCTGTGTTGTTGCACCGGAAACGAGGTGGGGAGGTGCTGACAATGTTTTTTCATTCGTCCGAACTTATGCCCGGCGGCTGTCCGCAGCACCAGACCGCGGGAGATGTGGAGCGCTTTCTGAACAAGCTGAGCAGGTTTTTCTCCTGGCTTTATAATGAAGTCTCGCCGGAATCGCTGACCTTGTCCCAGCTCGGGGACATATACCACCGAAATGATGTGTGATCCTACCATTACAGCCATTATTGATGAATGTGAACATGCTGAATGCATTGCATAATCATAGGCATTAGTAAACAATTCTTGTTATTTGATATCTATTGACAATATTTTGATACAGTTATATGTTTCGTTGCGGGCGGAAAAGTCCCGTTCTGAATGTCGCGGACGAACACGTTGGAAGCCGGTTCAGAAAAGGCAGTAGAAACTCTGAGTCCATTGTGTCGGTTCAAGGTCCGTGGATCCCATGATCTCTCAAATGCCTCTCCATTTGGCGAGGGGCAGGGCCGATTTCCGGATGGACCGGCGCACTTGTGATGAAGCCGTCGAGAAAGGTACAGAGAGGATTCAGCGTACATCCTGATTGGGCAGATGCCTTGAAGAATGTGCGCATCGTCCTGGTCGGAACCACCCACGCAGGGAACATCGGGGCTGTTGCCCGTGCTATGAAAAACATGGGACTGAGGAATCTTACATTGGTTTCTTCAACTCCAGCCGGCCCGGAGACCGAGGCTGCCCCTATGGCCTCCGGCGCTTACGACATTGTGGAGCACGCTCAGCCCGCAACAGATCTGTTTGAAGCCCTGGCAGAGACCCTTATGGCAGTTGGCACGTCGGCACGGCTCGGCGGGAAACGTATCAGTGCAGAGATGCCGGATCAGGTGATTCCACGGCTCATGGAGCGTGCCCGTACCGGACCGGTCGCTTGTGTTTTCGGCCGTGAATCGAGAGGGCTCACTAACGAAGAAATGAAGCTTTGCACCGATCACATGATTATCCCCACAGATGCCGAATTTGCTTCAATGAACGTGGCCCAGGCGGCTGCCATTACCGCGTATGAAATATTCAAGGTCGCGTGCCGTCCCGTAGGATTTCAGGCAATAGCGCTTCGCCCTGCGTCGGTAAAGGTTCGCGAAGATATGTACGAACACATCGAGAGCGTTTTGCTCCAAGCCGGGTTCCTGGACCGATCCAACCCGCTGCGAATGATGCGCGACCTCAGGCGCATTCTTAACAGCGCTGAAATGGGGGACCGTGACGCCAAGATTATTCGAGGAATTTTCCGGAAGATCGACAACATGATGCGAATAGCCCGAGAAAGGGCCCAGCAGGGAGAGGCTTCGGAGACCGATTCATGATCCTTTCAGCCGGAGTCTACCATATACCCTGCGCCATCTGGGCTCTTTTGCAGATTAGAATTGACGCACAGGCTCGCGTATGAACTTTTTTTCTTATCCGTTCATTGATCCGGTCCTAATTCGCGTGGGCCCCTTGGAAGTGCGATGGTACGGGCTGATGTACTTGCTCGGGTTCGCATGCGCCTACCTGGTCATCAGGTCCGAGCTAAAACGTAAGCATGGGCCGATCCCCGCTGAGTCGGCTGATGATCTGCTCTTTTATCTCATTGTGGGCATGTTGATCGGCGCCCGCCTCGGATATGCGATCTTTTACAACCTGGGGACTTACCTGGCTGCACCATGGGAGATCTTTTTTATATGGCACGGCGGTATGAGCTTTCACGGAGGGACTTGTGGGGATGGTGATTGCCGGAATCATCTTTTCCCGACGTCGGAACGCTCCTTTCATGGAACTTGCCGACATCGGTGCCCTCGCGGCTCCTATCGGATTGATGCTGGGCAGAATCGGAAACTTCATCAATGGCGAGCTGTACGGGCGGGTCACGACGGTCCCGTGGGGGATTGTTTTTCCCGGGGGCGGTGACCTGCCTCGCCATCCCTCCCAACTGTACGAAGCAATCTTTGAAGGCCCCTTTCTTTTTGCTCTCCTGTGGTGGCTTCGCGTGCGGATAAAGCGCCCCGGAGAGGTCCTGGCCACTTTTCTTCTTGCATACGGCATTATTCGTTTCGTTGTCGAGTTATTCCGTGAGCCTGACCCTCAGCTTGGGTTCATAGCCAGAGGGTTGACCATGGGACAGATTCTTTGCCTATTCATGATCGCAGCCGGAATCGGGCTCTTCATCTACATTCGTCGGGTTAGTGCCGCAAAAACCACCGAATCGCCCGACGCGATTTGAGAACTCGGCTGCTGTCAGATCCAAGAGTGAAGGGAAGATGATCGAACTACTCAAGAATCGAATTCTGATTTCCGGAGCCGCTGCTATCACGGTTCTCGCGGTCTTGTACTCCACCCCCGGTTACCTATCGAGTCTCTCGTTAGCCCAGGACAATGAGTCTGTTGTCTTCCAGGGAACCCGGGTTGAGGCCATGATGGCCGGTGGAAGTTCATCTGAGAGCGCAGTTGAGACGCCATCTCCCTCCCAGGACCAATTGCCGAAAGCACCGGAACCCGCCTCGCCCGAAAAATCGTCGCAGGCTGCGCCTTCGCCGGAAGTGGCCCCTGTGCCTGACCACGAAGTGAAGACCGATGTAACGGTTGAAAGCAGAGCCCCGGCTGCTGACAGTCCAGAGGTGGGAGAGCAAAAGCAGCCCGAGGGGCCGAATCGTCCTGATGCTTCAAAGAAGGCTGATCCGAGTAAGGCCGAAGATGTCCCGGGCCTATTGAAGCAGGCGGGAGAATTGGCAAAGGTCGGAGAGCATGGCCCGGCCTTGGAAACCTATCAGATTGCCCTAAAAAAGGCATCGGCTACCGGCGCTCAAAAGCATATGGCTGCGGCACTTGCCGGCGCCGCACGCATGTCTCATCAGCTCGGCCGTGACAGCGAAGCACTGGAATATGTTAATGGTTCCATCAATATTAACCTTGCGACAAAAAACGCACAGGCCCGAAGTCTCGATTATCTTCTTGCCGGCCGAATCCTTATGGCGCAATCCGATTATGCACAGGCCTTGAAATCATTTGAGGAAGCCCTCAAGATCATCCCGACTTCCGAGGCTGGTGAAATGCCGCAGCTCCTTGAGGACATGGCGGTTTCTCACCTTAGGCTTCACCGATATCCTGACGCCCTCAGCTCATACAACCGTCTCCTGTCGATATATGCAAAAGCGGGGAACAATGCAGACCTGGCACGTATAAATGTGCTTATGGGAGAGATCCAGGTCTCGCGGTCCGACTATCGAGCGGCCAGGGCCAATTTCAAAAAGGCAGAGAGTATTTACCGGGACCTTACACGACGGAAGGATCTGGGGGAGACCCTGTTCAGGATAGCCTACCTGGATCAGACCAATGGCGACTTTAGCGCCGCTAGAAAGGCTGTGGAAGAAGGCCAATCTCTCATGGACCCGGACGGCGATGTGGCCGCCAGTGCGCTCCCCTTAGTAGTAAAGGGGATGGATGCTCACAATGAAGGCAAGCTCATTCAAGCGGTCAAGAGTCTTACCGCGGCTCTGAACAGTTACGAGGGTGCAGGGGACCGCATTATGGCCGAGCGTGTGCGGCTCATGCTCGCAAACCTCGAACGGGATCGTTCCCGATTTGAGTCAGCCCTTGAACTGGGCGGCAAAGCTCTCGAGCAGTTTCGGCAATTATCTGCGACCGGCGGAGAGGCCGCGGCCCTGCATCTCATCGGTGAGGTCTATTATCGGCAGGGATTCGTGCAGAAGGCCCTGGAGTATGGCCAGAATGCCCTTACGGCAGCCAAGAAGATAAATGACAGAAATCAGAGCGCTCTTTCGAGGATTCTTCTGGCAGAAATCTACACGGGAATAGGTGACGCAGAAGCTGCATCACGGCTGCTGAAGGAGGCTCTGGAAGACGCCAAGGCCGGTATAAATCGCCGTTCCAAAAGCCAGTTGCGCCTGGCGATTGCCAGGTTCCGCTTTTCCAGGGAAGCATCCGAAAAGGCTTTGCAGGACGCGACTCAAGCGCGCAAGGAATTTGAAGAGATAAATGATCGTCGAGGGGCAGCGGATTGCGATCACCTCATGGGGCTGGTTCATGAACTGCGGGGAGAGCGAGAAAAATCCCTTAACCTGCTACAGCAAGCACTGACCGAGCACCGAGCCATGTGGGACCGCTTTGGCGAAGGGCGGGACCTGACGGCCCTCGGGGTCCACTTCAAAAGCTTGGGGGACCACGAAAAGGCTTTGGAGTATTTCAGGACTGCCCTTGACCTCCGTAAAGGAATGGGAGACCGCCGGGGCTACGCGGCGACTCTTGCCAATATGGGGAACCTCCTCAGGCACCGCAATCAAGTGAGTGAGGCCCTGCAGAGCCTGGAACAGGCCCTTGGTGTATATCGGGAGATGTCCGACAAAAAGGGTGAAGCAGACATCCTGACCAATCTGGGAAATGTGGATGCCGCAAGAGGCTCTCAGACCGCGGCGCTGGAGAAGTTCTCCAGTGCGCTCAAGTTGCACCGTGAGATCCAAGACAGTCGCGGCGTGGCCACTGATTTGGCCAGCATGGGAAAATTATACCTTGCCAGAGGAGATCTGCAAAACGCCACCGAGACGCTGGAAGAAGCCGAAAAAGTTAACAAGCGGATCCGAAACCCCCGCGGCGATGTGGCGATTCTGGGAGAACTCGCTATGCTGCAGCGGGCAAAAGGGAATTTCCCACGGGCTCTGTCCTCGTTGAAGCACGCTTTGGATTTGGCCCGGCAAATGGATGACGCTCAGTCAGTTTCCTCGATTCACTTGAAGATGGCGACCGTCCTCGAGGATTCTGGGGAGTATACGAAGGCGCTGGCACTGCTTCGAGAGACCCTGGCCACCATGAAGCAGCAAGGAGATCGAAAGGGTGAACTCTGGGCCCTGGGCGGCATCGGCGTGATCCAGGTCAAAACCGAAGATTACGAAAATGCCCTGAACAGCCTCCACGAAGCGCTGAATCTCCGGTCGGAGCTCGCAGTCCCACCTTCCCAGTCTCGCGACCTCGAATTCTATCTGGGGGAGATCTACGAAGGCTTCCGCGATTTGGAGCGGGCATTGGAGTATTACCACAGGGCCTTGTCCATGTCCCAGAGCCCTGGAAACGACAATGCGCTGGGCCGTATCTATGATCGCATCGGCAACATTTACTGCCAAATGGAAGAATACTCCAAGGCGAAGGAGTTTATTGAGGATGCGCTCAGGGTTCATACTGAGACCAACAATGTCGCAATGCAAAAGGGTGAGCTGATCCGCTTGGGCGACATCCTGAGTAAACTCGGGGACGCGGAAGGGGCCCTCAAGTATCAGACTAAGGCCCTGAACCTCGCCCGAGAAACCAATGATGAAAGCGTGGTAGCGCGCGCGCTGACCCGGATGGGAACTTTGTACCAGATCCTGGGCCGGCCGCGCGTGGCGCTCGATCACTACAGCAGCGCTCAGGAGAAGCGAACGAAACTGGGCGACCGCCGCGGGGTGAATGAGAATCTTCTCCAGATAGCGCTCGTCACTTCCATTCTCGGGGATTTTGAAGAGGCTGTCGGGGAGTTGAAGCGGGCCTTCGAGATAGCCCATGCTTCTGAAGATCGCAGCATGCTCTGGAAGGCGTACTTTATTATGGGCCGGGCTCTGGAAGGCAAAAAAAGCTATGGAGAAGCTCTTGAAGCCTACAGGAAAGCTATTACCATTCTTGAAGCCATGGAAGCTGACATCATCGAGGAGTCAGACGAGGACAACTTCATATTTGGCGGCAAAACGGCTCTATTTGAGACCACTCTGCGCGTACTGATGACTCTCGCCAAAAAAGATCCTGCCGGCGCCTACGATAATCAGGCTTTGAGAATCGTGGAAAAACTAAAGGCCGCGGAATTCGAGAACACCTTGTCCCGCATCAACGTGGACAGCTTTTCAAATTTGCCCCAAGACCTGCTGGTAAAAGAGAAAAGCCTGAAGCTCAGCCTGAGAAGAATTAACTCCCGCTTGGCGGAGGAGTTTTCCAAGGGGAGTTCGGAGCAGCCGCAGATCCAAAAGCTGCTCGACGAGCGTCGTGCAAAAGAGAAAATGTTCGTTAACCTGAAAGAGCGCCTGGTCAAGGAGTATCCCTCGTATGCGGACCTGCGGTATCCGCGGCCACTCACCGTTCATCAACTCCAAAAGGAAGTCATTGATGCCGACGAAGCAGTCTTGGAGTACATGGTGACCAGGAGCCGAACGTACATCTTTGCCCTGGACAAGCAGAGGTTCCATACCTATTCCGTCGAATATTCCAGCAAGGACCTGGAGAGGGATGTCGATCTCTTGACGAGACCTCTGTACCGTGCAGATACGCAAGCGAACTGGGACCCGTCGGTCGCTTACCGCCTTTATTCCCGCGTAATTAAGCCGATACAGTCTTTCTTGGCCGCGAAGAAAACCGTGGTGGTGATTCCACACGGGCCTCTTTCGGCGCTTCCATTTGAGGCGCTTGTTGATTCTAAAGCTCACGCGGAAAAACGATTCTGGTCGTCAACGGACCGCCCCTCTTATTTACTGGAAAAGTACGCGTTCAGTTATGCCCCGTCTTTCTCGGTGCTGGCGAACCTCCGAGCGAGGAAGAGCGACCGCGACCCGGGCTGGAGCATGGTCGCATTTGGAGATGCGGTTTATCAGGATGAAGAAAAGAAGAGGGAATCCAACCCGGGAGCAGACAAACTGATGAGTTCGCTGTCCGGCAACTCTCCGGGGTCGAGAGGACCGGAGCTAAAGCCGTTGCCGGGAGCTCGCAAGGAAATATCCGAAATCGTCAAAATCATGGGAGGCCCCACGCAGACGTATCTTGGCGCAGAGGCCACTGAAACGCTCTTCAAAAAGGCGGATCTAAGCCGCTACAAATACATCCACCTGGCTACCCATGGCTTGCTCCTCAGTGGGGCAGGAAAGCTGCGACAGCAGCCGGCAATAATTTTCTCGCTTTTCGGTGATCGCGAAAATGACGGTTTTCTCCAATTGGGAGAAGTTTTCGGGCTTAAACTTAATTCGGATCTGGTTGTGGTTTCCTCCTGCCTCTCTCCGGGAAAATGGAATCCCGGTGAGGCCAACGGGCTGGTGAGCCTTTCCCGGGCGTTTCTTTTTGCCGGAAGTGATTCGGTAATCCTCAGCGCGTGGCAGGTCAACGACGAAAGCACGGCAAGGCTTTTCATAGAAATGTACGGCAACCTGAAAAAAGGTTCCAAGGCTGAAGCACTGCGCCAGGCCAAGCTTACCCTCCTGAACAACCCCAGTACGAGCCACCCCTTTTATTGGGGGCCTTTTATCCTCATGGGAAATTGGAAAGTAAAGTATAATCCGGCCTCCAACAGAGTAGATTCCGGAGAGATGCGCATCAAGGCTCCGTCCGCGTGGAAGAAACTGCTGCGCATGTGATTGCCCGACTAAGACCGTGAAAAGTCAGTTTATATTGAGGCACGCTGAAAGGTCGTGAAAAGACCTTGTGCTTTGAGCCTTGAAAATTTACCATGAGATTCACGGCTGGTCTGCTCACATGCGAGATCCGAAGAGATGGTGATGAAGATTACTGCGGCAGTGGTGTTCCTCTGTTGTATCCTCCCCTGCGCGGCGGCCGCGAAGAGTTGCCCCCAATTCAATAAAGAATTGGCCGAACTAAGACTCGAATACCAAACCTATGCAAACAGTCCTTCTGCGAAATCTGGGGGCATAACCTTCGATGGGCTTGTGGAGATCTTGGATAAGATTGTGGCGCTCGAGACCCAGATGAGAAAAGCCGACTGTAAAGTTCCGCCGCGGAAGAAGGTGCAGGGGAAGCGATAGCTTCTTTTCAGCTTTGCAACGGCTGGATTGGCCGACTGGTTTTCGACCTGCAGAGGCACGAACTTGCGTGATGAAGTGCTAATCGCCTAAAATCGCATTCCTATGAATATGCCCGGCTTTCAAGTGAGGGGCTCTCTTTCACAGTGCCACGGATGTGCGAAGCTCATCCGTGCACGGACGAGCTGCGGCACGTCTGTAGCGCCAATGTCTGAAGCAGCTTCACTATTCGCTGCAACTCCCGGCTATGGCAGTTGGCAAGGAGCCCTTGCGGGAGCTTGAGGAAAATTACCCATGACAGATGAAGGAATCATAGCGGCTGCACGCTTGATATATGAAGCACAGAGGATCGTTGTTTTCACTGGCGCAGGCATATCAACGGAATCAGGCGTTCCCGATTTCCGCTCCCCAGGGGGAATCTGGTCACAATACAATGCGGACGATTTGACGTACCAGAAGTTCCGCGCGGATGAAAAGTATCGAAAGATTTACTGGGCGTACGACCGAGCCAGATATCCGGCCATGAGGGATGCAGTCCCGAATTCCGCTCATAAGGCCGTGGTGGATATCGAGAAAAACGGCCGCCTTTCGGCCCTCGTTACCCAGAACATAGACGGCCTCCACCAGAAAGCAGGCAGTTCACACGAGAAGGTCTATGAGCTTCACGGAACTGTGAGAGAGATTACATGCCTGGACTGTCACACTAGATGGCCACGGGAAGAAATCACCGACGAAATGGATCGGGAAGGGATCGAAGTAGCTTATTGCAAGCACTGCGGCGGACCTCTCAAGTGTGCCACTATCGCGTTTGGGCAATCCCTGCCGCAGGAAGTTTTGGAGAAGTCATTCTCTTACGCTCGCAACTGCGATCTCTTTTCTGACAATAGGATCTTCCCTGGTGGTCCAACCCGCGGCTTCTTTGCCGCTCGAGGCTAAGCGAGGCGGCGCGCGCCTGATCCTGGTGAATCTTTCCGACACGCCGTACGATCAGTTCATGGACATTATAATCAGGGGCAACGCGGGGCCGGTTATGGATGCAATTATGGCGGAGTTCCGTGCCGTCTCTAACGACGCAGTGCAGTAATCACCTTTAGTGGTCAATTCGTGATACGGGTAGCATTCTCCGCCTGGAGACAATGAGGAAGGTCCGGGATACTGTATTGGTGGGACAGGCACCTTGCCTGTGTATCTAGAAATGACAGGCAAGATGCCTGTCCCACCACATCTGCCCGAAGCCTGTTACTGCATTTATGATAAGGAGCACTTAGGATCAAGTGCAAACGCGAACTGAAAGATGAAGTAGACCTTCGGGGGGTAAACGGGGTATTGAGGCTGTCTGGCAAAGGGACCCCGGCATAACCGGGGCCCCCGTAAAAGCCACCACAACATATAAAAGAGCTTTTGAAGGTATCAGCGTTTCGAGAACTGGAAACTTGCTCTCGCTCCGCGTTTCCCGTATTTCTTACGTTCCTTGACGCGGGAATCTCGCGTGAGAAATCCGGCGCTCTTCAAAATCGAACGGAACCCGGGATCCACGCTGAGCAGGGCTTTGCTGATGCCGTGCTTGATCGCTCCAGCTTGACCTGAGAGGCCGCCACCGTGAACATTGGTCACTATATCGAAGCGTCCGAGGGTCTGGGTCAGCTCGAATGGCTGCATAAGGACCATTCTGGAGGTCTGACGGCCGAAATACTCGTCCAAAGGGCGCTCGTTTACCACGATTTTGCCTGAACCGACTGTGAGCCAGACCCTGGCTATCGCATTTTTTCTTTTCCCTGTCGCATAGTGGCGATCGTCACTCATATTCCTCCTCCAGGACTAAAACTGATAAGGTGCGGGCTTTTGAGCGGAATGCGGATGTGTCTCGTCTGGATAAACCTTCAATTTGGTTAGTTGGGCTCGCCCGAGTGTATTCTTGGGAAGCATGCCTCTCACAGCCAGCCTAAACATCCGTTCGGGTTTTTCCTTGCGCAGCTTTTCAGCACTGGTGGACCTCAGTCCGCCCGGATACCCGCTGTGCCGGTAGTAAGTCTTTTGCTGGAGCTTCTTTCCGGTGAGCCGCACTTTGGACGCATTTATGATGATCACAAAATCACCGCTGTCCATATGGGGCGCGAATTGAGGCTTGTGCTTGCCCCTCAGGATTCTAGCGGTTTCAGCGGCGAGCCTCCCGAGGACTTTATCCTTGGCGTCGATGACGAACCATTTTCTTTCTACTTCCCCTTTTTTCGGGGTCCAGGTTTTCATGGGACACCTCTTCACACATGTAAACTATTTTTTTTACCATCGGCGCTCGAAGCTGTCAAGCGAAATGCCGCTCCAGAATGCAAGCAGTCAGTTACGGGTAGTGCGTCGCAGCAATCTCGTCCAGCCCCTTTTGTCATGAAACGCCAGAAATGCCCCGAAGGGGCGTACGGTGGGTTGTCCCGTCATGGCGGGATTGAAACCCACGGTAATGCGTCTTCCGAAAAATCAAACCTGACCCTGGGGGGGCCGCTCATGCGAGGGCGCAAGTCCGAAGAGACTGTCTCAAAAGCAGAAAGGGGGGTGGAAATCAGTGGGTCTTGTAACGCTGCTCGAAGCGTCCGAAATGAGGGCTCAGCGAGGTGCTCCCCTGCGACGAGAATCTATCCGGAGGCTATTTTGAGATAGTTTCGGAGGCAATTCTTTGTGGAATGGGCGTCCCGCCCGTCGTCAAGTCCACGTACACGGTCCCGCGAGGAGCGGGACAGACTGGACCCCGGATCGGAGTCCGGCGTGACGAATAGCCGGCAATCCCACGTTCCGTATGGACGGTCCCCCCGATGAGATTACTTTCCCGCGGAACGCGGGATTTATCCTCGCCATGACAAGGCAGGATTCTTCAGTAAGTCACTTGCTTGAAAACAGCATTCGTATGACATTTCCGGCTCGAAAACCAAGGCCCGGCGAGAGGCCGGGCCTTGGTAGAGCGTCGCTGCTGGCGTTATGGGTTCCAGGAAGTGTCCGTTTGCCGCCGGTCTACTGGACATTCAACCATCAGAAGGAGTGCCTCCCCCGGAATCTGCCGGGAACCTGAATCGGCAGCGACCTCCTTCCCGCTTTTCTTGTGGTGGTTCCGAAGACGCGTCCCTTTTGGGACTCGCCTCAGGAGACATCTCAGAAGACCAGCCCCACTGTTGCGGTGGCTCCATCCAGACTGATCTTGTCCGCGTCCGTGGGATACTTGCGCTCAAGGACGATCCACCTCCAACCGGCCTCCAGGTAACCGAAGCGGCCTCCTTGCATAGGAACAGCCAAACGGCCGGCGGCATAGCCGTCCCAGCCAAAGTATCCATCGAGGAACTGCACAGACGCCTTGCAGTTGCAGGAGGCGGTTCCCCCGCAAAAATCTTGGATGACTCTCTCGATGCTCATGCCGGCATAGGCCAGCCCGAAGCCTTTCGATCTACTGCGGCTCTGGATCGTGTCACTAACCGTCAGCTTATCGTCGTACAGGCTATAGCCGGCGAAGATACTGGATACGGCGTGAGGGGCCTGGAACCAGCTATAGATCACATCCCACCGATATATGAAGCGATCCCATTGAGTCAGAATCGGCACAAACGCGGGATAGAAGGCATTGCCGAAGAAAAACCCGTTCTGGGGAGTAGAATTGTCCCTGAACTGGATCGGCATGAACGAAAATTCAATGCCCCAGTTCGGCCGAATCTGACATCTGCCTTCATATTCGGCTAAGTACTGATTGTTCCGCAGGCCGAGATCCCGGTTCAGGTCAAGCTCGGTCCCCGGCCCCCCGGCCAGATCTGTCCCGAAGATGACCGTGTTCGAGTTGAACCACGCGTACCAGAGTTTCGCATCGAGCTGGAACTGTTTGCAGCCGATCCTGGGCAGGTACAGGGGGGATTCCGCAGGAGGTCGGCCCAAATGGCACCCCCTGTTGAAACAGGCCAAATCCCTGGGGTCCGGGCGGACAAGATTGAGGCTGCGGTGGATAGTTGAGCGGTTGGGGAGAAAATGCGTACCGAGAAGAGTAAGCTGGCGGCGCCTGAACCGTCTGTGCACGGACAGAACGGTGGACCGCAGGCTCCGTGCTCTGCGAGCGAATGACCGGCTTGGCCGGAGAACGGTATTGCCGGCTAGGCTGTACAACCGGATCAGCGGACAAGGCATCGCCTTGGATACCGCCCGAGACGTCAGAGCCGTTGTACCCCCATCCTGCCGGGTTGCTGGTGCACGTTAAGATAATCGCAAGACAAACCAATACCTTCAAGGGCTTTATTATCACCATACCCTCCCTCCTTGATCGAATGTCCTGGGACGACGTCATTATTCATTATCGAAATTATGTCAAGTAAATTCTTCAAGACTGTTGAAGATCTGTCATGATAACTTTTTTAAGTACTCGTCAGGACTGCATGAATTGCCGGCAACTTCGCGCAATGGGATGCAGGGAGCAGAGACGGCAATCTGTGGGGGCTCGAGTTGCGAATAATTGTTTGTTCTAAAGGGTCACAAGGCCGCGGTAGGTCAGACCTGTGCGTCTGCGCAGGCCCCAAGGGCACATCCCGCGCACTCCGGAAAGCACCAACAGAGAATTCTGGCGCTGCCGCACAAGTAGTGATTCTCGATGCTCACCACCATAGCTACTAACACCGCCCCTCCCCCCGGGCGGATTCACGGGGGGGCCTATAAAACGGGTAAAATAGAAAGGGGAAGCCAAGATCTGTATCTGAAAGCTCCAGCCAGGTACTGGAGCCCCGCCGCAAACCTTGACCTCAGGACCGGCGACCTTTATGATCGGCTCGTGAGAAAGCAGAAACTACCTATTGTTCGCGGTATATCTCTGTCCCTGAATGGAAATCCCATGAAGCAGTCAGCCGATGCCCCAATGTCTCGGAAAGCGGTGTTCCTGGATCGTGATGGGGTCATCAACCACAAGTTGCCCGACACGCCGTACATAACGAAGGTCTCGGAATTTCATCTCTTGCCGGGAGTCGGCGAGGCCCTGTCCATATTTAAGAAGCTTGGATTCATGCTGATCCTGATAACCAATCAGAGAGGAATAGCGCGAGGGTTCATGACCGGCGAGGACCTGGATGCAGTGCATGATTACATGCAGGGGGAGCTGCGAAAGGAGCATGCGCCTCTGGACGCGATCTACCACTGCCCGCATGAAGAATTCGAGGACTGCAATTGCCGAAAGCCCGAACCGGGGATGATTCTGACGGCAAGCCGGGATCTGAACATCGATCTTGACGCCTCTTACATGGTAGGCGACTCCCTCTGCGACATTGGCGCGGGGCAGGGAGCAGGAGTGCGAACCGTTTGTATAGGCCCGGAAAGACATGGAGATGCGGACATGATTTTTCCCAACCTATTGGCATTCGCACGATTCCTCCGGGAACAGAGCAGTCAATCGGACGGCAAGAAGGAAATCAGGGGCATGGAAGAGAACAGGAGCGCAAATGAATAACAGACAAACAGGATCGGGGCCCACCATTGATGTCGATTCCAGATTATCTCTTGAGGATACTTTTGAATTCGCGTGCGGGCCCGAGGTTCCCTGTTTCACCGAGTGCTGCGGAAGACTGGAACTGCTCCTTACTCCCTACGATGTCTTGCGGCTCCGAAAAAGGCTCGGGATCTCCTCCGCGGACTTTCTTGGATACTCATACGATCATGCGATGGGCCACGGGCCACGGGTTCCCCGAGATCATGATGAAGATGGACTCCGACAACGACAAGCGGTGCCCGTTCGTTACCCCGAGAGGATGCTCTGTTTACGAGGATCGACCCGGCGCGTGTAGGATTTATCCTCTGGGCCGGGCCGCAACTAAGCACGCGATGGATGGGACGCCCAGAGAGTTCTATTTTCCCGTAAGGGAAGACCATTGTAAGGGATTTGAACAGAAACGGCAGTGGACGGTGCGGGGGTGGCTCGCGGATCAGGGGATGGAAGACTACAACAGGCTAAATGATCTCCTCATGGAGCTTTACGTTCTCAAGGCCCGCGGCCGGGGAATTGCCCTTGGCCCGCAGCACATGCAGATGTTCACGATGGCATGCTACAACACGGAGAGATTTCGCGATTTTATATTCAAGAGTGGGTTTCTTCAAAAGTTCGACATTGATGAAGAGGTCGTGGCCGACCTCAGGCAAAATGACGTCAAGCTGCTGGAATTTGCATTCCAATGGCTCAAATTTGCTCTTTTCCACGAACCTGTGCTGAGACCGAAGCTTCAAGCGGCGAAGACCTCGGCACAGTAGAGATCATCTGCGCAGGCCGTATGGTCACTTCTTATAAAGCTTTTTCAACCGATTAATGTGGCCTCGGCCCAGTCCCTTGACCTCGCATCCCAACTCGAAATATCGCTTTATCTTGGCATCATCGAGGATGCCGAAGCAGTCTATGATCGCGAGCGGCTCTCCCGCAGCTTGCACGACATGGTCCGGATCGAGATCCTGGAACTGTTTGTGGCGTACCGCGAGTATCATTACATCGGCTTCTTTTAGGGCCTGCCACAGATCAGACTCTACGCGCAGTGAAGTCAGCTTCTTCTGCCCCCGAAAAAACCGGGCCCGACTGGTTCCCGGAGCAGGGTAACTATCTTGAGCTTCAAACTCCCACCAGTGATCAACGTACGGATCATGGACGCACACATCCGCCCCCATCTCCACGAGTCGGCGCACTATGATTTCAGACCCGCTGTATCTGGTGTCACCCACGTCTTCTCTGTACGAGGCTCCTAGCAAGGTCACACGGGAGGCTGCAATGTAACGTCCCATATTTCGCAGCGCGTCCCTGGTCAGTTCCGGCACGTGCAGCGACCTGGCATCGTTGATATTAATAGCCAAGGGGGTGACTTTGAACAGTTCGTCCTCAAAACCCATCAGGTGCTTGTACGCCCACACCGCCAGGCCACCGTCCTTGGGGAGGCAATATCCGCCTATACCGGGACCTGGGAATATAATGTTCGAGTGAGTAGGCCTGACCTTGACAGCGTCAATTACCTTTACCAGGTCCACGCCGTTGCGCTCCGCGAATAAGCTCCATTCATTGAGGAAACCTAGAATTGTGGCCCTGTAGCTGTTCTCCACGATTTTCGCGGTCTCCGATTCTATCGGCCGGTCCAGGACAGTGAGCGGATGATTCTTTGTGTCGATCACCTCCTGGAGAAACTTGACCACTCGCTCCCGTGATGCCGGATTAATGCCGCTGCACACACGCCAGAAGTTCCTGATGGAGGCCACGTAATTGGCGCCGGGCATGACGCGCTCGTAACTGTGTGCGATTAAGGGCTCTGATTCGATGCCGCGTTTATGGAAGGCTTTCTTGATCAAAGGATAAGCAACCTGTTCTGTCGTGCCCGGGGGGACCGTAGTCTCAATCAGTACCAGGGCTTCGGGTCGGATCAGCTCTCCGATGATCTCGATAGCTTTTTCCAGTTCCTCCATTTGGACGTAGCCTGTGCCCACGTCATTGAGCGACTTTTTCACGTAATCGCACTGGACATCCACTACCACAACGTCGGCGAGCGTCAGCGCCTTGTATGTGTACGAGGCCGTGAGGGTCTCCTTCTCTTTCACGCATCTCTTGATGATTCGAGGCACCTCGGGGTCCTCGGACTTCATTGGGGCCAATCCACGGCCTATCAGCCCGATCTTCCAAAAGCTGCGAGTGCTGGGCCTTTGCACCCCGATCACGAATTTGGCCGGATTGCCCGCATCGTCGGTTGAATCAGCTACTACCGCTGCCATAACCGCGCCCACGAACCCCATTCCCAGGACGACCACGATCTCGCGGCCCTTGTCCCGGTTGACCGCGGCAAGTTTTTCGAGTCTCTGGAACTCGATCTCATAATCCTCCTCCGAAGGAAGAGGAAACCTTTCTCCATCAGGGCTTGTCGAATATTCGTGGCTCATTCCGTTCCCCTTGTTGACTGCGGTCTTTAATACTAATGTGCTTTCACACGGGTATCTAACGGGGTGGATCTTCCCTGTCATTGCGAGGAGTGAAACGACGAAGCAATCTCATCGGTGGGACCGGCAGCTTGCCGGTCATTCGTCACCCCGGACTTCTATCCGGGGTCCAGTCTGTCCCGCGCCTCGCGGGGCTGGTGACAGTCCCGCGCTCGAACGCGGGATTGCCTGTCGCTTAATGACGGGCAAGATGCCCGTCCCACCGAAAAAGGGATTGCTTCGGGCGTGAGCCCTCGCAATGACATCATAGATCTTACTCGTAAATTACTTTTTGAACGCGACTTGGTATAACGGCTGAGAATAAAACGGCTGTGTCCGCGCGTCAAGATCGAAAGCCGTTGAAGATGCCAGGTCCGTATGTTATGAGATGTCGATCGAACCACCAGTGTGGTTGCATCGGAGGACCTATGGACAAAAAATATAACCCCGAGGTGATCGAAAAAAGATGGCAAGAATTCTGGGCAAGTGAAAAGCTATTTAAAGTCGAAATCGATTCCTCGCGACCGAAATACTATTTGCTTGAGATGTTTCCCTATCCATCGGGCCGTATACACATGGGCCACGTTCGTAACTACTCCATCGGCGATGTGGTCGCGCGATTCAAGATGATGCAGGGTTACAACGTGCTGCATCCCATGGGTTGGGATGCCTTCGGGATGCCTGCGGAAAACGCTGCGATAAAGCACGGATCACATCCTGCAACCTGGACTATGAGCAACATCGACGAGATGCGAAGGCAGTTGCAGCGGATGGGATTTTCCTACGATTGGGACAGGGAGATCGCAACATGCCACCCCGAGTATTACCGATGGGAACAGTGGCTTTTCATAAGAATGATGGAGAAAGGGCTGGTTTATCGGAAGAAGTCCATTGTCAATTACTGTGAGCCTTGCCTAACGGTTCTCGCCAATGAGCAGGTCGTAGAAGGCACGTGCTGGCGATGCGGGACCCCAGTGGTCCAGAAAGAGCAAGAGGGATGGTTTTTCAGGATTACCCAGTATGCCGGCGAACTTCTCGAATGGTGTGACAAACTCCCTGGCTGGCCGGAGAAAGTCCTCACCATGCAGAGGAACTGGATCGGTCGCAGTGAAGGAGCGAAGATTCTCTTCGAGCTGGAAAACGGGGGCGAACCTATCGAGGTATTTACTACTCGGCCGGACACGCTTTATGGAGCCACTTTTATGAGCCTGGCACCTGAGCACCCACTGTGCCTCAAACTCTCCAAGGGGACAGGTCAGGAGCAACAGGTAATGGATTTTATCAATAGCGTTCTTACACTGGACTGGCAGGGCCGAGTGGGAGAGGCGGCCGAGAAGAAGGGCGTATTTACCGGAGCGTTCTGTATCAATCCACTGACAGGCCGCAGGATGCCCATATATGTGGCAAACTTCGTGCTCTTTGAGTACGGGACGGGGGCTGTAATGGCAGTCCCGGCCCACGACCAAAGGGATTTTGAGTTCGCTAAGAATTACGGACTGGATATCGTCGTGGTAATCCAACCCGACGGGCTGAAATTGGAAGCCGCGACGTTGGCCGAGGCTTACGTAGATCAGGGGAGTCTGGTCAATTCCGCTGAGTTTGACGGCATGGAGAATGAACTAGCCAAGAAGGGGATCGCAGACAAGCTCCAGGCTATGGGCAAAGGCGGGTTGACGATTAATTACCGCATTCGCGATTGGGGAATCTCCAGGCAGCGATACTGGGGCGCGCCAATTCCGATCATTCATTGCCCGGACTGCGGGGTCGTGCCGGTGCCGGATGAAAGTCTCCCAGTCGTGCTCCCTATAGACATTGATTTTCCCAAGAACGGACGGTCGCCGTTGCCGGACCTCAAGTGGTGGGTGGAGGTCGAGTGCCCTAAATGCGGAAAGCCTGCTCGGCGGGACACTGACACAGTGGACACCTTCGTGGAATCCTCTTGGTACTTTGACCGATACGCATGCCCCCGCTACGACAAGGGAATAATCGACTCCGAAGCAGATCAATATTGGCTCCCGGTCGATCAATACATAGGCGGGATAGAGCATGCAATTCTCCATCTACTCTATTCGCGCTTCTTCACCAAAGTCCTGAGAGACATGAAGATCAAGAGGACCGACGAGCCCTTCACGAATCTCCTCACTCAAGGGATGGTCATCAAAGATGGCGCTAAGATGTCCAAGTCCAAGGGCAATGTCGTGGATCCCGAAGACCTGATAAACCGCTACGGAGCCGACACCGTAAGGCTTTTCTGTCTCTTTGCGGCACCCCCGGAGCGGGATCTGGAATGGACTTCCGAAGGAGTAGAGGGAGCTTATCGCTTTCTGGGGCGAGTTTGGAGTCTCGTATATCAGTACAAGCACCTTAAGGTCCCTGAGAAGAGACCCGAAGAGAGCGAGCAGGCCAAATCCATTCGGCGGCTTACGCACAAGACCATCAAGAAAGTAACAGACGACATCAAGAACCGATTCCATTTCAACACCGCGGTTGCAGCGGTCATGGAAATGACCAACGAGCTGGCCCGAGTTGCCCCCGAAGGAGCGGATCGTCTCCCGGGCGTTCAGGCGGCTCTGTACGAGGCTGTCCGGACGGTAGTAATACTTCTTTCGCCTTTTGTGCCCCACATAGCCGAAGAATTGTGGGAAGCCCTCGGAGGAGAATCAGGAATGATTCGCGTTCGGTGGCCTTCATTTGATCCCACTCTCCTAGAGCAAGACCAAGTCTTGATAGTGGTTCAGGTTAACGGCAAGAAGAGGGGCGAAATCACAGTCCCCTCAGACGCGTCCGACGATGAGATCAAGGAAGCGGCTCTGGCAGAGGTCAATGTCAGTAGGTTTATCTCCGGAAAACAGGTTCGCAAGACGATTCTGGTTCCTGGAAAACTGTTGAATCTGGTGGTGTGACAGTTGTTGCTGAGGTGGAATCTTTGACCTGAGAACGGGCATTGTGGGATGTGCCTCGGCGCAACTACAGTGGGGGGCATTAGGAATGGCGCTCTATCCGACAACTGTGCAAACAGCGCCCCTACAAAAGGGTAGACCCATGTGTCTGCCCTAATTTGAGTCGCATCCCGCGTACCCCGGTACGCCCCAACTGGAGCCTTCGGCGCGGGGCAGTCTGTCATTTTCAATGAGCGTCACTGTAATTCACATTATGACGGGATCCCCTTGCATTAGGAAAAGATGCGGCAACATTGGGCTCGGGTTGTCGTTGTCTGCATTCTTCCTGGTAGCAGGGTGCGGATTCCACTTCAGCGGCGCGCCTGGAGACACACCATTTCCTCCGGACTTGAAAACCATTGTGCTAGAAAGCGCGATTAACAAGACAACCGTCACAGGAATAGAAACAGAGCTAACCAACGTCCTTCGCGATGAATTTGCGCTGGGCACGCGGCTTAGGCCGGTACGAAGCGATGGGGACACAACTCTGAAGACGGTTATTGCTTCGTATGACGATCCGACATCCACCTTTAGAGCGGACGGGAAGGAATTGACCCGCATCGGCACTCTCAGGGTAAATTGCGTTCTGGAACGGAACGACCCCAAGAAGATGCTATGGAAGAAAGATCTGTCAGCCTCTTACTCTTACAACGTGACCGATTCAATTGGCGGCACTCTATCGAACAGACGCATGGCGATCTCTCGAATGATTAAGGATCTCACACCTCGAATCCACAGGTCCATGTATGATAAGTTCTGATACGACCGAGGGCACAGTAAGAACTACTCGTTTGAAAGTGCATTGGTATAAAGCCAATTGGCATCAATACATTCATGGGAGGTTGGATTAATGCCTAGAAAAAAGATAACCGTCGTGGGCGCGGGGAACGTCGGTGCTTCCGTTGCGGCCTATGTTTCTGCCCAGGAATTGGGCGATGTGGTGCTTGTGGATATCCTCGAAGGGGTTCCCCAGGGCAAAGGCCTTGACATGTTCGAGGCCACCCCTGTGCTGGGCCTGGACACCAAGGTAATCGGCGCCAACGCATACGAAGCGACTCAAGGAAGCGACATTGTAATCATCACTGCGGGGATAGCCAGAAAACCTGGTATGAGCCGAGACGACCTTCTCAAGACCAATGTGAAGATCGTGGGCGACGTGGCAGAGAAGGCCGCTATGTTTTCTCCGAATGCCATAATGATAATAGTGTCCAACCCGTTGGACGCTATGGTCTACACTGCATGGAAAAAGTCACGTTTCGAACCCAGGCGTGTAATCGGAATGGCCGGCGTTCTGGACACTGCTCGGTTCAGGAGCTTTCTTGCCGACGAGATTGGGGTGTCGGTTGAAGATATTCATGCTCTCGTCCTGGGAGGACACGGAGACACCATGGTGCCGCTCACACGATACTGCTTCGTGGGTGGCGTCCCGATAACCAATTTTGTCACCGAAGACAGGCTCGAAGAGATTGTTCAGAGAACGCGGCAGGGCGGGGCCGAAATCGTGAATCTGCTGAAAACGGGAAGCGCGTTCTATGCCCCTGCTGCATCAGCGGTGGAGATGGCGCGATCGATTCTATTAGACAAGAAGAGACTCTTGCCTGTTGCAGCGTATCTCGACGGCGAATTCGGTGAGAAGGGGATATTTGTCGGGGTGCCCGGCGATCCTCGGGTCAGCCGGGGTAGAAAGAGTCGTGGAATTGGAACTGAACACGGAGGAGCAGGAAGCCTTCGACCGGTCCGTGGAAGCAGTCAAGACACTTGTCAAGGAAGTGGATCAGCTCTTGTGACGTCTCCAACCATAATTGGGCCGGCGCAAATGACTTGCAGAGGCGCGGCATTGCCGTGCCTCTAGTTTTGTGGACGGGGATCACTCAGCGGGGCGTTGCGCCGCACTTGACTTTGGCACACAACTTACCATCTTAAATAGTGAACAACGACTCCTTTAACCATACCCTCAGCCCTCCTACAAAAGGTGGGCTATTTTTTGGCCGGGTTTCTCCTGGTTTGTGTTTCCTGACCCAATCGGCCGCGCTGAGCAACATTGCATTCACACGAAATATCAACGCACCTGGCGTGCAAATTTTGTCACATGCGCCATTAACCGGCACTCCGCGGCCCTTGCTCGTGTTCAACCCTCAAGTGGAAGCTATTTGTATTCGATGCCGTGTGATAAAGTCTGAGGTATGAATTCTGTTGCGATACGTCGGGCGAACGCTTGCGATAAGCCCTTGGAAACCGGTGAAGAGAGTGTCTGAAGGAACGTACTACATCGAGACCTACGGTTGTCAAATGAACGACCACGACTCTGAAAAGATGGCCGCGATGCTGGAGGGGCTTGGACTCACCGAGGCATCATCCCCGGACGAAGCTGAAGTGGTTGTCATCAACACGTGTTCCATAAGGGAAAAGGCCGAACATAAGCTGTACAGCGCATTGGGAAGATTAAAGCCTTTCAAGGAGAAGAATCCTGGAATGGTGACAGTAGTGGCTGGGTGTGTGGCTCAGCAGGAGAAAGATAAGCTGCTCAAAAAGGTCCACCACCTCGATGCGGTCCTCGGAACACACTGCATATCGGAATTGCCTGAAGTCGTCAGGCAGGTAAAGAAGGCGCACGACCGCATCGCACTCACCGATTTCCGTCGGAATGTCGATTCCCTGCACTTTTCCGCGCCGCGTAAAGGTCCCAGCCCCGTCTGCACTTACCTGACGATAATGCAGGGTTGCTCGAATTTCTGCTCGTACTGTGTCGTCCCCTTTACCCGAGGGCCTGAACAGAGCCGACCTATGGAGGAGATCATCGCGGAAGCTACCGCTCTAGCAGCAAGTGGAGTACGCGAGGTCACCTTGCTCGGACAGAATGTGAACGCGTACGGTAATGATCTGGGCAGTGGCAACTCATTTTCCCGTCTCCTCACGGAATTGGACCGGACTCAGGGCCTTCGGAGAATCAGATTCACCACATCCCACCCCCGTGATTTCAATAGTGACCTCGCATTCGCTATGGCACATCTGGAATCGGTTTGCGAACACATTCATCTTCCCCTCCAAAGCGGTTCCGATAGGATCCTCCACGCAATGAAAAGGGGCTATACCCTCGCCGACTACCTGGGAAAGATTCATATCTTGAGGGAAGCAATTCCGTCAGTTGCTGTTACCGCGGACATGATCGTGGGGTTTCCCGGCGAGACTGAAGAGGATTTCTCGCAGACGCTCCAAGCATTGGAGCAGATCCGGTTCGATCAAATCTTTTCCTTCAAGTTTTCCTCCAGGCCCGGGACCTCGGCGCGCAATCTGCCCGACCAGATCCCCGAGGAAGTGAAGGCGGAGCGCCTGGCACAAGTGCACGAACTGCAGGACCGGATAACCGGGGCCTACCACCTCGCAGCGGAAGGTACCGTGGAAGAAGTTCTCATCGAAGGATCCAGACCGAGAACAGGCCAGCCGTTCGGTCGCACGCGCGGCAACAAGATTGTAAATCTGGAGCCGGCCAACGACATCAAAGAAGGGGATCTGGTGAAGGCCGAGATCCTGCGAGGCCTAAGGCATTCGCTGACAGGAAAGAAGATTGAGTGAAGTGCGTGCCGGTGGATGCGTCTTTCAAAGAAGTTCCCCTAGTATCAACACCTTTTATGCAGAGTCCTTCAATACGAATTTGCTTTCCGACCGGTAAACGTCGGTAGGGGCATACCCGTGGAAACTGTCTCGAAACCAGAAAATCGGGGGCTGAAATGATACGGGTCCTGTACGGCGCGGTTCGCGAACCGCCCCTACGATCAGAATTTGTCCGGAGGCCATTTTGAGACAGCTTCCGTGTGTCTGCCCGCTCTCTAGGGGCACACGCGAGTGAGCGGCGTACAAGGCTATGTCTATAGGCGGTAACTTAGCGATTTATTCCCCCCTTTATAAAGGGGGGCAAGGGGGGATTTTGCATTAACTCCCCAAGGCGCGTGGAAAATCCCCCTAAATCCCCCTTTAGAAAAGGGGGACTTTGAAGGCGTCTCAAGAGTCCATATAGTCAGCAACTAATGAAACCACCGTTAAGTTAGCGCATATGAGGCTATGTCACTTCCTTTAACGCGAAATGGCATAAGTCCTCTTACTTGCCGAGTGCCGGCAAATCCATAATTGAGCGAACAATGCGGTCTCCAAAATCGATCAGACCGGTTCCCTTATCAAGGCTGTTGACGATTACGGCGAAGACGAAGGTTTTGCCTGAAGGTGTAATGCCGTACCCTGTCAATGCATTTACTCCTCTGAGCGTTCCGGTTTTTGCCCGAATCCGTCTTTTCACGCTAGGGTCTGTGAACTTCTCTTTGAGCGTCCCGTCAACGCCCGCCACACCGAATGAGGCCATGTACTCCGCATTGTAAGAGAAGTCACGGGAGGCTGCGAGCAGCACACGAACAAACGCGGACGCACTCACACGGTTGTTTCGAGAAAGGCCGCTTGCCTCACTCAAGGAGAAGCACTCTTCACTTACACCACAAGAGAGGAGATACTTCCGAATAACGGACAACCCCTTTTCCCGAGTCCCGGGCGCGCCGTGCACCTTGGCTCCCATCGCCATACTGATCTGTTCGGCCATAAAATTGTTGCTGAACTTGTTCAACCAATAGACTATCCCCCCCAGAGGGCGGGAATTGAATTCGTAGTAAGAGACCGCTGCCGTGGGCACCTTACCGCGCACTACCTTACCGATCACTCTGATTCCTTCGCGGAGTAAAAATTCTTTGAATACCTCGCCAAAGTACACACTGGGTACTGCGACGTTGACGTAACGTCTCCATTCAGGGGCTTCCACGCCGATCACCCCATCGAGCCGTATGATTTCACGATCGTCGGCAGTGACTTGTTTGGTTATTTCTACTTGTGCCGGCTTGCCGCCTTTGACCGTCTTCACGTTCGCCTTCACGATCGAATATTCCGAAACCGGGTCTATAATAATTTGAGCAGCTTGCCCCGGCCGTGAAGCGGGTTGGATCAACGTCTTGATCGAATTGAAATTCAACGACAGGGCGCTGTACGGCGCATGATAGGACCTGGGGCCGAGTTTCTCATTCTCATCCAGGGGCGGCTCGGGAGTAAAGTATGAATCGTCCACGACGATGTTTCCTCGAATCTCCTGGAGCCCCTTATCCTTCAGAGCGCGTGTCAGTGCAAAGAGCTCCTCACTTACAAGGTACGGGTCCCCGCAGCCCCTGAGAAAAAGATTCCCCACCGATTCCTCCCGAACACTATCGGCCAGGATCTCAGTCACAAAGGTAAAATCAGGATTCAACGCCTGTAATGCTGCCCCGCTGGTGACCACCTTCATGGTGGAAGCCGGGATAAGGGGGAGATCCGGATTCTTCTCCATGATGATGCGGCCGGATACAAGATCGGCCACCTGCACGGTAAGCGAACAATTGGCTGGTAGTTCGCGTTTGACTATCGCTTCAAGCTGCCCGTTCAGGGGGGGCGCGCCCGCTGCCAAGGCGCCAACGGATGTCGCTGCCGTTAGAATAACCGCCGAGACCGCAAGAGCCAGGCTTCTGCGGGGCAAAGGTCGCCGTTGCCGAGGGGGGGGGCTGCCGAGTGAGGGACGCTTAGATGCGCGTACGTAGCGAAAGAGCCTAAGATTCAGCCTGAGCATATAGCATTTCTCCACTAATATTCTTTGTCTTTTTGCAAAGAATGCGCTGAACCGGGGTGGTGGACCACAAGTGAGCCCGAGGGTGGGGGCCGTCCATTTTGCCCTGGTTTATTGCAGGGATAGCGATATCTGATTCGGCGTGACCTGTCAAGAGAAGGGCTGAAAACGGGGAGAGTGGCGGAGTTTTTTTTGGGATTTCGGCATTTGACGCTGCCGATAAAAGCTCAATTATATAAGCTATCTAAATCTTAGCATCTACCGATTTCTCGTAAATCATGTCAACTCACTGAAAAATCGTTCACTTTTTCCTTGACAATAAATTGGGTTTGCTATTAAAGCAATATCCAACATTTCGAGCTGGGAGGAAGGGTATGTTGAGAAGAATACCTTCTACGCCGTTGGTATGTCTAGTTGTTTTCCTTTCAACCATTTTCTTAAACGCTTCATGGGCCGCGGGACCTGATGAATCGCTGGATATACTGCTGAAGCCGAACCAGGCCGGCAGCGCTCCAACCGTAGTCGCTCATAAAGCCAAAGCCCCCCGTGCGGCATCCAAGTACGTGGTCGCCCCCGTGGCTGTCCCGTATCCGCCGCCACCCCCGATGGGTATCACCAAGGTCAAGCCTTCCATGTGCCTCCCTTTTGCGGTCGGCGCACCCATGTGCATTTTGCCGGCTCCAAGGATGGGCCAGTGGGAAATGAGTGCGCAGGCATTTTTCGCCAGCGTGCGGGGCAAGATCGCGTGGCCGCGATACTCTCAATTCAACAATTTTCAAACTGACGACAGCGCCTTGTGGCCCAACCTCACCGATCAACTGCAACTGCCGGCGCATCAGGTGGTGGGTGGGTTCACCGCATCGTACCAATTCCGTCCCAACTGGGCGGTACGGTTCTCGGTGCTCGGCTTCGAGTCCAGCGGAGGCGGGCTGGTGCAGCAGGCGAACAGTTTGAACGGGTTCTTCGTCTTCGGCAACCAGATCTTCACCTTCGGGCAACAGATTCAGACCAAGTGGAGACACACTTATGGCAGGTTGGGACTCGTTTACGACGCCATACGCACCTGTAACGCCAAGGTGAGCGTATTCGCCGACTGGGTACATGTGGACGACAGAATCGATGTCTTCTGTAGCTTCTGCGGCTTCGGCAACTCAACCTTCAGTAAGAATACCGATGCGGCCATGGTGGGGCTGCAGTTCCAGAAGTGTCTGGTGACCACGCGCAATGGTGGGACCTTTTCCTCAGACTGCAAGGCCGGCGCCATGTTTCTGGATAACGTTGAGGGTTGGGACGTTGAACTCGGCGGACGCTACTCTATCCCCCTTAATGCAGGCGGCCGCTGGGGCTACCTAAAAGGTGGATACCGCTTTGTAAACCTGAATAAATCACAATCCGACTTTGTCTTCAATAACGCGCTGGAAGGCGGATTCGCGGAATTCGGCTTCATCTTCTGATCGCAGAATTTTGTCGGCCGGTGAATGAGGAGCGAACAACAATCGTCACCTCCGGAGCTGCGCGCAAATGATACACCTCGAATCTCCGGAGTCCTGCTTAAGACGAGGCTAGAGTTCACTCATCAGTTTACCGGCCATTCTGTTTCAATTAGCCCGGCCGTCTGACGGCGTCTCCCAGCTCGACCCCTGCGGTCGGGCTTTCTTTTTGAAAAATCCCTTGTCCGAATCTCAGTCAGCATCCATCGCTGGGACTAGCTCTTTCGCTCTGATCAGGCGTTTGACCACAGCTTCACGGCCGAGCGTTTCCAGCATTTCAAATAGGCCGGGCCCTACTGATGTTCCGGATACCGCGGTGCGAGCCGCGTTGATCAACAGGCCGGCTTTGACTTCCTTTGCATCTGCGTAATTACGAAAGACATCCTCTGTGGAATGTGCGCTGAACTCCGGCAAGCGGTCCAGTTTCTCGGCCAGCTCAGGAAGCAGCTCTCTCAGGCGAGGCTCTTTGAGATTCTTCTTAACGGCCTTTTCGTCAAACTCGAAATCTTCAGAAAAATAGCACCGGCCCCAAGTCGAAAAATCCTTCAGTGTAAGGAACCGCGCCCGAATGAGGTCAAGAGTTCTCAAGAACCACTCGCGCTCTTCGTTCTGGAAAGAATCGCGCCACAAGCCTGATTCCTTCAACTCCGCCGCCACGAAGGGAACAAGTTCGTCCAATGGCATGGTGCGAATATAAGTGGAATTGAAGTGAATGGCCTTTGGGTCGGTCCAGTTCCTGGGGTCACCGGGGACGTAATTAAAGATGGAATTGGCTCTGTTGACCCGTGACAGGTCAAAGGCTTCTACTAGCTCCTCTCGAGTAAAAAACTCGCGTCCGTCCGTCGTTGCCCAGCCGAGGAGCGCCATGAAATTGCAGAGCGCCCACGGGAGAAATCCTTGCCGCCGATAATAAGAAATCGTCACCACCTCGCCGTGCGTGCGCTTCGACAGTTTGGCTTTCTTGTTGTCGAGGGTCAGCGGCATGTGTGCGAAGAGAGGTGGGGTGATTCCGAGCCCCTTATAGATCAGCACCTGTTTTGGGGTGTTTGCAATTCCGTCGGCTCCTCGAATGACGTGTGTGATCCGGTCCAGCGCATCGTCCACCGCGTTGCTCAGGATGTACAGCGGCCGTCCGTCGGAACGAAGCACCACGAAGTCTTCTATATCCTGCCCTCGCTTTTCAACTCTTCCGTAGACCGCGTCATCAAATGCCACGATATCGGAAGTTTCTCGGGGCACGCGAAAGCGGATCACGTAGGGGAGCCCCTGCTGCAGCTTACCCTCTATTTGGCTCTGCGAAAGATTTCGGCAGCGTCCATCGTATATGAAGGCAATCTTCTTTGCCTCCGCCTCTTTCCTTTGTGCCTCAAGCTCTTCCCGGGTGCAGAAGCACCGGTACGCATGCCCTCTGCTGAGAAGCTCTTGGGCTGCTTCCACGTGTTTGGGTAGATTGTCGGTTTGGAAGTACGGTCCTTCGTCCCAATCCAGGCCAAGCCACGTGAGGCCATCCAGGATTTCCTGGACAGATTCTTTGCTGGAGCGTTCCACATCGGTGTCTTCGATTCGGAGAATGAAAACGCCGCCTGTTTTTCTGGCCCATAGCCAGTTGTAGAGCGCTGTACGCGCTCCGCCAAGGTGCAGGTATCCGGTAGGGGAAGGCGCGAAACGCACGCGTACCTGCGCTTGAGATTTGTTTTCGTCAGGATTCATGGTCACCAAATTTGCACGCTGGTTCATTTAGTCGGGTCCAAAACTGTTACTGGAGCTTTGGACAATTTTCGGAAAGTTTCGCGGTCATCGAGGCTCCCCACGATGTCTCCACAGTGCATGGGCACCGCCACTTTGGGATTAATCTTTTGTATCGCCTCTGCAGCCTGCTTCACAGTCATTGTGTACGTTCCTCCGACTGGCAGAAGCGCTACATCAGCGCAAATGTTAGCCATTTCCGGAATCATGTCAGTGTCACCCGAGTGATAGACACGGAATCCGTCCACTGTTACCACATAGCCGACCCAATTGTTCTTTTTGGGGTGGAACTGCTTGTCCGTATTGTACGCGGGCACGGCCTCTATCTTTACTTCTCCTATTTCAAGACTGCCGCCTGGGGCTATGACTTTGAAAGCATCACCGAAGCCGGCCTTGCAGTCCGCTGGTCCGACGATGACTGTCGATGGCTTTCGAATTTTTTCCACGTCCTCTTCAGAGAGATGATCGTAATGGCTGTGCGTGATGCAGACGATATCAGCCGGCACCGAACTTTTGAGTTTCCAAGGGTCAATGTACACTGTAGCCCGCGAGCCGTCGATCCGAAAGCTTGCATGCCCCAACCACTTGATCTTTTCCTTCACAAAAGATTCAGCATCCATGTTCTCCTCCTTACTCGAAGCTGGACCCTTAAAAAGGGCGCAGAATGCGTTGTGTGGGCCGGCTTGCCATTGATACGGGGCTTTAAGAACCTTGTTCATTGTACGCAGCGAGTCAAGTAATTGCAAATTCACAGCCACCGCGATCATCCGGCTGGGCAGAAAGTTTTGTCCATTGCAAATCCTGGTGGGACGAACGCCTACCGGTAGCCGTCGGCCTGACTTCCTTCGAATGACAGGCACAGCGAGTTACTGTATAATTGGAGGAGCTTGAAAAATGGTAACCACCGTGAGCCCGATGCCTGAAAACAAAAGAACTCCGAAGCTCAGCAACACTAGAACCGACCGAGATTGGATCATGATAGTGCTCGGGGTGTGTCTAGTGATCTTCTTTCTGGTGGGCGGATATCTAAGCTGTAGCAAGACGGAAAAAAGCACCCCTCCAAGGTTGCGAGGTCCTGTGAAAGATCCCGCGCGCCTGGGAGCCAGTAGCGCAACCCCATACGTTGGTGCAATCGTCCTACGGCGGGACCTAACGCCCCCTCCTCTTGAAGCATCTTCCTGAGCACAAAAAAACCCCTCAGACGGGCTTACAGGGCTAAGCCATGCCGTTACCTGGTGGGGTATAACAAAAATAATGATCTATTATAGCGCGATTCGTCACCGAGTGATAGATTTATGGAGGATATTGGGCTGACCAATGCTTTCCTTTGCTAACTGTGTCTATTGGCCTGGACCTTGTCGGAGCAAAGGAGCCACGGTCTTTCTGAGCAAACACTTACAAAGAAAGGTTACGGAGAAAATCCATTGCGACCATTTGCAAGCGCAGTACTGCGATTCTTTCTCGCCGGCACGGCCACGCTGCTCCCCTTCCTAGTGACCATCTTCGTGGTGAGCTGGATAGTGAGGTTTGCCGACGCGTATATCGGCCCCAGCAGCTCTTTCGGGTTGTTTCTCCTAACAATCGTGGGGGACACTCATAAGTACCCCGGCTACATAGCCGGCTACCTTGTCGTAGTGCTCCTAATTATGCTCCTGGGCTTTCTGGTGACCCGAGCTACGGTGGCCAGACTCCATCGCGCTATCGATTCCCTCTTTGCAAAGATCCCCCTTGTTGGGAAAATTTATTCCGGGGTGGGACAGGTGGTGGATGTATTTGGCAAGAAGGAGCAGGCCGGCAGATTCGGCGGAGTGGGCCACGTTCGCCTGGGAAATGTGAGAATGCTGGGGCTCCTAACCTCTACCCAACGTTACGAACTCGAGGATGGCGCGCAACATTTGCTGGTATTTGTTCCCAACTCTCCGATTCCCGCCACGGGGTTCAACGTTCTGGTGCCGGTGGAAGATTTCGTGCAACTTGACATGACGGTGGAAGAGCTTGCCAAGCTATTGATGTCACTGGGACTTATCGGTACTCAAGTGCTCTCCGGCCCTTGTGTGCCAATTGAGCTAGGGAAGAAAGCTAATGAGCGGAAAACTGTATGATGAGCTGATAAGGCGCACCAGCCGGGGAACCGTACGGCCGGTTATTGGGGATGGAAGTTGTCGAAATCGGGTCGGGCAGTTCACTAGTAAGGATGCGCGTTCGGCCGGATCTGGAAAACATCTTTGGCGTGACGCATGGCGGCGCGCTTTTTTCTTTGATCGACCAGGCGTTCCAAATAGCCAGCAACAGTCATGGGGTCCTGTCTGTCGCGCTCAACGTGAGTATCACCTACGCGGCCCCGCCCAAGCCGACCACCGTGCTTGAAGCGCGCGCAACAGAAATTCACAAGACAAACCGTACCGCCACATACTTTTGCGAGGTGAGGGAGAAAGACGAAGGGACTCTTATCGCGACCGCGCAAGCTCTCGCGTACAGGACCGGCAAACAGATTGAATTCTCGTGACGCGTCTGGGGCAAGAATCACTTGGCCTTCTTGAAAAACCCCGTGATGCTGAATCTACTTTTCTTCTCCGACGACTCCTCGGCCTCTTCTTCAGGGGAAGCAATTTCCGTGGGCTCCTGTTTTTTCTGGACCGGCTGTTCGTCCGGGTCTTTGAATGTGAGCATATCGGTTAAAGTTATGGTGTCGAGGAATTCTTCTGTGTCTGCCGTAGGTGCCCGACGGAGGAGGGGGGATGATTTGAGGGGGAGCCTGTTTCTTCACGACCTTGAAACGGATTCCCCGTCGTTTGAGATCATCTTCACTGATGAGCTTCTTCTCGAAAAGCTGTTTGACAAGATCCGCGAAGCCCTGAGCACTTATCTTAAACTGCTCCATGATCTCCCCGTTGGACAAAGGCCCGCGGATAGCCTCGATAGCTTCCTTCGCTCCCAATTCTCTGCTTGTGGTTGTCTCCGTCATGCCGATTGCCTCGTGTGCATTATAGCGCATCCTGTGGCGAAGGTGAAAGGTGTTTGAAGCAACGAGGGCCTTATCTGCGTCGATTTTTTGAAGCTGACTGCTGGAGTGCGAGTCGCTTATCCTTGGAGATATAATTAAGTTATTACAAGATGTTTTTAGTATATTCAAGTTTAGAAGTTAGAAACATTTTTTATTTGTGAAGAATTGCTGTATTATTCCCCAGCAGCTCGGGGGGAACCCTAATATGGCGCAAAGGAGCCACTGTGAAGCTGAATAAGAAACTCCTTCTCGTTTCACTGCTCTATTTTGCAGAAGGTTTTCCCTTCGGGATCATTGAACAGACTCTTCCAGTGTATTTCCGCATTCATGGGATGTCTCTGGTGCATGTGGGCCTGCTCAGTTTGTTGAGTCTCCCGTACGTGCTGAAGTTCCTCTGGGCCCCTGCCGTGGATTTTCTTGGGACCCGGAGACGATGGATCTCGGCCGCTCAGTTTCTGATGGCGGCTTTCTTAGTGCTGATCCTCCCGCTGGACCCTGCTGAGCCGGCCTTCCTGCTCTGGGTTTGTATTCTTTCGTTGGCAATAATGTCGGCCACACAGGACGTCGCGGTTGACGCGTACACCATAGAGCTACTCAAGCCGTCGGAAATGGGCATAGCCAACGGTTTCAGGATGGCGGCTTATCGTGTCGCTATGGTGGTCGCAGGCGGTTTGTTTGTAGCCTTGGGTGGCCGGATCGGATGGCAGCCAACCTTCCTGATTGCAGCCATTGTTCTGGCAGTTTGCAGCGCGGTCGCGTTGAAGCTCCCGCCTGTGGAAGTCAAACGCCCGCAGTTTTCGCTTTCTTCTCTCGCCGCGCCTGTTAAGGATCTCTGGATGAGGCCGGGCCTGGTTCAGGTTGCGCTGTTCATCCTTTTGTACAAACTTGGAGACATGGCATTGGGACCTATGGTACGCCCCTTTTGGTTAGACAGGGGTCTTTCCACCGACGAAATCGGGCTGATCACAGGCACATTCGGGATCCTGGCCGCCATTGCAGGCGGGCTTGCCGGAGGTCTGTTCATGGCTCGGTTCGGTATTTTTCACGGCCTGTGGTTTCTCGGGTTGTGGCAGGCTGTGAGCAACCTCACCTACGGGTGGGTTGCCTTCTATCCGGAAACCGGCAACTGGGGGATCTACGCAGCCTCGATTGCCGAGTCTTTTTGCGGAGGACTGGGCACTGCAGCGTTCTTGGCTTTTTTGATGAGCATATGCAAAAAAGAATTCTCCGCGACTCAATATGCATTGCTTTCTGCAACCTTCAGAATTACCGGGATTATTGCGGGTGTGCTGAGTGGTTGGGCTGCAACCCATATCGGTTACGCACAGTATTTCTTCCTCACCTTTTTTCTCTCGCTTCCGGCGTTCGCATTTCTCTTCTATGCCAGGGATTGGATTCCTACCGACCAGAATGCGTCCAATTCAGGGAAGAGCTACGTTGCGCCGCCGAAGCGCGACTCTCCAACACTTGAGAGGACCGCCCAAGCTGTAGTGGTGCCGCTTCCGCAAGCCAAAGCCTCTTGACCGAACAGGCTTGCAGTGTCCTAATTTGGGACACCATGGGCGGGGTTTACCCCGGCGAAACGCGGGATGGATTCCGGCGTTCGCCGGAATTTCGGCCAGTACACTAAACTAGGACACTAGCAACCGGCTCCCTCCCTTGACACCCCGAGGCGCCTCCGCTATTCCTAATACTAGATGATTGAACTCTTCCCATCCCCCCGAGGTGTGCTTGATAGTCGCCGAGGCGAAACCTTTCGCTGAAATCCAGGAGATGATTCGCGAGTTTTCGCGTGTTCTCGTAGCAGGATGCGGAACCTGTGTAGCGGTTTGCCTTACTGGTGGAGAGAAAGAAGCGGGAATTCTTGCGACGCGCCTGAAACTTGCCGCGGGCCGTGAAAATGAAAACTTCCAAGTCTTTGCGGCCACCGTGGAACGCCAATGCGACCGCGAATTCCTGGAGCTCTTTCGGGATCATGTAGGCAAAGTTGACGCGGTAGTCTCCTTAGCCTGCGGAGCCGGCATCCAATTCCTCGCTGAGATGTATCCTGACACGCCTGTCTTTCCCGGCGTCGACACCAGCTTTATAGGAGTAGCCGAGGGCGCCGGTGTCTGGGCCGAACGCTGCCGCTCGTGCAATCAGTGTTACCTGGGGATTACCGGCGGTATCTGCCCCGTAACAATGTGCGCCAAAAGCCTTCTGAACGGTCCCTGCGGGGGTCCGAAAAACGGAAAGTGCGAAACGGACCCGCAAAGAGATTGCGCCTGGGTCCAGATCATTGATCGGCTTGAGCGCCAGTCGCGTCTGGATCTCTTGACGTCGGTTGTGCCTCCGAGGTGCAATGATCGCAACACTCACCCCGCGAAAATAGTCCGGAAGGATTATCAACGGATATCTGCCATTGATTGAACCACTCGGGGAGAATGAAATCCCTTTTTACAGATTTATGTGTGTGGCAACTGCTCAAAGAGGCGGACTTTCCCGTCCTCGGCGGTCCATGGGTGAGAGTCGGTTTTGGGCAGACAGTAAGCGTCTCGAATCGGCCCGGCAGTCTTGCGGCCGCGTTTCGGGCGTGCGGTTGAGGCCGCTATGTCAATGAAAAAAGATGCACTGATTCTGGGCGGCGGAATAGCCGGCCTGTGGTGCGCGTGGGAACTGGCCCGGCTTGGGTTGGAGTCCACGATTGTGGAGACAGCCGCTTTTCCGGGCGGGCACGTAGCACAATTATGCTGCAAAGCTACCGATGAGTGTCGGCGATGCGGTGCCTGCCTCTTGGAAGATGTGTTGCATAAAGTGGGGTCCTCGGACCGGATCACAATGCTCCTTCACTCGGACCTCCTTCAGGTTCAAGGCGACTCAGGAGATTTTCATGCCACCGTTTCCCAGAGACCTGCCCGGATAGTATCCGATAGATGCAACGATTGCGGAGCATGCGAGGCAACTTGCCCCGTGCCGGGATGCGCTCGTACGCTCTCCCTGGGATCGTGGACTTGCCATAGACGAACAGAACTGCCGCTGGTTTCAGGATGCTTCGTGCCGTGCGTGCCAGGAAACCTGCGCTCAAGATGCCGTGAACCTTGACCGGACTCCGGAAATCCTCGAACTCAACGCATCAACAATTGTCCTGGCGTCGGGTTTCAAACCGTCTGATCCTCATGACACTCCCCGATTCGGGTACGGCCGCGTGCCGGGAGTCGTCACCGGTCTTGAACTGGAATCGCTCCTCAGGCAGGAGAACTGGGAACCCGGCCCCAGCAGGAAAATCGCGTTCATTCAGTGCGTAGGCAGCCGAGACGCCAAGATCGGGAGGAATTACTGTTCACGCGTTTGTTGCGGGTATGCTTTGCGGCTAGCGCGCCTTTTGCGAAACCGCTTTCCTGACCTCAACGCCTCAATGTTCTACATGGATATTCAGACGTTCGACCGTGACTTCGACAAAAGGCTGAAGGAGGCTGAGCAAGAGGTGAAGCTCGTCCGATCGATTCCTTCTGAAATCCGCAAGGGCGCAGACGACAGGCCCGAGTTGGTTTATCAAGGGCTCGACGACAACAGGGAGTTCGAATCATTTGACCTGGTGGTATTGAGCGTGGGGATCTCGCCGAATCAATCGAGCGTAGAGCTTGGGAACATACTTGGGGCAAGCTCCAATGTGGACGGCTTTGTAGGGGGAGACGGCGAGGCGGCCGTAACCAGCCGCGGTGGAGTTTTCGTTGCCGGGACCGTCCAAGGACCCAAATCCATCGAGGAGACGGTTTCCCATGCCATCCGGACGGCTGGAGAAGTTGCCTCGTGTGTCTCCAACGTATCTCGTGGGGAAAACGAGTGAAAGCCTCTGCCATTGAATCAATATTCTTGACAAGAAAGCCCAGGCCGGAGGAAGGCGCGTCTCGGCGGGTCCTTGTGCTTGGTGGCGATCAAACGGGCATGGACCTGGCCTCGCGATTAGCCGTTGAGGGCTTTGAAGTCCTGCTGGTCGGCGCAACCGCAGTCGGGCAACCAAGCAAAGGCGTTGACCTGCTCCCCGATGCGGTCCTGGAGGAGATCCAGGGCTTCGTAGGCGGATTCGAAGTCGTCTTGCAGACCGGCCGCGATCGCCTGATTGAACGAGTGGGCTTTATTGTGGCAGCACAGCCGGCAAGAATTGTCCCAAAATACGAACAGCACGGTCTGGCAAAGTCTCGGAAAGTTATGTCCCTTTCGGACCTGGAAGCCGGCCTCCGGACAGGCATGACGCTGGAACAGCCATCGGATGACTGGTTCCACGCAGCTTTTCTATTTGGACTGAAAACCGAATCGCAACCCGCAGTTTTTGCAAGGGTTCTCGATGCCATAGAGAAGCTGCAAGGGCAGGGAGCAATACAACCATACGTGTTCACCCGCCATTTGAAGGTAGCCGCTTCTGGGCTGGAAAGACGTTACAGGGAGTGTCGTGAACGCGGGACTTTATTCTTCAAATTTGATGATGCCGGTCCTTTTTTCGATAGCAACCCGAACGGACCGGTGATGACTTTCATTGACCCTCTTCTGCACCTCGAGATGGACCTTGAACCGGACGTGCTGGTGGTTGACGAGGAATTGCTCCCCCCCACCATGTTAGAGCCGCTTTTTAAAGCCATGCCTTCATCTCGATTCGCAGCCCCTTTTCTGAAGCCGGAATCAACGCGCTTCGCAGGAGTCGAGACACCCAAGGCCGGAATCTTAGCTGTGGGCGCTTCTCGCGGTGTCTTTGATCCCGAGATCATACGTGGCGACATTGAGGCGGTGATCGTGGCGCTGAAGCGGCCCATGCCTGAACCGCTGCAGGAGTCGCTTCCGGGGCCTCCTGAAGTTGATCCCGGCAAATGTACGATGTGCCTCACTTGCGTGCGTTTATGTCCGCACGGGGCCATCAGCTTCAGCAAACACGCAGAGGCGGACGGCGCCACCTGCACTCGTTGCGGCATCTGCGCGGTAGAATGTCCCATGGAAGCAATAAAGCTGGAGCCTGCTTCACAACAACCAGAGATGTCCTTACGCGATCAGGGATTGTCTCGCCGACACGGGCGCCACTCGGAAAATAGCGGCGTTCTTGTGCTCACGTTCCGCGGCTCACGCGATGGAGTCAATTGGTCGTCAAATCGGTGAAAACCTGGTGCCCATTCCTGTGCCGTGCGCTGGAACCGTGGGCCTCACCCATGTTTTGAGTGCATTTGAATCAGGAGCGGACGGGGTGATTGTCGCAGGCTGCTTCAAAGGCAACTGCGCGTCAATATACGGAACGCTCCTTGCCGAAGATAGAGTCGGCCGGGTCCGGGAGTTTCTCGGAGAAGTCGGGATAGATCCGGATCGTGTGATGTTTGTATCCACCGCGAGCAATACCCCCGGTGTTCTGGTAGATGCGGTGCGGAATCTGGAGTTAAGAATAACGCGCGTGAACAATGTCGATCAGTGCGAACAGAGTCAAAAGAGAGGTTCAGGAACAACCCCATGAGCCGAATCAAACTGAATACGCTCGATCCTTCGTTCAAGCATCGCGTAGCGCGACAACCCGGGGGAGAGGCCATCAGGGCATGTTTTGCCTGCAAAGCTTGCAGCGGTGCGTGCCCTATTAATGTGGTTGACAAGCGGTACGATCCGAGAAAGATCATACGCATGGCGCTCCTGGGCATGAAAAAAGAGGTGCTGGAGAGCGATTTCATCTGGCTCTGCTCCAGTTGTTACGGCTGCCACGAAGTGTGCCCCCAAAATGTCCGCTTCACTGACGTTATGTTCGCCATCAAGAATCTAGCGGTCGCCGAGGCTTGCGTACCTCCGGGGCTGACCGGTCAAAAGACACTGCTGAAACAACGTGGCCGCCTCTATGAGGTCGGCGAGTTTGAGAATGAAAAACGCGAAAAATTGGGTCTGCCACCCATTGTCGAACACCCTGAAGACTACGACCGTCCTACTGTGACCGGGAGGTGCGTCCTTCGGCGCGACAGCGGCTCCCTGCAATTAGGCAGGTCAGGGACTGAAAGAAAATCCTAATGGAAGCACTCTTATACCTGGGTTGTACGGTCCCCGTCAGAAACCTCAACTATGAGTTGTCCGCGAGGCTGACCGCGCGCGAATTGGGTATACACTTCAGGGATCTCGAAGCCTTCGGATGCTGTGGATTTCCCGTTAAATCACTCGATGTCCGCCAGACGACGCTCATTGCAGCTCGAAATTTAGCGCTGGCCGAAAAAGAGGGGGTCGAGATCTGCGCACTCTGCAACGCCTGCGTAGGTACGCTGACAGAAACAGCCCACGCGCTCGATACGAATCCGGAGTTGAAGGCAGAGGTGAACGAGCGACTCAAGGAAGTCGGCCTCAGATATAACGGTCCGGTGAAAGTTCGTCACTACATGAGGCTGCTGTGGGAAGAAGTAGGTCTGGAAGCGATCAAGAGCGCGGTCACCCGGCCTCTTACCGACGTTATTCTTGCACCCCACTATGGGTGCCATTATCTGAAACCGTCCGAGTTGACAGCGGGCTTCGATTCTCCGGCGGATCCCAGGACGCTCGCTGACCTGATTTCTGCCACCGGCGCTCAAGTAACGGACTATCCCTCCCTAAAGGACTGCTGCGGAGGCGGAGTATTGGGGATGTCCGAGGATGTCGCCAATGCGCTGGCCGCAACAAAATTGATAGATGTGGCCGCAACCGGGGCTCATGCACTCGTTCTTGTCTGCCCCTTTTGTAACGTGATGTACGAAGGTCAACAAAAAAAAATCGTGAAAGCGGCTGGTCTTGACCTGAAAGTACCGGTAGTTTACTATCCGCAAATCCTCGGCCTGGCCCTCGGCCTGTCCTCAGAGCAACTGGGCTTTAAGCTCAACCGCGTGAAGCCTTCCGGTCTTCTGAAGATAGTGGAAGGTTGATCGCAACACATGTCGCGGGAGGGGCAGGGCAAGTCCGGTCGAGAAGGCCATTGATTCTTGATTCTCGTTGCGGAATTGCGGTCGATTCTTTGGTGCCAATTTTGTTTCAGAGGAGGGTGCTATGGAGCATAAGGGCTATGTGTTCCCTGATGACCTGAAATACGAAAAAAATCACTTCTGGGCGAAAGTGGAAGGCGACCTTGTAGTCACCGGCGCTACGGAGTTTATCTCCAAACAGGCCGGGGAAATCACGTTCGTGGATCTGCCGGAAGAGGGGGACGAAGTCACCCAGGGTAAGCCCTACGGTTCCATCGAGTCCGGCAAGTGGGTTGGCAGGATTTACGCGGTGGTTTCCGGCGAGATCGCCGAAGTGAACGCGGACCTGGAGGACGAGCCGGAAAAGATGAACGAAGATCCGTACGGCAGCGCGTGGATTTGCAAGATTCGCCCATCCAACCTCGAAGCGGAAAAGGCCGCACTGATGTCCCCGGATGACGTGTTCAAGAAATTTTTAGAGGAAGAGATCAATAAGATCGAGGAACAGAAGAAATGAGGTAAGCGTTCACCGGTACTCCCTTTTTGGAAAAAACCTCGCGTCCCGTGGGGTCCCCGAAGAACTCCTATATATTGGTTTGTTATGTGATTACGATGGGGCTCCGCTTGCTCTGCAAGCTGCAAAAATATCCTATAATTCAATAAGTAATTCTAAAAGCCAACACTTTTCTTTGCATTTTCTTGACGTTGCACTTCATTCCTGATAGGTGTGCGTCACCGGTGAGCGGAGGCGGAGGGTTCCGTCGTTCATCCAGCGGAGGAGTTTTTTCATGGAAGGCATGAATTTACTGGATATAACTATCAAGTATTTCAACGTGATAGTCTTCGTGATGTGCATACTTTTTGGTATGACTTCGCTTTTCGCTTCCTGGATAGCCTGGCGCGAAATCCACCGCAAGAATAACATAATACGCAGCGTGGTAGCGGCCTACAATATTGCAGAGGACACGCTCGAAAAGGGCCGTACACCGAGAGGTGATTTTGACCTTGACCCTGCGATCGTTCAAACAATCTTCAACAGCCTTCAAGAGATATTAAACGCCATTTACGGCGAGGTAACGGGCAAGCTCATGCCGCCCCGTGAAGAGCGCATGCACGGTTCCCGCAAATTCGGCAGTCTCTATGCCATAACCAAGGTCTTGAAGGCGGAAAGAAGCCGACGATCCGGCAAACATCTGTGACATAGTGCCAACTATGATTTCTGACGAGCCAGATCGTAACCACATCAGCGCGCATCCCTGAAAATTGGCTGTTGTTTGCCTCACGCGTCTTCTTGCTCAGAAATGTCCTTGATGCTCTCCTCGAGGAATCCCCCATCGTCAGGATCGTGATTTAGCATTTTCTCCGCGTAGTCTCTCTTCGTTTCCGCGTTCAACGTGATATAATATATTGTTTGGACGCCCCCTTGCCGGGCGGATCGGCTACAATCGAGAAAATTCGGGAGAAAATAGATGGAAACAGGTACCGAGACCGTTAAACGTGGTCATGCCCAGATGCTCAAGGGCGGAGTGATTATGGACGTGGTTACCCCGGAACACGCGCGTATTGCGGAAACAGCCGGGGCTTGTGCCGTCATGGCGCTGGAGAGGGTACCTGCGGATATTCGGGCACACGGTGGAGTGGCTCGCATGAGCGATCCAGGTCTGATCCTTGAAATCATGGATGCAGTCACCATACCTGTGATGGCGAAATGCAGAATCGGTCATTTTGTGGAAGCGCAAATACTCGAAGCAATAGGCGTGGATTATGTAGACGAAAGCGAAGTTCTCACTCCTGCGGATGAACAGCATCACATTGACAAGAAGATCTTCAAAGTCCCCTTTGTTTGCGGCTGTAGGAATCTCGGCGAGGCTTTGAGACGCATTGGAGAAGGAGCCGCGATGATGCGTACGAAGGGCGAAGCCGGCACCGGTGATGTGGTCGAGGCTGTACGGCACGCTCGGGATGTGATGAGAGAGATCCGTCGCATCAGCGGCATCAGGGTCGACGAGCTTATGGCCTATGCGAAAGAAATTGGAGCCCCGTATGAATTGGTGAAAGAGACCGCGGAGATGGGCCGGCTTCCGGTGGTCAACTTTGCAGCAGGCGGTGTCGCAACACCGGCCGACGCGGCAATGATGATGCAACTCGGGATGGATGGCGTTTTCGTCGGCTCAGGCATTTTCAAGAGCGGCAATCCTGCGCTCAGGGCCAAGGCGATCGTAGAGGCGGTTACTCATTTCAACGATCCCAAGATACTCGCTGAAGTGAGCAAAGGCCTCGGAGAGCCTATGGTGGGAATCGGGGTCAGTGAGTTGCCGGAAAACGCTCGGCTCGCAAAGCGGGGGTGGTGAAGAGACCATGAGGATCGGAGTTCTTGCTCTTCAGGGAGACTTCGAGGAGCACTGCACGGTTTTGACACGCCTGGGCGTGGAAGTTCTGGAGGTCCGGCTACCTCAGCATTTGGAAAAGCTGAATGGACTGATTATCCCTGGGGGAGAAAGCACCACGATCGGGAAGCTCGCTGAGCGATTCGGACTGCTGGACCCTTTGCGACTTCGGGCAAAATCTATGGCCATCTGGGGGACCTGCGCAGGGCTCGTCTTTATGGCGCGAGACGTGGGTATGTCCCAGCCCCTCCTCGGGGTCATGGACATGGTGGTTCAGCGGAACGCTTTCGGTCGCCAGGTCGATAGTTTCGAGGAAGACCTTGAAATTCCGGGAATTGACGGAGGTCCGTTCCACGCAGTCTTCATCAGAGCTCCTGTTATAAGCGAGGTGGGGCCCAAGGTTGAAGTGCTGTGTCGCCTTGGGGACGGCAGGAAAGTTGCAGTGCGCGAGGGGCGACTTATTGCCACCTCTTTTCACCCGGAGTTGACTCGAGATGATCGGCTTCATCGGTATTTCCTTCGGATGGCAGCGGAGGCTGCGTAAAAAGCCTACAAATTAAGGACTTACCGAGATATGGCTTTGCGGGGGACGGGCATCCTGTCCATTTTTCGGAGATGGCGAAGATGAAACTGTCTCAAAACCGGAAAATCGAGTCGGAAATGCTGCAGGTCTTGTAGGGGGGCGGTTCGCGAACCGACCTAAATCCGGGCGCTTCTCGAAGCGCCCCTACGACAAACCTGTCCGGAGGCTATTTGGGGACGGTTTCAGATGCCTGCCCTCACTAATCTGTGTCCTGGGTCGGTATGCGGCCCGGACGTCGGAATAGGACATGATTTTCGGCGCACATGTTAAGCTAAACAAATGACCAAGTTCATGGCCGTCGTGGAATATGACGGGACCGCGTACCACGGCTGGCAACTACAAAAAGCCCTTCCCACAATTCAGGGCCGCATCGAAGACGCATTAGAGAGGATCCTGGGGACCCCCACGCGTGTGCATGGCTCGGGCCGTACCGACGCGGGTGTTCATGCAGTGGGGCAGGTGGCGCATTTTGTGTCAAACTGGTCGCGGTCTGTCGAAGAGCTGAAAAGAGGTTGCAACGCCCTGTTGCCGCCGGATATCACAGTTCGGAAGCTGGAAGCGGCACCCGAAGACTTTCACGCAAGGCATTCGGCCCATTCCAAAACCTATGTGTATAAAATACTGAACCTGCCTCTTCGTTCCCCGTTGAACAGGCTCTATTCCTGGCATGTGCAGCGCGAGTTGGACCTTCAGTCGATGAATCGAGCCGCTGAATACCTGGTAGGCACCCACGATTTTGCAGCCTTCGGGTCCCCCACCGAAGGCACGCCTTCGACGGTCCGCCGCATGTTGGAGACAGCATGGCTCAGAGATGAACCTCTAGGCTTACTGTGCTTCACCATTCGCGGGACAGGGTTCCTCAGGTACATGGTCCGATCAATTGTGGGCACGCTCGAGCGGGTCGGCAGCGGAAAGGTCAGTACGTCCGAATTCGAAGCCATTCTGAGGTCTTGCGACCGCTCCCGCTCGGGTCCTGCGGCTCCTCCCCACGGCTTATACCTGCAATCGGTGAACTATGAAGGGGATGCTTGCGACGCAAAGACTTCCTGCGTATCCCTATGAATTGGCGGCACGAGCCCTGGCTTTCCGTCGATTCTTCTCCGAACATTCAAAAACGTCGCGCATCAGTGGCTTCACAAGGAGAAATATAGATGTCGGAAGCTGTATACCTTCGAACTCTGAAGGAAGGTATTTTCCCGGAAAAGATCCATCAGGCACGGGAGATGTTGCGCGACTGCCGTGTCTGTCCCCGAAACTGCAGGGTCAACAGGCTGGACGGTGAGCTGGGCTTCTGCAGTGTGGGGGCGCTCGCGATGGTGTCGTCTGCCAACCCTCATTTCGGTGAGGAAGCGCCGCTCGTGGGATCGGGCGGATCAGGTACGATTTTTCTTACGTCATGTAATCTAAAGTGTGTATTCTGCCAGAATTACGAGATCAGCAACCTGATGGAGGGTCAGGAGATGGACAGCCCGACCCTGGCCGGCCTGATGTTGGGATTGCAGCATTCAGGGTGTCACAACATAAACTTTGTTACACCTTCCCATCAGGTGCCTCAAATCTTGGATGCGGTTCACACTGCCGCGCAAAACGGCTTACGCGTGCCGTTGGTTTACAACACAGGCGGGTACGACACCGTAGAGACCCTTCGGTTGTTGGATGGCGTGGTTGACATCTACATGCCCGACATCAAGTTCATGGATCCCGACGTCAGCAAGCGACTGGCGGACGCACCCGACTATCCTCATGTAGTGCGAACTGCCGTCAAGGAGATGCACAGGCAGGTCGGGGACCTGCAAATCAATGACCAGGGAATAGCAACACGAGGGCTCCTTGTTCGCCACCTTGTCATGCCGGATGATCTGGCCGGGACTCGTGAGGTGATGGAATTTCTCGCGGAAGAAATCTCGACCAACACCTATGTTAATGTCATGAACCAATACAGGCCATGCGGAAGGGCGTTTGAACAGTCTGATATCAACCGCTCCGTGACTCGCCAGGAATATGCTCAGGCCCTCGAGACAGCCAAGGAAGCAGGAATCACTAGGCTTGACGAACGGGCCGCTTTCAGGCTCAAGTTCTTTTGAGAACGGAAGGAGACAGGATGCGTCGCATTAACCCCGAGTACGTGGAAATCGTCAGCGCTGCTGCAAGCCGATCGCCCTATTTCACCCTGCTTTCCATGAAGCTCAAAGATTTCGACATAGGCCGGTCTCTTGTGGAGATCGCACTGGACGGGAAACACCTTCAGCCATTTGGATTCGTTCACGGAGGGGTATTCTCTTCCATCATAGATGCTGCTGCGTTTTGGGCCGTGTATCCCGAAGTAGACGAGACCGCGGGAATGACTTCGGTGGATCTGAAAGTTAACTATTTGGCCCCGGCGACGGGGGGTAAGTTGATTGCCCGCGGGCGGCGGATCAAATTGGGCAAAACCCTGGGGTTAGGCGAGGCTGAGGTCACCGACCAAGACGGCAGAAGGCTGGCTCACGGAACCTCTACTCTGATAGTCTTAGCTGATTTTCCCTTTGTCCATGAGGAGCTTCTACCCCCAAAGTTTGTCGATGAGGGGTAAGGATGGACACGTGGGCAGGGAAGCAGGGCGCACATGGTCACAGTCCCTAGACCCCGCTTCGCTAATTTTCTTCGGGAACCGGAGTTTGTCGTGGATGATTTAGTACTGGATGGGCACGCGCACTGTGGTGTGACAGTGCCGTTCGAGGAAATTGCCTACGAGTGGCAAACGGGCGGAATTCATGGTGGCGTGATCTTCTCTCCGGTAGAAGAGATTTACGATCGTTACGACCCTTCGTTCAAAGATTCTCAGGGGTATCGGCACAGCCGATCCCGAGTCCACAAGTACCTCCTGGAAATCGCTTCGCGAGAAAATATTTTTCCCTACTTCTTTGTTTGGAACGATTTTTCGCCCATTCCGGACAAGTTTGTTGGAATAAAGTGGCATCGCCACTCGGGTGAGCCGGTCTATTCGTACGGGACTGCCCCGTGTCTCAAAATAATTGATGACATCTGTGAAAGAGGCCTCCCTATAGTATTGGAGGAGGAGTTTCATCACACTCTCCGATTCATCAAAGAGATTGCCGGCCGAACGGTAGTGATCATTCCTCACATGGGAGCATTGAATGGGGGATATTCTCAATTGAAGAAGGCCAAAGTCTTCGACAACGAGAGAGTTTGGGTGGATACTGCACTGGCCGGTGTCCATGAAATCCGCGATTTTGCGGACACGTATGGAGCGGAACGCATCATCTTTGGGTCAGATTATCCGTTTGGCGTCCCCGCCAATGAAAAGCGGAAGCTTCTGCGGAGCTTTTCGGAAGACGACCTCCGAGGGATACTTTCGGGAAATTTGTTGCGGCTGCTTGGCCGAGAGGCATCAGCCCGAGTCCGCGGATTGAGGTCGTAACGGCCGGGTCCAGGAGATCAGCCATCTGTGTCTTGACGTAATCAGGAATAATTTGATATTGATGCACAGTGACATTTAACATCCCCGGTGTCTCCGCGGAAGCGGTCGTCGCCGGTGACCGGGAGAGGGCGACTTGGAGTTACTAACCCCGTCAGGTCCGGGAGGAAGCAGCGGAAGTAATCTCGGGAGTCGGCCCTTAGACCCGATCACCGGTCACGCCCGTTTCCCTTTTCATCGGATATCTCAAAGGCATGCCGTCTTACCTAGTCCTCGCACGAAAATATAGACCCACGACGTTCAATGAGGTGGTCGGTCAGGACCACGTGATTCAGACGCTCTCGAATTCAATTCTCTCGGGACGAGTGGCTCACGCTTTTCTCTTTTGCGGCGTGCGGGGCGTGGGCAAGACGACCGTGGCTCGGATTCTTGCCAAGACCCTTAATTGCTCCGGCCGACCGGAAGGAGAGGCAAATCCTTGCAACGTCTGCTCATCCTGCAAGGAGATCAGCAACGGCATCAGTGTGGATGTGCAGGAAATCGACGGAGCCTCCAATACTTCGGTAGATAACATTCGGGAAATCAACGAGAATATCAAGTATCCCCCGGTAAGCTCGCTCTACAAGATCATAATCATAGACGAAGTTCACATGATCTCCATCAACGCGTTCAATGCGCTGCTGAAGACCCTGGAAGAACCTCCTTCCCATGCCAAATTCATTTTCGCCACCACCGAGTCCCATAAAGTTCCGGCCACCATCAATTCGCGGTGTCAGAGGTTTAATTTCCGCACAATCTCGGCCCGCGAAATCGCCAACGGCATGGACGCCATCCTCAAACAGGAAGGCATTGAAGCCGAAGAAGAGGCGCTTGCCCTGGTGGCCAGAGAGGCGCAAGGGTCCTTCAGGGACGCTCTGAGCTTGCTGGATCAGGTAATCGCGTTTGGGTCCAAACGGATAGCCACCGAGGACGTGATCGGGATCTTGGGAGTAGCAGGGCGAGACTCTTTCGGCCGCCTCTTGCGAGCTATCCTTGAGCGGGATGCGGCTGCGGCCCTAACGGTACTGCATGAGGTCTTTCAGCAAGGTTACGACCCTGAGCAACTGATAATGGACTTGATCCAATATGTCCGCAACTTGATCGTTGTCAAAACCGTGCCACCCGGGTCTCGTGTCGAAGGCATGATTGACGCCCCGGCTTCGGAGCTGGAGGAGATGGAAGCCCTAATGAGGGGGGCAACGGCTCAGGAACTGCAAAACTTCTTCAGTATACTGATGCGCAGCGAGGGAGAGATCAAGCGATCCGCTAATCCGTGGGTCACGCTTGAAATGACAGTGCTCAAGATGGCCTATGCGCCTGATATCATGGACTTGGCGGAAATGCTTCGCCGCATGGACTCCGGATTACCACATTCTCGACCGAGGGCAAGCGACGACAGACACGGCCAAACCATGCCCCCGGTTGCGGTCAAATCGGGAAAGCCCGAAACGAAGGCGAAACAATGCGCTGCCACAGAGCCCAGCGAACTGCGGCACAGCCCCGTGGACCATCCACAAGATGTCCCTTCGGAGCGGTTCACGATCACGCAGGTCGTACCTGTGCCGACGGGGACGCCGGATGAGATCTGGTCGAACCTCAAAGAGCGCGTCAGGCTATCCGGCCAAGATCCGATGCTGCCGTCTCTCATGGATCACGGGAGGCTCATTTCCCACGGACCTACTGAAGTGGAGGTCGGCTTCCACAAAGAGGTATACAAAGAGCAGTTCGAAAGCCGACTGGCAGGCAAAACCGGTGTGAGGGCCATCTTCGAGGAATTCTTCGGAGGCGCGAGACTGAAGATCTTGACCCTTGCCCGTGAAACCTCTCTTGACACTAAGAGTCCTTACTCCGCTTCTGCTGACGGACAAACAGATCTAGACAGGGCGCTGAAGAACGAAGCGCATAGAGAACCCGATCACCAAGGCGGTACTAGGAGAGTTCGAAGATAGTTCCATAGTGGAGGTCAAGATCCTGTCAAAGCCATGAGCGCGCAAAAAGACGGCCTGAGATTACGGTGCGATGCGGGTAGGCTTGTGGCCGTGCAGTCCCAGACTTGACAGACCGCTCACAAATCCTTAACTTGAATCTTACGAGAATTAGCCATCAGGAGATTGCAATGGGCGGATGCAGTAGTTGCTCGGGTTGTTCGACGGAACCTAATATCAGTCCCACCAAGAAGGCCGAGAAATTGGAGAAAGTGCAGCGGTCCGATAATCCGCGCTACCCGCACGTATTTGTGGGAAAACAGGCCATATACACGGACCCGGAAGTGCAGATGATTGTGGCGGTCCTTGCGGATGATTGTGACGACAATTGCGATTGTTTTACTCTGAATCCACTACAGATCCTAAGAGACTTGCAGAAGAAGCATTCCTTGGGCAATTCTGTTGACGTGTCTCAACCTGTGGGCGAGACTTGCTGGAAATTACAGGCCCTGATTTGAGGGCCAAGAAAATGTTTTGACCCGACCACTTTCAGCCGGGTCAAAACTTGTAAGAAACTCATCCCGACTCACTCAGAAAGGAACAATCCCTCCGGGCCCCGGGGACTAGCGTGGCTTAGAGGGCGGCGTGCGGGGGATTCGCTGAACCGGCGCAATTTGGCGCGGGACACGCTGGCCGGCGCGACCCTTGTCCACCGCCACCGCCTCCTCCGCCGGGGCCAATGCCCCCGCTCGGAATCCCCTGACCGGAATTGTCTTCAAAAAGTCTCGGCATGTCCACAGGTTCGCTTCTCGAAGGAGGGCGCTGTTTGATAGGGGGAGGTGGCTTCTTCACACATTTTCCTTTCCGACACACTTCTCCCTCGGGGCATTCGCGGTTATTTTGACACTGCGGCGGCTCCTCGGTTAGTGCGCGAGGTTCCACTAAATCGGTACCGTTTTCCGGTTCGCACTCGCAGGTTTCCAGATTGATTCGCTGCCCCGTAAGGCACATCCTTGGCTTTTCACACAAACCATTGACGCATCTCTCGCATCTGGAACAATCAGCACCGGCTGCACATGGTGTAATTAGAGTTAATAATGGACGACATTTGCAGCTCACCCGGTCAAGATAAGCCCGTCTCGACAGACTCTGGGCTGACAGGACCCGTCGACACAAGTTTCGCAAGCAGCGCACTGCTCGCTAGTACTACCAGTTCCTCTTACCTGAACTTCTTGGCACCGCCTAAGAGGCGGCGGAACCGGGTCGACTACAACCCCCGTCGGCACGCAATACAAACACCTATACGGAGGAGAGTTGCTCGAGTCGTACGCCTGGCTGTATCCCTCGGGACATTGCGCCACGCATCCTTGGCCGGGCAAGAGAAACCCTTGAGGACACGGACATTCACAGCGGCAGGTCTGCGGATTAAAGGTGGCTCCCCTGCGGCAAGACCCGCACGGGCCTGTCGGGAATATCGGTGTCAAGCCGTTAGTGCCACGCACTATAACCGGCGGTCGCTCACCTTCCGGACACTGACGAGCGCACTTGCCCGTCCGAGGATCATAGATTTTGCCGGGAGGACAACACTCTTCCTTGTCTCCCGAACCGGTACGGGGATGATGACGGGAAACAGGGCCACTCCTGGAGGCGGTAAGTACACCTCGGTCAGGTCCAGGATCACCTCCGTCTTGAGCCTCTCGCATGACGGGACATCCTCCGGCAAGGTTTTACTTGTTTCTTTGGATGTCGGAATTACTCCAAGTCGGCAAACACAACTCCTCAAACAAAAAACATTTCCCAACTGCACGATCTCTTGATAACCTCGTGGCTTATGCGGCTGAATCCATGGGATTGTTAGAGAGAGGTTGACGGTGAAGTCTTACAACGCTGAAGAGCTTGCCCAGTCAAACGGCCAAGAGGGAAAGAGTGCGCTCGTCGCTGTGGAAGGGAGAGTCTACGACGTTTCCGCTAGCAAGAGATGGGTCCACGGCGAGCACATGAAGCGGCATCGGGCAGGAAGCGACCTGACGAATGACATCAAGGCCGCACCTCATGGCTTAGAAGTGCTTGAACGGTTTGAATCGGTAGGGATTTTCGAGAAAGAGCGTGAAGAACCCGCAAGCAGGCTTTAAGGGGAGAATTGATCTCTGGCTCGATCGCCACCCATTCTTTCGGAGACATCCTCATCCTGCAGTAGTTCACATTCCCGTGGGACTTATGACGGTCGTGCCGCTCTTCGAGTTGGCGGGCCTGGCGACGAATTCCCCATGCACAGAATGGGCAGCACTCTCTTGCGTAATCTTAGGTTGGCTTTCAATTCCTGCGGCCATGATGACAGGCTATTTCACATGGTGGATTAATTATGACGCTTCGGACTCACGCATCATTCTTATGAAACGTCGTCTCGCTTGGATTGCCTTGGGCTTGGGGGCCTTGGCTATCGCGTTGAGGTTGTTCGTGCTTGTGGACCATCTTGAGACACGGAACATTTATGTTATCGTCTATGTTCTCAGTCTGGTGACACTAACGGTAATCGTGTCTTGTATTGGTTTTCTGGGTGGCAAATTGACGTTTCCCTACGAAGGCAAGAAAAGGTGACGCAGTCTTAAAGGTGCTCCAGCATGAATCACACAAACAGCCGGTTTGCGGAATTCCCCGGCATGAATGCGGCCATCAGTTGGAAATTGTTTCTTGGGCTGTCTCGCACTCCTCACGGCATTCTGGATATGGCCACGCCTCCCATGGCCGCGCTGCTCTGGCTGGGCCATTTTCCACCGTTCCCCGTGGTCATTGTAGGGTTGATCACTGCATTTGCCGGCTATACAGCCGTGTATGCCCTCAATGATCTGATCGACCATCGCGTTGACAAAGAGAGGATGTCCTTCAGAGACCGTTCAACGGACATGCCCACCGTTGATGAAATCATGGTTCGGCACCCCGTTGCTCAGGGAATGCTGTCGTTCGAGAGCGGTTTCTGGTGGTTTGCGTTTTGGGCGATTGTTGCTCTGGCGGGGGCATGGTGGCTCAACCCATTCTGCGCGGGCCTATTTGTAGTATCTGCTTCGCTGGAAGGCCTCTATTGCAAGCTTCTCAGGATTACCCACCTGAAGATAATCCCGTCGGCCCTCGTGAAGGCAAGCGGCGGCCTTGCAGGGGTTTACGCCGTGGACCCGAGTCCTTCTCTCGGCTTTGTGGCTGTCCTGTGCTTGTGGCTCGCGGCCTGGGAAGTGGGGGCCCAAAATATTGCCAATGACATAGTCGACATGGAGGACGATGCACGCGTGTCGGCCAGGACCACAATCACTGTGAAGGGCATGCCGGAATCTGTTTTCGTTATGCTCGCTGCAATTTCCATGGCTGCAAGTGCAGGCATCGCGTTATATTGGATGGCCGGAAACGGCGTGGGATGGTTGTATCCGATTGGCGCCGCGTTGCTTGCCTGGAAGCTCCTCCTCGAACCAGCCCGTCGAGTCTATTACCATCCGGGTCCCGTCACTGCCGCGTCACTGTTTGACAAGGCGAGCTACATGCCCGTGGGCTTCCTCCTCCTCGTGGTCATTTCAATTTATTTGCGGCAATGACCAGGAATCAAGGGCTGTCCAAAGTGTCTGATGCCGACGCAATTCCCGCATGGCAAGAGGAACTGACCATCAACATACTCAGCTTGTAGGGCGGCCTGTGGCCGCCATATTGAGTCGGATGCCCATCTAACTGTTGAATCGGACTGTGATGCGCCGTTGTGTTAGACCGTCATGGGAGTTGGGATCAATCGGGGGATAAGAAGAGGTGCTCACCATCAAGACGTCCAGAAAAGAAGAGATGTTGATGAATTGGCCCGAACGGGTCTGGATATACAGTCCCGTGCGGGTCTTCTTTCAGAAACGCGAGATTTCCGAGTGGCTCCGGCTGGTTGGTCCTCAACAGGTTGATTGTGCGCTTGAGATCGGCTGCGGGCTGGGCAAAGGAGCGCGGCTTCTCGTCGAGAAATTGGGGTTCAAGAGAGTTGTTGCTTTTGATCTCGAACACAGCCTGGTTCGGCGGGCGAAGAGGGCGCTACCGTCTGATCTTGCGGGAAAGATTGCCTATCATGTGGGCAATGCCGAAGATCTCCCATTTGAGGATTCGAGCTTTGATGCTGTAGTGAATTTCGGCATCATCCATCACGTGCTTGACTGGCGCCGCTGCATTCGAGAGATCGGCAGAGTAACCAAACCCGGCGGTATTTTCTATTTTGAAGAAATCTATCCCCCCCTTTACGCTAATTTTCTTCTCAAACGTATGCTTCGCCATCCTACAGAGGACCGCTTCTACGCTCAGGAATTCCTGGAGGCTCTTGAATCCAATAAGTTGCATCTTGCAGACGGGGTCAGGACGGATTCAAAGTACGGCATAGTGGGTGCAGCCCAAAAAAAGGGGGAAGGCAATGGCCTTCCCCCGAGAGCTAAAATTACGCCTCGAGCTTAATGCTCCATGGCTTTTGCAATGCCAACGCCGGTGTTCTGGCGAACATAAAGTTCGTCGAACGCGTCTTCTTCTTTCTTCCGTCGGAAGAGCAAGGCAAAGACAATCGCGGACAGGAATCCTAACGGAATAGAGACGATGCCCGGATTCCTAAGCCCGAAGAGAGGCTTGTCCAGACCGAAGATGTACGAAGTGCCGTCTTTGTTCTTCTCGTACGAGGCCTTGGCCTTCGCCATTTCCGCCTTTTCCTTGTCAGTGAGAGTCGCTCCACCGGCCTGCTTCTGCTCCAGCCCGGTGTATAGCTTCTGATCCCCAGCAGCGATCATTTTCGGATACATCATGTTGGGCGAGACCAGAACCAGGAGTATTGACACCGACGTGCCTATCACCAAGCCTGCGACAATCCCCGCGGTGTTCATTTTCCGCCAGAACAGGGATAGCACGACCGTCGGCAGGTTGCCCGCGGATGCCACGGCAAAAGCCAGGGCGACGAGGTGCGCTACGTTCTGCCCTTCGGCCAAGATTCCGATGACCACCGCGCAAGCGCCCACGCAGATAGAGGCTATTCTAGCGGCCTTCACCTGCTCACGCTGGTCAGCCTTGCCGCCCTTGATCACACTTACATAAATGTCGTGCGAGATGGCTGCAGCTGAAGCGAGCACAAGGCCAGACACAACTGCGAGTATGGTGGCAAATGCCACCGCGCAGAGAAATGCCAGAAGTACGTCACCCAGAAGAGGATAGATTTCGTTACCCAGCATCTGGGCCAGCAGCATGTTGGACATGTTGCCGCCCTTGTCCACGGCAAACGAGATCTGCGGGCTGACGTTGATGGCGGAACCGAAGCCCAGCAGGGTCGTCAGGATGTAGAAAGTGCCGATGATAAACATGGCGATGATAACCGACTTGCGTGCCGCCTGCGCGGTAGGCACGGTGAAGAAACGCATGAGTATGTGAGGCATACCCGCGGTTCCCAGCACGAGGGCCATGCCCAGAGAGATTTGGTCCCACACGTCTTTCAGCAGCAACCCTGGCTCGAGGAAACGTTGTCCGTAGTCAAAGCCCGGTTGGGCCACAGCGTCTTTCAGTAGTTGCACACGAACCCATTCCGAAATCTGGGTGTTTGTGGCCACGTCATTGAAAAACTGGATAGGATTGAACCCCGCCTTGTTCAATACCATAACGCACAGCACACAGGCGCCGGTCATCAGGAGACCAGCCTTAATTATCTGGACCCAGGTAGTGGCTATCATCCCGCCCAAGGCCACGTACACGATCATGAGACAGCCGACACCAGTGATGGCGTACCTGAAGGGGATGCCGAGGAGAAGCTCCATGAGCTTACCGGCCCCGACCATCTGCGCGGTCAGGTAGAAGATTGAGACGAGCACGGTCGAGAAGGCGGCAGCCGCACGGACCGGCCGGGGGGACGACCGGAAAGCGAGGATATCTCCCATGGTGTACTTGCCCGCGTTACGGCAGGGTTCAGCCACTATAAGGAGCACGGTCACGTACGCGACCAACCACCCCACCGAATACATGAAGCCGTCGTATCCATAGAGGCAAATGAGCCCCGCTATCCCCAGGAACGAGGCCGCGGACATATAATCCCCCGCGATGGCCCATCCGTTCTGGGTACCGGTGATAGCGCCACGAGCCGCGTAGAAGTCGGCCGTGGTTTTCGTCCGTTTCGCGGCCCAGATCACGATGTACAAGGTTATCAAAACGATAATGATGAACATCGTGATGGTGATTGGTTTGTTTGCTTCAACCTTGGTTGGGGCCGCGGCCTTTGCGGGTGCGGGCTGAGCCACTATTGCCGTTGAAATTGCGCTTTCAGGCCCTGCGAGCACCATGCCGGGGGCTGAAAGGTGTGCTATGATCAGACCCAGCGTTAGCGCCAGGGTCAGCGTTACAATCAGTCTTTTCATTCGTTCACTCCTCCTCACTGAAGTTTCAGTTCGTCAATCAGCTCTCGGGTGAGCCTGTCGGAAACCTTGTTCGCCCAGACGAGGTAATATATGGCTATGGCCCATGAGACAAAAAACTGTGAGAGAGCAAACAAGTACCCGAAATTAATGTTCCCTATCACCTTAACGCTGAAAAGACCCGGAGCGGCCCCCGCTCCGATGGGTAGGAGGAAATAGTAGACAGTCGAAAATATCCACCAACCGAAGAGAAAATAGGCTTTTCTCCTGTGGATTTCCCTGAACTTTGGGTTTCTGGCTATTGCAGCCCAATCTTCCTTTTTTTCCGCCACTGTTCTTACTCCTTCTTTCTTGCGCCACCCGCGGTCATTTACTCGGCTTCCGGTCATTCGAATGCGCTCAGACTGCAACCAAGCCTCTTGGTCCGAGCAGGCACACAACTCCCATAAGCGGAATGCCGCAGGCATCAGGCACGTGTTTTTATTGGAAAAATGGAGCTTTTCTCGAGTAATTTTGTTTCTGTGGATGGCCTCAACAGAGGCCTCCCCTAGCAGCAGTGGCAACGTGAGGGGGCGAACGGCCCACGGCAGTGATGAAGAATATTATTCTACCTAGAATTTCAGGTGACTCAGATCTCGAATGCCGACGCCTGGCCCTCTGAACCAAGGCAACAATAACGAGGCCGCCATTGAGGGTGCAAGCACGTCGAGCTGAAGAGCAGCGTTTTACATCGTTGGCTATGGAATCTGACAGAGTGGGGAGGGGAACTATGAGAAGAGCTATGAACGTGAAGTAAGTGTGCCGATATCTTGATGAGAGTGTTCGAGGATTCAGATTCCGAATATTCTTGACAAAGCTTGTTACGCAACTCGGATAAACCAAAAGGGGTGTCGACGGAGATTTTGTGAAAGACTTTTCGAGTTTCCAGAAGTCTAGAGGAAAGGGCTCCACGAAAAAGCCGGTCAACGAAGGGCCGGCACGTCCAGGACCACCCGAGGAGGTTTTACGGGACTTCTTTCGGTACACCCGAATGAGCCATTGACCGGAGTTTTTCTGTGATTTCCGAGACACTCGCTGTTTCCCCATTGCCGCAGCCATTTATTTAGGCTTTCAGTGCAGTTGGTGGTGAAGTCTCAGATTGAAATTTCGTACATATTTGATGGGACAAAGTTCCAGGCACAAACCCGCTTTTCTTGCCCCGTCACAAACTCCTTCAAATTGCTGAAATCTAATCCGTGCCAAGTGGCGATTGACGATACATCTGGCAGATTAGATTAAGGTCATCGCAGGGGCCGTGTCAACCCCTTTTTTTTAGGGCTTTTTTTGTCATGAGGGCAGAGAAGTCTGTACTGAACAGTGATTCCTTGAAGGCTGGTTGGCTACCCTGAATTGTAGCGGAATACGTGGGAGTTGAACTCTTCTCTGACTCTGAAATAGTTCATCATCATGAACTTTATGTTTTGTCGATTCGAGTGCCCCGCGGTCAAACCTCCATGGGGCAATCCACGGAACACATAGTGTAAAAGCGTCTTACCACCCACGAGCTGCTGTTGACCAGACGGGTAAAGAAGACTTGCGGTCATGGGTGAAAAGTGTCATGATCTGGCTTCACCTCAACTAGGTTACTATGATGTAAACCATATTCTCAAGCAGACGGTGAGCTTTCCCGAATCAACCCATGGGGCGTTTGCCCTTGTACAATGACGCTCCAACCATTAGGAAGCTGAACGCACAAACTCTTAGGGTACCGAAAGGGACCCGTGTAGCGTATCCGCTGGGCTGTACACTCGATGACTATTGCCAATGGAAGCAAGATAGTCAAATGAGGGCAGCGGCAGGGTATATCACAGGGGGATTACGTCCTTAAGCTGCATGGTCCGACAGGAGAGCTTTGTGGGGTGCTGAACCGTGAGCGACTCCACGGGGCTGCTGCCTCCCGGCCCGCTGTGAAGACTCGAGCCGATTGGGGATCGCTTTAGGCTTAGGTTTCCGCCACGCGGGAGGGTCAGGGTTGGCTCTACGGCCAGGCACCGTTTGTGTTACAAACGCTATTTATGGAGGTCAAGATGAAGTACGAGGAAGCTTACAGGGAATCTTTGGTGAGCCCGGAAACCTTCTGGGGTCGGGCTGCCGAAGAAATCGCTTGGGATAGGCGCTGGAATCAGGTCCTGGACGGATCCACCCGCCCCTTCTACCGATGGTTTCGCGGTGGCATGCTGAACTCCTGCTTCAATGCCGTCGATTACCACGTCCAGCAAGGTAGAGGTGATCAGATCGCTGTTATCTACGACAGCCCTGTGACCAACACCGTTAAGAAAATTACCTACTCGGAACTCAAGGAGAGGGTGTCCAAAATCGCGGGGTTCTTGAGAGGGTTGGGTGTTGGAAAAGGGGATACAGTTCTGATTTACATGCCCATGATCCCTGAAGCTCTCATGTCCATGCTTGCTTGCGCCCGTATCGGTGCCATCCATTCGGTTGTTTTCGGGGGTTTTGCTCCCCGTGAGTTGGCCATTCGAATTGACGACGCAAAACCCAGCGTCATCCTCTCTGCGTCCTGCGGCATCGAGGTCCAGCGCGTGATCCCGTATAAGCCGCTGGTTGACGAGGCTATCGAAATTGCCGCACACAAGCCGGAGAAGTGCGTTATGTTCGCACGCCCGCAAGCAGCAGCAGAGCTGATACCGGGCCGCGATCTCGATTGGCTTGCGCTGGAATCCAAGGCCGAGCCGGTGGACTGTGTTTCGGTGGAGGCTACGGATCCGCTATACATTTTATATACTTCCGGGACCACTGGTAAGCCGAAAGGAGTAGTGAGAGATAACGGGGGACATGCTGTGGCGCTCAAATGGAGCATGAAGCACATCTACAACATCGGTCCGGGCGAAGTGTACTGGGCTGCATCGGATGTCGGGTGGGTAGTGGGGCATTCGTACATAGTGTACGCTCCCCTGTTCGTTGGGGCCACCACGATAATTTACGAGGGCAAGCCGGTGGGCACGCCTGATCCGGGAGCTTTTTGGCGTGTGATATCTCAACATGGCGTCAAGGCGCTTTTTACGGCTCCCACAGCAATACGGGCCATCAAAAGGGAAGACCCTGCAGGCGAATACCTCAAGAAATACGACATCTCAAAATTTGAAACCCTCTTCCTGGCCGGTGAGAGACTCGATCCCGACACGTATTATTGGGCTACCAAGTTACTCGGGAAGACGGTGATCGATCACTGGTGGCAGACTGAGACTGGTTGGGCCATTTGCGGGAACTTTAAAGGTCTCGAGGAATTCCCCACCAAGCCTGGTTCCGCTACGATGCCGATGCCGGGATACGATGTCAAGGTCCTGGATTCTGGAACTGCAGAGGAACTGGGTCCCAATCAAAACGGCTTGATCGCGGTGAAGTTGCCCCTGCCGCCGGGGAATCTCCCCACACTGTGGAACGATGACCAACGCTTCATCGAGTCTTATATGAATCCTTTCCCGGGATACTATCTGACTGGGGACGGCGGGTACATTGACGAGGAGGGGTATGTTTTCGTAATGGGCCGCGTCGATGACGTGATAAACGTGGCGGGTCATCGGTTGTCCACAGGCGGAATGGAGGAGGTGCTGTCCAAACATCCGGATGTGGCCGAGTGCGCAGTGGTAGGGGCTGCTGACGACCTTAAAGGGCAGGTACCCCTGGGCTTCGTGGTGCTCAAGGCGGGGGTCACACGCGCCAAGGAAGATATAATCTCTGATGTCGTTCAGATGGTGCGTAGTGACATCGGCGCGGTTGCCTCTTTCAAAAAGGCTGTGGTGGTAAACCGACTTCCCAAGACCCGGTCCGGTAAGGTGCTGAGGTCAACAATGCGAAAAATAGCCGATGGCGAATCATTTGCCGTTCCTTCGACCATTGATGACCCTGTAGTCCTCGATGAAATCGGATCTGCCGTCAAAGAGATCGGTTACGGCAAGAAATGAAGTCACAGGAAGGTTTGTTATAAGCAAGCGCGTTGAGAATGGTCCTCAAATGGAGTAACGGATCGCGTAGGGGCACGGTCCTGCGTCTCGCGGGATGCCCCTACCGTGGCAATCAGTCCACGGACATGGAGTTGATTTCGATGTGCTTCAATGCAAAGCTTGCTGTTGACACAGCGCTCCTCCAAGCAGCGAGGTGCCCACATGAAAAGGATCAGAGTTCTATTCAGTAGGCATGAATTTCACGTCCTGGTCTTTTGCCTGAGTTTGGTTCTGTTCAGTTGGCCGCTGGTTTCCTCGTCGGATTTTGATCGCATAAACGCGATGTTTGTCTATCTCTTTGTCTGCTGGACCGTAGTCGTTTTTCTTCAATTCCTCATAAGCAGGGTTCTGTCCCCCCGTTCTTCTTCTCAGCCCACTGATGAAAGCGAGTAACCGAGGTTCTCCGTGCTCGACGCCTTCTCAGTTTTGATTGTTTTCTGCCTCTACATGGGGGTACTCTTTCTCACCGCCTTGTGGGTAGAGCAGAGATCTGCGGAAGGCAAAAGCCCTGTCGACAATTCCCTGGTTTATTCACTTTCCCTTGCAGTCTATTGCACGGCCTGGACGTATTATGGCAGCGTCGGGAAAGCGGCCACCTCCGGACTTCTCTTTCTCCCCATATACCTCGGCCCCACTATAGCCATAACACTTTGGTGGATTGTTCTTAGGAAGCTGGTCAGGATAAAAACGATCCACCATATAACAAGCATCGCGGATTTCATTTCAGCCAGGTATGACAAGTCCCTTGCAGTGGGCGCTCTTGCCACCCTGATCGCTCTGATCGGGACTATGCCTTACATCGCTTTGCAGTTCAAAGCGATCCTCACTACCTTCGCAATAATCACCTCAGAGAAGGGGGCCCCTCCCTCTTGGATCTCTCTTCATTTGGGGCCTGTGGTCGTCGGCTTAATGGTGGTCTTCACTTTAGTTCTGGGTGTAAGACGGCTCGACCCCACCGAGCGACATCCGGGACTGATAATGGCCGTGGCGGTGGAATGTCTTGTTAAGCTGGTGGCTTTCCTGGCCGCGGGGGTCTTTGTCACTTACTTCATGTTTGATGGATTCGCAGACATATTGAGACAGGTTTCAACCAACCTACCGGCGCAAATCGTGACCATGTGGAAGGAGGATCAGGTTTGGTCGGTCACATGGATGACTTATCTCGTTCTGTCCATGTCTGCGATAATGTTTTTGCCGCGGCAATTCCATGTAAGTGTGGTGGAGAATTTTAACGAAAAACACATACCTACCGCTCTTTGGCTATTTCCCGCTTATATGCTCCTCATCAATATCTTTGTCTTTCCCATCGCGATGGGAGGGATACTTAAGGGTTATAGCCCGTTGGAAGCCGATACGTTTGTCCTTGGATTGCCGCTTCACGCTGGTCAACAGTGGCTGTCTTTGCTGGTTTTCATCGGAGGGGCTTCTGCTGCCACGGGCATGATAATGATAAGTTCCATCACCGTTTCCACCATGATTACCAACCATTTCCTTTTGCCCCTGATGGGTTGGATCCCAGGGCTCGCGTTTCTTCGAAGACGACTCCTCCACTGCCGATGGGCCGCTGTGGCCCTTGTAATTCTCATAGGCTATTGGTTTGAAAGAGAGGTGGGCGAGTCGTATATGCTGGTGAACATCGGAATGATATCGTTTGCCGCGGCATTCCAGTTCGCGCCGGCGATACTTGGCGGAATATTTTGGCGTCGGGGCAACAAAGCAGGGGCTCTTATGGGATTGAGCGCCGGGTTCGCAATCTGGTTCTACACGTTGTTATTGCCTGCATTCGTCAGAAGCGGATGGATAGCTTACAACTTCCTGGACGAGGGACTGTGGGGCCTAACCTTTCTCCGCCCAGAACATCTCTTCGGCGTTCTAGCCATAGATTCTCTGTCGCAGACCGTCTTCTGGTCGCTCATCTTCAACACGGGGCTCTATGTTCTGGGATCTCTTCTCTTTAAACAAAGCGCCTCGGAACAGAGTCTCGCGGAAGATTTTGTCGGGGCCTTAACCACAGGCCCCGCGCTGAGCAGATCATTACACCGGGAATCCTATATAGACTTGGCCGTGAAGGCCAAGATAATACTTGAGCTTTTCGGCCAGTTCTTTGCGGAGGAAGAAGCTCGCTCCATGACTCAGAAGTGCCTGCGCGAGGCCCGTCTCGAAGCTAAGGATAGGATTTCAATAGTGGAGCTGGCCCAACTTCACAGCGAAGTGGAAAGGCTGCTCGCCGGCTCAGTGGGGGCGGCAACTGCCCACCGCATACTCGCGCAATCCGATCTGTTCGCCGAACGTGAAGCCAGAGATCTTTCAGAGGTGTACGCCGAGATACTTGCCGGCCTGAAAGTCACGCCGGACGACCTCAAGCGGCGGATCGACTATCACCAGGAACGTGAAGCCCTTTTGTCCCAGCATGCCTCGGAACTTGAGGTTAAAGTTCGAGAGCGCACTCGAGATCTGGAGACTGCCCAGGGAGAGCTGATAAAGAGAGAGCGGCTATCGGTGCTCGGTCAGCTCACCGCGGTTGTCAGCCATGAACTTCGAAATCCGCTTGGTGTGATCAGTTTTTCGGCTTATTACCTAACTAGGAATGTTAAAGAGCAAGATGAGAAAGTCAGGAAGCACCTTAATCGGATCGGAGAACAAGTGGGGCACTGCGACCTGATTATTGATGAACTGTTGGAATACACGCGAGGACCCCAGTCCTCTCTCGTAAGAGGCGAGATCAACCCTTGGTTGGAGACAGTTCTCGACCAGATTACAATACCCCAAGGGATCACCGTGAAGCGCAAGCTGGCTGCTGGACTTCCTCCGGTCAAGTTCGACGGCGAAACGCTCCGTCGCGTGGTCATCAACCTCATTGAAAACGCCTTTCAGGCGGTGCAGGCACGCAGCGCCAAGGAGGGAAGCGGGCCTTATCGGCCGCTGATTAGGGTCTCTACTTCCATGGAAGACAGCGCGATTCATATTGGGCTTGAAGACAATGGAATCGGAATGACCCTGGAGGATGCGTCGAGAGCTTTTGAGCCCCTATTTACAACCAGGCCACGCGGCACAGGCTTAGGCCTTGCGGTGGTTAAGAAGATCGTGAACGAACATCGAGGCCAAGTGTTTCTGTCCAGCCGTCCCAATCATGGGACTGCCGTAACAGTGTCATTGACGGTCGAACGGTAATCCGCCGTAGGAGCAGATATCGGGGAAGAGCAGGATCAGAGGAGATCACTGTGAAAAGGCGCATCCTTCTCGTGGACGACAATGAGCTATTTCTTGACAGCGCCCGCGACGTATTGGAAAGTGAAGGCTATACCGTGATTACAGCCCAGAGTGGAGAGGAAGCCTTGGCCCGGGTACGGGCTGAATACTTTCCGGTTGTCATCATGGACATCAAAATGGCAGGGCTGAGCGGCGTAGCGACTTTCATCGAAATGAAAAAGTATAGGCCGGGAATACGGGTTATAATGTGTACGGCCCATTTAATGGAAGATCTAATCCACAGAGCCGAGGAGGAAGGAGCCTTTGCAGTTCTGAAGAAACCCTTCAGGACTGGAGTGCTGCTGGAAGCTATGGAACGCGCCTTTCGGGCCGAGTAGCAAGAATGCAAGTATCGACCAAAATTTACGAGACTGTCTCAGAATTGCTAGAATGGCTGTGATCGGCACAGGGTGAGGGAAATGAAACATATAAGAATTCAGATCGTGGCACGGTTCGAGAAACCGCCGGCATCATCGCAGGCGACTCTAACAGAGGGTGAACGACCATGACGATGACAAGTTTCTTGAGGAAGATTTTTCCCAACAAGAGGCCACCTACTGAAGACGCTCGAAGAATTCTCATAGTCGATGATGACGAAAGCTTAAGTGACAGTCTCAAAGATATTCTCGAGGGAGAGGGCTACGAGATTCTTCTAGCTTCCACAAGGGCCAAGGCGACTGAACTGGCCCGAGACGCATTGCCTAGCGTGGCCATTGTGGACCTTAAGCTCCCGGACGGGTCCGGCACAGCGCTCCTTTCTGAGCTGAACAGTGTGGCTCCCGGAATTACCTGCATCCTCATGACGGCATACGCTGATGTAGACTCCGCCGTGCTTGCCATTGAAAAAGGGGCGTTCTATTACCTTCGCAAGCCCGTTGACCCGCCGGAGCTTGTGGAGCTGGTGGACCTCGCTTTCGAGACTATTCGCCTCAAAGATGAAAAGAAGAAGGCTGAAGCGGCACTCAAGTCTAGAAACCGGGAACTCGAAGAAACTGTTGAGCGACTTCAGAAGCTGACAGGTACTAGTGGGAACCAGAAGACATCTTGAGGGGGCTAAGTGCCACGTTTCACGAGTATGCCGGCAAGTGCCGGTCCTACTGAGTGTTGCCACAGCGGATGAGGTCACGTGCTTGTGTCGTCTCCCATGGCCACGACGCGGATAAGTCACCGAGCTTGCCAAACAGAATGCTAAGATGTTCAAAAAAGTCCAGGGCTGGTTCGACTAGCTGTATGGAGGTCCCTAAGAGTTCGGCACCCGAAGCTTTGCATTTTTTTTACCACAAAGACGAACAGACACGCGGCTTGGAATGCATCTCCAAGTGCGTCGTGCTGCTCGAATCGTGGCAGATGGTATTTTTCCGAGAGCGTCTTGAGGTTGTACCCTGCCGCCACTTCAACTCTGTCGTAATGTCCTCCCCGCTCTCGCTCTTCGTAAACTTGGGCCAGCTTCATAGAGTCCAGGCAAGGGTTCCGCAAACGCCCTCCCATGAGCCTCCGCGCTGCCCTGTTTATGAACGCCATGTCGAGCCCGATGAAGTGTCCCACCAATAAGTCGTTACCGACGAAATCCACAAAATCGGGCATCACCTTTCTCAGTTCCGGAGCACTTTCGATCTGATCGGGGGTAATCCGGTGGATTAGTGTGCTCACCTTGGGCATGGACCGCTTAGGTCTCACGTACGAAAAGAAATTGTTTCCCGTGATTATTTGCAAACCTTCGATGCGGACTGCCCCGATTGACACTATTGCGTCGCGCCGCAAGTCGAGTCCGGTCAGTTCGGTATCCAGAGAGACAAACCGATATGTTTCAATAGGTTTGGTCTGATCAAACCGCTCCAAGCGCCTGTGGTTTGCAATGATTGTGGGATGCTTGTCTCTGCCAAACCATGGCCACTTCAGCTTCACGCGAATTCTCCCTTACGCGGCGACAGACCGTTTTATGAACGGAAGCAGGGTGGAATCGAAGCGTGCACACGCCACGCGTTACCAGTCAAAAGAATTGATGACCATTCGCTTTTCACAAAAAAAGTTTACGTCTTGCAGTCAACGTAAATCAAGTCCAAAACCGCCCGAAAAGTGGAAAAGCGGCAGCTTAGTGCTTCCACGCGGACGCCCGGCCGGCGCTATTCTACGATCCTGATCTCTTCCTTTAGGAAGCTCTGTATGCGGTTAATTACGCCGAATGCTTCCTTAAGGGTCTGCCTCTCGGTGTCCGTCAGGTCCACTGGATCGATGTAGTTGTCCGGCTTCAGCCCCGCCAAGAGCCTTCTCAACTGATGAACGAGACGGACGTGCATCTGGAATTCGTACGCTTCACGCACCTCCGCATGGAACCCTCGTGGAATATATTCGCCGTCGGCCAAAGCTTTCAATCTGGCAAGGGTGTTGGTCTCCTTTACGCCGTATTTCAGGGCCATGACACGGGCGAAATCCACGAAGGGGACCAGCCCTCGGGTCTTGAGATCCAAGCGATTCTTGTGCTGGCCATCCTTCTCCACAACGAATTCTCTGAAAAAGGTCAGCGGCGCCTTGCCCGAAATGCAATCTTTGGCCAGATGCATCAAGAAGATTCCCCTTCTCGGAGCCACTGCGGACACATAGTCTCTGAGGTGCTCTCCTAGAGGATAACTACCGTAACCTGAGCGAAAGTCGAAAAAGATCGTGGCATGAAGGACGGCCTGAGGCTCTGGAGAGGACATCCAACGGTCAAAATAGCCTTGCCAGACCTTGGAAGGCTTCCGCCAGTTGGGGGTCGAGGCCATCATCTTTCCTTTACAAAGGGCATACCCGCACGCTTCCAGATGCTTTACGGCCTCGTTTCCCAATCTGCGGAAGTAAAGCTTAGCTGTCTTGATCCGCTCCCAGTCCTCGGGCGGGGTCTCGTAAAGCAAGGCGTTGTCTTGGTCGGTGGCGAAGGTCTGTTCCCGGCGGCCTTCGCTGCCGAGCATGAGCCAGCACCACCGATAAGGGGCAGGCCCGATCTCTTCTTCCAGCAACGCCAATACGCGGGTCACTATGTGGTCGTTGAGAACGGCTACCATTCGAGTGATGTCTTGGGCCTTTCCCCCTTCCTGGATGAGAGTGGCAACAACAAGGGGCACTTTTTCCCCAAGAGAATAGAGCCCCTCGATTGTGCGCTGAGACACTATCTCCCTGAAGAGAGAGATGGGCGAGGTCCCCTGCTGAATCATTATGTCATGGGCGGTGATCATCCCGACAAGATCGCCGTCTTGTTCCACTGCCAGATGGTGAACCTGTTGATTCATCATCTGCAGTAGTGCATCGAAAGCCAGTGCATTCTCGGGAACGGAGTTGACCGGAGAGGACGCTATCGATGCTACAGGACTGCCATAATCCAGACCCTGCGCCACAACCTTGGTTCTAAGGTCGTTGTCGGTGACGATTCCGACCACTTTTCCGGATTGATCTATGACCAGCAGAGAGCCTAACGACAGGTCGGTCATCTTGCGCGCTGCCGACTTAACGGATTCATCTCCGTTTATGACTTCAACCCGCCTCTTAACTACATCTTTTACTCTTGCAGTGAACAGGTACAATCCGCGTCGATTCGGCTGAATTCTCTTCTGGTCTCTCATCTCGGCATATGCCGCCCCAACCACGTCGGCGGAAAACCGGTCCAAATAATATTGGGCGAAAGCGGGATAGCTCTGGACCAGTCTGAGAAATACCTCTCTTTCCAAGAGATAGCAGAACGTGTCCTCTTCGGCGAGAACCGTGTGATTAGCTCTGGATTGTTTGATGATGCCCAGTGCTCCGAAATAGCCTCGCTCGCCTACGAAATCCACGAGCCTCACTGAGCCGTCCGGGTCAATGTGCTGGACCTTCACTCCTCCCCGCGTTACGAGATGAAAATGAGTTACTTCGCTAACGCCTTGCTCAAGGATGATCGTCCCCCTCGGATAGAAATCCTGGGTAAATTTTCCCGAGATCTCTTTCAGAACGGTTGGTTCCAAGTCTTTGAAAGGTCGCGTCCGCCCAACAAATTCCAGGACCGCTGCCGGATCTGCAGCCGGCATCTCGTTTTGTTGCACCATTGACTACCTCTACGGCTCGTTAAACCTCGGAGTGCTTGTCGCCTGCTACCGCTGCCCACGAAGGATTCCCGCGGGCTATTCCATCAACGTGCGTGCGCAACCCCCGCGGCCTCAAGGGCCATTTAAAGCACCTGCGCTTACTCTTTTTGACTGTTTCCCGCGAGGTTGAACTGATGTTAGTTTAAACTCACGTCTTACATGCGCCATCAGGCGCTCGATGACCGAAAAAGAGAACTGCAAAGTCTTCCGCTCCAGCTCGGAGAGTTCTGCCGGCGACACAAAGTTGTCCGGCTTTCGACCGGTCTCAACCATTCTGAGTTGATGCACCAGCGCGAGATGGATATCGAACTCGTAAGCTTGACTCGCGTCAGTGTACAAATCCATGGAAATGTGCTGTTTATCGGCCAACAGTTGGAGTCTCGCCAACGTGTTGGTTTCGCTAATCCCATGGCGCAACGACATGATGCGAGCAAATTCTACGAAGGGAGTAAGCGTCCTGGTCTTTAGATCCAACAGTTCGATCTTTGCGTCGTCTTTCTCCACCACCGAGTCGGCATAGAAGGTTACCGGTGGCTCGTTCAACAAGAAGTATTTGATAAAGTACTTCAAGAACTCTGGATACCTACCAGCCCGCTTGAGGACATTTGTTCGGAGATCCTCCGCGAGAGAAGCGCTGCCTGCCACCGGACGAAAATCAAAGAATATTGTCGAAAGGAAAATGTCCGGGGGCATGGGCGTGACTATCCACTCGTCAAAGCAGTTCAGCCATGATCCGAAGTCCTTGCACCATCGGGGATTGGACGACATGAAGTTGTTTTTGCACCGCGGATTTCCTGATTTTTCCAGATGCTCCACTGCTTGAGTTGCAAAAGCCAGGAAATACTCTTGAGCTGCCTCGCGACTCTTCGGATCAAGCAGCGATTCGTAGACCAGAGCATTGTCTTGATCTGTCCGGAAAGTTTGTTCCCTTCGACCTTCACTGCCCAAACCCAACCAACAGAACGAACACGGAGGATCACCGACGTGTTCCATCAAAAGGCTAAGAATACGGTTGAGCAGATTGTCACTGAATACGGTGAGCATCTGGGTAACACTCGCGGCTCTCGCCCCGGACTCAAGCAAGCTGCGAACCAGGGTTGGAACCTTATGGGACAAGCCGTAGAGGCCCTCAACAGTGCGCTGCGCGGAAATCTCCCGGAAAAGATAGAGTGGTGAAGACCCCAAGTAAACCATCATGTCCGGCGCGTTGATTACTCCCACGATTTCCTTGCGATGCTCTACCGCAAGATAGTCCACCTGTTCCTGAATCATTGTGACGAGCGCTTCAAAGCAAAAGGCAAGGGCGGGAACAGTCCTAACCGGTGTTGACATGATCCGATCTACTGAAGCCCCATAATCCAACCCCTGGGCTACTACTTTGGTTCTGAGGTCCAGGTTGGTCACCATGCCGATGATCGTGCCCGACGGGTCTCGTACCAACACCGAACCGGACCCCTGTTTAGCCATCAAAGCCCCAACCTGCCGGACTGTTTCCGAAGCTTCCACCACTTCCGGCTGATGCTTGACTATGTCCACGACCCTGGTGTTGAACAGGTGCAGAGACCCTTCTGTTCGAAGACTGACCTTTTCCGTCCGTAACTCGGAATAAACTACCCCCATCATGTCTTCAGAAATGTGTTCGTCGTAATAGGCGGCGAAGGGTGGGTTTTCATCCACCAGGAACAGGAACATGTCTCTGGGGATAAGTACGCAGAAAGTGTCTTCCACTGCTTCCACATCGAACTCAGCCTTTTTCCGCGCCGCAATTGAGGAGGCTCCAAATGACGCCCCTTCTCCTCCATATTCTTTCAACGTAACAACTTTCTCGTCAGTGGTCATACTGACCTTGACGCCCCCCGTCTGAATGAGATGAACATGAGTGATGTCAGTGAGGTCCTGTTTGAAGATCAGCGTCCCTTTGGGGAAATGATCGAGGAGGCATTCTCTGCACAGGTTTTCGAGGGTGGTGCGGTCGAGTTCGCTGAAGGGCATAGTCCGTTCCAGGAATTCGAAGACTGCACTTGGAACCACGGCATAACTGCTCGCTGTCAACTCCATGCACACTCTCGCGGGCGGGCGGGATTCGGCCCGTTATTAAGCCTCAGTTGGAAGCATTACATGTCGGCAGTCTTGACGCGCCTGTTTACACAGGGAAGTCGTTTCCGCTAGCTGCAGGTGCGCCGGCCGATAAAATCGGGCAGACCATCAGCTGATTACTCTGTTAGGGTCGGATCACGGAGCATCCCGGCTGTCCTCACCGTATCATCCGACGAGCGCAAAAGCACGAGGGATCATGTCATGACATCGCAATCAGACACCGGAGTTTGTGAGCATCCTATAATCGCTTGGTTTAAATAGGATTTTTTGACTTGACCAAAAGCCTGATACTATTTGTGGCGATCTTGCTTGACATTTGATCCCCATACCGATTAAGTTCGTCTGACAATACATCATAGTGAACTCTCGCGCAACGTCCTCCAGAAATGGGGAACTCCACAATGCGGATGTGCGATTCTGCAAGTTTCCGTAACGAAGGTGGGGATGACGTCTTTCCTTCCTAAAGGGCAGTCTAACAGGTGTACAGCGGGTGACCGCCTGTTCACCAGCTTTCCGGCATCATACTCTGCGGAAATCTCTATAATACTTTTGTGCGGCATTTGGAGTCCATTCAACGCGATCGATCTCTGCGTCGATCGGGTCTTTCGGCGGACCACCGCGCGGTGGCGAAGCCGTTAGGCTCTGAACAGCTCTGATATTGGCTTCCTGATCTTTGGCCGTAGCGGGCAAGTGATCGCTGGGTTCGTTCCCTAGCCGCTCGCCGGAAGTGCGCTGCAAAGTAGCGGACCCCGTGAAGACCTGCGCCTGGAGGCCAGGGCCTGATCTCGGACGGTAATAAGTTTTGCTCCAAGGGATTCTACGTCGGGACTGGCGGCACATTGGCTTGGGCCGGCTCGCCGACGAAAAAACAAAAGGAGGAGGGTTATTAAATGGACAATGCTCCAAAATGGTACGACGCCCATCTGGAGGAGTATCGGAAGATCGCGTACATCAAGAGCATGGAAGAGTACAAGGAACTCTACAGGCGCTCGCTTGAAGACGTGGACAACTTCTGGGGCCAAGCAGCCAAAGAGTACCTTTCCTGGTACAAGGATTGGGATTTCGTGCTCCGTTACGATTTTGAGAAGGCCAACATCGAATGGTTCGGGGGAGGCGTCCTTAACGTTACCTACAACTGCCTGGACAGACACGTGGACAAGCTCAAGAACAAAGTGGCCTATTACTGGGAAGGGGACAATCCCGCAGAATCAAGGGTCGTAACTTATCTGGAGCTTTACAAAGAAGTCAACAAATTCGCCGCGGTACTCAAGTCCCAGGGCATCAAAAAGGGGGATCGGGTGATCATCTACCTACCGATGATCGTGGAACTCCCAGTTGCCATGTTGGCTTGTGCCCGGATAGGAGCCATCCACTGCGTCATCTTCGGCGGTTTCAGCGCTGAATCTATTGCAAGCCGTGTCGAGGATTGCAACGCCAAGATGGTCATCACGTGCGATGGGGGCTTTAGGGCCGGTAAGCTGCTGAACCTGAAAGGCAATGTGGATGAGGCGCTGAAACGTTGTCCTGGAGTGGAAAAGGTCATAGTATTCAAGCGTGCGGGTATGGACATACAATTGGATCCGAAGAAGGAATTGTGGTGGCATGAATTGATGTCTGATCCGGCGCTGCCGGCCTATGTTGAGCCGGAGCGCATGGATTCGGAAGACCCCTTGTTCATCCTTTACACGAGCGGTAGCACGGGGAAACCCAAAGGCGTGTTGCACACCCAGGCCGGGTACTTGCTCAATGTTGCTATGACGACCAAGTTGGTTTTTGATCTGAAACCGGATGAGACTTTTTGGTGCACCGCGGACATCGGGTGGGTAACGGGTCACAGTTACATAGTCTACGGGCCACTGTGCTGCGGATTCACCAGCGTCATGTTTGAAGGCGTTCCAAGCTATCCGGATTTTGACCGATTCTGGGACATCGTTGAAAAACGGCGCGTTGACAAATTCTATACCGCGCCCACGGCCATCCGGGCCCTGGCCAAGGAAGGGAGCAGCCACGTAGAGAAACACGATGTCTCGAGCCTCAAGCTTCTCGGAACCGTGGGAGAACCCATCAACCCCGAGGCATGGAGATGGTATCATCACTATGTGGGGCGTGATTGGTGCCCCATCGTGGACACATGGTGGCAGACCGAGACCGGCGCACAGTTGATGACCCCATTGCCGGGAGTGGCCCCGATCAAACCGGGCTCCTGCTCTTTCCCCTTCTTCGGCGTTGATCCAGTGATTCTGGATCCCGAAACCGGGGAGGAAGTCAAACATCCCGGCGAGGAGGGGGCTCTTTTCATAAGAAAGCCGTGGCCCGGAATAATGAGAACCGTCTACGGCGATCATGAGCGATTCAGGGAAACCTACTTCTCGCGAATCCCCGGGATGTACTTCACCGGGGACGGCGCGAAGAAGGATGAAGACGGCTACTATTGGATCATCGGGCGGATAGACGACGTCATTAATGTTTCAGGGCATCGTATGGGAACCGCGGAAGTGGAATCCGCGCTGGTTCTTCACAAGGATGTGGCCGAGGCGGCAGTGGTCGGTTTTCCGCATCCGATAAAGGGGCAGGGCATATATGCCTTTGTTACCCTTAATACGGGAGTGACGAAGACGGACGATCTGAAGAAAGAGCTGGTCAAGCTGGTGCGAACTCAAATCGGTCCCATCGCGTCGCCGGACGCAATTCAATGGGCGGACGGTTTGCCCAAAACGCGCAGCGGAAAGATTATGAGACGCATCTTAAAGAAGATAGCCGCGGGCCAGGTTGAGGACTTGGGGGACACCACCACTCTGGCGGATCCCACTGTTATGGAAAACCTCGTGAGTGCTCGCGTCGTAATCGAATAGGAACGTACCATCTGAAGACGGACGCCCCGAACATGCCGGGAAGAGCATTTCCAGGCGGGGGCGTTCTGTCTTCACCACCCCCTCATAGTGTTGCTCAACAAACAACCGTGCCATCAACTGCTCAAATACAACTTCCCAAAAATCGTTTCAGCCGATAGAGTTCTTTGCTTTAACCACCCGGCGATCTTGTTTCCTCACCATGACTGCGTGTTTGACCCCTCAGAACTGTTAGTGATATAGTGGCGGCACAAATCAGTTGGGAATGTTTATCAAGCGTTATCCATAAACGGCTTTATTATGCGCAGAGTTATCCAGAGACGCCGGTGAACCCCAAGCGCAGTACGGCCATCACGGTCCCTGCCGGGGTGGCCATTAACCCCATCGAGTCTGGAAAAGCGAAATGACCACGCTCAATCGGGTCCGGAAAGTTGACAAGGCTGGCTGCGAATTTGAGGTGGGGAGATGCGACCTTGATTCGTCCTCTGAGATCAAGAAAATGTACGATGGGTTCGCCAGGCTGGCAATAAGTCAAGGGCTCCCGCCTGCTGAAAAGCAAATCAGAGACCGGTGGGTTGACAAGCTTCTGGAATTCGGCAGAAATTTTCTGGTCTGGGCTGATGGAAACGCAGTGGGCCACGCCGCGATCATTCCGGACTTCGACAGGAGTGATGGAGAATACGTAATATTTGTGAGCGAACCTTTTCGCAACCGTGGTCTCGGTACATCCTTGACGCAGATAGCTATCGACGATTCACGATCTGTAGGATTGAAAAGGCTGTGGCTCACCGTCGAAGCCTTCAATTTCAGGGCCATAAGGCTTTATAGAAATGCGGGCTTCACCGCTGTGGATCACGGCGAAACAGAGATAACCATGATCCTCAGACTTTGATAAGCGCTGACCGCCGTCTCCGTCAGGAATCGTGCTCGAAAAAGGGCTCGTCCTGCAATCCTAGTAGATCTCCCTCGGGGAGTCCCAGTTCCCGCGCTCTCAAAACCCTCCGCAGGAGCTTGCCTGATCTAGTTTTAGGAAGCTCGCTAATGAACTCCACCTCACTTAGCTGAACCGCGGACGAAAGATTAGGTTTGACGAAGGCCCTGATTTCATGCCGTAACCGCATCGAGGGCTTGAAGCCTTCCGACACCGTAAGGAAGGCCTTCAACGAAGATTTTCCGAGAGAAGCCTCTTTAGAGATTACCGCGGCTTCATGCACCGCAGGATGCCTACAGAGTACCTGTTCGATTTCGTACGGCCCTATAATCTTTTCACCGATCTTGATGAGATCGTCCATACGTCCCTGGTGAAAAAAGTATCCGTCCTCGTCCACGATGGCCATGTCCCCCGTCAGGAACCATCCGGAGAGCCTGAAATAGGCCCGGTATCTGTGTGTATCCTGCCATATCTCTCGCATCATAGCGGGCCATCCTGGTCTGAGAGCCAATTGACCAAGCGTGAGCATGGGCAGCTTCTCTCCGTCTTCGGAAACTATCGCAGCCTCCAGTCCGGGTACCGGCTTGCCCATCGAGCCCGGCTTAATATCCAGTGAGGCGAAGTTTGCCAGGCATATCATTCCGGTCTCAGTCATCCACCATGTGTCGTGTGGTGACAAGCCAATGTTGCTTCGGACCCAGTGAAACAGTTCCGGCCCCAGCGCCTCGCCGACGGTACAGATGTGACGAAGGTTTGAAAAGTCGTATCTTGGCGGCAGATCTTCACCGGCATCCATAAGTCTTCTGATCCTGCTCGGAGTCGTGTACCACACTTCGACCTTGTGTTTCTCCAGCGTGCGATACCAGCTCGAAGCCGAGAAGGGATCCGCAATGATTACTGAGGTCGCCCCGCACAACCAGGGAGCAAAGGTCCCGTATACGGTACCCAATATCCATGCGGGGTGCCCGTCGGTCCAGAGAACAGAGCCCTCATTGAGGTCAAGCACGGATCTCGCGGTCGGTTTCAGTCCCAACATGTCCTGGTGAACATGTACCACCCCTTTTGGGGGCCCTGTAGAACCTGAAGTGTAGAGAAGGTAGAGCCGCGCGTCCCGTTCAACCCACACGGTCTCAAATTCTTCCGACATTTGCCCAGGGAGGTCTTCTATGACGGACTCACCTCTAAAAAGCCCCGGCGCAGGGCCTTCCGTGAGGAGAACATGTTCGACGTCGGCCATTGCCTCATGGGGAAGATTCTCCGCGAGATCCGGGTGGGTCAATATAGCTTTCGGCGTAGCGTTGTGGATGCGGTCTTCGAGTTCATCAAAGACCAAGGTGGGATAAAGCGGACAGAAGACGACCCCCATGCGCGCACAAGCAATCATGGCAAAATAGAGTTCGGGGCACGGGTCAAGGTAAATGAACAATCGGTCGCCCTTTGCCAAACCATACTGGGAAAGCAAGTTGGCCCACTGGCAAGAGATCTTCATTAAGTCGAGATAGGTGAAGCTCTCTGTCTTACCCGCCTTCTCCAAGACCAACGCTTTGAGGTGTCCGTTGGTCAACGCATGGCGGTCGATGGCCTCAAAGGCTATGTTTGTAAGATTAGAGTCCTTCCAAGTGAACTCGGTTTCGGCCTCCGACCAGGAGAACGAGCGGTAGGTCTGGGCATAAGAACTCAGGTTATCGTCACTCCGCTCGGCTTTGATTCTAGATTTGATCATGAACCGGCTCCCTGCAGCGGCATCAATCAGTCCATACGCCATATTTTGAGTGAAAACTGCGGGCGGTTGTCAACAATTGCTCCCCCGTTGGAGTGCTTTCATGAGGGAGTTTGACCGTAGAGCCTGAGTCTGTCAAGACTTTAAGCACCTCTCGAACCGACTTGACCAGTGCCGGGATTCTGTATCCCCCTTCCAAAGCAAGAAGCAAAGGTGGGTCCCCTACTTCTTTCTTCCGATCCAAAATCAGTCTGGTAAGCATTCCGAAAACCGTCTCGGTTATCTTTGCCCTGCTGAAAATATCCTGGCTGTGCAGGTCAAAGCCTGCGGCAACGAGAATCAAGTCGGGTTCGTATCGTCGTATCGCTTCACCCACGACTTCACGGTAAAGATATAGTAGATCAAGGTCCTCAATGGCCTTTGTCAATACCATATTCACATTGTACCCTTCGCCGTCACCGGCGCCCGTCTCCTCCCATTCTCCGGCGTACGGGTAAATGTTTGTATAGTGAGAGGATATGTATAGCACCTCCTTCTCGTGATAGAAGAGGGCCTGTAACGCATTACCGTGATGCACATCCCAGTCCACGATGAGGATGCGTTTGTAGCCGTATTTTCTCAACGCGTAGCGTGCCGTTATGCCCAGGTTGTTGAAAATGCAAAACCCGCCCGCTCTGTCAGGTTGCGCGTGATGTCCCGGCGGGCGTACCAGAGAGAAGGTGACGTCACATTCTCCGGAACGAAGCCTCTCCAAGGCCGTAGTGCAACCTCCTACTGCCAGCCAGGCCGCCATATACGAGCGAGGACTGGTAGGCGTGTCCTGAGCGAGGTGAGTAAAGTCTCGATTCGCTGTGTGCAGCACTTTCCTTACGTACGCCGGAGTGTGGACAACCTCCAGGTCCTCCAGAGTGACAGGTTGAGGCTTGATATAGACCACTTCGCGAGAGAACTCTGCATCTATCATGGTGTAAATATACTTCAAACGGTTCGGATGCTCGGGATGTAATATGCCCGTCCTGTGCTCAAGGTATCTATCATCCCTAATTACACCGACCTTCAGCGCCATCGCTCCCCTCAAATCCGGAGTGCCATTTTTCTCTCGGAAAGACCTGCATCACAAAACTGGAAGCCCATTTTCTTGTATAGCTTTATCGCCTTAAAGTTGTCCGACTCGACAGTTAGCCAGACGGACCGCAAGCCAAGTGCCTTGGCCCGTTGAATTGCCATTTCGGTCAGAACCGTCGCGAGTCCGCGTTTTCTGTGGGGACCACCGACAAAAATCACGTACTCGCCGTCGTTTGTCTCCCTGTTCGGCAGAAGGGCCGCATGACCTACGACCTTCCCCTCTATCATCGCAGCATAGTTTTCGCCAGTTTCAAGAAGGGTTCTAATCCAGGTGTGTCGCGTCGCTTTGTCCGTCGGGGGGAGACCCTGGGCTACGGCCTCGGGCATAAATGAGTCGTACATGTCCAGGACGGGAAGAAAGTCGCCAGGGCCGCAGCCTACCACAGTAAACGACGTTCCAAGGCTGTCACGGTAGGTCTTTTGATCCGTCTCGTCCATGCATTTCTTTCATCGGCGCGCAATCCTGACAAGACGGCCCGCAGCCCCCTGAAGTCAAGAATATTTCCGACTGCGTCGAGCCGTCATTCGGTGGGGACTGTTATGCGCCGAGTTCCAAACGACCCTTCACGAGGCTGTCGACAACGGTCGGATCGGCAATGGAGGAAAAGTCTCTCAGGTTTGCAACATCGCCTGCCGCGATTTTTTGAAGGATTACTTTGAGTATCTTACCGCTGGGGGTTCTCGGCAAAGTGTCGACCCATTGGATGACATCTATTTCCGCGAAGTCAGCGACGGTGTTGAGCACCAGATCGACAAGTTCGCTTTTGAGTTTGTCAGATTTCTCCGTACTGTCTCGAAGATGCACAAAAGCGTACACACCGCTACCTTTTATGGGATGGGGATAGCCGACCACCGCTGTCTCAGCGACCTTGTCATGCCGAATGAAGACCGCTTCCAACTCAGGTATTCCCAGACGATGACCCGCGGAATTGATCACATCGTCGATGCGGCCGATTATCCAGTATTGGCCGTCTTCATCCTGCCTGGCCCCATCTCCTGTAAAAAATAGCCCGGGGACCCGGCTGAAATGACCTTCCACGAATCGTTCGTGATCTCCGAAGATCGTCCTTGCCATACCGGGCCAGGCTCGCTCTATACACAGCACACCTTCTTGATTCGGAAACTTGACTGCCTCGCCTGTGGCGGGATCCAATATCACGGGCTTTACGCCGAAAAATGGGAGCGAGCAAGATCCGGCTTTCAACGGGGCAACAGCAGGGAAAGGAGCTATGAGGATTCCGCCTGCTTCCGCTTGAGAGTACGCATCTACTATGGGACACCGCCCTTTTCCGACCCGGTCATAGTACCATCTCCACTCGTCCGAATTAACGGTTTCTCCCATTAGGCCCAGGAGTTTGAGTGAGGTAATATCGTGCCGGTCTACGCAGTCCGGGGCCTGTCCAGCCATTAGTCGAACAGTGCTCGGTCGCGTGCAAAATTTGTCGACCCTGTGCCCAGCCACGATCTCCCACAATCTGCCGTGGTCAGAACAACCTGGAATCCCCTCGAAGATCACAGAGGTGAGGCCATTTAAAAGCGGTCCGTAGACTCCATAACTGTGCCCCGATATGCACCCTATATCCTCGGTGATCCAAAAGGTTTCATCGTCTTTCAAATCAAAGACGAGTCGGGTAGTCATCGCGGCGTACAGCAAGTACCCGCCGTGAGTATGGACAATCCCCTTGGGCTTGCCCGTAGGGCCACTGGTATACAAGATGAAAAGTGGGTCCTCCGCGTCCATAGGCTCCGGCGAGATGTGCGAAGGCAGTGCGGGGTCTGCAACCACATCGTGCCACCAGACGTCCTTTGGAGCGTTCAGGTGAACGGCGTCGCCGGTATGCTTGAGGACTATCACCAATTCCACGGATGCACAGCTTTCAAGCGCGGCATCAACTTTGGACTTCAACGCAACCGGTTTGCCGTAGCGATAACCTCCGTCGGCCGTGATGACAACTTTGGCAAGGCAATCTTGAATTCGATAAGCAAGCGCCACGGATCCGAATCCTGAGTACACCACGCAGTGGATGGCCCCGATTCTTGCACAAGCCAGCATGGCGATGGGGAGTTCGACCACCATCGGCATGTATATGACTACCCTGTCACCGCGTTTGACCCCTCTGGCCTTTAACGCCGCGGCAAACTTGATTACTCTTTCGTAAAGCTCCAGATATGTTGCAGTGTAAGACTGGTTGGGGTCATCCCCCTCCCAGTGAAAGGCGGGCCTGTCCTTGAGCGTCTCGACATGTCTGTCCAGGCAATTGTAAGCCGCGTTCAGTATTCCACCGCTGAACCACTTGATCTTTCCTTGCTCGAAGTCGGACTGGACCACAACATCCCACTTCTTTGCCCACGAAAGATAGCGTTCCGCTTGCTCAGCCCAGAACTCCTCCGGAGAATTCAATGACTTTTCGTACAGCTCTTTGTACATTTCTGGGCTATTTATGTAAGCTATTCCACGATACTCATCCAGGTGGGCGTCATACCGTTCCGAACCTTCAGACATGCGATCACTCCATTTCTAAGTCTGCAACGGCAGAAGAATCTGGGCGAGCAGCACGCGTACAAATGCCTTAACGCGGTCCAAAACCACGATCAGTTTTACACGATGCCCCAATAGATGGCAACACAGTTTCAATCCACTCCGATTCAGCGAGGCCGAGGTCGATCCCAAGAGTGGACTGACTGAAAGTTGAGAGCTGACGATTTATAACCTTCTTGATGTCATTTCTTTTGTTGTGCTAAAAGTTCTTCTTAGGCTAAATTAGCGCAGAAGACCATACTCCTTGCAAAAGGACCCAAGGAAAATGAAAAGAATCCTCGCCGTGGACGATGAACCGGACGTTTTGGAAACAGTTGAGGAAGTTCTCTCTTCCTATTCAGTCCAGACAGCCGGAAGCTTTGAATCGGCCAGGAGACTGCTCGTTACCGAAACGTACGACATGGTAATTCTTGACATAATGGGCGTCAGGGGTCTCGATCTTCTGGATATCGCGGTGGAGCAAAACTTCCCTGCCGTGATGCTTACAGCCCATGCTCTGGACCCGGGGAACGTCATGGAGTCGATGTTGCGTGGAGCAGTATCTTTTATCACCAAGGAGAATATTGATCGGCTTGACAGCCTTTTGGAAGAACTATTCGACCTCCTCGAAAAAGGTGAATCAACGTGGGTCCACACCATGAAACGATTGGCGCCTATGCTCGATGCTTGCTTTTCTCCGGAGTGGCGCGACGCGTATAAAGAGATGGGACTCCTTGATTTTTGACGATCCTCGGCCGTCTGTATGTGAATCTATCCGCAATTTCTTGCTTCCTTTCCAATGGTCAGAAAAAAAGCGGGACGTCGCCAGCCTTTTGACCAACAACATCCCGCCATATTTAGTTCATCCACTAATCTGATATTTTTACGATTTCTTCAGGGCCTCCAGAACGGTCGCAGGCGTAAGGGGAAGACGCCTTATGCGAACACCCGTTGCCTTGAAGAACGCATTTGCCACTGCAGGCGCTGCCGCAGGAACGCCCAGCTCTCCGATGCCGCCGATTTTCTCTGTGCTCTTGACAACGTGGACCTCGATCTCCGGCACTTCGCTCATACGGATGACGTCGTAATCATCGAAGTTGGCCGACGCCACCCCGCCCTTTGCAAACTTGACTTCCTCTTTCAGGACTGTGCTCAGGGCAATAATAACACCTCCTTTAATCTGTTCAACGATGGGGCCCGGATTAACTGTCGGGCCGCAATCCACAG
>CAWEJR010000027.1:0-70459 GCA_963809365.1 uncultured delta proteobacterium | reverse complement strand
TAATCTTTTTACACTGATGTCCAGCATGAGTCAGCCTTTCATGCGAGCGGCAAGACGCCTTGATAGGACTTCCGAGAAGATCAAGGCGAACATCGCCAGAATGACCGAGATGACACACAGCCTAAAAGCGCCCTCTTCGCCACCTGGCACTTGTGTCAATGTATACAGAGCCAGAGGAAGCGTTTCAGTCTCCCCGGGGATATTTGACACAAAGGTGATGGTTGCGCCGAACTCGCTGAGACTCCTGGCGAACGCTAGAATTATGCCGGTGAGGATGCCGGGCATGATTAACGGCAGAGTAATGGTGAAGAAAACTCGAATCGGACCGGCTCCCAGGGTCCGGGCCGCTGCTTCCAATCCTTGATCCACCCCCTCTATGGATAGGCGAACCGCTCTCACGAGGAGAGGAAACGCCATGATTCCGGAGGCCACAGCGGCTCCCTTCCAGTTAAAGGCAAAAGTGATCCCCAAGACATCGTACAACCATGCTCCCAAAGCCCCTTTCCGTCCCAACAGCACCAGAAGGATATACCCCATTACTACAGGCGGCAACACCAGCGGGAGATGGACCAATCCATCCAAAAGGAGCTTCCCCGGAAACTTCTTGCGAGCCAGTAGCCAGGACAAGAACACGCCGGCCGGCAAGCTCCCGACCACGGCCCAGCACGACACCCAGAGACTCAGCCTGAGTGCCTCTCTTTCAAGAGAAGATAGTCCCAGAATATCCATTAGCGAACCGTGAACCCGTACTTTATAAAAACAGCCTTCGCGTCCGGCGTCTTCAGGAAGGCGAGAAAACCCCGAGCAGCAGGAGTATCTTTGCCTGAAACCAGGGCCGCAGGATAGGTGATAGGCGGATGGGACTCTTCAGGGAACGTTCCCACAACCTTCACTTTCTTGGAAACAGCGGCGTCTGTCGAATATACGATTCCCAGCGGACACTCACCCCTTTCTACTAGAGCCAGGGCCCCCCGAGCATCGTTGGCCCGCGCAAGTTTGCTCTCCACACCCTTCCACGTCCCCAGCTTCTCAAGGGCTGTCTTTGCATACTTGCCCACGGGCACGTGATCTGGATCGCCGGTTGCTAGCCTCTCTGCTCCAAGTAACTGCGCGAGAGCAAAGCCTGGTTTGATAGCTACTTTCAGGCTGCTGTCAGCCGGTGCGATAAGAACCATCCTATTGCCCAAGAGATTGAATCTGCTCTCGGGAACTATGACCCGCCTCTCAGACAGGTAGTTCATCCATTCCTCGTCGGCGGATATAAAGATGTTTGCCGGTGCACCATTCTCAATTTGCTTTGCCAATGTGGACGATGCGGCAAAGGAAGGGGTCACATTCCCGCCTCCTTTAGCGCCGAACAAATTGCCTAAATCAGTAATAGCGTTGGTGACGGATGCAGCGGCAAATACCGTAACAGTCTCCGCAGCCTGAACCCGGAAGGACGAACCAAAAGAGGAGATTACAGCGACTGCTGCAACAACTGAAAACCATTTCCACACTCTCACAAGGATTCCTTTCCTATGACGGATAATTGCCGGTTTGTGTAAGTAATTCCTTCAACCACGAAACTGAGGCATGGACAATCGTCAATCGAAAACCGATAGATCGAGACTCAATCTCAGTGCTGCTCGAAGCCTTCAGGGCTTCCAATGTCTTCACCTTTTTTCCGCACACAGCCAACTGCTGCTCAATCAGCGTTCTTTCGAGATCCGGGTCCGCCTGTCGGGCAAACCAGAGCTTGGTCAGGAACTCCAGCCGCATGTCGCGAACGTGATTTACAGGCGCATCGATCCATTCTCTGAAGACTGCCTCTCCCGTCGGGGTAATGCTGAAGATGTTTCTGGCAGGCAGATTCTCCTGACCCACCCGTTCGTGAGCCACAAGGCCGTCCCGCTCCAGCCGGGTCAGCAGCGCGTAAACCTGGCTCTTGCCCAGCTTCCAGATAGGGCCGATTCCATTGTGAAGTCGACGGCAAATATCGTAGCCATGTGCTTCCCCGAGAGCGAGCATGCCCAATACCGGGTATTCAGCCGGGTTGCGCGAAGTATCTGTTTTAACGATATTCAAGTTTCGACTAGTCATGGTGTGACCATATACCATAAGACCTGATGCGAGGACAACCTCTTTCAACATTCGTGCCAGAAAATTGAAACGTCTCTTGAAGCGGAAATGCAATCCGACAGAAATCACGGTTCTTACAAAGATGTCATTTTATGCTTCATTCTTGTAGTTCGGGTTGTAGACATGTCTGGATCTGCGCATCAAATTCCTGTACAAAACTGGATTGCTGAGCCGCGGTTTCTGCGAATATAACTGCGGCCGCTTCACCGCGGGGATCACAGCGACTTTTTCTTATTGCCGCGGAGTGAAAGGACTGAAGCCCGACAGGGGACTTGACCGCCAAAGGTCCTTTTGGTAGCGTCTGGCAACAATAATGGCATCGATAAGATGCAATATTGGACCGGCGGCGCTGATCATGTTGAATACTTGGTGAGATGCTCTGATGTCCTCCGATATAGTCATTAAAATAGAAGGTCTTTGGAAGCGTTACGGTTTGCCGATTCCGGACGTTCTTGGAAAAGTCCGAAGCCTTCTGGGAAGTGCAAATTCTGTCGGGCGAAACGGTGAGGCCCGCAACTGGGCGCTCAGGGACGTCAATCTGGAGGTTCGCCGCGGAGAAACTATCGGAATTGTGGGGCGCAACGGCGCGGGAAAGAGCACACTCCTCAAAGTGCTTGCCGGTGTGACCGCGCCAACCCGAGGAAGAGTGGAGATACGCGGCAGAATTTTCCCCATGATAGAGCTTAATGCAGGCCTCCACAAAGAACTGACGGGTCGGGAAAATGTACGGCTGCTCGGCGCTGTGATGGGAATGTCTCGCCGTGAGATTGAATCACGGCTGCCGGGAATTGAAGACTTCACCGATCTGGGAGAGTGGTTTGACAGGCCTGTGAGAATGTATTCGAGTGGGATGTTGAGTCGGCTCGGCTTTGGCGTAGCCGTGAACGTGGAGAGCGACGTTATTCTCATTGATGAGACCTTTGCCGTGGGTGACTTGAAATTCCAGAACAAAAGTATGGCCCGAATTAAAGAGATGCGGGAGAGTGGTGTTACTGTATTGCTGGTTAGTCATGGCCTCGAAACCCTTCAATTCGTGGCGCGACGCGGCCTTTTGATTGAAAGGGGCCGGCTCTTGGCCGAAGGCTCCGCCTTGGATGCGATCAATGCTTACGAAAAGCTAGTTTTTCGAACAGATCAAGAGCATGGGGAACTCCGTGCGAGAAGTCGAATTTCAACCGAAGAAGTAAACGTTTACAATGCCCGGCTCTACGATGCGGAGGGGCGAACGGTGCAAGATGTTGTGACGGGAGTGCCATTCGGCATTGAGGTGGATTTGCGCTTTAGTCACCTCCTGGAGCGGCCCATGTTTTCCATTGGGATTCTCAATGATGCCGGAGTTCTGTGCAAGTGGAACATCTCCCTGGAGGACGGGCTTTCAGTGGCCGGCTCAGTCAATCGCTTCCTTGTGAGAGCGTGGTATCCCGAGAATCACTTGACGAGCGGTTTTTACGAGGTCCACTTTGCCGCACGGGACGGGGCTTCATTTGAGACGCTGGAACGAATTGCAGGACTTCTGAAATTTCCCGTCAGGGGTCCGGCAGGAGAGAAGGGTATTGTTGCCGGACCGTGCAGATGGTCGATTGTCCCGCATCGGACTAACGGAGCTTAATAACGGGGCTCGTTATGGGCGCGAGTGCATATGATGTTCAAGTGACTCAGTGGCACCCGACGCCTGATATAGGCCGGTGGGACAGGCTTCCAGCCTGTCTATTGGGGATGACGGGCAAGATGCCCGTCGCCACCAAATCTTTTATTTCCGCCATTACTTATAAGAACCGCTATATATTTACGGTCCGCCGTCCGCTATTTCTCTCCCTTTGGCCTGGCGGCCTTTTAAGGTCATACAGGTGCTGGAGGCCCGCGCCGTCAGTTGGCCGTCTTCGTCGAGCACATCGCACTCAACCAAACCCACTGTGCCACCCCGCTTGACCACCCTGCCTATTGCTCGAAGCTTACCCGTCCAGATTGGTTTAAGAAAATTGATCTTCAACTCGAGAGTGGTGAAGGTTTCGCCTGGCCCCAGCGTACTTGCGTAGGCCATTCCCATGGCCGCATCCGCGATGTCGCACAACACACCGCCGTGTAGAGTGCCCATCGGGTTTGAGTGTCGTTCAGTAGCCTCAAATTCGACCACGGCCTCCCCTTCCTCGACCGAAACCATTTTGAAACCTATGAGCTGCGCTATCGGCGGAGGCGGGATCTGGCCGCTCAGGTACATGCGAATGTGATCGAGCATCCTGCCGGAGTACTGATTGTTGTCCAACGTGCTGTCCTCTCCGATTAGTCTTTGTCGATCTTGAAAGGTGGGGATTACTTATATGGTTTCACAAGTCCATTGGCAACTGTCATGATCTGGTTTCTCACAGCCCTGCACTTGCAGTGCCGGCTTGTTAGTTCGCATCTAAGTCTCCGCCCTTCGCCTGCAAAATATGATAATATGAATTGATTTGGAATGTGAATATTGATGTCTATCCCTCACAGCGGCCGAGATTAGGTTTTCTTTGAGGCTCCTTCATGGCATTTGCTGACGCTTCCCGCGACCAGGGAGAAAAGGACAAGACCCACAACCCTTCCAGTGCGCTGAATTCTCCTATAGCGCTCTGGCCAGCTACGTTGGCATTCCTGATCCTATCGTCAGTCCTGTTTGCATGGCTCTTTGAGTGGAATCGATATCAAGTCATCACGGCTTACCGATTACATAGCTTATCCCTGCTGGACCAAGTTCTGCTGTTCTGGCTACTCGTCGCCAAATCTTTGGGCTGGTTTGTGCCATTGCTACTCATGGCGGCAGTCTTAATGGCATTAGGGCTGACGCGGATCGCACTACTCGTCCTCAATTGCTTCTGGATAGGCATCTTTTATTTCATGGCTGTAGACCTCGTTGCGGTGAATTACACCGCCTATCATGCGTGGGAGTATTGGCTTCCCATGCGGGAGATCCTTGCACACCCGCAGCATCAGCTCACGCGGTGGCTTACAGAAGAACTCACTGCGGAGACATTGGTGGTTTTCGGCGTGTTCGCGATTTCCGGCCCACTGTGCTTCGTTTTATGCAGACAGACCGCAATGAGACTTGGCCGCGTGTTCCCGCGCTGGCGGTCTCCCCAGGCAGCCGCGTTGATGGTGGTCCTGTTCGCATTCGCGATTGGGGGAGTTGTGCCGGCCCTGTCCTTGTTCAGCGATCAGAATGTACGGGACCGAACTTTTGCCTCTTTGCCGTTTCCTACAGAGATGCGGGAAGCCTTACGGTGTTCCGTAGAGAAACTCGCAGGCTGCGGTGCGCGGGTTCGCATGGCTTCGTCCCCTGACCTCTCCGGGGCCATCGGGTATTCAGGGGCAAAGCAAGAGGGTCGGGAGGGGATGCCACGGTCGTCGGGGGATTTGGCAGGGGTGCGGCCAGCGGATGAGCTGCTCGCCATGAGGTATGTTCGCGAAGCTGTGGATCCTGGGCCGGCTGATTTTTCGGCTTTCGTCAAGAAAGCCAACCTCCCTAACGTGATAATCATTTTTTTTGAGAGCTTTCGTCATTTTGCTATTGCTCCCGACTTGATGAGGGAACTCGACGAGTGGTCTCATCAAGGGCTTCGGCTGGAGCGGCATTATTCGGGCTCAAACTGTTCTCACTTGGGATTGTTTTCCTTGTTTTACGGGAGGTCTCCTCTAGGATACTATCAGAACCTGGACCGTAACATTCCTCCCCAGCTTCTCGAATCCCTGCGGCGAAGCGGTTATCGGATTACATTTCTGACTTCGGGAGAAACCAAAGGATTTCGCAGGCTCGACCGCTTTATGAACGATACCTATTGCGATCAGATCCTGGTAGAGGGTGATTTCAAGCTTAAGGAAATGAATGAGTGGCCGGACTCTGATCGTCGCAAGCTGGCACGGCTGCGGAGTATAATCTCAACATCCCACGACCAACCTCAATGCGTGTTTTTTTATCTTCTCTCTACCCACTGGCAGTATTCCTTCCCTCCCCAATTCGAGATCTACAAGGAAGCTGCGAGCTTCCGGCAGTTTTTCAATCCATGGGAGCAGATACAAAGTCACTTGAATCGGTACGCGAATTCACTGTTGTTTCTGGATCACGAGCTGATGAAAGTGCTGCGATCGATGGACCTGAAACAAAATATCGTTGTGATAACCGGTGACCATGGGGAATCGATGGGCGAGGACGGGGTGTTCAGGCACGGCACTCGGATGTCCGAAATTCAGATGCGGACTCCATGTGTGATGGTGGGGGCCGGCATAGAGCCGAGGAAAATAACTACAGCCACTGCACATTATGATATATTGCCTACTCTTTTGCATGCGTTGGCACAGAAAAATGTGCCCGTCGAAAACTGTCAAGGGCGAGATCTGATTGCCAACCTATCGCCAGTTGATGAAGTTGGGCTGGCTCCGGCCAATGGACCCTTGTGGGAAGGCCTGCTAATTGTCCGGGGCAAGATGCGAATGGCTTTCATAACGGACATCTTTGGAGAGGTCCCGTCATTCGAATTTGCCGGTCTGGTTGACCAGGCGGGACAATACGAATCGAAAGTCGGAGAGGCCGACCGCGTCCGGCATGTATTGAGAATGAAGCGTCAATAGGAGGCTGTTGAGTAACGCAATCATTCCCGAATTCGCGGCACGATGCTGCGTGTTGGAATGGCATATATTGGGGGCTGCCAAGGAAACAGCCTAGTAATTCAGACTCTCTGGAGTTCGTGTGACGTACCTGGGCGGTGAGTGAAGCCTCTAGATAGCACTATGGCCCCGATGAGTTCTGTTACGCGACAGGCTCCAAGAAATTCGCATTCCAATCGGAAATCGATTCCGGCACAATGATGAGGCTCAGAAACAGATACCTTTGCTGAAGAGAGAGTTCAGATGCTCGAAGACAAAGCCATTGTGAACGCTGAAGACGCTGTGCGGAGCATCAGGTCTGGAATGACCGACGAGGCCCTCATGGAGAAATACGAGCTTTCCCAAAAGGGCCTCGAAAGCCTCTTCAGAAAGTTAATTGCAACCGGAGCAATAGAGCAATCTGATCTTGACCGTCGGAGAGACTCTCTTCACGGAACAGGCTGGATCCCGTCGCTGAGAAATCCCCGTAGTGTCGCAAATGTGGAAAAAGAGGATGAGGAAGGCATGGCGCTGCCCTCAGATGGCCGTTCAATTTGGGCGGAGTACAAGCATTATTTCTTCGCGGTTGGCGGGGCATTTCTGGGAGGATTGTCTGTTATCCTCGGCACGACTTTTTTCGGCGAGGCCGGACGGGCAAAACCGAGCCAATCAGCCCCGGTTGCGGGTCCTATTGCCATCGCCGACAAGGGAGAACCCGCACAGGCCGAGCAGTTGAGCAGGATACTTGAAGCTATAGCCAATGACGTGAGAGCGAAAGGGCATTTCGAGACTCCCGGGAAAGCGTTGGAATATGAGGATTGCCTTAACGATTGCGCTAACAATTTCAGGGTGGTGGAACAGCCGGACGAGGCACTTCTGATCAATTGTAGGAGAGAGTGCATTACAAAGTATGCTGAGCGCGTGAAAGAGATGCGCAAACGATTTTACGAGAATTCAGATGATCCACACTGAAAACCGAGCCGGTGCCCATGAAAAAGCGCGACCTAAAGAAAAACCGTGTCAATCGTTGAAAATGATTCAGGCAGACGCAGGATAATACGAATGCCATCACCTTGCTGTGGTCAACGCAAATACTCCTGGAATTGATTGCGGAATTGAATGCTCAGCGAGGACGGAAAGGTCTTTGAACCACTTTTTCAAAGTGTTGTGCTTCCCTCTGTCCCCCGATAGAGGAACAGAGGGAATTCTTGTCAGCGGTTGTCGTTTGCCCTGCACGTCATGCGCAGAGCAGGTCTAGGCCAAATTAACTGCACTCCAGATTCGGTCCGGGGCCGGAGTAGGCTCGTCCTCTTTGGTTTCCGGCTTTGGTTCTTCTTCCTTATCGGCAGCGAGAATGACTGGGGTGGGCCCATACAAAGACTGGAATAGCCCATCTAGCCACGTCAGCTCCATTGGCGCGTAAAGCTCTTGTTGAATGCCTAGGGCGCCAATGGGTTGTGCAGCAGTTTGTCCCTGGATCGCGCACATTCCCCAAGTGCCCATCAGGGCAACGGAAAGCACGCCAAACATTATCAACACGTTTTTCATTGGGTTAAGCTCCCTTATGAATATGTGAGGAACCAAATGCCAGTTCCTCAGAATGAAAGGGTCATTTGAACCTGGCTGCCGAAAATGGAATCGATTGACTTATCAGGTCGAGTTCCAAAGTTGTTCGCTGCAGTAGGTACATTCCATCCCGGAACCGACCTGTCTATGCACGCGTAGTTGAACCATTTGCCGGGCTGCCAGTAGGCGGCCAAGAACCCCACAGTGAACCCTTCCAGAAGCTGCCAGTCAAAGCCCGCATTAACTTCCCAACCGAGGGAGCGATCCGGGATATTCGGAGATCCGAATGCCCCACGGATGTTGAATATAAGGTCAGCAGAGGGAAAGATCGCGCCGGCAGGGGAAATGGCGCCCCAGCCGTACCCGTTGGAAGTCCTTTCAGCCCAGAGGAATGTGCCATAGACATTCAGGTTTGCTGCAACCGCATAATCAACTCTGGATCCCAGAATCCAGGCGTCCCTTAAATAGCCGTCCAAAGAAAGGTTGTATGCGTTAAAACCTGATCCGTAGTTATAGGTAAAAAGCCAGCTATAAGGCCGAAAGACATCGTAATTGCCCAGGAACAAGTCAAAGGTCGGATGCCACACGAAAGCAGCCGATTGCTTATCAATGAGCGTGGAATTTCGCCGGTCAGGCCCTGGAGTCCACGCTGAAATGAAGCTCACCTTGGCAGGTCCGCAAAATACCCCTGTTTCGACCATAGCACGCCATTGCTCTGTGTATCTCGTGTTGGGCGGGGACACAGTGCCGCCTGAGGTAGATGATGCCACGGACTGTCCTATAGTGACCGGGGGAAAGATCACGGACACGGAGGACTGATCAGAGCCGGACAACCTGTCGGTCCAATACAACCAGGCGGCCTCTGCATTGAAGAAGAACCTGCCGTTGTTGTACTTCGTGTAAACAGTACCGTGACAGAACTCAGAATCCTGAGCCAAATTTGGCGCAGTCTGACCGCCAAATCGCAAGAAAGCTTCCGGTCCTATGTGATATCTGCTCCCGGCAGCGAGAATCCCTGCCTGAAGTGGTCCATTGTTGTAAACCATATACGCAACCAAATCGATGCCCAGCACGCCGCTCTTGTCCGCATGGTTGAAATAGCCCGCCCCGCTGAACCCCGACACCAACAGGTCATAAGGATCTATGGTGATGGTCTGACCTCTTCGGGCAGGCCTGTGAGGATAGAAGCCGATGCCGATATCCAACGGCCCGTACGGCGCGTTCAAGACCAACGATTCCGTGGTCAGGCCGTCCCCCCCGTCGTACTGCAACCCTGTTCCGAATTTCCACTGCCTTTTGCCTACTCCGATAGTACCCCAGGGCAATACGGCCGTTCCCCAGAACATGGTCCACTGGCCTTCGCTAAATGCGTTATCCGTTCCCGGAGCATCCTGCGTATAGTAATACGATGCCTGCGGGTTGTTCCATTGAGCCAGACGGTATCTACCTTTCAGTTTCACCGCTGGATTGATCTTAACCTCAGGTTCAATCACCACATAGTAATACGCTTTACTGGCGTCCGAGCCAGTGACAATGTTTTGGGATAATCTCGCGCCGTTCCACCAGTAGTTGAGATTGGCGATGGAGGTACCCACCCCTGCATCCACATTGTAAGGTCCAAAAAAGCCCTGGGAGCCCCGCTGAGTGTAGTACTCGTATAACCAGGTCATCGACCCACTCATCTGAAATTCCCACGCGGAGGCCGGTGTGGCTCCCCACGTAGCTCCCATAAACAGCGCGATTGCTATTGCAAGAACACAGAACTTACGCATGATCCTTCCTCCGATTGCATTGGCCTCTGCTCTCGGGTTGCCGGGGTCCCCACTCCCCCTCTCACACGACCGCGGCTCGCTGAGCCTTCAGCAAAGGCCTAACTATTAATGTAAAGACGTCATAGATAGATGGGGCATTGTGATGGGATTGCCATAGGATTGTCAAGACTTTTTTTGGGGCTATCTGCTTGATATCATTGTTACCTTTTTGTCACTCACCCTATTTGGACGCTTCACATGGACAACGGGGCTTCAGAGGTCTTTCAATGCATTTCACGCCTGTCGATGGTTCCTTATCCAGAATAGTTCTCCGACATTATGGTAGGTTTTTTTGGACGAACGAGCCCGCCAGACCAATAAGTGCAAGCCTCAAGGACCGAGTCTTGACCCGGCCTTTTTTGAAATCACTTTGATGACGGTACTGTACGCGGGGCCAAGTCTGCTCCAGGCTCGTGTGATCCTCATGGTAAGTTTTGGTGACATCGCTGCCAACCAGAGCGAGAAACGAGTTTATTAGGGAGGCGTCCAGCCTGAAACTCCGGCAAGGAAAGCCCTACCCGCGCCCCAAAGCGAAAACAGTTAAGTATGGTGTCCCGGGAATTGTAGAATCAGGTATTTCGTTAAATTGATTTAAGTCAATTCAGGTCCGGAACACAACTGCTACATTATAGTCGGATCAGCATAGAATCTGCGGACACTACGCCTTACGGCTTAGGGTACTGGAGGCATCCAATGAACAGGATCAGAGGCCACAGATTAGGGGACGAAATCCCCATTGAGGATTTTAAATTTCTCATGAAAACCGAGCTTCTGGAAGCCACCTCCGAAAAATGTAAGCGGCCTTTGATCTCTTCTATGAAAAAAGTTCAAGTTCGTGCAGGAGAAAGGTTCATTTCACAAGGTGACATTGGTGATTGCTTTTACGTGATTCAACAAGGCTCATGTGTCGTGAGCCTGGAAAAAGAAGGCCAATCCTATCCTGTCTCGCGTCTTGAGCCCAGAGACATTGTCGGAGAAGTCGCGATTCTCACAGGGGAAGCGCGGAGCGCCAGTGTGGATGCCGAAACAGACATGGTTTTGTGGGCCCTTAACCAGAAGGATTATGAAAATATCTCTCTGTCTTGCCCTGATATTCAAGAATTTCTCGCGGATTTGGCTACTGAAAGGCTGTGCAGTCAGAATATTACGGCAGACCGCTGCATTGGAAAGTACACGATTAATGATATTGTCGCGGAGGGAGGCTGGAGCATCGTTTACAAGGGGGTCCATTCGCTACTCAATTTGCCTGTGGCAATCAAAATGCTTAAACACAATGTCGCAAGGGATAGCGACTTCCTCGGAAAATTTCAAAATGAGGCCAGGATAATAGCGAGTTTGAATCATGAAAACATCGTCAAAGTTTACGACATAGAACTCGTTTACCGGACCGCTTTCATTATTATGGAATACCTGAGCGGGGTAACACTCAGGCATATTCTCAAGAAAAGACTCAGGCTGCCTTACCCCAGAATGCTGCAAATTTTGTTGCAGGTTTGCGAAGGTCTTAATTATGCGCATGAACATGGTATCGTTCATCAAGACGTCAAGCCGGGGAACATTTTCATTCAGAGGAGCGATCGCGTGAAACTCGTTGATTTTGGGCTGGCCTCGCCCATCGGAGGATGCTCGCCAGATCTCCCTGGAACGGCATTTTACATGGCCCCTGAACAAATAGAGAGCGAACCGGTAGGACCTGGCACAGACATTTACTCCCTTGGTATCATGGCGTACGAGATGGCAACCGGGCAACGACCTTTTCCTGACGATATTTGTGCGGTATTGAAAGCTCATATCACACAGCCGACCCCTGATCCGCGGCTGCTGAATCCGGATTTGCCAGCCGAGTTCTGCCAATTCATAGCTCGGTCCACTCAAAAGGACCCGGCAGCGCGATACGACAATCTCGGCCAGGTCATGGTCGAACTCGGGAGCATGGCGAAAAAAGCCGGTCAAGAAATTCTGCCTCATTCCGAACCAACATGTCGAGCCACAAATCTTCTGATCACGTGCAAAAACGAACACCAATCGGAACTGAATCATTTGATGGAGAGCTTCAGCGAACAGCTTAAGAAAATCGGGGCTGAACTCAGAATCTGTGATTGCGAGGACGTCCAGTGAATACGACAACCGACGCGAACACTCTAAATATAGGTCATTTGACGGATCGTGGCAGAGTAAGACCAACGAATGAAGATAGTGTTTTCATTGACCGGGATTTAGGTCTATTTGTCATTGCGGACGGTATGGGAGGGCATAATGCCGGAGAAATGGCAAGCCACATCGCGGTTCAGGCGGTCGGGAGGACGATACAAAGAGGACTGGTACCCGGCATGCAACCGGCGGATCTGATGCGAAATTCCATTGTGACGGCAAACGAGATGGTTCTCGCGCTTTCTGAAGAACATCCCGGCTGGGCGGAAATGGGAACTACGATTGTCGTAGCTTTACTGTCAGGCAATAGTCTTGTCATCGGTCATGTTGGAGACAGTCGAGCCTATGCAGTCGATCCCGGCGGCATGAAGCAGCTTACCGAAGACCATTCCTTTGTGGCGGAAAGTATCCGCGAAGGTTTGCTGACCGTCTCCGAGGCTCGAACCCACAAATCGCGCCACGGGCTTACGCAGGCTTTAGGAATTGAAGACCAAATAGAACCCGAACTCACGTACTTACATTGGGGAAAAGACACCTGTCTTCTTTTGTGTTCAGACGGGCTGAATGAAATGCTAGATGACCGGGAAATCTTCACAATCATAAAATCTTCCGCCAACCCACAACAAGCTTGCAATAATCTTGTCGAACGGGCAAACGAAAAGGGAGGAACAGACAATATAAGTGTAATTTTAGCATGCAATAAGACGCGTTAATATATGCCGCCACAATTCAACTTTGATCCCTATGTGGTTTAGCTTCGTGAAGCTTTGATCATGAATCATTTCTCCGTAGTTTCGGGGACACCATACTCAATTCATTGCCAACCTTCGGAGAATGCGTGCAGGCCGCGATGCTACGTGCCAATTGGGCGACCTTTGAGGACCGACAAGTTTGTTCGACGACTAGAGGCGTCCGATGGGATATACCGGAAATGAAAGCCTGACCCTAGGCCGCAAAGCGAAAGAATTAAGTATGGTGTCCCTGGAATCACCGTAGAGGAAGGTTGCTATGAAGCGAGGCGGTGCAATTGCCTCGGGCCTCCGCTACGCCGCAACCAGTCCAGACCTGTGTTCGGGGACCAGGCCGCAAAGAACATTATGCTTGCACTGGGGCGAGCGCCGAGTTATATCTAAGGTATTGGAGTTTAAGGCCCTTTGCCACCTGGCTATCCAGCCGGTTCGTATCTGCATAGAAGATGAGCCCATGGAGGTCCGATGAACCGGCTGCGAGGTAATCCAGGGAGGTTGTTATGCCGATCCGCATAAGATGCCAGGATGAACCGACGTACAGAACGAAACTAACTGCATATAAAGGTTTTAGCGCGCCTTTGGCAATCGCTCGAATGGCGTATTATGCGGGCAGAAAACCCAAACTCCGCATCTTATACGCAGCAATCTAATTATTGTTAGGCGTCAACCCATGAGTGCATTCACCAGGCATATCGTCATCCCGTCGATCGCCCCTCTTGCCGTCGTCGGCTTGTACCTCACGCCGGTATCGCTGATAGGCTGCGCGCCCCGCGGTCTCCTCGCGCTGGCGATCGTGTTCATCTCACTCGTTGCCGGGATCGTGATCGGCATGCGAGGCCTGCGCGCCAGGATGAAGGGCGATTCGGTGTCAGGCTGGTCAATCGCATCGATGTGCTTGCTCGCGCTGCCGGCACTGCTGGTCTTCGGACCGTTAGGGTGACGCCTAACCAGCGGATGCTGCAGAAAGGGAGCAGTCAGTACGATGTGGTGAGCGAAGCAAACCGCATCATTCGAGTTTTTCGCTAGCGATGCGGTTCCCCCGCGAAACGCAGGGTTCACCACATACTACGCGTGCTGGTTGACGAAATACGGGTTCGAGCGATCTTTTCCGATAAGCGGAGAGCGCACATTCCTGACATCATGCATTTCCGTCCTGTGTGAAGAGCGACAGGAAAGGAGGCCAATTACCATGCCAGTCAAGTTTGAGACAACGGAGAGAATAGCGATCCTTACCATCAATCGACCGCTGGCCATGAACGCTCTCGATGGGGAGACCCTGACTTCACTGAACAAGGCCTGGATCGATTTTCGCGACAATCCCGAGCTCTGGGTAGCCATTATCACTGGGGCCGGTGGCAAGGCCTTTTGCGCAGGAGCGGACATCAAGGGCTTGGCCCATTACTACAGCAGCACGACTGCGATCCAGCGGGAGGCAAAGGCCGACAAGGAACCCGGGCTGGGAGGGATCACGCGCAACCTTGAGATATGGAAGCCCATCATAGCCGCGATCAACGGGTATTGTTTGGCAAGTGGCCTGGAAATCGCCCTGGCCTGTGACATCAGAATCGCCTCCGAAACTGCTACCTTTGCACTCACCGAAGTAAGCCGTGGGATCATACCGGGGGCCGGCGGGACACAGAGGCTCCCCAGGCTTATCCCTCTAGGCAAGGGCCTGGAGATGATCCTCACCGGAGAAAGGATCGATGCTCAGGAAGCTTATCGGATCGGGCTTGTCAACAGGGTTGTGCCTCCTGATCAATTGCTCCCCGAAGCCACGAAACTGGCTGAACGGATCTGCCTGAATGCGCCCCTTGCCGTACAGGCCGCCAAAGAGGCAGTTTACCGGGGGATGGATCTTCCGCTTTCTGAGGGATTGCGGCTGGAGCACTTCTTGGCAGAGCCTGTTCGTCAATCCGAAGATGCAAAGGAAGGTCCGAGGGCCTTTTTCGAGAAAAGGCCTGCACTGTTCAAAGGAAAATAAAACTAGCCAAAGATATTTGAAATTTTCCTTGAGTTCCTGGGACACCATACTTAATTCATTGCCTCCCTGCGGCGGATGTGCGCATGCGGCGATGCCACGAGCGCTCCGCGGGCGAGCCTTGAGGGAGAGCGACCCTGTCCGAAGATTAGAGAAGGCGTCCGGTGGGACACTCCGGAAAGAAAAGCGTGGCCCCTGGCCCTAAAGCCAACAGAAATTAAGTATGGTGTCCCCGGAAATGCCCAAAGTGGGTAAATCCACCCTTTGCGGAGATCCCTCTCCGTGTTGTCGGCGAAGCCCGTTGCAAGAAACCAGACTGTCCATACCGTCCATACCCACTCCCGCAAAAGTCCCGCACATTCATTTTTATTGGATAAACCAATCCTTTTAAACTACTGGACATTACTGAAGTCTTCACACGTTTATCACAAAACCGTCTTTTTTACTTGAACTAATAAGTTTAATTTATTAAAATAAATAAGGTTTAATGCTGTAGAATAATAGTGTTAGGCTGGTCCGTGGTCCCATATTCTTGATTCGAGACAATGCTCCATCCAATTCTGCGATTTCACTGGAGAAGACTATGCGAAATCTCTTGTGGGCCACGTTCGTCGCACTGGGTATTGCTCTGAGTATCCATCCTTTGTCATTCGGACAAGGATTACAGTCGAGTCCATACGCTGCTGCTCCTTTCCTCAGACGAGAAAGTCTCAATCTCGCACCATTAGGCCCCTTTGACTCCGCAAACGCACAGAGTCCGTTTCTTATAAAACCTGAAAGCATTTTGTCCGGGGATTCCCGGAAGAAGGATATTCCCAACCTTCAGATGGGTTATGAATTCTACTCCGGCAAGAATTGGCGGGTCGGATATTTCACTCTCGACTACCTCCTGCCGATACGGATGACGGAAAACAGCATTGTTTTTGGAGCGGCACATTCCGAGTTGCAGGGCTCCTCGACAAACTTAACAAGAAGAGCCGACGAGCAGGTTTTTCTATCCATGGGTGGAGGGTATCGGACCGTACTACGGGGAAAAACACTCCTGGGCTTTAACTGCTTTTACGACACTGCTCGGTTTGCGAATCGGTGGGTGTCTTCCGGCGGAGCAGGCCTCGAAATGGCCCTCTTGATGGCTGGTCACGATGCCCTTGATATGAAAATCAACTGGTATGGCGATCTATCCGAAGGCGATCTCGTCAACCAGTACCGTGACGGGCCCGGAAACTTTGATCTCCAGTTCGGATACTCTCATCAATTATTCGACGGTGGTCCGGACTTGCGTCTTTTTGGTACGGTTTATGACTTTGATGATGAAAGCACAGTTTGGGGGTGGCAGGCTGGGGGCGAGCTTAAAAGCCCGAATGGGATGGTGTCCATCAAAGGCGAGACGGCATACGATCCTGTAAATGGTAGTTACCAGAGCGTGAGTGCATTCATCAATATCGGTTTTCAGGTAGAAAATTTGGCACAGGGAAAGAATCCCTTCGTGATGCCCGAGCCGATCTTCTCCAGCCCAAGGAATATGAACCGGCTCACTCACAAGGTTACCAGAAATTATCGTAATACTACGCACGGACTCTCACTCGCCTCGAATGTTCAGACTATAACAATTTGGAACAAACGGTCAAACCCGGTGAAGCTCTATCTTGGGATCCACGGGGACTGGGGCAAATATGACGCCAAGGATTTCGCGGACTTTAAACCCGATCCGTGCAATCCTCAATGGGTACTATCTAAGACCCTACAGCCCAATACACCCGTTACTATCAATTTTGATACGACCAACAAGGGCAAGATCAGTTTCGCACTCAGCCCGGACATGTGCCCATGGGGTGACTGTCCGCAAACCCTTGGGGAATTCACCTTGATTGGCAATGACAATAAAGACACTTTAGATATCAGCTTAGTCAACGGGTTCAAATACCCAATGGAGATTACTTCCAACGGTAAAGTCTTAGCTAAGGCACTTTCAGAAAAGAACAATCAGAATGAACTTAATGTCTTTCCTCTTTCTTGCGATGTATGTGACTAAGGCCGAATCGCCTCCGACCTGGACACATTGTCAACAACCCCCTTTTGATCAAACCCAATGCAAGAAGCATAAGGACGGGAATCCCGACCCTGCTGCCGGGGATCCACCCTGTTTCACGGGCTATCCCGTGGGGGCCGAATATACGGTGAATATTCTTTGAATTTGGCGGTATCACTAATGTTGAATTTCACGCGAAAATAGGAGGTACGTATTCCTCGTATGGTCCCTCCACAAGTTCCAAGAGAGGCAAAACCATCGTCACGGTGCTTCTGTTCCGGGGACACCATACTTAATTCATTGCCTCCCTCCGGCGGAGGTGCGCATGCTTCGATGCCACGAGTGCTCCGGGCGACCTTTTACGGAACCGACAAATTTGTTCGACGACCAGAGTAGTCGTTCGGCCGAATACTCCGGAAAGAAAACCCTGTCCCAGGACCCAAAGCGAAGAAATTAAGTATGGCGTCCTCCGGAAATCCCAATGCGGTTTGCGGAGATCAGTCCAGCAAAAGTCCCGCACTGACTGTCCTAAGACGAAAAATCCCGCTGCGGCTTGTTGGCAACCGAGCAGGATGATTTATCTTTTTTTGGCTCCCCGAGTAGTCCCGCGCGACGCGGGATCGAATCCCGCCTGATGCGGGATTTCGGCTGAAGCCTCAACCACTACAACCTAGTGGTTAGCAGCTACGGGGTGCCCCCATAAACTACAATCATATTAACCAGTTCTCTCGCGCCACCCGTTACCATGTTCCACGACAATTCAGGACGTTACAGCCCCAAGAGGTGCAGATCCGGTGCAAAACGATTTTCTTAGGAAGTGAGCGTAACCTAACTTTAAAAACATCCGGTAACCCGTCGTGTAACCCCGAATACGGCTCTATCGGATGGCACATTTGAGGGTCGGGTCGAAGGGATCGTAGCCCGGATGCAGATGCTGATTGATCGCCTGCCAAGTCCGTTCCATGAGCTGGGGCACGTCGTTCACGGTGAGCCCCTCCGTGACGATCGGGTCACCGATGGTCAGAGTGACGTGGCCCGGCCTGAACAGAAAGTTCTTCTTCGGCATAATCCTGAAAGCCCCGTTGCAGGTGACCGGAAGAATCGAAATCCCTGTCTGGACAGCCATCATGAACGCCCCCTTCTTGAAGGGATGAAGAAGACCGTCCGGAGTTCGGGTTCCTTCGGGATAGATCAATACCGACCAGCCGCCCCGCAATTTGTCGGTACTCTGCTGGAGACTTTTCACGGAGCGATCGCTGTCAGCGCGATCCAGGCAGATCGCGCCGGTGGCGCCGAGCGCCCAGCCGAAAAGTGGTATCTTGAGGAGTTCCCTCTTTATTACCCATCTGAAAGGAGTGGGAAGGCAGACAAACAGAGCGAGGATGTCAGCGAAACTCTGGTGGTTTGGGGTAATAATGTATGACGCTCCGGGAACGACCTTTTCTGCTCCAGTAAGGGAGAATCTCACTCCCATGAATTTTGCGACAGCCCAGTTCCACGCACGGCCCATCCGGTAAGTTGAGTATCCGGAGCCCGGGATCACACTTGCGATGATTATGGCGGGAGCCAGTAAGATGGTCATCAGCGCCATTCCTACCCATGCGAGAATTAGCCTCGGTAACAATCGGATGTCGAATCGCAAAGCCAACTCCTGATGCTGAATCTTGCCGATGGCCGCGCCATGGCTTAGAGTATTCGGTAGCGCCCCGTTAAGAGCGGGTGTGGCAACCGCTTGCTAGTCCCAAGAATCACACGATTTCGGGAAAAACCTGACTGCTGATGCACTACTGGCCCATCCTTCTCGGCCGTCCGCGGATAAAGAGCGCTGTCAGGCTCGTGAAACGCCGTAGACAACAATTCGTTCAGACGGTCGGCTCATTTCAGGTCATCCTCTGCCGAGGAGTTGGTTCAAGGTTACCACACAGAGATTCGTTTTGGAACGAGGTTTGTGGGACCGGCAGGGCCGTGTCATAGTCTTACTCAATGTTCCAAGAGCCTGTCGCTCAACCACCACCATGGACACCAATACATTTAGGGGTCTGGTCTTGAAAAGCCAGTTGCTACCCCCGGTCTCTATGGAAATTCCTTTGCAGAGGCCATTGAGATCCGGCCTGCAAGCACAGCATTGACAGATAAACAAGAGGGGTTTCGCTCCAAGAAACTGCCCCCAGCGTCGTGCTGAGACTAAAAATCCCGCTGCGGCTTGTTTCCAACCGAGCGGGATGTTTTAACTTGTTTGGCTCCCCGAGTAGGCCTCGAACCTACAACCTAGTGGTTAACAGACGCCAATTTAGGCAAGAATCTTAATAATTTCACCATAGTTTGTCGGAACCCGTTGCAAAAAAACCAGTACTGTCCATAACCGTCCATAACCCAATCCCGCAAAAGTCCCGCACGCTGTTGGGGGGTATTTTGGGTGCGCCCATCCTCGGTGATTTGCTGGGCTCGTTCATGTTCTCCTCCGAGATCGTAACGGCAGGTCCTTGCGGTTTCGTTCTCAAAACAATTCCCATAAAATCTTTTCAAATTGTCAACCTGACATAGCCCCAACAAAGAAAAATATTTCAGCGTAAATAATTCGGGGGCAGGTCATCTGTCAGCCCCCTCGAACGGCGGATTTGATCTATAACAAGTTTTCCGATTGTGGAATATAAGACCCATCAGCTACAGCATCAATGCCTTGATTGACCAACTTTCCTGAAATCGATGTATCCCCGCTCAACGTCTACAGATATCAGCTCCGCGCTAATCCGGTCGCCGACATCAACACCCTCGAACCCATGTGCCAGCCGCCCCTCAACAGGCATTGTGAGGAGCCGGACCCAGGTGCCTTTGGAAGAAGCACCGGTAACAATGGTATCAAACTGTTCTCCGATTCTCGATTCAAGGAGAAGCGCAGCCGCGGATTTGCCGACCTGCCGCTCGACTTTCTTAGCGGCATCCTCTTTTTCCGTGCAGTGTTTCGCCAGAACATCGAGTTCATCCTCGCTGTATGGCGAAGATCCATCTGCTATGGCGGCCTTCAATAAGCGTTGAGTGATCAAATCGGTATAGCGACGATTAGGGGCTGTGGAATGGGTATAGTCCCTAACCGCGAGACCAAAGTGTCCTGAGGCAGTCTCTCCAGGAAGTTCCGCAACGTATTCACCAACTCCTAAGAGTTTGATAACAGCGAGGGATAGGTCGGGAAATCGAAGCGGATCGGCTGCTTTCTCCTTGATGAGAAACTCCTCCAGGGCTTTTGAGTCTGGGTTAACAGGAAGCGTGAACCCATGTTCCTGGGCAATCTCGACAATCCGTTCCCATCGTTTCGGAGTGCGTACCACACGGCGGATGGAAGGCAGTTTTTTTGACGAGAGATACCGGGCGGTCACGCCGTTTGCCGCAATCATGAAATCCTCAATAATGTCCTTGGCGCGGTTCTTTTTTCCCGCCTCGAGATCGCGGATTTCATTGCCGTCAAATATCGGTTTCGCCTCAATGGTTTCAAAACTAAGTGCCCCTTGAACGTGCCGGAAATTCTTCATGCCCTGTGCTATCCTGTCCTGCGTGCGCAGATTCTCATCAAGCCCATTGCGAGCGACTATAGACTCAGGCACAGTTCCATTCCCCTCCAGCCATGCGGCAACGCTGTTATATGCTAGCTTCGCATGATTGCGGACACGCGCCCTGTAGATGTCAGAATCCTGAACGGACCCGTCCGCGCCAATCACCATTTCCACGACAATCGATAAGCGATCCTCATTGAAATTCAGGGACGTGAGGCCGGTGGAAAGTGTTTCAGGAAGCATTGGGAATATCCGAGCCGCGGTATAAACAGAGGTAGTATTGTGGCGAGCGTGCTCGTCAATGGCTAATCCATTTCTAACGAGCGAGTCCACGTCAGCCACAGCAACAAGAATCTTTACTTTGTCTCCCGGCATTGCCTCGGCAACGGTAAGCTGATCCAGGTCAAGGGAGTCATCGTTGTCAATGGAAGCCCACAGAAGGTCCCTTAGGTCACGAACTGCCTCACCGTTCATCTCCGTAGGTGCTTGAATCTTGGCAAGTTCGGCGAGCGCTTCGGCCGAAAAGTCAGGGAGTAATCCTCTTTCAAGCATCGCCCTCTTGGCGATACTCTGTAAAATAGCACGGTGGTGTTTCTCATTTTCATTCATAGCATGCCCTTCTCACTTCATTTCAAAAATCACTAATTCTTAGCCGGAATTATGATGCACGATTACCATCTAGGGGGGCTTTGGCCCAGTGAAGGGTCACGGGATGGTTCCCTTGCCCCCTGACAGGTCGCGCCATCTTCTCCCATGAGTCAACCGAGGCAAGACGCTCTTGGCGCTGGTGAAATGACCCGCTTTCCTGTTGGGCACTGTCTCTGAATCCAGAGAGTTATCTTCAAGCCATTTGCTTGTATCCATTATTCATCCTCCCGTTCTCTCTCCATTTGCTCTTTAAACCTTTTGCTTTGGAGAGCATCCACTTCTTCCTTGCCCCGTGATCCTGCTTTCCAATTGTTCAAGATACTACGCGCTAACACTATGAAACCCGCCACCCCTACCACAAGCACGGCAAGAATTATAATGATGTTGTACTCCATATCAAATCTCCTATTATTCAAGGCATTTCATTACTCCTATCTCTGCCTTCTCCTGCATGCCTTACTCAAGAATCTTTTACCAGTTTTGTTTTTATATCTGTATTTCAGATCCATCTGCGGTCGGCCTTCAATTTCGTTGATATTAGCATCTGGTCCAACTAACTATACACTGGCTTGGTTTCTCCTGCGAAGTTTTTTCTAACCACTTCCTTCGCCTCGTACGGCACTTTTCGGCACCCTCTATACGATGAGACATTTACGAGTAGGCAGTTCGACAGCTTTCACTCCCCACAGAGAACTATATCGAAAGGAATCGACTCTCATATGGAATAAACGGCGACGAGGAGTTGGGCATGTTTAAGAGAATTGATCATGTCGAGATCATTCCTCATGATTTTGAAAGGGCCATTGGATTCTACACAGGGGTTTTGGGATTCAGGGTTAAGGAACGGCGCAGAGTTGACGCCTCTCCCTTGGAAGAGATTGCCTTCCTCGCGTTGGGCGACAGGAGGTGCTATGCAACTCAGTATTAGTAGTATGATTGGCTACGCAATCAGGGCCACCGATGGTGACCTGGGAAAAGTGGACGAGTTCTACTTCGACGACGAAACTTGGTCTATCCGCTACATTGTCGTAGAAACAGGAAATTGGTTATCCGACCGCAAGGTGCTCATTTCTCCTGTTGCCTTCAGTAAACCAGAATTGGAGTCACGCACGATTTCGGTAAACCTTACCTGTGCTCAGGTGCGCAGCAGCCCTGATATCGATACGGAGAAGCCCATTTATCTTCAGCATGAAGCCGAGCTACACGAGTACCTATCAGTGGCCTTGGCGAGGCGGTTACGGAGGTACTTTCGGAACAACCCCGTTACCCCTTTCTGGTGACGAAGTGTTTGTGGCGCAAGAAGCTTCTGCGTCAGGGCGTCGGGATGATCCGCATTTGCGCAGCACACGGCAGGTCACCGGCTACCATCTTCATGCCACGGATGGTGAAATCGGTCATGTGGAAGATTTTATTGTTGACGACAAAAATTGGTCGATTCGTTTTCTGGTTGTGGATACCGGCAACTGGCTGCCGGGGAAGAAAGTTCTTCTATCGCCCCAATGGATCAAGCGGGTGGAATGGGCCGATTCCAGTGTGCATTTTGACCTCACGCTGGAAGCCGTAAAAGATAGTCCTGAGTTCGACCCTTCGAAAGCGGTTGACCGGGATTATGAGGCATATCTCTACGACCACTACGGACGGCCTATAGATCATCACTGAAAAGCCCAATGCCTTTCACGGCGCTGTTTGTCGACACAGGCGGCGTCTTGCTCACCAATGGGTAGGAACATCAATTCCGCGAATCGACGGCGAAGTGGACATCTCTGGGTTCACCCGGAAAGACCAAGGGTAAAGTGAATAGTTCCAAAAAGTTTTTTCTGAGGAATCCAGGTGGAAGGGCCTGTCAGGACAATAATTCCGTTTGAAATTTATCACGCTTTGTGCTCAGCTAAACAGATTAAAGACAGACCCAGTCATCGGGTATCACTCATTCCGGCATACGTGTGGTCGACCATCAGGAGGAACGTCATGAAAAAGTCTCTAGGCGCGAAAACCCTTCTCTACCCTACCCCCGTTTTGATCGTGGGTACGTACGATAAGACGGGCAAGCCCAACGTCATGACCGTCGCCTGGGGCGGGATTTGCTGCTCTGTTCCACCCTGCGTCTCCATATCAGTTCGCGAGGCCACCTACACCTACGGCAATCTCATGGAGCAGAAAGCCTTCACGATAAGCATTCCCTCGGAGGATTACGTGAAGCAGGCTGATTTCATCGGTATGGTCTCGGGGAAGGACGCCGACAAATTTGTGGCGACTGGACTCACACCGGTGAAAAGCGATGTGGTGAACGCTCCATATGTTGGCGAATTTCCATTGGTACTGGAGTGTAAGGTCATCCAGACCCACAAGATTGGCCTCCACACACAATTCATAGGTGAAATTCTGGACATAAAGGCAGACGAGGCAGTTGTGGGAGAAAAGGGCCCTGAGATCGAGAAGGTCAAGCCGTTCCTGTGGGTGCCCGATTCTTCCCAAGGTTATTACGGCGTCGGTCGGCATCTTGGCAAAGCGTTCTCGATTGGAAGGGACCTGAAATAGTCTTTTCATGAGGGCGTGGGGGCTGAAGAACCGCGATGAACCAACTCGAAGTTCCCCGAAATGGCAGGGCAGGCGCAATTTTCGGCCTCCACAGAGATGCCCCGAATCAGAAAACCGCGCAGAATTGTTCTCAGGTGGCTTATAAGTCGTCTCTGATTTTGCCTTGGATCAACATCATGCTTGACTCATGAGCATGTGGCGAGGTACGCTCTAAGATACGAGTAAATCCGGTGTTGAGGCAACGGGGTGGCACTTTTGCGTCCGTGGAATTTCATTCAAGGCAACGCGGTAGCTTTTCGGGTCCGAGAAACCATCCGCCGACCGGTCACGGGGTGAAAGACACCCTGAAAAGGAAGACCGCGGCATAATTCCGGTCAACCACGAACTCCCCCTGGAGAGCATCAATTTCGGCAGTTACGAAAGCTGATCACAATACGGAACAGCCCCGAGCCGTCCAGCGTGGGGCGGGTATTCCGCGGTTCTCCTGCGCCTTATCAATAATTGGGTTCTGACACTTTGCCCCAGGGCCTATAAGGCATGAACCAACAGGTCCAGTTCACATATAAGGAGGTGTCGTCGACGCCATGATCAAGACGAAGAAAGTTCAGCGGCCACCTTTGGACACGTTGCCAAAGTGTCCGACAGGAATAAAAGGATTGGATGAAATAACAGGGGGTGGACTGCCTCAAGGGCTTCCCACACTGGTTTGTGGCAACGCCGGTTGCGGCAAGACCGTGCTCGGCATGGAGTTTTTGGTCCGTGGTGCAACGGAGTACGACGAGCCCGGCGTGTTCATTTCGTTTGAGGAAACTGAAGATAAGTTGATCAAGAACTTCAAGACGCTTGGGTTCGATTTGCCGGCTCTCATTGAGCGCAAGAAAATCGCACTCGACTATGTCTTCAGAGATCGCAGCGAAATTGAGGAAACCGGTGACTACACCCTGGACGGCCTGTTCATCCGCCTGGGGTTTGCAATCGACCAGGTTGGGGCAAAGCGAGTGGTTCTGGACACCATAGAGTCCCTCTTTCCAGGATTGTCCAATGAAGGCATTTTGCGGGCGGAACTGCGCCGACTATTCAGCTGGCTAATGGAAAAGGGTGTGACCGCACTGATTACCGCTGAACAAGGCAGGGACACGCTCACCCGACACGGGCTGGAGGAATACGTGGCTGATTGTGTCATCGCGCTGGACCACCGGGTGATCGATCAGATCTCCACGAGGCGTTTGAGGGTGATCAAATACCGCGGCTCGGCGCACGGCGCGGACGAATATCCTTTCTTGATTCATCCCACCGGCATCTTCCTAATCCCGATCACCTCCCTCAATTTGAACCATACGGCCCCGACGGACAGGATCTCGACGGGAATAGAGCGCTTGGACACCATGTTGGGTGGGAAAGGATACTATCGCGGCAGCACCGTCCTGGTCTCTGGCAGGGCAGGCTCGGGGAAAACCAGTTTTGCCGCTAGCTTTGTGGATGCAGGGTGCAGAAAAGGGCATCGCGGCACTCTTCCTTTCTTTTGAGGAATCTCCAAGCCAAATAGTCAGAAATATGCGCTCGATTGGGATTGACTTGGAGCGCTGGGAACAGAAAGGCCTATTGCGATTTCACGCAATCCGTCCCACACGTTACGGCCTTGAGTCGCATCTGGCGGAGATCCACAAAGTAATCGACGACTTCAAACCGGCTATGGTGGTGATAGATCCCATCTCGAATCTGGTCGCGGTAGGAAAGCTCTCTGAAGTAAGACTAATGCTGACGCGGCTCATAGATTTTTTGAAGACTTGTGAGATAACCACCTTATGCACAGACCTGACATCAGGTGGGACATCCGTAGAGCAGACGGAAATAGAGATTTCATCGCTCATGGATACGTGGATGCTAGTTCAGACCCGGGAATCGGATGGTGAGCGCAATCACACACTTTATATTGCCAAGTCCCGAGGCATGGATCATTCGCGCCAGATCACAGAGTTCCTCCTAACCCACAAGGGCGTGAAGCTGGTCGATGTTTAGGGCGGCCCTTCAGGCGTGTTGACCGGTTCGGCCAGGTTGGGCAGGAGGCACTCGATAACGCACTGGTGTTGGCTCGAAAGCAGGAAATAGAGCGAATACAACGAGAACCGGAGCGAAAGCGCACCTTGCTGGAAGTTCAGCTCGTTACCTCGAAAGCGCAATTTGAGGCGGAGGAAGAAGAGCTTCCGCAGGTCATTCACAAGGCCGTCAGCCGCACAAAGACCCTCGACCAAGATCGCCGGCAGATGGCTCGGCTGCGTGAAGCCGATGAGACTTGATCTTTCATGGGGTCAGGGCTGGAATATATGAATAGAGGAGTCAATGGCTGGGCGTGAACACGGGCCGCCAGACGAACATGCCGACGAAACCCCGGACGAAGGCGTCTGGAAACTGCGCTTGTACGTCGCGGACGAGACCGTAAGGTGCATCAGGGCCTTTGAGAACCTGAAGAAGATCTGCGAAGAGCATCGTCCAGGGAAATACACCATCGAAGTGGTTGACTTGTCGGTCAACCCGCAGCTCGCCAAGGGAGACCAAATTTTTGCGCTTCCGACTCTTGTGAAGACATTTCCCGCGCCCATAAGAAAAATTATAGGGGACCTTTCTAATACCGAGCGAGTGCTGGAGGGATTGGATCTGCGTCCCATCCGACTGCAAGAGGCCGAAGGGACTTTGGACGCCATCAAGAGGGGCGAAGTAGACGCGTTCGTTATCTCCGGGCCGGACGGTTATCAAGTATATACCCTGACAGGAGCTGATCGAACTTATCGCATTGTTATGGAGACGATGAACGAGGGAGCAGCTATAATAGGCTCAGACGGCATGGTTCTTTTCTGCAACGCCAGATTATCAGGTATACTGAAGACGCCGCTTGAAGGAATCCTTGGGGCCTCTATGGCTCGCTTTGTTACACAGGATGATACCCAATCGTTTGAGGCTCTGTTAAATCGAAGTCTAGTGGAGCGTCAACAGACGGAACTTACACTGAAGGCTGGGGCCGGGGATTTTGTGCCGGCCAGTGTTTCCACAAGCCCCCTTTTCCTTGAGGACTCTACTACCATTTGTATGATAGTAACCGACATCACGGAACAAAAGCGGGCGAAGCAAGCCTTGCGTCTCAGTGAGGAACGATTTCGAGCACTCGTTGAGGGTGCACAAGACCTGATTTTCATGAAGGATCGTCATCTCACATACACGCACGTGAATCCTGCGATGGCAAGAATGTTCGGACTGGACGTGTCCGAAATCATCGGCCGCAAGGATGAGGATCTCTACGGTGAGGCAATCGGGAAACATATCAATCAAGTGGATCTGCGCGTGCTCCAAGGAGAATCGATCGAAGAAGAATATACCGCCTCCATAAAGGGAGTCCAGATCACCTTGAATACTGTCCTCACGCCGCTTCGCGACGCGGAGGGCACGATCGCCGGCATCTATGGCATTTCTCGTGATGTCACGGAGCGCAAGAGAACCGTGCCTGGCCAAAGACCGATCGCCGAGGCGTACCCCTCCCAGGCCATGAGGGCTGCTCTGCACGAGGCTCGTATCGCTGCCGCAACTGACAGCATTGTTCTGCTCCAGGGGGAGAGTGGGAGCGGAAAGGACTATTTGGCACGTTGGATTCACGACCATTCCAGGCGTGCTCCGGGACCCTATTTTGCGGTGAATTGCGCTGCCATATCCGCGGATTTGGCGGAGTCGGAGCTTTTTGGGCACGAGCGGGGCTCATTCACAGGAGCGCACCGCCGGAAGCGAGGACTCCTGGAATTGGCCGAGGGCGGGACCCTCCTGCTCAACGAAATTGGAGAGCTTACTCTCTCCTTGCAGTCCAAGCTCCTGACCTTTCTGGACACAAGGTCATTCCTTCGTATTGGCGGTGAAAAGAGCATTACCGTGAATGCTAGGATCATTGCAGCGACGAACAGGAGTCTCGAGACAGAGGTGGTGGAAGGCCAATTCCTTTCTCCCCTGCTCTATCGTCTGAACGTGTTTGCGATACAGGTGCCGCCGCTGCGTGATAGGATTGAGGACATTCCCGTACTCTTGGAAGAGATAATGTCGATGCTAGCGAAGGAGCTGCAGCTGACTTCTCTCCCCGCGATCGACCCCGCGTCCGTCATTGCGCTTTCCGGGTACGATTGGCCAGGAAATGTCAGGGAATTGCGAAACGTGCTCGAACGATCATTGATGTTATCCGGCGGGCAGAATTTGAACGTTGCGATCCCCTCGATTGACGCAAGCCACCAAAGCTGGTCTCATGTGTTCAGTTTTCCGGTAGACGAGCGCACGCTTCACGATGTGACGGATGAGGTGATCAAATCCCTGTGTTTGGAGGCCCTGCGGCGCTGCGAAGGCAATAAAAGATGTGCTGCCCGCGTGCTGGGCATATCCCGAGACTCTCTGTATCGATATATGAAGCGTTTCGGAATTGAGGGGGACAATTCGCCCGCGGACTAATCGATGGACCGACTTTAAGACACTCAGTGAATTTCGAACCTATTGATAACACGGTGATAGTAATTCTATGGCGCGGTTTTAGGACACCCACCCTTTCTTGCCGACCCTCGGTATCTCACCCCACACTCCATCGCTGTGGCTAACTAACTAACAACAGGGCTTTTATATAAACCCTCATCCAAAGGCCCCAGTTGGCACGCAAAATGCTAGTGAATGATGCAACGGTTATGGATCTCCAGTTGAATTACCCGAAACGCTTGTTGGATCTGTGGACCATGTGCCGCAACTGCAGCCGTCTCCGGTGGTGTCACGGTGGGTGACCGGAACGAGATTAATTTCCGCCCATAACAAATAAAGGGACGGAGGACCATACAATGAATATTTTCGGAGTAGGCATTGGGACGATCCTGGTGATTGTTTTACTTATATACATTTTTTTCTAACAGGTACACATGCAAATGATTTCTCACAATAATTTCATTTTGGGCGATTGGCTCTGCTCAATTTCGCACAACAGGTTGTGGCGGCAGTTGCAGACCGCGGAGTAGCGGAATCTGCCAGGGGCAGTCACCCACATGAAGAGATCAGCAATGCCTATCGAAAGGAGAGTTGATGATTTGTTTACTGCGGGCTGGCGTCCACTAGGCCCTGATTTTGGTCCAGTGGCTATTTAATACGGGAGGTGAAGGGTCTTTGATTACATGACCGCGGTGTATGGTCGGATCACGTTTACACCAGATATTTCGAAAATTGCGTTCGCCAAGGCGAGAAAAAGGAGAAGGAAAAATGATTGAAATTAAAGTTCCTAAGAGAGTGAGTGACATACTGAAAACCACTGTGGAGAATCTTCAGGGGGAAAAACTCGGTACCATACAGGATCTCATGGTGGGCGTGAATGGGTGCCTAAAATACGCCATCCTGTCTCACGGAGGTTTCCTGGGAATAGGTGACGTGTTGATTCCGATTCCGTTCGAAGCTCTGACGACGGTCGGTGAAAAGGGAACAACGGTGCTCGACATTGATAAGCAGACCTTGGAAAAGGCCCTGAATTTTGAGAGCAAGACATGGCCCGACTTTACTGGGGCCGAATGGGAGGAAAAAATCGATAGATACTTTGCGGCCTATAAGGCTGGTTCAAAGCAACCGAAACCGGTCTAGGGGTGTTTACCGCGATCAGCCCCGCGAACAGATTTAGGAAAGGGGGTCAGCAATGGCTGTCGAACAACGAATCGACGATTTGATAGAAGCAGGCTGGGGTGTGCTTGACTCTGATTTTGATCCAGTTGCCTTTCAGCGCTGGAGGCGAAGGGCTTTCGATTGCCTCACCGCCATGTGTGGGCCGGATCATGTTTACACCAGGCACTTCGAAAATTTCGTTCGACAAGGCGGGAAGACAGACCTTCTTGCTGCCGGCGGCATACTGAGCGCAGCCAAAGAACAGGGTTCCTGCAACAGGCTGGGACCGGTCAAAGCCAATGGCAACGTGACGTCTGTCCCCCTGACTGAAAAAATCGGAGGCTCCATAAAGCGGAGAGCCATATAATTAATTAGTTGCACGGCCACTTATTGCCGAGATCCGGCGGGACTAGAATTGTGCTGGGCTGACCGGGACGAGATGGATTCCTGTCAATTTATAACTCCACCAGGCGTGAAGCTCTGGTCGGATGATATGACGCTCCATCTCGTCTCATTGGGCTCTGGTGTGACCTCCACAAACACCGGGGAAAGGGGAAGCAGCGAAATGAAGACGAAAGCAAAACTTTTTTGTAACGAGGAATTGTCCCGGTTTGCTGCCCCCCTAAAGATGAGGCTGTGTGCAGGCCGCTCAGCTCAATCGCTAGGCGGTAGTGGAGCTTGCATATAACATGAATCGAATCGTCGCAAGATTGCGATAGGAGGAGGAACAAAAATGCTTTGGACCCTAGTGATTATCCTGTTGGTACTTTGGCTACTCGGTTTGGTCACCTCGTACACCATGGGTGGAGTCATTCACGTTCTTTTGGTCATCGCGGTCGTGGTGATAGTGATTAATCTCATTCAAGGTCGCAGGACCATGTAGCGGCCTGGAATGGTCCTATGCAGCGGGGCAGTGCCGTGGGAAACCGTGGCATGCGGCGTGTGTGGTATTGCGAATCGTAGTTCTCACACAAGAGGTGAGCAACATTAACTTGAACTTGACAAAGAGCCTGGGAATGCTCTTGCTTGGCATCTGGCTCATCGTGACGGGCCTACTGCTAGGCCAGGCTTGAGGCTTGCTTAGGTTCGCGTGGGTCTATATCTGGCGAGGGAGACAACGCAACGTTTGGACTAAGGAGAGACAAGTCATGATAAGCACTATCTTGCTGATTATCTTGATTCTGTTTCTTATAGGTGCGCTTCCCAGACGGCCGTATAGCGCGGGGTGAGGATATTACCCGAGCGGCGGACTGGGATTATTGCTCGTAATTGTGATCCCGCTCATTTTGCTCGGTCACATTTAACATCAGAGACCCTGGGATCAGGGAAGCAAAGGAGGATTTTCTTATGAACTGGGACCAGATTGAAGGAAATTGGAAGCAAGTCAAGGGCAAGTTCAGGGAGAAGTGGGGCAAGCTCACAGACGACGACCTGGATGTCGTGGCAGGAAAGCGAGATCAGTTACTTGGTAAATTACAGGAGAAATACGGGCTCAAACGTGAGGAAGCGGAGAAGGAATTGGATGAGCATCTGGGCAAATGGTAGCATCATCTATCCAGACACTAACAACGCTAATAGTAACTCATTGACAAAGGAGATTGTTATGAAAAAGAGCGGTTTTGGGTTGTGCGCAGCAGTAATCTGCATTTAGGCGGATTTTGCAGACCTCCGGCCAGAAGGCCTTCATCTGGCCTCGCTGCCGGTTCTACCTCAGGACGATTTCCTCGTCCGAGCAACAAACTTTAAGGGAGAAGAGACGATGATGAAAGCTGTTCGATTCATAGTGGTGATGGTGGCGATACTGGCTTTTGCCTCTGCCACAGTAGCGATGGCCGCGACTGAGTTCTACGTGGTCAAGGATGCGCAAGGCAAGGTGTCCGTCGTAGATAAGAAGCCGGAACAGGCAGCCTCGATCGTCAAGGGTCCATTCGCGACCAAGGCAGAAGCTGAGAAAGCCTTGCCTCAGACGGCTGGTACTCCCATGCAGGGATGGCAGAGGTCCAGCCAGATAATTGGAACGACAGTCAGCAATCCGCAAGGGGAAAAACTCGGGAAGATCGATGATGTCCTGATCGATCCAAACGGCGCGGTGAAATATGCCATTTTGTCTCATGGAGGCCTACTGGGGATTGGCGACAAATTAATTCCCATTCCTTGGAGAGCTTTGAAGCTGGACAAGGAAAAGGGTACCCTGATTGTTAATGCCGATAAGGCGGCTCTGGAAAAGGCTCCGAGTTTCGACCCTAAGGAATGGCCCAAGGTCGTAGACCCCGAGTCGCTGAAGAAAATCGACATTTACTATAAGTAACGGCAAATTACGCCAGAAGCCGTTAGGCGCAACGGGAAAACAGCGGGTGACGGGGCTACTCTAGAGAGTAGCCATCGTCCACCCGCACGAGCTGAACGGCGAATTAGAAGACACTCTGTGGCGCGGCCTACGAGAAGATCCATAGAGCAAGTCCTGGAAATGGCAGATAGGCCCAATTTGGGCTTCATCCGCCAGTTTCCGATCCAACCTTAGAAAGGGGGCGATGATATGGACTCGACAATCATTCTAATCATTGTGCTGATTCTGATCTTCGGCGGTGGCGGTGGATACTGGTGGACGAGGCGGGGCCGTTAGACACCCAGATTCGGGGTGGTGTCATCTGGTAGAGCCATTCCCAGGTCCACGAGGGGAGCAACTGCGGCTTCAACAGCAACAGCAAGCTCCCCTCGTCAAGCAACAGCAAACGCCTCAGCAGCAACAGCAGACTGAAAAGATGAAGGGAAAGGCTCAGGAAAACATCGAAGGAGCCAAGTCCTCAGGGGAAAAGGTCAAGGAAAAGACAAAGGAACCCGTTCCGTCAGACAAAAAGAATTGATAGAGCATTGAAAGGTTATCTTGTCTAATTTCTCGGACGAAGCGCGGTAATCATGTTCGGGGGTAGGATCTTCGGATTCTGCAGGAGGTCGTCATGTGACCTTTTTGGGATCAGAGAACCATCCCCTGATTCGGCTGTGGCCCGAAGATCAGAGAAATGGCAAGGCCGCCGCATAATTCCAGTCACCACATAGGAGGCAAAATTATGAGCAATGACAAGATTGAAAGTGCATCTCCGCATGTACTTCCGCCCCTGCCCTACGCGGATAACGCGCTGGACCCCGTAATCTCCGCAAACACGATCGGCTTCCACTATGGAAAGCATCACAAGGGATATTCCGATAACCTGAACAAGCTGGTAGCAGGAACGGAGTTTGCGGACCTGACATTGGAGAGAATCATCACCGAGACAGCCGGAAAACCTGACAAGACCGCGATCTTCAATAATGCAGCGCAAATGTGGAACCACACGTTTTACTGGCGCAGTCTGAGGCCGAAGGGCGGTGGTGAACCACCTGGAGCGTTGAAGCAAAAGATCGAGGCTTCTTTCGGCACCTGGGATGCATGCAAGAAGGAGTTGGCGACTGCCGCAATGACCCAGTTCGGCAGCGGCTGGGCGTGGCTCGTGCTGGATGGCGACAAGTTCAAGGTCGTCAAGACCGGCAATGCGGATTTACCTTTGACCAAGGGCATGAAGCCGCTATTGACCATCGACGTGTGGGAACACGCCTACTACCTGGATTATCAGAACCGCCGCGCTGACTACGTCAACGCTGTTCTCGACAAACTGATCAATTGGAGTTTCGCGGCGGACAATCTCGGGTAGCGCCATATTGGAATGTCTCAAGTCTTGTCTCAACACAGACCTAACTCATTGTTCAACACGGACCCCGGCAAGCGGCGGTCCGCACCGCGCGCACCGGCCGGTTAATTCGGGCGTTAGGTGAAACTAGTAGACAAAGGAGAACTCGATGAAAACCAAAGTGGGTCTGTGGATTGACCATGGGAAGGCTATTGTCGTGACTGTGACCGACAAAGGGGAAGAAATGGGCCTAATAATATCGATGGTTCAAAAACAGGGTCGCCGTTCCGGTGGTTCACCCCTGAGGGGTCCCCATAAAACACAGCAAGTACCGGCAGATGATAGCCGACAGAGAGCCCTTACGGGACATCTCAACATTTACTACGATGCGGTAATTGCGTGTATTGGTAATGCGGAATCCATTCTGATATTTGGTCCTGGTGAGGCAAAGGGCGAACTGAAGAAACGTCTTGAAAGAAACAACCTAGGCGGACGCATCGGAGGTGTTGAAGCAGTTGACAAGATGACGGATCGTCAGATTGCGGCGAAAGTTCGACAGCACTTTGCAGAATAGCGTTCGGCAATAAGATCGAGACGGAACCACCTAAAAGCGAATGGCTTGTTTCGGCTCGTGCTGGCGGGAAAAACCAAATTTCCCTGTATGCCGATGCGAAATGGCTTGTCGGTTATGCGATGGATCCAGAAGCGGCTGGTCTACGCAGCAGCCTGGCAAACTCGCCCCCAATCTCTGTACGCGGCAACATGGCAGGAGTCTTGAGGGAGGAATCAGATATGTGTGGGTACATGTGCCCAGGCAAACAGACCAACCGTTTAACCCTTTGTAAGCAGCGTCTCTTCTTATCTATTTTTTCTTTCCTTTCTTCCTATGTTTAGGCATTCATCGGTGAATGACTATCATTTTCATTTATACCTATTAGCGAAGAAACATAACCAGCAAAACAACCAACAGGATTGCTCCAAGGCCGTATGCGTACATTGTCCTATCCCTTGCTATGAACATTTGCTTCTCCTTTCTCCTTTTAAGTCGGATTCAAAAAAGAGTAGCCATTATGAAGGTGGGTAAAAGTGGCTTTCACACATGTACCTATCTAATTAAGACATCTGCCGTAAATTAAAGTTTCGGTGAGTAATCAAGGAACCAGAAACGTCTAAAGCCCACGTGAGTCTTTGCTCTCGAGGGACCGCCAATATAAATGCGAATCAAAAAATCTTGGCGTCCCTTCAGCAGCATGAGTGACACGGGCCACTCGTCAGTGCCTTCACGTGGGCTTCTTTAATAAGACACTTTCCCGGATTTAAAGTTCCGGATGAGTTTGCCCGCAGTGCTCAACGTGCAGCCGTGTCTCTACCAGGAATGGGCGGACAATCCCAGTAATGAAGAAGATGCCGATCTGTCAAATCTGTTGCAGTTCCATTCTTGTCTGACGTATGAAGGAGACGTGGTGGTGGACCGGTTCGTCGGCTAAGGCACAACTGCTGTTGCAGCGAAGAGATTGAACAGAAGATTTGTGGGGTGCGATGAAGACGAGGCTTCCACCAACACGGCGATCGCCCGACTCGCCCAGAAGCCGGAACCGGCCAAGATATAATCTACAAGAGAAAGGACTTCACACCGCTGATGCTCCGAATATGGTCATGGATAACGATAGTGATGGGCGGCTTGATGGGGCTATCTCCGCTGCTTCACGTCTGGCAAATGTACAGCGTCCAGTCAAGCAAGGGACAGTCTTTTGCGGGTGTCGTGTTTCTGGAATGCGGGATAGCCACATGGTTGATATATGGGCTTATGAAGCGAGATCGAGTCCTTATAGTATCTAACGGGATCGGGGTTGTCGTGGGTTTGGTCTATCTGTTAACAATCAGATATTATTCTTGAAGCCTTACCGTTGTAAAGTTCCTCCAGGATTACTACCGTTCATTTATCGAGCGGAAGGAAGTGTTTATCAAAGGGACTGCACTTTTGGTACAATCACTCTGGACAATTCAGTGCGGTATCAATAATATGCCGCTGTCTTCAGAGCAGGACCAAGCAAACATAGGATGCATGGAACTCTCCGGAATTCTTCGAATCGGGGTTATTAGATGATTGCTGCCTTGCGAGGAAAGCCGCTTTTGCGAGGCCTTAATCGGGTGACCATTGATGTTGGTGGAGTAGGATACGACGTGGCCGTGCCTCTTTCCACACTCTCGACCCTACCGGAAGATGGTGAAGTCTTTCTCCACATACAAACGGTTCTCAGAGAAAACGCCCTCGAGCTGTATGGGTTCATCGAACAAGAGGGAAAAGCACTTTTCGAGATGCTACTGGGAGTCACAGGAGTTGGTCCTCGTTTAGCCCTGGTCATACTGTCTGGGATATCTCCGGAAGGCTTTACGCAGGCGACGCTCACGGGGGATTTTCACAGGTTCACGTGTATCCCGGGCATTGGCAAGAAGTTAGCTGAGCGCATCGTCTTGGAGCTGAAGGATAAGATCGCGAAAAGCGGTGTAGGTAGTCGATCCGCAGCCACACCGTCCTCCTCGGCCGCTTTAGAAGAAGACTTAGTGTCCTCTCTCATCAATCTTGGCTACAAGGATTCCGTTGCCAGAGAAACTGCCAGAAAGGCGCTCCAAGAATGCGCGGCTGGAGCCTCTTTGGAACAGGCATTGAAGATATCCCTAAAGATATTGGTGCGGTGACCTACGAGCACCTGAACCCCATACTTAAGTGGCCTTCTTCGACGCCAAATAGAAGCCGCACGAGCCGCCCTGAACTCGCCAGGCACGTGCCGGGAGAATTACCGGGTCAGGGTTGGGCAGACAACGTCAGCAAGGGTGGGTATGTAGCCGTCAGTTCCCGTGTCGTGTTCATCGAATAACGTGCAATCGCTAACCACTATCTCAACTATCGCCTCGTTCCCCCAATGGCTCCAAGGTTGGGTGCAAATTCACTCAAGGAAGGTAAAATCATCATGAAAAGGATCGGAATTATTCTTGGCGGAGGAATCCTTTTGGTCATTGTGCTCTTAGGATTGTGGGTCTTCAGTCGCCCCGAACGTGGCACGACCGGCTCGGTCAGCACGCATTTTCGGTGGCTCGGACCCAACGACAAGATCGTGGTCGACGGCTTCGACGACCCCAAAGTCCAAGGCGTCGCCTGTCACATCGCCCGTGCGGAAACGGGAGGGGTGAAGGGCCAGTTGGGCGTGGCGGAGGATACGAGTGATGCCAGCATCGCCTGCCGTCAGGTCGGCCCGATCAAGATCGTCGGCGAACTCAAGGATGGCGAGCGTGTCTTCGACGAACACCGCAGCCTCGCGTTCAAGAAGCTTCAAGTAGTGCGTTTCTTCGACCGCAAGCGCAATGTGCTGGTTTACGTGGCGTACAGCGATCGGGTTATCGAGGGTAGCCCGAAGAACAGCATCAGCACGGTGCCGATCATGGGGTGGCCGGAACCATAGATCAGCAGTCCTTGATCCAGACCTGGGTATCGAAATTGGTGGATGGCACGGGCAGATTGAGGAAGTTAATGACGGGGGAACCGTACTCATTCAATGGGCCGTGAAAATACGGCAGGGCAAAAGAGAAGGCTGTGAAACGCTAAGCACTGAAGCCGTCTTCCTGCAATTCTCCTGAAAAATCAATCATCATTGATCACCATAAGGACGTATGAATTCCTACTGGTTCGTCAAAAGTCACGTGAAAGTCACGGGATAATTTTGGAAGCCTACCAGCTATGTCAGCATGATTTTCTGTCCCTATATACTATGGAGTACACAAATCCTTCTCTACTTGCATTTTGTTGTTTGTTCCGTGTGATTACATGCTTCACTCATACGAACTCTCGTTATTCAGCATCTTGGCGCTCTTGCCATTCGTTTAACAGATCTACCACCGCCGTGTGCCCTCTGGAGACAGCCCAAGTCAATGCCGTCTTGCCTCTAATGTCCTTAGCATGCATATCGGCTCCCCACTCCAAAAGCTGCTTAGTGACGGTCGCATGGCCTTCAGAGGCCGCTAAGATCAGCGCTGTGGCTCCACTGTGGTCGGCGATTTCCGACTGTGGAAAATGTTCGAGCAGGAGTTGCACAACGTCCTCAAAACCGCGATGTGCAGCTCTCATCAGGGCTGTCCAGCCCAACGCGTCTACCGCATCAATGTCAGCCCCATACTTGAGTAATAGATCAGCAATCGCAAGACTATCTTGACGACACGCCTTCATCAAAGCAGTGGCACCATATTGATCGGTTCCCTCAGTATCTGCCCCATTCTCAAGAAGAAACTCTGACCACATGCGGAAGATTCAGTGCCGATGCCCACATCAATGCAGACCAACCGAGGGAGTCCCGAGCATCGAGATCCGCTCCACTGACAAGTAATATTCTCAGTTTGGCAAGGTCGCCAGATCTCACTGCCGCTAATATTTCTTCTTGCATTGCCCAGAGTCTCCCCTCTGGTCTATGGAGCTTCACTGTATGAAAGAGAAACACTCTTATTTGAAAACCAACTTGGCTCCATTCATGGCACTCTTAAGCAGCGGCGAGTACTTCCAGGTGACAACCTTTCGGGCATCCAACACCATGGGCTCTCCAGTCTTAGGGTTCCTGCCTCTCCGAGCGTGTTTTGACTTCACAGACCATTTCCCAAAGCCTGAGATCATAACGTCTTCCCCAGCAACAAGTTTTGCCTTCATGATTCGAGCAGTTTCTCCAAGATCTCGACGGCTTCCCCCTTCATAAACCCGCAATCATCGCCTATTTTCTTGGCTATGAGTGCCTTGGTAAATGTCATGACAACCTCCCCAAATTGAAACACAATAAACATATAGTGGACAGAATAGCAGAACTATAACCGTAACGGCAATGATATCAAGACATTCTTCGAAGAGGATTCGTGATGATCATGGCAGAGCACCTGGACACGGTCGGTCAGAGTGGACACCCTCCCAAAACCACCCTGTCCACAGATTATCCGCACCAGGACTACAAAAGGCAGGGTGGACAACTTGGACACCCATTTTCAGGGGTTGACCCGAGAAAAAATCACCATATCAAAAAAAATGGGTGTGGCTAATAACGCTCCGAAAAAAACTGTTACCTTTCATCGTGCCAGCTAAGTTTATATTCGATTGTTGGTGACAAGGCCGAGTGAGGACGCCAGTCCGGCGGACTTATAGCGAACTCGTGTCCTTCTCGAAACAACCTAAGAATCATTTGAGTCGATCTTTTCATCGAGACGTGCTGCCTCCTGAATTCTATCATCGTCACTACGGCTAAATCTCTCCGTCGGACTTGATCTGGTCTTCCAGTTCACAAATTCTAATGACAAGTTGAAAGACTTCGGCCAGTTCCATTTCTCCCATGGCCTGCAGTTGCCTCATTCGTTTTTCTGCCCACTCTTTCATGGCCGTTTCTCCATAACGTGCTTAATTCCCTTACTTGTTAAATTCGGAAACAGAGAGCCGCACATGACAAATGATTGGCAGCATTTCTTGAGCATGGACGGAAATCTGGTTTAAAGCAGATCAGAGCTTCGTTTCACTGGGGATAATTATTGAGGACAGCCTTCTTGAACTGGTTCGCCGTCTTACCACCGTCTGAAGAGGATTGACTGATCATGTTGCCTGACTAAATTAAGAGCAGGATGTATTATTGTTCCGTGGAGGTGTTCAAATGAAAAACCGGAAAGCATGCTGTTTCAATGGAAGCTTTTGCAAAGAATTGAAAAAATCCGATTGCCTTAAGGCTGGGGGAAAGCTCGTGAAGTCCTGTTCAAACTGCAAGTAAGTGAAGGCTCCACCGCCTACAAGGCGGTGGCTTCAGCGTGTCAACTGCAAGTCGACTTCAAGATTGGTCGCTTATCGAGAAGTCATCGTCACGATCCGGCTCCATTTTCTCTTGCATCTCTATATATTGTGCGATGACCTCGTCTGTTACATTGCCACTGCTCAAGACGAGTATCCGCGAGCCCAAAGATGTCTTCCCCAGAATTGCTTTGCCAGTCTTTTGTATTCGCTCAGCAATTTGACGAACACGGATGTGATAAATGGTTGACGGAGCCGACCGGGGTGAAGTACGCTCCGAAACGGGCAAAGAACCCTTTTTCTAAGCGAGATGGTGGCAGTTGAACTCCTGCGAGACTCAGGAGAGACAACGCGTCAGCATTTTGAGGTCGGTGGAGTCGTCAAGTGGCCGATGAAGACCCAGAAGAGCTCCAAGATGGCAAGACCGCCGCATAATTCCGGTTTACAAGAGTATGTGTCGGACACAAATTGTGGTAAAGGGGTGGGGGCTTGATTCTGTCGCGTCTGAGTTTTCCATCGGGAAACAGGGCAATCTGATGACTTCGCAGAAGCTTGATCTTACGAAGTCCGTAGCCAAGCTGGAGGAACTTGCCTCCGTGCTTCGCGGTGCTGGGCACCGGCGGGTTCTTCTCCTATGCCACAACAATCCTGATCCGGACTCCATAGCAAGCGCGTTCGGATTCCGCTTCCTCTTGAGCAAGAGATTCGGTGTGCGTTCCGTCTTGGGTTACGGAGGGGTGGTCACACGGGCCGAAAACAAAGCTATGATCCAGAGGCTGAGGATCAAGCTCCAGCAGTTCAGCCGCATCGAGCCATCGAAATTTTACGCCATCGCCCTCATCGACGCTCAACCCGGAACAGGGAACAGCTTGATGGGCCAGCGGGGCGAGCCGCCGACCATCGTCATCGATCACCATCCGCTCCGCAGACTGTCGCAGAAGGCCGACTTTCACGATGTGCGCCCCCATTACGGGGCCACGTCCACCATCATCACGGAATACCTCGTGGCCTCCGAGCTTACCCCGACCAGGTCGGTGGCCAATGCTCTACTGTACGGTATTAAGACCGACACCAATACCCTCGGCCGCGGGGCAACGAAGACAGACTTTAACGCATTCATTTACCTGTCGTCATACGCCAACCCTCGGGTCGTCGGATGGATCGAAAAGCCGCCCCTGCCGAGGGAGTTTTTCGAGGATTACCTCAAAGGCCTGTCCAGCACGCTTATCTTCCGGGACGCTGCCGTTTCCAGCCTCGGAAAGATCCGTTCTTCGTCTATAATTCCCGAACTGGCCGACTTGTTGCTCCGCGTTCACGGGGTGAGTTGGTCTTTCTGTATGGGCGAGAACAAGAACCTTTTGATCCTGTCCCTCAGGTCCACATCCCACACGTACCGGGCTGGCGTGGTGCTGCGAAAGGTGCTGGGTAGAGCCGGGTCGGCCGGCGGGCACAAGGAAATGGCCGGTGGCCAGGTTCCACTCTCCGGCCTGACCAGAACCGAAAAGGATGATCTCCCGACGAACCTGATAAGCAAGTTCCTCAAACTGATCGACCGAGAGCACTGCAGTCCGAAACTGATGGTGGAATCGAACGAATCCCAGTGCATAAAAAAGGGAGACCTGGCCAACGCAGCCCCGCCTTCCCACCGTCAGTAAGCCTGGGGCAGTGAGCCCTTCCCGCCTTTCCGCCGCGAATGAGGCCGTGACAGCACCGGCGTTCTGACAGAACGGGGGTATTTTTCCATTTTAGTTGACGTCCTTGCGCGCGGTGAGTTACGCTCAGGCACCGGATAAAATAAGCTTTTTCAGCAACGTGACGATGGTTTCTCTCTATCGGCTCAGGTATGAGACCATAAGCGGGCTTTTCGGGATAAGAGGAACAGTCCCGCCACCGGTCATCGCCTCAAGACCCGGAAATGGCAAACCGCCGCATATTTTCGAGTAATCCAGGGAGGTTGTTATGCCGACCTGAATAAGATGCCCGGATAAACCGAGATCAGCATGACACCAAAGGGATTTAAAAGTTTTAGCGCGTCTTTGGCAATCGCTCGAATGGCGTGTTATGGGGCCAGTAAACCAAACCTCCGCATCTTATGTTGATCAATCTAGTTATGGTTCGCCCCCAAGTGAAAATGGCAAAGTTCACCTGAATCGAATCAGGAAGGTAAATAATGAGTGTTTCTCTCGACAACCAGAAAACCGCCTCTGATCATCCGGCGGGGATGAAAACACCAGAAGACAAGCGGAACCCATCTGCCGAAGTTAACACTTACCGCCCTGGGTATTGTTTTCGGAGATATTGGAACGAGTCCGCTTTATGCCCTCCGTGAATGCTTTCATGGTGAGTATGGTATCGCCGTGTCCAGTGAAAATGTTCTTGGCGTTTCTGTCTCTGATGTTTTGGTCTCTGATTATGATTGTGACCATCAAGTATCTGGTTTTTGTTCTCCGTGCCGATAACAATGGTGAGGGAGGTGTTCTTGCTTTGACTGCCCTTCTGAAACGCACCAGGCCTAACAAAAATGGGCGATGGTTCGGCCTGATAGCGATTGGCATCTTTGGCGCTTGTTTGTTATACGGGGACGGCATGATAACTCCCGCTATATCGGTACTCAGCGCCGTGGAAGGTATTCGAGTCATTACCCCCGTGCTCGAACCGTATGTGGTTCCTTTCACAATTGCAATTCTCGTGGGTTTGTTTCTTATTCAACGCCGGGGCACGGCAAAGATAGGAAGCCTTTTTGGGCCCATCATTTTGATATGGTTTTTAGTTCTTGCTGTATTAGGAACGATCCAGATCGCGTTTAACCCAAAAGTACTTGTGTCTGTTTTTCCATGGCATGGCATCAGCTTTTTGGTCCAAAACAAGCTGGACGGATTTGTGGTTCTGGGCGCCGTATTTCTGGTGGTGACAGGAGCCGAAGCACTTTATGCTGACATGGGGCACTTTGGTAGAACTCCGATTCGTCTGGCCTGGGTCGGGCTGGTGTTGCCGGCCCTGATCCTTAACTATTTTGGACAGGGCGCTGTTCTTCTAGCCAGACCGGAGATGTCGCATCACCCATTCTATGCACTTGTCCCTAATTGGGCGATGGTACCCATGGTTCTTTTAGCCACAGTGGCTACAATAATAGCTTCTCAGGCGGTAATTTCGGGGACTTTTTCGCTTACCCAGCAGGCAATCCAGCTCGGATATCTGCCCCGTTTACGGATCACTCACACCTCTGCTTCACATATCGGCCAGATTTACATTGCACCAGTGAACTGGCTGCTTATGATATGCACCATCGCTCTGGTTTCCGGCTTCCAATCCTCCAGTAAACTATCCGCTGCTTACGGTGTGGCAGTTACTGCGACCATGTTGATCACCACGACACTCTTCTTTGTAGTGATGCGGGAAAAATGGGGGTGGAGTCGACCGGTAGCCGGCCTACTATCAGGTGCCTTTTTTCTTATAGACATCCCCTTCTTCGCTGCGAACATCAGCAAAATTTTTCACGGCGCCTGGTTTCCATTGGTCATTGGAGCAGCGACTTTTGCCGTAATGGTTACTTGGGAGGATGGTCGGGAAATTCTCCGCAACAAGATAAAGGGTCTGACGCCCAAGCTGGAAAAGTTTAAAGAAATACTGGCAAAGGACCAGCTACAACGGATTAGAGGTTTGGCGGTTTTCCTGACCAGCAATCTTGATCTTGTGCCAGCAGCCCTGATGAATAACATGAAGCACAATAAGATCCTCCATTCCGAAGTGATTTTTCTGACTATTGGTACAGAACAAATACCCCGTGTCCCGAATTGCGAAAAAATCGAGGTCGAAAAACTAGGCGCGGGAATCTACCGCATCAATGCACACTACGGCTTCATGGAACAGCCAAATATTGACACCATCTTTGCTCTATCCCGTGACAAGGGGTTGAAACTGGAAATAAAGGACGCCAGTTTCTTCCTCGGCCGCGAGAAACTGGGGATTAGCAATAAACCCAAAATGAGCCGATGGAGGTCAAACCTGTTTATATTTCTTTCCAACAATTCATTGGACGCAAGTTCATATTTCGGTATTCCTTCAAAGCAGGTTATTGAAGTCGGGGTTCAACTTGACTTTTGAAAGGCGCACATCAGCTTGGAGCAGGACACTCGTTACCTCGCGCCTCTCATGCTTGACGTTATACAGTACTTTACTATGTGGAAGACCGTTAACATGAATCAGTCTCACTCCAAGGTCGGCTTTATCGGGACATGGTCGATGGCCGTAGGTGTGTGGCATCGGCGGCGGCATCTTCTCGACACTCGGCGTGGTTGTCGGGATAGTCGGTGCCTGGGCATGGCTCAGCTTCGCGACCGCAGGCCTCATCGCGCAGGCCACATGGGGATATCTACGTAAAACTGGCCGCGTACTACGGCTCGGAGGGCTGACATGAGAATACGCCGGAAGAGACTCCGGCTCCGTGGGTTCAATAACCTGACCAAGAGCCTGAGTTTCAACATATACGACATCTGCTACGCCAAAAGCCGGGCGGACCGCAAAGAGTATCTCGCCTACATCGACGAGGTGTACAACTCGGAGAGGCTGGAGAGTATCCTCAAGGGCGTGGCAGACATCATTAGCGCCCGCATCCTCAACGTCTCCACCCAGGACTATGACCCAATGGGTGCGAGCGTAGCGATCCTCATCGCCGAGGGTTCGATGGTACCCGAAGCAAAGAGCAGTATCAGGCTCGCCCATCTGGACAAGAGCCACCTCTGCGCCCACACGTATCCGGAGACTGACAAGGCGAGTGGCATTTCCACCTTCCGAGTCGACATCGACATCTCCACCTGCGGGAAGATTTCTCCCCTGAAATCCCTGAACTACCTGATCAAGTCCTTCGACTCGGAGGTGGTCCTCCTGGACTACCGGGTGCGCGGCTTCACCCGGAACGTCCAAGGGAAGAAGCTCTTCATTGACCACGAAATCCATTCCATCCAGCAGTTCATCGCTGAAGATGTCAAGAAGCGGTACGATAGGGTCGACATCAATATCTCCCAGGAGAACCTCTTTCACACCAAGATGGTGCTCAAGAACTTCCTGCTGGACAACTACCTTTTCGGGACCACGGCCAAGAAGTTCAACCCGCGAGAGCGACAGAAAGTGAAGGACAGCTTGAAGCGAGAGATGACTGAGATTTTCTATGCAAAGAACCTTTTCAGATGATTCCTCTTTATGGCTTGTACGCTTAATAGACCGTGGATATGTGCTGTGATGCTTAAGACGGAATAGTGGGGGCGGGGCAGTTCAGGGATCACCCATTAAAAGGCCCTCTGTCAAGGGAAAAAGCTAGTTCTTGATCAGGGCACTTGCTGACGGCACTGTACCAGATTCCCAGGTGACCCGGGATCTCCTTGGGAATCCTCCGTGTTTCATATGCGCATCGTAAATATGGTTGTCTCTAGTGACTCTTGGGCCATTTACTTTGGCAAGGAAATGGAAACCCGTCCTGCAAGCATAGCATTGACTGATAAACAAGCAGGGTCTTGGTTCAAGAACTGGTCCAAGCGTCGTCCTGAGACGAAAAATCCCGCTCCGCGTTGTTTCCAACAGGGCGGGATAATTTATCTTTTTTGGCTCCCCGAGTAGGACTCGAACCTACAACCTAGTGGTTAACAGCCACGACTTAAAGACACAAAGTAAGCTAATATCGCTATGTTGACTTGTCTTGACCGTTCCAACCTATCACAACAAATCAGCACGTTGCATAACTGATGGACACAAATTGGACACAGAGAAATGGTGGTGGCCACTCTTCAGGTCTGCCTATCTGAGCATGACCTGGAGAGGATTTGAACCTCCGACCCCTGCCGTGTGAAGGCAATCATACCCCCCGACATACAGCGGCTTTGACGAGAATCCCCAACGCTTTCAGGCATGGTCAATCCTAATCGATCCGTTTCAGTCCGACTCTGTCAGCGAAAAAGGTAACAAATTGGAAACATGAAATCTCCCGATTGCGTCTCGGGCAACAAGACTCCCTGAAAAACCGAGTCCACTGCCTGAAGCCTTCGAAGAAAAGCCAACTTTGAGCATCGCGTTGCGAACGCATTGGTCGGGTCAATAATTTTGAGTACCTGGACAGATACCCCAACGATTTCGATCCTGGTCGATCCCTGTCAGTCCTTTTCGATTCATTTCGGTCCTTCGAGCGCGTGATCAAAATGTGATCAAAAACAAGAGGCGATTGATCGAAGCTGTTGGGTGAGGATACTGCCGTGAGAAGGTCATGACACAGGATTCAGCCTAATCGGGGAACCGGTCTAAATAGGGCCGCAAAAGGCTTTTCTTGCCATTAACCTTTTTGCAAATGGTAGCCTTTCGGTAGCCTTTTTGTTAACCCGTGCAGGTTAAGGGCTACCACGCGGGCTACCATCGAATTTGCGTTCAAAAATCCATGTAACTGGTCCAGTGGAACGTGAACAACCTCTCGGCCAGCGAGAGGAGCCCCGGTCATCCTCGCTCTGTGGTTTTATGCGGTAGCGTTTAATCATAGACTAGGGCTTCCCTAGTCGCGACGACTGGATTTGAACCAGCGACCCCTGCATCCCGAATGCAGATTTCAAGCCAGTAATATCACTGATTTGTCTCAAATCCCCAGCGATTTCGATTCCTATCAAGACCTTTCGACCCCCTATTGATCCCTCACGGTCCCTCAAAATGTTAACTGAATGTTAACTGGCATCCGCCCGACGGGAATTGGTACTCCTTGTGGCTCCAGAGAGGCAAGAGAGTACGAGTAGGACTTGCCGGCAACCCTGTGGAGGAAACAACATGGGATACCCGGAACATTAACGAAAGGCATGTGAATTACTCAGGTGCAAGCCTGAAACGTCGTTCGACACAAAAAAACCAGATTCCACCGACGGGTGGAGCAGTGGCAACAAGAATGCCACCATTGCCCGGGCGGCCAACCAAAGAACCTTCAATTCTGCCTCTTCCTACCGGTGGATCCCGTTTGATTAGCACAAGGTAATGAGATATGCTCTTTCCTTGAATACGGAGACTCAAGCAAAGGCGATACCGGAAGCTCAGGCCGAATGACCTATTGCGAATGGGAAGGGAACTCTGTCGCCAACTAATTGAAATGATATCCATACGAACCGGAGATCCACCATGCGCGGTCCTTTTCATCCCAGAATCAGCTGGTTGCTGACGATCTCGGCGCTCCTGCTTTTCGGTTGCGGACAGGGGCCGGAGACGTTCGTTCAGCCGCCGCCGCCCGAGGTGACCATCAGTCTTCCTGAAAAAAAACAGGTCACGGATTACCTCGAATTCACAGGCAATACACAGGCTCTCGAATCAGTGGAGATCCGCGCGCGAGTGCAAGGTTTTTTGGATCGTATGAACTTCCAGCCGGGACAGAAGGTCAAGGCCGGGGATCTTCTCTTCGTGATCGACCCTCGGCCGTTTCAGGCGAGAGTGGACCAGGTCGAGGCTTCCCTGAAGGGAAAGCAAGCAGATCTCCAGCTCAAGCAGGCAAATCTGAAGCGAGCGCATCAACTTGTTTCGACCGGTTCCATCAGTCAACTACAATATGAGGTGCAGGTAGCGGAGGAATCAGTGGCCGGTGCTCAAGTAGGAATCACCAAGGCCGACCTGGAAGAGGCTCGCCTTCAACTGGACTATACCCAAGTCAAGTCTCCGATCAATGGCCTGGTGGATCGCAATCTGGTTGACCTGGGGACCCTCGTGGGGGCCCAGGACAAGACGCTTCTGACCACGGTCGTCAATGATGAATCCGTTTACGTGTATTTTAACATTAGCGAGAACGATTTGTTAATGGTTAGGCGTAACTACGGATCGCAGAGAGATCCGGAGCTAAGGCACAAACCACAGATCCCATGCTCTCTCGCCTTGGCTGACGAGAAGGACTTTGCACGAAAGGGCACGATCGATTTCGTGGGAACGGAAGTTGATCCAAAGACAGGAACGCTTTCAGTCCGGGCGCTATTCCCCAACACGGATGGGTTCCTCTTAAAGGGCCTGTTCGTAAGGGTTAGGGTTCCTCTTAGAGAGCGGGAAGCTCTCCTAGTCCCCAACTTGTCTGTTGGCCTGGATCAGGCTGGACGTTACGTCCTTGTTGTGAGCACGGACAACGTGGTGGAACAACGTCAGGTAGAAATCGGGCAGCAGGTGGATCGGTTGAGAGTGATCGAAAAGGGCCTTGCCAAGGATGAATGGGTAATCACGAACGGCATGCAGAGGGCAAGGCCAGGATCCAAAGTGACGCCTATCAAGGAGTCGCAGTCATCGCCGGGCTCGGCCGGTTCTTCCCCAAACACTTCTGGGGGCAAGTAGGGGAGGTTTCGCCATGCTCAGTCGATTCTTCATAAAACGGCCGATCTTTGCGTCAGTCCTTTCGATTCTCATTGTCTTGGCGGGTGGAGTTTGCATCTTCACTCTGCCGATTGCCCAGTATCCGGAAATCACGCCTCCCGTTGTTCAGGTGAAGGCTTTTTTCCCGGGAGCGGACCCGCAGGTGATTGGAGACACCGTTGCATCTCCGATCGAGCAGGAGATTAACGGCGTTGAACGAATGCTCTACATGTCCAGCACCAGTGCGTCTGACGGCTCTTATACGCTCAATGTAACATTCGAGTTGGGGACTGACATAGACATGGCGACGGTCTTGACTCAGAATCGAGTCGCCACCGCCATACCAAAGCTGCCGCAGGAAGTCCAGCGTCAGGGGGTGACCACAAAGAAGGTCTCATCGGCATTGGTAAGCGTTCTCTGTGTTTACTCGCCGGACGGACGATACGATGATCTGTATCTTGCCAACTATGTGGGCCTCAGGATCAAGGATGAGCTCAGCCGCATTCGAGGTGTGGGAGACGTGGTCGTATATCCCTCGAAGGACTACGGCATGCGCCTCTGGCTGGATCCGAACAAGATGGAATCGCGAAGCATCACGACCAATGACGTGGTCGATGCCTTGCGCCAGCAAAACGTGCAAGTCGCCGCGGGCATGATCGGCCAGCGGCCGGCTCCCAAGGGACAAGATTTCCAGATCAATATCAATACCCTCGGCAGGTTGACTGAAGTAGATCAGTTCGAGAACATCATCGTCAAGACTGCTGAAGGTGGCAAGGTAACGCGGGTCAAAGATATAGCTCGCGTGGAACTGGGCGGAAAGGCCTACGACACCTTCTCAGTATACAATGGAAAACCCGCGGCCACGGTCATTATATATCAGTCTCCAGGGTCCAATGCCATGCAGGTGGCCGGTCAACTGGAAAAGACCATGGAGCGGTTGAAGCGTGACTTCCCGCAAGGTCTTGAATACAAGGCCATCTACGAGATTTCACGCTTCATTGAGGCATCGATTCATGAAGTAATCAAGACACTGTTCGAGGCCTTTGTTCTGGTTTTCATCGTGGTGTTCATCTTCTTGCAGGATTGGCGTGCCACACTCATACCGGCCATCACGATTCCCGTTTCCTTGATCGGTACCTTTGCAGCGATGGCAGGGCTTGGTTTTTCCATCAACATGGTCACCTTGTTTGGAATGGTGCTCGCGATCGGCATCGTGGTGGATGATGCAATTGTGGTGGTTGAAAATGTGGAACGCAATATGACCGAATTGGGTCTTGGTCCCAAAGAGGCTGCATTTCGCGCGATGGACGAGGTCACAGGAGCTATAATTGGTATTACTTTGGTTCTGATGGCCGTGTTTGTGCCTGCTGCGTTCATGGGAGGAATAAGCGGTGAGCTGTATCGACAGTTCTCGCTTACCATTGCGATGACGACCCTGTTTTCCGCCATCAACGCGTTGACCCTCAGCCCCGCACTGTGCGCTCTGCTCCTCAGAACGGGCCATGGACAGAAGAATGTCTTTTTCAGGTCGTTCAATTCCGTATTCGATCGAGTCACGAACTCGTACACGACCCTTGTCTCAGGATGCGTCCGTCGCGTGGGCGTCATGATGCTCGTGTTCCTTGGCCTTGTGGCCCTGACAGTTCTCGGATTTATGCGTATTCCAGCTGGATTCGTGCCGTTGGAGGACGATGGACTGATCCTTCTTAACATCCAAATGCCGGATGGTTCAAGTCTTGACAGAACCGAGGCGACAGTAGAGCGCGTCGGGGCAATTCTTGCCAAGACTGACGGGATTGCCGGGTATGGTGTGCTGGGCGGATATTCGATGATCGACGGTGCCGCTCCAAATCTTGCTTGCTTTTTCGCTCCATTGACTCCATGGGATGAACGACTTAAGAACGGTCGCAGCCGCGATGTGATCATGAAAGAGCTTAAAGCAGAATTTAGGAAGATTCAGGAAGGAATGGTCTTTGCTTTTACGCTGCCACCGATCTTCGGCCTAGGCACAGGTGGCGGCTTTGAGATGCAGCTCCAGGACAAATCGGGGCTAGGGCTCCTTGCACTTCAGAACGCTGGACAGGAGCTATCTGCCTCTGCCACCGTACAGCCGAGCCTTACGAACGTATTCTCAACTTTTCGAGCCAGCGTACCATCTGTATTCGCCGATGTGGATCGCGAAAAGGCGTTCAACATGGGCGTACCTCTACAGACAGTGTTTGACGCCATGGGGGCTTACCTTGGGTCCGCTTATGTCAACGACTTCAACAAGTTTGGTAGAACATGGCAGGTGAAGGTCCAGGCTGACAGTGTGTTCCGGAGCAAGCCGGAGGACATCATGAAACTGCAAGTACGGAATAAGGATGGCCAAATGCTGCCTCTCGGAGCCATGGCCACAGTCAAGGATGCTTTGGGACCACTGAAAGTGGATCGGTACAATCTGTATCCAACGGCGAAGGTCATGGGAAGCCCTGCGACCGGGTTCAGTACCGGACAGGCCATCCAGACGATGGAGAAGCTCGCCAAGGCTCAACTGCCAGTGGGAATGGGGTACGAATGGACGGCGATGGCATTTCAGCAGAAGAAAGCCTCAGGCCAGGCCATGATAATTTTCGGTCTCGCTATCATTGTGGTTTTTCTCATTCTCGCGGCACAGTACGAGAGCTGGACGGATCCCTTTTCGGTAGTGCTTGTTGTTCCCTTGGCGGTCTTGGGGGCAGCGATTGCCCTCATGATTCGTAACATGGACAACAACATTTACACTCAAGTGGGTTTGGTTTTGCTGGTGGGCCTTTCCGCCAAGAATGCGATTCTGATTGTAGAATTCGTCCGGGATTTGCGATCCAAGGGAAAAGGGCTTATCGACGCGACCGTCGAAGGATCGAAACTTCGCTTCCGCCCGATATTGATGACGTCGTTCGCGTTCATTCTCGGTGTCACACCGCTGGTGGTGGCTGAGGGCGCAGGAGCCGTAAGTCGACAGGCATTGGGCACCGCAGTGTTTGCCGGTATGCTGGGGGTAACGATTCTTGGAGTGTTTTTCGCTCCGGTGCTCTATGTGTTCATGCAGAAAGTGGCACAACTGAAGGGCAAAGGCGCCGGGGGCAAAACCACATCAGCGGAATCTTCATGAATATCGACGCAGTGAAAACAAAAAGGAACTCTGGATCTGAACCAATTAGAGCTTCTGGCAAATACAGTGGGAGTAATCCCAATCTCTGACGGCATATTTACGCCACAGCCCGTGGTACTGCCTGTACAAACAGTGCGCTCAGCCACTTCGCCTTTTCCGACCCGCACCCCGTCCGCGGCCGGCCGGTTTCGCCCTTCCTGCCTGTTCCTTCTCCCAGGATGCATGATGTTTGCGGATCGACGCGATCGCTTCATCCGCAGTACCGACGCAGATCGGGATCTGCATGTCTTCCGGATTGGCCAGCGGGAACTGAGAGTCTAGCATGTGCTCGCGCGCCCATGCCACGAGTTCCGCATACATTTTCCCTATGAGGATTAGTGGGGTCCGGTCGTCGAGATGCCGCACTTGCAGGAGCTGCCAGACCATCAGGGTCTCAAGCACTGTCCCGACGCCACCGGGCACTACGACAAAGGCATCGGACATGAGCACGAACTGGTGCAGTCGGGTGAAGAAAGTGCGGTGCTGGAACGCTTGCTCCACGAAGGGATTGATGTCTTGCTCGAAGGGAAGGTCAATGCGCACGCCCAGGGATCTGCCGCGTCCGCGACTCCCGGCCTTCCCCGCTCCTTCATTGGCCGCTTGCATAAGGCCCGGCCCGCCCCCGGTCACAATGTCACAGCCCATGCCGGACAGTGCCCCTGCAAGACGCGAGACCTCCGTGTAGACCCACGAACCTTTCGGAACCCGCGCTGAGCCGAAAATGGATACCCGGTAGCGCTCTTTTTTTGAGGGGCGAAGACGAGTGAGATTGTTCACCGCCTCCCAGAGGTCCAGGACGGTGCTGACCAGGACCTCCTTGACCTTTTCTTCGTCCGCGAGGCTGACCACTGATGAATGGCGCTCCTCACTAATTCTTCCTGCCATGCGATCGTTCTCCTTTTCAGAACCCGGCTGGGTCACAATGCAGCCTTTTCCCGGATTTGGCCTGCCCCCGTATCATGTACCACTTGTTAAGTTAGAGGCATAGTACCTTTACCTCCTGGGATAGGGAAAGGGTCTCCTGGTATAGACTGGACAATCCATGTGATAAGCATGGCCGCGGGTGCGGGCGCGAACTGGCGAAAAACGACTTAGCATTCTACTGAACCGCCTGACGGAGCCCCATACAGATATTTGAGGCGTTAAGCGCCCAACCACCTCCCCGCGCGGAACTCTGAACGAAACTAGTCAGAAACCTTCCCCTGAACGGATGCTAGCCCCTCAAATTTCAATTTTCTGAGTGAGACAAGAGCAAGACATAGAGTGGGTTGGTCTCGTGATAGCCTATTCCGAGGGGGCCTCTCCGGACGAGAAACAAAACTCGAAATAAGCATGTAGACATCTTGTGCTGTAGATTTTCAAACGCGGCTTCAAGTCCCGTTTCCCGCTCCACTAACTGACTAATATCATTAAGACCGACCCCCGACAAAGTTAGGTGCAGTGACCTGCCACCGGTGGCAGGTCACGTCTTTTTCTTATGATAACGTACTCTCGATGGCCTCAATTAACCTGGATTTTGCAAGTGCCGTTGTGGAGCGCGGCAAGCTCCTTGGCGGTGGTGGTATTCAGAGTTCATGGGGGATGTGTCGTTGGTGTTAGTGAATTGGCAGGCTGACAGAAGGAACTCCGGGTCCCTATACGGGAAGAAACTGGATTGGTTCAGGCTCTTGGGGCCGGATTGCAAGGATTGCTTATGGATGCGTTACAGGCTGCGACATTTCGCGCGGAAGAATTGACCACCGAGAAGCACAACAAATAGTGGCGTCTTTGAGAGGACCTTGTTTGCAGCGTTAAAGTGTCTCGCCTTGCGGCACTCTGCCAAAATCATCTTCAAATCGTTCGATATCGTCTTCCCCGAAGTAATCACCAGTTTGCACTTCTATGAAAACCAGATTCTCGTCGCCGCGATTTACCACGCGATGTTTGGTACCCACGGGAATGTCTATAGAATCTCCTGGCTTGAGGTTTAACTCGTCTTCGTTCACGGTGACGACCGGTCTGCCGCTCACAATTGTCCAGTGTTCGGAACGTCGTGTGTGACGTTGCAGGCTCAACCTTTTTCCCGGCCAGACCACGATGCGCTTAACTTTATGGTCAGTACTATCGGAGAGCACTTCGTAAAAACCCCAGGGACGCCTGTCCTCCGTACACATTTCGAAAGACTCCTTTACGTTTCGGCGGCGCTAATTACCTGTACCAAGGGGTATTACCCGGAATTATGCCGCGGTCTGCCCGATTCTGGGGTGTTTGAGTCGGAATCCGGTGCCAGGTGGGTCCCCTTCACACCGAATAAGCCCTCCGATGGTCCGCCAGAAGGCCCGACAGCCACAAAACCCCCGTCACGTAGATGGAAAAGCCTCTCTTCTTCCCCTTTCGAGCATACTTCACCCTTGGAAACTTCGTCAACCAGAATGTCTTGATCCTCAACCGAAAACAGCTTGGTAGTACCGGGACAAGGGGAAGGCTGAAGCCACATGAACTTGCCACCTCCGACCGTTATACGCGACTGTCGCTCCGACCTTGATCAGACGCTTGATCAGCCATTCCATTGACCGTTTGACTTCTTCGCCCAAGAGGTAGAATTGCCGGAGCATGTGCAGGAGATTGTAGGCCAACACTGAACGATTACCAGGATTGAATTCCGGTCGAATTGTCTCTGTTTGCTCTTCACCACTCCTGGCCATCCGATTTCCCTCGATAGCGGTCTATTTCCGTCACCATATCATGTGGTTGACCGAAAGAACATACATTTCTGCGTTTCCCTGCGGAATAATCCAGGTTTATACATATATGAAGCTATTTCAGGTTGCTCATTAATTCCTGCAGGTTGACAATTGCAAAGCCGGAGGCCATATCGCTGATTCCGTATGGTATTACCAGCATATCACGATGAATAAGCGCGCCGCAGGAATATACCACGTTGGGTACGTAGCCGCTTCGTTCTTCCTCGATAGGACTCATAAGCGGTTCTTTTAATCGCGCCACTACTTTTGAAGGGTCGTTCAAATCCAGAAGGACAGCTCCGATGCAGTATTTCCTCATCGGCCCAACGCCGTGAGTAAGCAGCAGCCATCCTTCTTCCGTCGACAGCGGGGAGCCGCAGTTTCCCATCTGTACGAATTCCCAGTCGAATTTTGGCTCAATTATTCGTTTTGCATTGTCCCAGCAATGTATTGAATCGGATTTCAGGAGAAATAGATTTTCGTTGTCGATTCGTCCTATCATCGCATACTGGCCGTCGATTCGCTTTGGGAAGAAGGCCATTCCTTTGTTTTTGGCGAATTTGCCCCACATAATACGCACCACGGCATAGTCTTGTGGTGAAACTTCCAGAACCTGCGGCACAATGTCCCGGCCGTTGTACGCGGTGTATGTTCCGTAAAACCTTATTGTCCCGTCTTCCTCTTCGAACCGGACCAGCCTCATATCTTCCATCCCGTGCGATTCCCTCGTGCTTATTGGAAAAAGTACCATATTTTCCAGGTCGAAAGGCCAGTTGACGCTTATTTCATACTCAGACTCGGCCACCATTCTGAGCAGCCCCGACGTTCTGTGGAATGCTTCCTGGTCTTCGTATTTTGGAGCAAGGCGTTCGATTGTTTCTTCGAGCGTGGCAAAAGAAAACGTATCAGGCAATTCGGACAATACCGCTTCCGTAAATTCATTCTGTATGGCCAAGTTGTTGAGCTCTTCGTGAGCAGCGGCCTTTTTAAATTTGCGGTCTTCTTCCCTTTTGAAGGCTCGGGCCTGCAGAGCGGCGGGATTAATCTTGATATTGCCTTTCTCGTCGATTGAGCCTCTCCGGAAAATAATAGACGAAATGTGGCCTTCGCCGACCGCTCTCAAACTCATTATAAATGCAAGTGAGCCGTCCAGCACATCGGACTGGTCATAAGCCGGAACCATCGATGGATTGAACAATGCCGCAGATTCAAAAGCATATTCCATTGAAAAATAGGCGCCAATCAGCATTCGGACATCGCGGTCATTTTCATCGCCAAGGCCGACGTTCTCCGCAGCCATTTCATAGTTTTCAATCAGAATCTCCTTTAGGCCCGGATTGACAGGCGAGAATTGCTTGAGGAGGTCCTTTAGAAGCCCGGAGATGTTATCCGGTGATAATTGTTTGACTCGCTTGATTATTTTTTTCGCTCGTTCCTCGCCGGGCCAGAAAAATCGGGTTATCGTTCTTCTCGAGTCAGGCATAAGCCGGATCGGCAGCCGCCTTACATTGATAGATTCTTTAGTCATTTGGTACGCCTCCTTATATTGGCCTGCCCCCTAGCCTGCCCCCGAATTATGTGCCACATGCTAAGTTAGAAATAGAGCTCTGCCGGTTCGTAATCGCAGTCCCGAATGCAACAGGTCAGCACCTGGTTCAGTGCACGAAAGCCTTATGTCCGGCATACACCGCGGTTGTGCCCAACTCTTCCTCGATGCGCATGAGTTGATTGTATTTCTCCACTCGCTCGCCACGACACGGAGCGCCGGTCTTGAGGTGACCGGTGGCCATCGCCACGGTGAGGTCGGCAATGAAGCTGTCCACCGTCTCGCCTGAGCGGTGCGAGACCATCGCACCCCAGCCGGCCTTGCGGGCCATTTCGATGGCGGCGATCGTCTCGCTCAGCGAGCCGATCTGGTTGAGCTTGATCAGCACGGCGTTGGCGGCATTTTCGGCGATGCCGCGAGCGATGCGCTCGACATTGGTGACGAACAAATCATCTCCCACCAGCTCGATTCGCCCGCCCAGGGTCTGGTTGAGCAGCTTCCAGCCATCCCAGTCATCCTCGGCCAGGCCATCTTCGAGAACCGCGATGGGGTACTTCTTCACCCAATCCGCCCACATTTCGACCAACTCAGCGGAGGTGATTTTGCGACCCTCGGTGCGCAGGTTGTACAGCCCATCCTCGTAAAAGCCGCTGGTGGCCGGGTCGAGGGCCATCACGATCTCTTCCCCAGGCTTGTAGCCGGCTTTCTCGATGGCCCTCAGAATTATCTCGACTGCTTCGGCGTTGGTCTTCAACGCCGGAGCGAAGCCGCCCTCATCGCCAACGCCGGTGGCATGGCCGCTGGTCTTCAAGACGCCCTTCAGCGCCTGGTAGACTTCGCTGCCCCAGCGCACCGCCTCGCGGAAATTGGGTGCGCCGACCGGGGCGATCATGAACTCCTGGAAGTCTGTGCCCTGCCAGTTGGCGTGGACACCCCCGTTCAGGATGTTGAACATGGGCACCGGCAGTACCCTGGCCGCCACTCCGCCGAGATATCTGTACAGTGGCAGGCCAACCCAGTCAGCCGCGGCGCGGGCAACCGCCAGGCTGACGCCCAGGATCGCATTCGCCCCAAGCTTGCTCTTATTGGGCGTGCCGTCCAGGGCCAGCATCGCATGGTCAATGGCGCTCTGGTCGAGGGCGTCCAGGCCGACGATCGCCTCGGCAATTTCGTTGTTGACATGTTCGACGGCTTTCAGCGCCCCCTTTCCTCCGTAACGGGATTTGTCTCCGTCGCGCAGTTCCAATGCTTCATGGACTCCGGTGGACGCTCCGGAAGGGACCGCCGCCCGGCCAAAAGCGCCGTCCTCAAGAATGACTTCCACTTCAACAGTCGGGTTGCCCCGTGAATCTAGGATCTCTCTTCCAATCGTTCTGACGATCTTTCCCATGATACTCTCCTTCTGTTTCTTTTCATGTGAATCACCCGTCACCCGCTTTCAGGAACCATGACGCTTCACGCGGATACCTCCTCGACAGATGAATTTAAGGGTACAAAAGGGGACGTGGTGAGTGTTAGGGTCATTTCCCACGATGGTCCGTATGCGAGGTGTTAGACCCCTGCAGCCTTATAGGCTGCATTGACGATCACCGTTGCCTCTTCCTGAATCCTCTGAAGATGATCTTTCCCTCGCAGACTTTCCGCATATATCTTACATATATCCTCGGTTCCGGAGGGGCGGGCGGCAAACCAACCGTTTTGGGTGACCACCTTCAGGCCACCGATCTCGGCGTCATTCGCTGGAGCCCGAGTCAACTTGGCTATGATCGGCTCTCCCCCAAGCTCCTTTGCCGTGACCGAGTCCGGAGAGAGATTCTTCAAAACCGCTTTCTGCTCTGAGGTGGCGGGCACATCGATCCTCTCATAGAATGCTCTGCCAAATTTCTCCTCCAGCTCTCGGTAAAGTTCGCCCGGATCCTTGCCGGACTTCGCCGTCATCTCGCAGGCAAGAAGATCCATCAGGATACCGTCCTTGTCCGTGGTCCATACAGTGCCGTCTCTTCTCAAGAAGGATGCGCCCGCACTTTCTTCGCCACCAAAGCCGCAAGTGCCATTGAGAAGTGCATCCACGAACCACTTGAAACCCACGGGGACCTCGACCAGTCGCCTGCCAAGAGATGAGGCCACCCGGTCGATCAAGGATGTCGAGACCAAGGTTTTTCCAACGGCAGCATCCCTGCTCCATCCCGGCCGGTTCTGAAAGAGGTACCAGATGGCCACGGAGAGGTAGTGATTCGGATTCAGAAGGCCTGCACTCTTGGTGACGATGCCGTGACGATCCGCATCCGCGTCATTACCGAAGGCGACGTCGAAGTTGTCTCTTACCTCGATCAAACGTGCCATGGCATAGGGAGAGGAGCAATCCATACGGATTTTGCCATCGTGGTCAAGGGTCATGAAAGAGAAGGTGGGATCAACGGTCCGGTTCACGACCTCGATAGAAAGATGGTAACGTTCGGCAATAGGGTCCCAAAAATCGATCCCTGCTCCGCCGAGGGGGTCCACACCTATCTTGAGCCCTTCCCCTGCGATAACCTCCATATCGATCACGTTTCGCAGGTCCTCTACATATGGGGTGATGTAGTCGTGCTGGTGGGTCGAATCAGCCTTGAGGGCCTTTTCAAAAGGAACTCTCCGCACCGTCTTCAAGCCCTCGGCAATGATCGCGTTCGCTCTCTCTTCGATGGCCCGGGTCGTTTCCAGATTGGCCGGTCCTCCCTCGGGTGGGTTGTATTTAAATCCACCTTCGTCAGGGGGATTGTGCGAGGGCGTGATGACCACCCCATCGGCCAGCCCCTCTCGTCTGTCCCGGTTGTGAGTCAGGATGGCGTGAGAAATGGCGGGCGTGGGGGTGTATTTCAAACCTTGTTGAAGCATCACGCTCACCTCATTGGCAGCCAAGACCTCGAGGGCAGTTGCCAAGGCCGGTTCCGAGAGGGCGTGGGTATCAATGCCGATAAAAAGGGGACCGGTTATCTTTTTTGATGCCCTGTATTCACAGAGGGCCTGACTGACGGCCAGGACATGGGTCTCGTTGAAAGTCTTATTGAAAGAAGAGCCTCTGTGGCCCGAGGTTCCAAAGGCCACACGGCAGGCCGGATCAGAAGCAAGGGGGCGATAGGAATAGTAGGCAGTAACCAGTCTCGGAATATTGGCAAGCATGTATCTCGGCGCTGGTTTTCCTGCGAGTTCATGAGTTGTCATACTTTTTCACCTCTGTCCTTGTTTCAGCGGCCATTCGTGTATGCCTCCGGCCGGGCCGTCCTTTGGTTACTTGATTTAGGACTCATGCCCTAATGGGTTCCTGACATCAGAGAGAGCATGCGGCATTTCCTCAGTCTCGAGACTTCGAAACCATGCTGCCTTCTATGACGGGCCATTTCACTGGCTCTGATCATTGTCCATAGAGGGAGGCCCTTGCGAAACCTTGGCCCTCAAGCCCGATGCTTGAGCTGATCGGCAACAGCCTGGGCTGCCCGCTTCGCCGCTTCAGGGTCACCCAGGTAATAGTTGCGGATCGGCTCCACGTCGTCGGAGAACTCATAGACCAGGGGAATCCCAGTGGGGATGTTGAGTTCTCCGATCTTGTCTTCAGGGATTTTGTTGAGGAACATGACCAACGCGCGTAGCGTATTCCCATGTGCAGCGACGATCACGCGCTTGCCGCTCCGAACGTGAGGGGCAATAACCTCCCGACAGTAGGGAAGAGCACGGCGGGTGGTGTCTTCCAGGGACTCGGTCAGCGGTATTTCCTCAGAGCGGAGGTCCGCGTAACGCGGGTCTTTTCCGGGGTAACGCTGGTCCGCGGGGGTGAGTGCGGGTGGGCGGACGTCGTAGCTGCGGCGCCAGAGTTCGACCTTCTCCCTACCGTACTCTTCGGCTGTCTCTGCCTTGTTGAGTCCCTGCAATGCTCCGTAATGACGTTCGTTGAGGTGCCAGCTGTGGGAGACAGGGATCCACATCAGGTCCATCTCCTCAAGAACGATCCAGAGGGTCTTGATCGCCCGTTTCAGCACCGAGGTAAAAGCCATGTCGAAGACATACCCTTCGCGGCTCAGGGTGCGCCCTGCTTCCAAGGCCTCCCTGGTCCCGTTCTCGCTCAGCGCCACGTCTGTCCACCCGGTGAAACGGTTCTCCTTGTTCCATTCACTCTCACCGTGTCTCAACAGCACAACTTTTTTCATCCGTCACGCCTCCTTGAACCAGGCCTCTCAGTAGTCTGAGCTGGACTGTGGAACCTATGCGAGGGGGTTCTCTCTCGTTCTGCTTGTTGACGTAAACTTCAGGATGCGAAACATCCCCATGTTTGGTGCGCAGCTCTCTGCTGGGGTCCGTGTGCCTCGCAGGGTCTGTCTTGATCTGTTCAGCACCGCTTCACCTCTGCTCCTTCAGCTATCTCCCTCTCCCTGATGGGCCGTGTCTACAATCTCAAGCCGGTTGTTTGCATCGGGATACATCCTCGAAGGGCCTTCGGTCACTACCGCGAGTTTTCCTTCCATACCGTTATTCTTGAGCCAGTCCGACACGTAGGTGTTCCAGTTCTTCGGGGTGCTCAGCCTTGCAAACCGGGGTGACACCCGAGGAAAACTGCAACTGCTGACACGTGGTTTCCTGCGAGCTCACCGCGATGATCCAGATGGGAAGGCGGAATCGCGCGATGCTTCTCGCTGTGTTGCCGCCGTGCGTGGGAACGAATACGGCTGCAGGGTCTGCGTACTCGAGGACCGTCTCCACACTCAGATCGATCAGCCTTGCAGGGGGCACCTTGCCCTTGAGATCGATGCCCTTGAACAAGTCCCTGGCGCTGACCATGGTGCGATATGGCTCGATGGCAGCGGCGATCTTGGCAAGCATCGCGGCCGAATCGACAGGGTAGCTCGCCCATGGCCGACTCACCGGAGAGCATGACGCAGTCTGTCCCATCGAGGATCGCATTGGCCACATCGGTTGCCTCGGCGCGGGTGGGACGCCGGTTGCTGGTCATGGATTCCAGCATCTGCGTTGCCGTGATTACCGGCTTGGCGCGCATGTTCGCCTTGCGCATGATCTGTTTCTGCACTACGGGAATCTGCTCGATGGGCAGCTCCACACCGAGGTCGCCCCGGGCGATCATGACGGCGTCCGCTGCGGTGATGATGTCGTCCAGGTAATTGAGCGCCCTCGAGCGTTCGATTTTGGCGATGACGAAGGGATGGTACCCGAGGGCCGCCGCCGCATCGCGCACGGCCTGAATATCCGCCGCATTTTCGACGAACGACTGGCTCACGGCGTCCACACCGTTTTCGAGAGCGAACTTCATGCAGTTGTGGTCGTGTTCGGTGAAGGCGCCGATGCCGAGGTCGATGCCCGGAAGGTTGAGCCCCTTGCGCGAGCGCAGTTCACCGCCCACGATGACACGGCAGCGGACATCACTGCCTTGAACCTGCTCAACATCGACCTGAATCAAACCGTCGTTCAAGTAGAGTGTGTCGCCGGGTGCCACCACTTGGGGAAGGCGGGTAAAGGTGACCGAGACCCTGTGCTCATCGCCGACCACGTCGTCAGCCGTAAGGGTGAAAAGATCGCCAGGTTTCAGATCTATCGGTTCAGAGGCAAACTTCCCGATGCGCATCTTCGGACCGGGCAGGTCCGCCATGATGGCAAGACGGCGTCCAGTGGCCCTGGCCGCAGCGCGGAGATCCTCGATCACCTCTTTGTGGCCCGAGAAATCCCCGTGGGAGAAATTGAGCCGGGCTACGTTCATGCCGGCCAGCAACAGCTTCTCCATCACATCGCGGGAACGTGATGCGGGTCCTATGGTGCATACGATCTTGGTCTTATTGAGTGGCAGGGTCATCGATGTCCTCCATTGGTGTGGCGGGGGATCAGCGCGGTGGGTCTCACCGCGGAGTTGCCTGGCTCATCTTCGATGGTGTATCGACCGTCAGGGAAAGCGTCACATGTACGGCACCCTCCTCAAGCGATTTCTTCATGGGGAGTCCGCTGCGGGCAAATACGGCTAGCATTGCCATGTTTTCGACAAGCACATCCGCCTCGAACCGGGACACACCCTTTTCTCGAGCGATATGAATAAGGTGTCTCAGTATGCTGCTTGCGACCCCCTGCCCCTGGTAGTCTTCCTCCACAGTGAAGGCAATTTCCGCGCTGCGCAAATCGTTTGCAGGATCGTACATGATGTAGCGCCCCGCTCCGATGATGGTTTCTTCCGCTCCACCAGCCGGAATCGTAACCACCAGTGCGACCGTCTTTTCGAAATCAACTTCGGTGGCAGTCTTGAGCTCTTCGTCGGACAGCTCGCTCTTGAAGCCGAAAAACCGGGTGTAGATGGATTCAGGCTCGAGATTCTTGAAGGCCTCCACCATTCGTTTTTTGTCGTCGGGGCGGATGGCCCTGATGGTCACCCCGGTGCCGTCTTTGAGCTTGTGATCCACGCTGTAATTGTATACGTCTATCATGGCAAGTATTCCTTCCTGTTCGCATATTCTGCGCCGAGAGATCGGCCATCACCGCCATTTCGGGCCCCAGGGATTCCACCGTGAAGGCCGATCCGCATACTGTATCGGTAGTCGCAAATCGCCAGGGTGGCAGTAAAATATGTCGCTTGATGACAGCTTTGAATTATCTGCCTCCCACTGTCCCACCCTTCAGCTTGCGGCAACGGCGGATGAGCGCATTGGTGGAACTGTCATGTTTGAGATCAGGCTCGGCCACGCTTTCCAGTTCGCCAATGATGCGCTGCGCAAGAGCCTTACCCAACTCAACCCCCCACTGGTCGAAGGAGTCGATGTTCCAGAGCGTTCCCTGGGTAAAGACGCTGTGCTCGTAAAGCGCAACCAGTTTCCCGAGCGTCTCCGGCGTCAGCCGCTCGGCGAGGATCGTGTTGGACGGGCGGTTCCCCTCAAAGACCCGGTGGGGCACTAGCCAATCCGGCGTCCCCTCGGCCTCGACCTCTTCCCGTGTCTTTCCAAAGGCCAATGCCTCGCTCTGTGCGAAGACGTTTGCCAACAGCATGTCGTGGTGCCTGCCGACGGGGTTGAGCGATTGCCCAAAGGCGATGAAGTCGCAGGGAATGAGCTTGGTCCCCTGATGGATCAACTGGTAGAAGGAGTGCTGGCCGTTGGTGCCGGGTTCGCCCCAGGTGATGGGTCCGGTCTGATAGTCCACGTTGACGCCATCGATGGTGATGCGTTTGCCGTTGCTCTCCATGGTCAACTGTTGCAGATAGGCCGGGAAGCGTTTGAGATACTGGTCATAGGGGAGGACCGCCGCTGTTTCGGCCCCGAAGAAGTTGTTGTACCAGACGGCGAGAAGCCCCATGATCACTGGCAAATTACGATCGAAGGGCGCTGTGCGGAAGTGCTCGTCCATCTGGTGAAAACCGTCCAGCAGGGCGCGGAAGTGGTCCGGGCCGACGGCAAGCATCGTTGAGAGGCCGATCGCCGAATCCATGGAGTAGCGTCCGCCGACCCAGTCCCAGAAGCCGAACATGTTGGCCGTGTCGATCCCGAACTTCGCTACCGCTTCGGTATTGGTCGAGACTGCCACAAAGTGCTTCGCCACGGCCTTTACATCTCCATTGAGGCCCTTGAGAGACCAGTCGCGGGCGCTCTGGGCGTTGGTCATGGTTTCCAGGGTCGTGAAGGTTTTCGAAGAGATGATGAAAAGCGTTTCCGCCGGATCGAGGTCGTGGACCGCCTCCACAAAGTCAGTGCCGTCGACGTTGGAAACGAAGCGGAAGACCATGGAGCGCTTGCTGTAGTGCTTCAACGCCTCGTAGGCCATCACCGGCCCCAGATCGGAGCCGCCGATGCCGATGTTGACAATGTTGCGAATGGGCCTGCCGGTATGGCCTTTCCACGCGCCTCTGCGGACGCGGTTGGAGAAATCCGCCATCTTGTCGAGCACGGCGTGGACCTGATCCACCACATTCTCTCCGTCCACGATGATGGAGGCTCCTCTGGGCGCTCGGAGGGCCACGTGCAGAACGGCGCGGTTTTCAGTGATGTTGATTCTCTCCCCCCGGAACATGGCGTCGATCCGTTCCCTCAGACCCGATTCCTCCGCCAATTGCAGGAGAAGCTTGAGAGTTTCGTCGGTCACCCTGTTCTTCGAGTAATCGAGAAAGAGGCCCACGGCCTCCACCGACATGCGCTCGCCGCGCCTGGGGTCATCCGCGAAAAGTTCTCGCAGATGCAGCTCCCTGGCTTTCTTGTAGTGGGCTGCAAGGGCTTTCCAGGCACGGCGTTTGCTGAGCGGTTCGATGCTTGCTGCCATGCTCATGCTCCTTTCATTTCCTTCTGGCCGTGACGCGCGTTCGCACCTTCAGGAACGGAAGTTGTTAACCTTAACGAGTATAGATTTCATCTAATTCATAGCAAAAAGCCTGTGGCAGAGCGACTCGACACTCATTTTGCCTTTTCGATGGCGAGAACGGTCTGCTGGGCAATTTCCCGCTCTTCGTCCGTCCGGACCACGAGAACCCTCACCGGAGCCCCGTCTTTCTGTATTTCGGCGATACTCCCCAAGGCTGCCTTGTTCTTCGCTCCATCGATGGCGATTCCCAGGTGTTCCAAACCCTCGCACGCACGCTCCCTGATCACGGATGCGTTCTCACCTATACCGCCAGTGAACACAATGGCGTCTACGCTGCCGAGCACCGCGACATACGCGCCGATGTATTTTTTGATGCGGTAGCAGAACATCTCGATCGCCAGCTTTGCACGATCATTTCCCGTCCCTGCCTGATCGATGATTTCCCTCATGTCGTTCAGCCCGCAAATCCCCTTGAGGCCGCCTTGCGAATTGAGCGCTTTTTCCAGTTCGTCTGCGGACATGCCCGTCTCCCTCATCATGAAAAAGTGGAGGGCCGGATCGATGTCTCCGGACCTCGTGCCCATAACCAAGCCTTCAAGTGGGGTCAGGCCCATGGAAGTGTCGACGCTCAGTCCCCTCCGGACGGCTGTGGCACTCGCCCCATTGCCCAGATGGAGCGTGATGAGATTCACGCCCTCGGGCGCTTTGCCAAGATACCTGGCCGCCTCTTTCGCGACGTAGTGGTGGGAGGTGCCGTGAAACCCGTATCGGCGAACGTGATGTTCAGCATACCAATCGTAGGGCGTTGCGTAATGAAAGGCATGGGGAGGCAGGGTCTGGTGAAACGCCGTGTCGAAGACCGCCACCTGCGGGATCCCTGGGAACCTCGCTCGGGTGATTTCTATGCCCAGGAGATTGGAAGGGTTGTGAAGCGGGGCCAAAGGAATGAGCCTCCGGATCGCAGACACCACCTCATCGTTGATCAAGGTCGGCTCGCGGAAGACTTCCCCTCCGTGGACCACGCGATGGCCAATCCCGAAGAGCTCGGACTCGTCCTGAATGATCCGGTCTTCACGGTTCACGTGTGCCATGAAGTCGAACCCGTCCCTGTGATCTGCCAGCCGCTTCGAATAGACCTGCTCGTCGAAAGTCCCGTCGGCGTTGCGCCTGCGTTGACGCAGACGACTCTCACTGCCCCCGATCTTCTCGATGAGCCCCGTTGCAAGCATGACGAAGTCAGGCAGTCCGAAGACTTCATATTTGATGGACGAGCTCCCACAGTTGATGACGGCCACCTTCATGGTGTCACTCCCTCTGTTTGAGCCTGAATTGCCGTAATCGCTATGGTGTTGACGATGTCCGTTACCAGAGCCCCGCGACTTAGATCGTTTACAGGCTTGTTGAGTCCCTGGAGCACGGGGCCGATGGCGACCGCATTGGCGGCCCGCTGCACCGCTTTGTAGGCGTTGTTGCCGGCATTAAGGTCAGGGAAGATGAAGACGGTTGCATGGCCTGCAACTTCACTCCCGGGCAGTTTCACTTTGGCAACCTCAGGATCGACGGCGGCATCGTACTGGATAGGTCCTTCCAGCTTGAGATCGGGACAGAGTTGCTTCGCGATCTGAGTCGCTTCTTTCACTTTATCAACATCAGCTCCCTTGCCGGATTCTCCAGTCGAATACGACAGCATGGCAACGCGAGGCTCAATCCCGAAGCTTTGGGCGGTCTCAGCGGAACTAATGGCGATGTGTGCAAGCTGCTCAGCATTCGGATCCGGGTTAATGGCACAGTCCCCATAAACCAGAACACGGTCCGGGAGGCACATGAAGAACACGCTGGAGACAATCGAGCAACCCGGTCTTGTCCTAATGAACTCCAGGGCAGGACGGATCGTGTGCTGTGTCGTGTGGACCGCCCCGGAGACCATGCCATCGGCAATCCCGCGGTGGACCATCATGGTCCCGAAGTAGCTCACATCAGCCATGGCATCGAGGGCCATCTGTCGAGAAATTCCCTTATGTTTGCGGAGCTCGAAATAGGTCTGCCCGAAATCCTCCCGGAGTTCCGATGTGGCGGGGTCGATGATTTTCACGTCACCAAGGGACAACCCGAGGGCAGTGATCTTCTCCTTGACCTCACCGAGGTTTCCGAGCAGCGTGATGTCCACAACATCCCGCAGGCGCATGATTTCTGCCGCCCTGAGGATCCTTTCCTCAGTGCCTTCCGGTAGAACGATGTGCTGACGCTTCGACCGGGCTCTGCTCAGGAGATCGTGTTGGAACATGAGCGGTGTCACGCGGGAGGAGCGCATGATGGCGATACGACGCTCCAGCCGGTTCAGGTCAATATTGGACTCGAAAACTCCAAGGGCTCCGGCGATCTTTCTCTGGTTCTCCGGGGCGATAACTGCATGCAGGGAGGTCACCATTGTCGCTGTTGCAAAGGTGTCGGCCCTCACACAGAGGATGGGCACAGGGGAACGTTTCAGGCCTTCGAAGAGACGCAGTACCTGAGGCACCGGCTTGAAGCCACCGGTGAGGATGACGCCTGCAACCCCTGGATAGGAGGTGGCCGCATCAGCAATGAGAATCCCGATTATGATATCGGAGCGGTCACCGGGGGTGATGACCAGGCTACCTTCTTCCAAATGGTCCAGAAAGTGGGCCACTTCCATGGCTGCCACCTTGTAATGAGCCACCTCTCGGTCAAGCCACTGGGCGTCTCCGTGCAGCATCTCGGCCCCGAGAGCCCTCTTTATTTCGGCAACCGTGGGCTTGTCGAGGAGAGGGTGCACCGGCAGGACGAACACGGGAACCCCGGCGGGTGCGCCTACCTGAACTCGAGCCACCGCCTCCGTCACATCATCCGGAGCGACTCTGTTGACGATCACCGAAAGCACGTCACACTTTTTTGCTTCTAATGATTCCGCCAGCACCCGCACGGCATCCACGATCTCGCCGACTTCCCTTCCCTGTCCTGCGACAACGGGCATGAGCGGCGTACCAAGGTTCCGTGCAACTTCAACATTGAACTCAAACTCCAGCGCGGTGTGCATGGCTTTGTAATCGGTGCCCGCGCACACGACGAAATCGCATTCCTGCTCCAGGGCCCGGTACTTTTCGAGGATCCGGCTGTGCAGTTCGTCTTCCTTGTCCCTGGAGATCAAGTCCCGCGCGGAGGCATGGGTGGCGCCAAACATGCTCTCTTGGGGGGCCGTGATGTCGTACCGGCTCATGACGAGAGCTATCAGGTGATCGGAAATAGCGTCTTTCTCGACAACCGGACGGAAGAAGCCGATCTTCCGACCATGCCGCGCCAGCAACTCCATCACCCCGAGTACGACCACTGATTTCCCGCTCTGTGGACCTGTCCCTGCGATGTAAATGCCCTTTGACATGTCTCGCCTCCTACGGTGGACTCTTTCTCCTCCACGGATTGCGTCCTACCGTACGTGCAAGGGTGCCAATGATGGCGTCACGGCCAGGACCAGTTCACCACCACCTGGGGCACTTCCGGATTCCGAAGGTGAAGAAAAGGCCGCCCACGTGCTTTGCATTGCAGACAACTCGCCGGCTGAACACTAGACCAGGCCGTCAAGTAACAGTTCGTTGACTGCCTCCCGGAGGATTTGCGTACTGCTCGTCAAGCCTTCACGTTCCGCATCGGAGAGATCAGGTCGGAACTCTGCCATGATGCCGCCTGCCCCAACCAAGCGGGGAAGAGAAAGGCAGGTCCCTTCGAACTCGGCCACAGCGCTGGTCAGACTGGAAACGGTGAGAATGCGTCGCTCGTCGTCGCGAATGGCCTGAATGATATGGGCGAGGCCGGCGCCAATCCCGAAATACGTAGCACCTTTGCCTTCAATAATGCGGTAAGCGGCAGTGCGCACCCCATCACTGATCCGGGCTATGAGTTCCTCGGTGAGATCTTGCCCCATCTGCTGGGCCAAATCCAGAAGGGGAACACCGCCAACCTTGACACTCGACCAGGCCAGGACTTCAGAATCCCCGTGCTCTCCAAGGACATAAGCGTGAATCGAAGCTCGGGGAAACGCCGAGATGTTCTCCCAGGAGGGCTCGGAAGCGGGCTGTGTCGAGTATGGTGCCGCTCCCGATGACCTTTTCCGGTGGCAGCCCGGAGAGTTTCAAGGTCACGTGAGTCATTATGTCCACGGGGTTGGATGCCACCAGCAAGATCGGATCCTTGGCATACCGAAGCACCTGCCCGCACTACCCCGGAGAAAACGGCGGCATTGCGCTCGAGAAGCTGCAATCGGGTTTCTCCCGGACGCTGACCAACCCCGCAACAAAGGACGACCACATCAGCCTGCTCCAGGAGGGAGTAGTCTCCAGCGACAACACGTACCGCTCGCGCAAAAGGGGTTGCGTGGAGGATATCTTCAGCGTGAGCCAGAGCCGCTTTGGCGTTGACGTCGATCAGCACCAGCTCGCTCACCAGTCCCTTCAGCACGAGTGTATACGCTGCCGTGCTGCCGACAAATCCGCATCCCACAATTCCGGCTTTCATGGATCATCCTTCCCGATTTTTATTTGATCGTCTGAAGTAATTGCATTATTCACCGCAGCAGCACCACGATCGACCTGGCTTTCACCACATGCTGGAGACTGGAAATGGGATGTCCTTTTCCTGTCTCCGCAATGTCCTCAGGGCTTGCAAGGCTGGTATCCACAACGCGGCGCCACTCCTCCGCCCGACCTTCCTGTATGGTGAAAATCAGGTCCTCCCAGTAGGCATTGATCAACACGTAAAGGTCGTTGTCTCTGAGTCTCGACCCACGCAGAAAGTAGGCGAGAGCCCGCGAGTCCCGGGAAAGGTCCACCCCCGCAGTTGTTCCATACCATTGGACATCTTCACGCCAGTAGCGGCCCCGCCCGATGGATGGATGGGCTTTTCGGAACGCGATCATGCATTTGAAAAAGCGAAACATGTCCCGATTGTGCTCGAGAAGATCCCAATCCAGCCAGGTGATTTCATTGTCCTGGTTGTAGGGGTTGTTGTTCCCTTTCTGGGTGTTCATGAATTCGTCGCCGGCGCAGAACATGGGGGTGCCGTTGGCGAGCATGAGCAGGCAGAAGAAGTTCTTGATCTGTTGTCTCCGCAGCGCCATAACTTCCCGAGAAACCCCCGAATCGCCTTCCCAGCCGCAATTCCAGCTCAAGTTGTCGTTGGTTCCGTCCGTGTTGTTGTGGCCGTTTGCTTCGTTATGTTTTTCATTGTACGCCACCAGGTCATAGAGGCAGAAACCGTCGTGGGCAGTGATGAAATTAACGCTCTGGTATGGACGGTACACTTCCACTGGACCATCCGGAAAAAGGTCATCACTGCCGTACAGACGCCGCATCAAAGCACCGACCATTCCCGCGTCTCCTTTGACGAAGGCGCGGATGTCGTCGCGGAATTTCCCGTTCCACTGCCGCCACATCAGACCCGGGAAGCTTCGACCGAGCAGGTAACTGCCGATATCCCAGGCCTCTGCAACAAGTCTCACGTCACGCATGTATCCGAGCAGACCAATTTCACCGATCAGCGCCGGATCCAGGGTGTTGACGGAGCCATCGAGTGTGCGGGTAAATATCGAGGCCAGATCAAACCGGAACCCGTCTATGTGCATGTTTTCCGCCCAATGGTTCAGGCTGGACAGGATGAGTGCCCGAACGACGGGATGAGCACAGTTCATCGTGTGCCCGCAGCCGGTATCGTTGATGTATTCACCGGTTCCCTGCCTGACGAGGTAGTAGCTCTTGTTGTCGATGCCCCGGTAGCTGTAAGTAGGACCATCCGCGCCGGCCTCGCTGGTATGGTTGTAGACCACGTCGAGCCACACTTCGATTCCGGCTGCGTGAAAAGCCTTCACCATCTCGCGAAATTCCCGGGTCGGGCTCGCCTGAGGCGTATTCGTGGTGGGGTGAAAAGAAATTGAGGGTCATGTAACCCCAGTAGTTGCCCTCTTGAGGATCGAACTGATGGACGGGAAGGAGTTCCACCACGGTAATTCCGAGATCCTTGAGATAAGGAATCATCTCCATGAGCCCGGCAAAGGTCCCTCGTTTTTCCGGGCTCACGCCCGAGTTGGACCGTGCGGTGAACCCTTTGACGTGGAGCTCGTAGACGATGAGATCGTGGGAGTGGCGAGGACGAGGGTCCGCACTCCAGTCGAACGATGTTGGATCCTTAAGAAGCCTCCCAAGAGGCGCCATCCCATCTGTGGGACCTGGCCCTGAGGCCGAGGAACGACTGTATTCCGGCGGGAAATAGACGGAAAAAGCGAATGGATCCAGGAGCACTTTCTGAGCATCAAAGCGGTGGCCGCTTGACGGGTCTTGGGGCCCATCGATCCGGTAGGCATAGAGAGTAGCGCCGCGGAGTTCTTCCTCTGGTACTCGACAATGCCAGATCAGGCCGGTCTTGTTGAGGATGGGGTCAAAAACATAGAGATGGACCGGATTGGCAGGATCGTGCTCGGTGTAAAGGAGCAGAGTGACACTCCCGGCGTGGCGCGAATACAGGGCAAAGTTGAACGCTCGTTGGGATTCCACCCAGGTTGCGCCGAGGGGCCACGGGTCTCCCTCGACTCGTCCGTATTCATCAACTGCGCCCAAAGATGGCATCTTTTCTTCTCGACAGGAATAGACCCTTAATTGGGTTTGGCCTCGCGGAAAGAACCTCAGAGATGGTTTGCAAAACCTCGGACGGCAAGTAACTGCGCGATGTCGCGCCTGAAATAACGCTTTGCAATGGTAGAGAGGTGGTCCTTTATGTTTCCTCTCCGTCAGGTTCTTCCAGACTGACTGGCACCGGTCTTATTTTCCAGATTTCTTCGCAATATTGTCGAATCGTGCGATCGGATGAAAATTTGCCCATTCGAGCCGCATTGAGGATCGACATCCGTGTCCAGACATCTTGATCTCCGTATGTCCGGCTGACACGGTCCTGGCAATCCACGTACGATTGATAATCGGCGAACAGCAGGTAATCGTCATAATAGATCAGCGAATCAACAAGAGGTTTGAATAGTTCGGAATCCCCTGCAGAAAAATATCCTGATGCGATGAGGTCAATGACGCCTTTCAATTCATCATTCCCTTCGTAGAAAGCACGTGCTTGGTAACCTCTAGATTTAAGATCGTATACCTCCTCGGCCGTGAGCCCGAAGAGAAAGAAATTCTCAGGACCAACTTCTTCCCTGATCTCCACATTGGCGCCGTCCAAAGTGCCAATCGTGAGTGCTCCGTTCATCGAGAACTTCATGTTCCCAGTTCCTGAAGCCTCTTTGCCCGCTGTGGAAATCTGTTCGGAGAGATCCGCCGCAGGGTAAATCGACCGGGAATTTTTTACGTTGAAGTTCGGCCAAAACACAACCTTAATCCGATCTCGTACATCCGGATCGTCATTCACGACCTCCGCCACTGAATTGATCAACCTAATGATCAACTTTGCCATAAAGTACCCGGGGGCAGCTTTCCCTCCGAAAATG